>NZ_JBICSY010000005.1:207792-636927 GCF_043197345.1 Micromonospora sp. NPDC049175 | reverse complement strand
TCACCACCATCGACCAAGCCGGCCTCAACCATGTCGCCGACGAACTCAACGACCGCCCCCGCATGACCCTGGGCTGGGCCACCCCAGGTGAGAAGATGACCCAGCTCCTCGGTGTTGCAACCACCAGTTGAGCCCGCCGCCGTAACGGAAACTGTCCAAGATCTCCGGTAAAGCGCGGGCGCCATGCGCGCGAAGCGCGAAGGCGGCGCGCGAAGCCCGGCGCGCGGGGCGCGAGGCGCGGGGCGCGAGGCGCGGGGCGCGAGGCCCGGCGCGCGAAGCCCGGCGCGCGGGGCGCGAGGCCCGGCGCGCGAAGCCCGGCGCACGGGGCGCAGGGCACGAAGCCCGGCCCGCGGCGCGCGGGGCACGAAGCCCGGCCCGCGGCGCGCGGGGCACGAAGCCCGGCCACGCGGCACGAAGCCCGGCCACGCGGCACGAAGCCCGGCCACGCGGCACGAAGCCCGGCCCGCGAAGCCCGGCCCGCGGCGCGCGGGGCGACTCAGCGGTCAGAAGAGGACCACGGCAAGGGAGCGGCTGGGGCGGCCGGCGTCGGGCGGCCCGCACGTTCGCGCAGGTGACGGGTGAAGGCGGATGGTTCCGAGCTGGTGCGTTGGCGCACCGAGGTTCGTCGAGCCGCCCACGTCGCCCTGATGAGGTGACAAACGACCTCAGCGAGTGACCCCGGGCTGGCCGGAGCGGTGACGCTGAGGCGTCCGACGGGCGGCGTTTGTGGCGAGCGCCCCGGCGACAAGCGCGGTCAGCACCCCGATCAGTTGGATCAATTGTCCGGTCGCCACGTCGGCCCCGTGCCGCCCGAGCAGGTTGTCCACCCCGGTCGGGCTGATCGCGAACCCGACGGCCACGAACAGACCCAGCAGTGCGCCAACCGCCGGCGACAAGCGCCACGGTGCGAGCGCGACGAAGAGGGCGCCAGCCAACAGGATGATCATCCCCGGCGGTACGGCGACGGGAAACTCGACCCCGGCGGCCCACAGCACGCCGATGCCCGCGGCGCCGACGACGAGGCCGGCGATGGTGAAGGTCCGTGCGGAAACAGTCATGGCTTCACCCTGTCCCCGTACGGCCCGGTCCGCGTCCGCCCGGCGACGTCATTGGGGGTACGGCAGCCTGCGTACCCCGGTCGCCCACGGCGCACGGCGTCCGAGGAACGAACCCGGCCGCTCAGCGAACGGTGACGGTGACGGTGTGCCAGCCGGTTGCGCCGTCCGGTGCGACGTCCTGCGTACGCTCGGTCTGGGTTTGGCCGGTCGCGTCCGTCGCACGGACCTGGAGTCGGTGCTCGCCCGGCGTGGCGTCCCAACGCCAGGACCACTGCACCCAGGTGTCCACCGACACGGTCGGGGCCAGCTCCGCCTGCTGCCAGCCTCCGCCGTCGACGCGTACCTCGACCCGGCTGATGCCCCGGTGCTGCGCCCAGGCCACACCGGCGACGGTGACCGGGCCGGCGGTCAGCCGGTTACGTCCCCGGGGCGCGTCGATCCGCGACTGGGTCTTGATCGGCCCCTGGGCGGACCAGCCGCGGGGCACCCAGTACGCGTCGAAGTCGGCGAACCTGGTCAGTTCCAGCTCGGTCACCCACTTGCACGCTGACACGTAACCGTAGAGGCCGGGCACCACCATCCGGACCGGGAAGCCGTGCTCGACCGGCAGTGGCTCACCGTTCATGCCGACGGCCAGCAGCGCGTCCCGCCCGTCGCGCAGCGCCGCGGTGGGGGTGCCGCAGGTCCAGCCGTCGACCGACCGGCCGACGACCTGGTCGGCATCGTCGTCCGGGTCGACCTCGTCCAGCAACTCCCGAAGGGGTACGCCGAGCCAGCGGGCGTTGCCGATCAGGTCCCCGCCCACCTCGTTGGAGACGCAGGCCAGCGTGACGTACCGCTCGACGAGCGGACGGGCCAGCAGGTCCGCGTAGCTGTAGGTGCGCTCGGTGCCGACCCGCCCGTGGATACGCAGCCGCCAGGTGTCCGGATCCACCTGGGGCACCACAAGCGCGGTGTCGATCCGGTAGAACCCGAAGTTCGGGGTGACGTACGGCGCGAGCTGTGCCACCGCGAGGTCCGCACCGGCCGGCACGGCCGGTGCGGGGGCGACCGGCGCGGGTAGGCGGATCGCCTCCCGGGCGGCGGACACTCCGCGCCGGCCGGCGAGCCAGCGCCCACCGAGACCGGCCACCACGGCCGTGCCGAGCAGCACCCCGCTCCCGGTGAGGAAGCGTCGCCGCGACTCGGGGTCAACGTCGGCACGCCCGACCGGCGCGTTCGCCGTCACGGATAGCCCGCCCGGAGGCACCGGGGCGGCGGGCGCCACCGGACCAACCGGCGAACCACCAGGTGACACCGGGGCGGCAGGCGAGACCGGCGCAGCGGGTGTCACCGGACCAGCCGGCGTCTCCGGCGCAGCGGGCGACGTCGGCAAGCCCTCCGGCGTCGGCGAGGCCCCCGCCCCCCGCACCCGGCCCGCAGACGGCGCCGACCCGGCGGGCGGCACGGTCGGCGTGGGTGGTGACCAGGGCCAGGGGTTCAGCTCGAACGGGCCGGCGATGAACAACCACAGCACCAGGGCGCCGAGGCCGGCACCGACGAGCGACGGCAGCGCGTCGGCCGCGTCCGCACCGGGGCGGGTCACGGCGGCGGCCACGCCGATGGCGCCGAACGCGGCGATGCCGGCAAGGCCGAATGCCAGCCGGCGGACCGCCAGCATGCCGAACAGTGCGGCGAACGCTCCCAGCAGCAGGCCGGTGCCGACCAGCAGTGCGATCTTGTCGGCGGTGCCGAAGAGGTCGATGGCGAGTTGCTTCAGCGACTCGGGGACGGCGTCGACGACCACCCCGCCGACCGCGACCAGAGGCGCCGACCGGGGGCCGGTCAGCACTGCCACCGGCTCGGCGATTCCGATCGCGACGGCGGCGGCCGTCACTCCGGCCAGCGCGGCGTAGCGCCGCGACGTGGTGCTCATCGGCCCAGTGTGCGCGATCATCCTGCCCGGTAGCCAACTACGTCAGCGTTCGGTAATGATCAGCGCAGACGAACGGGGCGCACCGTCGTACGACGGTGCGCCCCGCAACGGGTGTCGCTCTACCGGATCAGAAGCCCGGGCCGTGCTGGTGGCCGTGACCGTGGCCGTGGCCGCCGCCGGCGGCCGGCTCGGCCTGCTCCGGCTTCTCCACCACGAGGCTCTCCGTGGTGAGCAGCAGGCCGGCGATCGAGGCGGCGTTGGTGACCGCGTTGCGGGTCACCTTCACCGGGTCGATGATGCCGGCCTTGACCAGGTCGACGTACTCGCCCTTGGCGGCGTCGAGGCCGTTGCCCCACTTCAGGTCGGCGACCTTCTGCGTCACGACGTAGCCGTCGTGACCGGCGTTCTGCGCGATCCAGCGCAGCGGCTCGACGAGCGCCTTGCGCACGACCGAGACACCGATCTTCTCGTCACCGGTGAAGCCCAGGTCGTCGTCGAGCACCGAGCGGATCTGCACCAGGGCGGCGCCGCCGCCGGGGACGGTGCCCTCCTCGACCGCAGCCTTGGTCGCCGCGATGGCGTCCTCGATGCGGTGCTTGCGCTCCTTCATCTCGACCTCGGTGGCCGCGCCCGCCTTGATGACGGCGATGCCACCGGAGAGCTTCGCCAGCCGCTCGGCCAGCTTCTCCCGGTCCCAGTCGGAGTCGGAGGCCTCGATCTCCTTGCGGATCTGGGAAACCCGGTCGGCGAGGTCGGCCTTCTGGCCGCCGCCGTCGACGATCGTGGTGTTCTCCTTGTCGACCACGACGCGCCGAGCGGTGCCGAGCACCTCCAGGCCGACCTGGTCGATCTTGTAGCCCAGCTCCGGGGCGACCAGCTCGGCGCCCGTGGAGATCGCGATGTCCTGGAGCATCGCCTTGCGCCGGTCACCGAAGCCCGGGGCCTTGACCGCGCAGACCTTGAGGGTCTTGCGCAGCGAGTTGACCACCAGGGTGGAGAGCGCCTGGCCGTCCACGTCCTCAGCGATGATCAGCAGGGGCTTGCTGTTCTGCAGGACCTTCTCCAGCAGCGGCAGCAGCTCCTCGATCGCCGAGATCTTCTGGGTGGTGACCAGGATGTACGCGTCCTCGAGGACGGACTCCTGGCTCTCCAGGTCGGTGACGAAGTTCGGCGAGATGAAGCCCTTGTCGAACTGGAGACCCTCGGTCACGTCCAGCTCGGTGGTGAGCATGGAGCCTTCCTCGACGGTGATGACACCGTCGCGGCCGACCCGCTCCATCGCCTCGGCGATCAGGTCGCCGATCGTGGCGTCCTGCGCGGAGATCGTCGCCACGTTCGCGATCGACTCCTTGCTGGTGACCTCGGCTGCCTTGCCGAGCAGCGCCTCGGAAACCTTGGTGGCCGCCGCGTCGATGCCCCGCTTGAGGCCGGCCGGGTTGGTCCCGGCGGTCACGTTGCGCAGGCCCTCGCGAACCATCGCCTGGGCCAGCACGGTCGCGGTGGTGGTCCCGTCGCCGGCGACGTCGTTGGTCTTGGTCGCCACCTCCTTGACCAGCTGCGCGCCAAGGTTCTCGTACGGGTTGGTGAGCTCGATCTCCTTGGCGATGGTCACACCATCGTTGGTGATCGTCGGCGCACCGAATTTCTTGTCCAGGACGACGTTGCGCCCGCGCGGGCCGAGGGTGACCTTGACCACGTCCGCGAGGGCGTTGACACCGTGCTCCAGCAGGTGCCGGGCGTCGTCCGAGAAGCTCAGGATCTTCGCCATTAATGTCCCTTCGAAGCGCCATTGCCCCGGCCCGGCGAGCCGGACCGGGGCAGTGGCACTGATCGGTTGCTTACTTCTCGATGACCGCGAGGACGTCGCGGGCGGAGAGCACCAGGTACTCCTCGCCGGCGTACTTGACCTCGGTGCCGCCGTACTTCGAGTAAAGGACGGTGTCGCCGACCTGCACGTCAACCGGAACCCGGTTGCCGTTGTCGTCGACGCGCCCCGGGCCCACAGCGAGGACAGTGCCCTCCTGCGGCTTCTCCTTGGCGGTGTCGGGGATCACGATGCCCGACGCCGTGGTGGTCTCAGCCTCGTTCGCCTGGACCACGATGCGGTCCTCGAGCGGCTTGATCGCAACCTTGGTCGCGGTAGTCACGGGCATACCCTCCTGGGGTACTGGTTTCGTTGCTGGCCGGCGGGGCCAACCAGCGTCAATCTGCCTCATGCCACCGGGCGGGACCGTCGTCGCGGGTGCCGGTCCGCCTGGCGTGCGCACCCGGGTCGCGAGACCCGGAAGCTGGCACCCTCAGGGTGAGAGTGCTAATCGCAGGTTATTCCGTGGCTAGCACTCCGTCAAGGAGAGTGCCAGCGAGTCGCGCCCCGCCAGCCCGGATTTCCGGGTCCACCCGGACAATGACCGGGTGGATCTCGATCAGCTGGCGGCGCTGCGTACCCCCGAGGGGTCGGCCGCGCTCACGGCGGCGGCCGGGCTGGCCGGCGGTGATCCGCTGGCCGCGGCGTCGGCGCTGCGCGCGGCCGGGGTGCCACCGACGTTGGCCGCGGCGGCGCTCACCCAGGCCGAGCTGCGGCACCGCGCGGTCGGCAAGTTCGGCCCGGCCGCCGCCGGGATGTTCCTCACCCGCCCCGGGCTGGAGCAGGCCACCCGCCGGGTGGTCGCCGATCGTCGGGCCGCCCGGCTGTCCGCGGCCGGCGTCCGCACCCTGGCCGACCTGGGCTGCGGCCTCGGCGCGGACGCGCTGGCCGCCGCCCGCGCCGGCATCCGGGTGTACGGGGTGGAGGCCGACCCGGTGACCGCCGCGATGGCTGCCGCCAACGCCGCGGCGGCCGGGCTGGCCGAGTTGTTCACCGTCGAGTGCGGCGATGCCACCGCGTTCGACGTCTCCCGCGTCGACGGGGTCTTCTGCGATCCGGCCCGCCGCACGACCGGCACCGGACGACGGATCTTCGACCCGCGCGCCTACTCGCCGCCGTGGGACTTCGTCACCGGGCTGGCCGAGCGGGTGCCGCGCACGGTGGTGAAGGTGGCCCCGGGCCTGGACCACGCGCTCATTCCGGCCGGCGCGGAGGCGGAGTGGGTAGGCGTGGACGGCGACCTGGTGGAGGCCGCGCTCTGGTGCGGTGAGCTGGCGGAGGTGCCCCGCCGCGCCACGCTCTACCGCGCGGAGACCCAGCGCCACCAGCTCACCGGCTCGGGTGCCGACGAGGCCCCGGTCGGGCCGCCCCGGCGTTACCTGTACGACCCGGACCCGGCGGTCATCCGCGCGCACCTCGTCGCCGAGTTGGCCGCCGAACTGGACGCCACCCTCGGCGACCCGAGCATCGCCTACCTCTACGCGGACCTGCCGACCCGCACCCCGTACGCGCGCTGCCTGGAGGTCACGGACGTGCTGCCGTTCTCGCTCAAGCGCCTGCGGGCGTTGCTGCGCGAGCGCCGGGTGGGCCGGGTGGAGATCCTCAAGCGGGGTTCGGCGCTCACCCCGGAGCAGCTCCGACGGGACCTGCGGCTTTCCGGCGACGCGGCGGCGAGCCTGGTGCTCACCCGGGTCGCGGGCGCACCGACCGTGCTGATCGGTCGGCCGGTCGACTAGCGTCGCCGGTGTGGCAGGACAGGGCACACCGGCGACGGCACTGTTGGTCAAGCGCGGGGTCGCGCATCGCACGCATCCCTATCGGGTGTCGCCGGACGCCCCGAACTACGGCGCGCTGGTGGCGGTGGCGCTGGGCGTGGCACCGGAGCGCGTCTTCAAGTCGTTGGTGACCGCTGTCGACGGCGCGCTCACCGTGGCGGTCGTCCCGGTCACCGGCGAGCTGGATCTCAAGGCGCTCGCGGCGGCGGTCGGTGGGAAGCGGGCGGCGCTTGCCGACCGGGCGGTCGCCGAGCGGGCCACCGGCTACGTACGCGGGGGGATCAGCCCGCTCGGGCAGCGGAAGACGTTGCCCACGGTGCTCGACGACTCCGCGTCGGAATTCCCGACGATCTATGTCTCGGCTGGTCGACGCGGCCTGCAACTCGAGTTGGCCGCGGCGGATCTGGTGGCGTTGACGGACGCCCGCACCGCGCCGCTCCAGGCCCGCTGACGACAGTCGTTACGTCGACGCCCCGGTGGGATACCCACGGAGTAACAGTCGCGTTGCTGAATTGTTATCGCCCCCAACAAACTAGGCACCTGCGCGGTCTTGTGGAGCCGGTGTGACGCGAAATACGTTGCCGGACACAACAAAACAACACCTCCCCCACCACGAAAGGACCCTGCACATGCGTAAGGGGATCCTCACCATCGCCGCCGTGGGCCTGCTGACGACCGGCGGGCTGACCGCCTGTAGCGACGACTCCGGCACCGGCTCGGCCGACTCCAAAAAGACTCCCAAGATCGGCGTGATCCTTCCGGACAGCAAGTCCTCCCCCCGCTGGGAGACGGCGGACCGCCGCTTCCTGGAGGAGGCGTTCAAGGCCGCCAACGTCAAGTACGACATCCAGAACGCCCAGAACGACAAGGCCGCCTTCCAGACCATCGCCGACCAGATGATCACCAGCGGCGTCACCGCCCTGATGATCGTCAACCTGGACTCCGGCACCGGCAAGGCCGTGCTCGACAAGGCCAAGTCGCAGGGCGTCGCCACCATCGACTACGACCGGCTCACCCTCGGCGGCTCCGCCCAGTACTACGTCAGCTTCGACAACGAGACCGTCGGCAAGCTCCAGGGCGAGGGTCTGGCGAAGTGCCTGACCGAGAAGAACGCCAAGAACCCGGTCGTGGCGTACCTCAACGGCTCCCCCACCGACAACAACGCCACCCTGTTCAAGGCCGGATACGACTCGGTGCTCAAGCCGAAGTTCGACTCCAAGGAATACACCAAGGGTCCGGACGACGCCGTGCCGGGCTGGGACGGCCCCACCGCCGCGACCATCTTCGAGCAGCAGCTCACCGCGACCAAGGGCAAGATCGACGGCGTGCTGGCCGCCAACGACACTCTCGGCAACGCCGCCATCTCGATCCTGAAGAAGAACAAGATCAATGGCAAGGTGCCGGTGACCGGGCAGGACGCCAGCGTGGAGGGCCTGCAGAACATCCTCGCCGGTGACCAGTGCATGACCGTCTACAAGGCGGTTCGGGAAGAGGCCAAGGCCGCCGCGGACCTGGCCATCGCGCTGGCCAAGGGCGAGAAGAAGGACACCGGCAAGTCGGTGAAGGACGGTGACCGCGACGTCCCCTCGGTGCTGCTCACCCCGAAGGCCATCTACAAGGACAACGTCAAGGACGTCATCGCCGACGGTTACGCGACCAAGGAGCAGGTCTGCACCGCGGCGTACGCCAAGTTCTGCACCGAAGCCGGCATCAGCTGACGGACGTCGCAGTACCCGCCGGGACGACAATCGCCGCCCGGCACGGGAGCACCCTCCCGTGCCGGGCGGCGCCCGCCGGACGGGCCCCGACCCTCCCTTGAGAAGGAGACCCCCCGTGTCCGCGACCCCTCTGCTGGAACTCCGCGGGATCGACAAGAGCTTCGGTCCCGTCCAGGTGCTCCGCGACGTCGCCCTGACCGTCCACCCGGGCGAAGTGACAGCACTTGTCGGCGACAACGGCGCCGGCAAGTCGACCCTGGTGAAGTGCATCAGCGGCATCCACCCCACCGACTCCGGCGAGTTCCTGTTCGACGGCGAACCGGTGCACATCGGCAGCCCCCGCGACGCCGCCACGCTCGGCATCGAGGTCGTCTACCAGGACCTCGCGCTCTGCGACAACCTGGACATCGTGCAGAACATGTTCCTCGGCCGGGAGCGGCGCAGCGGCATCGTCCTGGACGAGCCGACGATGGAACAGCTCGCCGCCGAAACCCTGGCGGGGCTCTCCATCCGCACCGTCACCTCACTGCGCCAGCACGTGTCAAGCCTCTCCGGTGGCCAGCGCCAGACCGTGGCCATCGCCAAGGCCGTGCTGTGGAACAGCAAGCTGGTCATCCTGGACGAGCCGACCGCCGCGCTGGGCGTGGCGCAGACCGCCCAGGTGCTCGAACTGGTCCGCCGCCTCGCCGACAACGGCCTGGCCGTGGTGCTCATCTCGCACAACATGAACGACGTCTTCGCCGTCTCCGACCGGATCGCCGCGCTGTACCTCGGCCAGATGGTCGCCCAGGTGAAGACCACCGACATCACCCACGCCCAGGTGGTCGAGCTGATCACCGCCGGGCGCTCGGGCGGGCTCGGCCTCGCCACCGACCCGGGCAGCAACGGCGACGGCCCGCAGCCGGCCGACTCGACCTCAGGAGGCGTCCGATGACCACCACCGCCGTGCGGAAGGACGGCCCGGCGGCCGTCACACCGGCGCCGACCGTCGGAGGCCACGTCCGCAACTACCTGAGTCGGGTACGCGGTGGCGACGTCGGCGCGCTACCGGCGGTGCTCGGCCTGATCGTGCTCTGCACCGTCTTCGCGATCATGCGGCCGTCGTCGTTCCTGTCGGCCGGCAACTTCGCGAACCTCTTCACCCAGGGCGCGGCGGTCACGCTGATCGCGATGGGCCTGGTCTTCGTGCTGTTGCTCGGCGAGATCGACCTCTCCGCCGGCTTCGCCAGTGGCGTCTGCGCGGCGGTGCTGGCCAATGTGGTCACCGTGCTCGGCTACCCCTGGTGGGTCGCCGTGCTTGCCGCGGTCGCCACCGGCGTGGTCATCGGCACCACGCTCGGGATGCTGGTCGCGAAGATCGGCATCCCATCCTTTGTGGTCACCCTCGCCGGCTTCCTCGCCTTCCAGGGCGTCGTGCTGCTGCTCGTGCAGGAGGGCACCAACATCTCCGTGCGTGACGAGGTGCTGGTCGCCATCGCCAACCGCAACCTGGCCCCCACGCTGGGCTGGGCGCTGACCGCCCTCGCGATCATCGGCTACGCGGCTGTGCAACTGCTGCGCCACCGCAACCGGGCGGCCCGTGGTCTGATCACCGACCCGATCGCGGTGGTGGCGCTGCGGATCGCCGGGCTCGCCGTCATCCTCGGCACCGCGGTGTACGTGCTCAACCTGGAGCGCAGCCGCAACGTCCTGATCGTCTCGCTCAAGGGTGTGCCGATCGTGGTGCCGATCATCGCGGTGCTGCTGGTCATCTGGACCTTCGTGCTCCAACGCACCAGCTACGGCCGGCACATCTACGCCGTGGGCGGCAACCGGGAAGCGGCCCGCCGGGCCGGTATCGGAGTCGACCGGATCCGGATCTCCGTCTTCGTGATCTGCTCGTCCATGGCCGCCATCGGGGGCATCGTGGCGGCCAGCCGGGCCAACTCGGTCGACCCGAACACCGGGGGCAGTAACGTACTGCTCTACGCGGTCGGCGCAGCCGTCATCGGCGGCACCAGCCTCTTCGGTGGCAAGGGCCGCGTCCTCGACGCCGTGCTCGGCGGCGCGGTGGTCGCGGTCATCGAAAATGGAATGGGCCTGATGGGGTACAGCGCGGGAATCAAGTACGTGGTCACCGGCGTCGTACTGCTGCTCGCCGCCAGCGTCGACGCTCTCTCCCGCCGCCGCGCGGCAGCAACCGGCACCCGCTGACCACGCGGGAGGTAGCACCACAATGCGCCCAGGACCGAGCCAGGACCACGTCCGACGGCAGAACCTCGGGGCTCTGCTGCGACACGTACACGTCCACGGTGCGACCACGCGGGCCGAACTGACCACCACGCTGGGCCTCAACCGCAGCACCATCGGCGCGCTCACCTCCGATCTGTCCGCTGTGGGACTTGTCAGCGAGGGGGCGCCGAAGGAGACCGGCCGGGCCGGACGACCGTCACTCGTCGTCCGGCCCGAGTCGGCCCGGGTCTACGCGTACGCGTACTCCGTGGAGGTGGACCGGTTGCGCGCCGCCCGGATCGGGCTGGGTGGCGCGGTCCTGGACCGCCGGGACCTGGACCGACCACGTGGCCTGCTGGCCGCGGAGGCCGCGCCGATGCTGGCCGGCGCGGTCAAGGAGATGCAGCAGACGGTGCCGGCCGACGCGATCTGCGTCGGCGCCGGCGTCGCCGTCTGCGGCATGGTCCGCCGGGACGACGGCCTGGTACGGCTCGGCCCGACCACCGGCTGGGTGGACGAGCCCATCGGCGCGGCGCTCGCCGCCGAGCTGGGCGTCAACGTGCCGGTCACGGTCGGCAACGTGGCCGACGTGGCCGCGTTCGCCGAGCACGCGCGGGGCGTGGCGGCCGGCTGCGACAACGTCCTCTACCTGTACGGCGACGTCGGCGTGGGCGCCGGCATCATCGCCGGTGGCCGCCGGCTGACCGGCCACGGCGGGTACGGCGGCGAGGTCGGCCACATGAAGGTGGTCCTCGACGGCCGGCCCTGTGAGTGCGGTTCCCGGGGCTGCTGGGAAACCGAGATCGGCGAGCATGGTCTGCTCCGCGCCGCCGGACGCTCCGACGCCCGAGGCCCCGACGCGCTACTGGCCGTCTTCGACGCCGCCGACCGCGGTGACGCCCGCGCCCAGACCGCGGTCCGCCAGGCCGGTGACTGGCTCGGCTTCGGACTGGCCAACCTGGTGAACGTCTTCAACCCGGAAATGGTCATCTTCGGCGGCACCATGCGCGACCTCTACCTCGCGTCGGCCGCCCAGGTCCGCAGCCGACTCAACTCCAACGCGCTCGCCGCCTGCCTGGAGCACGTCCGGTTGCGTACGCCGAAGTTGGGCGAGGACGCCCCCCTGATCGGGGCCGCCGAGTTGGCCTTCGAACGGCTCCTCGCCGATCCCCTCGACGTGGGCTGATCCGCGTACGCTGTCCAGCGTGGATGTCGAGCTGCGCGCTTCCGACGACGACCGCAACCGGGTGGTCGCCGAGCTGCACCGGCACACCGCGGCGGGCCGACTGACCCTCGACGAGTTCTCCGATCGGGCCGGTGCGGTGTGGACGGCACGCACCCTCGGCGACCTGGCCGCGCTGACCCGCGACCTGCCGGTCCTGCCCCACCCGACCGTCGACGGCGACCCCGTCGAGCACGGGCGTCGCGAGCTGCTGATGCTCTTCGCCGCGGCCGCGCTCACCCTGCTGCTGCTCGGCGGCTTCCTCGCCGTCACCCGCTGATCCGCCTGACCCGCTGATCCGCGTCGGCCGCTGATCGGCGTCGCCCGCGTCCCGCCGATCCGCGTCGCCCGTCAGGTGAACTGATCGCGCGGTCAGTCCGTACCAGTGGTCGGACGGGCAGTCGGCAGGATGTGGCTGCCCGGTCCAGACGCGTTTCGGTCCGGACCGAGGAGGCCCCACAGACATGGCACCGCTGAGATCCGCCCATCGCCGAGTGGGCAACCGGACCCACCGAGCGGCGCTGCTGCTCATCGCGATCATCGCGGCGGTCGGTGTCCTGCCCGGCGTGGCCGTCGCCGCGCCCGCCGGTGGTCAGCAGCTCAACGCCGCGGACATGACGCTGCTCAACGGGGTCCGGTTGGCCGGGCTGTGGGAGATGCCCGCCGGCCAGATGGCCGCCGAGAAGGGCCAGTCGGCCAAGGTACGGGAGATCGGCGCCGGCATCGCCAGCGAGCACCAGCGGCTCGACCAGCTCACGGTGGACGCGGCGAACAAGTTGGGCGCGAGCATCCCCAGCGAGCCGACGGCCGAGCAGAAGGGCTGGCTGTCCGAGATGCAGAAGGCCTCCGGCGCCCGCTTCGACCAGATCTTCGTCACCCGGCTCCGGGTCGCCCACGGCAAGATCTTCCCGGTGATCGGCGCGGTCCGCGCCAGCACCCGGGACGCCACCGTCCGCAAGCTCTGCGAGGACGCCAACACGTTCGTCCAGCACCACATGCAGATGCTGGAGAGCACCGGGCTGGTCCGCTGGCCGGAGCTGCCGCCGGCCGCGCTGCCCGCCCCCGGTGAGGACGGGCTGCTGGCCGCCGCCAAGGCGAACGCCGGCCCCCAGGTAGGGGTCAGCAGCACGGTCGTCTGGCTGGTCTTCCTCGCCGCGCTGGGCACCGGCGGAATCGCCACGTACCGGATGCTGCGCCGCAGCTGAGGATCGCTCGTTGGTGGCTCGCGTCAGCGGTCGACCTGGGTGAAGTCCCAGGAGTGCGGCGCGCGGGCCACCAGCAGGGCGGGCGGATCGGGCAGCGGGCGCGGGTTGCTGCGCCACTTGGAGATGACCACCACGCGGTGGTCGGTGGAGGAGAAGACCTCGCTGGACACGTACAGCGGGTCGTGCTCCAACTCGGGCAGGGCGGTGTCACACACCCAGGTGATGAGGTCGGCGACGCCGTACGCCTCGGCGCGCGCCTCCCACATTCGTACGATCATGTCCGGCGCCCCCGTCACACGCTGACCGTGGTCAACGGCAGTGCCGAGTCGGCCGGCAGGTCCAGTCGGCTGGGCGCGACCCCCGCGGCGACCAGGTGCGACCCGAGCGCCGCCACCATCGCCCCGTTGTCGGTGCACAGCTTCGGCCGGGGCACCCGGACCCGGATGCCGTACTTCTCGGCCCGCTGCTCGGCCATCGCCCGCAGGCGCGAATTCGCCGCCACTCCCCCGCCGATCACCAGGGTGTCGATGCCCTGCGCACGGCAGGCGGCGAGCGCCTTGCTGGTCAGCACGTCACAGACCGCCTCCTGGAAGGACGCGGACACGTCGGCCACCGGCACCGGCTCACCGGCTCGCTCCCGCGCCTCGACCCACCGGGCCACCGCGGTCTTCAGGCCGGAGAACGAGAAGTCGTACCTGTGGGCGGCGAGGTCCTTCGCGGCGGTCAGGCCGCGCGGGAAGGCGATCGCGGCGGCGTCACCGGCCCGCGCCTCCCGATCGATCGGCGGGCCGCCCGGAAACGGCAGCCCGAGCAGGCGGGCGACCTTGTCGAACGCCTCGCCGGCCGCGTCGTCGATGGTGGCGCCCAGCGGAGTGACACCCCGGGCCAGGTCGTCGACGAGCAGCAGGGACGAGTGCCCGCCGGACACCAGCAGCGCGATGGCGGGTTCGGGCAGCGGGCCGTGTTCGAGGGTGTCCACCGCGACGTGGGCGGCAAGATGGTTCACGCCGTACACGGGCTTCTCGGCGGCGAGCGCGTACCCCTTCGCGGCGGCGACACCGACGAGCAGCGCGCCGGCCAGCCCTGGCCCGGAGGTGACCGCGATCGCGTCGATGTCGGCCAGGGTGACGCCGGCCTCGGTCAGCGCCCGGTCCATGGTCGGCACGATGGCCTCCAGGTGTGCCCGACTGGCCACCTCGGGCACCACACCCCCGAACCGGGCGTGCTCCTCGACGCTGGAGGCGAGCGCGTCGGCCAGCAGGGTGTGCCCCCGCACGATGCCGACGCCGGTCTCGTCGCAGGAGGTCTCGATCCCCAGGATCAGCGGTTCGTCAGCCATTGTGGTGTGGTCCGTCCCCGGTCGGCTCGGCGTCGCGCCGCATCACCAGCGCGTCGGTGTTGCTCGGTTGGTAGTAGCCGCGCCGCACCCCGACCGGCTCGAACCCGTACGTCGCGTAGAGCCGCTGGGCCGCGGCGTTGTCCACGGCGACCTCCAACAGGGTGCTGCGGGCGTCGCGTCGGGCCGCCTCGGCGAGCAGTTCCTCGAGCAGGGCACGGCCCACACCGCGCCGCTGGGCGTCCCGGCGGACGGCGATGTTCTGGACCCACACCTCGCCCGGCGGAACACCGGCGAGCCCGGCGTAACCGAGCACCGCACCGTCCGCGTCGACGGCGACCCGGTAGTGGTGCCCGTTTGCCAACTCGTTCCAGAACATGGCCGGCGACCACTGCTCGGCGCCGAAGAGGTCAGCCTCGATCGGCAGCACGTCGTCGATGTGCCACCAGCGGAACGGAACGAGTCGTACGGCCGTCATGGCAGGACCGGTTTGCGGCCGGTCGCCGCCACCGCGTCGGGCCGGCGCAGGTAGAGCGGGGTGAGCCGCTCACTTGCGGCACCCGCCCGGATCCGTTCGGCGGCGAGCAGCGCCAGCACGGTGGCATCCGGGTACCGCGGCTCGACCCGGACGGGCAGGTCCAGGGTCTCGGCGTACCGGTGCGCCCCGTCGCCCACCGCGATCGTCGCGCCCAACTCCCGGGCGCGCGCGGCGGCGACCGCCGGCGTGGACACCTCGGGGCCGACGATCCGCTCGCCGGCACCGTCGTAGACGGCCCAGTACAGCTCCTTGCGCCGGGCGTCGCTGGCGGCCAACACCGGCTCACCGGACGCCGCCGGGTAGCCGATGCCGTCGAGCGAGCAGACGCCGTACGTGGGGATGCCGAGCACCTGACCCATCGTCGCGGCCGTGACCAGGCCGACCCGCAGCCCGGTGAACGGCCCCGGGCCGAGCCCGGCGACGATGGCCCCCAGGTCACGCGGACGCGCGCCGACATCGGCGAGGGCCGCGTCCACCTGGGGCGCGAGCAGTTCGCCGTGCGCGCGGGCGTCGACCGTGCACCGGTGCGCGCGCGGCGCCACACCATCCGCCGAGACGTCCACCAGCGCCGCGGTCACCGCGGGGGTCGAGCTGTCCACCACGAGTACGAGCACGGTAAGCCAGCCTAGCGGCCTCGCCCCGAGCCCCGGTCACGCCCCGCCCCGCCAGCACCCACGGCACCACACCACCCGGCCGCGCGCGCAGCCAGGTGTCAGCTCAGCCGGCGGTGCGCGGCAGGTGGTGCCAGCTCAGCCTGCGGTGCGCTCCCAGTCGATGGTGGGCAGGCCGGCGTCGGCGAGCGCCTTGTTGGCCGCGCTGAACGGACGGCTGCCGAGGAAGCCGCGCGGGTTCATCGGGCTCGGGTGGCCCGCCTCCAACACCACGTGCTGCGGGTTGGTGACCAGGGCCGCCTTCTTGCGGGCGTAGCCACCCCAGAGCAGGAAGACCACCCGGTCCGGCGAGGCGTCAAGTGCCCGGATCGTCGCGTCGGTGAACTCCTCCCACCCGGCGTTGGCGTGCGAGCCCGGGGTGGCCTGGCGGACGGTCAGCACCGCGTTGAGCAGCAGCACACCCTGGGCGGCCCAACCGTCGAGGTTGCCGCTCCGCGGCTTGGGAACGCCGACGTCCTCGCCCAACTCCTTGAAGACGTTGCGCAGCGACGGCGGCACCGTCACACCGTCGCGGACGCTGAAGCTCAACCCGTGTGCCTGCCCGGCCCGGTGGTAGGGGTCCTGCCCGAGGATCAGCACCCGGGTGCCCTGCGGCGGGCAGAGCCGGTAGGCCGAGAACAGATCCTCCAGCGGCGGGAAGACTGTCTGCGTCGCGTATTCCCGGGAGACGAACTCGGCCAACGCGGCGGTGCGGGCCGCGTCCAGGTGCGGGGTGAGCACGGCACGCCACTGCTCCGGCAGCAGGGCCAGCAGGTCGAGGGCGGGGGCATCGTCGGGCATCAGAAACCTCTCACAGCGCGGGTCGGTCCCCCGCACTCTAGGCATCCGGTACGACAGCGGGACGGCCTGCGGCCTGGTTCCGGAGGCCGGCCAGTCCTGGTGAAACAGGCCTCAACCCAGGTCGGCGAGCCGTCGGGCCCAGTCGCCACCGATCGGGTCCAGCTCGACGATCCGGGTGTCGTCGTCGCGGCGGTCGATGCGGACCCGTAGGTGCGCGTCGACCAACTGCTCCACCAGGCCCTCGCCCCACTCCACCACCGTGACCGAGTCGTCCACCGAGGCGTCGAGGTCCAGGTCGTCGATCTCGGCGCGCGGATCGGTGGCGTCTCCCAACCGGTACGCGTCGGCGTGCACCAGGGCGACCCGGCCGCCCCGGGACGGATCGGGGCGATGCACCCGGGCGATCACGAAGGTCGGCGAGGTGATGTCGCCGACCACGCCGAGCCCGGCGCCGACGCCCTGCGTGAGCGCGGTCTTACCGGCGCCCAGCGGACCGGTCAACAGCACCAGGTCACCGGCCCGCAGCAGCCCGGCCAGGCGCCGGCCGAACTCCCGCGTGTCCTCGACGGTCGGCAGCTTGACGACGTGACTCACCGTTCCTCCGACTTTCCAAGTGATTCGAGGAACCGCGCGAGCGCGGCGTTCACCTCGTCAGCATGCTCCAACATCACCACGTGACCGCTGTCCTTGATCTTGACGAACTCGGCGTGCGGCAGCCGCCGGACGATCTCCTCGGAGTGGACCACCGGAGTGATCATGTCCTTGTCGCCGACCACCACGAGCACCGGCGTCGCGGCCAACGCCGCGAGGGCCGGGAAGCGGGAGTGGGTGGCCAGGGTCCGCAGGTAGCGGGTCACCGTGTCGGCCGACGTCCGGGAGTTCATCGCCTCCACGTAGGAGACCAGAGCCGGACTGGGCTTACGGGTGCCGAAGCCGTACTTGCGAGTCAGCAGCCAGGCCACGTTCGACGTCGACTTGCGGGCCTTGTCGATCACCGGCCCGCCGTAGCGGGTGGCGTTGCTGACCATGTACAGCACCGGACCGCCGACCCGGCCGAGCAGCGCGGGCGCGACCAGCTTGGTCTCCGCGACGAGCCCGCCCGAGGTGGCCATCAGGACGGTACCCACCACCCGGTCGCCGAACAGCTCCGGAAACAACTCGGCGAACGCCATGATGGTCATGCCACCCATCGAGTGGCCGACGAGCACCAGTGGCCCGTCCGGGGCGGTGCGGTCGATCACCTGGCGCAACGTCCGGCCGAGCACCGCGAGGTCGTACTCCCCGGTCTCCAGCCGGCCGGACCGACCGTGACCGGGCTGGTCGTACGCGACGACCCGGTAGTCACCGCGGGCGGCGAGCATCTGGCGCTGGAAGTGGAACGTCCCCATGTCCAGGCAGAAGCCGTGCACCAGCACCACAGTGGGGTGCCCCGGCACCGGCCTGGTCGGCTCGACCACCTCGACGTGGATATCCGTGCCGTCCGGCAGCTCCAGGCGGAACGCCTCGTCGTACCGCTGCTCGCCGAACATCTCGTGCGCGTAGCGGTCGGCCGGGTCCGCCTTGAGCCGGCGGACCAGGGTGCGCTCGGTCGCGACCCCGGCCGCCAGGCCCGCGGCGGCCACCCCCACCGCGGCGCCGACGATCCCCGCGACCCGGCCCACCGCGGTCCGCGGACGCGGAATGCGGTAACTCACGGCGCCTCGCCGTCGTAGACCCGCGGCACCCTGGTGCTGCCGAACCGGGTCACGATCTCGTAGTTGATCGTGCCGGCCGCCTCGGCCCAGTCGTCGGCGGTGGGTTCGCCGTCCGCGCCGCTGCCGAAGAGCGTCGCCACGTCGCCGTCGGCCACCGGGTCGTCGCCGCAGTCGAGCACGAACTGGTCCATGCAGACCCGCCCCGAGATCGTCCGCCGTACGCCGCCGAGCTGCACCGGCCCGGTGTTGGAGGCGTGCCGGGGAACCCCGTCGGCGTACCCGAGAGGCACCACGGCCAGGTTCGCGTCGGACTCGGTGGTGTAGGTGTGCCCGTAGGAGACCCCGGTGCCGGCGGGAACCCGCTTGGTGAGCATCACCCGGGCGCGCGCGGTCATCGCCGGCCGCAGCCCGTACGTCTCGCCGGCCACCGGGGAGAGCCCGTAGATGGCCAGACCGGGACGGACCAGGTCGAAGTGGGTGTCCGGGCGGGTCAGGGTGGCCGCCGAGTTGGCGAGGTGCCGCCAGCGCGGTCGGAGCCCGGCCCGCTCGACCATGCCCAGCCCCTCGTGGAAGACGGCCAACTGACGGTCGATGGTGGGGTGGCCGGGCAGGTCCGCGTACACGAAGTGGCTCCACACCCCGACCACCTCGACCAGGCCGTCGGCCTGCGCCTTCGCGGCGGCGTCCAGCAGCGCCGGCCAGTCGGCGACTGTCGCCCCACCCCGGGACAGCCCGGTGTCGATCTTCAGGTGCAGGCGGACGGGACGCCCGGCGAGCCGGCTCGCCCCGATCATCTCGTCCAGTTGGGACAGGCTGGCCGCGCTCAGGTCCACCCCGGCGCTGACCCCCTCGTGCAGCGGCAGGCCGGGCGCGAGCAGCCAGGCCAACACCGGCTCGGTCACTCCGGCCCGGCGCAGGGTGAGCGCCTCGTCGAGGGTGCAGACACCGAGCCAGTCCGCACCGGCGTCGAGCGCCGCGCGAGCGGCCGGGAGCATCCCGTGGCCGTACCCGTCGCCCTTGACCACCGCCATCAGCTCGGCGGTGGTGCCGGCGCGGAGCCTGGTCACGTTCTCGCGGATCGCGTCAAGATCGACGCGCACCTCGGCCTGCCACATACGCCCAGCCTACTTTCCGTGGAGATCAGCGCGGGCGGCGACGCACGTCCCGGGCGGCCCATCCGGTCGTTCCGCCCGGAACCGGACCGATCAGCCCAGGCGGGCGACGACCGGGCGCAGCGCGGTCACCACGTCGGGCGCGGTCACCGGCCCGCTCCGGGCCGCCTCCCGGCCGGCGAGCCCGTGCAGGTACGCGGCCGCGGCCGCGGCCCGATCGGCGGGCACCCCGGCCGCCAGCAGTGATCCCAGCAGCCCGGCCAGCACGTCGCCGGTGCCGCCGGTGGCCAGTGCCGGGGAGCCGGTCGGGTTGACGTACGCCCGACCGTCAGGCGTCCCGATCACCGTGCGGTCGCCCTTGAGCAGCACCACCGCCTTCATCCAGGCGGCCAGCCGCAGCGCGGCGCCGACCCGGTCCGCGCCGGGCGCCTCACCGCAGAGTCGGGCGAACTCACGGTTGTGCGGGGTGACCACGATCGGCGCGTCCCGCCCGCGGAGCCGGTCGGCGAGCGAACCGTCCACCAGCAGGGTCAACGCGTCGGCGTCGAGCACCACAGGCACCGGGGCGGCCAGCACGGCGCGCAGCTCGGCCGCCGCGTCGGTGCCGGTGCCCAGCCCCGAGCCGCAGACCCACGCCTGCACCCGACCCGCGTCGGCGACCCGCCCACTGGCGATCACCGAGGGGTGCTGGCGCAGCACCTCGTCGCGGGCGCTGCCGGCGTAGCGGACCAGGCCGGTCGGCCCGGCCAGCGCACCGCCCACGGAGAGCACCGCCGCACCCGGGTAGGTGGCCGAGCCGGTGGCCACCCCCACCACACCCCGCGTGTACTTCTCCGACGCCGGACCCAGCTTCGGCCACCAGTCGACCACGTCGGACCACTCGGTGACCCGCAGCGCCGGGGTGCCTCGCAACCAGGGCCGCAGCCCGATGTCGACGATCTCCACCTGCCCGGCCAGGGCGGCGGCCGGCCCGACCACCAGGGCGGGCTTCAGCGCGCCGAACGCCACAGTCACGTCGGCGTGGACCGCGTCCGGCCGGCCGGAGGAGGTCAGCGGCACGTCCCCGGTGTCCACCGCGACCCCGCTCGGCACGTCCACCGCCAGCACGGTGGCCCGGCCACCGTCACGTCCACGCAGCTCACCGAGCCGCCGCACCACCGCGTCCGCGCCGGCCCGCAGCCCGCCGGTGCCACCGATGCCGACGATGCCGTCGAGCACCAGGTCGACCGGGCCGGTGGGCTGGTCCACAAGCCGACCGCCGGCAGCACGCAGCGCGGCCAGCCCCGCCGCGTGCGCACGCCCGGGAGTGAGGAGCAGGGCGGACACGTGCACACCTCGGCGGGCCAGTCGCTCCCCGGCGTACAACGCGTCGCCGCCGTTGTCGCCGGAACCGACGAGCAGCAGCACCCGGCCGCCGTAGACGCCGCCGCGCTCGGCGAGCAGCAGCGCGGCCCGGCGGGCCAGCCCGGCGGCGGCCCGCTGCATGAGCGTCCCCTCCGGCAGCGTGCCCATCAGCCCCGCCTCGGCCGCCCGTACGTCGGCCACCCGCCACACCGCTCTCATGCCACCGTCTCCCCATCCGTTCGCCTGCGGACCCGGCCGGCCCGCCCGGTCGACGTCACCGTTCCGCGACCACCATGGCCGACGCGATCCCCCCGTCGTGCGACAACGAGAGATGCCAGTGGTTGACCCCGCGCGCCTCGGCCGCCGCCGCGACGGTGCCGGCGACCGCCAGCCACGGACGGCCGTCCGGGTCGGCCCTGATCTCGCAGTCGTGCCAGCTCAGCCCGGCCGGGGCGCCGAGCGCCTTGGCCACGGCCTCCTTGGCGGCGAACCGGGCGGCGAGCGACTCGGTGGGGCGCGGGTTGCCGGAGCGGGTGTGCCGCTCGGCGGTGGTGAAGAGTCGGTCGGCGAGCAGCGGCGTCCGTGCCAGTGCCCGGGCGAACCGGTCGACCAGGACCACGTCGATGCCGACAGCGACGATCACCACCACACCCTACCGGCGGCCGGGGCCGGAGATTAGCCGTCCGGCCCGCGGTGGGCAACGCCTGTGGACAAGCCGGGGTACGGCCCACCGCCCGCTGTCCACAGGGCATTCCGGTGCCCGCCGCGCCCGCCTAGCGTCAGCGCGTCGATGCCGATCGTCCACGGGGGTGTGGTCATGACCGATGAGCTGTTCGCCGTCCGGCCGGAGGAGTTGCGGGCGGTCGCCGGCTCCCTCGACGACGAGGCGTACGGGCTGGCGTGGGGCCTCGCGAGGGTGCCCGGGCTGCTGGTGGTCGCACCCGAGTGGCGTGCCGGCGCGGCTCTGACCGGGCTGGAGGCGGCCGGGCACGCCTGGTTCTGCCGGCTGGGCGCCCAGGTCGCGGCGACCTCCGGTGGGATCCGGGCGGCGGCCGAGGCGTACGAGACGGCGGACGACCGGGCCGCCGGCCGGTTCGCCGCGCTGCCCCGGTGAGCGGTGTCGGCTACCGGCAGCTCTGGGCGGCAGACCCGGGCGGCTGGCGGTCCGCCGGGGTGGCCTGGGCCGGGCTGACCGGGCCGGTCGAGGCACGGGTCGGCGAGTTGGGGGCGGCCGGGGCGCGCCTGCGCGGCGGTTGGTCCGGTGCGGCGTCCACCGCAGCGGACGCCCGGCTCGCCGGTCTCGGTGCCGAGCTGGCCTCGATCACCCCCGCGCTGATCGAGGTCGACCAGGTGCTGGCCGAGTTGGCGGGGCGACTGACTGTCGCGAAGGCCCGGCTCGCGGAGGCGGTCGCCCAGGCGGACGCTTCCGGGCTGGTGGTGGATCGCGCGGGCCTGGTGCACGTCGACCCCGCCCGGCTCCGGCCCACCGAACGGGCCGGCGTGGCGGCGGCTCGGGTGACGGCGGCCCTGCGCGACGCGCTCGACGGGGCCGGGGCGGCAGATCGGGTCGCCGCGGACCGCCTGGACGAGCTGACCCGGGCCGCCGGTTCGGGTTGGGCGTCGCCGCCACCCCCGGGTCGGCCGGCGGCCGATGCCGCGCCGACGCTCGTCCGCGCCTGGTGGTCCGGGTTGACGTCGGCGCAGCGCCGGTGGCTGATCGGGCACGAGGGTGCCCTTGTCGGCCGGTTGGACGGGGTGCCGGTGGCCGCCCGGGACCAGGCCAACCGGCTGCGGCTCGGGGTCTGGCGCGCGGAGTTGCTGGCTGAGCGGCGGCGGTTGCTGGCCCGGGTGCCGCCGGGGTCGCTCAGGTCGCTCCGCCTGCACGGGTTGGCCGGGCGGTTGTCCGGCCTGGACGCGTTGGCCGGGCGGCTGGCGGCGGGCGGGGAGCCGCGGGCGTACCTGCTCGGGCTGGACGCGGCCGGTGAGGGCCGGGCGGTGGTGGCGCTCGGCGACCCGGACCACGCCGATCGGATCCTCACCTACGTGCCGGGGATGGGTTCCGGGCTGGACGACGCCCCCGGTGAGCTGGGCAGGGCAGCCCGGGTGCTGGACCGGTGCGTCACGCTCGCCCCGGCCGAACGCAGCGCGGCGGTGCTCTGGTTGGACTACGACGCCCCGGATTTCGTGACCGACGCGGCCTCGGCGGGCCTGGCCCGCGACGCCGGCCCGGCGCTGCACCGTTTCCAGGAGGGGCTGCGGGCCAGCCACGAGGGGCCGCCGGCCCGGCAGACGGTGCTCGGGCACAGCTACGGGTCGTTGGTGGTGGGGACGGCCGCCCGGGAGCACGGGCTGGCCGCCGACGCGCTGGTCTTCGTCGGCTCGCCCGGGGTCGGCGCGTCGCACGCCGCCGAGCTGGGCGTGCCACCCGGGGAGGTCTGGGCCAGCCGTGCCCCGGACGACGTGATCCGGGCAGCCCGCCCACTGGACGAGTTCGGCCGGCGCGCCCTGCTCGGCTCGGCTCCGCTGGCCGCCGCGCTGGGTTGGCCCGACCGGACCGGGCACGAGCTGTGGTTCGGTCACGACCCGTCGGACCCGGGGTTCGGCGGTCGGGTCTTCGGCAGTGGGCGAGGCGGGCACACCGGTTACTGGGACCCGGGCAATCCCGCCGTGGACGGGATGGCCCGGGTCGTGCTGGGGCGTTGAGGGGCCCACTCGACGGTGACCGACGTGGCCAGGTCACGAGGCTGGTCCACGTCGTGCCCACGAGCGGCGGCGAACGATCGGGGCCCGGCGGGCGCAACGGGACGAGCATCGCGGGCGGCTCGCTCCGGACGGCGGGGTTGCGGCACGCCAACGGGTGCGAAAGTCTCTCGGCGGGTTTGGCGCTCCCGCCCACGGCCCGTTCGTCCCCTGCCCACCCCGCCCGGAGCAGCCATGACCGACGCGCCCCCGCCCGACCCGTCGCCCTCACCCGCACCGGAGCCGGCCTCCTCCGCGCCCCCGCCCGATCCGACGGCGTCGCCCTCCTCGACCCCGTACCCGACTCTCGACCCGCTGGCCCCGGCCCAGCCGTGGGCGCCGCCAACCCCATGGACACCGTCGCCATGGGCACCGTCGCCGTGGTCGCCCTCTCCGCCGGCCCCGCCCGCCACCCAGTGGACGCCCCAGCCGCCCGCGGCGCCCTGGACCCCCGAAGCCCCGCCATCCACCTGGTCGCCGACCCCGGCCGACGCCTCAGGCCCGCCGTCGACCGGATCGCCGCCGCCGGCGGGCTGGCCCACGCCCGCAGGCTGGCCCACACCGGACGGGCAGCCACCGACAGCGGGCTGGCCCACACCGGACGGACAGCCGACACCCGCGGGCTGGCCGCCGCCCGGGTATCCGCCGTCCGGCGCCGGCTGGCCGCCGCCGGGGTACCCGCCGCCGTACGCCTACCCCGGCTATCCACAGTTCCCCGGCAAGCCGGCCTCCAGCGGTGGACGGGTGGTCGGGATCGTCGTCGCGGTCTTCGTGGTGTTGGTCCTGACCATGTGCGGCTGCCTCTGCGCGAGTGGTCTGTGGCTCGGGGAGACCGGCCCGGACCCGATCGCCGAGGAGCCGTGGGTCACCGACGACGACTGGACCCCACCGAGCGCCGGGCCACTCACCCCGGAGCGACCCACCCCCACCAAACAGCCGATCACCCGCCCCACGTCGGGGCCGGCCCCGGTGACGGTGGTCTACGAGGTGACCGGGGAGGGCACGGCGGACCTCGCGTACTTCGACGCCGAGAGTGACCTCATCCACGTCGACGGCCAGAAACTGCCCTGGCGCACCACCATCCGGACCAACGGCAAGAGCCGGATTCTGGTGGAGGCCAGATGGGCCGACGACGAGGGCGGGAAGCCCCTCGACTGCACCGTCACGGTCACCGGCGCCGGCAAGCCGGCCGTCGACCGGGCTCGGGGATACGCGGCCACCAGTTGCGCACCCGCCTGAGGCTGGGGTTCGGCCGGCAGCACCCGTAGGGCCTAGGCTGGCGCAGGTGACGAGCACCGATGTCGACCCGCTGGTGGCCCGGATGCGGCCGTTCGGCACGACGATCTTCGCCGAGATGTCCGCCCTCGCCGTGCGGACCGGCGCGGTAAACCTCGGCCAGGGCTTCCCCGACACCGACGGCCCCCCGGAGATGCTGGCCGCCGCCGTCGAGGCGCTGCGCGGCGGGCAGAACCAGTACCCGCCCGGCCCGGGGATTCCCGCCCTGCGCGCGGCGGTCGCGGCCCATCAACTGCGGTTCCACGACCTGTCGTACGACCCGGACGGCGAGATCGTGATCACCGCTGGCGCGACGGAGGCGGTCGCGGCCAGCATCCTCGCCCTCTGCGAACCGGGTGACGAGGTGGTCTGCTTCGAGCCGTACTACGACTCGTACGCCGCCTCGATCGCGTTGGCCGGCGCGGTCCGGCGGCCGGTGACCCTGCGCCCGGCGGCCGACGGCCGGTACTCCTTCGACCCGGCGGCGCTCCGCGCGGCGTTCGGCCCGCGGACCCGGCTGCTCCTGCTCAACTCGCCGCACAACCCGACCGGCAAGGTCTTCACCCCGGCCGAGCTGGCACTGATCGCCGAGCTGTGCCAGGAGCACGACACGTACGCGGTCACCGACGAGGTGTACGAGCACCTGGTCTTCACCGACGCGGCGCACCCACACGTGCCGCTGGCCACCCTGCCCGGGATGTGGGAGCGGACGCTGCGCATCTCGTCGGCGGGCAAGACGTTCTCCTGCACGGGTTGGAAGATCGGCTGGGCGAGTGGCCCGGCGGCCCTGGTCTCCGCGGTGCTGCGGGTGAAGCAGTTCCTCACCTACGTCAACGCGGCCCCGCTGCAACCGGCGGTCGCCGTGGCGCTGGCGCTGCCGGACGACTACTACACCGGCTTCCGGGACAGCCTCCAACAGCGGCGTGACCAGCTCGTCGACGGTCTCACCACCGCCGGGTTCGAGGTGCTCGACTCGGAGGGGACCTACTTCGTCACCGCCGACATCACCGCCCTCGGCGGCTCCGACGGGGTGGAGTTCTGCCGCTCACTGCCGGAGCGGTGCGGCGTGGTGGCGGTGCCGACGCAGGTCTTCTACGACGACGTCGAGGCGGGCCGGCGGCTGGTCCGGTTCGCCTTCTGCAAGCGGCCCGAGGTGTTGACCGAGGCGGTCACCCGACTGCGCGCCCTGCGCCCGAGCCACTGACCGGCGGGGAGCCGGTCGACCCTGCCTCGTCCGGCGACTGATCCACCGTCGATGCCGCGAGCCCGGCGAGCAGTCGACCCCCGTCACCGAGCAGTACCGCCTCGGCATCGTCCACGAACGACAGGTCCGCCGTCACGTGCCGGCTGGCCGCGGTGAGCAGCAGCCCGACCACCGGGTCGTCGGCAGCGCGGCGAAGACCGTCCACATTGCGCAGCTCGCGCAGCAGGTGCCCACGCTGGTTGCTGAGCACCGCGCGCACGGTGGCCGTCGAGCCGGACCGAGCGGCGGCCGTGACCTTGAGGAAGAAGTCGTCCCGGAATCCGCCGCTGCGTGGGCTCGGCTCGGCCAACCACCGGGCCAGCTCGGCGCGGCCGTCCGGGGTGATCTCGTAGACCACCCGGTCCGGCTTGATCGGCTGTGGTTGTCGTTCGGCGACGACCAACTCGTCTCGGGAGAGCCGGTCGAGAATCTGATAGAGGTGGCCGATGTTGAGCGGGCCCCACTGCGGGCCGACGGCGGCCTCGAAAGCGCCCTTCAGCTGGTAGCCGTGGCTGGGGCCACCAGCGAGCAGGGCGAGGACGGCGTGCTGGATCGCCATGTCACCTCCGGTTCGATCCTTGCATTGTCACAATGTATCGCGCAGAGTGGGGGACAGCACACGGGGAGGCGCGACATGTTCGGCTTCATCTGGCGACAACTGCGCGGCCGTGCGGGGCGGTCGGTGGCGCTGCTGGTGGGCGTGCTGGTGGCAACCACCGGCTTCGTCGTTCTGACCGGCGCCACCACCACCTCCCACCTGGACGTCATCGGCACCGTCGAGCGCAACACCCAGGTCGCCTACGAAATCCTGGTCCGCCCGGACGGGACCCGCACGCCGCTGGAAGCCGAACGCGGCCTGGTCCGCCCCAACTATCTCTCCGGGCTCTTCGGCGGCATCACGAGCCAGCAGTACGAGCAGGTGAAGTCGGTCCCCGGCATCGAGGTGGCGGCCCCGATCGCGATGCTCGGCTACTCGACCACCTCGCTACCGACACCGCTCGACCTCACCGACGCCGTCGACCGCTCGCTGGACAGCCAGGTGATCCGGGTCGACCCGACCTTCCACGCCGAACGGGGTCTCTCCAGCGCGCCGGGCAAGCCCCGGTACGTGTACGTGACCAAGAAGCCGCTGATCTACCCCCGGATCGACGGGGAGTTCGACAGCGATGCCACCCCGTACTCCGATGGACGGTCGTACCCCTGGTCGGACACCTGTGGGCCCGCTGTCCGGGAGGTGCAGCCGGACGGGCGGAGCCTTCTCGTCTGCGATCCGCAATTCGCCCTGCTCGGAAACCCCGGCACCTACTCCGAGCGCGATGGCTGGTCCCTGGACGCGGTGCAACTGCTGCCCGACGGCCGGTTCCAAGGCCCGCCCCACGTGTTGGCGACCGATCGGGACGGCACCTCGGCACCCGCCGACCACCTGGTGATGGCGTACGACCTGACCGTGCCGTTCCTCCTGGCGGCGGTGGACCCGGCGGCCGAGGAACAACTCGTCGGCCTCAACGGTGCCGTCATCACCGGCCGGGCCCTCCGCCCGGACGACACGGTCACCGTCGAACGGCGCGGCACCGCGGACAACGTGTCGGTGCCGGTCCTCGTCACCAACCGCCCCTTCATCGACGAGTCGCTGTCAGCCACATTCACGCGGCGAGCGATCAGTCCCGCCGGCGTGGAGGCGATCGACCTGGAGAAGACGTTGAGCCGCCCTGGCGGAACGCCGGCCGGGTCCGGCCGGTACGACCTCACCGCTGGGCACCAGGCGATGCTGACCGAGAAGCTCTCCCCCGCCGGGTGCTGTGGCGGTCAACTGCAGACCGTCGTGCAGTCCGCCGAAGTGCAGTACGACCGCCTGCCCGACGGCAGCCTCCGCGCCCGCCCGCAGCCGCCGGTCAACCCCAAGGTGTACGGCGACAAGGAAACGTTCAACCCACTGCCCCGACCGTGGCTCACCGACGACAGTGGTTCGCGATCGGTACGGGCGCTGCCGCTACCCACCGGCGTGAACGCCGCCAATCGCTTCTGGCAGGCCACCGGTGTCTTCGATCCGGGCAGGCTGACCGGGTTCAGCGACCTCGGCCAGGTGCCGTTGGAGACCTACCAGGCACCGCTGGCGCAGGGTGCCGACGACCGCAGCCGAGCAGCCCTGGGCGGCCAGCCACTGGCACCGAGCGGCAACCCCGCCGGCTACCTCTCCGCCCCGCCGCTGCTGCTCACCAACCTCGGCAGCCTGCCGAAACTCTTGGAAGGTGGCGGGCCACAGGCGACGGCCCCGATCAGCGCGATCCGGGTACGGGTGGCGGACGTGGGCGGCTACAACGAGCAGTCCGCCGAGCGGGTCCGGCTGGTCGCCCAACAGATCGCCGCGCGCACCGGGCTGGACGTCGACATCACCCTCGGCTCGTCGGCCGCACCGCAGACCGTCGAGCTGCCCGCCGGCTCGTTCGGACGGCCGACGCTGCGGCTGACCGAGAACTGGTCGGCGCTCGGCGTGGCATCGGTCATCACACGGGCGGTGGACCGTAAGAGCGTGGTGCTCTTCGTGCTGGTGCTGGTGGTCTGCGTGCTGTTCCTCGGCAACGCGGTCAGCGCCGCGGTCCGCGACCGGCGCTCCGAGTTGGCGGTGCTCTCCTGTCTCGGCTGGCCGGTCCGTCGGATCGCGGCGCTGATCCTGGGCGAGGTCGCCCTGCTCGGGCTCATCGCCGGTGTGCTCTCGTTGGCCCTCGCGGTGCCGCTCGGGATCGCGCTCGGCATCGACCTCGACTGGCGGCGAGCCGCCCTGGCCGTACCCATCGCCCTGTTGCTCGCGCTCGCCGCGGGCCTGGTGCCGGCGCTGCGGGCGGCGCGTGCCCACCCGGCCGCCGCCCTCCGCCCGATGGTGGCTCCCGCCCGCTGGGTACGCCGACCACGCACCCTGTTCGGGCTGGCCCTGGTCAACCTTGCCCGGACGCCCGGTCGCACGTTCCTTGGCGCCGGTGCGCTGGCGATCGGGGTGGCCGCGCTGACGCTGGTCGCCGCCGCCGCGTGGGCCTTTCGGGGCGCGCTCGTCGGCAGTCTGCTCGGTGACGTGGTGTCGCTCAGCGTGCGCGGCGCGGACACCGTGGCCGCTGCCGCCACGGTGCTGCTCGGTGCCGCTGCGGTCGCGGACGTGCTCTACCTGAACATCCGTGACCGAGCCGCCGAGTTGGCCACCCTGCGGGCGATCGGCTGGACCGACACCGAGCTGGGCCGGCTGGTCGGCTACGAAGGGCTGGCGCTGGGGATCGTGGGTGCGACGACCGGAGCGACGGTCGGCCTGGTCAGCGCGGGTTGGTTGATCGGCGAACTGCCCGGCGCGCTGGTCCTGGTGGCCGCGCTGGCGGCGTTGGCAGGCGCGCTGGTCAGTGCTGTGGCCGCCCTGGTGCCGGCCGCCCTGTTGCCACGCCTACGGCCCGCCCGACTTCTGGCAGAGGAGTAGCAGTCATGAGCGAGCAGATCAGCAGCGCGGTCTCGGTCGACCACCTGGTACGACGATTCGGCACCGGCGCGGACCGGTTGACGGCGGTCGACGAGGTGTCCCTGACCATCCCGGCCGGTTCGGTGGTGGCGCTTACCGGGCCGAGCGGGTCGGGGAAGTCGACGCTGCTGCACCTGATCGGCGCGATCGAGCAGCCCGACGAGGGCACCGTCACCGTCGACGGCGTGGTCGTCAGTGGCCTGCGCCGTGCCGCGCTGGCCCGCTTCCGGCAGGGCGTCGGGTTCGTGTTCCAGCGTTATCACCTGTTGCCCGCGCTCACCGTGCTGGACAACGTGATCGCGCCGGTCCTCCCCCGCCGGGGCCGGGCCGACCACGCGTCCCGAGCCCGGGAGTTACTCGACGCGGTCGGCCTGGCCGGGCGGGAGCGGGCCCTGCCGGCGCAGCTCTCCGGTGGCCAGCAGCAGCGGGTCGCCATCGCCCGCGCGCTGATGGGCGCACCGGGCCTGCTGCTGGCCGACGAGCCCACCGGCAACCTCGACTCCACCACCGGCGGGCAGATCCTGGACCTGCTGCTCGACCTTCGGGACCGGCACGGCATGACCATCCTGCTGGCCACCCACGAACAGGCCATCGCCGCCCGCTGCGACCGGCTGGTCCGGCTCGCCGACGGCCGGGTGGTCGAGGACCTCGACCTCACCGACGGCGAGGACCCCGCCGACACGTACGAGCGAGCGGCCCAACTGCGGTTGTGAAGCCGCCCAGGGGCGGTCTCAGGCGACGGGGCTGGCGGTGCGGACCAGTTCGGCGATGCGCTCGGCGACCTCGCGGGCGGTCTGCTCGGTGGCGGCCTCGACCATCACCCGGACCAGCGGCTCGGTGCCCGACGGGCGCAGCAGCACCCGCCCGGTCTCGCCCAGCTCGGCCTCGGCCCGCTCGACCTCGGCACGGACGGCCGGTGCGGCGGCGCCGACGGTCCGGTCGCCGACCGGCACGTTGATCAGCACCTGGGGCAGTTTGGTGACCACCGAGGCCAGTTCGGCGAGGGACTGGCCGGTGGCGGCCATCCGGGCCATCAGGTGCAGGCCGGTGAGCACCCCGTCGCCGGTGGTGGCGTGCGCGGGCATGACGATGTGACCGCTCTGCTCACCGCCGAGCGCCAGCCCGGACGCGCGCAGGGCCTCCAGGACGTACCGGTCGCCGACCTTTGTCTCGATCAGCCGGATGCCCTGCGCGGACATGGCCAGCCGCAGGCCGAGGTTGCTCATCACGGTCGCGACCAGGGTGTCCTGGGTGAGCGTGCCGGCGTCCCGCATGGCCAGCGCGAGGATCGCCATCACCTGGTCGCCATCGACCTCCTCGCCGTCGGCGCTGACCGCCACGATCCGGTCGGCGTCGCCGTCGTGGGCGATGCCCAGGTGGGCCCCGTGCTCGACGACCGCCTCGCGCAGCGCCTCGATGTGGTTGGAGCCGCACTCGTCGTTGATGTTCAGGCCGTTCGGCTCGGCGTGGATCGCGACGACCTCCGCGCCGGCCTCCCGGTAGGCGACCGGGGCGACCTCGGCGGCGGCGCCGTTGGCGCAGTCGACGACGACCTTGATCCCGTCCAGCCGGTGCGGCACGGCTCCGACCAGGTGTTGGACGTAGTGGTCGGCACCGTCGAGCAGGTCGTGGACCCGGCCGATGCCGGCACCTGTCGGCCGGTCCCAGGCGGTGGTGGCGTTGGCCTCCACGGCGGCCTCGATCCGCATCTCGATCTCGTCGGGCAACTTGTGCCCGCCGGCGGCGAAGAGCTTGATGCCGTTGTCGGGCATCGGGTTGTGCGACGCGGAGAGCACCACGCCGAGGTCGGCCTTGGCCTCGGCGGTGAGGAACGCCACCGCGGGGGTGGGCAGGACGCCGACCCGCACCACGTTGGCGCCGGCGCTGGTCAGGCCGGCGACCACCGCGGCCTCCAGCATCTCGCCACTGGCCCGGGTGTCCCGGCCGACGACGGCCAGCGGCGGGTGGCTGCGGTCCGTCTCGGCGAGCGTGTGCGCGGCGGCCACCGCGAGCGCCAGCGCCAACTCCGGGGTGAGATCCGCGTTTGCCCGCCCGCGTACGCCGTCCGTGCCGAACAACCGACCCATACCCGCCAACCTCCGTGGTGCGTTGCCGAAGTGCAGAAAGCGGAACGGCCGGTCGCCTCTCCCGAGTCGGGGAGAGGCGAACCGGCCGTCCGTCAGAAGTACAACGCGCTGGAAAAGATCAGCGCTTCGAGTACTGGGGAGCCTTACGGGCCTTCTTGAGGCCGTACTTCTTGCTCTCCTTGACCCGGGCGTCCCGGGTGAGGAAGCCGGCCTTCTTCAGGGCCGGGCGGTCGTCGGGCTCGTTGATGATCAGCGCCCGGGCGATGCCCAGCCGGAGCGCACCGGCCTGGCCGGTGGTGCCACCGCCACGCAGGTTGGCGATGACGTCGAACTGCTCGGTCTTCTCGGCGGTGACCAGCGGGTCCTTGATGAGCTGCTGGTGCACCTTGCTCGGGAAGTACGCCTCGAGGTCCTGGCCGTTGCAGGTGATCTTGCCGGTGCCCGGGACGATACGGACCCGGACGATGGCCTCCTTGCGGCGGCCCACGGTCTGGATCGGCCGGTCACCACGAGGCGCGCGGGCGACGGGCGCCGGCGCCTCGGTGGCCTCGGGAGCTTCCGGGGCGACCTCGGTCTCGGTGGTGATGTCGGTCATGCTGCTTCCTTCGCCCGCGCTCACTGCGCGATCTGCTTGATCTCGAACGGCACCGGCTGCTGCGCGAGGTGCGGGTGCTCGGCACCGGCGTACACCTTCAGCTTCTTGATCAGCTGACGGCCGAGCTTGTTGTGCGGGAGCATCCCCTTCACAGCCAGCTCGATGGCCCGCTCGGGGCGCTTGGTCAGCAGCTCGTCGTAGCCGATCTGCTTCAGACCACCCGGGTAACCGGAGTGGCGGTAAGCAACCTTGGTCTGGCGCTTGTTGCCGGTCAACGCAACCTTGCCCGCGTTCACGATGACGACGAAGTCGCCCGTGTCGACGTGCGGCGCGAAAGTCGGCTTGTGCTTACCACGCAGCAACGTGGCGGCGTGGGTGGCCAGGCGGCCCAGCACGACATCAGAGGCGTCGATGACGTGCCACTGACGCTCGATCTCACCCGGCTTCGGGCTGTACGTACGCACAGGTCTACCTTGTCTCGTCGTCGGTCTGGGGTCGCGCGCCGAGGTGACCAGATCTTGCAGGCCGGACCAGCGCGCACGAACGACCAAGCGTACCTGATAGGGCACGCCTCTGGATGTCGTACAACAGCAGGCAACGATACCCGGCGCGGTGTCCGCAGGTCAAAACGGGGGTGCCGTTCCGCGCCGCGACCCGCCGAGGGTGGCTCAGCTCACACGCCGGCGAGCCGATCGACGCCCGGACGACGGTAGACGACCCAGGTGACCACGAAGCAGAGCGCGTACCAGCCGATGAAGGCCAGGTAGGCGGCGTCGGCGTTGCCGGAGCCGAGGAACGACTGCCGGAACGCGACGTTGACGAGCACCCCACCGGAGGCGCCGATCGCACCGGCGATCCCGATCAACGCGCCGGTCATCCGCCGTGCCCAGCGGGCGGCGGCCTCCGGATCGCGGCGCCCGGCGGCCACCGCGTCCGCCGCCCGGGCCCGGAAGATCGCCGGGATCATCTTGTACGTGGAGCCGTTGCCGATGCCGGAGAACACGAAGAGGGCGATGAACCCGGCCAGGTAGAGCCCGAAGGAGCGCTCCCGGGCCGCGTACAGCACGATGCCCGCGCCGGCCGCCATCGCGACGAAGTTCCAGAAGGTCACCCGGGAGCCACCCAGCCGGTCGGCGAGGTGCCCGCCCAGCGGCCGGATCAGCGAACCGACGAGCGGGCCGAGGAAGGTCAACCAGGCGGCGTCGACAGGGGTGGGGAACCGCTCGGCGAACTGGAGCTGGAGCACCTGCCCGAAGGCGAACCCGAAGCCGATGAACGACCCGAAGGTGCCGATGTAGAGCAGCGACATGACCCAGGTGTGCGGGTCGCGGGCCGCCTCGCGCAGCGCGCCCGGCTCGTTGCGCGCCCCGGGCACGGTGTCCAACCACCGGGCCGCGGCCAGCGCGGCCAGCACGATCAGCGGCAGGTAGACCGCCGGGACCAACCGGGGGTACGCGGCACCGGCGGTGGCGAGGACCGCCAGCCCGACCAACTGCACCGCGGGTACGCCGAGATTGCCGCCACCGGCGTTGAGCCCGAGGGCCCGCCCCTTGAGCCGAGACGGGTAGAACAGGTTGATGTTGGCCATCGAGGAGGCGAAGTTGCCGCCACCGACACCGGTGAGGCAGGCGAGCACCATGAGTGTGGAGTAGGACACCCCGGGCTCCAGCAGCACGGTCATCGGCACCGTGGGCACCAGCAGCAGCAGGGCGCTGATGGTCGTCCAGCGCCGCCCCCCGAAACGGGCCACCGCCAGCGTGTACGGCAGCCGCAACACCGCCCCCAGCGCCGCCGGCACGGCGGTGAGCAGGAACTTCCCGGCCGGGTCGATGCCGTACGCGGGGCCGAGGAAGAGCACGGTCACCGACCAGAGGCTCCACACCGAGAAGCCGACGTGCTCAGCGAAGATCGAGACCCAGAGGTTGCGCCTGGCGATCGGCGCGCCCGTCGCCTCCCAGAACTCCGGGTCCTCGGGACGCCAGTCGTCGAGCCGGCGCCCACGCGCGGTGGCGGCCGGCGGCGCGGCGGTGACTGCGGTGCTGGTGAGCGTGCTCACGGCGGCTCCTTCTCGTCGATGTGACGAGGAGAAACGCTAGGAACGCCTGATTACCTGGCAGTGCCCGTCCTGGGTCGGCCCGGATACGCCTACCGCACGACGGGCCGGTGGCGATGGTGAGCACGTGCCGTCCGGTGCGTGGTCAGAGCTGTTGGAGGATGCGCAGCGCGCGGCCGACCCGGAGCATGGTGTCGGTGTCGGCGACGTCCACGCAGTCGGTGAACCACTTCTTCATCGGCGAGGAGATGCGGTCGGGCATCACCACGTACCGGCCCATCGAGACGGCGAGCGGCGAGTCGCGCAGCAGTGACTCCTCGACCACCTCGACCACGATCACGATGGGCACGTCTGTGGAGTTGTAGACGTCCGAGCTGATCACGAGACCGAGGCGTTCCCGGGCGCCCTCGATGCGCCAGACCTCTCCCCTACGCAGCACGCGGTCGTCCGCCGGAGAGCAGGTCGTTGACCATGCCCACCTCGCGGGCGTCGGCGAGAGCCGCGGACTCCAGGTCCAGGCCGGCGCGGCCCACGGCGGCGGCGTGCGCGGTGAAGACCTCGCGCAGCGCCTTCTCGCGGGCGGCCTGGTCCATCCACGCGGAGAGCGACAGCCCCTCGCGCTTGGCGAACCGCCGCGCCTCCTCGATCGTCTCGTCGGTAAACGACAGAGTCACCTTGGCAGTCATGCCGCTGAGACTACCCAGCGGTATGACCACCAGTCATCCCCGCGCCGACCGACTCGCGTACCGGCGTCGAAACGCCCATTCCGGCGACCGTCACCGGGCCCGGCCACCGAACACCGCGAAGCGCCACTCCTTGAAGTAACAGTCGACGTCGACCAGGCCGGCCTCGGCGAGCCATCCGCACTGGTCGGTCACTGTCGCCGGCAGGTCGTGACGCATCCGGCCCCGGGAGCCGGCGATCTCCTCGGTGGACGCGCCCAGTTCGGCGATCCGCCGCATCCACACCTCGTCGTAGCGCCGCTCCAGCTCCGGGGTCGGCCCGGCGACCTGCTCGGCGTTGACGAACACCCCGCCGGGTGCCAGCACTGCGGCGGCCCGCCGGTAGAGCGCCCGCTTGCCGGGGTCGTCCAGGTGGTGGATGGCCAGCGCGCTGACCACCGCGTCGTACCGGCCCGGCGGCAGCTCGTCGGACAGGTCGGCCAGCACCGGCCGGTGCGGCACGTCCCGGTCGCGCAACTGCTCGGTGGCGCGGGCGAGCATCGCCGGCGCCCCGTCGACGAGGGTCAGCCGAACTCCGGGCACCGCCGCCGCGAGCAGCAGCGAGAGCAGGCCGGTGCCGGCGCCGAGATCCAACACCTCGGGGGTACGACCGGCCGCCAGCGCGGCACGCAGTGGAGGCGCGGCCACCTCGACCGCCGTGCCGTAGAAGGCGTCGAAGCAGGGGATCAGCCGTCGGCGGGCCTCGTCGTAGCTGCCGGCCACCGCGTCGAAGACGTCCGTCACGCTCATCCGCCACTCCCAAACTTTGAGACAGTTTTCCCATATTATAGATATGCAACGTGTGACCTGCCCGGATCTCGAACGGAAACCGTCCAAGATCTGCAGGGGCCACCACTCACGGTGACCGGCCGTCCCGATGCCCGGCTGCGGTGTGAGCCCCACTTGACAGGACCGAAACAGAAGGGACCCGGACTGGAAACTGCCCGGCGGCACGCTTTGCCGACATGACAGACGGTGCATGGTCGGCGACTCGACCGGGGCGCACGCTCCGGCAGGTGGCGACGCACTGCCCGTACTGCGCTCTTCAGTGCGGCATGGTGCTACGCGAGGACGACACCGGGGTGACGGTCCACCCCCGCCAGTTCCCCACCAACCGGGGCGGGCTCTGCCAGAAGGGTTGGACAGCCGCCGAGCTGCTCGACCACCCGGAGCGGCTGACCACTCCCCTGGTGCGGGACAGCGCCACCGGTGCGCTGCGCCCGGCGAGCTGGGACGTCGCCCTCGATCGGATCGTCGACGGCATCCGCGCCGTCCAGGACGACGCCGGCCGGGACGCGGTCGCCGTCTTCGGCGGCGGCGGGCTGACAAACGAGAAGGCGTACGCGCTGGGGAAGTTCGCCCGCATCGGGCTCCGCACCCGACACATCGACTACAACGGACGGTTCTGCATGTCCTCGGCGGCAGCCGCCGGGATGCGCGCCTTCGGCATCGACCGAGGGCTGCCGTTCCCGCTCAGCGACCTGGGCCGGGCCGACACGTTGCTGCTGGTCGGAGCGAACCCGGCGGAGACCATGCCGCCGCTGGTGCGCTGGCTCACCGAGCAGCGGAGCAACGGGGGCCAGCTGATCGTCGTGGACCCCCGGGTCACCGCCACCGCCCGCCAGGCCGACCTGCACCTGCAACCACTGCCCGGCACCGACCTCGCGGTGGCCAACGCACTGCTGCACATCGCGCTCACCGAGGGTTGGGTCGACCGGGCGTACGTGGCCGACCGCACCTCCGGGTTCGCGGCGGTCCGCCGCGGCGTCGCCGCCTGGTGGCCGGCCCGCGCCGAGCAGCTCTCCGGCGTGCCGGTGGCCGACCTGGAGGCGACCGCCCGCGCGCTGGGCACCGGTGGTCGGGTGATCATCCTTACCGCTCGTGGCGCCGAGCAGCACGCCAAGGGCGTGGACACGGTCAGCGCGTACGTCAATCTCGCTCTCGCCCTCGGTCTGCCCGGCCGCGACGGTTCGGGGTACGGCTGCCTCACCGGCCAGGGCAACGGCCAGGGCGGGCGGGAGCACGGGCAGAAGGCCGACCAACTCCCCGGCTACCGGCGGATCGACGACCCGGTGGCCCGCGAGCACGTGGCCGGCGTCTGGGGGGTGCCGGCGGACGAGCTGCCCGGCCCGGGTGTGCCGGCCTACCAGCTACTCGACTCGCTCGGCACACCTGACGGCCCCCGCGCGTTGCTGGTGTTCGGCTCGAACCCGGTGATCTCCGCTCCCCGGGCGGCGCGGATCGAGAGCCGGCTGCGCGACCTCGACCTGCTTGTCGTCGCCGACCTCCTGCTCTCCGAGACGGCCGCGCTGGCGGACGTGGTGCTGCCCACGGCGCAGTGGGCCGAGGAGGACGGCACCATGACCAACCTGGAGGGTCGGGTGCTGCGTCGGCGCGCGCTCCGCCCACCCCCGGCGGACGTCCGGACCGACCTGGCCATCATCTCGGCCCTCGCGGCCCGGCTGGCGACCGCCGAGGCGACCGCCGCCGGCGCGGGCGACACGACCACCACCGAGGCGACCGGCACCGACGCGACCGGCACCAGCACGACCGGCACCGGCACGGGCGGGACCGACGCGACCGGCACCGGCGCGGGCGTCGAGCCGGGCATCGCGCTACCGGGTGCCGTCGCGGCGGCGCGGTTCCCCGCCGACCCGGCCGCCGTGTTCGCCGAGCTGCGCCGCGCCTCGGCCGGTGGGGCGGCCGACTACGCGGGCATCAGCTGGGCCCGGATCGACGCCGACGACGGCGTCTACTGGCCCTGCCCGACCGAGGACGGGCCGGACACCCCACGGCTCTTCGCCGACCGGTTCGCCACCCCGGACGGCCGAGCCCGGTTCCACCCCGTCGACCACCGACCGGCCGCCGAGGAGGTCAGCGCCGCGTACCCGCTGCACTTCACCACCGGCCGGGTGCTCGCGCAGTACCAGTCCGGCACCCAGACCCGCCGGGTGGCCGCGCTGCGCCGCGCCGCCGGTGAGGCGTTCGTCGAGCTGCACCCCGACCTGGCCGCCCGGCTCGGCGTCGACGACGGCGACCCGGTGCGGGTCACCTCGCGCCGAGGTGAGTTGTGCGCCCCCGCCCGACTCAGCGCCGGGATCCGACCGGACACGGTGTTCGCCCCGTTCCACTACGCCGGGGCCGGGCGGGCCAACTCGGTGACGAACGACGCCGTGGACCCGATCTCCGGGATGCCCGAATTCAAGATCTGCGCGGTCCGGGTGGAGAAGGCATGACCGCCCGGGTGGTCATCATCGGCAACGGGATGGCGGGTGCCCGCCTCGCCGGCGAGCTGCACGCCCGCGAAGGCGACCGGAAGGTCACCGTGCTCGGGGCGGAACCGCACCGGGCGTACAACCGGATCATGCTCTCCACCCTGTTGGCCGGCCGGGTCGACGAGCCGGACGTGGAGCTGACCGAGGCCGCCGGGCACGGCATCGACCTGCGCACCGGCGTGACGGTGACAGCGCTCGACAGGTCCGCCCGGGAGGTCCGCACCGCCGACGGCGAACGGATCGCCTACGACCACCTGGTGCTGGCCACCGGCGCTCGGGCGGTGGTGCCGCCACTGCCCGGCCTCGACCCGGCCGACCTGCCGGAGCGGGTGGTCCCCTTCCGGACCCTTGACGACTGTCGGCGGATCCTCGCCGCCGCGGACGGCGCGCGTAGCGCCCTCGTGCTCGGTGGTGGCCTGCTCGGGTTGGAGGCCGCCCGTGGGCTGGCCAACCGAGGGTTGACCACGACCGTGGTGCACCCGCGTGGGCACCTGATGGAACGACAGCTCGACCCCGCGGCGGGTGCGGTGCTCGCCGGCACGCTCGCCGGCCTCGGCGTCACCAGCCAACTGGCGGTGCCGGCGATCGGCGTGGCCACGGACGCCACGGGCGTACGCCTCGACCTGGCCGACGGCCAGACGCTGCGCGCCGACCTGCTGGTGCTCTCCTGCGGCGTGCGCCCGGACACCGCCCTCGCGCGGGCGGCCGGGCTGGACGTCGGGCGTGGCGTCCTGGTGGACGACCGGCTCCGCACCAGCGACCGGTCCATCTCGGCGATCGGCGACTGCGCCGAGCACGACGGCGTGCTCACCGGGCTCGTCGCACCCGCCTGGGCCCAGGCCCGGGTGCTCGCCGACGTGCTGACCGGGACTGACCCGCTGGCCCGGTACCGGCCCCGGCCGGTGGTGACCCGGCTCAAGGCCGCCGGGATCGACCTGGCCTCGATGGGCGACCCGGTGGGCGGCGGGCCGGGCGAGGAGCTGACCTTCACCGACCCGAGCCGGGGCACGTACGCCCGGTTGCGGATCCGCGACGAGCGGCTGGTCGGCGCGATCCTGCTCGGCGACAACCCGGCCGTCGGCACGGTGATCCAACTCTTCGACCGCGGCCACCCGGTGCCGACCGACCGGCGGGCGCTGCTGCTGGGCCGGGCGCTCGGCACGGCTGCCGCGGCACCGGCCTCGTCACCGGCACTGATGCCGGACGGGGTCACGGTCTGTCAGTGCAACTCGGTGAGCAAGGGCGCGCTGGTGCGCAGTTGGCGCTCCGGGGCCCGAACTGTCGACGCGGTGGTGGCCGCGACCCGGGCCGGCACCGGCTGCGGCGGTTGCCGCGACGCGGTGGGCGGCATCGTCGACTGGCTGAGCCAAGCGGAATCGGTGGAGGTGACGCGATGAACGGCGGCGAACTGGTCGTCATCGGCAACGGCATGGTCGGGCAGCGTTTCGTCGACGCGCTGCGCGCCCGCGACCCGCACGGGCGCTGGCGGGTGACCGTGCTGGCCGAGGAGGGGCGTCCGGCGTACGACCGGGTGCGGCTCTCGGCGTACTTCGACGGGGTGAGCGAGGACGAGCTCAACGTGCACACCCCGCACGAGGGGGTGCGGCTGCGCCTCGGTGAGCCGGTCACCGCCCTCGACCGGGAACGGCAGGTGGTGACCACCGCCGTGGGCGAGTACCACTACGACGCGCTGGTGCTGGCCACCGGGTCGTACCCCTTCGTGCCTCCGGTGCCCGGCGCCGAGCTGCCCGGGGTGTTCGTCTACCGGACCCTCGACGACCTGGCGGCGATCCGGGCGTACGCGCAGGGCCGGCGGGTCGGCGCGGTGATCGGCGGTGGTCTGCTCGGCCTGGAGGCGGCGAACGCCCTGCGGCTGCTCGGCCTGAGCACCGACGTGGTCGAGTTCGCGCCCCGGCTGATGCCCGTGCAGGTGGACCAGGCGGGCGGTGCGATGCTCCGCCGCTACGTCGACGACCTGGGTGTCCGAACCCATCTCGGGGTGGCCACCACGGCGATCCGGTCCGGCCCGGACGGCGCGGTCGCCGCCCTGGAACTCTCCGACGGCAGCGCTGTCGACGCCGAGTTGGTGGTGGTGGCCGCCGGCATCCGACCGCGCGACGAGCTGGCCCGCACGGCCGGGCTCCCGATCGGTCCGCGCGGCGGGGTGCTCGTCGACGAGACGTGCCGCAGCGTCGACGAGCGGATCTGGGCGGTAGGTGAGTGCGCGGCGGTCGACGGCACCTGCCACGGTCTGGTCGCGCCCGGGTACGCGACGGCCGAGGTGGTGGCCGACCGGCTGGTCGGTGGCGCGGCGACCTTCCCGGGCGCGGACACCGCCACCAAGCTCAAGCTGCTCGGCGTCGACGTGGCCTCGTTCGGTGACGCCCACGGCACGACCCCGGGTTGCCTGGACGTCACGTTCACCGACCCGGCCACCCGGGTCTACGCGAAGCTGGTCCTCTCCGACGACGCGCACACCCTGCTCGGCGGGGTGCTGGTCGGCGATGCCAGCGCGTACCCGACGCTGCGGGCCAGCGTCGGCGGTCCGCTGCCGGCCGCGCCACTGGCGCTGCTCGCCCCGGAGGGCGGCGGCGCGGACGCCGGCGCGTTGCCCGCCACCGCCCAGGTCTGCTCCTGCAACGCGGTGACCCGTGGCGACGTGGACGCCGCCATCGCCGACGGCTGCGCGGACGTGCCGGCGTTGAAGGCGTGCACCAGGGCCGGCACCAGTTGCGGCTCCTGCGTGCCGATGCTCAAGCAGCTCCTGGACGCGGCCGGGGTGGTGCAGTCCCGCGCGCTCTGCGAGCACTTCGACGTCAGCCGGCGGGAGCTGTTCGAGATCGTCCGCGTACGCGGCATCCGCACCTTCTCCCAGCTCATCGCCGAGCACGGGCGGGGGCGCGGCTGCGACATCTGCAAGCCGGTGGTGGCGTCGATCCTCGCGTCGCTGGGCAGCGGGCACGTGCTCGACGGTGAGCAGGCGTCCCTGCAGGACACCAACGACCACTTCCTGGCCAACCTGCAACGCGACGGCAGCTACTCGGTGGTGCCCCGGATTCCGGGCGGTGAGATCACCCCGGAGAAGCTGATCGTGATCGGCGAGGTCGCCCGGGACTTCCGGCTCTACACGAAGATCACCGGTGGGCAGCGCATCGACCTGTTCGGGGCGCGGGTGGAGCAGTTGCCGCAGATCTGGCAGCGGCTGGTGGACGCCGGCTTCGAGTCCGGCCACGCGTACGGCAAGGCGCTGCGGACCGTGAAGTCGTGCGTGGGCGAGACCTGGTGCCGGTACGGGGTGCAGGACTCGGTGGGGCTGGCTGTGGCGCTGGAGCTGCGTTACCGGGGCCTACGCGCACCCCACAAGCTCAAGTCGGCGGTCTCCGGTTGTGCCCGCGAGTGCGCCGAGGCCCGCAGCAAGGACTTCGGCATCATCGCCACCGAGACCGGCTGGAATCTCTACGTCGGCGGCAACGGCGGCTTCCGGCCCCGGCACGCCGACCTGTTCGCCACCGACCTGTCCACGGAAGCGCTGATCACGCTCATCGACAGGTTCCTGATCTACTACATCCGCACCGCCGACCGGCTGCAACGCACCGCCGGCTGGATCGAGGCGATGGAAGGCGGCCTCGACCACCTCCGCTCGGTGATCGTGGACGACGCGCTGGGCCTCTGCGCCGACCTCGACGCGGCCATGGCCCGGCACGTGTCGTCGTACTCCGACGAGTGGCGCGACGTCCTGAACGACCCGGACCGGCTGCGCCGCTACACCTCGTTCGTCAACGCTCCGGACGTGCCCGACCCGTCGATCACCTTCGCACTGGAACGCGGCCAGCCGGTACCCGTACGCGATAACCCCCCGACCGGATCCGAGCCGACGAACGGTCGCCGTCGGCAACCGGTCACCCTCGGCCTACCGGAGGTACGGCGATGACCCAGACCATCACGCTGACCTGGACCACCGTTTGTCTTCTCGACCGGTTGGAGCCGGACCGGGGCGTCGCCGCACTTGTCGACGGCGTGCAGGTGGCCCTCTTCCGGACCGGGGACGAGCTGTTCGCGATCGACAACCGCGATCCGGTCTCCGGGGCGTACGTGCTGTCGCGGGGCATCGTGGGCAGCCGTGGCGGGGTGCCGACGGTCGCCTCACCGCTGCACAAGCAGGTGTACGACCTGCGCAGCGGGCAGTGTCTCGACCTGCCGGGGGTGACCGTGGGCCGGCACGACGCGCGCTGCCGTAACGGGCTGGTCGAGGTGCGGCTGCGACAGGAGGGTTGATGCGCGAAGAACTGGCGGGCTTCACCATCGGGGTGACCGCCGACCGGCGGCGCGACGAGTTGGCGGCGCTGCTCGAACGGCGGGGCGCCCGGGTGGTGCTCGCCCCGGCGTTGCGGATCGTGCCGCTGTCCGACGACACCGAGCTGCGGGAGGCGACCCGCGCCTGCCTCAGCCAGCCGCCGGACATCCTGATGGCCAACACCGGCATCGGCATGCGCGGGTGGCTGGAGGCGGCCGAGGGGTGGGGGCTGGCCGAGCCGCTGCGCTCGGTGCTGGCCAGCTCGTACGTGGTGGCCCGCGGCCCGAAGGCACGCGGCGCGATTCGTGCGGCCGGGCTGCACGACCAGTGGTCGCCGGCCTCGGAGAGCTGCGACGAGGTCGTCGACCACCTGCGCCGGCGCGGCGTGGCCGGGCAGGTGATCGCCATGCAGTTGCACGGTGAGCGACAGCCCGAGTGCACGCTCGCGCTGGAGGCGGCCGGCGCCACGGTGATCGAGGTGCCGGTCTACCGGTGGGCGCCGCCGACCGACCCGACACCGCTGCACCGGTTGATCGACCTGATCACCGGCCGGTTGGTGGACGCGGTGACCTTCACCTCGGCGCCCGCGGTGGAGGCCCTGCTGCGCGCGGCCGGGGACCGTACCGACGCGGTGCTGTCCGCGTTCCGCGGTGACGTCCTGGCCAGTTGCGTCGGCGCGGTGACCGCCGAGCCGCTGCTGCGGTACGGGGTGCCGGTGAGCGCGCCGGGCCGGGCCCGGCTGGGCGCGCTGGTGCGGACCATCGTCGACGAGTTGCCCCGCCGGACCGTGACGTTCAAGGCCGCCGGGCACCTGCTCACGTTGCGCGGGCACGCCGCCGTGATCGACGGCGAGCTGCGGCCGCTCGCCCCCGCCCCGATGGCGGTGTTGCGGGCGCTCGCCCAGTCGCCCGGCCGGGTGCTGTCCCGCACGGCGTTGCTGCGGACGCTGCCCCGGGGCGCGGACGAGCACGCGGTGGAGATGGCGGTGGCCCGCCTCCGGGCCGGCCTCCACGCGCCGCGCGTGGTGCAGACAGTCGTGAAGCGCGGCTACCGGCTCCGGGTCGACTGACGCGTCACGGCCGGCCGGTGGGCGCCGGCCGTGACGCGACGGATCAGCCGACCGGCGTGGGGAAGCCCCGCCCGTGCTCGGCCTGGAGCCGCAGCATGGCGTGCTCGACGACCGTCACCAACACCTGCTTGACCGAGTCCCGGTGCCGCGCGTCGGTCATCACCAACGGCACCTGCGGCGAGATGGCCAGCGCCTCGCGGATCTCCTCCAGCTCGTACTGGGGAGCGCCGTCGAACCGGTTCAGCGCCACCACGTACGGCAGGTTGCGGTTCTCGAAGTAGTCGAGCGGGGCGAACGCGTCGGTGATCCGGCGCGTGTCCACGAGCACGGCGGCGCCCACCGCACCTCGGATGATCTCGTCCCACATGAACCAGAACCGGGTCTGACCGGGTGTACCGAAGAGGTACAGGATCAGATCCTGGGCCATGGTGATCCGGCCGAAGTCCATGGCGACCGTTGTGGTCTCCTTGCCCGGGACCTTGGACGGGTCGTCGATGCCGACACCCGCCGCGGTCATCAACGCCTCTGTGGTCAGCGGTGTGATCTCGGAGATCGCCCCGACCAGTGTCGTCTTGCCGACGCCGAAGCCGCCCGCGACGACGATCTTCGCGGAGACGATTCCCCGGCCTGGCCGCCCCCCTGCGGGGTCATAGCCTGCGAAGTCCACTTAGCACCCTTCCAAGCAGTTCCATCCGCTCCTCGAACCCCTCGGCGGGAGCAGCAGTGTGTAACGTCAGCAGGCTCTCGGCCACCATGTCGGCGACCAACACCCGGGCGACGCCAAGCGGCATCCGGGTGTACGCGGCGATTTCCGCCAACGACTGTGCTCGGCCCTCACAGACCGTGGCGATGCGGTGCTTGTCGTGCCCGGCGAAGCGGGACTCGGCGACCTGGGTGAGAGACGCGGTGAGGACTGCCTCGAGAGCGATGTCCTGACGAGGCTCGGTCCGACCACGGGTGACCGCGTACGGACGTACCAGTGCGCCGCGCGGGTCAGCGCGTCGTTGGTCCATCCCTGATCACCTCCTCGTTGCCGGTGGAGCCGGTGTGTGCCGTCTCCCGTCCCTGACTCGGCGCGGTCCGGGCGCCGTTTGGTGCTACGAGCGCACCGCGTCCCGCGGCAGCGGCACCAGCGCGGCGCCCACCCGCTCGACCAGCAGCGCCATCTCGTAGCCGACCTGGCCCACGTCGCAACTGCGCGCGGCCAGCACGGCCATTGACGAACCGTCGCTGATCGACATCAGGAAGAGATACCCGCTGTCCATCTCGATGACTGTCTGCAACACCCCACCCGCGCTGAACATCCGGGCAGCGCCCTCGGTCAGGCTCACCACGCCGGAGGTGATCGCGGCGAGCTGGTCGGCCCGGTCCCCCGGGAGATCCCGGGAGGAGGCGAGCAGGAGCCCGTCGGCGGACACCGCCACCACGTGGGCGATGCCCGCCACGCTGTCGGCGAAGTTGGTGAGCAGCCAACCCATGTCCTGCATGGCAGCTGGCCTGTTCATCGGCTCTCCTTGGTCGAGGTGCTGTTCAGGTCCGTTCCGGCCGTCCGACCACGTTGTACACCGCGGTGGTAGGCCGACAACAGACCGCGTACTTCATCGGGGGTCCGCCGGCTGCGGTCCCGACCGCTCTTCGGTTCGATGCCGCCCGGCACGAGCTGCGCCTGCGGCACCCGCTTGGGCAGCCCGGATCGGGTGGTCCCGGCCGGAGCCGGCTCGGCGGCCCGACTGGCCCGGGACCAGCCCTCGTCCGCGGCCGTCCGCCAGGCGTCCGGGTCCACGGGTGGGGCGGCGGGCGCGGCAGGGGCGGTGGGCGCGGCGGGTGCGGCCGACCGGGCGGCCGGAGGCGGGGAGTACGACGGCGGTGTGCCGAACCCACCGGCGGTCGCGCCGCCCCGGCCCGGGGTGCCCGGGGTGGTGACGCTGTCGGTGTTGGAGCTGCCCGGCGTGCGGGTCGGCAGGGGCGGTCGGGCCGGGGCCGCGGTCGGCCTGGGGGCGGCACCCGGCTGGGCGCGCAGCCCGGCGTCGGCCGGAGCGGCGGTGGCGGGCGGTGGCGGCTCGTCGAACTTCGGCCGGGTGAAGATCGCGGTGGCGTCGTCACCGTGCGACCGGAACCAGACCGCCTCCATCTCCCGGAAGATCGGCGCCTCGGCGGGGAACTCGGGGCGGGTGCTGACCGGCGGGGCGGGTACCGACGGGGCGGGGGGCGGTGCCACCGCGCCGGCGCCGGCGACCGGCCCGACCGGCAGACCCGGTGCGTTGCGCCCGTCCGCGGCGTCCACGGTCGAGCCGCGCCGGGGCAGCGGGTCGATCGTCGGATAGGCCACCGTCGGGCCGCCCGACGAGGTGCCCGCGCTGTTGCTGTACGCGGGCCGCGCCGGCGGGGTCGGGGCGACGGGCGCCGGGGCGGCCGGGGGCGGCGCCGTCGAGCGGGCACCGCTGTAGCCACCCGCGTGTACGGCCGGGGTGGTGTCCCGCGAGTCCAGCGGCGACTGCCACTGGGTGGGCGCGGGAGTGTTGGTGCGCCACTGGTCGGGCAGCGTCGCCGCCGAGGTCGCGGCACCGGCGAACTGTTCGCTGTGACCGGCCGGGGTGAGCGGCGTCTGCTCCACTGCCATCGGCTGACGCGGACGGGTGAGCACCTGCTCACGGCCCCGGTTGGTGGGCAGCACCACGGTGGCGGCGGGCAACGTCACCTGGGCGACGGTGCCGCCCTCGACGTTGCGGCGCAGCTCCACCCGGATGCCGTACCGGGAGGCGAGCCGGCTGACCACGGCCAGACCCATCAGCCGGAACGCGGCGACGTCGACGCTCGGCGGGGCGGCCAGCCGGCGGTTGAGCGAGTCGAGCTGCTCGTCGGTGAGGCCGAGCCCGCGGTCCTCGATCTGGATCAGGACGTAGTCGCGGATCCGGCGACCGTCGGCGACCACCGTGGTGTTCGGCGGTGAGAACCGGGTGGCGTTGTCGAGTAGTTCGGCGACGAGACGGACCACGTCGTTGACGGCGTGCGCGGCGACCGAGACGTCGGTGTCCACGGTGCCGAACTCGATGCGGTTGTAGAGCTCCACCTCGGACTGGGCGGCGCGCAGCACGTCCACGACCAGGGCGTCGTCGCGACGCGGCACGGCGGAGTCGGCGCCGGCCAGGACCAGCAGGTTCTCGTCGTTGCGGCGCATTCGAGTGGCCAGGTGGTCGAGCTCGAAGAGCTGCGCGAGTCGCTTCGGGTCCTCCTCGCCGCGCTCGATCGCGTCCAGCTCGCCGATCATCCGGTCGACCAGGGTCTGACTACGACGTGCCAGGTTGAGGAACATCGCCGAGACGCTGGTCCGCAGCGCGGCCTGCTCGGCGGCGACCCGGACCGCCTCCCGGTGGACGACGTTGAAGGCCAACGCCACCTGGCCGACCTCATCGCGGCTGTTGAGCTGGATCGGGTCCCGAACCTGGCGGACGATCTCGTCCACCCCGCCGTCGCCCACGCTGCCCATGTTCTGCAGCCGCCGCACGGCGTCGGGCAGGTCGTGGTTGGCCACCGAGAGAGCGCCCTCACGCAGCCGGCGCAGCGAGTGGTTGAGCGAGCGGGCCAGCACCACGGCCAGCGACACGGCGATGATCAGGGTGAGCAGCACCAGGATCGACTCGATCACGGCCTGCCGGATGACGTTCGAGCGCGCCGTCTCGGCCTGCTGGAGCAGTCGGTCCTGCAGTTGGATCTCGGCCCAGCGCATCAGGTCGTTCACGGCGCCGATGGCGGCGGTGGCGTCCTGCGCGGTGACAAGCGGGCGCTGCCCGACCGATCGGCTGATGTCGGTGGCGACCCGGTCGGCCAGGCCGACCGCGTCACCGGAGACGGTGCTGTCGACCAGGGAACGCTGCACCGGGTCGGCGGCCAGCGAGAAGGAGACGAGGGCCTCCTGCTGGCTGGTGAGCGTCGCCACGAAGGAGGAGAACTGCTCGGAGTCGAGTTGGCCCGCCGTCAGAGCGGTGAACGCGACGGCCTCCTCCTCGGCGACGGACGCCTTGGCACGGGCGAAGGCGGAGACGGCGCGGCGGCTGTCCGCGAGGCTCTCGTCGCCGGGCAGCTGAGCCAGGCCGTCACCGTAGGAGACCAGGTCGGTGAGGATGACGCCGTAGCGGAGCACGACCTCGGCCACCGCCATCTGCCGGCCGTCCAGCACCTCTTTACGGGTGTCGTCCAGGGTGGCCAGGTGCTCGTCGATGGCCTTGAGGCGGTCTCGCAGGGCCGCCGGCACCTCGCCGATCCGGCCGCGCTCGGCGCGGTACCTGTCCACCTGCTGCTGCGTCTCACGGACCCGCAGGTTGTACGCGTCGGCCGGCTGCTGTGGATTGGCCAGGTAGGCCGCCGCGGCCATCCGCTCGACCTGGAGGTCCTGGGTCAGCGCGCTGACGTCGATGGAGAGGGCCGTCAGTGACCGGGCTCGGGTGGCGTCGAAGGCGCCCTCGCCGACGGAGATCAGCCGGACCGTGGCCAGCGCGATCACCGCCGCCACCGGGACTACCAGGATCAACGCCAGTTTGGACCGGATCCGGGCGTCTCGCAGCCTCGGCATCCGCCGGCGCGTCGGTCGAGCGCTGTCGCCGAGCGCGGGCAGGGTCGTCGGTCCGGTGCTCACGACATCGCCTCCGTCGTTTCTTCCCCGCCTGACCCACTGAGCCATGCCGTAAGCGGAGGGGACCACGCGCGGCACGGCCGCGATTTCATCAGAGATGATCCTGTTTGGGAAGCCGCAGTGAGGTAGGAAACGGTCGGACGGAGCGCATCCCGTGATCCGGGCAACTGATACCTTCATTTCCGCAAGCCCCTGAACAGGGCATGTAACTCCTGAGTGGTCACGCGTGTATGCAAAGTGAGCTTTTGCAAACATTGCGTTACCCCAGCATGTGGGATGACCGTCCCGAAAATGCTACCGGGGTCCGCGCTTGACCACAGCGCCGGCCATTGGCAAGGTTTTGCAGGCTTCGCGCACACCGTACGGCAGAGGAGATCCCGTCTTCCACTGAGGACGGATTAGCGGCGGTGACCGGGCAGCGCCCGCGCCCGCACCTGGAGGACTGAGTTGAGCCCCATCCGCTCCGCGACCATCGCGGCGCTCGCATCGGCCGTAGTGGCCACCACGCTCACCGGCTGCCAGTTTGGCGGGGCGGAGCAGGACACGAGTCCGATCGTGATCGCTGCCGACCTCGAACTTTCCGGCGCCGCCGCCCCCGTCGGGCAGACGTACAAGCGCGCACTGGAACTCAAGCGGGACCAGTTGAACTCCTCCGGCGCACTAAACAACCGGAAGATCGAGCTGAAGGTGAAGGACAACCGTTCCGACTCGGCCGAGTCGCTTCGCAACATCGTCGACTTCAGCAGCGATTCCCGGGTCAGCGCCATCATCATGGGTGGCTGCAACGAATGCGCCGTCGGAGCAGTTGGAACCATCAACGAGAAGCGGATTCCCACCATTGCGCTCGCCGCTTCCGGGGCCATAGCCAGCCCGGTCGCGCAACGACGCTACGTGTTCAAACTCGGACCCAACGCCCTGGACAGCGCGGCCGCGCTGACCACCGAGCTGCGTCGCAACAACATCCGCAAGGTGGGCCTGCTCGTCAGCGACAACGACTACGGCCAGGAGGGCGCGGCCGCCCTCCAGAGCGAGCTGATCAAGGCCAACATCACGTTGCGCGAGCAGCGGGTCAGGACCACCGACACGGACGTCAGCCAGCAGGTCCGACAGCTCGTCACCGTGGGCAAGCCGGACGCGCTCGTCTTCTGGACCCCACCGGAGCAGGCGACGCTCGCTGCCACGAGCGCCTCGCAGACCACCTTCCGCGGGTCCCTCTTCTTCGACGCGGGCGCGGCCGGTGACCTCTTCCTCGGCCCGGCGGCCAGGGCGACCGAGCGGGCCACGCTGATCTTCACCCAGACCATGGTGATCGACGACGTCATCGCGACCACACCCGCCAAGGCGGCACGGCGGCAGTGGTTCCAGGACTACACCGCGCGCTACGGCGGCTACAACGGCTCGTCGTCCTTCGCGGCGGATGCCCTCCAGCTGATCACCGACGCGGAACTTCGCGCCGGTGGTGAGGCCGGGAAGGTGGACCGTAACGGCATCCGGGACGTGCTGGAGACGTCCCAGATGGACGGCCTGTCGGGTCCGATCCGGATGACGCCGGACAACCACAGCGGGCTGATGCCGCAGGCGCTCACCACGCTTGTCGCCCGTAACGGCCGTTGGCGCCTGGCGGGGTAACGGTCTCCGGGCCACCGCTCCACAGATGATCTACCCGACGTCATTGAATTCCCGGTAATCGGGACGCGCAGAAGCCCCGACGTCCCGAAAGCCGAGTCGATCAAGAAAGGGCCGGCCTCCCGATGGGGAGGCCGGCCCTTCGCATTCTCGCCGCTCAGGTCAGCGGCTGCTCGTGGTCTCGCGCACCCAGGGCAGCGCGATCCGTTCGATCAACAGAAGCGCCGAGTAGAGCAGAATGCTCACCAACGCCACCAACATGATCGCCGCCCACGCGGTGGCGGTGTCACCGACGCCCGCGTACTGGGTGATGACGTAGCCGAGACCACTCTCGCCGGCCTGGAACTCACCGATCACCGCGCCGATCGCGGCCAGCGGCATGGCCACCTTGAGCCCGACGAAGATCTGCGGCAGCGCGGCCGGGAAGCGCACCTTGCGGAACGCCTGCCAGCGCGAGGCGTTCCAGGAGCGCACCAGCTCGGCCAGATCAGCGGGCGTGGTGGTGAGCCCGGTCGCGGTCGAGAGCACGATCGGAAAGAAGCAGAGCAGGAACACCATCGTCAGGATCGGTTTCTGACCCCAACCGAGCGCCACCACCAACAACGGGCCCAGCGTGATCTTCGGCACCGCGTTCACCGCGACCAGCAACGGGGTGAACATCCGCTCCACCGTGCCGGAGCTGGCCAGGGAGAGTCCGATCAGGACACCGGCCACCGCCGAGAGCGCGAAGCCGATCAGGATCTCCAGCAGGGTCGCCCAGGTGTGCTCCAGCATCTGGGCCGGCTTGTCGACGAACGCGGTGAGCACGTCGCCAGGCGGCGGCAGAGCCGCGGGATGGACCAGTTCCAGCCGGGCGATCAGCCACCACGTCGCCAGGGCGATCAGGAGGCCGGCCGCCGGCAGCAGCGCCGCCCCGGCCCCGGCGCGGAGACCGGCGCCTCGACCCGCCCGCCCCGCCCCGGCTCCGACACCCACGGGTGGAGATGCCGCCACCGCCGGGTCCACCGACCGGACGTCGGTCATCTTGTCCTCCTCGAAATCCCACGGCCCCCCGGGGGCCGACGAGCGACGGGGGTACGCCCCACCGGAAACCGGCGGGACGTACCCCCTGATGACGACCGGACGATCAGGCCTTCGGCGCGAGGCTGAAGTCGATGATCTGCTCGGGGGTGATGTTCTGCTTGAGCGCACCGGCGCCCTGCAGGATGGCGATGCTCTTGGCGACCCGACCACTGTCCAGGGTGCCGATCGCGGTGCCGGTGTTGCCGGACCGGACGTACGCGGCCATCAGCTCCAGCTCGGCGGCGGCGGCGACCGGGTTGGCGGCGTCCACGTTCTTCTTCAGGATCTCGCCGGCCTCCTTGGGGTTGGCCAGGCTGTACTCCAGGCCCTTGAGCAGCGCCGCGGTGAACTTCTTCACCATCTCGGGCTTCTCCTTGGCGATCTTGGAGGAGGTGATCAGCACGTTGCCGTAGAGGTCCTGCATCACGTTGCTGTACGGCAGCATGACGGCCTTCTTCTTGGCCACGGCCTCGATGGTCGGCTGACCGACGACGAACTGGCCGATGCCGTCCACCGCACCGGAGGCGAGCGTGCCGATCAGTGCCTGCGCCTCACCGTTGACCCAGGTCACCTTGCTCGCGTCCACACCGGCGAGCCGGGCGTACGTCGGGAAGAGGTTGCGGACCACGGACCCGGGCGTGTCGGCGAGCTTCTTGCCCTCCAGGTCCTTCGGCGAGGCGATGTTCTTGCCCTCGACCGAGGCGATGCCGGCCATGGTGCGCTGCTGGATCGCGGCCACCACGGTGAAGTCCTTGGCCTGGCCGTTGCCGACCTGCAGCAGGCTGCCGGTGAGGTCGACCGGGCCGAACTGGGCCTGGCCGCCGACGATGGTCTGGATCACGCCGCCGGTGCCCTGACCAGGCTTGATCTCGACGTCGAAGCCGGCGTCCTTGAAGAAGCCCTTGTCCTTCGCCACCCAGGCGTAGGAGTCACGGCCGAAGTTGCCGAAGGAGGTGAGGTAGGTCACCTTCTCCAGTGCCCCGCCCTTGCCGCCCTTGGCGTCAGACGAGTCCGACCCGCTGCTGCAGGCGGAAACGAGAGCGAGGGCAGTGGCCAGCGCGGCCGTAGCGACCGTACGGGTCAGCCTTCTCATCAGTAGCACCATGTCCTTTCCAACCGGGGCCCACAGGCCGCCGGAGGGGGTTGTCATGACGGGCCGGCGGGAGGGGTGGAAGCCGGACGCCGCCGTCGTGGGGGGACTCTTCGCGGGCACAGCGTACGAGAAAGACGCAGTTGTGACGCCAGGCGTATCGGGTTGCGGAACGGAAACAACCTCATGACCACCCCGGACAGTGCGATACGAGGGCAGGCCAGCTAGCCTTTGCCGGATTCCTGACCGTCCACTCAGCGGAGGTCCGCCGGAGATGATCCAACTGGCCGGGGTGTCCCGTACCTTCGAAGGCCGATCAGGCCGGGTCGAAGCGCTGCGTGGCATCGACCTCGACGTCGCCGAGGGTGAGTTCGTCGCCGTGCTCGGCCGCTCCGGCTGCGGCAAGTCCACACTGCTGCGCCTGATCGCCGGGCTGCTCCCGCTGAGCGCCGGTGAGATCACCGTGGCCGGCACGCCGATCTCCCGTCCCCGCCAGGACATCGCCATGCTGTTCCAGAAGCCGGCGCTGCTGCCCTGGCGCACCGTGCTGGACAACGTCCTGCTGCCGGTGGAGATCTTCGGCTGGAGCCGCGCCAAGCACCGCGAGCGCGCCCGGCAACTGCTCGACGTGGCCGGGCTGGCCGGGTTCGAGAAGCGGCTGCCGCACGAGCTCTCCGGCGGCATGCAGCAGCGGGTGTCGCTGTGCCGGTCGTTGATCGGCGAGCCCCGGGTGATGCTGATGGACGAGCCGTTCTCCGCGCTGGACGCGCTCACCCGCGAGGAACTCTCCGGCGAACTCCAGCGGGTCCACATGGAGAACAAGCCGACGATCGTCTTCGTCACCCACTCGATCGACGAGGCGGTGCTGCTCGCCGACCGGGTGGTCGTGCTGAGCCCCCGCCCGGGCCGGATCCGCAAGGTGGTGGACGTCACCATCCCCCGGCCCCGCACCCTGGGCCGCAACGCCCACCTGGCCGATGTCGCACGCGTCAGCGCCGACCTCCACGAGCTGCTGATGGAACGCGAGCAGCCGGCCACCGTCGGCGCGGAAGGACGATGAACATGCGGGTGTCGGTCTTCACCGAGCCGAACCGCGGCGCCAGCTACGACACGCAGCTCCGGTTCGCCCAACTGGTCGAGGCCTGCGGGTACGAGGGTTTCCTCCGCGCCGACCACTACCAGTCGATGGGCGCCGACCCGGGCCTGCCCGGCCCGACGGACGCCTGGCTGACCCTCGCCGCGCTGGCCCGGGAGACCAAGCGGATCCGGCTCGGCACCCTGGTGACGTCGGCCACCTTCCGCCTGCCCGGCCCGCTCGCGGTGATGGTCGCGCAGGTCGACCAGATGAGCGGCGGCCGGGTCGACCTGGGCATCGGCGCCGGCTGGTACGAGCGCGAGCACACCTCGTACGGCATCCCCTTCCCGCCGGTCGGCGAGCGCTTCGACCGGCTGGCCGAGCAGCTCGAGGTGCTCACCGGGCTGTGGCGGACCCCGGTCGGGGAGACCTACAGCTTCAGTGGCGACCACTACCGCCTGGTGGACGCGCCGGCCCTGCCCAAGCCGGTGCAGGTGCCCGGACCGCCGATCATCGTGGGTGGGCGCGGCCCCAAGCGCACCCCCGAGCTGGCCGCCCGGTACGCCGACGAGTTCAACATGCCGTTCAAGTCCGTGGCGGACACCGCCGCCGCGTTCGACCGGGTGCGTGAGGCGTGCGAGCGCACCGGTCGGACGGAGTCCGGCCGTCCGCCGCTGGTGCTCTCCGCCGGGCTGGTCGTGGCCATCGGCCGGACCGACGCCGAGGCCCAGCGGCGGGCCGCGCCTCTGCACGAGAAGAGCGCGTTGCCGCCGGAGGACCCGGTGGTCGGCTCCCCCGCGCAACTCGCGCAGCGGATCGGCGAGTTCGCCGCGATCGGCGCCACCCGCGTCCACCTGCGCCTGATCGACTTCGCAGACCTCGACCACCTTGAGCTGATCGCCGCCGAGGTGCTCCCCCAACTGGACGGAGAACGATGACCGACGTGATCGACGGAACCAAGCTCGGGCCGGTGGGCCAGGAGATCGTGTACGAGAACGACCGGGTCCGGGTCTGGCACATCCGGCTCGAGCCGGGTGAGCGGCAGCCACTGCACCGGCATGACCACCCGTACCTGGTGGTGGCGATCGAGGGCGCGAAGAACGTCGTACAGACGATCGACGGCACCCGGATCGACGCCGACGAGCCCACCGGCGGAGTCGTCTACCGGGACCCCGGGGCCGTACACATGCTCACGAATGTCGGAGACACGACTTACCTGGCCCGACTGGTCGAACTCAAGTAGACCCGCCGAACGCGAGCCGGCGCGCCGCGCGGCGCGCCGGTGGCGGTCGGGTGTACGGGGTGCGTAACGTGCCGGACATGGCCTTTCGGACCTGGGGCAGACTGCTGCTCACGGCGCTCGGGGTGAGCGTGCTGGCCGGGGCCGGCCAGCTCGGCGTCGCGTACGGTTTCGGCATCGTCCGGTTAACCGGCGCCTTCACCGGTACGACCGTCAACCAGTGGCCGGCCCAGCTCGTCTGGGTGGGCTGGTTCGCCGCGAACGCCGCCGTCGCCGGCGCCGTCCTGACCGGACGCCTCGCGCGCGGCGATGCTCCGGCGGCCAGCACCGGCCGGCAGCTGGCGATCGGCGGCGCGGCGGCGCTCGGCGCCACCGTCATCGCCCCGCTCTGCATGCAGCCCGCCCGCGCCGCGGAGCTGGTCTCCGTCGACCCGGTCTGGGCGGTGGGCATCTGCGCCGTACTGGGCGCGGTGATCGGAGCCGGCGCCGCGATCGCCGTACTGCTCCGGCCCGCGCTGGGCTGGAACATGGCGGCCGTGGCCGGCGTGGTCTGGCTGTTGGCGCTGATCTCCGTCCTGCCGTCGCTCGGCACGACCGGCCCACTGCCGACCGTCCGGCTCGGTGTGCTGGAGCCGAGCTGGCTGAGCGACTCCACCGCGCAGCGGCTGGCGCTGCTCCTGCTGCCCACCGTGGCGCTGCTGGCCGGGGCCGCGACCGCCGGGTTGGCGCGCTGGCGGGGGCAGGATCCCCTGATCAGCGGGGCGACCGGGGTGGCCGGTCCGGTGCTGGTGGCGTTCGCCTACCTGACCGCCGGTCCGGGCGACTCCGTGGACCGCTACCAGGTGACTCCCTACTACGGCTCGTTGATCGCGATCCTCGCCGGTGCGCTCGGCGCGGCCGCCGCCGCACTGCTGCGTTGGCCGGCGGGTGCCCGTACCCCGGATTCGCAGGCGATCGAGCCCAGCGACATCCTGGACGCGCTTCCCACCGGCCCGGCCCTGCCCAACGCCGCGTCGCCGAGTCCGGCGAACGACCCGGACGCCGCCGCGCGGACCGCCGCGCCCTCGGCCGGCCTTGAGCCCGCCGGGGGCGATCTGACCGGCGCCACCTCGGGTCCGCGCGCCGCAGGCGGCTCCGACGGCGTACGCACCGTGCCCGCCCACTGGGACTGGCCGGCGGACGCCACCAGCGGCCAGCACGGTGTGACCCCTGCCGCGCCGGCGACGTCCCCGGCCTGGCGGACCGACCCGACAGGTGAGTTCACCGCCGGGAGGCGGACGCCCCCGGCGAGCCGGGACCATGTCACCTCCCCGCCGGCTACCGCCGCCACCAGCCCGACAGGTGTTCCCTTAATCGATGGGCCGACCGCCGGCGCGGCGGGCACGAACGGTGGCCGGTCCGGCGGACGCACCACCCGCAAGGACACCGTCACCAGCACGGTCCCGACCAGCACGGAAACGTCCAGCACGGGTACGCGCAGCGCCAGCGCGGGAACGCCCAGTGCCGGCACCGGCAAGTCCAGCGCCGGCATCGCCAACACGGAAACGGCCGACGCGGGCGCAACGAGCGTGGAAACAGCCGCCGTGAACCCCACCGGCACGGAAACAGCCGGCGCGAGGGCTACCGACGCGAAGAGGACCACCACCACGGACGGGACCAGCACCGGAACCGCCGACACCGGCGCGGCCACCACGGCGACCGCCGACGCAGGAGCGGCCGGTACGGCGACCGCCGACACGGGCGCGGCCAGCACCGTAACCGCCGACGCGAACAGGGGCAGCGCGGCAACCGTCGACGCGGGTGCGGCCGCCCTCGACGCGGGCGCGGCCGCCCTCGACGCGGGCGCGGCCAGCACGACAATCGTCGACGCGAGTGGGGCCGAGCCTGGCACGGCCGATGCGCCGTTGACGGTCAAGCCGCGTCGAGCCCGTAAGGCGAAGGCCAGCCCGCTCGACGCCACCATCGATCCAGCCGACAGCACGTCGGGGTCGAGCGCCACCGACGAGCCGGCTGCCGGCGCTGCCGAGCCCGACCGGGAGAGCCGGGACACCACGTCCGGCCCGGCCCCCGGAGCCACCCCGACCACCACGGCCCCGGCAGGGGCAGCGGCCCCGACCAGCAGAACCGGTCGGACGAGAACCCCCGTGACCCCGACCACCACCACCGGTCCGACGAGGACACCCATCCCGACCACGAGCGGCCCGACGAGAACACCCATGCCGATCATCAGCGGTCCGACGAAAACGCCTACCCCGACCACCACGGGTCCGACCGGGGTGCCGGCTACTCCGACCAGCGCCAAGGGTGCGGCGGTCGATCCACCGCGTACCCCGGACGTCGTCAGCGCCGCTCCCACCACGCGACCAGCCGGGAAGTCGGCTGCTGCCGGGGTTGGCGGCACCACCAGCGCCCGGCCCGCCGGGGACAGTGCCGCCAGCGCGCCCAGCGCCGGGGACGGTGTTCCCGCGGGTGCGCGGACCGCCGGGGACGCTTCCGCCGCCCGCACGCCCACCGCCGGTGACGGTGTTTCCGCCGCCGGTGCGCGGACCGCCGGGGACGCTCCCGCCGCCGATGCGCCGACCGCCGGTGACGCTTCCGCCGCCGGTGCGCCGACCGCCGGGCACGGTGTTCCCGCCGCCGGCGCGTGGACCGTCGGGGGCGGCGCCGCCGCCAGCGCACGGCCCGCCGCGGACGACGCTCCCGCCGCGAGCGACCCGGATGCGGTCCTCTGGACGCCAGCGCCGTCGGCCTGGACGGTCACACCGGCCTGGACGGTGCCGCCGCAGGCCTCCGAGTCGGGAGACACGACGGCGGAGCCGCCGACCGGGCCGGACGAGTCGACCGGGCAGACGCCGAAGCCGCGCCACCGGGTGCCGCTGCCGGATCTGAGCCGGGCCGGCACCTGGAACGCGTTCGACACCACCCGGCGCGCCGCCCCGACCGGGTCGCCGGACAGCTCGACGACCCGGCCGGCGACAACCGGGCCGATCGTGGCCAGCGAGTTGGCCGCTCCGACCAGACACCCGATCCCGGCCGAGCCTCCGGTCGCGCCGGGCCGGGCTGGGGCGCCCACCGGCACGGGCAACCCGACCACCACCGGCGAGCCGACAGGCACCGGCGACCCGGTGAACACCGACGATCGGGCAAGGATCGGCAACCCGGCCAGCACCGCCGACTGGGCAAACACCGGCGAGCGGGCAAGGGTCGGCGACCCGGCCAGCATCGGCGAGCGGGCAAGGATCGGCGACCCGGCCAGCATCGGCGAGCGGGCAAACACCGGTGACCGGGCAAGGAACGACGACCCCGCGAGCACCGACGACCCGGCCAGCACCGACGCGACACCGGCCGGGCCGACCTCCGCGAAGGTGGCCGAGCAGCCCTCGCGGCGCGGACGGCTCGGCGGTCTGTTCCGCCGCAACAGGTCCCGCGGAGACGAGAAGGGCGCGGAGACGTCAGACGCGACGGAGGCCCTGCCGACCCAGGACGAGGAGTTCGTCGACTGGGTAGCCGGTCTGGGCAAGCCGGTGTCGGACAACGAACCGGAACAGGAGGGCGGCCGACGATCGCTCCGCTCCACCGGCCGGCACCACCGCGACTAACCAACCAACCGGCACCACCACGACCACCACGACCAGCCGGCCGGCGGACCACCCGCCCGTCGATCATGAGGTTATTGCCGTCCAGGTCGGCGTGTCCTGGCAATAACCTCATGATCGACGCTCGGAGTCCGAAGATCCGCGCGAGAGCCGTCCGTTTTGGTCGTTAGGCCCGCTCCGCACCCCTGGGTGGCCGCGCCGCAGGAGGTCGGTCTGGTGATGATCCACTCGGGTTCAAGGAGGTCGGGGCATCCCAAGCGCTCGGATACCGCGATATCAGTGAACCCGAGTGGATCATCTCGGGACGGCGGGTTCGCCGCTCTCGGGTCGGGTCGGGTCAGGCCAGCGGCAGGTAGACCCGGCCGCCGCCGGTGACGAACTCCTCCGACTTGTTCTTCATGCCACGTGCGGCGTACTCCTTGAGCTCCTGGGTGATCTTCATGGAGCAGAACTTCGGGCCACACATCGAGCAGAAGTGCGCCGTCTTCGCGGGCTCGGCCGGCAGCGTCGCGTCGTGGTACGAGCGCGCCGTCTCCGGGTCCAACGAGAGGTTGAACTGGTCCTCCCAGCGGAACTCGAACCGCGCCTTCGACAACGCGTCGTCCCAGTCCTGTGCGCCGGGGTGCCCCTTGGCCAGGTCCGCCGCGTGGGCCGCGATCTTGTACGCGATCACGCCCGCCTTCACGTCGTCCCGGTCCGGCAGGCCGAGGTGCTCCTTCGGCGTGACGTAGCAGAGCATCGCGGTGCCGAACATGCCGATCATCGCGGCGCCGATCGCCGAGGTGATGTGGTCGTACGCGGGTGCGATGTCGGTGGTCAGCGGGCCGAGCGTGTAGAAGGGCGCCTCGTGGCACCACTCCTGCTGAAGGTCCACGTTCTCCTTGATCTTGTGCATGGGCACGTGACCGGGACCCTCGATCATCACCTGCACGTCGTGCTCCCAGGCGATCTTCGTCAGCTCGCCGAGGGTGCGCAGCTCGGCGAACTGCGCCGCGTCGTTGGCGTCGGCGATCGAGCCGGGACGCAGCCCGTCGCCGAGGGAGAACGTCACGTCGTAGCGGGCGAGCAGCGCACACAGCTCCGCGAAGTTGGTGTAGAGGAAGTTCTCCTCGTGGTGCGCCAGGCACCACGCCGCCATGATCGAGCCGCCCCGGGAGACGATCCCGGTGACCCGGTCCACGGCCAGCGGCACGTACGGCAACAGCACCCCGGCGTGCACAGTCATGTAGTCCACGCCCTGCTCGGCCTGCTCGATCACGGTCTCCCGGAACACCTCCCAGCTCAACTTCACCGGGTCGCCGCCGACCTTCTCCAACGCCTGGTAGATCGGCACCGTCCCGATCGGCACCGGTGAGTTCCGCACGATCGCCTCGCGGGTCTCGTGGATCCGCTTCCCGGTGGACAGGTCCATCACGGTGTCCGCGCCCCACCGGGTGGCCCAGGTGAGCTTCTCCACCTCCTCGGCGACCGACGAACTCACCGCCGAGGTGCCGATGTTGGCGTTGACCTTGACCAGGAACGCCCTGCCGATGATCGCCGGCTCGCACTCCGGGTGGTTCACGTTGAGGGGCAACACCGCCCGACCTGCGGCGATCTCGGCCCGGACCAGTTCCGGGTCGACGTTCTCCCGGATCGCCACGAACTCCATCTCCGGCGTCACCACACCCGCCCGCGCGTACGCGAGCTGCGTCGGCCGGCGACCCTCCGCTCCGGCGAGCGGCGTACCCGCGCCCCGCACCGGCGCCACGTCACCCCGTTCGGCGATCCACGGTCCGCGCATCGCGGGCAGCCCCACCTCCGGGTCCGACCCCGGGCCGGACGTGTCGTAGAGCCGCACCGGCGGTAGGTCCCCGGTCAGCCCCACCTCCGCGAACGGCACCCGGACATCGGGTCGTGAACCCTCGACGTACACCTTGCCTCGTGCCTGCATGACAGCCTCCCTGGTGATCAAGCGGACCAGCCGAAGTGGTCCAGCGGTCCACGCCCCGCGCCCAGCTCCCAACCCCGTGCGCCGGTCAGCGCACGGAGCACGTACTCCTTCGCGGCTCCCACCGCCGCCGGCACCGGATCGCCGAAGGCGAGCCGCACGGCGATCGCCGCCGAGAACGAACACCCGGTGCCGTGGGTGTGCCGGGTGTCCACCCGGGGGGCGCGCAGCAGGGTGGTCTCGCCGCCGCCGTGCAACACGTCGACCGCCTCGCCGCCGTCCAGGTCACCGCCGGTGACCACGACGTACTCCGGGCCGCCGGCCCCGAGGGCCTCGGCGGCCACGACCATCCCGGCCACGTCGTCCACTCCGCGTCCGGTGATGGCCGCGGCCTCCGCGCAGTTCGGCGTCGCCACCCGGGCGTACGGCAGCAGCCGCTCCACCGCACCCACCACGCCGAGCCGGTGTCCACTCGTGGCAACCAGCACCGGGTCGACGACGAGCTGCGGCAGCCGGCCGTCCCGGGCGGCCTCGGCCACCGCGTCGGCGACCGCCTCGGTGCCGAGCATCCCCGTCTTGACCGCGCGCACGCTGAAATCCGTGAGTACGCTGTCCAGCTGCTCGACGACCGTGCGCGGCGGCAGCGGCAGCACCGCGTCGACACCCCTGGTGTTCTGCGCGGTGACCGCGGTGAGGACACTCGTGCCGTACGCGCCGAGCGCCGCGAAGACCTTGAGGTCGGCCTGGATGCCCGCGCCACCGCCGGAGTCCGAGCCGGCGATGGTGAGGATGGTGCTCGGTGTCACTTCTCCTCCTTGGTTGCGGTTGAGGGCTGGCCGTTTGTGGTTGCGGTTGAGGGCTGGCCGTTTGTGGTTGCGGTTGAGGGCTGGCCGTTTGTGGTTGCGGTTGAGGGCTGCGGCCGACCGTGCCCACTCCGGGCGGTCAGGCTTGATCCCTGCGTGGGCACGGTCGGCCGCAGCCCCGCGCGTGGAGACCTGGGTGAGCCCGCGCCGGGTTTTGGGAGCTCGGGGGTGACCGCCTCGATATAAGCGCTGGTCAGGATCGTGGCTGTTTCGGTCGGGTCTTTGGCTCGCATCAGTGCGCCCAGGACTGCCACCCCTGCGGCTCCTGCTTGGACGCAGGCGGTTACCTGTTCCGGGGTTTCCACTCCGCCTAGCGCCAGCAGTGGCACGGGGCTGATCCTGATCAGCTTGCGCAGCCCTTCGGTGCCCAGGGGTGGGCCGTAACCCGGTTTCGTTCTGGTGGGGTGGATTGGGGAGACGGTGGCGTAGTGCTCGGTGGTCAGGCGGTTCAGCTCGGTTTCGTCGTGGCAGGAGCGGCCGACCAGGCGGTGGGTCGGCGGCGGGTACGGGCCGGCGGCGGGCAGGTGGACGGCGTCGCCGCCGAGCGGGTCGGGACCGGCCACGACGAGGGTTCCGCCGACGTCGGCGAGGATCGCGCGCAGGGCGACGGCGAGGGCGGCGCGCTCGACGCGGGGCAGGTCCTTCTCCCGCAGCACCACCCAGCGCACTCCCCCAGCCACGGCACCCGCGACAACCCGCTCGAGCCCACCGCGAGCGACACGCCGATCGCTAAGAACGACAACCCCCGACGGCACGGTGCCCAACGAGATCTTGGAAGGAATGCGCCCCTCCGGGGGCGGTTTGCTTCCAAGATCTGCCGGCGGCAGCGCGCCTCCCGGCGGCGGCGCGCCTCCGGGTGGCGGCGGCGCGCCTCCCGGTGGCAGCGGCGCGGTCACAGGTCGGGTCTTCCCTCGTCGGGGGTGGAGGCGAGCGCGTGGAAGCGGCGCTCGATCCGGCCCGCGCCGGCCGCCAGCCGCCCGGCCTCGACCGCGTACCGCATCGCGGTGGCCATCGCCACCGGGTCCGCGGCCCGGGTCACCGCGCTGGCCAGCAGCACCCCGTCGCAGCCCAACTCCATGGCCAGGGCCGCGTCGGAGGCGGTGCCGATGCCGGCGTCGAGGATCACCGGCACGTCGACGCACTGCCGGATGAGCCGGATGTGGTGCGGGTTGCCGACGCCGAGCCCCGAACCGATCGGGGAGCCGGCCGGCATCACCGCGGCACAACCCACGTCGGCGAGTCGCCGGGCGAGCACCGGGTCGTCGCTCGTGTACGGCAGCACGGTGAAGCCGTCGGCGACCAGCTCCTCGGCGGCGCGGAGCAACTCCACCCCGTCGGGCAGCAGGGTCCGCTCGTCGCCGATCACCTCAAGCTTGACCCAGTCGGTGTCGAACGCGTCCCGGGCCAGCCGGGCCACCTTCACCGCCTCGGTCGCGGTGTGGCAGCCGGCGGTGTTGGGCAGCAGCCGTACCCCGCAGCGGTCCAGCAGGTCCAGCAGTCCGCCAGCCGTGCCCGGCGCGGTGTCCACCCGGCGCAGGGCAACGGTGACCAGCTCGGTGCCGGACGCCCGGATCGCCTGCTCCAGCACGTGCAGGTTGGCGGCGCCACCGGTGCCGAGGATCAGCCGCGAGGTGAACGTCTGCCCACCCAGCTCGAACGACACGCCCCTCACCCGCCCTGCGCCGCGGTGAGCACCTCGACGCGGTCCCCGTCGCGCAGCGCCGTGGTCGCCCAGCCCGCCCGGGGCACCACCTCGCCGTTGACCGCGACGGCCACCCCACGCGGTTGCGGGGCGACGGCACCGACCAGGTCGGCCACCGACATCTCACCCGGGACGCTTCGTCCGGCCCCGTTGACCGTCAACTCCACTGGTCCCCCTTCATCGTCGGTCCGGGCCCGCCGCCGGCAGCCGCGCCGGCGAACCGGTCCGGCCGGAAGGACGCGAGCAGCGGATCGGGTACGCCTGTGCACACCAGGTCGGCGATCAGGTCGGCGGTGACCGGGGTGAGCACGATGCCGTGCCGGTGGTGACCGGTGGCGGCCAGCACGTCCGGCCGGTCGGGCAGCGGCCCGAGGATGGGCGCGTTGTCCGGGGTTCCGGGGCGCAGCCCGGCGACCGCTTCGACCAGGTCGTACTCGGCCAGCTCGGGCAGCAGGTCGACGCCGGCGCGGAGCAGGCGTTGCACGGCACCGGCGGTGACGGTGGTGTCCGAGCGTTCCTCGACAGTCGCGCCGAGCACGACCTCGCCGTCGGGTCGGGGCACCAGGTAGACGAGTTCGCCGTCGGCGTACCCCCGGATCACGTGCCGGAAGCCCGGCGCGACGCCGCCGGGCGCGCGGAGCCGGAGGATCTGGCCCTTCACCGGCCGCACGGGCAGGCCGGTGAGCGCGGCGGCCCCGCAGCCGGCGGCGACCACGGTGATTCGCGCGTCCATGTCGGACAGGTCGGCGACCGCCCGCGGCACCAGCACCGCGCCGGCCCGCCGCGCGGCCGTGCGCAGCGCCGGCACCAGCAGTCGGGGGTCGACCTGGTGGTCGGTGGGCGCGAGCGCGCCGCCGCGCACCCGCGGGGCGAGCGCCGGCTCGCGGTCGCGCAGCTCGCTGGGGCGCAGTGGGGTCACCGGCAGACCCAACCCCTGCTGGTACGCCCAGAGCCGACGCGCCTCGGCCAGGTCGTCGGCGGTCAACCCGACCAGCAGGGTGCCCTCGGTCCGGTAGCCGATGTCGGCGCCTGCCGCTTCGGCAAGCTCGTCGGCGAACGTGGGCCAGCGGGCGGCGGACGCCAGCAGAAGCTCGGTCAGCCGGTGCTCACCGAAGTACGCCTCGGCGACCGGGGCGAGCATGCCGGCGGCCACCGCCGACGCCCCCGAGCCGGGCGCCGGATCGTGCACCACCACCCGCAGCCCACGGGCGGCGCAGCGCCAGGCGATGGCCAGCCCGATCGGCCCCGCCCCGACCACCGCCACGTCCGGCCGGGCCCGGTCGTTCGACGACGCCGACTCCGACCGGCCGGTCAGCACGTCAGGGCCTCGATCAGCGTGGCGGTCGCCCGAGCCGGGTCGGCGGCGGCGGACACCGCCCCGACCACCGCCACCCCGTACGCCCCGGCGGCCCGCAGCTCCGGCACCCGAGCCGCGGTCACGCCACCGATCGCGATGACCGGCACGTCGACGGCGTCGGCCACGGCGCGGACCCCGGCCGGCCCGATCGGGTCCGGCAGGCCGGACTTGGTGCTGGTCGGGTGGCAGGGGCCGACGCCCAGGTAGTCGGCTCCCGCCGCGACGGCCTCGCTCGCTGTCTCCGGTGCGCGGGCGGTTGCTCCCAGCACGCCGCTGCGGCCGAGCACCCGACGGGCGGCGGCGACCGGGAGGTCGTCCGCTCCGATGTGCCCGCCGGCCGCGCCCACCGCAAGCGCCACGTGCAGCCGGTCGTTGACCAGGCAGGTCGCGTCGTACGACACGCAGAGCGCCAACACCCGCCGGGCCAGGTCGTACGCCTCGCGGTCGGTGGCGGAGTCCTCGACCCGGACCTGCACCACCAGGTCGGCGCGGGCCACCGCGAGGGCGGCCCGGACCACGGTGAGCGGGTCCCGACCGGGTCGGGTGTCGGTGATCAGATGCAGTCGCCCCAGGGACGGCACGGCAACTCTCCTCCCTGCGCCGGCATTATCCGGATCAGGTTCGACGGTCGGGGGCTGTCAGCCCCCCTCTCAGCCCGGTACACCGGGCTCCCGTGGGTTACTTGCGTGTCACCGTACGACAGATCCGTCGGTCTGCCAAGGCGAGGTTCGGCGGCGGCCGGCGGGTCGGAACGCACCGAATCGAGCTAGATCTGTGGGGTGGTTCCTGCGGTCCTGTTCGGAATGTCGCCTGCCGTTGCAGAACCGTTACCCGCCCGCATCTTGCCGGACATCGAGCCAGTCGAATTAATTTGTTTAGCGATTCGACAAAATGTCGGTGGGGGCACCTTGGCAGGGTGTGACCACCGGCTCCATCAGGGACGGCCTTCGGCGAGCCGACTCCCGCGATCTCCGTCACTACGACACAGGAGGCGGCGTGTCCCGTTCTCGTCGTGCCCGCGTACCAATCACCGCAACCCTCATCTCCCTGGCCCTCGCCTCGACGACCCTGTTCAGCACGCCCGCGCAGGCAGCGCCGGCCGCCGCACAGGTCCCCCCACGGGAGGCAGCGGCCGGAACCCCGGTCACCCAGGTGGCGCCGAAGGCGCCCCAGAAGGCCGCCGACGATCCCTTCTCGGTCCTGGTCTTCTCCAAGACCGCAGGCTTCCGGCACGACTCCATCCCCACCGGTGTCGCCGCCATCCAACAGCTCGGCGCCACAAACGGTTTCACCGTGGACACCTCCGAGGACGGCGCCGCGTTCAGCGACGCCAACCTCGCGAAGTACAAGGCCGTGATCTGGCTCTCCACCACCGGTGACGTCCTCAACGCCGAGCAGCAGGCGGCGTTCGAGCGCTACGTGAAGGCCGGCGGCGGTTACGTCGGCATCCACGCCGCGTCGGACACCGAGTACAGCTGGGCCTGGTACGGCGACCTGGTCGGCGCGTACTTCGCCAACCACCCGCAGAACCAGCAGGCCACGGTCAAGGTGGAGGACCACGCCCACCCGTCCACCGCCGAACTGCCGGACCGCTGGTCCCGGTTCGACGAGTGGTACAACTTCCAGACCAACCCGCGGCCGGACGTGCACGTGCTGGCCAGCCTGGACGAAAAGAGCTACACGCCGGGCGCGGGCGCGATGGGCGCCGACCACCCGACCTCCTGGTGTCAGGACTTCGACGGCGGTCGCTCCTGGTACACCGGCGGTGGGCACACCCGGGAGTCGTACGCCGAGCCCGAGTTCCTGTCCCACCTGCTCGGCGGCATCCGGACCGCGGCCGGTGTCCAGGACGCCGACTGCGGCGCCACGAAGACCTCGAACTTCGAGAAGGTCTCCCTGGACAGCAACACCAGCAACCCGATGGAGCTCGACATCGCCCCCGACGGGCGGGTCTTCTACATCGAGCGCGACGGCCGGGTGCAGATCATCAAGCCGGACACCGGCAACACCGTCACCGCCGTCGACCTGGACGTCTTCACCGGCAACGAGGACGGTCTGATCGGCATCCGGCTCGACCCGGACTTCGCCACGAACAAGTGGGTGTATCTCTACTACGCCCCGAACGACAACGTCACGCGCAACCTGCTGTCCCGGTTCACGGTGACCGGCGACACCATCGACCTGGCCAGCGAGAAGCAGGTCCTGCGGGTCGACACGCAGCGCAACACCTGCTGCCACGCGGGTGGCAGCATGACGTTCGACAGCGCCGGCAACCTCTACCTGGCCACCGGTGACAACACCAACCCGTTCGAGTCGAACGCGTACGCGCCGCTCGACGAGCGGCCGGGCCGCCAGGACTACGACTCGCAGCGCACGTCGGCGAACACCAACGACCTGCGCGGCAAGGTGATCCGGATCCACCCGGAGGACGACGGGACGTACACCGTTCCGACGGGCAACCTCTTCGCTCCGGGCACCGAGAAGACCCGTCCCGAGATCTACGCGATGGGCTTCCGCAACCCGTTCCGGATCGGCACCGACCCGAAGACCGACACGCTGTACGTCGGCGACTACGGGCCGGACGCCAACGCGAACAACCCGGACCGGGGCCCCCGCGGTCTGGTCGAGTGGAACATCGTGACCCCCGGCAACTACGGCTGGCCGTACTGCACGGGGACGAACGAGGCCTACAACGACTACACGTTCCCGTCCGGCCCGAGCGGCGCGAAGTTCGACTGCGCCGCGCCGGTGAACAACTCGCCGAACAACACCGGCCTGACCAACCTCCCCCCTGTCGTCCCGGCCACCGTCGACTACGGCTACGCCGGTGACGCGCGGTACCCGGAGATCGGTGGCGGTGGCGCGCCGATGGGCGGCCCGGCCTACCGGTACGACCCCAACCTCAACTCCACCCGCAAGTGGCCGGCGTACTACGACGGCAAGGCGCTGCTCGGCGAGTGGAACCAGAACAAGATGTACACGATGCAGGTGACCGCCGACGGCAAGTCGCTTGTGGACATCAACCAGTTGCTCACCGGGATGAGCATGATCCGGCCGATGGACTTCGAGTTCGGCCCGGACGGCGCGCTGTACCTGATCGAGTGGGGCAGCGGCTTCGGCGGCAACAACGACAACTCCGGCATCTACCGGATCGACTACACCGCCGGTGACCGCGCGCCGATCGCGGCGGCGTCCGCCAACCCCACCTCGGGTCCGGCACCGCTGGCTGTCACCTTCTCCAGCGCCGGCTCCCGGGACCCGGACGGTGGCGCGCTCACCTACGCCTGGGCCTTCGGCGACGGGCAGACCTCCACCGAGGCGAACCCGACGCACACCTACGCGACGGCGGGCAACTACACCGCCCAGCTCACCGTGACCAACCCGAAGGGCCGTACCGCGGTGGCCAACGTGCCGGTCACCGTGGGCAACACCGCACCGACGGTGACGATCGAGTTCCCGCCGGACGGTGGCTTCTTCAACTGGGGCGACCAGGTCAAGTACACGATCAAGGTGACCGACCCCGAGGACGGGGAGATCGACTGCGCCAAGGTGAACCTCCAGGTGCTGCTCGGTCACGACGAGCATGCCCACCCGCTGGAGCAGCACACCGGCTGCACCGGCACCGTCCAGACGTCGCTCGCCTCCGGGCACGGCGCCGAGGCGAACGTCTTCGCGGTCTTCGAGGCCACCTACACCGACGAGGGTGGTGCCGGCGGCGCCGGTGCGCTCACCGGTCGGCAGATCGAGATCCTGCAGCCCAAGCAGAAGCAGGCCGAGTACTTCACCGCCACCGGGCGGACGCCGGTGAGCACCGGCGGCGGAGACGCCGGCGTGCAGCGTGAGGCTGGGGCCGACACCGCGGGTGGCGGCCAGAGCATCGCGTTCATCGAGGACGGTGACTGGTGGTCGGTCGCTCCGGCGGACCTGACCAACATCACCGAGATCCGGTTCCGGGCCGCCTCGGCCGCCGCAGGCGGTCGGATCGAGGTCCACGCGGGTGCTGTCGACGGACCGGTGGTCGCCACGGCAGTCGTGCCGTCGACCGGTGCGTGGCAGACGTACACGGACGTGAGCGCGCCGGTCACCGGTGCCGCGAGCGGCTCGCTGTTCTTCGTGGCCCGCGACCCGAACGGCGGAACGGGTTCGCTGTTCAACGTCAACTGGATGGACTTCGTCGGCCGCGGTGTCACCGAGAACGCGCCGCCGGCGGTCAGTGCCACGGCCACCCCGGCCACCGGCACCGCGCCGGTCACCGTCGCCTTCGACGGCACGGCCACCGACGCCGAGGGCAACACCCCGCTGACGTACGCCTGGGACTTCGGTGACGGCGGCTCGGCGACCACCCTGGACGCCAGCCACACCTACACCAACCCGGGCACCTTCACGGCCACCCTCACGGTGACCGACAGCTTGGGCGCCAAGGCGTATGCCACGGTGCCGGTGCGGGTGGACGCTCCGGACACGTCCTGCTTCGGGGCGCGCTCGGACGACTTCAACGGCAACAGCCTCGACAAGGCCCGCTGGACCAGCGTGATCCGGGAGAACCAGCTCTACTCGCAGAGTGGCGGCGCGCTGCGGCTGCCCACCGGCGTGGGTGACCTCTACGGGGCTCGCAACGACGCCACGAACCTGGTGCTCCAGGCGGCGCCGACCGGCGCCTGGGAGATGACCACGAAGGTCACCCTCCCGGTGACGGCCAACTACCAGCAGGCCGGCCTGCTGGTGTACGGCGACGACGACAACTACGCCAAGGTCGACCTGCTGTACAACGGCAGCCGGCGGGTGGAGTTCATCCGGGAGACGGCCGCCACGCCGCGCAACGAGGCCGCCGACGCCACCAACGCACCGGCGGGTGACACCGTGTACCTGCGGATCACCAGCGACGGGACGAACCTGACCGCGTCCGCCTCGGGCGACGGGCAGACCTTCACCCCGGTCGGCCGTTCGGCCGCGCTCGCCGGCATCACCAACCCGCGGATCGGCGTCTTCGCCCTCAACGGAGGCACCGAGGCGCCTGTTGTCGACGCCGCGTTCGACTCGTTCCAGGTCACGCCGGACGCTCCGGCCGGCCCGGTCGACCCGTCGGACGAGTTCACCGGCAGCTCGCTGGACAAGTGCCGGTGGGACGCCATCACGCGGGAGGACCCGGCCGGTTACCGGGTCGCCGATGGCGCGCTGCGGATCGACGTGCCCAACGGTGACATCTACGGCACCGACAACACCGGGCCGAAGAACTTCATCCTCCAGACCGCGCCGTCCGGCGACTGGACCCTGGAGACGAAGGTCGACGGCAGCCTGCTGAACGAGCAGTACCAGCAGGCCGGTCTGCTCGTGCAGGCGGACGACGACAACTACGTGAAGTTCGACTTCATCGCGGACAACCAGGCCGGCCAGGCGGTGACGCGGCGGATCGAGTTCCGCAGCGAGATCGCCGGGGTGGTGCAGAACCCGCAGCCCGAGGCCACCAGCCTGACCTCGGCGGTGTGGCACCTGCGGCTGGCCCGCACCGGCAACACGTTCACCGCGTCGTACTCGGCGGACGGGACGACCTGGACCGCGTTGGAGGCACTTACCAACAGCGCGGTCGGGGCCACCCCGAAGGTCGGGCTGTTCACCCTCGGCGCCAACCAGACGGCGTCGAAGACCGCCTCGTTCGACTACTTCCGGCTCAGCACGGAGGTGGCCGACGAGACCGCGCCGGTCACCACCGCGGCGGTTTCCGGCACCCCGACCGACGGGTGGTACACCGGGCCGGTGACGGTCACGCTCACCGGCGCCGACGAGGCTGGCGGTAGCGGTCTCGCCGGTACGGAGTACCAGTTGGACGGGGCGACCGCCTGGACGGCGTACACCGCACCCGTGGCCATCAGCGGTGACGGCGAGCACACGCTGCGGTTCCGCTCGACCGACAAGGCCGGCAACGTGGAGGAGACGAAGACCGTCTCCGCCAAGATCGACGCCACCGCGCCGGTGACCACTGCGACGTTCGCTCCGGCGAACGACGCCGGCTGGCACAACGGGACGATCCCGGTCGTGCTGACCTCGACCGACGCCGGTTCCGGCGTGAAGACGGTGGAGTGGTCGCTGGACGGTGGCACCTGGACGCCGTACACGACGCCGGTCGAGGTGACCGGTGACGGGCAGCACGAGCTGTTGTTCCGCTCGACCGACAAGGCGGGCAACGCCGAGACGCTCAAGTCGGCAGTGCTGCGCATCGACGGCACCAAGCCGACGCTGCTGGTGTCCGGGATCGCCGACGGCCAGCTCTACGGAGACAGCCAGGACGTTCGGGTGTCCTGGCAGGCCGTCGACCCGACCTCGGGCATCGCGACTGTGGTCGGCACGTTGGACGGCCAGGCGTACACGAGCGGCACCCTGCAGGCCATGTACGAGCTGCCGCTCGGCCTGCACGAGCTGACCGTGACCGCGACCGACAAGGCGGGCAACCAGACCACCTCGGCGGTCCGGTTCTTCGTCACCACCTCGTTCCGGGACATGCAGAACCTGCTGGACCGGTTCAAGGCGACGGGTCGACTGTCGGCCAAGGCGCACAAGCAGTTGACGGCGAAGCTCGACGCGGCCCGTCAGGCCGAGGCGGCCGGCAACGACAGCAAGGCGATCAAGCAGTTGACCGCGTTCCGCACGCTCGCCGCCGACGCCGCCCTGGTGGCCGAGGCGGAGGTCCGGGACGTCCTCGTCCGGGACACCGACGCGATGATCGTTCGTCTCGGTGGCGCGGCCAGCAAGGCCGGCGTCAAGGCGAACGACGGCGAACCGGTCAAGGGCACCGGGCGGCTCGGTGGCGACGCCACCCGGCTGGCACCCGGTCGCCCGCTCTGATCCGACGAGGCCCCTCCCCGACGCTTCGGCGTCGGGGAGGGGCCTCCCTCATTCGTAGTCGAGGAGATGTCCGTGACGGTTATCCGCAAGGTGTTGGCCGCCGTCTTCGCCGGCCTGGCCCTGACCCTGCTCTCCGCCGCCCCGGCGGCCGCCCGGGCCGACAAACTCAAGCTGACGGTGGCCGGCGACGGGGCGGAGGGGGTCACCATCCAGGCCACCTACGCCGATGGCCGGCGGCTCGACCGGGTGGTGCGCCTGGTGCTCACCGCCACCGGCCCGGACGGGCAGAAGGTCGGGCCGGTGCAGTTGGAGCCGCAGCCCGAGGGGCAGGGCTTCTACAGCAGCGGACCGGTGCTCAGCGCCGGCACCTGGAAGGTGCGGGTGGACTCCCCCGCTCCCCTGCCGGGCAAGGCCACCGCCACGGTGCAGGCCCGTGCCGCGCAGTCTCCGCCGGTGCCCAAGCCGGTGGCGGTCAACAAGCCGGCCGACGGCGGTAGCGGGGCGGGTGCCGGCTGGTGGCCGTTCGCGGCGGCCGGCCTCGTGCTGGTCGCCGCGGCGATGGGGGCGGTCATGCTGTTCGGCCGCCGCCGCACCAACACGCCGAACGACTGACCGACGAACACACCAGCGCCACAACCGGGCCGGGCCGCGACAAGCGGCCCGGCCCGTCGCCGTCCAAGCGGCCCGTGATCGACTCGGTGTCCCTGAAGTCGGGCCTTCCAAGCCCGCAGGTAACCCCGACTTCAAGGAACGCGAGTGGATCACCGAGCGGCGCACGCGGCCCTCCCCGACCAGGCCAGCGCAGGCGCCGTACCTCGGTCAGAGGATGGCGCGCAGCGCCGCCAGGTCCTCGTCGCTCGGCTCCCAGGTGCCGGCGGCGGCGTTGGCGCGTACCTGCTCGGGCGTGGTGGCACCGGCGATCACCGAGGTCACCGCCGGCTGGGCGGCCAGCCCACCGATCGCCACCTGGAGCATGCTCACACCTCGCTCGGCCGCGTACGCCTCGATCGCCTCGATGGTGTCCCAGTCGGCCGCGGCCAGCCGCTCCGCGTACCGGCCACCGCCGGACAGCCGACTGCCGGCCGGCGGCTGCGCCTCGCGCTTGTACTTGCCGGTGAGCAGCCCGTTGGCGAGTGGGAAGAACGGCAGCATGCCGAGGCCGAACCGCTCGCAGGCCGGAATGATCTCGGTCTCCACCGAGCGCTCCAGCAGGCTGTAGTGGTTCTGCGCGCTGATGAAGCGGGCCCGGCCGTTGGACGACGCGACCCAGTCCGCGTCGGCGATCTGCCAGCCGGCGAAGTTGGAGTTGCCCAGGTAGCGCACCTTGCCGTCGCGGACCAGATCGTCCAGGGCGGCGAGGGTCTCGTCGATCGGGGTGCCCGGGTCGGGCTCGTGCATCTGGTAGAGGTCGATGTGGTCGGTGCCGAGCCGGCGCAGCGACGCCTCCACCGCGCGGGCGATGTAGCGCCGCGAACCGCGGGCCCCGAAGTCCGGCCCGTTGAGGCCGAACATGTCCATGCCGAACTTGGTGGCCACCACCACGTCGTCGCGGCGTCCCTTGAGGGCCTGCCCGAGCAACTCCTCGGAGCCGCCCTGCGGCTCGCCGTAGATGTCGGCGGTGTCGAACAGGGTGATCCCGGCATCCAGGGCGGCGTCCACCACGGCGCGCGTGCCGTCGAGGTCCAGCTTGCGGCCGAAGTTGTTGCAGCCGATGCCGACCACGGACACCACGAGCCCGGAGTCGCCCAGCCGGCGATAGGTCATGTCAGTCACGCGATCCACCCTATGCCGGTCGGCCGCAGCGGACCCACGGACCGCTCAGCCCACGTCCCAGACCGGTTCCGGGGTCTCCACCACCTCGCTGTCACCGCGGAACAGCACGAACCGGTCGAAGGATCGGGTGAACCAGCGGTCGTGGGTGACGGCGATGACCGTCCCCTCGAACGCGTTCAGGCCCGCTTCGAGGGCCTCCGCGCTGGCCAGGTCGAGGTTGTCGGTGGGCTCGTCGAGCAGCAGCAGCGTCGCCCCGGACAGTTCCAGCAGCAGCACCAGGAACCGGGCCTGCTGACCGCCGGAGAGCGTGCCGAAGCGCTGGTCGCCCTGCGCGGCCAGCTCGTAGCGGCTGAGCACCCCCATCGCCGCCTGCCGGTCCATCCCGGTGCGGTGCTCGTCGCCCCGCCAGAGGATCTCGACGAGCGTCTTCGACATCAGCTCCGGCCGGTCGTGGGTCTGGGAGAAGTGCCCGGGGCGGACCCGGGCGCCCAGCCGTACCGTGCCGTCGTGCGCCACCGGCGCGAGCGCGCCGGCCCCGTCGACCGGCCCGTTGGCCGGGTCCGGGTCGGTGCCACCCCGGGCCAGCAGCCGCAGGAAGTGCGACTTGCCGGTGCCGTTGGCGCCGAGCACCGCCACCCGATCGCCGTACCAGATCTCCAGGTCGAAGGGGTAGGTCAGGCCGTCGAGCTCGAGCTGCTCACAGATGACCGAGCGCTTGCCGGTCCGCCCGCCACTGAGCCGCATCCGGATGTCCTGGTCCTTCGGGGGTACGGGCGGCGGCCCGGCCTCCTCGAACTTACGCAGCCGGGTCTGCGCGGCCTGGTAGCGCGAGGCCAACCCGTCGTTGTACGCCGCCTTCTGCTTGTACATCAGCATCAGCTCGCGCAGTTTCTGGTGTTCCTCGTCCCAGCGTCGACGCAGCTCGTCGAGGCGGGCGTGCCGGGCCACCCGCGCGGAGTGCCAGCTCGCGAAGCCGCCCGGGTGCACCCAGGCGCTGCCACCTTCGACGGCCACCACCCGGTCGGCGCTCTGGGCCAGCAACTCCCGGTCGTGCGAGACGTAGAGCACCGACTTGGTCGACTCGCGCAGTCGCGCCTCCAGCCAGCGTTTGCCGGGCACGTCGAGGAAGTTGTCCGGCTCGTCGAGCAGCAGCACCTCGTCCGGGCCGCGCAACAGCAACTCCAACGCGAAGCGCTTCTGCTGGCCGCCGGAGAGGGTACGCACCGGTCGGTCCCGGACGGCGTCCCAGGGCTTGCCGAGCACGATTGTCGCGACGGTGTCGAAGAGCACCTCCGCGTCGTACCCACCGGTCTCGCCCCAGGCGCCGAGCGCGTCGGCGTACGCCAGCTGGGCCTTGCCCGCGGCGTTGCTGAACTTGCCGTGCGCCTCGGCCGCCCGCATGGCCGCCTCGGTCTCGCCGAGCCGGCGGCCGGCGGCCCGCAGCGGCGGCGGGGCCAGGGACAACGCCAGGTCGGCGAGCGTCGACTCGTCGCCGATCATGCCGATGAACTGCCGCATCACGCCGAGGCCGCCGGACCGGGCGACCGTGCCGGTGCGCACCGGCAGGTCACCGGCGACCATCCGCAACAGTGTCGTCTTTCCCGCGCCGTTCGGGCCGACCAGGGCGACCTTGCTGCCTTCACCCACCCGGAACGACACGTCGGCGAAGAGTTCCCGACCGTCGGGCAGGATGTGCCCGACCGCTGCCACATCCACGTATCCCACGCCGGGATCCTGCCCCAGCGAGGGCGGGAGGGACATCCAATTACCGGGTGACCCGCAGCACCCGGAAGCCCTTCTGGCTGGCGTACCGCTCGACCTGCCAGCTCTGCTCGGTGAGCCAGCGTTGCAGCGAGTCACCACCGAGGTGGCGGGCGACGACAAGCCAGCCGACGCCGTCCGGTGCGAGTCGGGGCAGCCAGCGCAGCAGCAGCTCGTGCAGCTCGTCCTTGCCGATCCGGATGGGTGGGTTGGACCAGATCTGGGCGAACCGGGTGTCCGCCGGCACCTCGTCCGGGGCGCGAACCCGGATTCGGTCGGCGGCGTCGACCCGGGCCGCGTTGGCCGCGGTCAGCTCGCGGGCGCGGGCGTTGACGTCGACCGCCCAGACCGTGCTCGCCGGTGCCAGGTCGGCCAGCACGCACGCGATCGGGCCGAACCCGCAGCCCAGGTCGAGCAGGTCACCGGCGGTGTCAGCGGCGGGCAACTCGGCCTTGCGCAGGAGTACGCCGGTGCCCGGGTCGAGGCGGCTGGCGGAGAAGACGCCGCCGGCCGAGACGAGCCGGTAGTCGCGGTCGGCGACGGAGAACTCGACCTCGCGCGGCGGAGCGTCGCTGGCGGGCTGAGCGGTGAAGTAGTGGTCGCCGGTCACGCCGGCAATTCTCGCACCGGCCCGGGCCGACCATGACGCGACCCACGCGCACATTTCCCCGATATTACCCCCTAAAGGGACATTCGCTCCTACTCTGGGCGACATGGTGTATCGGTACGAGTCCGATGAGGACGCTTTCGAGGAGTACCCGGAGCCCGGGTCCGACCTGTCGGTGTTCGGCGCCGGTCCGCCCCCGCCGGCCGGGCCCTCTCCGTCCCGCTTCCCCGCGCCGTCGCTGCCCCGGGCGAACCAGCTCGCACTGCCGTCGACGCAACCACCGCCGACGCGTGCCGACATTCCGCCGGCTCCGCCCCGCAGCCAGGTCTACACCTCCGCCACCGCCTCGGAGCCCGGTGCCCGCCGTGGCAGCGGCCGGCTGTGGCAGGTGCTGATCGGCGGCGCGGCCGTCCTGGTGCTGCTCGCACTCTGCGGCCTCGGCGCCGCCGCGCTGCTCGACGAGCGCGACGGGCAACCGGCGGCCGAACCGACATACCAGCCGAACGCCACGCCGACGTCCGCCACGCCGGAACGGCTCGCCCTCGACTCCCGGGAATCCGACCAGGCCCCGCTCACCGCCAAGGAACTCTTCCCCGGCAAGGAGCTGAAACTCACCTCCGGCCAGCCGAGCTACCAGGTGCTCAAGACACAGTCCAGCGGAAGCTGCGCCGTCGCCACCACCGGCGAGGTCGCCGAACTGCTGGCCCTCCTCGGCTGCAACCAGGTCGTCCGGGCCACCCTGCGTACGCCCGACGGCGCCCACCTGGTCACCGCCGGATTGTTCAACCTCACCGACCGGGCCAGCGCGGAACGGGCCCGGGACCGGATCCGCCCACTCCTCGACGAGCGGCAGGGCCGCTTCCGTGGCCTCACCGCCGGCGACGGAGACGGCACCGACGTGCTGGCCAGCGCCCCCGCACGGGTCGGCTGGCAGGTGCGCGGTCACTACCTGGCGTACGCGCTCGTCGTCCGCGCGGACGGGGCGGCGATCAAGGCGGGCGACACCGCGGTCCGCGAGATCCTGTTCGACATGATCGACATGCACCTCAGCCGGGGCGTCCTGCAACAGCGGGCCGACGGCGGCACCGCCGCCCAGCCGACACCGGAACCCACCACCGCCCAGCCCACTCCGGAACCCACAGGCGGCAGCGGCGACGGCGACCTGCCCGGGGAGTGAGCCCCCGCCGCGCCGTCGGCCCTCAGCCCTCGATCGGGACCCGAAGTCGACGGGTGAGGTCGGCCCGGCGGGCGTACTCGGACGGATCGGCGGGGTAGCCGACGGCGACCAGGGTCAGCCCGCGCGCGGGAGCCACCGTCACCTCGCTGGAACGGTCCTGTCGGGTGAGCAGGCTGCCCGGCCACTCGACCGGGCGGCGACCGTCCCCGGCCACCAGCATCGCCCCCACCAGACTGCGCACCATCGCCTGGCAGAACGCGTCGGCCTGCACGGTGGCGACCAGGATGCCGTCCGGATCACGGCGCCAGTCCAGCCTGGTCACCTCGCGCAACGTGGTCGCGTTCTCCTTGCGCCGGCAGTACGCGGCGAAGTCGTGCTCGCCGACCAGGCCGGCCGCGGCGGCGTTCAGCGCGGCCAGGTCGAGCGGCTTCGGCCAGGCCAGCACCTCGTGCCGGCGTAGCGGCTCCGCGCCGAAGGGCGCATCGGTCACCCGGTACTCGTAGCGCCGGAAGGTCGCCGAGAAGCGGGCGTCGAAGTCGGCCGGCACCTCGGTCATCGCGCGGACACGCACGTCGGTGGGGAGCAGCCGGGCCAGGCGTCGCAACAGCCGCCCCTCGTGCTGCCGCCACACGTCGACAGGCAGGTCCAGGTGGCAGACCTGCCCGGTGGCGTGGACTCCCGCGTCGGTTCGCCCGGCGACCGTCAGGCCGGTGACCGTGCCGGCACCGAGGACCAGGTCCAGGGTCTCGACGAGCACACCCGCGACGGTGCGCCGGGTCGGCTGGGCGGCCCAACCGGAGAAGCCCGTGCCGTCGTACGAGACGTCCAGCCGCAGCCGGATCCGCTCGTCCACCTCGTACCTCCTGTTACGGATCGAGCCCGGCACCCCGTGAGGGGTGCCGGGCCCGAACGACGCCCGAAATCAGGCCTTGTTCTCCTCGGTGGCGAGGTCGCTGTCCTCGCGCGCCGCAGCGGTGTCACCGGACGCCGACACCGGCGCCTCGGAGTCCTGGTCGGCCGAGGCCGACTGCGGAGCCTCGTCGGCCGGGGCGAGCGCCTCGACCTTGTCCTGCTGCGCGGCCTTGCGGGCGGCGGTCTTCTTGTTCACCTTGGGCTCGGCGACCTGAAGCTCTTCCACCAGCTCGATGATGGCCATCGGCGCGTTGTCACCCTTGCGCGGACCGGTCTTCACGATCCGGGTGTAACCGCCGGGGCGGTTGGAGTACCGGGGCGCGATCTGGTCGAACAGGGCGTAGACGACGTCCTTGTCCTTGACGACACCCAGCACCCGCCGCCGCGAGGCGAGGTCACCGCGCTTGGCCTTGGTGATGAGCTGCTCGGCCAGCGGGCGCAGCCGCCGGGCCTTCGTCTCGGTGGTCTGGATCTTGCCGTGCTGGAACAGCGCGGTCGCCAGGTTGGCGAGCATCAGCCGCTCGTGCGAGGGGCTGCCGCCGAGGCGGGGGCCCTTGGTGGGCGTGGGCATTTTTGGTGCTCCTCAGTTGTGGCGGCAGCGCGGACTAGAGCTGCTCGGTCTCGCGGTAGTCGTCGGTGTCGTAGTCGGCCTCGCCGAAGGTGTCCACGACGTGCGCCGGGTCGAAGTTCGGAGCCGAGTCCTTCAGCCCGAGACCCATCCCGGCGAGCTTCATCTTGACCTCGTCGATCGACTTCTGACCGAAGTTGCGAATGTCGAGGAGGTCGGCCTCGGTACGCCCGATGAGCTCACCAACGGAGTTGATGCCCTCGCGCTTGAGGCAGTTGTAGGAGCGGACGGTGAGGTCCAGCTCCTCGATCGGCAGGGCCAGGTCCGCCGCCAGCTGGGCGTCCTGCGGGGACGGCCCGATGTCGATGCCCTCGGCGGTCTCGTCCAGCTCCCGGGCGAGCCCGAACAGCTCCACGAGCGTCGAACCGGCGGAGGCCAGCGCGGTACGCGGACCCATCGACGGCTTGGTCTCGACGTCGATGATCAGCCGGTCGAAGTCGGTGCGCTGCTCGACACGGGTCGCCTCGACGCGGTAGGTCACCTTCAGCACCGGCGAGTAGATCGAGTCGACCGGGATCCGGCCGATCTCCGCGCCGGACTGCTTGTTCTGCGCCGCCGTCACGTAGCCCCGGCCCCGCTCGACGGTCAGCTCCATGTCGAGCCGGCCCTTGCCGTTGAGGGTGGCGAGCTTGAGATCCGGGTTGTGCACCGAGACGCCGGCCGGCGGCTGGATGTCGCCCGCGGTCACGTCGCCCGGGCCCTGCTTGCGCAGGTACATGCTGACCGGCTCGTCGTGCTCGGAGCTGACGCACAGCTCCTTGATGTTCATGACGAGCTCGACCACGTCCTCCTTGACACCGGGGATCGTGGTGAACTCGTGCAGGACACCGTCGATCTTGATCGAGGTGACGGCCGCGCCCGGGATCGACGACAGCAGCGTACGCCGCAGCGAGTTACCCAGGGTGTAGCCGAAGCCCGGCTCGAGCGGCTCGATGGCGAACCGCGACCGGGTCTCGTTGATCGACTCCTCGGAGAGGGAGGGTCGCTGGCTGATGAGCATCTTTTCTCTTCTCTTCCGGGGCGCCCGCTATTTGACGCCCACGACACAAACTGTTCCGGTGGCCCGCCCCGAAGGACGGGCCACCGAACGAGCTCGGACTACTTGGAGTAGAGCTCGACGATCAGCTGTTCCTGGACCTGCGTGTCGATGACCTGCCGGGCCGGGAGGGAGTGCACGAGCACCTTCATCTGGCTCGGGATGGCCTCAAGCCACGCCGGAACCGTCTTCGAGCCGGCCTGGGCCTGCGCGACGATGAACGGGGTGAGCTCCTTGCTCTTGCCCCGAACCTCGATGATGTCGTGCTCCTTGACGCGGTACGACGGGATGTCGACCTTCTTGCCGTTCACCGTGAAGTGACCGTGCTTGACCAGCTGGCGGGCCATGTCCCGCGAGTGGGCGTAGCCGGCCCGGTAAACGACGTTGTCCAACCGCGACTCGAGGATCTGCAGGAGGACCTCACCGGTCTTCGCCTGCTTGCCAACGGCTTCCTCGTAGTAACCGCGGAACTGCTTCTCCAGCACGCCGTAGACACGACGGGCCTTCTGCTTCTCGCGGAGCTGGAGCAGGTACTCCGTCTCCTTCGTGCGGCCGCGGCCGTGCTGCCCGGGCGGGAACGGCCGGGACTCGAACGGGCACTTCGGACCATCGCACTTGCTGCCCTTGAGGAACAGCTTCATCTTCTCCCGCCGGCAACGGCGGCAGTCTGCACCGGTGTAACGAGCCATCTCTCTCTACCTCTCAGACCCGGCGACGCTTCGGCGGACGGCACCCGTTGTGCGGCTGCGGGGTGACGTCGGCGATCTGCCCGACCTCGAGGCCCACGGCCTGCAGCGAACGGATGGCGGTTTCCCGGCCGGAGCCGGGGCCCTTGACGAACACGTCGACCTTGCGCATGCCGTGCTCCATGGCGCGACGCGCGGCAGCCTCGGCGGCCAGCTGCGCGGCGAACGGAGTCGACTTGCGGGAGCCCTTGAAGCCCACCTGGCCAGCGGAGGCCCAGGAGATGACCGCACCGGTCGGGTCCGTGATGGACACGATGGTGTTGTTGAACGTGCTCTTGATGTGCGCCTGCCCGTGGGCGACGTTCTTGCGTTCCTTGCGCCGGACCTTCTTGACAGCGGCTCCGGCACGAGCCTTCGGTGGCATAAGTCTGTGCGCTCCTAGTTGACTTTCCGGATTGGGTTGCGGCCTGACCCACCTCGGTGGCGGCCGACCCCGTCATCCGGTCAAGAACTACTTCTTGCCGGGCTTCTTCTTGCCGGCGACGGTCCGCTTCGGGCCCTTGCGGGTCCGTGCGTTGGTCTTGGTCCGCTGTCCACGCACGGGCAGGCCCCGGCGGTGCCGGATGCCGGCGTAGCAGCCGATCTCAACCTTGCGGCGGATGTCAGCGGCGACCTCGCGGCGCAGGTCGCCTTCAACCTTGTAGTTGCCCTCAATGTGGTCGCGGAGCTGCACGAGCTCCTCGTCCGTGAGGTCCCGAGCGCGCTTGTCCGGCGAGATGCCGGTAGCGGCGAGTGTCTCCTGGGCGCGGGTGCGACCGAGCCCGAAGATGTAGGTGAGCGCGATTTCCATCCGCTTCTCGCGGGGGAGATCCACGCCGACTAGACGTGCCATGTGCGGGCGTACTCCTCGTGATGTGTGGCGGAGGTGTGGACCCGTCCCGTCCCGCTACCGGCCGTCCCGTCTTTCCGACGCGGTGAGCGCCGGCGACCGGGATCGGTCGCTGCCCGAGCGGGCCCCGGCCTCCGACCGGGGGTCAGCCACGAAGGAGTACGACTCGCGTACCGCTCGCGGCTGGGACGAGCATGTGTGATGTGTGTGTCGCTGAGGATCCGCCTGGACCAACGCCACCCGGCCGGTGTTACGGCCGGACGGGCTGAGTCAGCCCTGGCGCTGCTTGTGGCGCGGGTCGCTGCAGATGACCATGACCCGGCCGTGCCGGCGGATAACCCGGCACTTCTGGCAGATCCTCTTGACGCTCGGCTTGACCTTCACGGTTGCCTTACTTCCCATCTGGCCCGGGGCCGCGGTGCGCGACGCCGGACGTCGAAGACGGACACGGGACTTCCCGGCCGCCGTCAGGACTACTTGTAGCGGTAGACGATGCGCCCGCGGGTCAGGTCGTACGGCGAGAGTTCGACGACGACCCGGTCCTCCGGAAGGATGCGGATGTAGTGCTGCCGCATCTTGCCGCTGATGTGAGCCAACACCTTGTGGCCGTTCGCGAGCTCCACCCGGAACATGGCGTTCGGCAGGGGCTCGATGACCCGACCCTCGATCTCAATGGCTCCGTCTTTTTTCGGCATGTCCTCCGCTGTCCTGACGTCGATTGCTCCGGGCGGCCCACAACGTCTTACACGGAAATCTGATCAGAATCAGAAGACCGCGCCAGCCGCGGCTCCAGGTCCCACCGAAGCGCAGGGTGGGCATGCCGGAGTGGACGCTGTGCGCCGATCTGAAAGTGTACGCCGGCCTGCGGTCACCCGCCAAACCGGCCACCCACCAACCGCGCGCCGCCCCACCGGACCCCACCCCCACCCCCGGTCCAGACCCACCCCACCCCCGCCCCCGCCACCGTTGCCGCCGCCGTTGCCGCCGCCGCCGCCGTTGCCGCCGCCGCCGTCGATGCCGCCGTTGCCGCCGTTGCCGCCGTTGCCGCCGTTGCCGCCGCCGTTGATCATGAGGTTATTGCCACGACACGCCGGGAGCGGTGGCAATAACCTCATGATCAACGGGGTCGGGTGGCGGGGTGGGGTTTGGGGTTGGGTTTGGGTTTGGGGTTGGGTTTGGGTGGGGTTCAGGGGGTTGGTGGGGTGTCTTCTGGTTTGATGGCGCGCTTTGCCTTCTTGCGCTCTCGGCGGCGTTGGCGCTTGATGGCCTCACGCTGGGGCTCCTTCGCGGCCAGCCCGGAAACCGTACGGATCACCAGCACCGCACCCCAGGGCCCCGCCACCCAACCCGGCCAGAAGTAGAGCAGATCCTGGCTGAGCAGCGACGTCATCGCCCAGATGGTCACCACGATGGCGATCACCCGCAGGTACGGGAACCACACCTCAGCCAACCAGCGGGCCGTGACGCCCCTGGTGAAGGCCGGAGCGAGCTGGTCGTCCAGCGGGCCCACGGTCTGCCCGCCGGCCATCGCCAGGCCCGACATCTGCGCCGGCGCCACCGGGGGCAGGTCGGTGAGCAGGGCCTCCAGCTCGGCGTACGTGCGCGCCGCGTAGGCCCGCTGCACCCGCTCGTCGTACTCGTGCAGGTCCAACCGGCCCTCGCCGAGGGCGACCCGCAGCCGGTCGGCAACCACCTCACGGTCCGCGTCCGCGGCCCGCATCTCGTCGCGCCCGTCCATGCCGGCAAGCATGCCACCGCCGCGCCAGTCCCGTCCGACCCGGGAACCCGGTCGATCATGACGTTATAGCCACCGTTCCCGGCGTGTCATGACGACAACCTCATGATCAACGCGCGGCGGGGGGTGGGGTGGGGCCGGTGGGGGGTGGGGTTGGGGTTGGGGTTGGGGTTGGTGGGGGTGGGGTTAGGGGGTGGTGGAGGCGGCGGGTTGGCGGGCGGTCACCAGGTCGCCCAGTCGGGCGCGGCCTCCGTCGAAGGCCGTGAGCACCCAGACGCCGTCGGGCAGCAGCGCCATCGAGTGCTCGACGTGCGCCGCGATCGAGCCGTCCCGGGTGACGACCGTCCAGCCGTCGGCCAACTCGACGGTACGCGGGGACGCCATCGTGATCATCGGCTCGATGGCCAACGCCATGCCGGGCACCAGACGCGGGCCCTTGCCCGGCCGGCCGTGGTTGAGCACGTGCGGGTCCTGGTGCATCTCGGTGCCGATGCCGTGCCCGCCGTAGCCGTCGACGATGCCGTACCGGCCGCCCTTGCGAACCGCGCTCTCCACCGCGTGCGAGATGTCGGTGAGCCGGCCCTTGCCGCTGGCCGCGCCACGGGCGGCGGCGGCGATGCCGGCCCACATGGCGTCCTCGGCGACGTCGGCCATCTTCAGCAGTGCCGGGTCGACGTCGCCGACCCCGACGGTGATGGCGGAGTCGCCGTGCCAGCCGTCCAGCACCGCACCGCAGTCGATGGAGATCAGATCACCGGCCTGAAGCACCTGCTTCGGCGACGGGATCGCGTGCACGATCTGCTCGTTGACCGAGGAGCAGATCGACGCCGGGAACCCGTGGTAGCCCTTGAACGACGGCACGCCACCCGCCTCGCGGATGGTCGATTCGGCGATGGCGTCCAGATCGGCGGTGCTCACACCGGGGGCGACAGCCTCCCGCATCCGGCGGAGCGCCTCGGCGACCACCAGACCGGCGGCGCGCATCTTCTCGATCTGGTCAGGGGTCTTCAGCTGGATGTCCAGCTGGGGACGACGCATGGAGCGATTACCTTTCGTTGCCGAAGAGCGGGGCACGTCTCGCGTACCCCGCTGTTCGCACTCTATCCGCCGTGGTCGGGCGGGACCTCAGCCGCCGTACGACCGCAGTGCGTCGATGGCCCGGGTGGTGACGTCCTCCACCGGGCCGGTGGCGTCGATCCCGACCAGCTTGCCCTGAGCGCCGTAGTAGTCGACCAGGGGTGCGGTCTTCTCGCTGTACTCACGAAGCCGGGTGGCGATCGTCTCGGGCTTGTCGTCGTCGCGCTGGAACAGCTCGGCGCCACACCTGTCGCAGATGCCGGGCCGGGTGGTGGCGTCGAACTCGACGTGCCAGATCTTGCCGCAGCCGCGGCAGGTACGCCGACCGGACAGCCGCCGGATCACCTCGTCGTCGTCGACCACCAGTTCCAGGACCAGATCCAGCGCGGTGCCCAGGTCGGCGAGGAGCTTGTCCAGGGCGGCCGCCTGCGGAGTGGTCCGCGGGAAGCCGTCGAGCAGGAAGCCCTCGCTGGCGTCGGGTTCGGCCAGCCGGTCCCGGACCATGTTGATGGTGACCTCGTCCGGAACCAGCTCGCCTGCGTCCATGTAGCGCTTCGCCTCGACACCGAGCGGCGTGCCCTGGGTGACGTTCGAGCGGAAAATGTCTCCGGTCGAGATCTTGGGTACCGACAGGTGCGCAGCGACGAACTCAGCCTGCGTGCCCTTACCCGCACCCGGCGGGCCAACCAGAACGAGTCTCATCTACCGCAGGAACCCTTCGTAGTTCCGCTGCATGAGTTGGCTCTCGATCTGCTTCACGGTCTCCAGACCGACGCCGACCATGATGAGCACAGCGGTGCCACCGAACGGGAAGTTCTGGTACTGCTGGCTGTCCAGCCAGATGAAGAAGAAGTTCGGCAGGATCGAGATGACGCCGAGGTAGAGCGCGCCCGGCAGGGTGATCCGGCTGAGGATGAAGTCCAGGTAGTCGGCCGTCGGCTTGCCCGGCCGGATGCCCGGCACGAACCCGCCGTACTTCTTCATGTTGTCCGCGACCTCGGTCGGGTTGAACGTGATCGAGACGTAGAAGTACGTGAAGAAGATGATCAGCAGGAAGTAGACCGAGATGTAGATCGGGCTGTTCGGAGCGACCAGGTTGTTCTGGATCCACGCCTGGACCTTGCCCGGATCGTTCTGGTCGAAGAACTGCAGGGCCAACTGCGGCAGGTAGAGCAGGGACGAGCCGAAGATGACCGGGATCACACCCGCCTGGTTGACCTTCAGCGGGATGTAGGTCGAGGTGCCGCCGTACATCCGCCGGCCGATCATCCGCTTGGCGTACTGCACCGGGATCCGGCGCTGCGCCTGCTCGATGAAGGTGACCGCGGTGATGACCACCAGAACCAGCGCGATGACCAGGGTGAACTTGCCCCAACCCTTGGCGGTCAGGATCTGCCCACCCTCACCGGGCAGCCGGGCCGCGATGGAGGTGAAGATCAGAACGGACATGCCGTTGCCGACGCCCCGGTCGGTGATCAGCTCGCCGAGCCACATGACCATGCCGGTGCCGGCAGTCATGGTGATCACCAGGATGGACAGGGTCAGCCAGTCCGGGATGCCGGTGCCGGTCGGGATGATCGGGAACTGGTCGCACTTGTTCTGGAACAGCTGCCCGGAGCGGGCCAGGGCCACGAAGGCCGAGGCCTGGAGCACACCGAGGCCGAGGGTCAGGTACCGCGTGTACTGCGTGATCTTCGCCTGGCCGGCCTGGCCCTCCTTGCGGAGCTGCTCCAGCCGCGGGATCACGACGGTCAGCAGCTGCAGGATGATCGACGCGGTGATGTAGGGCATGATGCCCAGCGCGAAGACCGAGAGCTGGAGCAGCGCTCCGCCGGAGAAGAGGTTGAGCAGATTCAGCGGGCCCGTCGTGTCGCCCGAGATGGAGTCGAGGCACTTCTGCACGTTGCCGTACGAGACGCCCGGGCTGGGGAGCGTCGCACCCAGCCGGTAGACCGCGATGATGCCTACTGTGAACAGCAGCTTCTTGCGCAGGTCAGGCGTACGGAACGCACTGAGAAAGGCGGACAGCAACTTCTTCCTCCTGCGCGAGGCGGGCCGCCGGTGAACCCTGGCGGGTGGGTGTGGATCACGAGCGAGTGCCCGCAATCCATGGCTGGGATGGGACTCTAACAGTCCGACCCCGGTCCGGGCAGATGCGCCCGACTACATAAATCGATTCCGATGTTACCGGGCGCGTGAGAGCCCAGGCAGACCATGGCGCCCGCCAGTTGCGCACAACTGGGCGGGCGCCATGGGCGGTACGCCTTACAGCTCGGTGGCGGAGCCACCGGCGGCGGCGATCTTCTCCTTGGCCGACGCACTGAACGCGTGCGCAGACACCTGGAGCGCCACTCCGCCGAGGTCCCCGGTGCCGAGGACCTTGACCGGGTGACCCTTGCGGACCGCGCCGGACTCGACGAGCTCCAGCGGGCCGACCTGACCACCGTTCGGGAACAGCTCAGCGAGCCGGTCCAGGTTTACCACCTGGAAGACGACCTTGAACTTGTTCTTGAAGCCCTTCATCTTCGGCAGGCGCATGTGGATGGGCATCTGCCCACCCTCGAACGCCGCCGAGATGTTCTTCCGGGCCTTGGAACCCTTGGTACCGCGACCAGCGGTCTTGCCCTTGGAACCCTCACCGCGACCCACACGGGTCTTCGCGGTCTTGGAACCGGGCGCCGGGCGCAGGTGATGCACCTTGATCGTCATTACTCGACCTCCTCGACCTTCACGAGGTGGCTCACAGTGAAGATCATGCCGCGGATCTCGGGCCGGTCCTCCTTGACCACCACGTCGTTGATCCGCTTGAGACCGAGCGAACGCAGCGACTCACGCTGGTTGTGCTTGGTCCCGATACCGGACCGGAGCTGGGTGACCTTCAGACGTGCCATCAGCGCGCCACCCCCGCACGCGACGCCAGCATGGCGGCCGGCGCGACGTCCTCCACCGGCAGACCACGACGCGCCGCGACCTGCTCGGGGGACTCAAGCCCCTTCAGGGCCGCCACGGTGGCGTGCACGATGTTGATCGGGTTCGACGAGCCGAGGCTCTTCGAGAGCACGTCGTGGATCCCGGCGCACTCCAGCACGGCGCGCACCGGACCACCGGCGATGACACCCGTACCGGCCGAGGCCGGCTTGAGCAGCACGACGCCAGCGGCGTCCTCACCCGTCACCGGGTGCGGGATCGACTGACCGATCCGCGGGACCTTGAAGAAGTGCTTCTTGGCCTCCTCGACACCCTTGGCGATGGCCGCGGGCACCTCCTTGGCCTTTCCGTAGCCCACGCCGACCGTGCCGTCGCCGTCGCCCACGATCACCAGGGCGGTGAAGCTGAAGCGACGACCACCCTTCACGACCTTGGCGACGCGGTTGATCGCGACGACCCGCTCAAGGTGCGGGGTCTTCTCGACGGGCGCGTTTCCGCGGCCGCCCTCACGGCGGTTGTCGCGGCGACCACCCTCGTTGCCACCGGACCCGCCGCCACGGCGCTGTTGACCTGGCATCAGCAGCCTTCCTTATCTCTCGTGACGGGGTTGTTAGAACTCGAGCCCGGCTTCGCGGGCGGCGTCGGCAAGCGCGGCGACTCGCCCCGCGTACCGGTTACCGCCGCGGTCGAAGACGACCTTGGAGACGCCGGCGGCCTTGGCCCGCTCGGCGAGCAGTGCGCCCACCTTGCCGGCGAGGGCGCTCTTGTCGCCCTCCGTACCGCGCAGCGAGGCGTCCAGGGTCGACGCCGACGCCAGGGTGTGGCCCTTGGTGTCGTCGACGATCTGGGCGACCATGTGCCGCAGCGAACGGGTGACGACCAGGCGCGGACGCTCGGACGTACCGCTGACGTTCTTGCGGACGCGGAAGTGTCGACGCGCACGCCCAACGGCGCGCTTGGCGGCGACACCGCGGCGGCGCTTGAGCAGCGTGGCGCTCACTTCTTACCTGCCTTTCCGGCCTTGCGGCGGATGACCTCGCCCTGGTACTTGACGCCCTTGCCCTTGTACGGCTCCGGCGGGCGGATCTTCCGGATGTTGGCGGCGACCTCACCGACCTGCTGCTTGTCGATGCCAGCCACGTGGAACAGGGTCGGCCGCTCCACCGTGAAGGTGATGCCCGCCGGGGCGGGAACGACCACCGGGTGCGAGAACCCGAGCGCGAACTCGAGGTCCGAGCCCTTGGCGGTGACCCGGTAACCGGTGCCGGCGATCTCCAGGCTCTTGCGGTAGCCCTCGGTGACCCCGACGATCATGTTGGCAACCAGCGTACGGCTCAGGCCGTGGAGTTCCTTGGCCTTGCGCTCGTCGTTCGGCCGGTTGACGTTGAGCTGCCCATCCTCGGCCCGCTCGACCGTGATCGGCTCGGCGAGGGTGTGCTCAAGCTGGCCCTTGGGGCCCTTGACCTTGACGGTCTGCCCGTCGATCGTGATGTCGACGCCGGCTGGTACCGGGATCGACTTACGTCCAATTCGCGACATTTCTACCAGTCTCCCGTTACCAGACGAAGGCGAGGACTTCCCCGCCAACACTCCGCTTGCGGGCCTGCCGGTCGGTCAGCAGCCCCTGGGACGTCGAAATGATCGCCACGCCCAGCCCACCGAGCACCCGCGGGAGCCCGTCCGACTTGGCGTACACCCGGAGACCGGGCTTGGACACGCGCTTGATGCCGGCCAGGCTCCGCTCGCGGTTCTGGCCGTACTTCAGCTCGACGACCAGTCGCTTGCCGACGGCACCCTCCTCGGGCTCCTCGACCGACCAGGTGGCGATGTAACCCTCGGCCTTCAGGACCTCGGCGATGTTCGCCTTGATCTTGGAGTAGGGCATCTTCACCTGATCGTGGTACGCCTGGTTGGCGTTACGCAGACGCGTGAGCATGTCTGCGATCGGGTCGGTCATCGTCATGGATTTCGTCAGCCTTTCTCGCCGGGGTTCCCGGGGCATCAGCCCCGGGCCTACGGCGAAGAGCAATACCTAATCGGTGCAGGAGTTCCCGGCCGACGGCCGGGACGCGGTCGCCCTTACCAGGAAGCCTTGGACACGCCCGGCAGCTCACCGCGGTGAGCCATCTCCCGGATGCAGACCCGGCAGAGCCCGAACTTGCGGTAGACCGCCTTCGGACGCCCGCACCGCTGGCAGCGGGTGTACGCGCGAACCGAGAACTTCGGCTTCGCGGCCGCCTTGATGATCAGCGCCTTCTTGGCCATCTCAGTTCTCCTTGAACGGGAAGCCCAGGAGCTTGAGCAGCGCCCGGCCCTCGTCGTCGGTCGTGGCGGTCGTGACCACCGTGATGTCCATGCCCCGCTGGCGATCGATCCGGTCCTGGTCGATCTCGTGGAACACCGACTGCTCGGTCAGACCGAACGTGTAGTTGCCGTGCCCGTCCAGCTTGCGCCCGTCCAGGCCGCGGAAGTCGCGGATACGCGGCAGCGAGATGGACAGCAGCCGGTCCAGGAACTCCCACATCCGGTCGCCGCGAAGGGTCACCTTCGCACCGATCGGCATGCCCTCGCGCAGCTTGAACTGCGCGATGGACTTGGTCGCCCGCCGCACCTGCGGCTTCTGGCCGGTGATCGTGGCGAGGTCGCGGACCGCGCCGTCGATCAGCTTGGCGTCGCGAGCAGCCTCGCCGACACCCATGTTGACGACGATCTTGACCAGCCGCGGCACCTGCATGGGGTTGCCGTAGCTGCGCTGCTCGCGCAGCTGGGCCACGATCTCGTTGCGGTACCGCTCCTTGAGGCGCGGCAGGGTCTTTTCGGTAGCCGTGGTCATCACAGGTCCTTACCGGTGCTACGCGCGATGCGGACCTTCTGGCCGTTGTCGTCGATCCGGTAACCGACGCGGGTCGGCTTGCCGTCGGAGTCCAGGACCTGCACGTTCGAGACGTGGATCGGGGCCTCCTGAGTGACGATGCCGCCGGTCTTGGCGCCACGCTGGGTGGTGCTGATGCGGGTGTGCTTCTTGACCCGGTTCACGCCCTCGACCAGGACCTTGTCCTGCCGCGGGTAGGCCTGAATGACCTTGCCCTTGGCACCCTTGTCCTTGCCGGCGATGACGACGACCGTGTCGCCCTTCTTGACCTTCACGGTCACAACACCTCCGGCGCGAGGGAAATAATCTTCATGAACCGCTTGTCCCGCAGCTCCCGACCCACCGGGCCGAAGATGCGGGTACCACGCGGGTCCCCGCCGTCCTTGATGATGACGGCGGCGTTCTCGTCGAAGCGGATGTACGAGCCGTCCGGCCGACGCCTCTCCTTGGCCGTGCGAACGACGACCGCCTTGACGACGTCGCCCTTCTTCACACCGGCACCCGGGATGGCGTCCTTGACCGTGGCCACGATGACGTCGCCGATGCTCGCGTAGCGCCGACCCGAGCCACCGAGAACCCGGATGCACAGGATCTCCCGGGCACCCGTGTTGTCGGCGACGCGCAGTCGCGACTCCTGCTGAATCACGTCTATCTCCTATGTCTGCCGGTTCTCCGGCCGCCGTAGCGGCCGGAGCCTGGCGGAACCTACGCCCGACGCAACGCCGGGCGAGCTCGAGCCTTCGCTACTTGGCCTTTTCCAGGATCTCCACGATCCGCCAACGCTTGGTGGCGCTCAGCGGCCGGGTCTCCATGATGAGAACCCGGTCACCGGTGCCAGCGGCGTTCTGCTCGTCGTGCACCTTCAGCTTGGCCGTACGGCGCATGATCTTGCCGTACAGCGCGTGCCGAACCCGGTCCTCGACCTCGACGACGACGGTCTTGTCCATCTTGTCGCTGATCACCAGGCCCTCGCGGACCTTGCGGCGCGACCGCGCGGCGGCGGTGGCGGTCTCTTCGGTCATGATGCAGTCACCTCAGTCGGCGCGGCCGAGAGCCCCAGCTCGCGCTCACGCATGATCGTGTAGATCCGGGCGATCTCCCGACGGATGACCTGCAACCGCCGGTTGTTGTCCAGCTGCCCGGTTGCGGCCTGCACGCGGAGGTTGAACAGCTCCGCCTTGGCCTCCCGCAGCTTCGTGACCAGCTCCTCCTCGGAGAGCTCACGCAGCTCGGTCGCCTTAACGCCCGCTGCCATCAGGATTCACCCACTTCGCGCGTAACAATGCGGCACTTCATCGGGAGCTTGTGGATCGCGCGACGCATGGCCTCTCGCGCGGTCTGCTCGTTGGGGAAGGACATCTCGAAGAGAACCCGCCCCGGCTTGACGTTGGCGACCCACCACTCGGGCGAACCCTTACCGGAACCCATCCGGGTCTCGGCAGGCTTCTTGGTGAGGGCCTGGTCCGGGAAGATCGTGATCCAGACCTTGCCACCACGCTTGATGTGGCGAGTCATCGCGATACGTGCCGACTCGATCTGCCGGTTCGTCACGTACGCCGGCTCGAGAGCCTGGATCCCGAACTCGCCGAACACCACCCGGTTACCACCCTTGGACGCGCCACTGCGGTCCGGGTGGTGCGGCTTGCGGAAGCCCTTCGGGGGCTTGCGCGGCATCAGCATCTGTCAGCCCTCCTGCTGCGTTTCTGCCGGAGCAGCCGCGGCGGCGACAGCTGCGCTGTCCACCGGCTCGCCGCTCGGCGTCTCGGCCTGCTGCGCGATGGTGGTCGCAGCAGCCCGCCCGGCCTCGGTGCCACCGGCCGTGGTGCCGGACGAACCCGACCGACCACGACGCGGACGCTCGGGACGGTCGCCACGCTCACCACGACGCGGGCGGGACGGACCGGCCTCGGCCGGAGCCTCCCGGCCCGGGACGGCGTCGCCCTTGTAGATCCAGACCTTCACACCGATCCGACCGAACGTGGTACGGGCCTCGAAGAAGCCGTACTCGATGTTGGCCCGCAGCGTGTGCAGCGGAACCCGGCCCTCACGGTAGAACTCGGTCCGGCTCATCTCGGCGCCGCCGAGGCGGCCCGAGACCTGAACCCGGATGCCCTTGCAGACCGGGTTCTTCATCGCCGACTGCATGGCCTTGCGCATCGCCCGACGGAAGCTGACCCGGCTGGACAGCTGCTCGGCCACGCCCTGCGCGACCAGCTGAGCGTCCGACTCGGGGTTCTTCACCTCGATGATGTTCAGCTGAACCTGCTTGCCGGTGAGCTTCTCGAGCTCGCCGCGGATCCGGTCGGCCTCCGCACCCTTACGGCCGATGACAATGCCCGGCCGGGCGGTGTGGATGTCGACCCGGACCCGGTCGCGGGTGCGCTCGATGTCGACCTTGGAGATGCCGGCACGCTCGAGGCCCTTGGACATCATGCGGCGAATCTTGACATCTTCGCCGATGTAGTCCTTGTAGAGCTTGTCCGCGAACCAGCGGGACTTCCAGTCGGTCGAGATGCCGAGCCGGAACCCAGTGGGGTGAACCTTCTGACCCATTACTCGGCGTCCTCCGTCTTGCTCTGCGCTTCGGCCGGTGCGGCCTCCGTGGCCGGGGCGGCCTTCTTCGCCGCGGCCTTCCTCGGCGCTGCCGGCGCGACCGCTTCGACCGCCACAGTGATGTGGCAGGTGCGCTTGCGGATTCGGTACGCCCGACCCTGCGCCCGCGGCTGGAACCGCTTCATCGTCGGGCCCTCGTCCACGAAGGCCTCGCTGACGAGCAGCGCGTCGGGGTCCAGCCGCTCGTTGTTCTCCGCGTTGGCGATCGCGCTAGCGAGCACCTTGTACACCTGCTCGCTCGCAGCCTGCGGCGCGAACTGCAGCACCGTGAGCGCCTCCTTCGCGGGCAGGCCGCGGACGAGGTTGACCACCCGGCGCGCCTTCATCGGCGAGATGCGCACGTGCCGCGCAACCGCCCGCGCGCCCGGAAGCACCGGAGCGTCGCCCTTTCCTGGCATCGCTGTAACCCCTTGTTCCCTCTATCCGTATGCCCGCGGCGTCAGCGCCGACGGCTCTTCCGGTCGTCCTTCTCGTGACCCTTGAAAGTGCGGGTCAGCGCGAACTCGCCGAGCTTGTGCCCGACCATCGCCTCGGTCACGAACACCGGGACGTGCTTGCGTCCGTCATGAACGGCGATCGTGTGCCCCAGCATCTCGGGGATGATCGTCGAACGCCGCGACCAGGTCTTGATCACGTTCTTGGAGCCCTTGTCGTTCTGAACTTCCACCTTCTTGAGCAGGTGGTCGTCGACGAACGGGCCCTTCTTCAGGCTGCGAGGCATGTCTTATCTCCCTCAGCCGCGCTTACGCGTGGCGTAGCGACGGCGGACGATCAGCCGGTCACTCGGCTGGCCCTTACGGCGGGTGCGGCCCTCGGGCTTACCCTGCGGGTTGACCGGGTGGCGACCACCGGAGGTCTTACCCTCACCACCACCGTGCGGGTGGTCGACCGGGTTCATGGCGACACCACGGACGGTCGGGCGCTTGCCCTTCCACCGCATCCGGCCGGCCTTGCCCCAGTTGATGTTCGACTGGTCGGCGTTGCCGATCTCGCCGACGCTGGCGCGGCAGCGGACGTCCACCCGCCGGATCTCGCCGGACGGCATACGAAGGGTCGCGTACGCGCCCTCACGGCCGAGCAGCTGGATACCGACACCGGCGGACCGGGCCAACTTGGCCCCGCCACCCGGACGCAGCTCCACGTTGTGGATCGTGGTACCGACCGGGATGTTGCGCAGCGGCAGGTTGTTGCCGGGCTTGATGTCGGCGCCCGGACCGGACTCGACGCGGTCGCCCTGCTTCAGGTCCTTCGGCGCGATGATGTACCGCTTCTCGCCGTCGGCGTAGTGCAGCAGCGCGATGCGCGCCGTGCGGTTCGGGTCGTACTCGATGTGAGCGACCTTCGCCGGCACGCCGTCCTTGTCGACCCGCTTGAAGTCGATCAGACGGTACTGGCGCTTGTGACCGCCGCCGTGGTGCCGCGTGGTGATCCGGCCGTGGGCGTTACGCCCGCCCTTCTTCGGCAGCGGAACCAGCAGCGACTTCTCCGGCGTGGACCGGGTGATCTCGGCGAAGTCAGCGACACTCGAGCCACGTCGGCCCGGCGTCGTCGGCTTGTACTTACGGATAGCCATTGTCTACACCCCTCAGCTGACCGGGCCGCCGAAGGCCTCGATGCGGTCACCGTCAGCCAGCTTCACGATCGCCCGCTTGGTCGCCTTGCGCTGACCGAAGCCGGTCTTGGTGCGCTTGCGCTTACCCTGGCGGTTGAGCGTGTTGACCGTCAGGACGCGGACGTTGAAGATCTGCTGGATAGCGATCTTGATCTCGGTCTTGTTCGCGTCCGGGTGCACCAGGAAGGTGTACCAGTTCCGGTTCAGCTCGCTGTAGCTCTTCTCCGAGACGACCGGCGCCACGATGATGTCGCGCGGGTCGGCGATCGTGCTCACTTGCCACCCTCCTCGGTGGTCTCGGCGGGCACGCCCAGGAACTCGTCCAGGGCGTCCTTGGTGAAGACCACGTCGTCGGCCACCAGCACGTCGTACGTGTTCAGCTGGCCGGACTCGATCAGGTGCACGCGCGGCTCATTGCGCAGCGACACCCAGTTCAGCTCGTCGGTGCTGCTCAGCACGACCAGGACCCGACGGGCCTCGGTGAGCTTGGTCAGCGTGGCCAGGGCCGCCTTGGTCGACGGCTTCTCGCCCGAGACGAACGCCTCGACGACGTGCACCTGCCCGGCGCGGGCCCGGTCGGAGAGGGCACCCCGCAGAGCGGCGGCCTTCATCTTCTTCGGGGTCCGCTGGCTGTAGTCGCGCGGCACGGGACCGTGCACGACGCCACCGCCGGCGAACTGCGGCGCGCGGATCGAGCCCTGCCGGGCGCGACCGGTGCCCTTCTGCTTGTACGGCTTCTTGCCGCCACCAGCAACCTCGGCGCGGGTCTTGGTCTTGTGCGTGCCCTGTCGGGCCGCCGCGAGCTGGGCCACCACGACCTGGTGCATCAGCGCGACGTTGGCCTGCACGTCGAAGATGTCCGCCGGCAGCTCGACGGAGCTGCTGGTGGTGCCTTCGACGGTGCGCACGTCAACGGTGGTCACTTGGCCGCACCGCCCTTCTTCACCTTGATCTTGGCCGCGGTACGGACCAGAACCAGCGCGCCCTTGGGGCCAGGAATGGCGCCCCGGACGAGCAGGAGGTTGTTCTCGGTGTCGACCGCCTGGACGGTCAGGTTCTGCACGGTGTAGCGAACGCCACCCATCCGGCCGGCCATCCGGGTGCCCTTGAAGACACGACCCGGGGTGGCGCAGGCGCCGATGGAACCGGGCGAGCGGTGCTTGCGCTCGACACCGTGGCTGCTGCCCAGACCGTGGAAGCCGTGCCGCTTCATCGCGCCGGCGAAGCCCTTGCCCTTGGTCTTGCCGGTGACGTCGATGGTGACGCCGGCCGGGAACTCCTCGACAGTGACTTCCTGGCCGAGCGAGTATTCCCCCGCGTCCGTGGTGCGCAGCTCGACGATGTGCCGGCGCGGCGCCACGTCCGCCTTGGCGTAGTGCCCGCTGATCGGCTTCTTGACCTTGCGCGGGTCGATGGTGCCGTAGGCCAGCTGGACCGCGGAGTAACCGTCCTTCTCGGCGCTACGAACCTGGCTGATGACGCACGGGCCGGCCTCGACCACGGTCACGGGAACAACGCGGTTGTTGTCCCAGACCTGGGTCATGCCGAGCTTGGCGCCCAGGATCCCCTTGACTTGCCTGTCCATTTGTCCGGTCCCTACAGCTTGATCTCGATGTCGACGCCAGCCGGCAGGTCGAGGCGCATGAGCGAGTCGACCGTCTTCGGGGTCGGGTCGATGATGTCGATCAGCCGCTTGTGCGTGCGCATCTCGAAGTGCTCGCGCGAGTCCTTGTACTTGTGCGGCGAGCGGATAACGCAGAAACGGTTGATCTCCGTGGGCAGCGGCACCGGGCCCGCGACCTGCGCCCCGGTGCGCGTCACCGTCTCGACGATCTTCCGAGCCGAGGAGTCGACGACCTCGTGGTCATAGGCCTTGAGCCGGATGCGGATCTTCTGTCCCGCCATGGTGGCTTCTGTTCCTTCTCTCGATGCCGCTGTGTTGCGGGCGCCTGTGCCGGCTGGCACAGGCCCACTTCGCCGACCCCCGCGGTCGGGCGTGTCGCGCCCTCGGGCCGGGCTCCGCCCCGTGGTTCCGGAGTGGTGCTGACCGCGCGGTGGGTCAAGGCGCCGATCGCATTACCGCGACCTGAACGCCGTGCGAGGGTGGTTGGCGACTGGGCCGCCAACCACCCTACGCTCGACTGCCTCGTCACCCGGAGGTTCAGCAAAGCCGAACACAGGCGACGAACTGTCGTTACGCAACCTGACTAGTATGCCGCACGACCGGCGGCGGGTCTAATCGGGGTTACCTAGTTCACTTGATGATCTTGGTGACGAACCCGGCGCCGACGGTACGGCCACCCTCGCGGATCGCGAACTTGAGGTTCTCCTCCATGGCGATGGGCTGGATCAGCTTCACCGACATGGACGTGTTGTCACCCGGCATGACCATCTCGGTGCCCTCGGGGAGGGTGACGACACCGGTGACGTCCGTGGTCCGGAAGTAGAACTGCGGGCGGTAGTTCTGGAAGAACGGGGTGTGCCGGCCGCCCTCCTCCTTGGAGAGGATGTAGACCGTCGCCTCGAACTCCGTGTGCGGGGTGTTCGAGCCCGGCTTCACGACGACCATGCCGCGCTCGACCTCGTCGCGCTTGGTGCCACGCAGCAGCAGGCCGACGTTCTCGCCTGCGCGGGCGTCGTCCAGGGTCTTCCGGAACATCTCGATCGCGGTGACCTTGGTCTTGAAGCTCTTCTCCTTGATACCGACGAGCTCAACATCCTCGTTCGGCAGGAGAACGCCGCGCTCCACGCGACCGGTGACGACGGTGCCACGACCGGTGATCGTGAAGACGTCCTCAACCGGCATCAGGAACGGCATGTCGACCTCGCGCTCCGGCTGCGGGATCGAGGTGTCGACAGCGGTCATCAGGTCCAGCAGCTTGCCGGTCCACTCGGGGTCACCCTCGAGGGCCTTCAGCGCCGAAACCCGAACGACCGGCAGGTCGTCACCCGGGTACTCCTGCGAGGAGAGCAGCTCACGGACCTCGAGCTCGACGAGCTCCAGGAGCTCCTCGTCATCGACCATGTCGCTCTTGTTGAGCGCCACGACGATGTACGGCACACCAACCTGACGGGCCAGCAGCACGTGCTCGCGGGTCTGCGGCATCGGGCCGTCGGTCGCCGCGACCACCAGGATCGCGCCGTCCATCTGCGCGGCACCGGTGATCATGTTCTTGATGTAGTCGGCGTGCCCAGGGCAGTCGACGTGCGCGTAGTGCCGCGACTCGGTCTGGTACTCGACGTGCGCGATCGAGATCGTGATGCCGCGGGCCTTCTCCTCCGGCGCCTTGTCGATCTCGTCGAACGGCGTGTAGGGGTTCAGGTCCGGGTATTGGTCGTGCAGGACCTTGGTGATGGCCGCCGTCAGCGTCGTCTTACCGTGGTCGATGTGACCAATGGTGCCGATGTTGACGTGCGGCTTAGTCCGCTCGAACTTAGCCTTCGCCACTGGTGTCCTCCTGTGGACTTCTTGGTTCGTACGCCCGGCGCGCCGGTCGGCGCTTAGGACTCTGTCGACAGCCTTTCCGACCAGACGGTCGGAGAGCCTTTGTGGGTTCTGCGGCGATGAAGCCTACAGGCCCGGTCTCACGCGATCCGATCGTGGTGGCCGCGGGCGGGTTGAACCTCCCGCGACCAACCACGAATCACCTGCTCAGGGCGTTACTCGCCCGTTGCCTTGGCGATGATCTCCTTCGCGACGCTCTGCGGAACCTCGGCGTAGGAGTCGAACTGCATGCTGTAGCTAGCCCGGCCCTGGGTCTTCGACCGCAGGTCGCCGACGTAGCCGAACATCTCCGACAACGGCACCAGAGCCCTGACGATGCGGGCGCCACTGCGCTCCTCCATCGCCTGGATGATGCCGCGGCGGGAGTTGAGGTCACCGATGACGTCACCCATGTTCTCCTCAGGAGTGGTGACTTCAACGGCCATCATCGGCTCGAGCAACGCGGGATCGGCCTTGCGGGCCGCGTCCTTCATCACCATCGAGCCGGCGATCTTGAATGCCATTTCCGACGAGTCGACCTCGTGGTACTGGCCGTCCAGCAGCGTCAGCTTGACACCGACGAGCGGGAAGCCCGCCAGGATGCCGTACTGCAGCGCGTCCTGCGCACCGGCGTCCACCGACGGGATGAACTCCCGGGGGATCCGGCCGCCGCTGACGGCGTTCGCGAACTCGTAGGTCGGCGAGTCGTTGTCCAGCGGCAGCGGCTCGACGCTCACGATCACGCGGGCGTACTGGCCGGAACCACCGGTCTGCTTCTTGTGGGTGTACTCGACCTTGTCCACCTTGCGGCGGATGGTCTCGCGGTACGCCACCTGCGGCTTGCCGACGTTGGCCTCGACGTTGAACTCGCGGCGCATCCGGTCGACCAGGATGTCCAGGTGCAGCTCACCCATGCCGGAGATGACCGTCTGACCGGTCTCCTCGTCCAGCTGGACGCGGAAGGTCGGGTCCTCCTCGGCCAGGCGCTGGATAGCGGTGCCCAGCTTCTCCTGGTCGGACTTGGTCTTCGGCTCGATCGCCACCGAGATGACCGGCTCCGGGAAGGTCATCGACTCCAGGATCACCGGGTTCGCCGGGTCGGAGAGAGTGTCGCCGGTCGTGGTCTGCTTGAGACCCTGGACGGCGATGATGTCGCCGGCCTGCGCCGACGGACGCTCTTCCCGCTTGTTGGCGTGCATCTGGTAGATCTTGCCGATCCGCTCCTTGCGGTCCTTGGTGGAGTTGACCACCTGGGAACCGGAATCGAGCGTGCCGGAGTAGACCCGCACGTAGGTGAGCTTGCCCAGGTGCTTGTCAGTCTGGATCTTGAAGGCCAGGCCGGAGAACGGCTCCGAGTTGGACGGCTTCCGAAGCAGCGGGGTCTCGCCGTCGGTGGCCGTACCCTCGATCGCCGGAACGTCCAGCGGCGACGGCAGGAAGTCGACCACGGCGTCGAGCATGGGCTGGACGCCCTTGTTCTTGAACGCCGAGCCGCACAGCACCGGGTTGGCCTTGCCGGCGATGGTGGCACGCCGGATGGCGGCCTTGATCTCCTCGACGGAGATCTCCTCGCCTTCCAGGTACTTCTCCATCACCGCGTCGTCGACGTCGGCCAGGGTCTCCATCAGCTTCTCGCGCCACTCGGCCGCGGAGTCGGCCAGCTCGGCCGGGATCTCCTCAACCGCGTAGTCCTCACCCTTCTGGGTCTCCCCACGCCAGGTGAGCGCGCGCATGCCGATCAGGTCGACGACACCGATGTGGTCACCCTCGAGCCCGATCGGGATCTGGAGCACCAGCGGGGTGGCGTTCAGCCGGTCGATCATCATCTGCACGCAGCGGAAGAAGTCGGCGCCGGTCCGGTCGAGCTTGTTGACGAAGCACATACGCGGGACGTTGTACTTGTCGGCCTGCCGCCAGACGTTCTCCGTCTGCGGCTCCACGCCGGCGACACCGTCGTAAACCGCGACCGCACCATCCAGGACCCGCAGCGACCGCTCGACCTCGACCGTGAAGTCGACGTGACCGGGCGTGTCGATGATCTGGATCGTGTGGTCTTTCCACTCACACTTGGTAGCAGCGGAGGTGATGGTGATACCACGCTCCTGCTCCTGCTCCATCCAGTCCATGACGGCAGCGCCCTCGTGAACCTCACCGATCTTGTACGTGATGCCGGTGTAGAACAGGATTCGCTCGGTGGTCGTGGTCTTACCGGCATCGATGTGCGCCATGATGCCGATGTTGCGTACCTTGGCGAGCGCGTCTGCGGCGGCCACTTCAATCCCTACTTATCGTCGTCTCGACTCAACTGGTGGCGGTTCCGGCGCCCGGAGGCGCCGGAACCAGGGTGTTACCAGCGGTAGTGCGCGAAGGCCTTGTTCGACTCGGCCATCTTGTGCGTGTCCTCGCGCCGCTTGACGGCGGCACCGAGGCCGTTGCTCGCGTCCAGCAGCTCGTTCATGAGCCGCTCGACCATGGTCTTCTCGCGCCGGGCGCGAGAGTAGGTGACCAGCCAGCGCAGGCCCAGGGTGGTCGCCCGGGTCGGGCGGACCTCGACCGGCACCTGGTAGGTGGCGCCACCGACACGACGGCTGCGCACCTCGAGGGTCGGCTTGACGTTGTCCATCGCCCGCTTGAGGGTGACGACCGGGTCGGTGCCGGACTTCTCGCGGCAGCCCTCGAGGGCCGCGTACACGATGGTCTCGGCGAGCTGGCGCTTGCCGCGCAGCAGGATCTTGTTCACCAGCTGGGTGACCAGCGGCGAGTTGTACACCGGGTCAGCGACCAGTGGCCGCCGCGGAGCGGGTCCCTTACGCGGCATGTCAGCTCTTCTCCTTCTTCGCGCCGTAACGGCTGCGCGCCTGCTTGCGGTTACGGACACCCTGGGTGTCGAGCGAACCGCGAACGATCTTGTAACGCACGCCGGGGAGGTCCTTCACCCGGCCACCGCGCACGAGCACGATCGAGTGCTCCTGGAGGTTGTGACCGACGCCGGGGATGTAGGCGGTCACCTCGATCTGGCTGCTGAGCTTCACGCGAGCGACCTTGCGCAGCGCCGAGTTCGGCTTCTTCGGGGTGGTGGTGTACACGCGGGTGCACACGCCGCGCCGCTGAGGGGAACCCTTCAGCGCCGGGGTCTTGGTCTTGGTCGTCTTCGCCTGGCGGCCCTTTCGGACCAGCTGCTGGATCGTGGGCACCGGGTTTCTCCGCTCCCTTCGGCCGCTTCCGCGACCGCGCCGTCTGCTCGTTAGCCGGCCTGATGACCGGCTCTCCTACATTCCGACCAGGGCCGCCTCACGGAGGCCCCGGCACCCGCGGTCGGGCGTGTCGCCTCTCCGCGGCCCCGTTGCGGACGCTTGCGCGTGCCATCGGGTTTGTGTCACCGGCACGCGAGTCGCCCCGCCCCGGATCTTTGGTCTGTCGTGCCCGCCGCCCGGAAGCCGGAAACAGCGCACGCACGAGTTGCCCGGGCATGCCCGGGCACAAGGGGAAAGAGTACCTACCACAACCGCCCAGGTCAAAACGGAAGGGCCCGGCGGACTGTCACACACCCGCCGGCCGTATCTCGTCCCGCCCCGTCGCCCGCGATGGGCACCTACAGACACAAGTGTACCGGCTTCCCCGCGGGACCACCCGTCGGCCCCGGGCCGGGCGGCGACAGGCGGGGAGAGAACGGGTCAGGCGCGGGAGCGGACGGTGACCAGCCTCAGGTGAGGGCGAGCAGCAGCGCCACGCCGAGGCCCAGGAGGCTGATCAGGGCCCCCGCCGCGCCACAGCTGATCCCGGCCACCGCGAGCCCTCGGCCGGTGAACCGGACCGCGGGGGGCGCGACGGGCCGGCGGATCTGCCGCCGGCCGAGCAGACCGGCGACAACGGCCGCCACACCGGCCAGCACCCCGAGCACGGCGAACGCCCCGGAGGCCCAGGCCCCGCCCTCGTTGGCGAAGGCCACCCCGAAGCAGATCACCAGCAACGACACCAGGACCGACGCGATCCCGGCCACCAGGGCGCCGATGGCCAGCCCCGACGTGACCGGGGCCACCTCCAGGTGCACGACCCCGAACGGGGTGCCCGGCACCGCCTCCACCCGTTTCGGCGGCCGATGCTCGGCGTCGCTGGGTGGGGGAACCGGACGGCCCGCCATTCCCGCCCAGGCGGGCGCGTGACCGGACGACGGCGGACCCCAACCCCCCGGCACACCGGGCCCAGACTGGGGCGGGCCCCAACCCGGGGCGCCGGGCCCAGACTGCGGCGGCGGGCCCCAACCCGGCAAACCAGGCGGGGACTGCGGCGGACCCCAACCCGGCACAGCCGGCCCAGACTGCGGCGGATCCCAACCCGGCGGCACACCGGGCCCCGACGACGGCGGGCCCCAGCCAGGTGCGCCAGGCCCAGACTGCGGCGGGCCCCACCCGTATGGAGCGGCAGACCCGGGCTGCGGCTGACCCCAACCCGGCGGTGTCGAGGAGGCCGGGTACGGCTCACCGGAACCGGGCGGACCTGTCGTACCCCAGCCGGGTTGCGGCGCGCCCGGCGTCGACGCGGGTGGCGGCGGCTCGCCGCTCGGTGCCGGTCGCTCCCAGCCGGCGGGCTCGGACGGAGGCAGCTCAGACGAAGGCAGCTCGGACGGAGGCAGCTCGGCCGGAGCCGGCTGGCCGGCCGGCTCGTCCGCAGGGGGCCGCGCCGGATCCGTCACGAGGTCCTCCTGTCGAAAGGCCGCCACGCCACACGGCGGACACCGGCCAGGCTACCGCCGCAGGTGCCGGCGCCAACGCCGGGCGCGGCCGCTCAGTCCATGTTCGCCGGGTAGTCGTGACCCAACGGCGCACCGGCCAACCGCACCACGCCGATCACCACCAGGGCCACCACGCTGACCGCGACCAGCACCAGGCCGGTCCAGGCCATCCGCTCCCCCCGGCGCAGCCAGCTGCCGCCGGTCAGGAAACCCCCCGAGGAGTACGCCTCACGGCGGGCCTGCCGGGCCAGTTGCAGCGCCACCGTCGCCGGCACCACCCCGCCGATGAACAACCCGGTCAGCATGCCGAGCAGCCCGAGGGCGAAAACCGCCCGGGCCTTCGTGGCGCGGGCCGGATCCGGGTCCAACGGGTGGCGCAGGCCCTGCTGCGCGACGGACACCTGCCCGGGTGCGGTCGTCATCCCTCCATCATGCCGAACCCGGACCGGGGGTGGGTGGTCCGGACACGACGAGGCCCCCGGCGGATACCGGGGGCCTCGTCGTGTGCGTGGTGTTTAGCGGTACGACCCGAAGTCGAAGTCGTCCAGCGGCACAGCCTGCCCGCTGGCCGGCCCGAAGCCGTAGTCGGTCTCCGGGTACCCGGTCATCGAGTAGACCTTGGCCTTGGCCTCCTCGGTCGGCTCGACCCGGACGTTGCGGTACTTGCTGATGCCCGTACCGGCCGGGATGAGCTTTCCGATGATCACGTTCTCCTTGAGGCCGACCAGCGAGTCGCTGCGCGAGTTGATCGCAGCGTCGGTCAGCACCCGGGTGGTCTCCTGGAAGGAGGCCGCCGAGAGCCAGGAGTCGGTGGCCAGCGAGGCCTTGGTGATACCCATCAGCACCGGACGACCGGCGGCGGGCTCGCCGCCCTCCGAGACGAGTCGGCGGTTCTCCGACTCGAACAGCGCCCGGTCGACGAGCACGCCCGGCAGGAACTCGGTCGAGCCGGAGTCGATGACCGTCACCCGCTTGAGCATCTGGCGGATGATGATCTCGATGTGCTTGTCGTGGATGAGCACACCCTGCGAGCGGTAGACCTCCTGGACCTCACTGGTCAGGTGGACCTGGACCGCCCGCGGACCCATGATCCGCAGAAGCTCGTGCGGGTCGATGGTGCCCTCGGTCAGCTTCTCGCCGACCGCGACGTGACCGCCGTCGTGGGTACGGAGCTTGACGCGCTTCGAGATCTTGTCGTAGACGATCTCTTCGCTGCCGTCGTCCGGCACCACGATGATCTTCCGCGAGCGCTCGCCGTCCTCGATCCGGATCCGACCCGGGGTGTCGGCGATGGGCGCCTTACCCTTCGGGACCCGAGCCTCGAAGATTTCCTGCACACGCGGCAGACCCTGGGTGATGTCCTCACCCGCGACACCACCGGTGTGGAAGGTACGCATCGTCAGCTGCGTACCGGGCTCACCGATGGACTGGGCGGCGATGATGCCGACCGCCTCGCCGATGTCGACCGACTTGCCGGTCGGCAGCGACCGGCCGTAGCAGGCCGCGCAGACGCCCAGCTTGGACTCACAGGTGAGCACGCTGCGCACCCGGACCGTCTCCACGCCGGCGGCGACGATCTTGTCGACCCCGATGGAGTTGATGTCCTGACCGCGCTCGGCGACCACGGTGCCGTCCGGCCCCTTGATGTCGTCGGCCAGGGTCCGGGCGTGCACGCTGGTCTCGGCGTGGGTGTGGACGACGAGCTTGCCGTCGAGCTTCTCGCCGATCTGCATCGGGATCGCCCGGTCGGTGCCGCAGTCCTCTTCCCGGATGATGACGTCCTGCGAGACGTCCACCAGACGACGGGTCAGGTAACCCGAGTCGGCGGTCCGCAGCGCGGTGTCGGCGAGACCCTTACGGGCACCGTGCGTGGAGATGAAGTACTCCAGCACGGACAGACCCTCCCGGTAGCTGGCCTTGATCGGCCGCGGGATGATCTCGCCCTTCGGGTTGGCCACCAGACCACGGATCGCGGCGATCTGCCGGAGCTGGAGCAGGTTACCGCGGGCACCCGAGTTGATCATCTTCCACAGTGGGTTCTCCTGCGGCAGCGCGGTGTCCATCTCCTTGGCGACCTCGTTGGTCGCCTTGGTCCAGATCGTGATGAGCTCGCCGCGACGCTCCTCGGCGGTCATCAGACCACGCTGGTACTGCTTGTCGATCTGGTCGGCTTCCTTCTCGTACTTCGCCAGGATCTCCGCCTTACGCGGCGGAGCGATGACGTCCTCCATGCCGATCGTCACGCCGGACCAGGTGGCCCAGTGGAAACCGGCCTCCTTGAGCCCGTCCAGGGTGGCGGCCAGCGCCACCTTGGGGAAGCGCTCGGCGAGGTCGTTGACGATCGCGGAGAGCTGACCCTTGCGGATCTCGTAGTTCACGAAGCGGTAGCCCTGCGGCAGCGTCTCGTTGAACAGCACCCGACCCAGCGTGGTCTCCACGGTCAGCGGGTCACCCTCGACCCAGCCCTCCGGGGCGGTCCACGCCTCGGCGCCGGCGCCGTTGTCGACACCGACCACGCCACGCAGGCGGATCTTCACAGGTGCCTGCAGGTGCAGCTCGCCGTTGTCGAAGGCCATCCGCGTCTCGGCGTCCGAGCTGAACGCCCGGCCCTCGCCCTTCTCACCGGCGGTGAGGTGGGTGAGGTGGTACAGGCCGATGACCATGTCCTGGGTGGGCATGGTGACCGGCTTGCCGTCGGCCGGCTTGAGGATGTTGTTCGACGACAGCATCAGGATCCGCGCCTCGGCCTGGGCCTCGGCGGACAGCGGCACGTGCACCGCCATCTGGTCACCGTCGAAGTCGGCGTTGAACGCGGTACAGACCAGCGGGTGGATCTGGATGGCCTTGCCCTCGACCAGCTGCGGCTCGAAGGCCTGGATGCCCAGGCGGTGCAGGGTCGGCGCGCGGTTCAGCAGCACCGGGTGCTCGCCGATGACCTCTTCCAGCACGTCCCACACGACCGGGCGCTGACGCTCGACCATCCGCTTGGCGGACTTGATGTTCTGTGCGTGGTTGAGGTCGACCAGCCGCTTCATCACGAACGGCTTGAACAGCTCCAGCGCCATCTGCTTGGGCAGACCGCACTGGTGCAGCTTGAGCTTCGGGCCGACCACGATGACCGAACGGCCGGAGTAGTCGACGCGCTTGCCCAGCAGGTTCTGGCGGAACCGGCCCTGCTTGCCCTTGAGCATGTCGGACAGCGACTTGAGCGGGCGGTTACCCGGGCCGGTGACCGGCCGGCCGCGACGGCCGTTGTCGAACAGCGCGTCGACGGCCTCCTGGAGCATCCGCTTCTCGTTGTTGACGATGATCTCGGGTGCGCCGAGGTCGATCAGTCGCTTGAGGCGGTTGTTCCGGTTGATCACGCGGCGGTACAGGTCGTTCAGGTCCGAGGTCGCGAACCGGCCACCGTCGAGCTGCACCATCGGGCGCAGGTCCGGCGGGATGACCGGGACGCAGTCGAGCACCATGCCGAGCGGCGAGTTGCGGGTGTTCAGGAACGCCGCGACGACCTTGAGCCGCTTGAGCGCCCGGATCTTCCGCTGGCCCTTGCCGGACCGGATGGTCTCCCGCAGGCTCTCGGCCTCGGCGTCGAGGTCCATGTTCTGGACGAGCGCCTTGATGGCCTCCGCGCCCATGGAACCGGTGAAGTACTCACCGAACCGGTCGCGCAGCTCGCGGTAGAGCAGCTCGTCGGTGACCAGCTGCTTCGGCTCCAGCTTGCGGAAGGTGTCCAGCACCTCGTCCAGGCGGTCGATCTCGCGCTGGGCCCGGTCGCGGATCTGGCGCATCTCGCGCTCTCCGCCCTCCTTGACCTTGCGCCGGACGTCCGCCTTGGCACCCTCGGCCTCCAGCTCGGCCAGGTCGGCCTCGAGCTTGGCGGCCCGCTTCTCGATCTCCGAGTCGCGGCTGTTCTCGGACTGCCGCTTCTCGGCCAGGATCTCGTTCTCGATCGTCGAGAGGTCACGGTGACGCGACTCCGCGTCCACGCTCGTCACGACGTACGAGGCGAAGTAGATGATCTTCTCGAGGTCCTTGGGGGCGAGGTCCAGCAGGTAGCCCAGCCGGCTCGGCACGCCCTTGAAGTACCAGATGTGGGTCACCGGAGCGGCGAGCTCGATGTGCCCCATCCGCTCACGACGGACCTTGGAGCGAGTCACCTCGACGCCGCAGCGCTCACAGATGATGCCCTTGAACCGGACGCGCTTGTACTTACCGCAGTAGCACTCCCAGTCCCGCTGCGGACCGAAGATCTTCTCGCAGAAGAGCCCGTCCTTTTCCGGCTTCAGGGTGCGGTAGTTGATCGTCTCAGGCTTCTTGACCTCGCCGTGCGACCACTGACGGATGTCGTCGGCGGTGGCGAGACCAATGCGCAGCTCGTCGAAGAAGTTGACGTCGAGCACTATGTCCCCTATGTCGTCGTCTGTACTGCTAATTCTCGGGTGGGGTCGGGGGCCGGCGAGCCGGCCCCCGACCGCTCACCTCAGACCTCTTCGACCGAGCTCGGCTCGCGCCGGGACAGGTCGATGCCCAGCTCCTCGGCGGCCCGGAACACCTCGTCGTCGGTCTCGCGCATTTCCAGGGCCACACCGTCGCTGGACAGCACCTCGACGTTGAGGCACAGCGACTGCAGCTCCTTGAGCAGCACCTTGAACGACTCCGGGATGCCCGGCTCCGGGATGTTCTCGCCCTTGACGATGGCCTCGTAGACCTTCACGCGGCCGAGCACGTCGTCGGACTTGATCGTGAGCAGCTCCTGCAGGGCGTACGCGGCGCCGTACGCCTGCATCGCCCAGCACTCCATCTCACCGAAACGCTGACCACCGAACTGCGCCTTACCACCCAGCGGCTGCTGCGTGATCATCGAGTACGGGCCGGTCGACCGAGCGTGGATCTTGTCGTCGACCAGGTGGTTGAGCTTCAGGATGTAGACGTAGCCGACCGCGATCGGGTCCGGCAGCGGCTCGCCGGAACGACCGTCGAACAGCTGTGCCTTGCCGGTGCGGCCGATCAGCTGCTTGCCGTCCCGGTTGGGCAGGGTCGACTCGAGCAGACCGGAGATCTCCTCCTCGCGGGCACCGTCGAAGACCGGGGTGGCCACGTTCGTGTCCCCCACGGACTCGTGCGCGTCGATCGAGCGGAGCTGGCGCTTCCAGTCGGCGTCGTCACCCTCGACCTTCCAACCGGTCTTGGCGACCCAACCGAGGTGGGTCTCCAGGACCTGGCCGATGTTCATCCGGCTCGGCACACCGAGCGGGTTGAGCACGATGTCGACCGGGGTGCCGTCCTCGAGGAACGGCATGTCCTCGATCGGCAGGATCTTCGAGATGACACCCTTGTTGCCGTGCCGGCCGGCGAGCTTGTCGCCGTCCTGGATCTTGCGCTTCTGGGCGACGTAGACCCGGACCAGCTCGTTGACACCCGGCGGCAGTTCGTCGCCGTCCTCGCGGGAGAACGTGCGCACACCGATGACCGTGCCGGTCTCGCCGTGCGGCACCTTCAGCGAGGTGTCCCGAACCTCACGCGCCTTCTCACCGAAGATCGCGCGGAGCAGACGCTCCTCCGGGGTCAGCTCGGTCTCACCCTTGGGCGTGACCTTGCCGACCAGGATGTCGCCGGGGACGACCTCGGCACCGATCCGGATGATGCCGCGCTCGTCGAGGTCGGCGAGCATTTCCTCGCTGACGTTCGGGATGTCGCGGGTGATCTCCTCCGGGCCGAGCTTGGTGTCCCGAGCGTCGACCTCGTGCTCCTCGATGTGGATCGAGGTGAGCACGTCCTGCTGCACGAGGCGCTGCGACAGGATGATCGCGTCCTCGTAGTTGTGACCCTCCCAGCACATGAACGCCACCAGCAGGTTGCGTCCGAGTGCCATCTCGCCCTCGTCGGTGCACGGCCCGTCGGCGATGACCTGACCGGCCTCGACGCGGTCGCCCTCGAAGACCACCGGCTTCTGGTTGACGCAGGAGCCGGCGTTGGAGCGGCGGAACTTGTGCAGCAGGTACGTCCGGCGGTGGCCGTCATCCTGGTGGATGGTGACGTAGTCGGCGCAGAGATCCTCGATCACACCGCCGACCTCGGCGACAACCACGTCGCCAGCGTCGACCGCGGCCCGGTATTCCATGCCCGTGCCCACGAGCGGCGCCTCGGCCTTGACCAGCGGCACCGCCTGGCGCTGCATGTTCGCGCCCATCAGTGCCCGGTTGGCGTCGTCGTGCTCGAGGAACGGGATCATGGCGGTCGCGACCGAGGTCATCTGCCGGGGCGAGACGTCCATGTAGTCGACGGCGCCGGGGAGGACGTCCTCGGTCTCGCCGCCCTTACGACGGCAGAGCACCCGCTCCTCGGCGAACGTGCCGTCCGCCTTCAGACGCGCGTTGGCCTGGGCCTTGACGAACCGGTCCTCCTCGTCCGCGGTCAGGTAGTCGATCTGGTCGGTGACCCGACCCTCGACGACCTTCCGGTACGGCGTCTCGATGAAGCCGAACGGGTTGACCCGGGCGAAGGTGGACAACGCGCCGATCAGACCGATGTTCGGGCCTTCCGGCGTCTCGATCGGGCACATCCGGCCGTAGTGGGACGGGTGCACGTCGCGGACCTCGAAGCCGGCCCGCTCGCGGGACAGACCACCCGGGCCGAGCGCGCTCAGCCGGCGCCGGTGGGTGAGACCCGCCAGCGGGTTGGTCTGGTCCATGAACTGGGACAGCTGCGACGTCCCGAAGAACTCCTTGATCGCCGCCACCACCGGGCGGATGTTGATCAGGGTCTGCGGGGTGATCGCCTCGACGTCCTGCGTGGTCATCCGCTCGCGGACAACCCGCTCCATCCGGGACAGGCCGACTCGGACCTGGTTCTGGATCAGCTCACCCACGGTGCGCAGGCGCCGGTTGCCGAAGTGGTCGATGTCGTCGGCCTCGTAGCCGTCCTCACCGGCGTGCAGCCGGCACAGGTATTCCACGGTGGCGACGATGTCGTCCTCGGTCAGCGTGCCGGTGGTGATCGGAACGCCGACTTCGAGCTTCTTGTTGAACTTGTAGCGCCCGACCTTGGCGACGTCGTACCTCTTCGGGTTGAAGAAGAGGTTGTCGAGCAGGGTCTGGGCGTTCTCGCGCGTCGGCGGCTCGCCAGGGCGCAGCTTGCGGTAGATGTCGAGCAGGGCCTCGTCCTGGCCGGCGATGTGGTCCTTCTCGAGCGTGGTCATCAGCAGCTCGGACCAGCCGAACTTCTCACGGATCCGCTCGGCCGACCAGCCGATGGCCTTGAGCAGGACCGTGACGGCCTGCCGACGCTTGCGGTCGATGCGTACGCCGACCGTGTCGCGCTTGTCGATGTCGAACTCCAGCCAGGCACCCCGACTCGGGATGACCTTGACGCTGGAGAGGTCGCGGTCGGAGGTCTTGTCCGGCTGCTTGTCGAAGTACACGCCCGGGGACCGGACGAGCTGGCTGACCACGACGCGCTCGGTGCCGTTGATGACGAAGGTGCCCTTGGGCGTCATCATCGGGAAGTCACCCATGAACACCGTCTGGCTCTTGATCTCGCCAGTGGTGTTGTTGGTGAACTCCGCGGTCACGAAGAGCGGAGCGCAGTAGGTCAGGTCCTTCTCCTTGCACTCCTCGATCGAGGCCTTGACCTCGTCGAAGCGCGGCGCTGAGAAGGAAAGTGACATGGTGCCGGAGAAGTCCTCAATGGGACTGATCTCTTCAAGGATCTCCGCGAGACCCGAGCGTGCGTGCGGGTCGTCCGCCGACCGGCCCTGCCAAGCCTCGTTGCCGACGAGCCAGTCGAAGGACTCGTTTTGGATGGCAAGGAGGTTGGGGACCTCGAGGTGTTCGGTGATCCTGCCGAATGAAACTCGGCGGGGAGCGAATGCGCTCGACGTACGACTGGTCTTCGCAGGGCGGGAAGCTGCCAAGATGCGTCCTTCCGAGGACCGGTGCTGCAGAACGGCTGGTACGCGTGCACTCCAATGACCCCACCAGAAATATCCGTAAACGGACATTTCCGAGCAGGGGTCAAGTCGGAAGGCAGCGCAAACTAGCAGTGTAGCCGAGAGGCTAACCGCTGTCCAGCCCACCCCGCAGGTCGTTTGCGGAACGTGCCTCGGCCCCCGTGAACCGGGGTCTGCCGGGCCGCTCAGAACGCAACGTCCCCACTGGGCCGCTCAGGTCGACGCGGCCGATGGTGCCGCCGCTGTCATACCCACGTCGTGGCCGTCGCAAGCGCGGTGTCTTGCTGGTGCCAGCGTGCCTGGCAGCCTGGGGCCGCGTCAAGGGCCGGTATCCGGGTCGGCCCTTCTTTCCCACCGAAGGGCGACCCGCCGAGCGCGTTCGGATAGACGGTCGCGACTGTCGGCGCCCAGCTCAGAGGCAGGTCGGCCCCGCAACCACAGACACGGCGGGCGGTGATCCGTGTCGGATCACCGCCCGCCGCGACGCGATCGTGTCCCAGCTCACGAGCCAGGTACGCGCAGGTGGAGCTCAGGTCACTTGAGGGTGACCTTGGCGCCCTCACCCTCGAGCTTGGCCTTCGCCTTGTCGGCGGTCTCCTTGTTGACCTTCTCCAGGATGGCCTTCGGCGCGGACTCGACCGCGTCCTTGGCCTCCTTGAGGCCCAGGCCGGTCAGCTCACGCACGACCTTGATGACCTGGATCTTCTTGCCGCCGTCGGCCTCGAGGATGACGTCGAACTCGTCCTTCTCCTCCTCGACCGGGGCAGCGGTGCCGCCGCCGCCACCCGGGCCCGCGATCGCGACCGGAGCCGCGGCGGTGACCTCGAAGGTGTCCTCGAACTGCTTCACGAACTCAGAGAGCTCGATCAGCGTCATCTCCTTGAACGCGTCGAGCAGCTCGTCGGTGCTGAGCTTCGCCATATCTGGCGTCCTTTCCTGATTCTGTTAAGTAAGAACTGGTGCGCCGTGGGGGCCTCAGGCCGCCTCGGCGCTCTCCTTCTCGCGCTTGTCCTGCAGTGCGGCCGCCAGACGGGCGGTCTTCGACAGCGGGGCCTGGAACAGGGCCGCGGCCTTGCTCAGGTTGCCCTTCATCGCGCCGGCCAGCTTGGCCAGCAGCACCTCGCGGGACTCCAGGTCGGCCAGCTTCGTGACCTCGGCCGCGGAAATGGCCTTGCCCTCGAAGACACCGCCCTTGATGACGAGCTTCGGGTTGGCCTTCGCGAAGTCGCGAAGCCCCTTCGCCGCCTCGACGACGTCGCCCGAAACGAAAGTCAGCGCGGTAGGACCGGTGAACAGCTCGTCGAGGCCGGTGATGCCCGCGTCCGTCGCAGCACGCTTCGCCAGCGTGTTCTTCGCGACCGTGTAACTGGTCTCGGCGCCGAGCGAGCGCCGAAGCTGGGTGAGCTGCGAAACCGTCAGACCGCGGTACTCGGTCAGCACGGTGGCGCCCGAGCTGCGGAAGCTCTCGGTCAGCTCAGCGACGGCCGTGGCCTTGTCGGCCCGAATCGGCTTGTCCGCCATGTCCCTCCTCTCTCGTTACTCGAGGCTGGTCCCCGTCACGGCCGAAACCGGAACGGGGGCGGAGGCAGCACGACAACGAAAAAGCCCCGGCGCAGGGCGCACGGGGCGAGGGCCGGTGGATCAACACAGTCGGCGGACCATGTCTCACTGCCGAGTTACGCTTGCCGCCCTACGCGGGTCGCCCGTTGTCGCGGGACCTTCGACCGTGCCGGAGCACGGTGACCAGCGGTCTTTGGGTGGTTCCTCATCCATGAGAACACGGATGACTCGTTGAAGACTACGCGCCCCGGCCACCAGCGCCAAATCGCGCCTGGTGAGCCACACCACCGGACGCCGGCGCCGCTCAGCCCTGGGCCCGCCGCCGCCACAGGTAGCCGCCGATGACCACGGTGCTCCAGGCCAGCGCCCACCCGGTCAGCCCCAGCAGCGTGAGCGCGGCCGCGTCGCCCGCGGTGGTGCGCGCGGCGGCCATGATCGGCGGTGCCAGCCAGGGTGCCACCGAGTCGCTCAGGCCGAGCACCACCGCGCCGACACCGCCCAGGGTCAACACCGCGACGCCGTACGCGGCACCGCCCGCCGACGCCCGGCTGGCCAACGCGCCCAGGGCAACCGCTGCGGGTACGGCGAGCAGGTGCGCCCACAACCCCAGCGCGAGCCCGACCGGGATCGACCTGTGCTCCGGCTCCACCGGGCCGGTGACCCCGCCGACCAGCCACGGGAAGATCAGCGCGACGGCCACCACCACCAACGCCGCCACGCCCGCGGCGACGAATCCGGCCAGCCGCTCGCGGGCCACCCCGACTGTCACCTGGGCCAGCCGGCGCTGCACGTCCGGCTCGACGTCGAGAAGGATCTTGGTCTGCCAGGCGAGCACCGGAAAGAGCACCACGGCCGAGACGCCGTACGCCTCGTCCGGCTGGGCTCGACCGCCGCCGTAGAGCGTGCCGAGCACGACGAGGCCGGCGAGCAGTGGCGCCAACGCCCGACCGGTCCGCAGCAAGCCGGCAAGCCGCATCCGCACCAAGGCGATCATCGGGCCTCCTCCGCTGCCTGCTCGACCGGGGGGACGGTCTCGGGCTCCCCGGCTGCCGTCAGCGGCGGCTCGGCGGGTCGGGCAGCACCGGCCATCTGCGGCGGCTCGGCCGGTCGGGACTGCGGTGCGGTGGTGGAGGCGTCGGCGCGTACCCGAAGAATGTGGTGGCCCTCGGCGCGCAACCGGGCGACGGTGCCGGCGACCCGCGCGGTCGGGACCGCGACCTCGACCACCGCGAACGTCTCCTCCGCCGCCGACGCCTCCTCGGTCAGTGCCCCGTCGGCCACCGACCAGCGGCGCGCGGTCGGCAGCCGGACCGTCTCCCCGCGGTGGTCGCTGACCAGCACGGCACCGTCGGCGGCGAGCACCTCGGAGATCAGCTCGGGAACCAGCTCGCGGGTGGTGGCGTCCAGCCCCTCCCACGGCTCGTCGAGCACCAGCAGGCCCGGTGGTCGCAGCATCGCCTGGGCGAGGCCCACCTTCTGGGCGGTGCCCTTGGACAGCTCCGGCAGCCGGACCGAGCGGAAGGCGGACAACCCGAGCCGGTCGGTCCAGGAGGCGACCGCCTCGTCGGCCGCCGCCGCGCCCAGCCCCGCCATCCGGGCCATTCCGGTCAGGTAGTGGGTCACCGTGAACGGCTGGTCGGCGGGGAACCGCTCCGGCACCCAGCCCACCCGTGCCGGCCGGTCGGTGACCCGGCCCCGGCCGGGCCGCAGCACCCCCGCGGCCACCTGGAGCAGCGTCGACTTGCCGACCCCGTTGCGACCCAGGACGACAGCCACCTCGCCCGGACCGATCCGCACGTCCACTCCGCGCAGCACCCACGGCCCACGCCTGTGGTACCGCAACCAGACATCCTCCAGCCGCATGGGATAGAGGGTGCCACATCTAGACGCCTGGACGCGCCGGGGCGCCGCCACGGTCGTGGCGGCGCCCCGGTGGAGCGATCTGTCGGCTCAGGCCTCGGCGGGGTCCCCGGTGAGGTTCTTCACCAGGTTCGGGTCGACCGGAACACCCGGGCCCATCGTGGAGGTCACGATGACCTTGCGGAGGTACTTGCCCTTGGCCGCGGACGGCTTGGCACGCAGCACCTCGTCGAGCACCGCAGCGTAGTTCTCCACCAGCTGGCTCTCCGTGAAGGAGGCCTTGCCGATGATCAGGTGCAGGTTGGAGTGCTTGTCCACCCGGAAGGTGATCTTGCCGCCCTTGATGTCCTGAACCGCCTTGGTGACGTCCATGGTCACCGTGCCGGTCTTCGGGTTCGGCATGAGACCGCGCGGGCCCAGGATCCGCGCGATCCGGCCGATCTTGGCCATCTGGTCCGGCGTGGCGATCGCCGCGTCGAAGTCGAGCCAACCACCCTGGATCCGGGCGACAAGCTCGTCGGTGCCCACCTCGTCCGCACCCGCGGCGGCGGCCTCTTCGGCCTTCGCGCCACTGGCGAACACGATCACGCGGGCGGTCTTACCGGTGCCGTGCGGCAGGTTGACCACGCCGCGGACCATCTGGTCCGCCTTGCGGGGGTCGACGCCGAGGCGCATGGCGACCTCGACCGTGGCGTCGAACTTGACGTTGGTGGTCTCCTTGGCCAGCTTCACGGCCTCGGCGGGGGTGTAGAGCTTGGACCGGTCGATGACATCGGCGGCCTTGCGGTAGCTCTTGCTGCGCTGCATTGCTTACTACTCCTGTGGTCTCTGGCGGGCCGCTCGGCGCGGGCCCTCCCACGGTCGGGTCGACGGCCTGGGCCGACGTCAGTCGTTGACGGTGATGCCCATCGACCGGGCGGTGCCGGCGATGATCTTCTCGGCCTGGGCGATGTCGTTGGCGTTGAGGTCGGCCATCTTCTTCTCGGCGATCTCACGCAGCTGGGCGCGGCTGACCGAGCCGACCTTCTCGGACTGCGGAACACCCGAACCCTTCTGCACACCGGCGGCCTTGATCAGCAGCCGGGCGGCGGGCGGGGTCTTCAGCACGAACGTGAAGGACCGGTCCTCGTACACGCTGATCTCGGCGGGAACGATGTCGCCCCGCTGGGATTCGGTCTGCGAGTTGTAGGACTTGCAGAACTCCATGATGTTGACGCCGTGCTGGCCGAGCGCGGGGCCGACCGGCGGCGCCGGCGTGGCCTGGCCCGCCGGCAACTGAAGCGTGAACGTCTTGACGAGCTTCTTCTTCGGAGGCATGTCACTTCCTGGGGCTTGGAGCTGGGAAAATGCGGCTGTCGCCGCCCTCGGAGCGCGCACGGTCAGCGCGGTGCGACAGCGGCGACATTCAAGAGTAGCGCAGGCCGCAGCCCACTCGTCCGCCGAGGTCGAGCGGGAGGGCGTACGCCGACGTCGGCGGCGGGTCGGACCCGCCGCCGACGACCAATCAGATCTTGGCGACCTGGTTGAAGTTGAGCTCCACCGGCGTCTCGCGACCGAAGATCGACACCAGCACCTTGAGCTTCTGCTGGTCGGCGTTGATCTCGCTGATCGTGGCCGGCAGCGACGCGAACGCGCCGTCGGTGACGGTGACCGAGTCGCCCACCTCGAAGTCGAGGACCTTGATCTCCGGCTTCGACTTCTTCTGCTCGGTCTCGACGGCCGGCGCCAGCCACTTCAGCACCTCGTCGAGCGAGAGCGGGGCGGGCCGGTCGGCCCGGTCGGTCGCGCCGACGAAGCCGGTCACACCCGGGGTGTTGCGAACACACGAGTAGGACTCGGCGGTCAGCTCCATCCGAACCAGGATGTAGCCGGGGAAGACCTTGGCCTGGATCTGCGAACGCTTGCCGTTCTTGACCTCGACCTCTTCCCGGGTCGGCACCTCGACCTGGTAGATGAAGTCCTCCATGTCGAGGCTCGTGATCCGGGTCTCGAGGTTGGTCTTGACCTTGTTCTCGTAGCCGGCGTACGAGTGCACGACGTACCAGTCACCCGGCGCGTAGCGCAGCTTCTGCCTCAACTCGGCGACCGGGTCGAACTCCTCGTCCGGCTCGGGCTCAGTCATGGGGAACTCCGGCTCGCTGGCGGCCTCAATCGACTCGTCACCAGCCGCCGTCGCGACCGTCGACTGCTCGTCCACGGGTCCGGCGGTCTCGTCGTACTCAGGCACGCTCGCTCACTTCCATCACTATCGGCTGGAGGCAGCCGGTCAGTCCGAGTTGCCGAAGACAAACAGCACGACCTTGGCGAAGCCGTAGTCCAGCAGGCCGACGATCGTCAGCATCACCGCGACGAACGTCACCACCACAGCCGTGTACGTCAGCAACTCCTTGCGGGTCGGCCAGATGACCTTACGCAGTTCGGCTACGACCTCGCGGAAGAACCGGGCGATGCGGCCGAACACGCCCACCCGACCCGTTTCCGACCGGGTGGTCGGCCGGCTGTCCGCCGACTCTGCCCGGGCACGGGACCGCGTGGCGGTGCCTCCCCGGGAAACCGGCTCGTCCGCGCTGGAGGCGTCGTCGTCGGCTACGTCGTCGACGACCTCGTCGTCCAGACGATCGTCGCCGGCGTCCTCGCCGTGCCGCTTGTTGTCGGCCACTTCGCCCTCCGTCGCGGAATCTCGGGTCGCACGCCGAGTGGCGTACGCGGCGCTGGTCACGCCGGCCGGGCCTAACCGTCCCGCGACGGGCCGCGGCCGGTGGATCATCCGGAGGGCCCGATTGCCTCGGAACCACCCCGCCGATGCCACCACCACGGGCCGGACGCCGCCAAGCTGGCGGCGCGACCCACGGGAACGGTCAGGCCTGAGGCGCAGGGGTGACAGGACTTGAACCTGCAGCCTGCGGTTTTGGAGACCGCTGCTCTGCCAATTGAGCTACACCCCTGTGCGGCAACACTCGCCCCACCCGGTCACAGACGACCGAACAGGGGTCACTTGCCCCACGGCGGACCAGTGTACGGGTAGCCGCCCGACTTTCCCAACCGGTCTCTCCGCCTCGCGTGGCGGGCCTGCTTCAGCGCGTCGTCCGGATGGTCGCGCGGGCCTGTGAGAGCACCTTCTCGCCCCCACAGGTCGCGGTCACGTCGAGTCGGGTGAGCCCGTCCTCGGTCACCTCACGGACCCGCGCCGTGACCTCGATCTCGGCCCCCAGGTCATCGTCCGGGACGACCACCGGCCGGGTGAAACGCACGCCGTACTCGACCACCGCGTCCGGCGACCCGGCCCACTCGGTGATCGCCCGGCCGACAAGCGCCATGGTGAACATGCCGTGGGCGATCACCCCGGGCAGACCGACGTTCGTGGCGAACCTGTCGCTCCAGTGGATCGGGTTGAAATCACCCGAGGCGCCGGCGTAGCGGACCAGGTCCGCGCGGGTCACCTGGAACGTCTTGGCGGACAACTCCATCTCAGGCCTCCCCGCGTACGACGATCTTCGACCAGACGGCCACGACCGGTTCCCCGGCGACTGTGTGCACGTCGGTGCGCGTGGTCAGGAAGCCGTGCCCACCCCTGGTGCTGACGTCCTCGATGGTGTTGACGCAGACCAGCTCGTCGCCGGCGACCACCGGTCGGGTGTACGCGAACCGCTGGTCACCGTGCACCACACGGCTGTAGTCCATACCCAGGGCCGGGTCCTCGATGATCTGGCGGCTCGCGGCCATCGTGACGATCACCGGGAAGGTCGGCGGAGCCACCACGTCGGGGTGACCGAGCGCCTGCGCGGCCTCCCGGTCGTGGTGGGCCGGGTCGGTGGCGCCGACGGCGGTGGCGAACTCGCGGATCTTTTCTCGGCCCACCTGGTAGGGGGCGGTCGGCGGATAGGTCCGGCCGACGAAGGAAGGGTCCAGGGACATGCCGCGAACCTACACGGATAGCACAATCGCCGACCTGGCCGGCAGGCTGCGGCGGAGCCGCACCACACCGGTCAGATCGGCGATTGGAAAGCTTGCACACCGGCCGGCACGAGGCCGGCCCGGGATCAGCGGGTCTCGCGGTGGACCGTGTGCCGACCGTCGCGCGGGCAGAACTTCTTCAGCTCGATGCGGTCGGGGTCGTTGCGCCGGTTCTTGCGCGTGATGTAGTTGCGCTCCTTGCACTCCACACACGCCAAAGTGATCTTCGGCCGGACATCGGTAGCCTTCGCCACGGCGGAGTGCCTTCCTCGCTAACGGAAACAACTACGACGCGCCAGCCTAGACGCTGACAGCGCGGACATGCAAAGTGGGCGCCGGAAGCGCCCATTTTTCTTACGACCACCGGCAACGAGCCCGGAAGACGAGAGTAGCGGTGGCCGGACTTGAACCGGCGACACAGCGATTATGAGCCGCTTGCTCTACCATCTGAGCTACACCGCTGCGATGGGTCCAGCTGAACCCTCGAGCCCCCTTACGGAATCGAACCGTAGACCTTCTCCTTACCATGGAGACGCTCTGCCGACTGAGCTAAGGGGGCCTGCGCGAACTCCCCGTGGGGCGCGCAGAAGTAAGAGTACACGGCCCGGCTCGACAGGTGAAATCGGATCCCCGGTGATCGTCTACGCCCTGGTCAGGGCACGACACGAAGGCGCGGCAGCTCCCCGTTGGAGATCGATTCCGGCTCGACCTGGGCGCCGAACCAGGCGGCCAGCCGCTCGTACGGCAGCGGACGGCTGAACAGGAAGCCCTGCCCGATCTCGCAGCCGATGTCCTGCAGAAGCTCCAGGGTCAGCTCAGACTCCACGCCCTCGGCGACCACCGCCAGGCCGAACTGCTGGGAGAGGGTCACCACGGCGTTGACGATGGCCAGGTCCCCCGGGTCGGTCGCCATGCCCTGCACGAAGGAGCGGTCCACCTTCACCTCGTGCACCGGCAGTCGGCGCAGGTGCGCCAGCGACGAGTCGCCCGTGCCGAAGTCGTCCACCGACAGCCGGACACCCAGGTCACGTAGCCGCCGCAGGGTCGGGATGGGCCGGTCGGTGCCGTCCAGCACCCCCGCCTCGGTGATCTCCAGGGTCAGCCGCTGCGCCGGCACCCCGTACTCGGTCAGCAGCTCCTGGACCCGGTCCGGGAAGTGCTGGTCGGTGAGCGTACGGGCCGCGATGTTCACCGCGATCGGCAGCGGCTGGTCGGCCAGCGCCCAGTCCCGGCTGCGGCGCAGCCCCTCGCGCAGCACCACCTCGGTGAGCCGGCTCAACTGGCCGGTGTGCTCGGCCACCGCCACGAAGTCCTCGGGAGCGACAGTGCCGTGCGTCGGGTCCTCCCACCGGGCCAGGCACTCGACACCGACCAGACGCCGATCCCGCAGCGTCACCTTGGGCTGGAAGTAGACCTCCAGCTCGTCCTGGTCCAGCGCGCGGCGCAGATCGCCCGCCAGACCCAGCCGGCGCAACGATCGGGACTCCAGCGCGGGGTTGAACAGCTGCACGCTGCCCGGCACCGACTTGGCTGCCGTGGCGGCCAGGTCGACCCTGAGCAACAGGGTCGCCGCGTCGCTGCCGTGCTCCGGGTGCACGGCCACCCCGACGGCGGTGTTCACATCGAGGGTGAGCGCGTCGAAGACCATCTCGTCACGGATCTGGTCGCGTAGCTGGGCGGCCAACTCGAGCGCCGCCTCCGCGCTCTCCAACCGCAGGGTCACCAGGAACTCGTCCCCGCCGGCCCGGCCCACCAGAGCCGACGACGGCGCGCTGGCCCGCAACCGGCTGGCGACCTCGGCGAGGACCTTGTCCCCCGCCGCGTGCCCGAGGGACTCGTTGACCTGGCGCAGCCCGTCCACGTCGAAGAGCAGCAGTGCCACCACCTCGCCGGGGGCAGCGATCGTGAAGGACTCCGCGAGCGCGCCGGTGATCCGCCGACGGTTGGGCAACCGGGTCAGCGCGTCGTGGTACGCGTCGTGCCGGAGCCTGTCGACAAGCCGCGAATTCTCCAGGGCGACGGCGGCATGCGCCGCCACGGTCTCGAAGATGGGAATGTCAGCCGGAGCGAAGTGGCCCACGTCGCTGAGCCGGTTGACCACCTCCAGCGTGCCGATCACCGCCTGCCCGGAACGCAGCGGCACCGCGATGACGTCCTTGACCTTGGAGTCGGCGAGCGCGGACCGCAGCATCGGGTCACCGCCGAAGGCCCGGCCGAGAGCGACCGTCCGACCTGAAGCACGCGTCTTCTCCCGAAGCACCGGCGGCGTCGGGGCGACGTCGAGCAGACCCCGGTCGTCGAGGCGTGCGCTCAGCAGGACTTCGGGGTGCCGGCCCTGCGCCGGCAGCCACAGCGTGGCGTACTCCGCCTGCATGAGAGACCGGACCCGGCCGAGCAGCACGTCTGTCAGGTTGCCGGCCTGACCCGCCTCGCTCATCGCCCGGGTCAGCTCATACAGGTCGCCGAGAGTGCGGTGTTGCCGGATGAACTGCGAGTATGAGCGGTAGAGCACGAAGCCGGCCGCCCCGAGGGCCAGCAGGAGCAGGCTCGACCAGAAGGTCGTCGCCAGCGCGATGAGGATGATCAGCCCGATCGCCACGTTCAGCACCGTGGTCAGCAGGACCTGGACGGCCGTGCGCACCGTCTCCCGCGTGCCCTGCCAGCCCTGCAGGAGCGTGATCACGCCGACCACGGCAACAAGGCTGATGAGCGTGTTGGCCGTGACGGCGGCGAAGAGCACGCCCCAGGTCGCGGGGCCCACTCGCTCGTGATGCGGCACAGCGGCCAGCACCAGGCCGGCCACCGAGCTGCCGGCCGCCGCCCGGGCGACGTTGAACCAGAACTTCGGCGGGGCGTAGCCTCGCTGCATCTGGGTAAAGAGCTCGGCTGCCGTGGCGACGACGACCACGAGGAGCGGCGACAACCAGTACGCCACCAGCACCAGCGGGATCTCGCTGAGCGTCACCACGACCGCCTGGCGGCGGGCCACCATGCTGAGCGTTGGTATCCCGGCAGCGACCATCACCACCAGCAGCGCAACAGCAATCGGCCAGTCCGCCAGGTGGCTCGGCACCGACAGGGCGATGACCAGACATCCCACCAACGCCATCCCGGCGAGTGGAGCTGTGATCAGCCAGGCGTGTTCGGTTGTACGACGTCGGACAGCCCTAGGTGACACCGCACCGCCCTGTCATCGCTCACGTCATCGCCGCACCGGAGTCACCGGAGGACGGCGGACTGCGCTCCACTCGGAACCGAAACGCTGTGGCCCGTGGGCGCGCCCCATTCGACGGAGGTGGACTGGAAGGCGCCACCGAATTGGGCACCTAGGAGGCCAACGGCCAGCGCGGCGAGGGTAAGGGACGCCATACGCAGCCGGCCAAAGTTTCGACCAGACATTGGGAACTCCTGTCGGCAGGGGGGCAGTGCGGGGATGGAGATTCCACGATGGTGCCACAGCGACGTCCGCCAGGAAAGTTCCCGACCCGCGATCAGGCCGACCGACCTGCGAGCTGACCCGCTCGGCCGGGCAGGCACAACGTCCGGCCAGACCATCTGCTGTTCGACCCACGCTGGCACGGCCAAGAAACGACCTAGCAGGGGAAAGCGCACCTACTAGACGTAACAGTTGAATTGAACTGTCGCCCCTCTGTCCCGGATACGCACACTACTCGCCGCTACCTCGCGGCAACAGGGCACTGTCATCTATCTGGTGACCGCGCCCGGTGCCCCGATCGCCCGGACGCTGATCCACTCCCGGGTCGGGCTCAGGAGTTGCGCAGCGGCCGGAACGCGGCCCGCAGCTCCGCGACTCCTCCCACGCGGCGCCGTGGCCGCCGCGGTCGGCCTCGTTGACGTACGCGAGGTCCGGGTAGACCGTCTCTGCCCAGCTACGCGGGGCAGCCCAGATCTACGACGGTTTGCGCCTGTTCGGCAGGAGCCGGACCCGGCGGCGAACAAGGTTGATGTCGACCACCTCCACCGACATCCGCTCGCCGAGTTGAGGATCGTGGGCAAGCGCGGACTTGTGGACCAACCCCTGGATGCCGTCTTCCACGGCCACGAGGACACCGAACGGCACGATCTGTGTCACCTCACCAACCAGGACGGCGCCGAGACCTGTCCGGGCAAACTCGGCCATGGGGTCGGGCTGCAACGCCTTCAGCGACAGCGACACCCGCTCGCGGTCGAGGTCGACGTCCAGCACCATGACGGTGAGCCGGTCCCCCACGTCCACGACGTCGGTCGGGTGATCGAAGTGCCTCCACGACAACTCCGGGCAGTTCACCATGCCGGTGACACCGCCAAGCTCCACGAACACCCCGAAATTCTCGATCTGGACCACCACGCCCGCGGCGACCTGGCCACGCTCAAGCGTTCCCAAGCTCAGTTGCGCGCTGTCGTCGTTCCCCTGCCCCATAGGTCCACCCTAATGAACCGGGGGCCTCGCCGATCTTGTCGTTCCTGGTGTCGTTCCCGCCGTCGATGCGGTTGGCGTGGACCCGGGAGCAGGACGGCGACGCCGTGGCCCAGGCGCCGGGCGACCTCGGTCGGCGGGACGCCGGCATTAAGGCAGAGCGAGGCCGCCGCGTGGCGCAGGTCGGAGGGCCGGCGTACGAACGGTTAAGCGCCTTCGATTCGGTCAGCGCCTTCTGGCGGATGAACCTCCAACAGCGGTCACCGACCTACCCCGACCGCAGGTCGAATGCGGTGGTTCCGCGTGCCGGTCCGCCGGTACTGTCCGGGCTCACCAGGAATCCGAGCGGCGAGGTCGACATACATGAACAGCGATGACGGTACGACGGTGCTGTGGCGCCCAACCGGACCGAAAGAGCTGGATCTCGTACGCGAGTCCGGATGGCGGGCATGGCCACCACGCCTGCCGGATCAACCGATCTTCTACCCGGTCCTGAACGAGGACTACGCGGTGATGATCGCCCGGGACTGGAACGTGCCCGCGTCCGGCGTCGGCTACGTGACCCGCTTCCGGGTCGAGTCGGAGTTCCTGAGTCGGTACCCGGTCCGCCAGGCTGGCGGTAAGACCATTCTGGAGCTGTGGGTGCCGGCCGAGGATCTGGACGAGTTCAACGCCCACATCGTTGGCCTGATCGAGGTCGTGCACGAGTTCCGGTAGCCGGCGGGCGGCGGCGAGGGTGGCCGTCATCGGATGGTCTCGACGGCCCGGGGTCGGTTTGGCTGCACGACGCCGACCGGAGGCAGCACGGCGACTGATGCCGGCGGCATCACCGGAGCCGGCGGCGCGGGTTCGACGGGCCGATTGCCCTTCGGCCGATCGCGCTCCGACGCCGGCAGGGTGGCGGGGTCGCTGGACAAGACGACCTCACCAGGGCTAAGCCGTGCCGGGGGCGACGAAGGCCCCTGACTTGCGTTTCCGCAGTTCAGAGGCCTCGTCATTGCCTGGTGGCGGGTAGAGGATTCGAACCTCTGAAGCTTTCGCGACGGATTTACAGAGCGTCCGTGATCTTGTACCGGTCAGCACCTCTGAGCTGCTCCTTCTCGCCGTCGCAGCGACCCCGACCGATCAGCCGCCCACCATGTGCCCACGCCCACGGCAACGGCGCCAGGACGACGCCCCGTGTTCAGGCTGCTCCCCAGTCGTCGGTCGCGCAGCCGACCTCGAAGCTCCACCAGCCATCCGCCTCGCCTCGTTGCAAGGTCGCTTTGATCGCGGAGAGATCTGCACTCGCTGGCACGGTGAAAGCAACGAGAGGGAGTTCCTTGCTGAACGTCTCGCCGCCGATGCCGAAGGGTGCCAGCCGGTCGTAGACAGCTTCGGCACTTGGTCCGAGTGGGCCACGGCGCTCCGGCAGCACTCTTACGGTGCAGTTACCCGACGCCTCGACCCGCCCGGTTGCCCAGCAAAGTCCGTCCGGACTCACGGTGAAGCGCACCAGGTCACCCTCAGCAACGCCGTCTTGAAGGAACGGAGCGTTGCAAATGCGAGCCGTGTCCGGGCCCGCAGCGACACCCCACAGGCCCTCGGTGTCGTAGGGAAGCCACCCTTCCCGCGGCACGAACTTGAACCAAATCTTGATGAAGTGATCGCCGGCCGGTGGGGTGCGGTCCGGTGCGGGTGAAAACATGCCCGCATCATTCCCTGGGAGGGCGGACGCTCCCACCGCACACCACCGCCCGACGATCTCGATCGACGGAACGCCGGGCACATCCTCTTGGTGGGCCGATATTTCGGCGACAGCGCCACGCTGACGGCGGACCATGTACCGATGCACAACGAGGATGCTCTGACCCGCCTCCAGGACGCCGCCACCCTTTGGAGCATCGGGCAGGGCACGGCAGCCGAGGTGATCGGGGCTGCCTGTGACTGCCTCGTGGCAGGCGTTGACAGCCCCTCGTTGTGCATCCTGGCCGGGGTCTCGTCCACCGCCACCGAACAGGATCTGCTCCAGTGGCTTGAACCCACCCTCGCCGAGCTTGGCCTGAGCTTCTACCGCAGAGGCAGCGAAGAGCTTGAGAACGCTGCCGTACGCATCATGGCTACCAAGCTTCTCGTCGGCGCCCTCTCCCCGCGCGAGCTGGCTCGCTGGACCCACTCGGTCATCGGGCATGACGGCACACCCCTCGCCGAGGAGTTGGTCATGCTCGACGACGTGTACGACACGCTGGAGTACTGCGAGGAAACCGAAGCGGAGGTCGACGCTCGCGTTCTTGCCGAAGCGCGACGCCTGACCGCCACAGGCGTAGCCACCCAAGGCGCCGACTCCACCGACTGACTCAGGCAGGATCACGCCAGAGCCTCGCCGATCTTGTCGTTGATGGTGTCGTCACCGCCATCGATGCAGTTGGCGTAGACGCGGAACAGGACGGCGACGCCGTGGCCCAGGCGCCGGGCTACCTCGGTCGGCGGGACGCCGGCCATTCAGCCAGAGCGAAGCCGCTGCGTGCCGCAGGTCGTACGGCCGGCAGACGAGCCGCGGATAAGCCAGCGACAGCGGGGCCGCGCTGCCGGATCATGTAGCGATGCTCGGTCAGGATGCCCTCGCTCGTCTCCAGGACGCCGCTGTCTTCTGGAGCGTCCGTTCCGGCACCGCGGCCCAGTTGATCGAAGCAGCCTGCGACTGCCTCATTGCGGGCATAGACAGCCCGACTCTCCAGATCCTCGCCGGCATCTCGCCGGTGAAGGGCGAGGAGAATGACGAGCTGCGGCGATGGCTCGAAGGCGCGCTGTCGGAACTCTCTCTGACTTACTACGCCGAGGGAAGCCGAGAGAGCGAGGAGGAAGCCCTCCGACTCATGGCCCGGCGACTGCTCGCACAGGCCATCACGCCTCGTGACCTCACCTCTTGGGCATACCGATTCATCTCCCACGACGGGACTCCCCTGGCAGCCGAGCTGATCGCCATGGACAACGCCTACGAGCTCGTAGACGCCATTCACGACTGGCAACCGCACACCAGCACCGAAACCAGGGATATGGACGTGGCCGTCGTCGCCGAAGCTGGGCGCCTTCTCGGCGACGCGACGACCGCCGAGAAGGACTGAAGCGCGGGCTCTCATCCCAGTGCGTCGCCGATCTTGTCGTTCATGGTCTCGTCGCCCTGAAGCCTGGCCCGGCTGGGGCCACGGGCATGAATTCCCGTAGCAGAGGGGAAGCCCGGAAGGCTACTCTCAGTTCTCGCCGAGGTTGAACAATGCACCAAAAGATCATCCATTTAAACGAGAGGCGATAACACATGACTAATGAAGCATCGTTGAGTTTTCCCCGATCCTCGCAGTATTCGCTTGACTGGTTGAAGTCGTGCGTCAGCGGGGGAGCCAACTCGCTTTGGCTCACAGAGTGGCTCACTCAGCAGATGCCTCTGCAAAAAGGGATGAGAGTTTTGGATCTCGGCAGTGGTCGCGGAGCTTCGTCGATCTTCATGAGCCGTGAATTCGGCGTCGAGGTATGGTCGGTGGACCTGTGGTTCGGAGCAGATGAACGCGCTCATCGAATCCGTGATGCCGGCCTCGACAAGAGCGTGTTCGCGTTGCATGCAGACGCGAAGTCGCTGCCGTTTTCGACGGGCTTCTTCGATGCCGTGACCAGCATCGACTCGTTCATGTACTTCGGGACCGACGATCTGTTCATGAACTACCTTGCGCGCTTTGTCAAGCCAGGCGGTCTGATAGGCATTGCCAATGCCGGACTGATGCAGGAGATTGACGGACCCATTCCTGATCATCTCGCCGGCTGGTGGGAACCAAGCATGGCCTGCCTGCACTCCGCCGGCTGGTGGTCTCGGCACTGGCAGCGCAGCGGAGTAGTCGCGGTGGAGGCGGCCGATGCAATGCCCGACGGATGGAAGAGATGGTTGGAATGGCAATACGCTGTCGCCCCTGACAACAGCGCGGAAATCGGGGCTTTGAAGGCCGACCAAGGCCGCAACCTTGGATATGTCCGAGCCGTATGCCGCCGCCTGCCAGAGGCTGCACTCGACGAACCAATCACGTCCATCCCTGTGGACTACGAATACCGTCCTATCGCAGCTGATTAACCGCAGTGCCTCTCGCCAGGGCCGGGGGCGCAGCATGCCTCGTAACGGCGCGAGGGCCCCGATATTGAGATTGCCCTGTTACCACCCAACTCGGATGGATAGCACGAGGGCACCTGGGTACTTGTGCCCCATGGACAACACCAACCGCTCGGTAGACGAAGAACACTCGCGCCCTGCGGGTGTAGATAACACCACGGTCGAAGCTCTCGGCGAGCTGAGCAAGGCCCTTGAGACGATTCACCGAGTACGGGGGCACCTCTACTCGGCTCACCAGCTTGTGGGCGGAGCGGACCTGACGCTCGATCGAGTGGTCAAGCTGATGCACGAGGCCGGACACGACGAGGTCGCCGACCGCGTAGAGCAGGAGCTACTGGGTCGGAACCTGCTGCCAGGCCGGTGGACCTTCCAAATCTTGGAGGAGTTCGACGACGGCTACTACGCCGCGTTCCAGGAGATCGAGCGGGACGCGCGGGAGAAGCTGGCCGGCGGCCGACGACACATCTTCGAGGCGGAGATGAAGGAGCGGCGCCGCACCCACGGGATGCCAGGGCACGAAGCTACGCCGTAGCGCAGCCGCCGAAACCGTTCGGGATCATCGAGGCTAAGGCGCTGGCTCGGGCCTCGATGATCCTCATCGGTGCCCGGTACTCAGCCGGTTCCCGGTGGGCGGCCTGGCTGGTGACCTGGCCGGGCCACTTGCGGTAGAGCAGGCCGTACTCCCGGGTGAAGTAGCCCGCGCTGACCGCGTTGGCGGCGAGCAGGAGGCCGGTGTCCTCGGAGGCCGGCAGCGCCATCCAGCCGCCCAGGGCGAAGACGAGATCCCGCCGCAGGCACAGGGTCGCCGGGTGCACCGATGCCCGGTAGTCGTTGGCCTGCCAGAACGACAGGACCGAGCCGCGGTCGATAACCCCGCCGGCCGGGTCCTTGTCCCACCCGGCGGTCGAACCGTCGGGCAGCAGGTCGAGTACCCGCGAGGTCGTCCAGCCGATCTGCGGGTGCGCGTCGAACGCGGCGATGTCCCGGGCGAGCACGCCGGGGGTCAGCTGGTCGTCGGCGTCCAGCACCTTGATGAGTTGCCCGGAGACCCGGGAGAGCGCGAGGGAACGGGCAACTCCAGGCCCACCGGGGCGGCCCGTACCCAGACTGATCCGGGGGTCGTCGGGCAGCGCGTCGGCCAGGGCGCCAGTCTGCCCGTCCTCCTGGACGAGCCATTCCCAGTCCCAGCCGTCAGGCATCTCCTGCTTGGCCAACGACTCGTAGGCGCCAGCCAGGTGCTCGATGCTGGGCGCGTGGACCGGGGTGATGACCGAGACGAGCTGCGTCAAGTTTTCCACCGCTGGAGTTTGTGGGAGTAGACAAGCTCGGTGCGGTCACCCGGCATCACCACGAAGCTAGTTTGCGTCGGAGGATGTGGAATGGCGGGCCATAGGGCGGCAGCTACCTCGCACCTCGACCGCCAGAGTCCGTCATACCTTCGGGCCTACGCCGGGCATCGACAACCCTTTGCAACTCGTCGATCGTTGCTTGTTCTGCCCGAGTCGCCCCGTGCGCCAAGACGCTTCGCGCAAGGGCAACGATATTCAGCGCTGCATATAAAAACAGGACACAAAGTGCAACGAAAATAACCTTCTCGGCAGGAGGAGGCAAGGACTTCACGGCGGCTCGATACACCACGGACAGAATCACGACGAAGACTTGAACGCCAATATTGATCAGGAAGGGCGCAAGGAACGCCCTAGTACCGTTCGGCGACTTCTCAAGGAGAAGCAGGTACCGGTCCGAAAGCAGTGCGATCACAAGAGCAAAGCCAGCGAAGATGACCCCAACCAAAGCCGAGCCAAGGGTGAGAATGTCACCTGCCGTAGCGATTCGGACCTCAAGGGACGCCTTCAGAACCAAAAGGACACCGCCAGCGCCGCCGAGGAGTACGGCTAGCAGCCCCTCCAAGCCGACCAACTGACCAACTGACATCCTCGCTAGGTTTCGCCAGAATCCGAAATCCCCACGCCCAAAACTCATTGCCGCCGCCTATCCCGAATCATGCCGAGCATGATCCCCAGGACTTGCATCCAGTTCGATGGTAGCTCGTCGGTTCGCTCGTGGGCCGACCTCTCACGCTGGTCATATCTCGTGTCATGCCTCCCTCGCCGCCCGTCGGCGACGACGTAACCGAAGGCATTGGTACCCATCGCGAGGAAGGCACGAACCTGGGCGTCTTCTTCAAGATCCTGAAGCCCTACTTCGACGTTGGCCGCCTCCATGATCTCTTTCAGGAGCCTGGCCTTGCGTTGCTGCATCCGGTCCCATACTGGTTCGAACTCAGGCAATGCATCGGGGTTCGGAAGCTTGGCGACCATCGTGATCCGCTGGACTGAGTCCACCGATCGAAGCCAACTCAAGAAATCCTGCTCATCAAGAATCGGCTCCACGGCCCATTCAGTGGATGCGGCCTCTCTTCCCTCTTCACCTCGACGGAGAAGACTCTCAAAGACCTGCGCGACAGTGGTGGGAGCAAAAGAAGGATGCTGCAGGACGCCTAGTATGCGACTCCCTCCATCGATAACGAAGGGTGCACGCGCTGATACTTCACGACCCTCGACGAGGTCTTCCCAGCGCATTTCTTCCTCGTTGTAGTGGTCGGCAGCCCTAAAGTCAGTCCGCACCCATCCGATCTGACCGAATAACGCATCCTCATCGGGAGTGATCTCCCTGTTCCCTAATCTCCACTCTCGCTTGTTGCGACGCCCCGTCACTTCCGGCACCCCGAACTGCAACACTTCGACAAGGTGGTCCATAAACAATTCGGGTTGATACGCAAATAGCGACGGCTCCGGGAGTGGCCGACGGTTAATGCGATATAGCAAAACTACGCCGGACCTCTCCGCAAACCACGGTTCCGGCAAGTTCTCCCCAGGAACGTCACTCATCCCCACCCCATCTGTTACAGGCCGTGAGGAGACTCTATTAGGGACTAGACGTTATGCATAGACCCTGCCACCAGCAGCGAGTCAACGCCTCGGCGGCTATCTGAACGATCAGCGCCCCTCTGACTTGAACCGCACTGCCGAATTGGCCTCTTCTAATCAAGGCGGCCGCGCCGGCACGGCCCCGGCCTGCTGGCGACCTCCGACCGGGCATCGGCCGGGCCGGCCGGCCACACACGAGACGACCAAGACCCAGAAGACCTCGGGGCTCCGCCCCGAACCCGGCCCTCCTCAGAGATGCCACCTCGGATCCCCTCGTCGGGCACCACAAGGGCTACCAGCCTCCCGGACGGGGCCAAAGTCGTTCGTCCGGTAGGGCGCTCCACCTTGTCCCCGTCCGGGAGGCTGGACGGTCTACGACAGCCCGACGAGGAGATCCGCCAGACTCACTCGACAGTCTGAACACCTGACTGCTTCTCCTCAGCGGCGAGCGCTTCGAGCGCGGATCGAGAGACCCACTGTTCGCAGATCCAAAGAACCCCCGTTCGTCCACCGCTGCCCCAATCCCCCGCAATCGGTCCGCAGCATTCTTGGGGCTCGGTTCCTTAGCCAGCGGGGTAGGGGTCACTAGCGCCGACCGGTGCACGCTGACGGCCGTGAGGTATTCGCCAGCCTTGCTCTGCAACGGCCCAAGGCAGGCCTTGTCCCGCCTTGCTTGGCTTTCGTTCGGCCAATACGGTCGTCTCTTGGAGACGAACACGTCCACGTCTACGACGTAGAGGTGCCGCTCAGGTGGCCAAATCAAGCCAGCGAAGTCCCTGGCCTTGACCTGCGCCGGCGCGGGGGCCGAAGGCACCCCAGGGATGAAGAGGTCGTAGGGAAACCGAAGCCGGAGAACGTGCGTGTCCTCCTCGGACACCGCGTGGCCGCTGAACCACCGGGGGAGCCAGCCGGGCGTGGCAACAGTAAGGACGTCCGACTCCCCATCGTCCTTCTGGAAGGAGGGGTCATATCCGACCTTGAAACCAGGGCCCGTCTCCGTGTGCCTGTCATCGGGGCCATGCAGGCTCATCTTAAGCGCCGCCAGATTGGCGTCCCGGGCCTTCAAGTAGAAGGAGGTTGGCCCCACCAGAGCCGCCAGGCATAGCTACAGATCCCTGTCTGTCGGCTACCAACGCGCAGAAGTAGATGGCACCCTTGCCCCGAGGGCCGCCTGGAAGCATGCCGAGGGCCCCGCTGAGGTCGGCCGAACTGCCCGCACTGTCCATGTCGCACCCCTTCGTACCTATGCATTAAGGCCACACGAAGGATGCCTCCAGCACCAAGCCGTGCCACCCGATTCCAACGACGTTCCGCTAACGCTGATGCCATTCCCCAGACTCGGGATCGAAGTACATCAGCTGCTGCCGCTCAGGAGACGACTCAACAGGACCTCGCGGGCCCCGGGCTGCATCGATGGCGGCGTTCATAGTTCCGAGAGCGAGCTTCAGCACCTCCGGATCCTCGGTCCGAAGTTGAGCAGTCGCCCTGAAGTTATCGCCGCCGCTGATGTCGAACTCAAGAGCGGGCGGAGGAATCTGGATGGCCGGCTCTTGACGGACCAGCGCGGCCTTCTTCACCTGGAATCGCAGGAGCAGCAGCTTCAGCCCGTCCCAGATGGCGGACGCCGCCAAGTTCGGACCCAGCGCAGCGAGAACAGGTGCGGCGACCTCCACGATGATCCTCGCGGGAGGCAGCGCCGATAACTGAAATAGATGGCTCCCTCGAACGCCGAAATCTCGGCTCATGAGACGAAGCGCGGCCGTTAGATCTTGCGGCGGAAACCAGCCCAGGTCCGCTGACACTCGAAGCGCTACCTTCGGCTGCGCCGGCCAATGCTCCTCAGCGAGGTCCATTCGGCCACCGACGGAGAACCCCCCAACCTCACCGAGGGCCGTCCACTCCGCCTCGTCTGCCTCGCCCTCAACCCATAACCCGACTCCACCCTTCGGCGTGGGCCGCATCTCCGCCTTGACGTTGCGGGTTCGTATTGGCAGGAGGCCGTCATGGTGACCGGTCATGGCTTGGCTGCCGTCGTTGAGCCGTTCCATGAGGTCCCGCAGCGACTGCTCAGGAAGGCTGATGCCACCGTAGGCGTCCAGGGGATCCGTAGTGGCCACGAAGCCGCCGAAGTTCACCCAAGCCACGCGTACCCCCTTCGTGCCCGCTACGTGCCCGATTGGCAGGTTCACGAGGGACAACCGTGGTCAACATTGGCACGAGACGACGAAGGCCCCTGACTCGCGTTTCCGCAGTTCAGAGGCCTCGTCATTGCCTGGTGGCGGGTAGAGGATTCGAACCTCTGAAGCTTTCGCGACGGATTTACAGTCCGCTCCCATTGGCCGCTCGGGCAACCCGCCAGGGCACCCCACCGCGTCGTAACGCGGCGGCGGAAGCAAGGATAGCGGCTCCCCCCGGTACCGGCGCAACCGGGTACGGTCAGGGGGTCGTGCCGCTGGTCGGCGGCCGACGGCAGGCCCAGACCGCCGGACAGCAGGAGCAGAAACATGGCAGCGAACCCGTCGTTCGACATCGTGAGCAAGGTTGACCGTCAAGAGGTCGACAACGCCCTCCGGCAGGCGGTTAAGGAGCTCGCGACTCGGTTCGACTTCCGCGGCACCGGGGCGGAGATCTCCTGGTCTGGCGACGAGGCGATCGGCCTTCAGGCAGAGACCGAGGAGCGTGTGCGCGCCGCACTGGACGTGTTCAAGGAGAAGCTCGTCAAGCGGAACATCTCGCTGAAGGCGCTGGACGCGGGCGAGCCACGCCCGTCGGGCAAGATTTTCAAGATTGACTGCAAGGTCGTCCAGGGCATCGAGGCCGACAAGGCCAAGGCCATCAGCAAGAAGATCCGCGACGAGGGCCCGAAGGGCGTGCAGGCGCAGATCCAGGGTGACCAGTTGCGGGTCACCGGCAAGAAGAGGGACGACCTCCAGGCGGTCATCTCGCTGCTCAAGGGCGAGGACTTCGGCGTCGCCCTGCAGTTCGACAACTACCGGTAGGGCAACCGCTCCACCGCAGGTCGCTGGCTCACCTGGGCCCCGCGGCCTGCGCAGATGTCGTCGCCACTGGTCATCGTTGGCTGGCTTTGTTCGGCCTCCGGCGGCCTGGCGGCGGCCCCACAACCTCCGACTAAGGCCTGTTGTCATAAGAGCTGGCCGGCCTGCGGCGGGCCCCGGACGACGACCGGCGGCGTTGCGGTTCCGCCCGGATACAACACCGGTATCGGACCGAGACCGCGCCTTGCCGGATCGCCGCCCGGACCCCGCCTCGGCACGACCGCCCTGATGAAACAGGCCTTAACCGCGACGATCTGGCCTGGCCTCACGTACCCACGCGTCGAAGTCGTCGACGGTGCGCGCTCCGTGGTCGAGCACCGCCGTGTAGATGTCCCAGCTTCGCACCTGTTGGCCGTACTCCGCTCGACCTGCCCACGCGTCTTTGATCGTCAGGATCGCCGCGCGGCTCGCGGTGGTCAGTCGTTGCGGCAGCGTCCGCAGGTGCTCCAGGTCGGGCTGGCGGTCTGGCTCGTCGACGAACCAGATGTCGACCGACCACATCTCGCCGAGCTGGCTGGCGCACTGCACTTTCAGGTACAGGCCGTCGGGATAGGTAGGGTCGATGTTCCAGCGACCGGTGTCGTTGCGGAAGGTCACCTCACGTACGCGCTGATGTGTCGCGATCCGCGCGCCTGTCGTTGCCACAGCCTCGGCGTCGAGCCGGGTCGAGACCACGGTGAGGTCGAGGTCGCGCCACACCATCAGGCCGAGCGCGGCGCTGCCGACGCAGACAACCTCGCCGTGGGCGGAGAGGTGGGCGTCCAGACCGAGGTCTGCACGCACCTCCAGCGCCTCACGCTGTAGCTCGTCCTGTCGGCGCAGCAGCTCGCTTGTTCGCATCCGGGCGATGATGCCAGCCATCGCCGAGCGAGATACCGGCTGAGTTCGCAGTTCCTTGATGTCGGGGCATCTTCGCGCTCGCGATAGCCCGACATCAAGGAAGCCGAGTGGATCAAGCCGAGCGGGGGCACGCCCGACCCGAGACAGGCAGGCAGGCGCGAGAGCGTCAGACCGGGACGAGGGCTTCGGCGCGTACCGCTGTGGTTTCGGCGCGGGCGATGGGCCCGGCGGGCAGGGCCGCGACCCCGGCGCCGACGGCGACGGCCGCCCCGGCGAACAGGAACGCCCACCGGACGCCGCCGGCGTGATCCACGATCAGGCCGGCCACCGAGCCGCCGGCGGCGCTCGCCGCTACCGCGACGGTGACCACCCACGTGTACGCCTCGTTCAGCATGCCGGCCGGGGCGATGCGGCCGACCAGGGTGTTCTCCAGGGTCAGCGCGGGCGCGATGGTGGCTCCGCCGACGACCAGGGCGACGCCCAGCGCCAGCGGGGTGGGCATCACCGCGAACACGGCGAAGGTGGCGGCCAACGCGGCGAGCAGCAGGGCGAACTGTCGGGTCATGTTGACCGCCGGCTTGCGGACGCCGAACCAGAACCCGCCGATGGCGCTGCCGATCCCCCAGACGGCCAAAAGGAGGCCGGCCAGGCTCTCCGGGTCGCCCGTGGTGTGGCCGCTGGCGAACGCGGGGACGATCACCCCGGCGGCGCCGAAGGCGATGCCCAGTCCGGCTACGCAGATCAGCAGGGCGGGAAAGCCGGCGACCCGCAGCGGGCCGAGCCCTCGGGCGTGGTGCTCGCGGGGGTGCGGCTGCCAACCGCGCATCACCCGGCCGAGGGCCACGGCGGTGGTGCCGACAAGGGTGACGACGGCGGCACCGATCAGCGCGGCCGCCGCGTCGGCGATGAGCACGAAGGCGGCGACGAGCAGTGGGCCGAGCACGAAGACGATTTCGAACAGCGAGGTCTCGGCCGCGAGCGCCGTGTTGCGCAGGGGGTACCGGCCGGATCCGGGGTTGGTCAGGTCGTTCCAGGCGCCACGGATGGCGGCGGTGAGCGGCGGGTAGGTGGCGCCGGCCACGGCGCTGGCGAGGTAGATGATGAGCAGGGCGTCGTCGCCCGAGCGGCTGGCCAGCAGCAGCCCGATGAGCGCCATCGGGTGGGTCACGGCGGTGACCAGCAGGACGGGGCTGGGGCCGACCCGGTCGGCGATCCGCCCGGCCACCGGGCTGAGGGCGGCACCGGCGACGGCGTAGATCCCGCCCGCGACGGCGGCCAGCGCGTACCGCCCGGTCACCTGCTCGACCACCAGCAGCAGCGCCAGCGGGGTCATGCCGATGCCGAGCCGCCCGACGATGCCGAGGATCAGCAGCATCGGGGCGCCGGGAATCCGCCAGACGCCCAGGTACTGACGCAGCGCGGTCACCGTGAACCTCCCGGGGATGTAATGAGCGTGAGCCGTTACGACCCTAACGCCACCGAAGTGCCGTCCGACAACCGAAATACAGCGCTCCGCCCGTACCCGGGGTGCGCGGGTACGGGCGGAGGCGGTGGATCAGCGGGTCAGCGTTGGAACTGCACCGGCCCCGCGTTGGCGGCCATCTGCTCGAGCCGCGCGACGCGGTCCTCCATCTTCGGGTGGGTGGAGAAGAGCGCGGCCATGCCGCCACCCCGGAACGGGTTGGCGATCATGAGGTGGGCGGTGCTGGTGAGCTGGCCCTGAGCCGGCAACGGCCGACGGCGGGCCACCGCGTCGATCTTGCGCAGCGCGCTCGCCAGGGCCAGCGGGTCACGGCTCAACTCCGCGCCCGAGGCGTCCGCCTGGAACTCGCGGCTCCGGCTGATCGCCAACTGGATCACGGTCGCCGCGATCGGGCCGAGGATCAGGGTGAGCAACAGCACGGCCGGGTTCGGCCGGTCCTCGTCGTCCCCACCACCGAGCGGGATGAAGAAGGCGAGGTTGGCGAGCAGGGTGATGATGCTGGCCAGACCTGCCGCCACGCTGGAGATCAGGATGTCCCGGTTGTAGACGTGCGACAGCTCGTGCCCGATCACACCGCGCAGCTCGCGGTAGTCGAGGATCTCGGTGATGCCCTGGGTCACGCAGACCGCCGCGTGCTGCGGGTTACGACCCGTGGCGAACGCGTTCGGTTGCGCGGTCGGGCTGACGTACAGGCGCGGCATCGGCTGCCGGGCGTCGGTCGCCAACTCCCGCACCATCCGGTACAGGTCGGGGAACTGTGCCTCGGTGACCGGTTGCGCACCCATCGAGCGCAGTGCGAGCTTGTCGGAGTAGAAGTAGGTGACGCCGTTCATGACAAGTGAGATGAGGACGGCGATGACCAGGCCGCCACTGCCACCGAACCCGTAGCCCACCGCGAGGATCAGCGCGGAGAGCAGGCCGAGCAGTGCGGCGGTCTTCAGACGGTTGTGGTGCACGATCTCTCCTTCGGTGCACGGATCGCCGGGATCCGCTGACCGGTGCAACAACCCGGTACCCGCCAACCATCCGTCTCAACGCTGAGAGTTCACTGAGACTGGAATCCGCAGGTCAGCGGCCCGCGAGGTCGAGCACCAACTGCGGGGCGACACCCAGCACCACGGCGGCCACCGTCGTCACCGCCAGCACCACGGCCACCACACCCACCAGGGGTACGGCGACCGCACCGCCCCCGGCTGTCGCCGCGACCGGGCCGGGCTCCGTCGTCACCGGCGCCCAGAGCGCGGCGGTCACCCGCAGGTAGTACGCCAGCCCGATCACCGAGTTCAGCGCCACCACGAGCGCCAGCCACGCCGCCCCACCGTCCAGCAGGGCCCGCACCACTGTCACCTTCGCGAACAGGCCGGCCAGACCGGGCGGCAGGCCGGCCAGACCCACGAGCGCGAGACCGAGCGCCGCGCCCCGCCACGGGTGCCGGCGGGCCGCCCCGCGCAGGTCGTCGAGCGTGCCGCCGTCCGCACCGGTCGGGCGCAACGCGGTCACCCCGGCGAACGCGGCCAGCTCCAACACCACGAAGAAGACGGCGTACGCCACCGCGGCGGCGTACGCGGCGGAGCGTGCCTCGTCCGTGCGGCCGGCGGCCAGCGCCAGCGCCCCCAGCGGGGCGAGGATGTAGCCGGCCTGCGCGACGGACGACCAGGCGAGCAACCGGACGGTACGCCGCTGGCGCAGCGCGACCAGGTTGCCGACGGTCATGGTGAGCACCGCGAGCACGGCGAGCACCGGGCCGGTCTGCTCCGCCGGCAGCGCCTGCCGCACCACGGCGAGCAGCGCGACGAGGCCACCCAACTTCGACGCCGTCGACAGGTACGCGGCCACCGGCAGCGGCGCCCCGTCGTAGGTGGCCGGCGCCCAGGCGTGGAACGGCACCGCCGCCACCTTGAACGCCAACCCGACAAGCAGCAACGCCACCGCTGCGGTGGTCAGCGGCAGGTCCCGCACCTCCGGCCGCTCGGCGAGCAGCGCGCCGAGCCGGTCCAGGTGCAGCCCGCCGGTCACCGCGTACAGCAGCGCCGCGCCGAGCAGCGTGATGGTGGTCGCGACCACGCTGACCACGAAGAAGGTGAGTGCCGCCTCGGCGCTGGCGAGGCTGCCCCGACGCAGGCCGACGAGCACGTACAGCGGCAGGGTCAACGTCTCCAGGGCGACGATCAGCGTGATCAGGTCGCCGGCCGCGCCGAGCACCACACCACCGGTCATCGAGCAGGCCAGCAGGAAGCAGTACTCCCCCACCGGCGACCGTCCGCCCCGCAGCGCCGGCACGGACAGCCCGAGCACGCCCAGGGTCAGCAGCGCCACCACCGCGCCGACCAGAGCGGCCCGACCGCCGAAGACCCAGGAGCAGTCGCCGCCGACACAGAACGTCCGCCGCTCTCCGGCCGCTCCGACCAGGGTGGCGGCGACCGCGGTGCCGAGCGCGCCGAGCGCCGCCACCACGATCGTGGCCCGTGGTCGCACCAGGAGCAGGTCGGTGATGAGCACGAGTACGGCGGTGCCGGCGGCCAGGTAGGCCGGGAGCAGCGCGACGTTGTCCACGCTCTGCACGCCGGTCATGGGAAGACCACCCCGATCAGGTCGTTCACGGGACCCTCGGCCACGCCGAGCACCAGCGTCGGCACCAACCCGATGGCCAACGCGAGCAGCACCAGCGGCACCCAGGCGGTCAGCTCCGCACCGGCCAGGCCGGGACCGACCCGCCCGACGGCGGCACTCGGCCGATTGTGGGTGACCTGGCGCAGCAACCGCAGGAAGTACGCGGCGGTGAGCGCCGCACCGGCAGCCGCCAGCACCCCGAGGGTGGTCCAGAGCGGGCCGCCCACCTGCACGGCGGCGATCACCGCGAACGCCTCGCCCCAGAAGCCGGCCAACCCGGGCAGGCCCAGCGACGCGATCGCCGCGAACGCCAGCAGACCCGCCAACCGGGGTGCGGTCTCCCGCAACCCGGACAACTCGGCGAGCGTGCCCGTGCCGGTCCGGTCCTTCACCGCCCCGGCCAGGAAGAACAGCAGGCCGGTGATCACGCCGTGCGCGACGTTGCCGATCAACGCCGCCTGGATGCCAACGGTGGTCAACGTGGCCACACCCAGCAGCACGAAGCCCATGTGCCCCACGCTGGAATACGCGATCAGCCGCTTCACGTCGGTCTGCGCCAGACAGACGAGGGAACCGACCAGGATCGCGGCGACGGCCAGCACGCCGAGCACCGGCGCCGCCCACCGGGCGCCCTCCGGCGCCACCCCCACCGCAACCCGGATCAGACCGTAGGTGCCCATCTTCAGCAGCACCCCGGCCAACACGACACTGCCCACCGTCGGGGCCTGGGTGTGCGCGTCGGGCAGCCAGGAGTGCAGCGGCCACAGCGGGCTCTTCACCGCGAACGCCACCGCGAACAGCGTGAACGCCGCCAACTGGGTGCCCCTGGACATCCCCGCGCCGCCGGTCAACCACATCAGATCGGCGGTGCCGGTGGCCGCGACCACGACGTACACGCCGACCAGCAGCAGCACCGAACCGAACAGGGTGTAGAGCGCGAACTTGCGGGCCGCCCGACGCCGGTCCGCGCCGCCCCAGCCGGCGATGATCGCGTACATCGGCAGCAGGACGACCTCGAAGAAGAGGAAGAACAGCACCAGGTTCAGGGCGAGGAAGGTGCCCAGGATGCCCACCTCGACCACCAACAGCAACGCGACCAACGCCCGGCCACTGCCGCCGTCCGGCACCCGCCACAGCGTGTACGCGCAGCAGAGCAGCGTGAGCAGCGCGGTCAACACCACAAGCGGCCAGGAGATCCCGTCGACGCCGAGGTGGAGACGCAACTCCAGACCTGGCACCCAGGGCCGATCCAGGTAGTGCCACGGGAACACCGCCGGCTCGCCCGACCAGACCACCCACTGCAGACGGCCGAACACCAGCCCCACCGCGGCCACCAGGGTCAGCGCCGCCGCGACCGTCCCGACCAGCCGGGCCGCCCGGTCCCGGGGTGTCGCCACCACCGCGACCGCACCCAGCGCCGGCACCGCCAGCACGGTAACCAGCAACACCTGCCCAACCCTCACCGGACCGCCTTCGTTCGCGACTGCGGGGCGCGCAACCCCGGCGCACTCCTGGCGCTCACAAGCCCCGCCGCTGTTCGCGACTGCGGGGCGCGCAACCCCGGCGCACTCCTCGCGCTCACAAGCCCCGCCGCTGTTCGCGACTGCGGGGCGCGCAACCCCGGCGCACTCCTCGCGCTCACCGGACCACTCCGATCGCGGCGGCGGCGAGCCCGATCAGCAGCGCGCCGGCCAACACACCGGCGGCGGCCCGGGGCAGCGCCGCCCGGTGCAAAGCGGCCAGCCCCGTACCCAGACCGGTCGCGGCCCGGCCGCTGCCCTCGACGGCACCGTCCACCACCACCTCGTCACCGAGGCGGGTGACGCGGGCCAACGCGCGGACGGGGCGTACGACGAGAGTGTGCTGGACGTCGTCGAGCCGGAACGCGCGGGCGAAGACCGGCCGCAGCGGACCCAGCGCGGCCGCCGGGTCGGCGGCCGGGTTCCGACGCCAGCCCAGCGTGACGAGCCCCGCGCCGACCAGCAGCAACGCGAGCGGCAGCAGCACTCCCGACCCGACATGGACCAGGCCGTCCTCGGAGCCCGCCACCGGCACCGTCGGAAACCGCAGGCGGTCGGCGAACGCGCCGACGAACCCGACCAGGCCGAGCAGCGCGGCCGGCACGGTCAGCAGCAGCACCGGCCAACGCAGCACCGCGGGCGGGTCGTGCGGCCGGACCAGCGGCAGGCGTGGGGCGCCGAAGAAGGCGCGGAGCAACAGCCGGCCCGCGTACCAGGCGGTGATCGCCACGCCGAGCAGGCCGGCGATCCAGACGATCCAGCCCACCCAGGACGGTGCCGGGCCGGTGCCGTCCAGCGCGGCGGCCTCGGCCACCGTCAGGACGCCGTCCTTGCTCCAGAACCCGGCCAACGGCGGCACCCCGGCCAGCGCGCCCAGGCCCACCACCGTGCACCAGAACGTCACAGGCATGCCGCGCCGCAGCCCGCCCATCTCCGACATCAGGGTGGTGCCCACGGCGTGGATCACCGCGCCGGCGGCGAGGAACAGCAACGCCTTGAACGCGGCGTGGGTGAGCAGGTGGAACAGCGCCGCCGCCGGTGAGCCGACCGCCAGCGCGCCGGTCATGTAGCCCAACTGGGACACCGTCGACCAGGCCAGCACCCGCTTGATGTCGTCCTGCGCGGTGGCGGCGAGCGCGCCCAGCAGCAGGGTGATCGCGCCGAGCACCCCCAGCACCGTCAGCGTCACCGGCGCGGCCGTGAAGATCGGATAGAGGCGGGTCACGGCGTACACCCCGGCGGCGACCATCGTCGCCGCGTGGATCAGCGCGGAGATCGGCGTCGGGCCGGCCATCGCGTCCGGCAGCCAGGTGTGCAGCGGGAACTGTGCGCTCTTGCCAGCCACCCCGGCGAGCAGCAGCAGACCGGCGGCGGTCAACGTCGCCGTGGAGTGGTCGTGGGCGAGCACGTCGGCGATCCGGAAACTGCCCGTCGACACGCCCAGCAACGCGATGCCGAGCAGGAACCCGACGTCACCGACCCGGGTCACCAGGAAGGCCTTCATGGCGGCGGCGGGGGCGCCGGGCAGTCGGCGGTCGTGGGCGATGAGGAGGTACGAGCAGAGGCCCATCACCTCCCAGCCGACCAACAGCATGATCAGGTCACCGGCGACCACCACCAGCAGCATGGCGCCGGTGAAGAGGCTGATCTGCGCGGCGTACGGCGGGTAGCGGTGGTCGACGTCGACGTCGTCGTGCGGACCGCGCCGCAGGTAACCGATCGAGTAGACCTGCACGGCCAGCGCGACAGCGGTGACCGCCACCGCGACAAGCGCGGCGGCCCCATCCAGCCGTACGCCGAGCGTCACCGCCAGCCCGCCGACGTCGATCCAGGTGGTCGACGTCTCCGTCGGCCTGTCGACGGTGAGCAGCAGCGCGACGGCCAGCGCCAACGCGACGGCCGCGCCGGTGACGCCGAGCGCCACGGCAACCTGTCGCGCCCGGCCACCCGTCGTGTCGCTGTGGCGTGGAGCCGGTGGCAACAGCAGGCCGGCCAGGCCGGCGACAAGCGGTACGGCGGGCAGCAGCGCCCCGAGCAGCCCGGTCACCGGCGAGCCTCCGTGTCCAGGGCGGCCGGCTCTCGCCCGCCGACAATCTGCGCCGGCTCTCGCCCGCCGACGGTCTGCGCCGGCTCGGTCAACGGCACGTCATCCACCGCGACGGTGGCCCGCAGCCGGTAGAGCTGCAGGACGATGGCCAGCCCCACCCCGATCTCGGCGGCGGCGAGGACGATCACGAACAGCGCGAAGACCTGCCCGGAGTGCGGCAGCAGGGCGCGGGCGGTGGTGTCGGCGGTGACCAGGATCAGGTTCACCGCGTTGAGCATCAACTCGACAGACATCAGCACCAGCACCGCGTTGCGCCGGCGCAACACGCCGTAGACGCCGAGGCCGAACAGCAGGGCGGCGGTGACGTACGGGATGACCGGCCTCACCGGCGCCCCCCGGGCGAGCTGTCGGCCAGGTCAGCTCCCCGGCCGTCGCGGTGCGGGCCAGCTCGGCCGATGTCCGGCCGGGACAGCACGATCGCGCCCACCAGGGCGGACAGCAGCAGCACCGAGAGCACCTCGAACGGCAGCACCCAGGACTGGAAGATCTGCTCACCCAGCCGCTCGGCGGTGCCCGCGGCGGGCAGCGCGACGGTGCTCCAGCGGTACGCGTCGACGAGCAGGACGGTCAGCCCCAGCCCGGCGCCGCCACCGATCAGGGCGGCCGGCCAGCCGGGCCGGTCCAGGTCGTCGGAAGCGCCGATCGGCGCCCGGGTCAGCATCACCGCGAACAGCAGCAGGACCACCACCGCGCCCACGTAGATCAACACCTGCACCCAGGCCACCAGCTCAGCGCTGAGCACCAGGAAGTCACCGGCCAGCGCACCCAGGCACACCACCAGGTAGAGCCCCGCCCGGACCAGGTGCTTCGTGGTCACCACCAGCACTCCGGCACCGACCGCCACCGCGCCGAGAGCGAGCAGCAGCACGTCCGCGCCGGTCACCGGCCCGCCTCTCCGACCCGGGCAGACTCTCCGACCCGGCCAGCCTCTCCGCCTCGGGCGGTCACGACGCGGGGTCCTGGTCGGCGTCGGGGCGTACCGAAGGGGCCGGACGCGCGGCAGCGGCCTTGCGGGCCGCGGCGGTCTCCTCCTTGGCCGGCTCCCCGTTCGGGTCGTGCGCGGGCGGCGCGGGAACTGTGGCCATCCACTGACCGAGGTGGTCCTTGTCGTGCAGCAGGTCCTTGATGTCGTACTCGGCGTACTCGAATTCGGGTGACCAGTAGAGCGCGTCGAACGGGCAGACCTCGATGCAGATGCCGCAGTACATGCAGAGCGAGAAGTCGATGTCGAACTTGTCGAGCACGTTGCGCTGGCGGGGGCGGGCGGCGCCGGGCACCACCACTTCCTCCTTGTGCGAGTCGATGTAGATGCACCAGTCCGGACACTCCCGGGCACAGAGCATGCAGACCGTGCAGTTCTCCTCCGACAGCGCGATCACGCCACGCGAACGGGGCGGCAGGTCGGGGGCCACGTCCGGGTACTGCTGGGTGGTCGAGCGGCTGGTCATCGTCTTGAGCGTGACCGCCAGCCCCTTTACCAGGCCCGCGCCGGGCAGGCCGCGCGCGCCGGTGGCGCCGGCCGGGTCGCCGTGCTCGCTGGGGTGGGTCATGCCGACCATCCTGCCCTGTGGCCCCGGCGCGCGCGACCACCACCCACAGGTCGACGACGGTACCGTGGTCGTGGGGACAACGAACGCACCTGGAAGGACCTGCCATGACCGCCGCGCTGCAGAGCGACTACCCGCCCGAGAGCGGGTGGACGACTGATGACCTGGATGCGCTGCCCGAGGATGGTCGCCGCCGGGAACTGCTCGATGGAGTGCTGCTGATGTCCCCCTCCCCCACCCGTACCCACCAGAGCATCGCGATGCGTCTCGGTGCCGCGCTCGACGAAGACTGCCCCGACGGCTACGACGTTCGTCGACACCGGCGAGCCCTTTCCGATCAATCTGCCGATCAGCCGGATTACGCCCCGGGCCCGCTGACGGCCGGCGGGAGCATCTCGACGCCGAGCTGTTGCAGCAACTGGAACAACTCGGTGCAGCCCCACACCTCGACGATCCGGCCCGTCGGGTCGAAGCGCAGGAACGTCGCCCCGGAGTAGCTGACCACCTGCCCGGTCGGCGGTACCGGCCCGAACTGCCCGGCGTGCGTGCCGGCGGCCCGCCAGTGCACGGCCACCCGCTCGCCGGCCGCCACCACGTCCACGATCTTGTAGCGCAGGTCCGGGAAGGCCGCCCGCCGCTCCCGGTGCCCGGCCAGCGTCGCCTCCGGCCCGGTGCCGCCCAGCCCCGGGCACTCCTCGGCGACCAACTCGTACGCGGACTCCTCCCGGCGCGCGTTCCACACGTCGGTGATGAACCGCCGGGCCGCCGCCTGCACATCCGTCATGCCGGCAGGGTAACCGGGCCGTCCGGCCCCGAGACGGGCCAGGTTGCGCCGCACCCCACGGCCGGGCCGAAGATCAGCGAGGATGGGACGGAGGCGGGCAACGGACCGGAGGATGACGTGGGCGAGGAAACAGGCGGAAAGTACGTCGAGCCGGGTGGCGAGTTCACCCGCGACCAGCGGTACATCGCCACCCGGATCACCGAGGACGGGCGCGACGGATACCCGGTGGAGCCGGGCCGGTACCGACTGGCGGTCAGCCGGGCCTGCCCGTGGGCCAACCGTCTGATCATCGTGCGTCGACTGCTCGGCCTCGAGGACTCCATCTCGATGGCGGTGGCCGGCCCGACCCACGACGCCCGGAGCTGGACCTTCGACCTCGATCCGGGTGGCCGGGACCCGGTGCTCGGCATCGAACGCATCCAGGAGGCGTACTTCAAGCGCTTCCCCGGCTACGAGCGCGGCATCACCGTCCCGGCGATCGTCGACGTGCCGACCGGGCAGGTGGTGACGAACGACTACGCGCAGATGAGCCTCGACCTCTCCACCCAGTGGCGGGCGTACCACCGTCAGGGCGCCCCGCAGCTCTATCCCGAGCACCTGCGGGCGCAGATCGACGAGGTCAACGACGTGGTCTTCCGGGACGTCAACAACGGCGTCTACCGGTGCGGGTTCGCCGGCAACCAGGAGGCGTACGACAAGGCGTACCACCGGCTCTTCGACCGGCTGGACTGGTTGACCGAGCGGCTGACCGACCAGCGCTTCCTGGTCGGCGACACCATCACCGAGGCCGACGTGCGGCTGTTCACGACGCTGGTCCGCTTCGACCCGGTCTATCACGGCCACTTCAAGTGCAACCGGCAGAAGCTCAGCGAGATGCCGGTGCTGTGGGCGTACGCCCGGGACCTGTTCCAGACCCCCGGCTTCGGCGACACCATCGACTTCGACCACATCAAGCGGCACTACTACGAGGTGCACCGCGACATCAACCCGACGGGGATCGTGCCGCTCGGCCCCGACCTGTCCAACTGGGTCACCCCGCACGGTCGGGAGGCCCTGGGCGGTCGCCCCTTCGGCGACGGCACCCCGCCCCCACCCCCGACCGAGCCGGTAGACCCGGCCCACACCCCGCTGCGCTAACCGGAACATCCCGGCCCCCTCATTCGCGCCGATCTTGCACTTCCTGTCGTCGAGATGCCCCATTTGGCAACTTTCGTCGGAGCAGAAAGTGCAAGATCGACGCGGGAGTGAGGGCAGGGAGTGAGGGCAGGGAGTGAGGGCAGGGAGTGAGGGCAGGGGTGGGGCGGGCTGTTACAGGGCTACGCGGACGGCGGCTGTGAGGACCAGTTGTGCGAGGGACGCCGGTACCAGCACCAGCCAGCACAGGCGCTGGAGCTGGTCCTCACGGAGCCGGGGGTAGGACACCCGCAGCCAAATGATCACGAAGGACACCGCGAAGATCTTGAGCAGCGTCCAGAGCCAGCCCAGCTGATCGTCGGCGAACGGCCCCTGCCAGCCACCGAGGAACAGCACGGTGGTCAGCGCGGCGATGACCACGATGCCGACGTACTCGGCGAGCAGGAAGAACGCGAAGCGCAGACCCGTGTATTCGGTCATGTAGCCGAAGACCAGCTCCGAGTCCGCCACCGGCATGTCGAACGGCGGCCGGCGGATCTCGGCCAGCCCGGCGACGAAGAAGACGATCATCGCGGGCGCCTGCCAGAGCAACCACCACGGCTGCCACGCCTCGACGATGCCGGAGAGGCTGAGCGTGCCGGCCGCCATCGCCACCGAGGCGGCGGCCAGCACCAGCGGCAGCTCGTAACCGAGCAACTGGGCGGCCCCGCGCAGCCCACCGAGCAGGCTGTACTTGTTTGCCGACGCCCACGCCGACATGAGCACCGCCACCACACCGACACCGACCACGGCCAGCACGAAGAACAGGCCGATGTCCAACGGTTGCCCGACCAGGTCGTTCGGGCCGAGCGGGATGACCAGCAGCACCAGCAGGTAGGGCACCAGCGCCACCGCCGGGGCCAGCCGGAACACCGCCCGATCGGCCTCGCGCGGGGTCACGTCCTCCTTCTGCACGAACTTGACCCCGTCCGCGACCAACTGGGCCCAGCCGTGGAAGCCACCCGCGTACATCGGGCCGAGCCGGCCCTGCATGTGCGCCATCACCTTGTGCTCGGCCTGGCCGACGAGCAACGGCAGGGTGAGGAACGCGACGAGCACGCCACCCACCCGCAGCACCAGCTCCACCCAGAGCGGCATCAGGTCGTACCCCCGTCGTCGTCGGTGCGGCCGTCGCGGGCCGCCGGGTCCGCGACCGGACCCGACCCCGGCTGATCGGCCGAGCCCGGCCCGCCGGCGGGCGCGGGCGTCGCGGGCGCGGCCGGGCCGTCGGCGGGCGCGGGCCGCGTGGATGCGGCCGGGTCGCTGTCGCCAGCGGCGGACCTGGGGGTACGCGTCGGACGGGTCCCCGGAGCGGGCCGCGCCGGACGCTCACCGGCCGGGCGGGCCGGGGTGCCGCCACGCGGGCCCTCCCCCACGCCACCGGCGCCGGCCGGGGTGGGTGTGGTCCCCCACTCGCCCGGAGCGGGTACGCCCGGCGGGCGGATCGGCCGGCGTCCACCGCCGGCCTCGGACTCGCCCGGTTCCTTCGCGCCCGGCCAGGGCTTCGCGACCCGGGAGGCGAGCACGAACTCCTTCCGGAGTGGGTGCCCCTCGAACTCCGGCGGCAGCAGCAGTGGCAGCAGGTCACCGTGGCCGGCGAAGCCGATGCCGAACATCTCGTGTGTCTCCCGCTCGTGCCAGGCGGCACCCGGGTAGACGTCGACCACCGAGGCGACCGTGGCCGCGTCGCGCGGCAGCCGGGTCCGCAGCAGCACACCGTGGCGCAGCCGCGTCGACCAGAGGTGCGCCACCACGTCGAAGCCGTCGGTCAACTCGTCGACCGCGGAGAGCCAGTCGAAGAAGTCGCAGGCCAACGCCTCGTCGTCGCGGGCGGCCCGAACAGCGGTCAGCCAGCTCTCCGGCGGGACGTCCACGGTGGCGCGGGCGAACCGTTGCCCGCCGGAGACCGACGGGGTCGCCGCAACCGGCGCGAGCAGCGCGACCAGCCGAGCGCCGAGGGCTTCGGGAGTCATGTGGCTGATCCTAGTGCCGGCCGGGTGCGCGCCTGGCCACCGCCGAGGCCCGGTGATCTGCCGGCTTTGCGAGCGGCGCAGCCCTCGGCGGGGAAAGATGAGCACGTGCGCGCTGTGACTGTGAGACCCGGAGTCGCCAACTCGCTGAGCCTCGTCGAGGATCAGCCGGAGCCGGCTGCCGAGGAGGGCTCGGTGCTTGTCGAGGCACTGGCGGTAGGGATCTGCGGCACGGACCACGAGATCATCGCCGGTCAGTACGGCGAAGCGCCGCCGGGCGCGGACCGCCTGGTCATCGGGCACGAGTCGCTGGGCCGGGTGATCGAGGACTCCAGCGGCACGCTGCAACCGGGTGACCTGGTGGCCGGGATCGTTCGGCATCCCGACCCGGTCCCCTGCCCCAACTGCGCGGTCGGCGAGTGGGACATGTGCCGCAACGGTCTGTACACCGAACACGGCATCAAGGCGCTACCCGGGTTCGCCCGCGACCGGTGGCGGATCGAACCCCGGTTCGCGGTCGGGCTCGACCCGGCGCTGGCCCAGGTCGGCGTGCTGTTGGAGCCGACGAGCGTGGTGGCGAAGGCCTGGGACCACATCGAGCGGATCGGGCACCGGGCCGAGTGGCAGCCGCAGACCGTACTGGTGACCGGGGCCGGGCCGATCGGGCTGCTGGCCGCCCTGCTCGGCACCCAGCGCGGGCTCTCCGTGCACGTGTTGGACCGGGCCACCGACGGGCCGAAGCCGGAGCTGGTCGCCGGGCTCGGGGCCACCTACCACACGGTGCCGGTCAACGACCTGCCCTTCGAACCGGACGTGGTGATCGAGTGCACCGGCGCACCCACGGTGGTCCTCGACGTCATGTGCAAGGCGGGCCCGACCGGCATCGTCTGCCTGGCCGGGGTGTCCAGCGGCGGTCGGAGCATCGACTTCGACGCCGGTGCGCTCAACCGGGCGTTGGTGCTGGAGAACAACGTGGTCTTCGGCTCGGTGAACGCCAACCGGCGGCACTGGAACATGGCGGCGCAGGCGCTGGCCCGCGCCGACCAGGTGTGGTTGGAGTCGCTGATCACCCGTCGGGTGCCGGCCAACAGGTACGCCGACGCGTACACCGCCGGGCCGGACGACATCAAGGTGGTGTTGGAGTTCGCCTCCTGAGTGCCGCCCCGCCCGCTCAGATGCCCGGTAGCCGGCCGTTGCGGAACAGGTCGACGAAGAGCTGGTGGTCCTGCCGGGCGCGCACCCCGTACGCGTGCGCGAAATCGACCAGGTGGGCGACGAAGCCCTGCTCGTCGGCGTCCACCGCGGCCACGATCGCCTCCTCCGTGGAGTAGTCCACCAGGTCGTGACTGGACTCGTCGTCGGCGACCGAGTGCATCCGGGCCACCGCCCGGCCCAGGTCGACGAGCACCCCGGTCAGCTCCTCCGGCTCGTTCACGTCCGACCAGTCCAGGTCGGCGGCGTACGGGGAGACCTCGGCGACGAGCTGACCGGCCCCGTCCAGCTCGGTGAAGCCCAGCCACGGGTCGGCGTGCGCCTGCAACGCCCGCTGCGACTCGGCGGTCCGGTGCCCCTGGTGCTGGAAGTAGTCGCGGACCGACTTGTCGGTGACGTACCGCGCCACGGCCGGCACCTGCGCCTGCTTCATGTAGATGACGACGTCGTTCTCCAGGGCCTGGGTGTGCCCCTCCAGCAGCAGGTTGTACGACGGCAGCCCGGCCGAACCGATGCCCACCCCCTTGCGCAGCACCACGTCCTTGATCCGCGCCGCGACCGGCCGGAGCTGCGTCGAGGCGGTCGGCAGGGTGCCCAGGTAGTCCTGGAAGGCGGCGCGCACCCGGTCGCGGGTGGCGTCGTCGACCTCGAAGACCCCGTCCCCGATGGAGAACCGCCGCTCGTAGTTGTCGATGGTGGTCTGCGCGGCGAGCAGGTCCACGCGGGTGTTGAGCCGGGCCTGCTGGAGCACCCGGCGCAGCACACCGTCGGCGTTCTCCAGCGTGATCGAGCCGATCGCGTCGTCGCCGCCGGCGGCGATCGCCCGCAGCTCGGCCAGGTACGACCGGGCGAAGCCGGCGACCAGATCACCGATCGCCGTGTCGGAGAGCGCCTTGCCGTAGCCGAGCAGCGCCACGCTGGCCGCGAGCCGACGCAGGTCCCAGGTGAACGGCCCGACGTACGCCTCGTCGAAGTCGTTGACGTTGAACACGAGTTGCCCGGAGGCGTTCATGTAGGTGCCAAAGTTCTCCGCGTGCAGGTCGCCGTGAATCCACACCCGGCTGGTCCGCTCGTCGAGGAACCGGTCGTCGGCGAAGTCACCGCGCTGGTCGGCGTAGAACAGCGCCGCGCTGCCCCGGTAGAAGGCGAACGGGGAGGCGGCCATCTTCCGGAACTTGCGGCGGAAGGCGGCCGGGTCGATCGCCATGGACTCGCCGAACTCGTCGGTGAGCACGTCGACGATGTGGGCGGACCGCTGATCCACTGAGCTGCTCATGATGCGCAGGCTAGTCCGGCCCGGCCACCCGCACGTATCCCGGCACCGATGCTTGACGACACCAAATTGATTGTCGTGCGACGGCAACCATTCCCTGGGTTCGCCGGTGTCTAACAAAGCAGTCGATGCGATCCGCACCGGCCACCATCACGGGAGGACCAGCCATCCATGTTCAGAAAAACGGGGACCCTGCTCACCGCCGTACTGCTCGGCCTGACCGCGACCGTCGCCACCACCGGCCCGGCGGTGGCCGCGCCGGCGGACCGCGACGGTCGCACGCTGTCGGTGGGCAAGCTGATCCTGAGCCCGACCGAGCGGGGCTACCGGGGCAGCGTCGCGCTGACCGTCACCAACACCGGCAGCGAGAGCGACTACTTCTACTACAAGCTGCGTGAGCCGGTGCCGGGCGCCTTCCAGTTCGACGGCACCGCGTGCGACATGTTCGACATGCGGGTGGAGGACAACCGCCGGGTGGCCAACTGCTCCCTGACGGACAACTGGGCCGACCTGGCCCCGGGCGAGAGCAGCCGCAACGTGCTCGACTTCCACGTGCTGACAAACCCCCGGACCTACCCGATGATCATGAAGGGGGGCTGGGTCGAGGTCTACTCCAGCATCGACGGTCTGGTGGCGCGTACCCCGCTCAGCGCGCTGTTCCGGTCCACCAACGGGTCGCTGACCCGTCCCCGCCCGTACGTCCAGGACGCGCAGCCGGACGCCTCGATCAGGCTGGACGGCCCGGTGAGGGTCCTCCCGGACGGTGAGGGCAACCTACGGGTGCCGGTGACGATCCGCTATGACGGCGACGCGCCGCACGTCAGCTTCTCGGTGCGGGCCAGCTCCCTGCCCGCCGGATCCGTGTTCTGGCACACCGACCCGACGAGCGGTCCGGTGAACGGCGGCGGCGCGCTGGTGCCGGTGCCGGAGCTGCGGTTGATGCCCGGCGAGGAGTACAGCTTCGCGCTTGTCGTCAGCCCGCCGACCGATCCGGCCGATGCCAGCGAACTGATCGACATCGAGGTGGCGACCAACTGGTACCCGACCACTCCCGACGCCGACCCGAGCGACAACGTCGTCCGGACCACCCTGGCGGTCGCGGCCAACGGCTGACCGGCAACTCGGGCCGCCGCTCGGAGAAGTCCGGGCGGCGGCTCGGCCGTCGTCAGTTCGTCGCGGGTGGGCGTACCGGCGCGGCGGTGAGCGAGTCGACAGAGCGCGGGGCGGCGGCTTCGCGGGGCGGCGCGTCCAGCGGGGCGGCCAGCAGATCCCGTTGCGGCACACCGCCGATGCCGGACTGCTCGGCGGCGATCTTCTCCTGGAGGCGCAGGATGCCGTGCAGCAGCGCCTCCGGCCGGGGTGGGCAGCCGGGCACGTAGACGTCGACCGGGATGAGCTGGTCGACACCCTTGGTCACCGAGTACGAGTCCCAGTAGGGGCCGCCGCAGTTGGAGCAGGCGCCGAACGAGATGACGTACTTCGGTTCGGGCATCTGGTCGTAGAGCCGCTTGATCGCCGGAGCCATCTTGTCGGTCACCGTGCCGGACACCACCATCAGGTCGGCCTGGCGGGGACCGTGGGCGAACGGGATCACGCCGAGCCGGATGAAGTCGTGCCGACCCATGCTGGTGGCGATGAACTCGATCGCGCAGCAGGCCAACCCGAAGTTGAACACCCAGAGCGAGTAGCGGCGGCCCCAGTTCAGCACGAACCGGATCGGCTCACCCACCACTGCCGGTAGCTGCACGACCGCCCCCTTCCGTCCCCCACGGGACAGTCAACCACAGCAGCTCCGAGCCTCGTTCGTGGCTTCTCCGGGCTACGCGCGTCACCCGACGAAGAGGGTCGCGGGAGGATCATCGTGAAAGCTCACGCCAGACAAGGATCGAGGTGCCGGTCGGGCCCGGCCAGCGGTGCTGGCCGGGCCCGTTACGCACCGCTCAGGCCGTCACCGTGGCGCCGGCGGTCAACTCCGCGACGCCCGGGCCGGGACCGATCTTCCCAGGAGCACCCGGGCCGGGACCGATGGCAAGGATCACACCCGGACCAGGACCGATCTCACCGGGAGCACCCGGGCCGGGACCGATGGCGAGGAACACGCCCGGGCCGGGGCCGATCTCGCCCGGCGCACCGGGGCCGGGACCGATCGCCGTGACGGCTGCCGCCGCGCCTCCCAGGCCCAAGGCGAGCCCGGCCACCGCTGTCACTCCGCTGATCAGGATCTGACGCATCGTCATTTTCTCTCCCCGTCTCGGTGGTGCTTGATGACTTGACCGTACGGAACCGGCGAATGCGATGAAACCTACATATAGTTATACATATTAATATTGATGCCTGATGTTCGATTGACCGATCTGTGCCATCCGGTGCGCTGTCCCGGACCGGACAGGAACGTCGAACGGCTCACCCGCAACCTGCCGACGCGCCCAGGTGTGTGACGGGTGCTGGCGACCCACGCCGCCCGCGGCCACCACGGGGAGGACGAGTGCTTGTGACAAGAGGAGTACGGGTGGGCGGACGTCCACCCGACCCGCCGGGCAACTCCGCGCCGGAGGTCGCCGAACTGGTCTTCGACGACTTCTACCACGCCCATTTCCGGGGACTCGTGGTGCAGTTGACCGCGTACACCGGTGACCTCGGGCAGGCGCAGGACCTGGTCCAGGAGGCGTTCTGCCGGGCGTACGCCCGGTGGGACCGGATCGCCGGATACGAGGACCCCGTGGCCTGGGTCCGCCGGGTCGCCTGGAACCTCGGCCACAACCGCTGGCGGCGGCTGCGGACCGCCCAGAGGTGGCTGCTGCGGCAGCGGGAGACGCACGTCCCGGAGCCCAGCCCCGACCGGGTGGCCCTGCACGCCGCGTTGGCGACGTTGCCGCCGAACCAGCGGCGGGCGGTCGTGCTGCACTACCTCGCCGACCTGACGGTCGCGGAGATCGCCGCCCAGGAACGGGTCGCCGAGGGGACTGTCAAGTCCTGGCTGCACCGGGGCCGGGCCGCGCTCGCCACCCAGCTACGCGACACGAACGAGGAGGTGCGGGATGTCTGAGCAGGAGGCCGTCGGCCTGGCCGAAGAGTTCACCCGCTACCGCCGTACCCTCCTGGAAGAGGTCGAGGTGCCCGGCCCGGCCGCCGTCCGGCGGACGGTACGAGGCCGCGGCCGGCGTCGGCTGGCGACCACCGCCACCACGGCGCTCGCGCTGTTCGGCGGGTCGGCCCTCGGGTACGCGGCGATGAACGGGCCGGACCACCGGCCGGATCCGGTCGAGCCGACGCCCAGCATCTCGGTGTCGCCCACGCCGGGCGGCTCGGCCACCCCGACTCCCAGCCCGTCCGCGACACCTGGCGGTCCCGCCTCCGCCGTACCCGACGGCCGGATCAGCCGGGCACAGTTGCTCGGCGCATCGGTGACCCTGCCGGCGTGGCCGGCCGGATCGGACTGCCCGACGTCGCAGACGCGGCTCAGCGGCGACAACCGGGAGGGCGTCAACTGGCTCGCGGCGCTCGACCACGGCGACGTCGACGGGGACGGCGCGGTGGAGACCGTGGCGCTCGTGCAGTGCGTGTTCGGCACCGGGGGGCCGACGCAGGTGGTCGCCTTCGACCGGGACGAGGGTGGGAAGGTGGTCACGCTGGACCGGGTGGTCGCGACCACCATCGACAAGCCGCAGTGGTTGATCGCGCTCGACGTGGTGAGTGACGGCACGGTCCGCGTAGAGGTCGGTGACATCGCGCCCGGCGGCGGTTGGCCCGCCGAGTGGTCACAACGGCAGTGGCGGGGCTACCGCTGGAAGGGCGACGCCTTCGCCCAGGTCTCCGGGCCGACGAGCTTCGGCCCGAACCGGCACGACGTCAACCTTGCCGTCACCGCGACGAACCTGGTGCTGGCCGACGCGCCGGACGGCTCCCGGGTCGGCACGGTGACCGTGCGCGTCCGCAACAAGACCGGACTGGCCGCCCACGTGGCCCTGCGGCTCGGCCTGCCGGCGGCGGTACGCCCGGACGGCGGTGGCTGGACGGCCTGCCGCAACGACCCGGAGACGACCCGGGAGCCGGTGGCCTGCGACCTCGACGGGCTCGGCGCCGGCAAGGAGGTTCTGCTGACGCTGGGCTTCCGGGTCGCGGCGGGCACCACTGTCGGTACGGGCAAGGCCGACGTGGACGCGCGGCCGGTGGACGCGGACTTCGACGTCGTGGAGGAGGTCTACGACCCGGACAACACAGTCGAGATCACCTACCGTTGAGCCGGTCCGGTCCGGTCCGCCGTCGTCCGACGCGCGGACCGGACCGCGCGGTGTCACCAGGTGGGACGTTGCAGCAGCCCGACGAACTCGACGAGCAGCCGCTCCCGCAGCGCCGGCGGCGCGGCGTCCAGCAGGGTGTTCACGACCGCCATCCGCCCCGGCAGCGGGGAACCGTCCGGCTCACCGCCCAGGCCCAGCCCGGCGGCCAGCCCCGCGACCAGCTCCGGGGTCAGCGCGTCCGGGGTGAGGGAACCGGCCAGCGCCGTCAACTCCGCGGGCAGATGGACCGGACCGGCCGCCCGAGCGGCGTCCACCGCGTCGACCAGGTCCGGGCCGAAGTCGCCGACCCGGGGCGCGACCGAGGCGGTCACCGTGAGGTGCACGCTCGCCGGCAGTCCCGCGTACGACAGTTGGGGTTGGGTGTGCCAGCCGCGCGCGGTCAGCTCGTCCACGAGCACGAACAGGTCGGGGCCGCCCTCGGCGGCGGTGAAACAGACAACAGTGGACTCGGGCTCGGCCAGCAACCGCAGCCCGTCGACGGCGCGGACCGCGTCGGCCAGGCCGGCGACCGCGTCCCGGGTGACTTCGGCCAGCCGCAGGTAGCCGTCGTCGCCGAGGTGCCGCAGAGTCGCGTACGCGGCGGCGATCGGCCCGCCCGAACGGGTGGACGCGATCACCGGATTGATCATGGTGTAGCCGGGCCAGTCCGCGTACGCGAAGTACTGCGGGGCACGCAGCCGGGCCTCGCGGTGCAGCAGCACCGACACCCCCTTGGGCGCGTACGCGTACTTGTGCAGGTCCACCGAGATGGAGGTGACCCCTCCGACCGCGAAGTCGAACGCCGGCACCGGCTCGCCGAGGCGGCGCAGGTAGGGCAGGGTCCAGCCACCGAAGCAGGCGTCCACGTGGCAGCGCACCCCGGCGGCGGCCGCCACGGCGGCGATCTCGGCGACCGGGTCCACCACGCCGTGCGCGTACGACGGCGCGGAGCAGGCGACGAGCACCGTCTCCGGGCGGATCGCGGCGGCCATCGCGGCCGGGTCGGGGCGCAGCGTGTCCGGGGACACCGGCACGACGTCCAGCGCCACCCGCAGGTAGTGCGCCGCCTTGGCGAACGCGGCGTGGGCGGTCGACGGCACCACGATCCGGGGCGCCGCGATCTCCGGGTGCGCGTCCCGGGCCGTCTTGACGGCGAGGATCAGCGACTCGGTGCCGCCGCTGGTGACGCTGCCGACGACGTCCGGGGCGGTCGTGCCCGGGCCGGCGCCGAGCACCCGGCCGGCGGCGCCGACAAGCGCGTTCTCCATGGCCAGCAGCGAGGGGAAGGCGATCGGGTCCAGCCCGTTGACGTGCGCGCTCTCCCGGTGCGCGGCGGCAGCCAGCTCGTCCAGCCCGGGCACCGCCGGGTCGTAGACGTACGCGAACAGCCGCCCCCCGTGGGTCGGCCGGTCCCCGGCGCGCAACTGGCGCACCTCGGTGAGCGCCACGTCCGCGGCAACCCCGGGAGGCAAGACCCTGCTCTCGTCGATCATGGAGTTATGGTGCCCTTCTCGTGACTGTCAACGGCTTTCGTCCCCCACCACAACTCCATGATCGACCCGTTCGGCGCGGGTGGCGGCGGCCAGGGCGGCGGGGGTCAGGGTGTAATGGCGCAGGAGGAGGACTGGTGGGGCGATCAGCAGGGCCGGGATCAGCGTGAAGCCGAGGAGGACGCCTAGTCTCGCCGTGTCGGATTGGGCGGCTGCCGAGCCGGTGTCCGAGGACACGTAGCCGGCGAGCTGGAGCACCAGTCCGTAGATGCCCGGGCCGAGCGCCAGGCCGAGGGTCTCCCCGGCGGTCCACAGGCCGGTGAAGACACCCGCCTGCCGTCGAGAAGTGCGCGCCGTGTCGTACGCGATGCAGTCCGGCAGCATCGCCAACGCGAAGACCTGCTGCCCGGCGTACCCCACGCCGATGAGCGCGACCACCAGGTAGACCGCGACCGGCGGCAGCACCGGCGCGGCGACCAGGGCGAGTGCCCCGACGGCGAGGATCAGTGAGCCGACGACGAGCGCGGTCCGCTTGCCGAGCCGGGCACCGATCCGGGTCCAGAGTGGCATCACCAGCAGCGCCGGGCCGACGAAGCAGACGAAGAGCAGGGTCGGCCCGCCCTGCTCGTCGCGCAGGATCTGCGCCGCGAAGTAGTTGACCCCGGCCAGGATCGTCGCCACCCCGGCGGACTGCACCACGAAGCAGATCAGCAGCGCCCGGAACGGGCGGTTGGCGCCGGCAACGGCGAGCTGGGCGCGCAGCGTGGGCTCGCTGCCGCCCACCGCGCCGGTCGGCGCGGACCGGGTGCCGAAAAACGCGCCGAGGGCACCGAGGGCGATCAGCGCCGCCACGAACAGGCCCATCCACCGGTGCCCGGCCACGCCGCCCCCACCGGCGCTCACCACGATCGGCGCGACCGCGCCGGAGACCAGGATGGCCAGCGCCAGCACCGCGATCCGCCAGGTCATCATCCGGGTGCGCTCGGCGTAGTCGTCGGTCAGCTCCGCCGGCATCGCCACGTACGGCACCTGGAAGAAGGCGAACGCGGTGGCGGTGGCGAGGAAGGCGAACGCCACGTACGCGGCGGCGGCCGAGCCGTTGCCGAACGGCGCGGCGAAGATCGAGGCGAACAGGACGGCGAGCGCGAGACCGCCGACGAGCAGGTACGGCCGGCGGGCCCCCCAGCGCGATCGGGTGCGGTCGGAGATCCGCCCGGCGACCGGGTTGACGAGCACGTCCCATGCCTTCGGCAGCAGCACCAGCAGGGCGGCCAGGCCGGCGGCCACGCCCAGCGTGTCGGTGAGGTACGGCAGTAGCAGCAGACCGGGCACGGTGCCGAACGCGCCGGTGGCCAGGGAACCGAGCGCATAGCCGGCGTGCACCCGTCGAGGCAGCGAGCCGGCGCCCGGCGGCGGTTTCATGGGGCCGAATATTACTCACGTTGCGGTGTAGCTCACATCCCCCATCTGCGGGCGTGAACCTGCCACCCGTGGCGGGCATCAACGCGGGCGTGAACCCGCCACCCGTGGCGGGCATCAAACAAGTCAGGTTGCCGGCAGTGAAGGCCGCAACCGCGTCCGCAGTCTTGGAGTGTTACCACCGCCGAGGGCAGATCAGCCTGGCGGTCACGGGGGAGGGACAGTGACGTCAACGATGGGAGCCCGCGCCAACGAGCCACCGGCGGTACGGACGGCCGGTTCGGCGGTCGAGACGATCACCTTCGACGACTTCTACCACGCGCACTTCGGCAGCGTGACCGCCCAGCTCTGCGCGTACACGGGGGATCTGGGCCACGCCCAGGACCTGGCCCAGGAGGCGTTCTACCGAGCGCTGGCCCGCTGGGACCGCCTGGTCCGCTACGACGACCCGGTGGCCTGGGTCCGCAAGGTCGCCTGGAACCTGGCACACAGCCGCTGGCGACGCCTTCGTACCGCCCGCGACTACCTGCTGCGACAACGGCGCACCGAGGCCGAGGTGGCCGGGCCGACACCCGACCGGGTCGCCATCGACGCGGCGCTGGCGCAACTGCCGCCCAACCATCGCCGCGCGGTCATCCTGCACTACCTGGCCGACCTGTCGGTCAGCCAGATCGCCGCGCAGGAGGGGGTGGCCGAGGGCACCGTCAAGTCGTGGTTGCACCGCGGACGGACCGCCCTGGCCGCGCTGCTCGACGAGAACACCGAGGGGGTACGCGATGTCTGACCTCGACCCACTGCTGCGCGAGCGGCTCGGCGCGTACCGCAATGACGTGATCAGCCAGGTGGCCGGTCCCGGTCCCGACAAGGCCCGGCAGCTGTTGCGCCGACGTCGACGGATGACGGTGGCCGCCGCCGCGGCGGCGGTCGTCCTGGGGGTGACCCCCGTCGTCATCAACGCCGCGCTGCACGCCGACCGGACTCCGCCGGTGCCGGTGGAGTCCGTCCCACCGCCGGCCCCGTCCACGCCGGCCCCGCCGACGCCCACGCCGACCGGGTCGCCGACGCAGACGCCGACACCCTCCGGCACCGCCCCGACCGGCCCGGACGGGCGAATAAGTCGGGCGCAACTGCTCGCCACACCCGTGGATCTGCCGAACTGGCCGGCGGGCATGGCGGAGGGCGGCTGCACCACCTCGAACGTCCGGCTGAAGACCAACACGAAGAAGACCTACGTGTCGGAGCTGGCCGACGACGAGTTCGAGTACGGCGACGTCGATGGCGACGGCGCCGACGAGACCATCGCCATCGTCGCCTGTCGGTACGGCGAAGCGTCGGCGAAGCAGGTGGTGGCCTTCGAGCGGAACGCCGACGACCGGATCGTGACGGTGGGCCGGGTGGTCCGGACCGACGACGAGTTCAAGGACGTCCTCGCGGCGGAGATCACCTCGAGCGGCTCGGTGCGGGTGACGGTGGCCGACATCGTGCCGTGTTGCGAGGTCCCCACGTATCTCCGGCGGGAACAGGTGCGGACGTACCGGTGGGACGGGGAGCGGTTCGAGCAGACCGACGGCCCCACGGCATTCGGCCCGGATCCCCGGCTCACCAACCTGAAGATGAGCATGACCCACGAGCTGGTCGAGGTCCCCGGTACGGACGCCCTGCGTGAACTCACCACGGTCTTCACGGTCACCAACGCCGGCCCGGTCGACGCGCCGCGGGTGTCGTTCCAGAACATCGAACACGGCGAACGGGCGGGCGGCGACTGGGCCCGATGCGAGCCGGGAAAGCTGTGGGACACGACCAAACCGGGGTGCCTGCTACCGGGCGTACCGGCTGGTGAGTCGCGCCGCTACACGTTCGTCCAACGGGTACCTGCCCAGCCGGGTGCCGACGCCCGCACCGTGAGTTTCTCCGTCGTGCACGGCGACGCCCAGGGCCGCTGGTGGCCCGACCTCAAGCCAGACGACAACGTGGTGCGGTCCCCCATCCCGCTCTGAACAACCCCGAGGTGCCCCCCGGCCCGGGGGGCACCCGTCCCGCACACCACGGGCCGGTGGTCACGGCCTCTCCTCCGGCGACCATCGCGCCGCCGACATGTCCACGCCCTCACCGCGCAGCGGCGCACCCTCGGCGCGCAGTCGGGACCGCGCCTCCCGTTCGTGGCCGGGTGGCAGCCGGCCACCCGACGTCACCACCCGATGCCACGGCACCGAGCCGCCGTGTCGGGCCATGATGCTGCCCACCAGCCGCGCGGAGGCACGACCCGAACGCTCGGCGAGCGCATCGGCGACCGCGCCGTACGACATCACCCGGCCCGCCGGGATCCGCTCGACCAGGTCGAGCACCGCCTCGACGTACTCGTCAGGAGTCACAATCCGCCACCATATGGGAAGGCCGCCGGGCGCAGCGGCCGTGACCACGCAGAATGGTCGGGTGCGCGACGCAGTCACGGCAGCCCGGCGGGTCGTCGTCAAGATCGGATCTTCCTCGTTGACCACCGCGACCGGCGGGCTGGCCGACGAGCGCGTCGACACGCTCGTCGACACCCTCGGTCGGCTGACCAGCGAGGGACGCGAGGTCGTGCTTGTCTCCTCCGGCGCGATCGCCGCCGGCCTCGCCCCGCTCGGGCTGCCCCGGCGCCCGCGCGACCTGGCCACCCAGCAGGCCGCCGCCAGCGTCGGGCAGGGCCTCCTGATCGGCAGGTACGCGACCAGCTTCGCCCGGCACGGCCGCACCGTCGGGCAGGTGCTGCTCACCGTCGACGACGTGACCCGACGGGCGCACTACCGCAACGCGTACCGGACGCTGCGCAAGCTGCTCGACCTGGGGGCGGTGCCGATCGTCAACGAGAACGACACGGTCGCCACCCAGGAGATCCGGTTCGGTGACAACGACCGGCTGGCCGCCCTGGTCGCCGCGCTCGTGCACGCCGACCTGCTGGTGCTCCTCTCCGACGTGGACGCGCTCTGGACCGGCGACCCCGCCAAGCCGCACTCGACCCGGATCGCGGAGGTGCGTGACGACGCGGACCTCGCCGGGATCACCATCGGCGGGGCCGGCCGCTCCGGCGTCGGCACCGGCGGCATGGTGACGAAGGTCGAGGCCGCCCGGATCGCCACCGGCTTCGGCATCCCGGTGGTGCTCACCGCCGCCGACCTGGCCGCGTCGGCCCTGGCCGGCGACCCGGTCGGCACCCTGTTCCATCCGCAACGGCAACGCCCGACGGCCCGGCTGTTCTGGCTGGCCCACGCCACGTCACCCCGGGGGCGGCTGCACCTCGACCCGGGCGCGGTGGCGGCCGTCGTCGGGCGGCGCAAGTCGCTGCTACCCGCCGGCATCACCGCCGTGGACGGCACCTTCACCGCTGGCGACCCCGTGGACCTGGTGGACACCGCCGGCGCGTCGGTCGCCCGCGGGTTGGTCAACTACGACGCGGTGGAGCTGCCGGGGCTGCTCGGCCGCTCCACGTCCGAACTCGCCGCGGCGCTGGGCCCGGCGTACGAACGAGAGGTCGTCCACCGCGACGACCTCGTCCTGCTGTGAGCAGAGAACCTTCCCACGAACGAGGAGAGTTGGCATGAGCGTCGTCGAGCAGGCGCACCGGGCGCGGGACGCCGCCGCGGAGTTGGCCGTGGCCACCCGTACGGTCAAGGACGCCGCGCTCGTGGCGATGGCCGACGCGCTCGTGGCGCGTACCCCGGAGATCCTGACCGCGAACGAGGCGGACCTGGCGGCCGGCCGGGAGGCCGGGCTGAGCGCGGCCGTGCTGGACCGGCTCGCCCTCGACGCGGGTCGGGTGGCCGGCATCGCCGACGCGCTGCGCCAGATGGCCGCGCTGCCCGACCCGGTCGGCGAGGTGGTCCGCGGTTCCACCCTGCCCAACGGGCTGGAGCTGCGCCAGATCCGGGTGCCGTTCGGGGTGGTCGGCATCATCTACGAGGCGCGGCCGAACGTGACCGTGGACGCCGCCGGGATCTGCCTGAAGTCCGGCAACGCGGCGCTGCTGCGCGGGTCGTCCTCGGCCGCGCACTCCAACGCCGCGCTCGTCGCGGTGTTGCGCGACGCGGTCGCCGGCGCCGGGCTCCCGGCCGACGCGGTGCAACTGCTCGACGCCAGCTCCCGCGACTCGGTCAAGGAGCTGATGCGCGCCCGTGGCCTCGTCGACGTGCTCATCCCCCGCGGTGGCGCGTCCCTGATCCGCACCGTCGTCGAGGAGTCGACGGTGCCGGTGATCGAGACCGGGGTGGGCAACTGCCACGTCTACGTGGACGCCGCCGCCGACGTGTCGCGGGCCGTCGCGGTGACGTTGAACGCCAAGATGCAGCGCCTGTCCACCTGCAACACCGCCGAGTCGCTGCTGGTGCACGCCGGCGTCGCCGACGCGTTCCTGCCGCCGATGCTTGCCGCCTTCGCCGAGGCCGGGGTGACCGTGCACGGCTCCCCCGAGGTGGCCGCGTACTCGGCCGCCGTGGTCCCGGCCACCGAGGAGGACTTCGCCACCGAATACCTGTCCGCCGACATCTCGGTGGCGGTGGTCGAGTCCCTGGACGCGGCCGTCGGGCACATCCGGCGCTACGGCACCGGGCACACCGAGGCGATCCTCACCGACTCGGCGAGCGCGGCCCGGGAATTCGTCGCGCGGGTGGACTCGGCCGCGGTGATGGTGAACGCGTCGACCCGCTTCACCGACGGTGGCGAGTTCGGCTTCGGCGCGGAGATCGGCATCTCCACGCAGAAGCTGCACGCCCGTGGCCCGATGGGCCTGCCCGAGCTGACCAGCACCAAGTACGTCGTCACCGGGGACGGGCACCTGCGCGACTGACAGTCCTCCGTGGACGTGGTCCCACCACTGTGTGCCGGGTCGCTAGTCTGAGGTCGATTCGGCGCGGCTAGTCCGGGGAGGCGACATGCTGGGCGAGAAGGCCCTGGAGGAGCAACTGGCGCAGGCACGTGCCGCGCTGCGGGATGTCAGCCGCACCGTCGCGCCCCCGGCACCTGTCGAGTCGGTGGGCGAGGCGGCCGACGGGCGGATCCGGGTCACCGTCGGCAGCGACCGGCGGGTCAGCGTCGTCGACCTCGATCCCCGGGTGCTGCGCGAGGGCTCCGAGCAGCTCGCCGAGGAGTTGCGCCGGGCGGTGAACGCGGCCCTCGACGGGCAGGACGAGGCGGCGGCGGGGACGGAGCCGATGCCCGACCTGGCCGCGATGGCCGCCACCGTGGAGCGGCTCCAGGACGAGGGCCTGCGGCAGATGCGGGAGATCACCCTGGCGGTCGGCGAGACCATGCGGAAACTGCACGGGAAGAGTTGACGATGGACCCGCTGGATGTCGACGTCGACTCGGTGCGCCGCGGAGCGGAGCAGTTGGCCCAGGCCAAGGAGCAGGTCGGGCAGGCCTTCGAGGCGTTCCAGGCGGCGGTGGGCAGCTACGCGCAGGCCTTCGGCGGCGACGAGATCGGGATGCTGCTCGGCGTCGCCCACCAGGCCTGCGTGGACGGGCTGACCGAGTGCCTCAGCACCAACCTCGTCGAGTTGGACAACTACGCTGCCGGCCTGCACTCGATGGCGGACGGGTACCGGGCCGTCGAGGAGGGCGTCGGCGATCTCTTCCAATCAATTCTCGGCAAGCTCGGCAGCTGAGCCCGCCGCACGGGGAAAGGAGCCACGGTGGGCCTGACGCTTCCGGGTGAGCTGGTGTCGTTGCTCTCGATGATCGGGTACGACTGGCCGGAGTCGGACGAGACGGCACTGTTCCAGCTCGCCGGCGAGTGGACCGGCATGGCCGACCGGATCAACGGGTCGGTCGCCCAGCTGGAGTCGGCCGCGCGGACGGTGCTGGACACCAACCGGGGCGAGAGCTTCACCGCCTTCGCCGACGAGTGGAACGACGGGGAGTCGGCCGCGCGCAACATCGCCGACGCCACCGACCCGACGAACATCATCGCCATCGGGCTGATGGCCGGGGCGGGCGTCGTGCTGGCGTTGAAGATCCAGGTGATCGTGCAGCTCATCCTGCTGGCGATCCAGATCGCGCAGGCGATCGCGACCGCGGTGGTCACCTTCGGTGCGTCGCTGCTGGAGATCCCGATCTTCAAGATGATCACCGGGTTGATCATCGACCAGCTGATCGGCATGACGGTGGACGCGGTGCTCAATGGCTAGGAAGCGCACCTCGCCGCCCCGGCAGACGCAGGCGAAAGGCGCCCGGATCGTCTCGGCGTTCCTGGAGAACGCCGACGTGTTCCGCACCGCCAAGACGGCCGGCACCACCCCCCGCGGCCCGGCCGTGCTGGTGCTGCGCAACCGCCCGGACTTCGACAAGAAGGACTTCGACCGCAAGGCCAGGGACCTGGTCCGGCTCGGCCAGGAGGGCCGGCTGAGCAAGGCGAAGTCGGACCGGACGGCCAACAACGTCTACCACCGCGGGGGCCGAGGGACCAGGCCGGGCACCCGGACCCGCACCAACGTCTTCCGGGACCGGGTGATCCGTCGGCTGACGAAGAACGAGAAGCTGACCCAGCAGCACGGTGACCGGACGACCAACCAGTACCTGGCCAACAAGAAACTCGTCGATCGCCTCTACGACGGCCGGGGGCCGATCCGGGCCCGGGGCGAGGGACTGGACCCGGACCATATCCACGAGCTGCAACTCGACGGAAAGGACGAATACGCTAACCTCAGGCTGATGGACGCCTGGACCAACCGCCAGCTCGGCAGCGATATCTCCGTGGCGTTGCGCGACGTCCCCGAGGGCACCCCGATCATCGTGAAGTTCCTGCCATGACCGGCGCGGACCCCACCGTCCTCGCCCGGATCGCCGAGAAGCTGGAGTTGCTCACCCGGCTCGAGGCCGAACACGGCTTCGGTGTGCGTATCGAGGGGGCGGCCCCGCTGGAGCCGATCGCCGACCTGCCCGGCGTCGCCGAGGTCTACGCCCTGTTCCAGCGCCTGGAGGGCGACAACTTCCGGTTCCACGCGCCGAAGGAGATCCTCACCCCGCAGGCCTGGGCGGAGGACGAGGTCGACCCGACCGACCCGATGGGCAGCCCCTTGATCGTCGGCTACGAGATCGACAGCGTCCCCACCGGCCTACGGTCCGAGATCCGCGGCGGCGACCCGCTCTACCTCGACCGGGAAGACCTGGACGTGTACTACATGGAGTCCAGCGCCTACGTCTACCAGTACGAGCACCCCGACGAGGACGTCGAGTTCACCATCATCGCCCCCGACGTCGCCACGTTCTTCGACGAACACGTGCTCGGCCCCCGCTACCCGGAGCTGACGGCCATCGTCCTCGGTCCCGCCGCCCCCGAGCAGCGGCTGCGCAAGGGCCGGCACGCCGGCGAGTACGCCGACAACTGGCGGCGTCTGCTGATCACCGCCGGGCTGTCGTCCTGACCGACCCGACTCCTGTGACCACGAAGGATCGTCATGGCCGCTGACCCCCGGTTCCGTGCCCTGTGGCACGAGGACGAGCTCATCCCGTACCCGCGCGAGGCGTGGCTGGACGGGGGCTTCAGCCCCGACCTGCTCCCCGCCGGTGACGAGATCCCGCTCGACGTGGCGGTCGTCTACACGGCCTTCCTCGAAGACGACATCGAGCTGTACGACACCATGCAGTTGAGCACCGAGGACGGTTCGCTCGACATCCGGCTGATCGTGGTGGGCGCGGTCGCCGACAACCCCGACCTGCTCTACGTGCTGGACCCGCGCAACGGTGAGATCCTCCAGTTCGATCTGAACCAGAAGGACATCCAGGGCGTCAACAGCAGCTTCCGCACGTTCGTCGAGTTCCTCTACCAGTTCGCGCTCTTCGTCGAGGCGGACGAGGGCAAGGCGGGCCGGGCGGAGCGGGCCGAGACGCTGCGGACGGTGTTGGAGAGCATCGACCCGGCCGCCTTCGCCCCGGACGGCTGGTGGCCGCTGGTGATCAGCCAGTTGACGTGACCGGCTGACAGGCCCGGATCGCCCGCAGCGTGGTGTGCACGTCGAACTGGTGACCGTCGTCGCTGTCCCAGCCGCCGTCGCTGCGCTGGGTCCTGGTGAGCCGCTCACGGGCCGCGACGAGCAACCAGTGCTCCTCGCCCATGTCGACCCGGCGCAGCGTCCCCGCCAGCCAGGCCACGTCCGCCGGGGACAGTTGGGGGATCCGCTCGGCGAGCACCGACTGGATCAGCGCCGACTCGTAGTACATCTCCTGCCGGTGCAGCACGGCCGCGCTCAGCCAGCCGGCGGGCACGAAGGAGGGCCACCGGCCGTCCGGGGCGAGCTGCGCGGCGAGCGCCTGGGCGGCGGCCTGCACCACCCCGGCGTACGACCCGCCGACCCGGTGGTCCAGCGGTCCGGCGGCCCGGGCGTCCAGCCCGCCCACACTGAGCCAGAAGCCGGCGTTGGCGGTGAGGTAGAGGCGGGCCTCCGGGTCGCCGGGCCGGGCCCACTCCGGGGCGAGGTCGGCCAGCGACGGGTCCTCGTCCCAGCCGCCGTCGGGCAGCTGGGAGGCGGCGAGCCAGTCCAACGCGTGCCGGGCCGCCGGGCGGCCGAGGGCACCGAGGTCGTCCAGCTCGGCCAGGCGGAAGCAGGTCGCGTCGACGGAGCCGACGGCACCGTCCAGGACGGCCGGCCAGCCGCCGTCGGGCGTCTGCCCGGTCTCGGCGGCGTCGAGCACGCGGTCCGGCACCGGCGCACCGGTGCGCAGCCGGGAGAGACGCGCACGGTCGACCGCGTCCCCGTGCGCCACGACGAAGCCGATAGCGGCGTCCATGTCCACCACGGCGGTCACGCTACCTGCGTAAAGGTCGTCGCGCCTCGGGGAATCGGCCGAGGCCGGGGCGGGTGAGTGGCCCGCCGCCGGCCCCGGTCGTCGTTCAGTACGCGGGAAGCGAGGGATCGATCTGCTTGATCCAGGAGAGCACGCCGCCCTGCACGTGCACGGCGTCGCGGAAACCGGCCGCCTTGACCGCGGCGAGGGCCTCCGCCGAGCGGACGCCGGACTTGCAGTGCAGCACGATCTGCTTGTCCTGCGGGAGCTTCGCCAGCGCCTCGCCGGAGATGATGTCGCCCTTGGGGATGAGGGTGGCGCCCGGGATGCGGACGATCTCGTACTCGGCGGGCTCCCGTACGTCGACCAGGAAGATGTCCTTGCCGGCGTCCTGCCACTCCTTGAGCTCCAACGCGGTGATCGTCGCGTCGAGGGTCGCCTCCTGGGCCTCCTCGGAGACCGCGCCGCAGAAGTCCTCGTAGTCTTCCAGCAGGTCGGTGACCGTCGGGTTGTCGCCGCAGAGCGCGCAGTTCGGGTCCTTCCGTACCTTGATCTTGCGGTATTCCATCTCCAGGGCGTCGTAGACCATCAGGCGGCCGACAAGCGGCTCACCGATGCCGGTCAGCAGCTTGATCGCCTCGTTCACCTGGATGGAGCCGATCGACGCGCAGAGCACACCGAGCACGCCGCCCTCGGCGCAGGAGGGGACCATGCCGGGCGGCGGCGGCTCCGGGTAGAGGCAGCGGTAGCACGGGCCGTGCTCGGCCCAGAACACCGACGCCTGGCCGTCGAAGCGGTAGATCGAGCCCCAGACGTACGGCTTGCCGAGCAGCACCGCCGCGTCGTTGACCATGTAGCGGGTGGCGAAGTTGTCGGTGCCGTCGACGATCAGGTCGTACTGGGCGAAGATCTCCCGGACGTTCTCCCGGTCCAGCGCGGTGTTGTGGATCTCCACCTGGACCAGCGGGTTGATCTCGCGGATCGACGCGGCGGCGGACTCGGCCTTGGACCGGCCGATGTCGGACACGCCGTGGATGATCTGACGCTGGAGGTTGGACTCGTCGACGGTGTCGAAATCGATGATGCCGAGCGTGCCGACCCCGGCCGCGGCAAGGTACATGAGGGCGGGCGAGCCGAGGCCACCAGCGCCGACACAGAGCACCCGGGCGTTTTTCAGCCGCTTCTGCCCGGTCACCCCGACATCCGGGATGATCAGATGGCGTGAGTAGCGGCGGATCTCGTCAACTGTCAGCTCGGCGGCGGGTTCGACGAGCGGGGGCAACGACACGGTGGACTCCCCGGGATCGGCGGTGTGAACCGCGCCATTGTTGCTCGCGGGAGCCCCGCTCGGCCATGAGGGACGACACTGGTCCGCGATGCGGGAGCGGGAATAACCGACGACCCGGTCGATCAGGGGACGATGTCACCCGCGTAGCGACGGCCGTCGACGTAGGGCCAGGCGTTCGCGACACAGCCGCGCAGGCCGTACGTCTGCTGCTGCATCACCGGGGCGGGCTCCCCCGGGCCGGGGCAGGCCTCGTGCTCCTCGCCGAACTCGTGGCCCACCTCGTGGTTGATCACGTAGGTGCGGTAGGTGTCCAGCGGAGCGCCGTAGTCGGGGACCGCCTCCATCCAGCGGGCCAGGTTGATGATGACCTGGCCGGGCAGGCGGCAGGAGGTGTAGCGCTCGGTGGTCAACCCGCCCTCGGCGCACATCCGCTCGGACGTGACAGGGGTGGCCAGGTAGATGGTGAAGTCCGCCGCCCCGGCGTCCGCCACCCGCTGCACCCGCAGCTCGTCCGAGGCGATCCAACTGCGCTTGTCGGTCAGCACCTCGTCCACCTTGGCGGCGAACGCGGCGGCGTCCTGGCCGGTGCCGCGTTCGACGACGACCCGGTAACGGCGCAGCGGCCCGTCCGTGCCGTGCACATGCGTCGCACCGTCGGCCGCCGTGAAGCGTCCGGCGCCGACCGAGGGGTAGCTGGTGGGTGCCGGGTGCGCGGGTGCCCCGCCCCCGTGGCCCATCTCGCCCTGGCTGGTGGCGGGGGTGCCGGTCGGCGGTTCGCCGTCCCGGTCGAGCGTCACGCCGATGCCGGCGGCGAGTACGACGACGAGCGCGCCGAGCAGCAGGGCGCGGCGACGCCGTCGGCGCATCCGGACGAGCGTGGGACGCGCGCCTTCGTACGCCGACCGACCCGGCTGGTCGGGCGGCGAGGGCGGGCCGTAAGGGGACGACGGCGTCATGACGTCGAGCCTGCCAGATTATTCGGGCATTTCTCCGTCTTTGCCTTTATTCCGGCAAGCCGCCCGATGGTGGGTGAACAGGGTGCCGTTCAGAGGGCGGGGCCGGCGTAGCGGCGTCCGTCGAGGTACGGCCACGGGTTGACCCGGCACCCGTTGAGGAAGAGCGTCTGCTGCATCATCACCGGCGCCGGCCGGCCCGCGCCCGGGCAGCGCTCGTGCCGGTGCCCGAGTTGGTGACCGACCTCGTGGTTGACCACGTACGTCCGGTAGACGTCAAGCGGCACGCGAGCCGAGACGAGATGCGGCACGGACAGCCGCCACCGGTCCAGATTGATGATCACCTGGCCGGGTGCCCGGCAGGAGGTGTACGGCCGTCCATCGATCCGGATGTCCACCCCGCCGTCGGCACACATCCGACCCGCCGTGCGGGCGGTCGCGAGGTAGACGGTGAAGTCGCGAGGCGCGTCCCCCGGCACCTGCTGCAGCCGCAGCCTGCCGCTGTCGACCCAACTGCCCGGCCCGGCGAGCGCCACCTGGACCGCCTGCGCGAAGTCCGCGGCGACCTCGTCGCTGCCCGACTCCACCGCGACCCGGTACCGCCGCAGCTCACCCGCGCGACCCAGCACGGGGCCGGAACGGGCGTCGTAGCCAAATCTCCCGGTGCCGGCGCTCGGGACCGCACCGGGCGCCCGCAGCACCGGCGACGGGCTGGGCCCGACCGAGGCGGAGGGCGACGGGCCGACCGACGGCGGCAGCGGCGCGGCCACCAGCGGCGCCAGCGTGCCGACCTCGTCGGCGGCCAACCGGTCGGCGCCGGGATCCCCGCCCGGCCCCTCGGCGATCACGATCACCGCCGCGCCGACCGCCACCACCACCGCCACCAGTTGGGCGAGCAGAGCGAGGCGTCGCTGACGGCGACCGGGAAGGTGGACTGAGCTGGGCATCCAGGTCAGCCTGCCAGATCGGACCGCCTGGCGGTGTCCTCCGTTTCGGCGAGCAGGCCGACCACCGCCCGGGCGACCAGGCGGGGCACCTCCAACTGCGCCACGTGACCGACGCCGTCGAGCATCATCAACCGGCTGTCCGGGATGACACGGGCGGTCTGCGGAGCGACCCGCACGTCGACAAGGCGATCCTGACGGCCGCCCACCACCAGGGTCGGCGCGCGCACCGCCGCGGCGAGCCGCCACAGCGAACCCGACCCCGGCAGGTACGCCCGCAGGAAGCTGGAGACCAGTCCGCGGAACGTCCGGACGTACGCGGCGGCATAGTGCTCCGCCTCGTACCGCACCCGGATCTCCTCCAGCGCCTCGGCCCGACGCTGGTCGCAGATCCGGCTCAGGTCGGCGACGCACGCCTCCAGCACCTGCTGGGCCATCACCTCGGGGGCGAGCTGGGTGAGGTGCCGGGCGACCAGCCGCTCACCCCGCGGGATGGCCAGCACCGGCAGCATGCGCCCCTGCAACGAGCGACGGAAGTCGAGGAACGGCAGGGCCGGGGAGATCAGGGTGAGGGTACGGACCAGGTCCGGCCGGAGCCCGGCGACCTGCACGGCGACCGCACCGCCCAGCGAGTTGCCGAACAGGTGCACCGGGCCCCGACCGGAATGCTCGATCCAGCGGACGACAAGATCCGCGAAGGCCGGAATGGTGTAGCGGGGCCCCGGCTCACTGCGACCGAAGCCGGGCAGGTCGATGGCCTGACCGTCCAGCCGGTCGGCGAGCAGCCCGGCCAGGTCGGTCCAGTTCTGCGACGACCCGCCCAACCCGTGCACGTACAGCGCGGGTTCCGCGCCGGCGGCGGTGGCCGGGGTGTCCCGCACGTACGTGCCCAGGCCGTCGAGGCGGACCTCCCGGCCCGGCCAGGGCGGTGGGACCTGATGATCGGGGAGCAGATGGTCGGGCCAGAGGGTGGCGCTTCTCATCGGTCCAGTCTGCCTCGGACCACTCAGGACAGCAGCGCCTCCAGCCGACGGTTCACGGCGGCCAGGGTCGCCCGGACCACCGCCTGCCGGGGATCGCCGGCGACCAGAGCCGAGCCGGCGAGTTGCTCGACCCAGCCCGCACAGACGAGCAGCACCACCACGGTGGCCACCTCGCAGTTGCCGAACGGCACCACCGCCGCGTGCTCGACGAAGCAGCGCCCCCGCTCGGCGTTGTCGGTGCCCCGCAGCAACTCGTCCACCGCGGCCGCCGCCGCCACCGCGCAGAGCCGCAGCACGTAGCCGTCCACCGCCGGCCCGGTGGCGTACCCGGAGGCGCTGTCACCGTCGGCCAGCAGCCGGACCTCCACGTTCGCGTCCAGCCCGAACGTACTCACCTGCACGTGGTCGATCACCACCCGCGGGCCCGGCACGCCGCCAGTGTCCAGCGGTCGGGACGGTGCCGACTCCGTCGTGGTCACCTGACCACCGGAGTACGACGTGCCGAGCGTGGCCGGGCTGCCGGTCGCGGCGCCGGCCGGCGCGGCCGAGACCGATCCCGGCTCCTCGACGGTGGCGCGACCCCGGTGCGGCGCGTTCGGCCGGCGGCGGCGCGAGGCGTCCGTGCCGGTCCACTGCTCCGGGCCTGCCGGTGTGGCCTCCGCCGGGGCGCCCGACGGACGACCCGACGCCGTCGGCTCGGCTGCCCGGATCTCACCGGTACGGGAATCCGGACCACCGTCGCGCGGAGCCGCGCCTGGCGACTCCGCCGTACGCCGCTCGGCAGGTCGGGGCTCGGCCAGGCGTCGGCGCACCGGCGGGGGTGGCGTGCTGGGCAGGCCGGGCACGTTCTGCGGGGCGGCGGCCAGCCCCATCCGTTCCTGCAGCAGCCGGGCCACCTGTCGGCTCACCTCGGCCGGGTCGGCGCCGTCGGCCAGGTCCAGGCGCAGGCTGTGCGCCCCCGCCGGGGTACGGCGCAGCGCCGCGTCACGGACACCGGCGACCTCCCGAACGGCGTCCAGGATGGCGTTGACGTCGAACCCCTCGGGGCGCTCCCGCAGTGGGGCTGGTTCGTCGTCACGGCGAAGGTGGGTCGCGATGCGGGCGAGCTCCGGGGTTTCGGCGGGTGGCTCCACGGCTGGCGGCTCCGGCACGATGGGCACGTCCGGTTCCGCGGGGACGCGCTGCGGCAGCACCACCGCCCTCGGGTCTGGTTGCCTGCCGTCGTCGGCCGGCTCGGCCGACGACGTCGGGTCGGGGGCGGATCGGCGAGCCGCGTAGGGCGAGGTGGAAGCGGCTGCCGGCCGGTCCCGGCGCCCGGACCCGCTCGTGGCGGAGGGCGGAACCGCCCCGGTGGAGGAGAACGCCGTCTCGGCGTTCGTCCGCGCCGCCGTGCGGGGTGCCTCGACGATAGGCGGCCCGGGCGGTTCGGGTGTCGCCGGCCGGAGCCGGAATGGCCCGATCGGACGGGGCGGCCCGGACGTCTCGCCCGTCTCACCGCCGCCGGCCGCGCTCGTCGACTGGCTGGCCGGCCAGGACGGGCGCTCGGCAGAGGCGGCGGGGATCCGACCCTCGGACCAGTCCGGCCGCTCGGCCGGGGAGTTGCTCGCCGTCGAACCGCCGACCCACGAGGGGCGCTCCGCCACCAGGGGCGGGCCCGCAGGGGCCGGGGGCGCGTCGGCCAGCGTGGGAGGCGGCCCGGCCGGTGCCGGAGGTGGCGCGTCGGCAGGTGTGGCTCCGGAGACCCAGGAGGGCCGCGTCGGCGGGGCGCTCGTCGGCGTCGGGTCGGACCCGCCGGCCCAGGACGGCCGCCCTGGCGTCGGGCTGCTCGGCTCGGGGGCGGACCCACCGGCCCAGGAGGGGCGTACCGGCGGGGTGCTCGTCGCCGCCTCGGACCCACCGGCCCAGGACGGGCGTACCGATGGGGCACTTGTCGGCGTCGGGTCGGACCCGCCGGCCCAGGACGGCCGCACCGGCGGCGCACTTGTCGGCGTCGGATCGGCTCCCCCGGCCCAGGACGGCAGCGGCGGCGCCGAGCTGGTCGGCCCGGGGTCCGACCCCCCGGCCCAGGGCGGACGGTCGAGTCGGGGCGCACCGGACCCGGCCCAGGACGGACGGTCGGCCGGCGGGCCGCTTGTCGGCGTCGGACCACCGGCCCAGGACGGACGATCGGCCGGCGGACCACTTGTCGGCGTCGGACCACCGGCCCAGGAGGGGCGCTCGGCAACCGGTGGTGTCAGGCCTGACGACGGCGCGGGCGGCCCACTGGTGGGGGACGCGTCCGCGTCGACAGCCCGGGGCGCGACAGCCGGCGGGGCGGCCCAGGACGGGCGATCCGACGGCGGCGAGCTGATCTGCTCGGTGGGACGCACGGGCGCGGCCTCGGACCCGGACTCACCCCGGTTGACGTCGTACCCGCGGGGCGGATCGGCACGCACCGGCTCGTACGGGCGGGGCGACTCGGCGCGCACCGGCTCGTACGGCTGCTGTGGCTCGGCGACCCAGCCCGGCGCGGGCTCGTCCCGGGACGGAGGGCCGGCCGGCTCGTCGTCCGGGCGGGACCAGGGCGGCGCCCACCCGCCGGAACTCGGGCGGTTCCAGTTCGGCCCCGACCAGTCCGGCTCGATGGCCGGCGACTCCCCCGCCCGCTGTGCATCAACTGGTCGGGAGGTGTCCGGGGCGCGCTGCGGCTCGGTGGCGTCGGCGTGCCCGGCCGGCCCTGGTGGGCGGCCGGGCGCTGCCGGCTGCTCGGGTGCGAGCGGGTCCCGCCAGTCACGCGGCGCGGCCGGGTCGTCGGCGGCCAGCCGCTCGCTTGTCGGCGCGCGGAAGCCGGGCGGCACCTCGAAGCCCGACGCGGCGGTGCCGACGGGCGGCACCTGCACGGCCGGTGGCGCGGAGGTGGGCAGGCCGGGCTCGGCCCAGCGAGCGCGGTGCGCGGCGGCCGGATCGACGGTGGAGCGTGGGGCACCGCCCCGGTCGGGCTCGCCGACGCCCTGCTCCTGCGGCGGCACGGGACGTTGCGCGGGCACCACCAGCCGGTCACCGGACGCCTCGGGTCGACCCTCGGCGGGCAGCCCCGGCGGTGCGCTCACCGGCGCGGCGCGGCCGGCGGGCGGTGCGAGGCCGGGATGGCGGACGCCGTTGGCGTCGTCCGGGTGGTGCACGCCGTTCGTGTGGTGGCCGTTGGCGCGGGTCGGCGGATCGAGGTCACCCGGCAGCCCGACCAGGGGCGCCGGCAGGTCGCCGTGTCGGGTGGACGAGGTGCGCCAGCCGGCCGCGGGGTCGGGTTGCCAGCGCGGCGCCTCGTCCCGGGCATCCTCGCGATCGGTGGCTCGGGGCCACCCACCCGCCGGGGGCGCCCACCCGCTGACGGAACGGCCCGGGTCGTCGTGCTGACCCGCTCCGTCACCGTGCTCTCCCGGGGTGGCGGCTCCGGGTTGCCCTGTTTCACTCACCGCGCGCTCCTTGGTCGCCCCCGCTGAGGCTACCGTGTGCCGAGAGTGGCGATAAGTTACAGCGGCGGGCCATTTCCACGACGGGGGTCACGGGCCTCGCCCGGTCTGGGGGGAAAATGCCGGCTCGTACGGAGAACTCGGAGGATCCCATGACCGCTGCGGGGAACGGTGCACAGACCGCTGGCCGGCCCACCCGCCTGCCCCGCTCCGCGCGCCGTAAGCAGCTTCTGGCTGCGGCGCAGGAGGTGTTCGTCGCGCAGGGCTACCACGCCGCCGCGATGGACGACATCGCCGAGCGGGCCGGGGTCTCCAAGCCGGTGCTCTACCAACACTTTCCCGGGAAGATGGATCTCTACCTGGCACTGTTGGACACGCACTGTGACGCCATCGTCGCTCAGGTGCAAGATGCGATGCGCGGCACCAGCGACAACAAGGAGCGGGTCGGCGCGTCGGTGCGGGCGTACTTCGACTTCGTCGACCACGAGAGCGAGGCGTTCCGGCTCGTCTTCGAGTCGGATCTGCGCAACGACCCGGCGGTGCGGCAGCGGGTGGAGCGGGTCGAGCAGGGCTGCATCGCGGCGATCACCGACACCATCATCTCGGACACCGGGGTTAGTCGGGCCCACGCCGAGTTGCTCGCCTCCGGGCTGGTCGGCGCGGCGGAGACGGCCGCGCAGTTCTGGCTGGCCGGTGGACGCCAGGTGCCGAAGGCCGAGGCCGAGGCACTGGTGGCCGCGCTGTCCTGGCGGGGCATCGCGAGCTTCCCGCTGCAAGGTGAGTCAGCCTGACCGCCGACCCCGTGATCGGATAGCCTTCCCAGGGCGGTTCTTTCGCCCCAGTTGAGGAGGCACAGTGGAGGTCAAGATCGGCGTGCAGTACGCGCCGCGTGAGCTGGTAGTGGACAGCGCGCAGTCGCCGGCCGAGATCGAGCAGATCGTGACCGACGCCTTCGCCGGTGACGGCGGCACGCTCTCCCTGACCGACGAGAAGGGCCGGCGGATCATCGTTCCGGTCGAGAAGGTCGCCTACGTCGAGATCGCCGAGGCGTCGTCCCGGGCGGTCGGCTTCACCGTCCGCTGACCGGTCCGGCCATCGCGGCAGGCAGTCCTTCGACCACCTGCCGCGGGCCGGTGCCGTGCTCGACGGTTCCGGCGGGCACCGACCCTCCGCGCGGCGTTGCGTCCACGAACGGCCGACACCGCGCCCGGCACGGCCCGTCCGGTTCCCGCGCACCGCTCGGATGACGTCGCACCACCCCCGTCCGGCCGGGACGCCCGCCGCGCTGTTCAGCGCGCGCCGGTGACTCGCGCGGGGTACGCCCCAGCGGCATATCTGTGACACAGGTCACAATCCCCGCCCCCGCGTGTCGCCTGGCCGACCGGGAATCGGGACGAAGCCATGCCTGTTCAGGTAGCATGGAGCAGTTGCCGTGGGCGCCGATCTGATCGAAGCTCAGCCCGCGGCGCGCGTGCGGCCCGGTCCGGCTCGGCAATCTGCCGCCGACCGTGTGGCCCGCGTCATACCGAACGCGCCCTGAGGACATGACGGGCGCACCCACGAGAGGGCACCCCCACATCCACATGAGCGACCTGACTCAAGATTTGCTGGACGGCCAGGAACTGGCCCCCACCGCCCCGGTCCGACCGGAGGCCCCCACGTTCGCCGCACTCGGCGCCCGCGCCGAGACCGTCGAGGCCCTGGCCTCGGCCGGCATCACCCGCGCCTTCGCCATCCAGGAGTACGCGATCCCGATCGCGCTCCGCGGCGTCGACCTTATCGGTCAGGCGCCCACCGGCACCGGCAAGACCCTCGGCTTCGGCGTACCGCTGCTGGACCGGGTCTTCGCCCCGGGCGAGGGCAGCGACGGCGTCCCCCAGGCGCTTGTCGTCGTTCCCACCCGTGAGCTGGGCATCCAGGTCGCCAAGGACCTGGCCGCCGCCGGCCGGACGCGGGGCGTCCGGGTGCTGCCGATCTACGGCGGCGTCGCGTACGAGCCGCAGATCGACGCGCTGCGCAAGGGCGTGGAGATCCTGGTCGGCACCCCGGGCCGACTGATGGACCTGCAGAAGCAGAAGCACCTCCGGCTGGACCGGGTGCACGCGCTCGTCCTGGACGAGGCCGACCGGATGCTCGACCTGGGCTTCCTCGACGACGTCGAGAAGATCCTGGCGATGCTCCCGGAAGACCGCCAGACGATGCTCTTCTCGGCCACCATGCCGGACCCGATCGTCACGCTGTCCCGGCGCTTCCTGCGCCAGCCGATGACGATCCACGCCGGGCACACCGCCGAGACCGGCCCGTCGCCGCAGACCCAGCAGCTGGTCTACCGCACCCACTCGATGAACAAGGTCGAGGTGGTGGCGCGCATCCTCCAGGCGGAGGGTCGTGGGCTGACCATGATCTTCACGCGGACCAAGCGGGCCGCCGACCGGGTCGCCGAGGACCTCGACTTCCGCGGCTTCGCGGTCGCCGCGGTGCACGGTGACCTCGGCCAGGGCGCCCGCGAGCGGGCACTGCGCGCCTTCCGGGCCGGCAAGATCGACATCCTGGTCGCCACCGACGTGGCGGCCCGTGGGCTGGACGTCACAGGCGTCACCCACGTCATCAACTACGACTGCCCGGAAGACCAGGACACCTACACCCACCGGATCGGTCGTACCGGCCGGGCCGGCGCGACGGGCGTCGCGGTGACCTTCGTCGACTGGGACGACATGCCGCGCTGGCGGATCATCGACAAGACCCTCGGTCTGGAGATGCCGGAGCCGCCGGAGACGTACCACACGTCGCCGCACCTCTACACCGACCTGCACATCTCCACCGAGGTCAGCGGCACGCTGCCCACCGCCGAGCGCACCCGGGCCGGGCTGTCCGCCGAGATCGAAGAGGATCTGGGTGGCACGACCCGCTCCCGCCGGGGCGACAGCGGTGGCCGGGGTGGCCGACGCGGGGAGAGCCGCGGCGAAGGCGGCCGAGGCGAGGGCCGCGGCGAGCGCCGTGGGCGAGGTGACGGTCGTCGGGACCGGTCCGACTCCGGCACCCCGGCCGTCGCCGAGGCGCCCGTCGCCGACGCGACCGAAGAAGGCACCCGTACCCCCCGGCGCCGGCGTCGCCGCCGTGCCGGCGAGGCGGTCGTGGGCGAGCCGACCGCGGTGATCGCCGCTGACGCCGGCCCCGCCGAGCCGGCCGCAGCGTCCGACGGCGAGCCGTCGAAGCCGCGCCGCCGCCGTCGCCGCCGTGGTGGCGGTTCCGACGCCGGTACGCCGGCCGAGGCGACCGCCGACTGACCACCAGCCACACCTGACATCCCCCGCACCGCCTCAAGCGGTACGGGGGATGTTCCCTTCTCCCACCCCACCTGCCGGGAATGGAACGATGCCGGAATCACTGGAAGCCGCCCTGACCGAGGTCCGGGCGTTGCTGCTCGACCCCGCGCTGACCCGGGCGGTTGCCGCCGGACGTCGCCGCGGTCGCCGCCCCACCGTCGCGCGGGCCGAACTGCGGCCGGTGACGCTCAAGGCCGGGCCCCGCATGCAGATCACCACGTCTGACGGCGCTCGCCCGTACACCCGCAACATCGCCTCCGGTCCCGACGCCGCTGCGGCGGTCGACGAACTGCTGGCCGAGCCGTTCGGCAACTGGCACGTCGAGACGACCGCCGCGACGCTGCAACTACGGGTGACCAAGTCCGGTGAGGCGCAGGTGCACCGGGCCGCGACCGCCCGTCCGGCGGCGACACCCGCTGGCAATGACCGGGCCAAGGAATATCTGCTCGACCCCGGTGACCCGATCTTCGCCGAGATCGGCGGCTCGGCGGCCAAGCGCCGCCAGGTGGACGCGTTCCTGCGCGCTCTGGCCGCGACCCTGCCCGACGAGCTGGCCGGTTCGCTTCGGGTGGTCGACCTGGGCTGCGGCAACGCCTACCTGACGTTCGCCGCCTACCGCTACCTGACGGGTCGTGGGCTCGACGTCCAGTTGGTCGGCGTGGACGTCCGCGAGGACCAGCGGCGGCGCAACACCGAGCTGGCGCAGCGGCTGGGCTGGGCCGACCAGATCAGCTTCGTGGCCGGCACGATCGCCGACGCCGTCGTCGACCCCGCCCCCGACCTGGTGCTGGCACTGCACGCCTGCGACACCGCCACCGACGAGGCACTGGCCCGCGCGGTGCGCTGGGAGGCCCGCTGGGTGTTGGCCGCACCGTGCTGCCACCACGACCTGGCCAAGCAACTCCGCGCCCATCCCGCCCCGGCCCCGTACGAGTTGCTGACCCGGCAGGGCATCCTGCGCGAGCGCTTCGCCGACGTACTCACCGACGCGCTGCGGGCCGGACTGCTGCGGGCGCACGGCTACCGGACCGAGGTGGTGGAGTTCGTGGACTCCCAGCACACGCCCCGGAACCTGCTGATCCGCGCCCGCCGCACCGGCGCCGAGGCGACCGGGACACAACACGAGGAGTACCGCGAGCTGGTGGACCAGTGGCGGGTCACCCCCCGGCTGGCGACCCTGCTGGCCGCCGACGGACAGCCGACGGATCGGCAGCCGGCGACGTAGTCGGCAGCCGGCGACGGGATCGGCAGCCGGCGACGGACCGGCAGGCGGCGACGTAGTCGGCGCCTGGACGGCGGCTAGCGACGCCCTTCGCCGCTGCCGCCGCGATCCCGGCCGGTGCGCTCGCCGGCGCCACGGTCGAGGACTGTCACCCGCTCACCACCGCTGCGCTGGCCGGCCCATCCGCCGTCGGCCGGCGCGGTGGGGAACGGCACCACCTTGCCCACGCTCTCGGCGTTGCCGGCGGCCGCGAAGGCGTTCCAGGAGATGTCCACAAGCAGCTTCTTCATCTCCGCGTGCCGGATGGCCGCGTTGTGCTGCAACGCCATCCGGGCGCCCAGCACCACGCCGACAAGCGTGGTGGTGATCGCGCCGGTGGCCGCCAGCACGTGTTGGCCGGTCGCGGAGTCGGTGCGGAGCACCAGGACCAGCAACCAGATCCAGAACCCGGCGGCGAAGACGCCGGCCTTGGCGACGAAGAAGAGGCTGACCGCACCGGGCTGGTACGGCTGGGGGCGGCTCGATTCGGCCATGGTGCTCCTCGGCGGTGGTCCGGTCGAACACGGCTGGCATGCGGACGCCACGCCGGGGACGGGCACCGAGCCTAGTAGAAGAACGATGATGATCGCTCGGTGCAATTTTCATTCTGCACAGACGCTGCAGAGAAAGTCTCGTCCACGGGACAGTTTGTGCGCTCAGTCAATTGTTTCGGGCCCCCGGCGTACTACCCTCGAAGGCGCATTGTCCCGGTGTTCCGGCAGGGGGAAAGACACGCAGGGATGGGATCAGCCGACGCAACACCGCAGATGGCCTTCGCCCGCTTCGTCCGGCGCGCCATCGACGACGCTCGCGACGAACGTGGCTGGACCGTGACCGATCTAGCCGCGCACACAGGTGTGGGTCGGTCCACCGTGTTCCGCTGGCTGGCCGGTGACTGGCAGGACTATCCCGAGTTGGCCAAGGTGCGCGGCTTCTGCGCCGCACTGGATCTGCCGGTCGCCGCCGCGTTCCGCGCGCTCGGCCTGCCCGACGCCGGCCCCACGCCCCGCCGACGCCACGACGAAGGCCCGGTCGAGGCCGACGTCCGCGCCATCCTGGACCGCCTGGCCGACCCCACGGTCCCCGCCGAGGAGAAGCACCACATCCGCGACCTCCTCCGCTACCTGGCCCGCCGCCCAATCCGCCGCGCCGGCTAACCCCCACCCCACCCCCACCCCGCCCCGTCCTCGCCCCGTTGATCATGAGGTTATTGCCACCGGCAGCGGCGTGTCGGGGCAATAACCTCATGATCAACGGAGGCGCGGGGGTGGGACTAGGGGACAGATAGGGTGAATTCGGCCGTGTGGACCTCGGCGTTGACCTGGAAGTCCAGGTAGAGGCGGTAACGGCCGGGGCCGGGGGTGGTCAACCAGAACGTGACCTGGCCGTTCACCAGCTCCGGCTCCGGGTGCACGTGCAGGTAACCGAGGTCGCCCTCGCGTAACGCCACCAGGTGCCCATACGCCCCGAGGTAACGCTCCAGCGGGGCGGCACCGCCGGCCCCGTCGATCCGGAAGGTCAACGGCACGGTCGTCCCGGCCTGCGGGGTGCCCTGGTAGCCGACGGTGAACCCGTCCACAGTCGTCGAGGTGGCCGGCGCGGGCAGCGACCGGGGCTGGTAGTCGCCGGGCGCGACCAGGTCCGCGCCGAGGGTCACCGCCGTCTGCGCGCCGTTGTCGGCGACCACTGTGAAATCGGCGTACGCCCGCCAGACACCGGGCTGCGCGAGGGTCAACGGCACCGACCAGGTGCCGTCGGCTGCCATCGTCGGGTGCAGGTGCTGGTAGCCGGTCAGGTCGCGGCGGACGACGATGAGATGCATCGGCTTGTCGTGTACGACCGCGAAGCGGGTCACCGGCCGGCGCTGCGCGTCCCGCACTTGGAAGCGGAGCTGACCGGGGCGACCGGCGGCGAAATCGGCACCCAGCGGGGCCAGGGTGAACCCGGCCGAGCTGACCGCCAGCCCGCCCGGCTCGGTGGCCGCGCCCTGATCGGTGCTCGTGGTGGTGCCGTGGCTGTGCGGCCCGGTGCCCGGGGGGTCGGTGTGCTCGGCGGCCAGGGACGGGCCGCCGGTGGTGGTCCCGGTCGCGTTCACCCGGCCGAGGCCGAAGCCGAGGAGCACCGCGAGCACCAGCCCGCCGACCACCAACGCCAGCCGCAGCGTGCTCCGGTCCGGCGCGGCAGAGACCGGGCCAGACACCACGACCCCGCCGTGCCCCTGGTCGGACACCACTGCCCCGCCGGGGACCGGATCAGAGACCGTCGCCCCGCCGGGGACCGGGTCAGCCGCCACCGCCGCGTCGGAGACCGGGGCAGCCATCGCCCCGCCGGAGACCGGGGCAGCCGCCACCGCCGCGTCGGAGACCGGGGCAGCCGCCACCGCCGCGTCGGAGACCGGGGCAGCCACCGCCTCGTCGGGGACCTGGTCAGGCACCACCGGCACGGCGGCGGGGTGCTGGTCGGTCATGCCGCCCACCGTACCGCCGAGTCGGACCACCCCAGGCTGACGCCCGGACGGCGTGGCGACTGTCGCATTCGCCGCAGCCCGGGAACTTTCCCGCACCGACGTGCGCGGTGCGGTCCGCCGGGGTGCTGGCGGGTCAACCGGCCACGGCGAGGGCGAGCGGAAGCACGTCGGGTGCGCCCGCCCGGCGCAGGGCTCGGGCCACCAAGGTCATCGTCCAGCCCGAGTCGACCAGGTCGTCGACGAGCAGCACCGGGCCGTCCAGGCCGGCCAGGGCGTCGGCCAGGTCGGCCGGCACGGTGAACGTGTCGTGCAGCGCGCGTACCCGTTGGGCGCTGTTGCCGCGCGGCCCGGCCGGGCCGCCCGGACCGGCCGGGGTGACCTCGCCGAGCAGCGGCAGCCGGCCCACGGCGGCGATCCGCTCGGCCAACGAGCCGACCAGCCGAGGCCGTCGCCGGGAACCGACCGCGACCACCCCCACCGGCCGGCGCGGCCACGGGTCGTCGCCGTGCGCCCACGCCTTCAACACCTCCAGCACAGCGCCGGCGACGTCGTCGGGCACCGGCGCGTCCGACGCCTCCGGGCCGACGAGATCACGCAGCCGGCCACCCCAGCCCAGGTCGGAGAGGCGCCCGACGGCCCGGCCGGGAAGCGCCTGCTCCGTGGGGGCGATCCGGCCCTTGAGGGGTACGCCCACCGCGTCCAGGCCGGTCGGCCAGAGCTTCTTGGGGGCGATCTCCACGCCGGGTCGGCCCAGGAACGTCTGCGCGGCGGCGAGCGCGGCCGTCGACACGTCGGCGGCGAAGAGCGGGTCGGCGCACCTGTCGCACCGCCCGCAGTCGGCCGCCCCGGTGTCGTCCAGGCACTCCCGTAGATACCGCATTCGGCAGTCGGGTGTGGTCGCGTACTCCCGCATGGCCTGTTGCTCGACGGTGCGCGCCTCGGCGACGCGCCGCAACCGGGCCTCGTCGTAGACCCAGGGCTCGCCGGTGGCGAGCCAACCACCGCGCACCCGGCGGACCGCGCCGTCCACGTCGAGCACCTTGAGCATCAGCTCAAGCCGGGTCCGGCGCAGGTCGACGAGGGGTTCGAGGGCCTGGGTGCTGAGCGGGCGGTCGGTGTGCAGGGCGGCCAGCACGGCACGCACCTGCTGCTCCGGAGGGAACGCCAGCGAGGCGAAGTAGCGCCAGATCGCGGCATCCTCGACGCCGGGCAGCAGTAACACCTCGGCGTGCTCGACGGCGCGGCCGGCGCGGCCGACCTGCTGGTAGTACGCGATCGGCGAGGGCGGCGCGCCCAGGTGGACGACGAAGCCCAGATCGGGTTTGTCGAAGCCCATGCCGAGGGCGCTTGTCGCGACCAACGCCTTGATCTTGTTGTCGAGCAGATCCTGCTCGGCGGCCCGCCGGTCGGCGTCCTCGACCTGTCCCGTGTACGAGGAGACCGGATAGCCGCGGGAGCGCAGGAACTCCGCCGTCTCCCCCGCCGCCGCCACGGTCAGCGTGTAGACGATGCCCGAGCCGGGCAGCTGGTCCAGGTGGTCGGCGAGCCACGCCAACCGGTGCGCCGGGCTGGGCAGGTCGAGCACGCCGAGGCGCAGCGACTCGCGGTCCAGGGTGCCGCGCAGGACGAGGGCGTCACCCAACTGCTCCGCCACGTCCTGGGTGACCCGGGTGTTGGCGGTGGCGGTGGTGGCCAGCACGGGCGTGCGCTCGGGCAACTCGGCGAGGAACGTGCGCAGCCGCCGGTAGTCGGGCCGGAAGTCGTGCCCCCAGTCGGAGACGCAGTGCGCCTCGTCGACCACCAGCAGCCCGGTGGTCGCGGCCAGCTTCGGCAGCACACCGTCGCGGAAGTCCGGGTTGTTGAGCCGCTCCGGGCTGATCAGGAGCACGTCCACCGCACCGGTCTGGATCTCGGCGGTGATCTCGTCCCACTCGTCGAGGTTTGCCGAGTTGATCGTGCGCGCCCGGATGCCGGCCCGCGCGGCCGCCTCGACCTGGTTGCGCATCAAGGCCAGCAGCGGAGACACGATGACAGTCGGGCCGTGCTCGCCGCCCTCCCGCAGCAGGGCGGTGGCCACGAAGTAGACAGCCGACTTGCCCCAACCGGTGCGCTGCACACAGAGCACCCGCCGCCGGTCGACGACCAGGGCTTCGATCGCCCGCCACTGATCCTCGCGCAGCCGGGCGTGGTCGCCGGCCAGCCGACGCAGCACCGCCTCGGCCCGCTCCCGTACCGCTGCCCGCTCGTCGCCCATCCGGCATTTCTACCAGCAACGGGAGACATCCCTCCCCGTCGCGCCCTGTGCGGGTCGCCTCACTCGCCCCGGCCGGGCGGGGCGGGTCGCCTCACTCGCCCCGGCCCGGCGCGACGGGTCCGGGCGCGGCCGTGGGCGGGCCGGGCACGGCCGGCGGGGGGAGGAAGACGAGCAGGTCGCGCAGGGAGTCGGTGAGCACCGGCGGGAGGAGGCACCGGGCGGCCAGGTCCTCCATCGAGCCGAACGGGCCACGGAGCCAACGGTCCATCACCACCTGCCGCGCCTGCCCGGCGGTGATTCCGGGCAGCTCGGCGATCGTCCCCTCCTGGACCGCGTTGACGTCCACCAGGCCACCGTCGTCGAAGCTGCGGGGCAGGTCGGGCCGGCCGATGTGCAGTTCCTGCCGCGCTGCCGGGTAGTGGTACATGAGGTAGCGGGCCTGCTCACGGCGGACCCGACGGTCGTCGACCACCGGTGGGGGCGAGCCCGCGATCCGATTGGTGAGGGCCGACCAGAGCGCGCCGTTGAGCAGGATCGTGTGCACGACCCCGACTAGCCAGACGAGCATCCAGGCCACGATCAGGAGACCTTCGGAGTCGCTCATCTCCTCCGAGTCGCTGTTGCCGAATATCACGATGATCGTGGCGGTCAGCGACAGGTAACCCACACCGGTGAGCCCGTTGCGCCAGCTTCGCCGCCAACTGGCGTAGAGCAGCACCACCAGCCAGGTGAGCAGACCGAAGGAGAACACGGCGGTCAGCGTGCCGATGACCGTCACGCTGACACTCAGCCAACTCGGTGCCGACTGCCCCCGGGTGTCCCGGGACGAACGCCCGTCCGGGGGCATCGCGACCGGAAACGGAACGGGCTGCGGGGTGACCGCGACAGCCGGCGGCCCGGGCGGGCTGGGCGGCGGCGGCGCGGTCGGCGTTGCCGGCGGTGCTGTCGGCGGCGCGGGCGGCGCGGTCGCCGGCGGCGCGGTCGGCGTTGTCGCGGGCGGCACGGGAAGCGTGGTCGGCGTTGTCGCGGGCGCCGGCGGCGCAGGCGGTGCCGTCGGCATTGGCGCAGGCGGTGGCGCGGGCGGGTCGGCTGGTTGGCGAGGGCTGGGAGCGGTCGCGGGGTGTGGCGTTTGCGGCTCGTTCGACGGCTTCGCCACGGCGAGGGTCGGGTCGGAGCAGAGGATGCGCCGGTGCAGTTCCTGAAGCGCCTTGCCCGGCCCGATGCCGTACTCCTCCCGGAGCAGGCCGCCGAACTCACGGTAGGCCGCGAGCGCCTCCGCCTGCCGCCCGCTGCGATAGAGCGCCAGCATGAGCTGCTGCCGCAGTCGTTCCCGGACCGGGAACTCGGCCACCAGCTCCACCAGTTCCCCGACCATCTCCCGGTGCCGGCCGAGGTCCAGCATCAGATCGGCCCGGGTCTCCAACGCCACGGCCCGCAGCTCGACCAACCGTTGCCGCGCCGCCTCCAAGAACGGCCCGGTGAAGCCGGTGAACGGTTCTCCCTGCCAGAGCGCCAGGGCGGCGGCCAACTCGGTGAGCGCCTCGGCGGTACGACCCTCGGCCCGTCGCTGCCGGGCGCTGTGGATTCCCCGTTGGAAACGGACCGCGTCGAGCGCGTCCGGATCGACGCGGAGCAGATATCCGGCATCGGTGAGGCTCAACACCTGCCCCGGTGTACGCGGCGACCGGTCCGGCTCCAACACCCGACGCAGACCGGCGACGTACTTCTGCACCACGTTGGGGCCGTTCGCGGGCGGATCCTCCGGCCAGACCGCCTCGACGATCTGCCCGGTGGACACCGGACGGCCCGCCGAGAGCAGCAGCACGGTCAGCACCGCACGCTGTTTGCCGGGACCGAGGTCGATCTCGCGGCCGGCGTACCAGGCCCGCTGAGGCCCGAGGATCTCGAAACGCAGCGTTCCTGACATGCGAATTTCCGCTCCTGACACCTCCGGCAGCGCCGGACGGCAGTGCCCGGCAGCCGGACGGCAGCATATCGGCAGCCGCACCGCCGTGCCTGCCGCCACCATGGTCATCGGCACCAGCCACGCAGCGAGAAAGAGAAATGTGATGACACAGGCAACGGGCAGCGCGAGCACCACCCGACGCACGGTCGGCGTGATCGCCGCCATGCTGGCCACGACCACCCTGCTCGGGGGGTGCGGGCCCAAGACCGAACCGGCCTCGGCACCGCAGAGCAGCCCGAGCGCCAGCCCGACCGCCGACCCGAAGCAGGCGCTCCTCGATGCCGTTCCGGACGGGGCCGAGGGGACGTTCCGGTTCAGTGGCAGGGACGCGTCCAGCACGATCAGCGGACGAGTCGACCCGGACGCGAAGGGCGTCGAGTTGAACACCACGATTCCGGCCGGCGCCGACGGCATCTCCGTCAAGATGTCGGTGCTGATCATTGCGGAGGAGGCCTGGATGAAGATGAAGTTGACCGGCCAGGCGGGCCTGCCGAAGTTCCCGGACAAGTGGATGAAGCTGGACCGCACCAAGCTCGCCGACAGCGAGACCATTCCGGCCTACGACGGCGTCGACCAGGGCAACGCGGGTCCGCTGATCCAGGCGGCCACCTCGGTGCAGGAGAAGAGCCCCGGGCAGTACGCCGGGGTCATCGACGTCAGCACCGGTAACGCCGCCGAGGTGCTGGAGGAGGGTGAGGCGGCGGCGCTTGGTGAGGCCGGCAAGACGGTGCCCTTCACCGCTGTCGTCGGCGCGGACAAGCGCCTGTCCTCGCTGACGCTGAAGATCCCGGCGGCCGGCAAGGCGAAGGCGTACGACTACGTCGTCAACTACGCCGACTACGGCGCCGCGCCGAAGATCAGCGTGCCGACCGGCGCCGCCGCGACGGTCGCGCCGAAGATGGCGTACGAGATCTTGAACGGCTGACCGACCACGTAGGAGGGCGGCGACCACACGGGGGGTCGCCGTCCTCCGCGTCCGTCTGTGCTCGCGTGGTCAGCGGCCGAGGACCGATCCTCCGTTGACGCCGAGGATCTGGCCGGTGACGTAGCCGGCGGCCGGGCTGGCGAGATAGCGGACTGCCTCGGCGATGTCATCGGGTAGCCCGGCCCGCCCGACCAGGGTCGCCGCCACCCGCTGCGCGTGCCCCTCGGCGGTCATTCGGTCGCCGAAGAACTCGGTCTCTGCGACATAGCCGGGGCTCACCACGTTCACCGTGATCTGGTCCGGGCCGAGTTTGGCCGCCAGGTCGTACGCCCAGCCGTGCAGGGCTGCCTTCGCGGCCGAGTACGCCCCACCGCCCCCACGCTGGGCGGCGATCGAGCTGACCAGGATCACCCGCCCGCCGGGCCGACGCAGGACCGGCCGCAACGCCTCGGTCAGCAGCACGGCGGTGAGCACGTTGGCGTCCAGGTTGGCCCGCCAGTGCGCGGCGGTCCCCTCCAGCGTGCCGGTGTCCCCGCCCAGGTAGCCACCGGCGTTGTTGACCACCACGTCGACCGGCCGACCGTCGACCGCCGCGAGCACCCGGTCGAGCTGCGCCGCCTCGGTCAGGTCCGCGGTCACGGCCGTCACGGCGTCCGGCCGCCCACACTCGGAAGAGATCCGCTCGGCGGCAGCAGTCACCACATCGTCCCGCCGCCCAACGATCAGAACGTCGTACCCGTCCCGCGCGAGCGAACCCGCAACGGCCGCCCCGATCCCGGTCCCGCCCCCACTAACAACAGCAACCGCAGTTCCCACTCCCCAACCTCCCCAGACAGAGAACCCCGTCGATCATGACGTTATCGCCATTCGCGACGGCGTGTCGTGGCTATAACGCCATGATCGACGGGGTCAAAAGAGAGCAGGGGGCCGGGTCAGGGTGGGGGGCGGCGGAGGGTTTTGGCTAGGCGGGGGGCGAGGCTGGTCAGGCCTCCGGGGAAGAAGTAGACGGCCAGGATGAAGACCGTGCCCAGGACGAACAGGGGCTGGCTCAGCGGGCGGCTGAGGACGGCGGGCAGGTTGTCCACCGCGTCGCTCGTGCCGAACGCGGTGAGCCGGTGGTCGAGGTACATGTAGAGGACGCCACCGAGCACCGGTCCCCACCGGGTGCCCGGCCCGCCGAGCACCACCATGACCAGCAGCGACAGGGTCAGCTCGGAGGACGTGATGTGCGGTGAGGCGCCACCGACGATCAGGACGTAAACCACCCCGCCCGCCGACGCCAGCCCGCCGGCCAGGGTGAACGCCACAAGCTTGTAGCGGTACGGGTCCAGTCCGAGCACACCGATCCGCCGCTCGTCGTCGCGCAGCCCGGCCAGCACCCGGCCGGTAGGCGAACCGCTCACCCGGTGCACCACGAAGACCACGAGCGTCAGGTACGCGAGTGCCAGCCAGTACAGGTTCACCGTGTTCGTCACCCCGACCAGCCCGGCGGGCAGCCCGGACACGTCAAGTGGCAGGCCCTCCTCGCCACCGGTGAGCCCGCCGAAGTCCCGCGCCACCAGGATCGCTCCGACCTGCGCGAAGGCCAACGTGACCATGGCGAACGCGATGCCCACGGTCCGCAACGCCACCGCGCCGAGCAGCGCCGCGAGGATGGTGCCGCCGGTGATCGTCAGCAGCGCCGCCTGCCACAGCGGCAGCCCGGCCCTGGTGACGAGGATGTCGGTGCCGTAGACCCCGGCGGCGAAGTACAGCGCGTGCCCGAAGGAGAGCATGCCGGTCCGGCCGAAGAGCAGGTCGTACCCGGCGGCCAGGCCGCCGAAGATCAGGCAGATGGCGAGCAGTTGCAGGGTGCCGGGCGAGTTGACCGGCCCCTCGAAGATCCCCGGCAGGGAGATCGTCGAGTACGGCAGGATCGCCAACACCACCACCGCGACAAGCGGCAGGAACGGGCGGATGCGGTGCACCCGGCCTGGTCGCGGCGACGTGGGTGCCGGTGCCGGGGTCACGTCGAGAAGCGTCATGCCGTTGCCACCTTTCCGGCGATGCCCTGCGGGCGCAGCAGCAGCACCACGGCCAGCAGCCCGACCACGCAGATGTCGCCGAGCCCGGACGTGCCGTAGTAGTTGACGAACTGCTGCACCAGCCCGACGACGACCGCCGCGTACGCGGAGCCGACCACCGAGCCCATCCCCCCGATCACCACCACGATGAACGCGAAGATCAGCAGCGAACTGCCCTGGCCGGGCGAGACGGTGCCGAAGTAGACGCCGCCGAGGGCCCCGGCGAGCGCGGCGGCCGCCCCACCGATCGCGAAGACGAGCGTGAACGCCTTGCGCACGTCGATGCCGAGCGCGGTCACCATCTCCCGGTTCTCCACCCCGGCCCGGATCACCAGGCCGTAGCGGGTCCAGCGCAGGAACGCCAGGATCGCGCCGAGCACCAGCACCGCCGCGATGATCAGCAGCAGGCCCCCGTTGGGCACCTGCGCGCCGAGGATGCCGGTCACCTGCCGGGTCCAGTCCGGACGCGGGAACGGCCTGGCGTCCGCACCCCAGGTGGCCTGCAACAACGCCACCCCGGCCAGGGACAGGCCGACGGTGACAAGCACCTGTTCGATGGTGCGGGAGTAGAGCGGGCGGATCAGCACCAGCTCGACCAGGATCGCCACGAGCGTGCCGGCGGCCACCCCGAAGGCGACCGCGAGCACGAAGCCGAACCCGTCGGAGCCCGCGCCCGGCAGGTTGCCCGCCGCCCACCAGGTGCCGTACGCGCCGACACCGAGGAACAGCCCGTGCGCGAAGTTGAGCACGTCGGCCAGGCCGAAGACCAGGGACAGGCCGGACGCGACGAGGAAGTACAGCGCCGCCAGGCCGAGCCCGGTCAACGCCAACAGGATCACGGTGCCCATCAGTGGTTCACCTCCGCCGAGCCCACCCCGAGCAGCGACTTGGTCAGCGCCGTCTCCAACAGCAACTCGTGGGCGTCGCCGGTCCAGGCCACCTTGCCGGCGGCCAGCACCACCGCGTCGCGGGCCAGCCGGCGTACGACCGCCAGGTTCTGCTCGACGAGCAGCACCGGCACCGACTCCGCGACCCGTTCCAACACCTCGGCCACCTCGGTCACCACCTTCGGCGCCAACCCCTTGGTCGGCTCGTCGACCAGCAGCAGCCGGTTGTCGTTGAGCAGCACCCGCCCGATCGCGAGCATCTGCTGCTGGCCGCCGGAGAGCGAGCCGGCCCGTTGCCGTCCGCGCCGGTCCAGCTCCGGGAAGAGCGCGAAGACCTTGTCGTACGCCGGGCTGGTGCCGCGCCGCTCGGCGAGCCGCAGGTTCTCGGCGACGGTGAGGCCGGCGAACACGCAGCGGTCTTCCGGCACGTAGCCGAGCCCACCGCGGACCAGCCGGTGGGTGGGCTGGGCCAGCAGGCTCTGCGCGCCCATCCGGATGGTGCCGCGGACCTCTCCGGCGGGTGGGGTGAGGCCGACGATCGCACGCAACGTGGTGGTCTTGCCGACGCCGTTGCGGCCGAGCAGGACTGTCACGCCGGTCGGGGCGACCGTGAAGGACACCCCCTGGAGGATGTGCAGCCCGGAGATCCGGACCGACAGGTCCTCCACCGTGAGAACTGGTTCCATCAGAGCGACTCCCCCAGGTAGGCCTCTTGCACCGTGGGGTTGGCCATCACCGTCTCCGGGGTGTCGCAGGCCAGCAGCGCGCCGTGGTGCATGACGGCGATCCGGTCGGCCAGCTCCAGGATGACGTCCATGTGGTGCTCGACCATCAGCACCGCCCGGCCGCTGTCGCCGGTCAGAGACTTGATGACGGCCACCAGTTCGGGGATGTCCTCGGCGCTGACGCCGGCCATCGGTTCGTCCAGCAGCATCACCCGCGGTTCACCGGCGAGCAGCAGGGCGATCTCCAGCTTGCGCTTCTCGCCGTGGGCCAGGGTGCCGGCGAGTGCCGTACCTCGGTGGGCGAGGCCGACCCGGTCGAGCGCCGCGTCGGCGGCGGCGGCGACCTCCCGGTCGGCCGCCGCCCGCCGCCACAGTGCCATCGAGCCCCCGCGGTGCGCCTGCACGGCGAGCCGGACGTTCTCCCGCACGCTGAGCGAGCCGAAGACCGAGGACGCCTGGAAGGTACGGCCCAGCCCGAGGCGGGCCCGCCGGTGCGGCGGAAGCGCACCGATGTCCTGCCCGTCCAGGACGATCCGGCCCTCCGTGGCCCGGCGCAGGCCGGTGATCAGGTTGAACAGTGAGGTCTTGCCGGCGCCGTTCGGCCCGATCACGCCCAGGAACTCCCCGGGCGCGAGATCGAGGTAGACGCTGTCGACGATGGCGACCTCACCGATCCGCCAGGTCAGACCGCGGGTGGCGAGCATGGCTCAGCCCTTCATGGCCACGGCCGGCGGCGCGGTCTCGTCACCGGTGAGGCTCTTCTGCGCGGTCGCCGTGAACGCGGTGCCGCTGCCGGTCAGCTTGGCCTGGAACATCGGCTGGAGCAGCGCGTGGTCGGCGGCGCGGATGGTCATCTTGCCCTTGACCCCGTCGAAGCTCCACCCCTCCAGGGCGGTGACCATCTTGTCGACGTCGTCCCCACCCTCCTGCACCGCGCGGACCACCATCTGGGCGGCGGCGAAGCCGTCCGGGTGGAACAGGTCGATGGTGCTGACCTTGGCCTTCAGCGCCTTGCTGGCCTCGGTGTCGCTGGCGCCGTCGAAGTAGTGCGACAGGAAGGAGATCTTGGTGCCGGCCGCGCCGAAGGTGGGCCAGGACGAGCGGATGTCCAGGCCGGTGACGACGGTGGTGGACGAGAGCACGCCCTGCTGGTCGAGGCTCTGCCACATGGCCGGGGCGGTGGTGCCGGCCCAGGCCACGAAGAGCAGGTCCGGCTTGGCCGCCTTGATCTGGCTGGCGAACGGGGTGAACTCGGTGGCGCTGGCCGGTGCCCGGACGCTGCTCACGCTGGCGCCCGCACCGCCGATGACGGCCTTGACGGCCGCCTCGTTGGCGTCGCCGAACGCGCCGTCCTGGGCGAAGACCACCACCTTCTTGCCGGTCGGGTCGCCGATGAACGACTTGGCGGTCACCACGTCCTGGTAGGACTGCCGCCCGGATCGGAACGTGTACTTGTTCGCGCCGGTCACCGCGTCGGTGGCAGCCGGGCCGGAGATGAACATGACCTTGTTCTGCGCGGCGATCGGCGCGACCTGGAGCGCCACCCCGGAGGCGGTGGAACCGGCAATGATCTTCGTGCCCTTGCCGATCAGGTCCTTCGCGGCGGAGACCGCCTTGGCCGGGTCACCCGCGTCGTCGACCTCGGTCAGCTCGATCTTCCGGTCACCGACCTTGCCGGTGCCCTTGGTGGCGAAGTCCAGCCCCGCCTTGAACCCCTCGATGTACTGCTTTCCGTAGCTGGCCAGGGCTCCCGACTGGGAGTACACCAGGCCGATCTTGACCGGCGCGGCGTTGTCGCCGCCGCCGGTGGCGGTGTCCTGCGGGCTACCACAGGCCGTGGCGGCAAGTGCCGCAGCCATCATCGTGGCGGCGGAGAGGAACGCCCGCCGCGTGTGCCGGACCGTCATCGCGACTCCAGGGTGAGGACAGGATGCTGTGTTGTCGGCTCACGCTAGAAGTGACGTCACCCACGGGCTATGTGGCGGAAACACACAAGTAACGGGAATGAGGTGGCCGGAGGTTACAACGGGCCGCACCACCACCCGGGAGCCCTCCCCGTCCGATGGCCCAAACCCCCACGGACCTCCCGACGCGTGTGTCGCCTCGCGCCACAGGCCCCGCCCGCTCAACCGCAGGACCCGTCGTGGTCGGCCGGGCGCGGGCGGGCGTGCGTGCGTGCGTGCGTGCGTGCGTGCGTGCGTGCGTGCGTGCGTGCGTGCGTGCGTGCGGCAGCACCATCGGCGAAGTCGCGCCCGAAGTCCAGCTCACCCGTCCAAGATCGTGCTCGATCATGGATGTAGTGGCCTCGGACGCGCGGGGATACCACTCGATCCTGGATCGAGCGTGACCTTGGACGGGCAAGCGCGCGAACGCTCGCCGAGAGCTACGCCGGGCACAGGAAAGCCGCCTCGCGGGCGATGTCACTGCTGCACGACGGCGAGCTGGTCAACGGTCAGCCCGGTCGCGGCACGTACGTCGCCGACTCCTCCGGCGGCAGCGCCACCTACCCGTCCAAACCAACCCACCCGCCACGCCCAGCGGTCAAGATCTGCGCAACTTCCCCGATGGTGCTGCCTCAATCGGCGGCGATACAGCAACATCGGTGAAGTTGCTGCCTCAGCCCGCCCCGACGCCCCCGACGCCCCCGACGCGATCTTGCGAGCGGTGGCCCGGACGTGCCGCTGGCCCGTCGTCCGGGTGGCGGACGACGGGCCAGCGGATGGGCCAGGCGTGATCGGCCCGGCGGTCGGCTCGCAGCGGATCAGCTCCGGGCCGACGTTGAGAAGGGGCCGGGTGCCGGCCTGGGCGGATCAGCTCCGGGCCGACGGTCCGAAGGGGCCAGGTGCCGGCCTGGGCGGATCAGCTCCGGGCCGACGATGAGAAGGTGGGCGGATCAGGCGCCGGCGCGGGCGGCGACGGCGGTGTCCGGGTGGTCGCTGAAGACGCCGTCGAGGCCCAGGCCGAGGAAGAGTTCGTACTCGGCCGTGATGTCGCCGCGCGCGTTGGGGTCGGCGCCGATCCGGAAGTCGACGGGGAGGAACTGGTTCTCCGCGCGGAACGTCCAGGAGTGCACGAGCAGCCGCTCCCGGTGCGCGTCGCGCACGACGTTTGTAGGGGCGAGCAGGGCGCCGGCGGCGTCCCGGGGCACGATCAGGTTCTTGTTCGCGCCGATGCCGTCGGCGTACCCGGCGATCCACTTCAGCCCCGCCGGCGTGGCCAGGTCCTGGTAGCCGCGGGTGTCGCCGGCGGCGGTGAAGTCGTACGGGCGGCCGGTGGCGTCGAGCAGTTGGACCAGTTTGACCTCGGTCAGCTTGCTGAGCCGGCGCAGGTTGGCCGTCTCGAACGACTGGATGAAGACCGGCGAGTTCTTCCGGTCCAGCTTGTTCTGCCGCAGCACCCGCAGCAGCGGCTCCTCCAACGGCAGGCCGATCGAGGTGAAGTAGGTCGGGTGCTTGGTCTCCGGGTAGATGCCGATGGTGCGGCCCCGTGCCCGCCCCTCGGTCCGGGCCAGGTCGATGACCTCCTGGAGGGTGGGCACCTCGAAGCGGCCGTCGAACGCGGTGTTCGCCACGCGGACCTGCGGCAGTCGCTCCTTGGCCCGCAGCGTCTTCAGTTCGGCCAGGGTGAAGTCCTCGGTGAACCAGCCGGTCACGGCGACGCCGTCGATGGTCTTCGTCGCCCTACGGGCCGCGAACTCCTGGTGCGTCGACACGTCGGTGGTGCCGGAGATCTCGTTCTCGTGCCGGGCGACGAGCACCCCGTCGGAGGTGGCGACGAGGTCCGGCTCGATGTAGTCGGCGCCCATCCGGATCGCCAACCGGTACGCCTCCAACGTGTGCTCCGGTCGATAGCCGCTGGCGCCCCGGTGAGCGATCACAATCGGCCGGGCGTTCGGCCGGGAGCGGTCCGCGTCGGTCGCCGGACCGGCCTCGGCCATGGTGGGCACGGCCACGGCGGCGGCGAGCAGCACGCCGGCCAGGCCGAGGGTCGGAAGGGTACGTCGCATCGCCGTCTCCTGTCGTCGGGGGAAGCGGCTTCAGCAGATCGCCCCGGGTTGACCGGCAGTTGGTCGATGGCTGGCCGGAAGGTGAATCTCCGGAATGCGCGTTCCCCCGCCGGGCGACGGGCGGAAAAGGAAGATTGTCTGGTGCGCCGGTTCTTCCGCAACCCCGTGCGGCTGGTGCCGTTCGCCTTCCTGGTGCCGATCCTGCTCGGCGCCGGGCTGCTGATGGCACGGTGGGCGACCGTCGATCACCAGCGCCCGCCGCTGGTCACCGCCCTCTTCACCGCCACCTCGGCGGTGTCGGTCACCGGCATGGCCATCACCGACACCCCCAACTACTGGTCCGGCTGGGGACTGGTGGTGATCACCCTGCTCACCCAGCTCGGCGGTCTCGGCATCCTCACCGCGGCGGCGCTCGTCATCCTGGTGGTCGCCCGCCAGCTCGGCGTGCGCAACCGGCTGCTGGTGCAGGCCGAGACGGCGGAGTTCGGCATCGGTGACGTGGGCCGGCTGCTGCGCCGGATCGCGATCACCGTCTTCGCCTGCGAGGCCGCGATGACCGCTCTGGTCGCCGGCCGGCTCTGGTGGGCGTACGACTATCCGCCCGGACGGGCCCTCTGGTCGGGCGTGTTCCACGCGGTCCAGGCGTTCAACAACGGCGGCTTCGCGCTCTACACCGACGGCCTGCTGGCCTTCGACCGCGATCCGTGGGTGTCGCTGCCGCTGGCGTTCGGGGCCATCGTCGGCGGGTTGGGGTTCCCCGCCCTGTTCGAGGCGGTCCGGGAGTGGCGCAAGCCGGCGGGGTGGGCGGTGGCGACCAAGCTGACCATCTGGGGCAGCATCGCCCTGCTGCTGCTCGGCTTCGTCGGCCTGCTCGCCGCCGAGTGGACGAACGCCAGCACCATCGGCTCGTACGACGCCGGAGGCAAGGTGCTCGCGTCCTTCACCCAGATCGCGTTGAGCCGCACCGGCGGTTTCACCGTGCTGAACATCGCCGACCTCCAGGAGGAGAGCTACCCGCTGCTGATCGTGCTGATGTTCATCGGCGGCGGCAGCGCCAGCACGGCCGGCGGCATCAAGGTGTCCACGTTCTTCCTGCTCGCGTTCACCATCTGGGCGGAGTTGCGCGGCGAGCCCGACGTGACGGTCGGGCACCGCCGGGTGGCCACCGCGAGCCAGCGGCAGGCGGTGACCGTGGCCCTGCTCAGCGTCGCGCTTGTCACGGCCGGAACCATGCTCCTGCTGCTGCTCACCGAGGGCGTGCGGTTCGTGGCGGCCCTGTTCGAGGTCACCTCCGCGTTCAGCACCACCGGGCTCACCATCGGTCTGGCCGGCGAGTTGCCGGCCAGTGGTCAACTGGTGTTGACGGTGTTGATGTTCATCGGCCGGGTCGGGCCGCTCACCCTCGGGTCGGCGATCGCCCTGAACACCAGGCGCAGGCTCTACCGCTATCCGCAGGAACAACCAATTGTCGGCTAGGAAGCGAGGAGGGTCGAGGTGTCGGCGAGACGATCGGACGGCGGCGGCATCGTGGTGATCGGGTTGGGTCGTTTCGGCTGCCACCTGGCCGCGTCGCTCACCCGGATGGACCGCGAGGTGTTGGCCGTCGACCGCAACCCGGAGAAGGTGCAGCGCTTCTCGGACCAGCTCGACCGGGTGGTCCAGGCCGACGCGACCGAGGAGGGGGCGTTACGGCAGCTCGGCGTCACCAGCTTCGGGCGGGCGGTGGTGGCCATCGGGGCGTCGGTGGAGGCCAGCGTCCTCACCGTGCTGGCGTTGGTCGAGCTGGGTGTGCCGCAGATCTGGGCACGTGCCACCTCGCAGAAACACGCCAAGATCCTGTCGTCGGTGGGCGCGCATCACGTGATCTTTCCGGAGGCGGAGACCGGCGAGCGCGTGGCGCACCTGATCGTCAGCCGGCTGCTCGACTTCATCGAGTTCGACGACGACTTCGCGATCGCCACCGTCCGGGTGCCGGAGTCGCTCGTCGGGCGCACCCTGCTCGACCTGCGTCCGGAGGATCGTTCCGGGGTCCGGGTGATCGGCGCGAAGGCGCCCGGTGAGCGTTTCCGGTACGCCGCGGACGACACCGCGCTGGCCCAGGGTGGGCTGCTGGTGGTGGAGGGTGGCATCAACCAGGTTCAACGGTTCGCGGAACGACGCTGACGGTCATCTGCCGGGCCCACCGCGGTGCCGCTCCGGGGCTTTCACCCTTTTCCCGGACCACCCGGCCCCTTGCCGTGACCGGGCTTGGCGGGGCCCTTCGGGGGCTTCGCCTTAGGGGCGCCACCGCCGGAGCCGCCGGGTGCCGTCGCCTTCTTCGGCGGGGCCTTCGGCGTGGTGGCCGCCTTGATCGGCGGTGCCGTGGACGGCGTACTGCCGGCGACCCCGGAGACGCGCACCCCGCAGGCCACCTCGCCGAGCCGGAACTCCACAGGCAGCGGGTTCGCCCCGCTGTAGGTGCCGGTGAGGGTCAGCTTCTCGGCGGCGCCGGGTGCCAGTGCGGCGCGCTGGTCCGCCGGCCGGACCACCACGGTGCTCCCCTGCTGGTGCACGGGCGCGGGTTCCGACTTCGTCACCGTCTGCTGACCGGGGAAGCTGAAGCTCATCGCCCAGTCCCGCAGGTCCCGGTCACCGGTGTTGGTGAGCGTCAGGTCCGCCGCGAAGTCGGTGCCGGAGTCGGTGCGCAGCGCGTACGCCACCTCGCACGGCACTTTCGTCGGCAGGCCCATGCGGGCCTCGGTCGTCGGCCGGCCCTCGCCGCTGGCCGGACTGCGTGAGGTGAATCCCCACATCGCCCCGGTGACCGCGATCAGCCCGACGGCAGCCACCCCGGCCTCCACCCGCCGACGCCTGGTCACCCGCTGCCGGGCGCGCCGGTCCCGATTGCGGGTACGCGACAGCGGCAACGCGTCGGTCGCCGCCGACCAGGGCAGGATCGTGGTACGCGCACTGCCCAGCAGGGCCGGGTCCAGGGGGCCGGCGGCCGGGGAGACCGGCACGGCCGCGAGCATCCCGGCCGCGTCGGCGAGGATCCGGGTCACCTCGGCGGTGGCCGGTCGGTCGGCGGGCCGCTTCGCCAGGCAGCGCCCCACCAGGTCGGTCACCCCGGCGGGCAGGCCGTCGACGGCGGGCATCGGCTCCGGGTCGTTGTACATGTGGGCGCGCAACATCTGGGTGGTCGTGGTGGCTCGCCACGGCAGCCGGCCGGTGAGCATCCGGTAGAGCAGCAACCCGACGGCGTACACGTCGGTGGCCGGGGACACCTGGCCGTTGTCCAGCCGTTCCGGGGCGAGGTACGCGGGGGTGCCCAACAGCGCGCCGTCCGGCCCCTTCTCGCTCTCCCCCACGAGCGCGGAGATGCCGAAGTCGACCACCTTGACCCCGGTCGACGTGAGCATGACGTTGCCCGGGGTGACGTCGCGGTGCACCACACCCCGGGCGTGGGCGGTGGTCAGCGCCGAGCTGACCTCCGCGCCGATCGTGACCGCCTCGCGCCAGGGGAGCTGGCTCTCCCGGCCCAGTCGACTGGCCAGCGACGTGCCGTCGACAAGCTCCATCACGACGTACGGCACGGTCAGGCCGACCTGCTCGGACTCGCCGTAGTCGTACACGTTCGTGATGTTGGGGTGGCAGAGGCGCGCGGCGGCCTGCGCCTCGATCCGGATCCGGTGGCGGAACGCCCGGTCGCTCGCCAGCCTGGAGGCCAGCACCTTCACCGCGACCTGACGGCCGAGCACCTCGTCGTAGCCGCGCCACACCACCGACATGCCACCCGCGCCGAGCTGCTCGATCAGTCGGTACCGCTCATCGAGGAGCTGCGCGCCGTTTCGGTCCCCACCACCCATGGTGACCGATGTTGCCCAGGATCAACCGTCCTACACCTGGAGTATCGGAATCGGTCAGAGTTGTCACCCGATCAGGCGGTCGCCAACAGTTGATCCACCGGGGCGTAGTCGTCGGTCAACACCAGGGCCCCGCCGACGAAGTCCGTGAGGGCCGCACCGGACAGCAGGCTCACCTTCGGATCCACCTGGTCCAGCCGGGTCCGCACGGCTGCCAGCGGCAGCGGCGCGTCGGAGCCGACGATGAGGAAGTTGGAACCCCGCTCCTCGGCGAGCGCCTCCGGCGGCGCGATCAACGCGACGTGCCGGAACTCGGCGGCCACCGTGGCCAGCTCGGCGCGGATGAACCGCAGCGGCGGGTAGTCGATGACGTTCTGCACGTACATTCCGCCGGGGCGGGTCACCCGGCGGATCTCGGCAGCCATCTCCCGGGTGGCCAGGTGCCAGGGCACCACCAGGTGACCGAACGCGTCGCCGACCACCAGGTCACGGCTGTCCGTCGGCTCGCCGCCGACGAGCATCCGGGCGTCGCCCACCACCGCCCGCAGCTCCGGCCCGGTCCGTACGCCCAGCTCGTGCTCGCCCAGCTCCACCAGCCCGCCGTCGATCTCGAACACCACGTTCTCGGTGCCCGGCCGGGTGGCGGTCAGGTAGCGCGGCACGGTGAACCCGCCGCCGCCCAGGTGCAGCGCGTCCAGCCGCTGACCGGCCGGCGCGGCGACGTCGGCGACCGCGCCGATCCACTTCGTGTACGCGTACTCCAGGTGTGTGGGGTCGGAGAGGTCCACGTACGAGTGGTGGGCCGAGTTGAGCAGCAACGTCCGGCCGGTGGGCCGGGACGGGTCGGTGGTGACCCGGGCGCAGTGGTACGCGGTCTCGATGTCGCACGGGTTCGGTGCCACGGTGCTGAGGCCCGCCCCGACCAGGCCGAGCACGGCGAGCGCGGCCCGGGTCCGCGCCGGACCGGGCACGTCGGTGGGCTCCTGCCGGCGCAGATACCAGCCGAGGCCGATGCCCACCAACCCGAGCGCGACCGCCAGGGTCACCAGGATGACGGTGCTGCGCAGCGCGGCGACCAGCACGAACCCGGTGAGCAGGGTCGCGGTGATGCCGCCCAGGGTGCCGATCCCGGAGAGTCGACCGACCACCTGGCCGGTGCGGCGCAGGTCGGCCAACTGGAGCTTCACGACCAACGGGGTGACCGCGGCCAACAGCGCGGCCGGCACGAACACGGCCAGCGAAACCAGGAGCAGGATGCCGCTGGCCGCGCCACCGCGCAGCACCTCACCCGCGTACCGGACCACGGGCAGGGTGACGGCGGTGGCGATGCCGGCCAGGACCAGCGCCGGGGCCAGCAGGCCACGCGGGTTACGCCGGTCGGCCAGCCAGCCGCCGGTCCACGCCCCGTAGGCGATCGCGGCCAGCGCGACGCCGATCACCGAGCTGGTCACCTGGAGGGTCACCCCGACGTACGGGCCGACCAGGCGCAGCGCGACGGTCTCCAACACCAGCACGGCACCGCTGGAGAAGAAGACCAGGAAGGCGGCCAGGCCGTTGGGCAGCGCCCGGCCGGTGACCGGCACGGACGGGGCCGCGGCGGCCGGCGGGGCCGCGACGTCGGGCGTTGGGGAACTCATCGTCGCGATGGTACGCAGCGAAGCTGACGTTCAGGGTCAGTACAGCGATAGATGAACGTGGTTCGTGTGGGACGCGGCGGGACTGCCGCTGCCGCTGTACGACCGCCACCCGGTGCCGGGATGCCAGATCTGCCGGTACCAGATCACGTAGAGCACGCCCAGTCGGTCGGCGTTGCGCACGTGCCAGGCGGCCAGGCTGTCGCCGTACGCCTTGTCGCCGGCTGTCGCGTTGCGATCCTCGAAGCCGTTGGTGGCCGCAGCGAAGTCGCAGGCACGCCCCTTCGGGTGCTCGCCGCCGCCACCTTCACGCTTGCAGGAGACGTGCCGCTTGTAGCCGGCCGCCTGGGTCTGGTTGAGCGCGTTCAGGGTGCGCGGGGTGATGCAGCCGGAGGTGGTCGGGTCCTTCACCGAGCAGGACTCCGACGGCCAGGATCCGTCGGAGTTACGCGGGGCGGGCTTCGCCGAGGCGGAGCTGCCGCCGCTGAAACCGTTGCTGCTGCCCGAGCTGACCTCGGCGAGCGCCTCCTCGGCCTCCTTCTTCTTCTTCGCCATCACGGCGAGCTGCTTCTGCTGCTCACGGACCTCGGCGTCGATGGCGACCTTGGCCTGCTGCGCCTCCTGCCGGGCTTCGACGAGATCGCGCAGCCGCTTGCTGTCCCGCTGGGCCATCAGGTCGAGATCGCTGGCACGTTCCAGGAACGCCTGCGGCGTGGCGGTGTTGAGCAACATCGACGCCGGGCCGAGCCGACCGATCCGGTAGGACTGTGCGGCGACCTCGCCGACCTGGGCGGTGAGGCCACCCATGCGGCCCTCGATCGCCGTCAGCTCGCCGGTCAACGCCGTCTGGCGGCGCTTGGAGTTGTCGAGCTTGGCCTTGGCCTCGATGTGCCCCTTGGCGGTCAGCTCCAACGCGTCCCGCAGCTTCTTGCTGCCGCCCTCACCGGGCTCGGCGTACGCGGGAACGGCGGCACCGCCGAGTACCAGGGCGACGGCGGCGAGCACGGTGAGCAGGGTGCGGCGACCGAGCCGCGGGTGGAGCCTGGTCCTGGGCACGAAAGCGTCCTTCCGTCGACCGCCGGCCCCCGGTGAACAACTGCGCGGCGGCGTCCCCGCCGGCGCCGGTCGGCGGCCTGCTGGCGGAGACCGCCGGTCACGATACCGGACCGCGGGCCGGTGACCAGCCCCCTGACGCCCCGGACGCCCCGATGTCGACAGAGCGTTCCAGCGCCATCGCGCAGAGCGTCCAGAAGCCTCGCGCAGAGCGTCCAGACGCTCCCCAGACGCCTCCTGCGGTGTCCGGATCAGGGGGCGAGGAGGGCGTCGCGGACGTCGTTCCAGATCTGCTCGTTGGCCGCGACGAGCAGCCCGCGGCCGTCGTCGGAGGGGTGGTAGTCGGCGCCGTCGAACCTGCGGGCGACGCCACCGGCCGCGCGGACCAGCAGGGTGCCCGGAGCGTGGTCCCAGGGCAGGGTGCGCCAGAAGAGGACGAACTGCTGCTCACCGGTGAGGATGTCCAGGTATTCGCGGCCGGCACAGTGCTGGCCGGGCAGCAGCTCACCGAGGTGGCGACCGCCGGCGCGGACCCGGTCCCGGATGTCCGGCGGCAGGAACTTGGTCATCGCCGCGCCGCGCAGCTCGCCGAGCGGCGGCAGCGCGGCGGTGGTGTCGACAGGTCGGCCGTTGAGCAGGGTGCCGTCGTCCGCCGAACCGACGGCGAGGGTGTCGGCGAGCGGGTCGAGGATCCAGCCGGCGACCGGCCGTCCGTCGGTCAGCAACGACACCATCAGCGCGAACGGCCGGCGACCGGCGGCGAAGTTGGCGGTGCCGTCGACCGGGTCGACGAGCCAGACGTCACCGGCGTCGCGCAGGTGCCCCAGCAACCCCGGGTCGTCGGCGACACCCTCCTCACCGACAACCGTCGAGCCGGGCCGCAGCCGGCGCAACCCCGCCGACAGCAACTCCTCGGCCCGGCGGTCGGCGACGGTGACCACCTCGCCGGGCGCCTTCTCCGACACGTCGGCGTCGTCGAGCTTGCGGAACAACGGCAGCACGACCTGGTCGGCGGCCTCCCGCAGGAGGTCACCGACGTCGTCGAGCAGGGTGTCAGCCACGCGGCGGCAACTTGACCACGCTGACGAAGAACTCGTCGATCTGGCGGACCACCGAGATGAAGCGCTCGAAGTCCACCGGCTTGGTCACGTAGGCGTTGGCGTGCAGCTGGTAGCTGCGCAGGATGTCCTCGTCGGCCTGCGAGGTGGTGAGCACCACCACCGGGATCCGACGCAGTTCCGGGTCGTTCTTGATCTCTTCCAGCACCTCCCGGCCGTCGCGCCGGGGCAGGTTGAGGTCGAGCAGGATCAGGTCGGGCGCCACCGCGTCCGCGTACTGGCCCTCCCGGCGCAGGTAGGCCAGCGCCTCGGCGCCGTCGGAGACGACGGTGAGCCGGTTGCGCAGCTTGTGCTCCTCGAACGCCTCCTGGGTCATCAGCACATCACCCGGATCGTCCTCGACCAGCAGGACCTCGATCGGGCTCTTGCCATCCGCAGGCGCGGTCATCCCACCGTCTCCCTCATGTCACCCGTTCTACCGCCTTCCGGCGACCTGTCGGCCCGGTCCGGCCGGTCCGACCCCTCGGACTGCTCGGTCGGCGCTGCCGGAGTCTCGTTCGAGGGCGTGGCGTCGCCCGCCGGCAGGGCCTGCGGCTGCTCCGACGAGTCGACGGCGGCGGCCGCCTCCAGGTCCACCGGAAGCGCCGGCAGGGTGAACCGGATCGCCGTGCCCTCCGGCACGTCGGTGTCCACCCAGACCCGGCCGCCGTGATATTCGACGATCTTCTTGACGATGGCCAACCCGATGCCGGTGCCCGGGTACGCGTCCTTCGAGTGCAGCCGCTGGAAGATCACGAAGATCTTGTCGGCGAACTCCGGCTCGATCCCGATGCCGTTGTCCTGGCAGGTGATCTCCCACTCGGAGTCCACCAACCGGGCCGAGACGTGCACCTTGGGCGGCACGTCCGCCCGGCGGAACTTGATCGAGTTGCTGACCAGGTTGGCCAGCAGGTTGGTGAGCAACGGTTCCTCACCGGAGATCACCGGCAGATCGCCCCAGGTCAGCTCGGCGTCGGCGTACTGCCGCGCGGCCTCGGTCTGGCCGGCCACGTCGCCCATCACCTTGTTGAGGTCGACCTCGACGAAGCCGGTGGTGAGCCGGCCGATCCGGGAGAACGCGAGCAGGTCGTTGATCAGACGCTGCATCCGCTGTGCGCCGTCCACCGCGAACGCGATGTACTGGTCGGCCCGCTCGTCGAGCTGCCCGGCGTAGCGACGCTGGAGCAACTGGCAGAAACTGGCCACCTTGCGCAGCGGCTCCTGCAGGTCGTGCGAGGCCACGTACGCGAACTGCTCCAGGTCACGGTTGGACCGGGTCAACTCCTCCGCCTGCTTCTGGAGCTGGCTGTTGACCCACTCGATCCGCTCGCGGGCACCCCGCACCTCGGCCAGGTCGGCGGCGATCTTCTGCCGCATCGCGTCCACGTCGTCGCCGAGCCGGATGAACTCAGGTGGGCCGGTGGTGGCGATGCGGTGCTGGTAGTCGCCCTCGGCGACCTCCCGGACCTGGGTGGCCAGGCCGGTCAGTGGCCGGATCACCATCCGGTCCAGCGAGAGCAGCAGCACCGCGCCAGCCACGACCACCACCAGGGCTGCGACGATCAGCAGCACGACAAGGACGTTGCTGCTGGTACGCACGTTGTCGGCGGTCTGCTCCCGGGCGGCCAGCACCTCCTCCTGGAGGTCGTTCACCGCCGTGCGCACCTCGTCGAACTGCTGCCGGGCCTGCTCGGTGACGAGTGCCTGACCCGCGCTGGTGCCGCTGCGCTCGGTGGTGGTGATCACCGGCTCGGCCACCGACTGCCGCCACTGCGCGGTGCGCTCCTCGACGGTCCGCAACTCCTGGCTGATCTGCGGATAGTCGTCGAGCAGCGCCCGCATCGAGACGGTGACGCTCTGCTCCTGGGCGAGCCCCTCCCGATAGGGGTTCAGGTCGTCCGGATCACCGCTGACCGCGTACCCACGGATCGCCGTCTCCTGGTCGAGCAGCGCGTTGAGCAGCTCCTGGGACTGCACCCGCAGTGGGCCGGTCTCGTTGAGGACGGCGTCGATCTGGGTGCGGTTGCGGGCGGCCATCGCCGCCTCCGCGCCGGCCAGGGCGATCAGCAGCACCCCCACGACGGTGAGCAGCGTGATGACCCGGCGGCGCAGACTCCAGCCGCCGACCACCGGCTTCACCGGCCACCACCACGGCTCACCAGCAGCATTGCCACGTCGTCGGCGAGCGCGCCGCCGTTGAGCCGCTCGGCCCGGCCGACCAGCCAGGCCGGCAGCTCGGGCAGCGACACCGAACGGTTGGCCGGCTCGTCGAGCAGCCCGCTGAGCCCCAACACGTCGAGGCGATCGTTGCCCGCTCCCACCCGCCCCTCGATGAGGCCGTCGGTGTACATCAGCAGGGACCAGTCATCGGTGTCGAACTCCAGGTCGTAGGCGATCGGCCGGCGGGGTCGTACGCCCAGCAGTCGGCCGCCGGGCGCGGGCACCGGGGCGACCCGGCCGCCGGAGAGCAGCAGCGGCGGCGGGTGCCCGGCGAGTCGGACGGTGGCGCGGTTGGCGTCCAGGTCCAGCCTGGTGGTGGCCACCGTCGCGAAGATCTCCTGAAGGCGGCGCTCACTCATCAGCACCTGCTCCAGCGCGGGCAGCACCTCGTCGTCCGGCACTCCGGCGAGCACCAGGGCCCGCCAGGCCACCCGCAGCTCGACGCCGAGCGCGGCCTCGTCCACCCCGTGCCCGCAGACGTCGCCGACGATCAGGTCGAGACGGTCCGGGCGGGTCTGCACCACGTCGAAGAAGTCGCCGCCGATAAGCGCGGCGTGCCGGCCGGGCCGGTAGAAGGTGTGCACCGCCACCTGGTCGGTCGTCATCAGCGGCTGGGGCAGCAGACCGCGTTCGAGGCGGGCCGACTCGGCCTGCCGCAGCTCGACCTCCCGCAGCCGGCGGGCGTTCTCGTCGGCGCGTTTGCGCTCCACGGCATAGCGCAGCGCGCGGGTCAGCAGCACCCCGTCGACCTGACCCTTGACCAGGTAGTCCTGTGCGCCCTCGGCGACCGCCACGACGCCGAGGTGCTCGTCCGAGCGGCCGGTCAGCACGCAGACCGCGGCGCCGCTGGACATCTCCAGCACCTGACGCAGCCCGTCCAGCCCCTGCGCGTCGGGCAGGCCCAGGTCGAGCAGGACGCAGTCGACGTCGTTGATCCGCAGCCGCGCCTCGCGCAGGCTGGTGGCGACCATCAGGTCGATCATCGAGTTGGTCTCGGCGAGCAGTTCCCCGACGAGGAAGGCGTCGCCCTCGTCGTCCTCCACCAGCAGCACCCGCAGCCGTTCGCCCGGCGGCAGGTTCGCGTGCCGCGCCAGGCCACCGTGCGGGTACGGCACAACTGGGGACCCGGCCGAGCCGGACCCCCGGTGCGGCCGGGTCACCGCCGCGAGACGCGGGAGTTCGCTGGTGATGTCGGGCTCCTTCCGAGTGCCCTGCTGATCCTGTATTAGACAACGGTCGCACACAACACGATGCCCGTGGCACGGGCGGGGATGGGCCGCATCACTGCCCGCCGACGGACAAACCACGCGGGTGATCGGTGCCCGGCCGACCGGCCATGCCATCCGGGAGCGCCGGAGGGCAGGATGGTGCCACCCCAGGCCCCACCACCCCCCGAGGAGTTTCCGTGGGCGCACCCCCCACCCCGGCCACGACGGGCACACCGGCTCGTCCGACTCCGGGCGTACCCCCTGCGGATCGTGCGCTGACCAGGCCGCACCGCCGGCTCGTGGCCGCCGCCGCGGCGCTCGTGGCGCTGGTCGCCGTCGGCGCCGGCAGCCTGCTCGACCTGCGCACGCCGACGCCGAAACCGGCAGACGCCCCGGTGGGCGAGTTCAGCGCCGCTCGGGCGTACGAGGACGTGCGGGTGATCGCCGCCCGGTCGCACGTCGCCGGCAGCCCGGCCAACGACCAGGTCCGCGCGCACCTCGAGCAGGAGTTGCGCGGGTTGGGCCTGGAGACCGAGGTGCAGGACACCGTGGCCCCGGAGGCCGGGCAGCTCAGCGGCGCGGCGGGCGGGGCGACCCTGGCCCGCGTCCGCAACGTGGTGGCCCGGCTGCCCGGCACCGACTCGACCGGCCGGGTCTTCCTGGTCGCCCACTACGACTCGGTGCAGACCGGGCCGGGCGGCAACGACGACGCGGCCGGCACGTCGACCATCCTGGAGGTGGCCCGCGCGCTGACCACCGGCCCGCGGCCCCGCAACGACATCGTCTTCGTGTTGACCGACGCGGAGGAGGCGTGCCTCTGCGGCGCGTCCGCGTTCGCCGCCAGCCACCCGCTGGCCGCCGACGGCGGGGTGGTGCTCAACCTGGAGGCGCGCGGCTCCACCGGCCCGGTGATCATGTTCGAGACGTCCCGGAACAACGCGAAACTGGTGGACGTCTTCGGTCGGGCCGCCCCGCATCCGGTCGGTACCTCGTTCGCGGTGGAGATCTACCGGGCGCTGCCCAACGACACCGACTTCACCGCGTTCCTGGACCAGAAGTTCGTGGGGTTGAACTCGGCGTACATCGACGGCGGCGCGATCTACCACACGCCGCTCGACACGCCGGCGGCCATGGACCGGAGCAGCCTCCAGCAGCACGGGGACAACGCCCTGGGCCTGGCCCGGGAGTTCGGCCGCACCGACCTGACCGACCTGCGCTCGGGGCACGACGCGACCTACTTCCCGGTCCCCGGCGGCCTGGTCCGCTATCCGGGCACGCTCACCCTGCCGCTGGCCCTGCTCGCGGTGGCGGCGGTGGCCGCGCTGGGCTGGCTGGTCCGTCGGCGGGGCCGGGCCAGCACCGGCCGGCTGGCCGCCGGCTTCGGGCTGGCCCTGGTGCCGATCGTGGTCGCGCCGGTCGCCGCGCAACTGCTCTGGCTGGCGATCACCAAGATCCGACCGGGGTACGCGGAACTGCTCGACCCGTACCGGCCGATCTGGTACCGGTTGGCCGTCGTGGCGCTCGCCGCCGCCACCCTGTTCACCTGGTACGCGCTGCTGCGCCGCCGGATCGGCCCGGCCGCGCTGGCCGTGGGCGGGCTGGCCTGGCTGGCCCTGCTCGGGGTGCTGCTCGCCGTGGCGGTGCCGGGCGGGGCGTACCTCACCACAGTGCCGGCGCTGGCCGGCGCCCTCGGCGGGCTGGTCGCGCTGCGTACCCGGCAGACCGGGCCGTGGCCGGTGGTGGCGGTGACCGCCGGCGCGGCGGTCGGTGTGGTCATCCTGCTGCCCACTGTGGTGCTGCTGTTCCCAGCGCTGGGGATGGGCATGGGCGGGGTGGCGGCGCTTGTCGCGGTGCTGCTCGGCCTGACCGCCCTGCCGGTGGTCGACCTGCTGCACCCGCAGGCCGGCGGCCAGCGCGGTCTACGGGCGTTGCGGGCCCGCCGGCTCGGTGTGCTGCCGGCGGCAGCCGCCGCCGTGGCGACCGTGGTGCTCGCCGGGGTCGGGCTGGGCGTCGACCGGTTCGACGCCGCCCATCCCGCGCCGACCCACCTGATGTACGCGATGGACGCCGGCACCGGCCAGGCCCGTTGGCTCAGCCACGAGAGTGACCCGCAGTCGTGGACGGACGGCTACGTGGACGGGACGGCCGACGTCGGCGACGACTTCCCCGGGCTCGGCGACGGTGAGCTGCGGGCCGGGCCGGCGCAGCCGGCGAACCTGCCGGCGCCGAAGCTGGACGTGGTGGCCGACGCCACGTCCGGTGGCGAACGCACGCTGCGTCTGCGGCTCACCCCGCAGCGGGCCGTTCGGCTCGCCACCCTGCACGTCGACACGTCGACCGCCACCGTGCTGCGGGCCGAGGTCGCCGGGCGGTCGGTGCCGGTGGAGCCGCGCGAGGGCAGGTGGGGCTTCGGGCTGGTGTTCCACGCCCCGCCCACCGAGGGCATCGAGGTCACGTTGACCCTGCGGCCCATCGCCGGGCAGGTGTCGCTGCGGGTCATGGACGCCAGTGACGGGTTGGACGCGCTGCCCGGCTTCCGCCCCCGGCCGCCGGGCGTGGGTGTCGTCGGGTCGCACAGCTCCGAGATGCTGGCGGTCGCCCGAACGTATCCCTTCTGACGGGTCGGACGGTGGTCCGGCGGAGACTGCTTCCCGCCGGACCACCGCACTAGTCGTAGAGCGCCGACACCCACAGGTGGGTCATCGTGTCGACCAACAGTTTCCGGTCGTCGAACGGCGGCACGCCGCACGCGGCCAGGTAGTAGAGCCGCTCGCCGGTCCACGTCAGCGATGCGGCGAGCGCATCGACGTCGACGCCGTCGAGCCGAGCCGCGACGGCCGGCTTGGCCTGGCGCTCGGCCTCGATCCGGGTGACCGCCGCATCGGTGAACGTCGCCATCTGGGCCAGCCACAGCTCGCGTAGCTGCGGGTCGGACGCCCAGCTCTCCACGATGGCGCGCAACACCGCCGCGTTGGACAGCCACAGGTCGGCGCCCGCGTCGATGCCAGCCCGCAGGGCGTCACCAGGGCTGGCGCTCCCCCGCACCCACGGCTGCGCGGCCTCGTGGCCGGCGCCGACCGCTCGACGCACCAGTTCGGCCAGCGCCGCCTGCTTGCCCGCGAAGTAGAAGTAGAAGCTCGCCCGGGAGACCCCTGCCGCGGCAATGATCTCGGCGACGCTGAGCGTGTCGAAGGTGCGCTCACGCAGCAGCTCACGCAGGGCGTCGAGGATGCGCTCGCGCAGCTCGACGTCACCGCGCGGGGGTTCGTCGCGTCGGGCCATCACAGTCCCGAGCATACCGTACGAGGCATCTGGACGACTTGACCAGACAGCATGTATGGTCGATGCATGACACAGATAGCTGTCCATATCGTGGTGAATGATCCCGACGCTGCGGCCGCCTGGTACGCGGAGGTGCTCGGCGCGCGGGAAACCAGTCGCGCGCCGCTGCCCGACGGCCGCCCGCTCACTGTGGAGCTGCGGGTCGGTGACACAGTGCTCGCCGTGGCGGGCGAGTGGCCGGACCGTGGCCTCCGTACGCCGGCGGCTCTGGGCGGTAGCCCGACCGCCTTCCACCTGCCGGTCTCCGACGTCGATGCCGCCTACGACCGCGCGATCGCCGCCGGAGCCACCGCGTTCGAGCCGCCGCACGACGCGTTCTGGGGCGACCGCACCGCACAGTTCCTCGACCCGTCCGGGCACCGCTGGGCGATCAACCGGCACCTGCGCGACGTTCCCGCCGACGAGATGGCCGAGCACGTGGCGGCGATGTTCGCATGAGGTACACGACCTTGGGGCGTACCGGTCTGCGGGTGTCCGAGCTGGTGCTCGGCGCCATGACGTTCGGTGAGCAGGGTGGCGTCGGCGCGCCGATCGAGGAGTGCCGGCGCATCCTCGACGCCTACGCCGAGGCCGGCGGAAATGTCGTCGACACCGCCATCAACTACCGCGGCGGCACCAGCGAGGAGATCCTCGGCGAGCTGCTGGCCGGCCGGCGCGACCGGTTCGTCGTGGGCACGAAGTACACGGTGACCCGTGACCCGGCTGACCCCAACGGTGGCGGCAACCACCGCAAGAATCTCCGGCTGTCGCTGGAAACCAGCCTGCGCCGCCTGCGCACCGACCACGTCGACATCTACTGGGTGCACATCTGGGACCGGCACACGCCGATCGAGGAGACCATGCGGGCGCTCGACGACGCCGTCACCGCCGGAAAGATCCTCTACATCGGCGTGTCGGACACACCGGCCTGGGTCGTCTCCCGTGCGAACACGTTGGCCGAGTGGCGTGGCTGGACTCCGTTCGTCGGACTACAGGTGCCGTACAGCCTGATCAACCGCGACGCCGAGCGGGAGCTGCTGCCGATGGCCGAGGCGTACGGCCTCACGGTGACCGCCTGGAGCCCACTCGGCGGCGGCGTGCTGTCCGGGAAGTACACCGCCGCACCGTCGACCGGGAAGACGCGCCTCGACCGGGACGCGATAAGTGACCGGGACCTCGGTGTGGCCCGGGTCGTGCAGGAGGTAGCTGACGAACTGGGCGTCACCCCCGCTCAGGTTGCCCTCGCCTGGACCCGCCGACGAGACGGCGTGCTGCCGATCATCGGAGCGCGGACCCTCGACCAGCTACAGGACAACCTGGGCTGTACGGCGGTCACGCTGCCGCCGGAACTGGTTACGCGGCTGGAATCGGCGACCGGCTTCGACCTCGGTTTCCCGGCCGACTTCATCGCCCAGACCACACCCTGGGTGTTCGGCGCGGGCGCGCTCTGACCCTCCGCAACGCACCGGGCCCGATCGAGGCGAGGAGAGGCGCGGCTCAGCCGTACGCCATGTGCGGCTGAGCGTCACCCCTGCGAGGATCGGGCCATGCTGCGATCCGTCGAGATAACGGCCGCCCTGACCCTCGGCGGATCGTCCTTCCACAACCTGCACTGGAAGAGCGATGTGGAACTCAGCCTGGACTGCTTCATCTGCAAGAGGACCGGCCGCACCACCGGCTTGACGCACGGCGCGGAACACGGCACCTGCTCCGGTGACAGCAAGACCGGCCGGCACCCCGCGGCCGCGCGGATCTCCGCGTTCGACAGCACCTCCGAACGGGAACTGACGATCCTGCGCGCGGTGGTGGAATATTGGTGGGCGCCATTCCACGACGCCAAACGGGACCGGCCCTCGCTCGCGCTGACCGGCGACCCCTGGGTCCGGCTGCATCTTGGCTATCTCTGCCCGGAACCGGTCCAGTCGGGCACCTTCTCCACGCAGACCAACCTGGTCCGCCCAGAGACCCACACCTGCGAGCACTGCGCGGCACCCATCGCGCACAGCCACGACGCGCCTCGCCTCCGACTCCTCACCTAGATCAGACCGCCGGGTCGGGCGGAGACTCCTCAAGGCTTGTCGGTGGTAGAGCCTCGCTGGCGAGTGGCCCTTCGCTGTAGACGATGAGTGCGAAGGGTTATCCAGGCGAGCAAGCCGAGGCCGACGATGGTCAGCGCTCCGAACCACCCGCCGAGACCGCTCAGCGCCAGTAGCCCAGATGCCACACCAACGCCGATACAAAACCATCCATACTGCGTGACGGATTGGAAATTGCCCAGCTCTCGCTGTGGAGCCCGACCGGTAAGGAGCACGGCCACGCCCCACGTGGTGGCCAGCACAGCCATGATGCTGCACACCCAACCACCGATTCCACCGATGACGTCCTCCATCGTCTGAGATTAAGCGACCAGCAGCTATCCGGGTAACCACGCCCAGCACAGGACCGAAGCCGCGGATCTGCCACCGCTCATGCCGGCTCGTTCTGGTCGAGGCGCTAACCCTCCACAGCTACCGTCGAGACGATGCCGGAGCGTTATTGCGAGGCGGTCACCGCGTCCACGACACGAACCGCTCGTACAACTCGGCCGGCGCGACATCGGGCAACTCGACCGCGACGATGAAGAGCAACCCGCCGACGTACATGGAAAGCCCGATGCGGTCCCGCCCGTACACCTCGGCCAGGCGCACCCGCGCGGGATGGCAAGGCCAGGGCGTATCCGCCGCACACATCTGGCATTGCCACTGCGGCCGACTCGGCAGGTGCTCACCGTTCATCCGGCGATCCAATGCGGATGCCGACTGCTCGGCCCGGCTGACTCGTGCCGTACGCCCTGCCATCACGCCTCCCGCTCGTCACTGCGTGTGCCCGTCCGGTACACACTGCGGCGGTACGCTCACATCGGTCGACGGGTTGCGCGTTGCCAACCCACACCGGCAACCCGGCAACCTCGGGGGAGGCGAGACATGCCAACATTCGGCGCCCGGATGCGGACAGCGCGGGAAACGCGCGGACTCAGCCTGGCCGCACTCGCCGACCTGCTGCCCGCCGACAAGGGGCACCTCTCCCGGCTTGAGAACGGCCGTCGCCGACCCGGAGAGGATCTGGCCCGCCGGATCGACTACGTGCTCGGCGCTCGTGGGGAGCTGATCGCCTGCGCCGCTCTGGATGTCGCCGCCGCTACCGACACCCGACCATCGGAGACCGTCGAGCTGTTGCATCGATTGCATACCGGAGACACCGCCTCCGCCACCATCGAGACGTTGCAGGCGACCGTGACCGAGCTGTGCTGCCATTACGGGTGGCGCGACGCTGCGGAACTCCGCGCCGAAGGTCAGGTCTGGCTGCGTGAGGTCGCCCGACTGCTACACCGACCCACCGGGCTACGGCAGCACCGCGAATTGCTCGTGTGTGCGGGTTGGTTGGCACTGCTGATCGGCTGTGTCGAGTGCGACCTGGGCATGCGGGCCAGCGCCGAGGCCACCCGCACCGCCGCCCGCCAGCTCGGCGACGAAGCCGGCCACGCCGACATCACCGGCTGGGCGTGGGAGATGACAGCCTGGTTCGCACTCACCCAGTCCCGGCACGAAGCGGCGCTGACCGCCGCCCGGGCCGGACAGGAAGCTGCCGGACGGCAGCGCGTGGGGGTGCAACTGATCGCGCAGGAGGCCAAGGCGTTGGCCCGGCTCGGCGACCTCCACGGTGCGCGAACGGCGCTCGATCGAGGCCGGCAGCTCCTCGATGGTCTGGGCGCGCCCGACCGGCCGGACAACCACTTCGAAGTCGATCCCGGGAAATGGCTGTTCTACGCGATGGACGCCTGTCGACTCGCTGAACACGACGTTCTCGCCGAGCACTACGCCAACGAGGTTGTGCGTCTCGGCACCGGACCGGACGGGGTCGACCGGTCGCCCATGCGGACGGCCGAAGCCCGACTCACTCTCGCCGTCACCGCCCTGCGCAGTGGCGAGCTGGACCGGGCCGTCGAGCAGGGAGTGACAGCATTCACCGCTACTCGCCGCTCCCTGCCCTCGCTGCTGCTCGTCGCCGGTGAGGTTGATGTCGAACTTCAGCGCCGCCACCCGCGCGAGCACGCCACCGCAGAGTTCCGCGACGCGCTGAAGGCGGTTCGGTAGCTGCGGCACGGCTGACCGGCATTGGAGACAGCCCGAAATGACGGGTGGTTGTTACCGTCGTCGCATGATCACGGGGAGCTACAAGAGTCGGGGGAAGTCGCGCAGACCGATGTCTCCTCAGGAACGGGCGCAGGCGGAGCGGGACATCAGAGGTGCGATCGCCGACCTCCAGGAGAGTGCTTACGCCAACTTCCGCTCCGCGGTCGCCAACGTCGCGATCTTCTTCGGATTCGTCGGCGTGCTCGGGATCGTCGCCGGGACGGCAGACGGGTTACGCCTGATCCCCATGGCCGTCCTTGTCCTCGCCGGACCGGTCGGAGTCGCCTACTACCCCTTCCGGCAGCGGTGGAAGATCGCCGTCAGGCTATTGATGACATCGAGCACTCTCGTGGTGAGCGGACTGACCGCCCCCACCACACAGACAGGTCACCGATCAGTCGGTCAACCGACATCGACATCATCCGCGAGATGACCTCCACCTACCGCCGGCTGCTCATCGTCGTCGACGTAACCCCCAGGCAGCTCCCACACCCACCTGTCGAACACGAACCGGTGCCGCCGCAGCAGCAGCAGGCGCTCCTGCTCGTCAAGCACCGCAACCATGGCTGACCGGGGTGCCCTGATCACGTACTGCTCGAAACGGACCCCATCCGGCAGTTCCACGTCGGCAATGCTCAACCGCGCCCGCCGGCTGCCGTCCACCACCCGCTCACCGTGGATCGTCCACCGCGTCGACTCGGTAACCTGCTCCTCCGTCACATGCCCATTATCCGACCGCTGGCGAGGAGCCACGATCGTGAAAACCGGCGCAATGATTGACCTTGACGTCAGTGTCAATGTTCTAGCATCGCCTTGGGCATGAGGGGATGATCGAGATGCGCATCGGAGAGCTGGCCGACAGTTGCGGCGTCAGCACCAGGTCCGTGCGGTACTACGAGCAACAGGGCCTGATTGCTCCACGTCGTGCCTCCAACGGATATCGGGAGTACGACGAATTGGCGGTGGTCAAAGTCCGAAACATTCGTGAGCTGCTTGAATCCGGCCTGACCGTCGAGGACATCCGGCTCTCGATCGAGAAGGGCTGCCTCGACCAGCCATTGAGCACCCTGCCCAGGTGTCCCGACGCCATCAGGATCGCCGCCGACCGACTCGGAGCCCTCGACCGGCGTATCGCCGCGTTGCAGGACCTGCGCGGGCGGCTCGCCAGGCAGATCCTGGAGACCGAGACGGCGATGGCCAGCGACGGGACCCTCGTGGCCGACGAGCGGGTTCTCGCCAGCGCCACCTCCAACAGCCACTGAATCCCTGCACGACGGGCGGACCGGCGATCCGGGCCGCCCGCTCGACGCTGCCCGGAACGCCCCGTCAGGAGCTTGTCTTGACCATCGAACACGACGGTGAGACCGAGAACGATGCGGGCCTGTCGTCCCGGCACTGGCTGGCTCTGACAGTCCTCGCCGGAGCGCTCGCGCTCGACATCGGCAGCATGAACGTCATCAACGCCGCAGTGCCGGGCATGCAGCGGCAGTTCGCGCTCGACAGCTCCGTCCTGCAATGGATCCTGACCGCGTACGCCGTCACGTTCGCCGGGTTCCTGCTGCTCGGCGGTCGCCTCGCCGACGTGTTCGGCCGCCGTCTGGTGTTCGGTCTCGGGGTCGCGCTGTTCACGGCGGCGGCGCTGGCTGGCGCTCTGGCCCCCAACGTCGAGGTGCTCATCGTCGGTCGCGCATTGCAGGGGCTGGGAGCGGCGCTGTCCGGCCCCGCCGCCATCGCGCTGCTGTCCGATGTCTTCCCTGTGGGGCCGGCCCGCAACCGGGCCTTCAGCATGTACGCGGCGGTCGGCGCCGCCAGCGGCAGCGGTGGTTTCGTGCTCGGCGGCGTGCTGACCGACCTGTTCGGCTGGCGGGCGGTGTTCGCGTTCTCCGTTGTCCTCGGCCTCCTGGTGCTGCTGCCCCTGCGGGCGGCCCTGCCGCCTACGCCCCGCAACCCACATCCCCTCGACGTGCCGGGTGCGGTCCTGGTCACGGCGGGCCTGCTGTTGGTGGTCTTCGGTGTCAGTCGGGGCGGCTCGACTGGCTGGGACGACGCCGGGGCGGCCGGCTCGGTCGCCTGCGCCGTCCTGCTGCTGGTCGGCTTCGTCGTCTGGGAGCGGCGTACGGCCGACCCGCTGCTGCCGCTGTCCGTACTCCGTCCCGCTCCCGTGCGGTCTGCGACTCTCTCGGCGTTCCTGCTCTACACCGCAGCGCTGGGTCTGCAGTTCTTCGCCCCGCTCTACCTGCAGGAGATGCTGGGCTACTCGCCGTTCCAGTCCGGTATCGCGGTGATGCCGTTCTCGCTGAGTGTCTTCCTCGTGGCCAATTTCCTCACCGGTCGCCTGCTGTCCCGCTTCGGCCAGAAGATCATGCTCGCCAGCGGGCTGGTGTTGATCGGTCTGGGCATCCTGGCCTGGGCGTGGACCCCGCTGGACGGCAACTACTGGCTGCACATGCTGCCCGGCCTGATCGTCATCGGCACCGGCGTCGGCTCGGTGTTCCCCACCATGACCGCCGCGTCCCTGACCGGAGTCCCGGCGGAGCGGCACGGCGTGGCAGGCGCCGTGAACGTCACCGCCCAGCAGGTCGGCGCCAGCGTCGGTGTGGCGTCCCTGGTCGTCGTCGCGGCGACGACCACGGTCAGCGCCGACGGGCAGGCCGGTGTCCTGCATGGCTACCACGTCGCCTACGTGGTGGCGGCCGTCGCCTGTGTGCTCGGTGCCGTGCTGGTGAGCCTGGTCCCGTCCTGGGGGCGGGGCGCCTCGGCCGATGCCGAGTCCACAGCGGTCTGACCGGGCGGTGGACCGCGGTACCGCTGCTTCCCATGTCGCCATCATCGTCAGGAGACGGGTATGAGATTCGGACTCTCCCTCGAGCCGCAGGCGTGGCCGCGTGCCGGGGGTGACGCCATGCTCCGGGCAGCGCGTGATGCCGAGCGGATCGGTCTGGACTATGTCCTCATGTCCAACCACGTGTTGGAGAACCCGCACGGTGCTGGCCACGATCCGATGGTCCTTCTGGCGGCGATCGCCGGCGCGACGACCCACATCGGTATCGCGACGAGTGTGCTGGTCCTGCCCTACTACCGGCCCGTGGTGCTGGCCAACCAGATCGCGACGCTGGACGTCATGTCGGCGGGTCGCCTGGTGGTCGCCGTCGGCACCGGATGGAATCCGCAGGAGTTCGACGCACTCGGGGTGCCGATCCGGCTCCGGGGCCAGCGGACCGACGAGTGCCTCGAAATCATGAAGGCCCTCTGGTCCGGCACCACAGGGGACCTGGATGACAGGTTCGCCGGCCTCCGCGAAGCGATCATCGGCGTCCCACCGCACCGACCCGGCGGGCCGCCGATCTGGGTGGGCGGGCACAGCGACGCCGCGATCCGGCGTGCGCTGCGGTTCGGCGACGGCTGGCACGGCTCCGGCATCAACCACGAGGACGCACGCTTCTTCCGGCGCCGGATCGAGGAGCTTGCCGACGGTACGGGGCGCGACCCGGCGACGATCGAGATCAACACGGTCGGGTTCCTGGTACCGCAGGGAATCCCGGCGGTCCGGCCAGTGCCGGGCCGGCTGCTCGGCGGCACCGACGCCACCACCGAAGCGATCGTCGAGGATCTGCGCCAGCTCGCCGACGCGGGTGTGACGATGTGCTCGTTGTGGATGCCCATTGACGGCCGCCTGGTGGGCGAGGCGTTGGAGTGGCTGGCCAGCGAGGTTCTTCCCCATGTGGAGCCGACGAGCTGGTCCGGTCCACGCATCCGAGCATGAAAGGCGGACGCCCGCGTCGCCGCTGAGGGACGTCTCGCACCAGCTGACCTCCTGCGCCCGTGCTCCCTGGCGGGAGATCCTCGGCCCTAGGGGTGTCGCGCCGCGGGCCGCCTTGATCTCGTCCAGAAAGTTCTCAACCAGCCCGGGATTCCCTGTGCCGGTCTCCTGCTCTGCATGACAGTTCGGTATCAGATCTGGCGACAGTTCCCGTCTGTGGCACTGAACCACGTCGGGATCCATTGGCTTTGCCGGTGTGGTACGACAGCGTCAACAGGTAGGCAGGAATGGCCAGGAAGGCGAATAGATGTCGCGGAAGGCAGTTCCGCTGCTGCGAAGCCTTAAGGGAACCACGGTCGGCCACGTTCCTGGAACTTCTGATCGACGTCGTGTTCGTCCTCGCGCTCGCGATGCTTTCGCGCCTGCTCTTAGCCGACCTGAGCTGGGCCGGCGCCGCCCAGACGCTGATCTTGCTGCTCGCCCTCTCAGCGGTCTGGGCCGTTGCCTCGGGGATCTGCGACAAGTTCGACCCGCGACGACCGCCGATACAGATGCTGATCCTTGGAGCCCTGCTCGGCACCCTGGTGATGGCCGCTGCGGCACCTGAGGCGTTCGGCGATCGAGGCCTGCACTTCGCGGGTGCGTACGTTGCCACTCAGCTCGGTTCGGTCGGCATCCTCACGCTTCTGCTGCGCGATCACGAGATACGGCGCACTCTGATGCGGATCGCCTTCTGGCTGGGTGTGTCTGCCGTACCTTGGATTTCGGGCGCGCTCGTGCAGGGTTCTCTGCGGGGGATGCTGTGGGTGCTGGCGGTGGCCGTGGAGTACTTCACAGCCTTACTCCTCTTCCCCACACCAGGGCTTGGCCGCGCCAGCGCGACGAAGTTCGCATTCTCCGGGGAACACCTGGCCGACCGGTATCGACAGTTCTTTATCATCGCGCTCGGCGAGCTGATCCTGGTCACCGGGCAGACGTTCGACCGCAGCGGGTTTCACGCACCTCAATATGCGGCGGTTCTGACAGCCTTTGCCACCACGGTGTTGCTGTGGCGAATCTACATCTTCAGCGCAGGGACGCTGATGGCGAAGGCTATTGCAACGACCTCCGGACCGGTTCGGGCACGCCCAGTGGTGTACGTCCATGCGATCATGGTCGCTGGCATCATTCCAATTTCGGTCGGCTACGAACTTGTCATCGCGCATCCGTTTGGACACACACCACCGGCTTGGATCGCCGTCATCCTCGGCGGACCCGCGCTGTTCCTCACCGGACGCGCCCTCTTCGAGTTCGTCGTGTTCAGCCGCTTGTCCTGGAGTCGGCCGATCGGGGTCCTCGTGCTCGCCATCGTGTCACCGGCGGTAATCCTGGTGCCGCCACTCGGGGGTGCCGCCATAGCTGCCCTCGTCCTGGCAGGGGTCTCGATTGCCGACGAGTTACGGGGCCGACGAGACCCACCGGAGCTGCGGCCACCAGTCGGCTAGCGCCGGAGAGTACGACGGCCGCGCGGTCATCGCCACGCACTCTGTGGCCCTTGACCCGACCGCTTCGAGGTCACGGCATGATCCCGATTCAGCGGCCCCGGAATCGACCGGAGCCGTAGGTCAGAGGCTATGCCGCCGCTATTTCCACCGGAAGTGCACGAAGAGGCGGCCGAAGTTCTTCGAATCCTTTTCCACGCGGTGGTAGAGCTGCTTGACGTCCTTCTGGTCGAGGAACCGCAGCACCCGCTTCTTGAGCTGACCCGACCCCTTGCCGGGGATGATCTCGACGAGGGTGGCCTTCTTCGCCACCGCCTCGTCCATGATCCCGCGCAACGCGCGGTCGATGTCCTGCCCCTTGTTGAAGATCTCGTGCAGGTCCAGCTTGAGCTTCATGCCACGGCCCCCGCCCGGTCAGGTCCCATGCCCGCCATCCTAGGCACGCCGGGTGGCCCACCCGCCGGGCGAGGAAGAGCCCGCCCGCCGGACGACAAAGGGCACGACAGGACGACGAGCCGGACGACAAAGGGGCGGCCCCGAAGGACCGCCCCTCGCATCGTCACCGGTCCACGCTCAGCGCGTGCCGCCCACCCGGGTTTCCACCCGCTGCAGCGCGATCCGGTAGTCGTCGTTGGTCGCGTACATGGCGGCGGCGATCCGCAGGTGCCGCAGCGCGTCGGTGTGCCGGTTGAGCCGTTCCAGCGTCCGACCGAGCACGTGGTGCGCGTAGTGGTCGCTCGGGTCCCGTTCGACAAGCTCGCGCAGGTGCTCCTCGGCCCGGTTGAGCTGGGCCGACTGGAAGTACGCCCGAGCCAGCAACTGCCGGACCGCCGCGTTGCCGGGTTCGGCGTCGACGATCGGCTCCAGCAGTCGGGCCGCGCCGCTCGGGTCACCGGTTTCGAAGAACATGGTCGCCCGCCGGTAGTCCGCCAGAAGATCCATCTGCCCACCTCCTCGGGTCGCACCGTCACCTGTTCCGACGCTGGCACAACGCCTGGCGTTTGGCGACTGTTCCCGCTGTCGAAACTGCGTCGGGCGCTGGACGCCCTGCCCGCGCGCGATCCGCAGCAGGGTCAGGTGCGCGCGTCGCGGCGGCTGGCGGCCAACTCCCAGGCGCGGACGCCACCGACGATCCCCGCCGTGTTCGGCACCACCACCACGTCGTCGCCCATCCGGGCCAACTGTTCGGGCCGGATCAGTCGGGAGTTGCCCCCGCCCAGATAGAGCCGGTCCCAGCGGAACACCGGGCGAAGCCCGTCGACCACCTGCCGGATCCGCCGGGACCAGAAGGCGTCGCCGAGCCGCCGCCGTTCCGGCTCACCCACGTACGTGTCGTAGGTGGTGCCCCACCGCACCGGCGCGTGCGACAGCTCCAGGTGCGGTGCGAGCACCCCGCCGTCGTAGAGCGCGCTGCCCAACCCCGTCCCCAGGGTCAACACCAGTTCACAGCCGGTGCCGGCGACCACCCCGGCGCCGTGCACCTCGGCGTCGTTGAGCACCAGCGCCGGCACCCCGAACGCGTCGGCCAGCGCGCCGCGCGCGTCCCAGCCGGACCACTCGGCGACCAGGTCCGGGTCGACCCGGCTGCGCGGGCCGCTTCGGGTCACGTAGTGCGGTGTGGTCACCACCACCCCGTGCCGGATCATCCCGGGTACGCCGACCGTGAGCCGGTCCGCCGCTGGCAGGCGCCCGCCCAGATCCAGCAGGGTCCGGACGAAGAGCGAGGGCGGCAACGGGTACGGGGTCGGCACCCGCAGCGGTCGGGCCCGCATCGTCCCCGCTTCGTCGAGAACGGACGCCTTGATGCCTCCGCCGCCGCAGTCGATCGCCAGTGTCGTCACCACGCCGTTGAGTCTGCCCGCTCCCGTCGGATCGTATGCCGGCAGCCGGATAGGCTCCCGAACTGATGAGCGCCACGATGATCGTGAAGGACCTGGCCGCCGGGCACGGCGACCGCCCCCTCTTCGCCGGGCTGGACCTGGTGGTGGCCCCCGGTGACGTGGTCGGCCTGGTGGGGCCGAACGGGGCCGGCAAGTCGACGCTGCTGCGTACCCTCGCCGGGTTGTTGCCGGTCGAGGCCGGCAGCGTGCGACTGAGCCCGCCCACGGCGAGCGTCGGGCACCTGCCGCAGGAGCCGGAACGGCGGCCGGGCGAGACCGTGCGGGACTTCCTGGCCCGCCGGACCGGGGTGACCGCCGCGCAGGCGGCGTTGGACGCGGCGACCGAGGCGCTGACGGCCGGGGCGGTGGGCGCCGACGACGCGTACGGCGACGCGCTGGAGCGCTGGCTCGCCCTCGGCGGTGCGGACCTGGACGAACGCGCCGAGCAGGTGAGCGCGGACCTGGGGCTCGCGGTCGACCTGGACCACCCGACGACCGGGCTCTCCGGCGGCCAGGCGGCCCGCGCCGGGCTGGCGTCGTTACTGCTCAGCCGGTACGACGTGTTCCTGCTCGACGAGCCGACGAACGACCTGGACCTGGCCGGTCTGGAGCGGCTGGAGGAGTTCGTCACCGGGCTGCGGGCCGGCACGGTGCTGGTCAGCCACGACCGCGAGTTCCTCCTCCGCACGGTGACCCGGGTGCTGGAGTTGGACCTGGCGCAGCAGCAGGTCAACCACTACGGCGGCGGCTACGCGGCCTACCTGGAGGAGCGCGAGGTGGCCCGCCGGCACGCCCGCGCGGACTTCGAGGAGTACGCCGAGACCAAGGCTGGGTTGGAGGCGCGGGCCCGCACCCAGCGCGGGTGGATGGAGAAGGGCGTGAAGAACGCCCGGCGCAAGGCCACCGACAACGACAAGATCGGCCGCAAGTTCCGCGCCGAGGCGAGCGAGAAGCAGGCCGCCAAGGCCAAGCAGACCGATCGGCTGATCGAACGGCTCGACGTGGTCGAGGAGCCCCGCAAGGAGTGGGAGCTGCGGATGGAGATCGCCGCCGCGCCCCGCGCCGGCGCCGTCGTGGCCACGCTGCGAGGTGCGGTGGTACGCCGGGGAGGGTTCACCCTCGGCCCGATCGACCTCCAGATCGACTGGGCGGACCGGGTGGCGGTGACCGGGGCGAACGGCTCGGGCAAGTCCACCCTGCTGGCCGCGCTGCTCGGGCGGCTGCCGTTGGACGCCGGCAGCGCCTCGCTCGGACCCGGGGTGGTGGTGGGTGAGGTCGACCAGGCACGAGGGCTGTTCCTCGGTGACGCGCCGCTGATCGACGCGTTCCACGCGGCCGTACCGCACATGTCGCCGGCGGACGCGCGGACCCTGCTGGCCAAGTTCGGGCTCCGGTCGGCGCACGTGCCGCGACCGGCGGCCACCCTGTCCCCCGGTGAGCGGACCCGGGCGGCGCTGGCGCTGCTCCAGGGTCGTGGGGTCAACCTGCTGGTGCTCGACGAACCCACGAACCACCTGGACCTGCCCGCCATCGAGCAGCTTGAGTCGGCGCTGGCCAGCTACCCCGGAACGCTGCTGCTCGTCACCCACGACCGACGGATGCTGGCCGCCATCGAGACCAACCGGCGCCTGCGAGTGGACGGCGGGCGGATCGCCGAGGATTGATCCGTGCCAGCGCGGCGGCGCGGGGTGAGAATGACGCCATGCTCAAGTGGGAGTACGCCCTGCTGGTTCGCCGCCGCCAGGCGGCGACGAACGACCTCGGCTGGGAGGTCGTCTTCGTCTGGTACGGCCCGGACGGCTCGATGGTCGACGTGACGCCGTACGGCGACACCTCGCTGGCCCACCTGAACCGGGCCGGTGACCAGGGCTGGGAGTTGGTCGCGATGAGCGAGGACCCATCCCTGCCCGGCCACCACGAGTTGCACCGCTACCACCTCAAGCGGCCGAAGCCCGCCGACCCGCCGCCTCGCCAGCGGATGCGCGGAGGCCGGCGCACCCTCTCGGGCTGACCCTCGCCGCGCGGGAGTCGACCTGGCCTTCGTGGCTGCGACACGCCCGTCGGCGGCGTGCGGACCCGGACGAGCCGAGCCGAGCCGAGCCGCCGATCGGGGCATACCGGGCGCGAATGCGGGTAACGCGCGGCGGGAGGTGGCCCGAATGGTCGCTTTGGCACAGACTCCACCCTCGGCCGACCGGCTGCGGGCAATCGACGAATCCCTCACCCAGGCATGGGCGGACCAGGCTCGGCACGACGACCGGCTGCGGGGCCTGGCCGTCGAGGTGCGGTTCGACCGGGGGGTGGCCCACCTCAGCGGGGACGTCGCCGAGCCCGCCGAGCTGCGGCTGGTACGCGACCTGGTGGGACGGCTGGCCGGCGTCTACGGCGTCTGGTGCCGCGTCGGCGTCGGCGGGCGCGCACCCGTGGTCGTGGACCTCGGGTGCGGTCCGACCAAGCAGTGGTCGGGCAACCTGGGGCTGGACATCTACCCCGCGCCGGGGGTGGACGCGGTCGCGGACCTGTCCGGCTCGCTACCGCTCGCCGACGACTCGGTGGATGTCCTCTTCGCGGTGCACATCCTGGAGCACCTGATCGACTTTCTGCCGCTCGTGGACGAGTGCCACCGGGTACTGCGTCCGGGCGGCGTGCTGCACGTGATGAGCCCCTGGTGGGGGCATGTGAACGCGGTGGCCGACCCGACTCACGTCCGGCTGATGGACGTCCAGACGTTCAAGGGGATCTGCCAGCTCCGACCGCCGGGCGCGCCACGGTGGTACCCGCTGCACGCGGGCTGCGACGGCGCCTCGATCTTCGCCGACCTGACCCCCCTCCCCCCAAACACCGACCCAGCCCCCCAAACCCACCTAGCCCGCTTCTTCGACTAACCCCACCCCACCGGGCCCCACCCCCCCGGGCCCCGCGTTGATCATGAGGTTATAGCGGCGACACGCCGGCGTGGATGGCAATAACTCCATGATCAACGCGGGAAGGGGGTGGGTGGGGCCGGGAGGGGGAGGGGGTAGGGGGTAGGGGGAGCTAGGGGGTTTGGGTTGATTCGCGTAGTTCTAGGCGGTAGGGGGCGGAGAGTTCTCTTGTGGGGGCGGTTCGGTCGCCGTCCAGGCGGTTGGCCAGGAGTTCGACGGCCAGTTGGGCGATCCGCTCCTTGTCCGGGGCGACGGTGCTGAGCGTGGGGATGGAGAACCGGCCGTCCTCGATGTCGTCGAAGCCGACCACCGCCACGTCCTCGGGCGCCCGCAGGCCGGCCTCGTGCAGAGCGCGCAGGGCACCCAGGGCGAGCGTGTCGTTGAAGCAGAAGACGGCGTCGGGGCGTACGCCGGAGGTGAGCAGGCCCCGCATGGCGGCGGCGCCGTCGGCGCGATGCCAGGCCGGCGCGGGCGCGACAAGGGTTTCGTCGTAGGCGAGCCCGGCGGCGAGCAGCGCGTCGCGGTAGCCGGCCAGGCGCAGCCGTGCGCTGGCGCCCTCGTCGGTGCGCTGGGAGCCGATGGCCGCGATCCGGCGGTGGCCGAGTTTGATCAGGTGTTCGGTGATCTCCCGGGCGGCGGCCACGTTGTCGATCACCACGCGATCCGCGGGGCCGTGCTCGACCCGTTCACCGAGCAGCACCATCGGGGTGCCGTCCAGGCTGGCCAGATCCTCGGCGGTGAGCGCCAACGGGCTGAAGATGAGCCCGTCGATCAGGTGGTCGGTGATGCCGGAGGCGACCACCCGTTCCTGTTCACGCCGACCGCCGGTCTGGTCGATGAGCACCGTCCAGCCGTACGCGGCGGCGGCGGTGACCACGTAGCGGGCCAGCTCGGCGAAGTAGGGGATGTCCAGTTCCGGAACGGCCAGCGCGATCACGCCGGTGCGGCCCTTGCGCAGGTGGCGGGCCGAGAGGTTGGGCCGGTAGTTGAGTTCGGCGATCGCCTCCTCGACGCGGGCACGGGTGTCCGGCCGAACGTGTACGTAGCCGTTGACGACGTTGGAGACGGTCTTCACCGACACCCCGGCCCGTTCGGCCACGTCCTTGAGCCTGTGTCGCACTCCGCAACCTCCCCGAGGTAACCCAGCGCACCATACCTTGTCACCTGCTCTTTACAACGTTGCCTACAACGTTGTAGAAACGGTGGACACCGGGTGAACGGTGACTGCGCTCACCCGGGCGACAGCACGAGGAAAGGTGGCACCCCCTTGCGGACCGCGCAGCTGACGGTCGACCCGGCCTTCTCCATCGGCCCGGCCGACCGACGCCTCTTCGGCTCCTTCGTCGAGCACATGGGGCGGTGCGTCTACGGCGGCATCTACGAGCCCGGCCACCCCAGCGCCGACTCCCGTGGCCTGCGCCGCGACGTGCTGGCCCTGACCCGCGAACTGGGCGTCTCGGTGGTCCGCTACCCGGGCGGCAACTTCGTCTCCGGCTACCGCTGGGAAGACGGGGTCGGCCCGGTCGGCAACCGGCCCCGCCGGCTGGACCTGGCCTGGAAGACGATCGAGACCAACGCGTTCGGGCTGGACGAGTTCATGACCTGGGCCGCCGAGGCCGGGGTCGAGCCGATGATGGCGGTCAACCTCGGCACCCGCGGGGTGCAGGAGGCCCTGGACCTGCTGGAGTACGCCAACCACCCGGGCGGCACGGAGCTCTCCGACCTGCGGCGCAAGCACGGCGCCGAGGATCCGTACGGGGTGCGACTGTGGTGCCTCGGCAACGAGATGGACGGCCCGTGGCAGGTCGGCCACAAGACCGCCGACGAGTACGGTCGCGTCGCCGCCGAGGCCGCCCGCGCGATGAAGATGATCGACCCGTCGATCAGCCTGATCGCCTGCGGCAGCTCCAACCGGCGGATGCCCACCTTCGCCTCCTGGGAGGCGACGGTGCTGGAGCACACCTACGAACACGTCGACTACATCTCGGCGCACACCTACTACGACCCGTCCGACGGCGACCAGGCGAGCATCCTGGCCTCGGCCGTCGACATGGACAACTTCATCACCGAGGTCGTCGCGACCGCCGACCACGTGGCCGCCAGGCAGCGGCACAGGCGCAAGCTGAAGATCTCCTTCGACGAGTGGAACGTCTGGTACGAGTCCCGCCTCCAGGCCGACCTGGACCGGCGCGGCTGGGTCGAGGCCCCGGCGCTGATCGAGGACGACTTCACCGCCGTCGACGCGGTGGTCGTCGGCGACCTGCTGATCACCCTGCTCCGGCACGCCGACCGGGTCGGGGTGGCCGCGCAGGCGCAACTGGCGAACGTGATCGCGCCGATCCGCACCCGCAACGGGGGCCCGGCGTGGCGGCAGAGCATCTTCCACCCGTTCGCGCTCACCGCCCGCTACGCGCGGGGCACCGTGCTGCGCACCGAGCCGGTGTCGCCGCGCTACGACACGAAGAAGTACGGGGACGTGCCGGTGCTCGACACCGTCGCCGTGCACGACGAGGAGACCGGCGAGCTGACCGTGTTCGCGGTCAACCGGGACTCCACCGATCTCCCGCTGGAGATCGACCTGCGCGGCATGCCGGGTATGTCCGGCCTGTCGTTCGAATGCATCGCTGCCGGCTCCGACCCGTCAGCGACGAACACCGAGGCCGAGCCCGACCGGGTGACGCCTCGGAACCTACCGATCCCCACCCCCGACGGCGGCCGGTGCTCCGTGCTCCTGCCCGCCGTGTCCTGGAGCGTGCTCCGTTTCGGCCCGGCCAGCGCCTAGCTGTCGCACCGGGCTGAGCAGGCACAATTCATACCGTCCCCCCTCAAGGAGAGATAAAGCATGATCCAGAACGACATGAGCCGGCGGCGCCTGCTCGGCCTCGGTCTCGGACTCGGCGCCGCGGCCTCGCTGACCCTCGCGGGTTGCGGCGGCGGCGATGACAACGCCTCCGGGCCGGCCACCGGCAACGGCGGCAAGGAGTACACCGGTCCCAAGGTCGACCTGAAGCTGTGGAACGGCTTCACCGGCGGCGACGGGGACATCTTCAAGGCGCTCGTCAACCAGTTCAACACCGAGCACCCGAACATCGCCGTGTCGGTGGCCACGTACCAGTGGGAGGACTACTACAACAAGCTCCCCGGCGCGGCCTCCAGCGGCAACGGCCCGGACATCGCGGTCATGCACATGGACCAGCTCGCCACCTTCGCCGCCCGCGGCGTGATCAGCGAGCTGGACGACGTGGCCAAGAACCTGGAGCTCTCCGAGGCGGACTTCGCGCCCACGGTGTGGCAGGGCGGGCTCTACAACAACAAGCGGTACGGCATCCCGCTGGACATGCACCCGCTGGGCTTCTACTACAACAAGGCCGTCATGCAGAAGGCCGGCCTGGACCCGAACAAGCCGCCGACCACCAAGGACGACTTCACGGCGGCACTCGCCGAGTTCAAGAAGTCGGGCGTGCAGGGCTTCTGGATCAGCCCGTTCCAGTTCACCGGCGGCATGACGTTCTACTCCCTGCTCAACCAGTGGGGTGGCAGCCTCTTCGACGCCGAGGTGGCCAAGGCCACGTTCAACTCCGGCCCGGCGGTCGAGGCGTGCACCTGGCTCGTCGACATGATCAAGCAGGGCCACTCGCCGGCGAACGTCGGTCAGGACGCCGAGTACCTGGCGTTCAAGAGCGGCAAGAACGCCTTCACCTTCAACGGCATCTGGCAGATCAACGATCTGAAGAAGAGCCCCGAGGTGCAGTGGGGTGTCGCCCCGCTCCCCCAGCTCGGCAGCAAGCCGGCGGCCTGGGCCAACTCGCACAACTTCACGATCGTGAAGCAGCGGGCCAACAACGCCAACAAGGTCTCCGGCGCGAAGGTCTTCATCAACTGGCTGAGCCAGCACTCGCTGGACTGGGCCAAGGGCGGCCAGATCCCGGCCCGTAAGGACGTCCGGGAGAGCGCCGAGTTCAAGGCGCTGCCGGAGATCTCGGCGCTCGCCCCCGAACTGGAGTACGCGGCGTTCCCGCCGGCGACTCCGGGCCTCGGCGAGGTCATCAAGACCTTCTACGACTCGTTCAACGTGGCCGCGCTCGGCAAGAAGACGCCCCAGCAGGCGCTCGACGAGGGCGTGGCCAAGGCCAACAAGCAGCTCGAGGAAAACCGCAAGAAGTACGGGAGCTGATCACCAGTGGCGGACGTGATCGAGGTCGGGGCGGCGCGCGGTGACGCGCCGCCCCCGGCGGCCAACGCAGCCCGCCGGACCGCTTCGGCGGGTCGGACCAGACGGGCGACGCCATACCTGTTCCTTGCCCCGTACCTGATCCTGTTCGGGGTCTTCGGCCTGTTGCCGATCGTCCTCGGGCTCTGGCTGAGCGTGCACCAGTGGGACTTCCAGCTGCCCAACCGGCCGTTCGTCGGGTTGGACAACTACAAGCAGCTCTTCTCCAGCGACTCCGCCGTGTACGGCGACTGGTGGCAGAGCATCCGCGCCACCGCGATCTTCACGGTGCTGTCGGTGCCGCTGCTGGTGGTCGTACCGCTGGGGTTGGCCCTGCTGCTCAACCGCTCCTTCCCGGGGCGGACGTTCTTCCGGGCGGTCTACTTCGCGCCGTACGTGCTGGGCGTCGCGGTGATCGGCCTGCTCTGGCGGTTCCTGCTCGACGCCAACCTGGGCCTGGTCAACCGGCTCCTCGGCGTGGTCGGGTTGCCGTCGGACACGCCCTGGGTGACGAACATGCCGTGGGCGTGGATCTCGCTGGTCGGGGTGACCGTGTGGTGGACCTCCGGCTTCAACGCGGTGATCTACCTGGCCGGGCTGCAGGACATCTCGCCGGAGTTGTACGAGGCGGCCCGGATGGACGGGGCCAGCGCGTGGCAGCGCTTCCGCAACGTCACACTGCCCGGGTTGCGCCCGGTGCTGCTCTTCGTGATCACGACGACGGTGCTCGCCTCGGCGAACATGTTCGGCCAGTCGTTCCTGATCACCCAGGGGACGCCCGGCACGGAGACCCGCACGGTGGTGTGGTTCATCGTCGAGGAGGGCCTGCGGAACAACAACGCCGGTCGCGCCGCCGCGATGAGCATCGTGTTCGCCCTGCTGCTGGCGGTCGTGAGCATCGCCAACTTCCGCCTCTTCCGCTACAAGGAAGACTGAGGGGATCGCCATGACGACGCCCACGCCGACCACGAACGGCTCCGGATCGGGGCTGCGCCGGGTCGGGCTCTACGCCATCCTTGTCGCGCTGACCCTGGTCTTCCTGGTCCCGCTCGTGTGGATGGTCATCACCTCGCTGAAGACCTACACGGCCGCGCAGGAGATCCCCCCGAGTTGGCTGCCGAACCCGCTCGCGGGTTACGGCTACGAGCAGATCCTCAACAACTCGGCGAACCCGGTGCTGCGGTGGTTCCTCAACAGCATGGTGGCCGCCACGCTGCACTCGCTGCTGGTGCTGGTGACCGCCTCGATGGCCGCGTACTCCCTGGCCCGGCTGCGGTTCCGGGGGCGTGGGGTGACCTTCGCCCTGATCGTCGGGACGCTGTTCATCCCGCCGACCTCGTTGATCATTCCGAACTTCCTGATCGTCGACCAGCTCAACTGGATCGACACCGTCGCCGTGGTGGTCGTGCCCGGCGCGGCGAGCGCGTTCGGGGTCTTCTTCCTGCGGCAGTTCTTCCTCTCCCTGCCGAACGAGCTGGAGGAGGCCGCCACGCTCGACGGCGCCAACCAGTGGCAGATCTTCTACAAGGTGGTGCTGCCGCTGTCCAAGCCGGCGCTGGCCACCCTGGCCGTGCTGTCGTTCCTCACCAACTGGAACGACTTCCTCTGGCCGATCTTCGTGCTGTTCAGCCCGGAGAAGCTCACCCTGCCGCCGGGCCTGGGCCTGCTCCAGGGCTCGTACGTCACCGACTACCCGGTGATCATGGCGGGCGCGGTGCTGGCCAGCGTGCCCGTGCTGATCCTCTTCGTGCTGGCCCAGCGGCACATCATCCAGGGCGTCTCCCGCAGCGGTCTGAAGGGATGACGGCCGGGAACCTCCGGCGAGGTGGTGCGGCGGCGATGGTCATCACCGCCGCACTGCTCGTCGGCGGCTGCGCCGACGACGAGCCCATCGACACGAGCAGTGGGAGCCGCATGTTCACCAACCCAATCGTGCAGACCGACGCCCCGGACCCGCAGGCGATCCAGGTGGGTGACACCTGGTACCTGTTCCACACCAACGCCGACGGACGCAACGTCCCGGTCCGCACCTCGTCGAACCTGGTCGACTGGTCCGAGGCAGAGGATGCCCTGCCGACGCTGCCGGACTGGGCGGACGCCGGCAAGACCTGGGCACCGGAGGTCATCCAGTTGGGGCCGGACCGGTTCGCGCTCTACTACACGGTCGCCGGCCGGGAGTCGGGCCGGCAGTGCGTCGGGCGGGCGGTGGCCAGCGCGCCGCAGGGGCCGTACTCGGACGACGCGGACGGCCCACTGATCTGCCAGGCCGACCTGGGCGGTGCGATCGACGCCAGCCCGTTCCGGGACACCGACGGCAGCCTGTGGCTGCTGTGGAAGAACGACGGCAATGCCATCGGGGTGGACACCTGGCTCTGGTCGCAGCGCCTCGCGGACGACGGGTTGACCCTCGTCGGCGAGCCGACGAAGCTGCTCAAGCAGACCGAGCCGTGGGAGGGCACCCTGATCGAGGGGCCGTTCTTCCACCGCCAGGACGGTCGGCTGCTCCTCTTCTTCGCGGCCAACGCCTACGACCGGGCCGAGTACGCCGAGGGCTACGCGGTCTGCGAGAGCCCCACCGGCCCGTGTGTGAAGGCCGCCGAGAACCCGATCCTGAAGAGCACCGAGGCCGCCTCGGGCCCCGGCCACGCCTCGATTGTCGTGAAGGACGGCCGGACGTGGCTGCTGTACCACGCCTGGCCGCCCGGCCAGGAGGGCAGCACCGACCCGGGCCGACAGGTCTGGCTCGACGAGGTGACCTGGGTCGACGGCAAGCCCGTGGTCAAGGGTCCGACCGCCACGTCGCAGCCTCGCCCCTGAACCGTCGCTGAAGGGCCCCCGCGATCCCGCGGGGGCCCTTCAGCGGATCTCACGCATCCGGGGCGACCGCCGGTTCGTGCCGGGCCAGCCGGTTGCGGCGGTAGCCGTAGCCGAAGTAGATGATCCCGCCGAGCAGCATCCAGGCCAGGAACCGCAGCCAGGTCTCCACCGACAGGTTGAGCATCAGGTAGAAGCAGGCCAGCGCCGAGACGATCGGCAGCACCGGGGAGAACGGCACCCGGAACGGCCGCTCCAGGTCCGGCCGCTTGCGGCGCAGGATCGGCACCGCGATCGACACCAGCACGAACGCGCAGAGCGCGCCGATGCTGACCAGGTCGGCGAGCGCCGACAGCGGCAGGAAGCCGGCCAGCAGCGCGACCGCCACCGTCATGATCGCCGAGATCCGGTACGGGGTGCCCCAGCGCGGGTGCACCGCCGCGATCGACGGCGGGATCAGCCCGTCCCGGGCGATGGCGAAGCCGATCCGGCCCATGGCCACCAGGTCGACCAGGATGACGCTCGTCAGGCCCGCGACGGCGGCGATGGAGACGAGCGTCGCCGCCCAGCCGGCACCCACCGACTCGAACGCCGACGCGATGGGGGCGCCGCGGTCGATCTCGGTGTACGGCACCATGCCGACGACCACGAGAGAGACGCCGATGTAGAGCACGGTGGAGATCAGCAACGTGCCGAGCAGACCCAGCGTGAGGTCCCGCTTGGGCTTGCGCGTCTCCTCGCCCAGGTTGGCCACGGCCTCGAAGCCGGTGTACGCGAAGAAGACCACGGCGGCGGCGCTGAGCACCCCGACGAAGCCGAAGACCGACGGCTCCAACCCGAAGAGCGCCTGCGTGACCGGCTGCTTGATGCCGTCGTCACCACTGCCGGCGGGCTCGGCCGCCGGGATGAACGGGCTGAGGTTCGAGGCCTTGACGAAGAACAGGCCGGCGACCACCACGAACACGCAGATCGCCACCTTGACCAGCACCAGCAGGTTGGTGACCCGGGCGGATTCCCGGATGCCGATGATCCCCACGATGCCCAGGATCAGCACGATCGCGATCGCGCCGATGTTGACGGTGCTGCCCTCCTCACCGAACCACCGGGTCGGCAGGTCGAGCAGTTCGGCGAGGTAGCCGGACCAGCCGCGGGCCACCACCGCCGCGCCGAGCGCGAACTCCAGCAGCAGGTCCCAGCCGATGATCCAGGCGACGATCTCGCCCATCGTGGCGTACGCGTAGGTGTAGGCGCTGCCGGCCGTCGGCACGCTGGAGGCCAGCTCGGCGTAGCAGAGGGCGGCGAGCAGGGCGACCACGCCGGCGATGGCGAAGGAGATCACCACGCCCGGTCCGGCGCTGTCCCGGGCCTCGATTCCGGTGAGCGTGAAGATGCCGGTGCCGATCACGATGCCGATGCCGAAGCCGGTGAGGTCGATGGCGCCGAGCCGTCTCTTCAGCCCGAGCTTGCCGTCGCTGCCGTCCGCCTCACCTTGGGCTATCACGTCCTTGATTGGTTTTGTGCGCAGCACGGACACCCGGTCACCCCTCCCACCGTGCGACCACCTCCGTGGCGGCCGGTGACCGCCGTTGCTACCCAGCGACGCGATTGGTCAACCACGAACCCTTGCGGCACTTGCCAAATTGTGAAAATTTTCTACCAGCAACGCGGACATCGGCGGCGAATCTTGCCGCGCGCCGCGAACCATCCGGGAGCCCCAACGAAGGGACACACCGCATGAGAGCCACCCGACTCGGAGTCGCCGGGCTGGTCGCAGCCCTGCTCGGCACGACTGTCACCGCCACCCCCGCGAGCGCGGCGACCGATGCCGCCGCTCCCACCACCACCTGCGTCACCGACCCGGCCACGCCGAAGCGACAGTTCCGAGCCATGTGGATCTCGTCGGTCGTCAACATCGACTGGCCCAGCAAGGCGTCCCAGACCAGCCCGGACCGGATCGCCGCCCAGCAGGCCGAATACTCCGAACTGCTCGACCTCGCCGAACGACTGCACCACAACGCCGTCGTGGTGCAGGTCCGACCCACCGCCGACGCGCTCTGGCCCTCGACGTACGAGCCCTGGTCGGAGTACCTGACCGGCGTCCGCGGCCAGGACCCCGGCTGGGACCCACTGGCCTTCCTCGTCGACGAGTCGCACAAGCGCAACCTGGAGTTCCACGCCTGGTTCAACCCGTACCGCGTCTCCATGCCGGCCCCCGGCGGCGCCGGCGCCGACCTGACCCAGCTCGCCCCCGGCCACCCGGCCCGGCAGCACCCCGACTGGACCTTCGCCTACCCGCCGGCCGGCGTGGCCGGCAGCCGGCTCTACTACAACCCCGGCATTCCCGAGGTACGCGAGTTCGTGCAGACCGCGATGATGGACGCGGTGACGCGGTACGACATCGACGGAGTGCACTTCGACGACTACTTCTACCCCTATCCCAGCGGCACCTACCAGGTGCCCGACGACGCCACCTTCGCCGCGCACAACAGGGGCTTCACCGACCGGGCCGACTGGCGACGGGACAACATCAACCTGCTGGTCCAGGAGATGAGCGGCAGGATCAAGGCGGCGAAGCCGTGGGTGAAGTTCGGCGTCAGCCCGTTCGGCATCTGGCGCAACAAGGCCGCCGACCCGCTCGGCTCGGACACCACCGGCAGCCAGTCGTACGACATCATCTCCGCCGACACCCGCAAGTGGATCAAGCAGGAGTGGATCGACTACGTCGTCCCGCAGCTCTACTGGTACATCGGCCAGTACCCGGCCGCGGACTACGCACGGCTCGTGCCGTGGTGGGCCGAGACGGTGCGCGGCACCCGCGTACAGCTCTACATCGGTCAGGCCGACTACAAGAGCGGCGACCCGGCGTACGGGTCGTACTGGCAGAACCCGCGCGAACTGTCCGACCACCTGACGCTCAACCGGTCGTACCCGGAGGTGCGGGGCAACGTGCACTTCTCCGCCGTCCAGGTGCGGGCCAACCGGCTCGGGGCCACCGACACCTACGCCGCCGAGCACTACTCCCGCCCGGCGCTGGTGCCGGCCATGCCGCACCTGCCGGCCAAGCCGCTGCTCTTCCCGGTGGTCACCAGGGCGGCCCGGGAGAGCGACGGGGTTCGGCTCACCTGGCGTCAGCCGGCGGACGGCGTCGGGCCACTCGGCGCCGCCACCTCGTACGCGATCTACCGGTTCGACGGCCTCACGCTGCCCGGCCGATGCGCCACGGCGGACGCCGCGCACCTGGTCGACACCGTCCGGGCCACGCCCGGCGGCTCGCAGTCCTGGGTGGACACCTCGGCCGAGCCCGGTAGGCGCTACACCTACCAGCTCACCGCGTTGGACCGCTCGGCCAACGAGAGCCCGGCCAGCCCGCCGGCACTCGTCGGACGCTGACCCGTACTCCCGAATGCCCCGGTCGCCCCGCGCGCCCGGGGCATTCGTCTGTTTGAGCGCATGTCACCAAAGGTTGGCGAGGCGCATACCGAGCAGTTGATCAGTTGATCGAAACTGATCGACATCCGGTGACCCGCCGGTAACTTCCGTCCCACCCGCTCACCCCGCGGAGGTAAACCCGTGCCCCGACGTCTCGCCACCCTGTTCTCCTCGGGCGCGCTCGCGCTGCTCGCCACTCTCGCCATCGCCTCCCCCGCCGCCGCCGTCACCCCGGCACAGAAGCTGTCCGTGCTGTCCAGTTGGACGCAGACCAGCGCCTCCAGCTACAACTCCTGGAACAGCGCCCGGGTCAACCGGGCCCCCTGGGCCGAGTACAACTTCACCTGGTCCACCGACTACTGCTCGTCCAGCCCGGACAACCCGCTCGGGTTCACCTTCAGCCTCGGCTGCTACCGGCACGACTTCGGCTACCGCAACTACAAGGCGGTCGGTCAGTTCCCCGCGAACAAGTCCCGCCTGGACAGTGCCTTCTACGAGGACCTGAAGCGCGTCTGCACCACGTACAACACCGTCGTCCGACCGGCCTGCTACAGCCTGGCCTGGACCTACTACCAGGCGGTCAGCGTCTTCGGTTCGGTGGCAGCCGTCCAGCAGGCCGACATCGACCGCGCCGCCCAGATAAAGGCCCAAGCCGAAGCCAACGCCAAAACCCACTAACAGCCCACGCCCACGCCCACGCCCACGCCCACGCGATCTTGCACTTTCTGTCGCCGGTTTGCCACTTTGGCACCGTTACGTGACGACAGAAAGTGCAAGATCGCCGGGGTGGGCGGGGTGGGCGGGGGTGGGGGTGGTTAGGCGCGTTCGGTTCGGGTTGCGGGGTGGCGGTCGGGGTCGGCGGGGTGGCGGGGGGTGGGCTGGGACAGGCCGGTGCTGAAGCGTGTCGAATCGGCGGCCAGGTCCGGATGTTCCACGTCCAGTGCCAGCGCCGCGGCCTCGTCCAGTCCCAACTCGGCGCCCTCGCCGTACGCGTCGTCGAACACCGCGTCGCCCAACTGCGCGCGCAGTTCGGCCTGCTGTTCGGCCCAGTAGCCGCCGTAGATGCCCGGGGTCGCGCGCATGCTCGCCCGGGTGGCCTGCGCCGCCCCGAACAGGCGAGCCGCGGTCAACCGGTCCCCGCCGATGGCGCAGCGCACCGCGACCGCGTTCAACGTGTCACACGCCCGACCGTGGTAGCCATGACCCATCCGCGAGCGCAGCGCCACCAGCAGGTGCTCGTGAGCGGCGATCACATCGCCCCGGGCCAGCGCGACCATCCCGAGCAGCATGTCCACCGACCGCCGGCCCCGCTCCACCGGACGGGCCGCCTCCACCGGGCGGACCGCCCCCAGCAGGTCCGCCGACTCCGCCAGGGCGCCTCGCCGCCAGAGCAGCTCGGCGAGGCTGAACACCGCCAACAACGCCTCGCCGACCACGTCCTGCCCGTGCGCCCAGTCGATGACCTCCCGGCACACCCGCTCGGCCTCGACGAACTGCCCCATGTCGACAAGTGGTGCGGCCCGGCCGGCGAGCACCCGGGCCAGCAGCCCGGCATCACCGGCCTGGCGGGCGGCCGCCTCCGCCCGCTGGGAGTAACGCAGCTCCTCGGCGAACTCACCGTCCGCGCCGGCGTGCAGCGAATGCATGTGGTAAACCGCCGCCAGCTCCGCCTCCGGGATCCGCTCACCCGTCTCGGCGAGCCGCCCGTACAACCGAAACAGCCACAGCCGCCCCTCCCGGGCCAGGCCCCGCTCGAGCCACCACTGGTCCAGGCCGCCGGCCAGACCGAGACCGGCACGGGCGCTGCCGCCGGTGGCGCACCACCGCAACGCGGCGCGTACCTCCCCGGCCAGCGGATCGAGGGCATAGAGCGACAGCGTCACCGGACGGCCGTCCTGACCCAGGTGTGCCCGGTCCACCGCATGGGCCGACCAGGCCACATGCCGGTTCCGGGCGGCCTTCTCCTCACCCGCCTCGGCCAACCGCCGCGCCGCGTATGCCCGGATCGGGTCGAGCATCCGGTAGGTGCTGCCGGTGGCTCGCGGCTCGGCCAGCACCATCGACTTGTCCACGAGCACCGAGAGGGGATCCAGCGGGTCGTCACCCAGCAGCCACTCCACGGTCGCCAGGTCCACCGGGCCGGCGAAGACCGACAGCCAGCGCAGCAGGCGGGCGGCCCGAGGCCCCAGCGTCCGGTACGACCAGGTGACCGTGGCCTGCATGGTGAGGTGCCGTTCCGTGGCCGACCGCTGCACCGCCCTGCTCGCCGGGGTGGGCGGCGACGCCCCGGACGCCGCGGCGACCAGGTCCACGGTGTCCTGCTGGTTGCCGGACCAGCCGCGCTCCACGGGTGGTGGATCCGGGTCCTCCCGGCCGGCGTCCAACGTGCCGAGAACATCGTCCAGGCGCTCCGCGAGCTGGCCCACCGAGAGCACCCGCAGCCGGGCGGCGGCCAACTCGATGGCGAGCGGCAACCCGTCCAGCCGCTGCACCACCCGCCGAAGGTCGGCCGACTCGGCCGGGTCCGGCCGCCGGCCACCCCGCGCCGCCGCCGTACGGTCCAGCAGGAGCGCCACCGCGTCGCTCTCCACACCGTCGGCCTGCGGGTCGACCGACAGCGGCGGGATCCGCCACACCACCTCGCCCGGCAGGCTGAACGACTCACGGCTGGTCGCCAGCACCCGCACGCCCCTGCCGCCGGACAACAACCTGGCGATCACCTCCGCGCAGGCGGCCGGCTGGGTGTCACAGGTGTCCAGGACGACGAGCATGCGGCGACCGGCCGCGTACTCGACAAGGGTGTCCAGCATCGGCCGGCCCGGCTCGGGTCGCAGGCCGAGCACCGCGGCGATCGCGAACGCCACCAGCCCCGGGTCGGTCACCGCGGCGATGTCGACAAACCACACCCCGTCCGGGTACGCCTCGACGACCCCGCTTGCCAACTCCACCGCGAGTCGGGTCTTGCCCGCCCCGCCCGCGCCCAGCACCGTGATCAGGCGGTGTTGCTCCACCAGCAGGCCCAACTCGACGCGCTCGGCCTGCCGACCGACGAACGACGTCACCTGGGTCGGCAGGTTGTGCGCCACCGCGTCGGCGGTGCGCGGGCGCGGGAACTGCCGCTCCAGGCCCGGCGCGACCAGTTGGAAGAGTCGTTCCCGGTCGTCGAAGCCGCGCAGCCGGTGCAGACCGAGATCGAGCAGTGTCGCACCTGGTGGCAGCGGCTCGGCCCGACGGGCGGTGGGCGCCGAACAGAGCACCTGCCCGCCGTGCGCCGCGGCAGCCACCCGGGCAGCCCGGTGCACCTCGGGGCTGGCGTAGTCGCCGTCGCGCGGCTCGGCGTAACCGGTGTGCAGGCCCATCCGCACCCGAGGTGCGGCCTCGGCTGTCGGCCAGTCGTGGCTGGACAGTGCCCGCTGGGCGGTCAGGCAGGCGGTCACCGCCGCCGTCGCGTCCTGGAAGGCCAGGAAGAACGAGTCGCCCTCGGTCAACAGCTCCGCGCCACCCGTGGTGGCCAGCGTGCGGCGCAACAGCCGGCGGTGCTCGGCGAGCACCGGGCGGTAGTCGGGGCCGAGCAACTGGGCCAGCCGGGTCGAGCCCTCGATATCGGTGAAAACGAAGGTCACCCAACCGCTCGGGAGCTGGATCCGTGGCGACATGCGTGGAACCTCCGCCCGTGACGTCGGGTTCATGCTGCCTGAGTCCGAGCGGTAACGCATCGTAAGAACGGTCGGGCAGATGCCGCCTCAAAGTGCCACTCGGACCCGCTCACGGCAAGGCCAGCCCACCAGGTGGCGGTGAATTGGTCCGATCAGCAGCCGCAGGAGCCTCCGCAGCACCCACCACCGGAGGGTGCCGTAGCACCACCGACGGCCCCACCCCGGCCGGTGACCGCGACCGCGGAGAGCAGCTTGACCGTGTCGGCGTGTCCCTGCGGGCAGGAGGCCGGGTCAGCGGCCGCCGCCATTGGACGGTTGACCTCGAAAGTGTCGCCGCAGGCGCGGCAGCGGAACTCGTACCGGGGCATGCACCCAGGGTACGTGGATCTGACGTCCGGCGGAGGATGGGTGATACTCGACGGGTGGTGGACGGCGAGGACGACACGCGTGTGCAACCGTTACGACCGGCCGCGCCGCTGGACGGGCCACTTGAAGGCTCGGGAGCCGCGCCCGACCCGGTCCGCGCGGTGCCCCGCCCCCGCCGGCCCTGGCTGAGCAGCCGGACCGCGAGTACGCCGACCACACCCAGCCCGACCGACGCTGCCACGTCCGAACCGGGCTCGGGCGTGGGTCTGGCCGACGGCGGCACGAAGGACCAGGCAAAGCCCGATCCGGTCGCGGACGGCGGCGCCGACACGCAGGTAACGGCCCCCAAGGCCGACGACCCGAAGACCGGCACGCCCGCCGACGACGCGAAGACCGTCATCGTGGCCGCCGCGGATCCGGCGAAGACAACCGTGGACGAGTTGTCCCCCGTACCGGCGTCCGGCCCCGCCCGGCGACGGCGGGTGCCGTTCGCGCACGCGGTTCGGCTGCCGCCGCGCCAGATGGCAACCTCGGCCGCCCGCGCGACCCGGGCCTGGGCTGGCCGACCGAGTGGTCGGCTCACCCTGCCCGGCCTCTTCCTGCTGGCGCTTGTGGCCGCGACCGCTGCGGCGGGCGCCCTGCTCGTGCCGGCCACGGTCCGCGCACCCCGCCCGGTCTCGGCCGACGCCTCCGGCACGCCCACCGTGCCGCCAGGGGCGGCGTCCCGCCTGCCCACCGGTCCACTGCCCACCGGGCTGGTCCCCACCGGCCCGCTGCCCAGTGGCGGGCTACCGGGCGGCGGACTGCCCAGCGGGTTGCCCAGTGGCGGCCTGCCGAGCGGACTACCCAGCGGACTACCCACCGGACCCGGCATCGGTCCGGGGGTCGGCGGGCGGCCGTCGGACGCCCTGGCTGGCTGGGCTCAGCAAATCAGCGCCAGGGTGAACATTCCGGCCGTCGCCATGCAGGCGTACGGCTACGCCGAGCTGATGCTCGCCCAGACAAACCGTAGCTGCGCGCTGAGCTGGACCACGCTGGCCGCGATCGGGCAGGTCGAATCGGGGCACGGCTCGGCCAACGGCGCCCGGTTGGGGCAGGACGGCAAGGCTCTACCGAAGATCATCGGGCTGCCGTTGGACGGCAACGGCGGCCGGATGCGGATCATCGACACCGACCGTGGGGTGCTCGACGGGGACACGACGCTCGACCGGGCGATCGGGCCGATGCAGTTCATCCCGACCACCTGGCAGGAGATCGGCGCGGACGCCGACAAGGACGGGATCAAGGACCCGCACGACCTGGACGACGCCGCCCTGGCAGCGGGGAACTACCTCTGCAAGGGCGGTCGCAACCTGAGCATACCGGGCGACTGGTGGAACGCGATCCTGTCCTACAACGATGTACGGCGGTACGCCCAGGAGGTCTACGACACCGCCAACCGGTACGGACGGGCCAGCCGCCTGTGAAGTGATCGTCTCGATACGTTGGAGAACTGGACACTTCCCCCCGGCCTCTGTTAGCGGCAAGCTAGACGGGTGATGGTGCGCGAGTGGGACCCTAGGACCGCGTCGTCCGCCGAGATCGCGTCGCTGCTGGTCACGCTGAACGCGGTGCTGGCGGCCGATCTGCCGCAGGATCCGCCGTGGCGGGAGACCTCACTGCGCGAATACCTCGCCGAGGTGATGCCCGGCGAACGGCGGATCTCCTGGATCGCCCAGGCGGAGCCGACCGACCCCGGTGATCCGGGCGCGGTGCTCGGCCAGGTGCACGTGCTGCTCCTCGGTGACATCGGCGTGCTCGAGGTGCTGGTGCACCCGTCCGTGCGGCGCGGCGGCCTCGGCCGTGACCTGGTCCTGCGTGCCGCCCGCCGGGTCTACCAGGAGGGCTTCCGTTCGATCGGGGTCGAGGTGGTCGGTGACACGCCCGCGGTCGGCTTCTACGAGTCGCTCGGCTTCACCAAGGAATACGTGGAGACGCGCAGCGTGCTCGACCTGACCGCGGTCGACTGGGCCGAGCTGACGCAGATGGCCAACGGCATCGCGGCGGGCTACCACCTGGAGTTCTTCCCGGGTGGGCCACCGGACGACCTGATCGAGGCGTACGCGCGGGCGAAGGCCGAGGTGCGCGACGTCGACGACGGTGAGCTGCGCCCCAGCTCCTACGAGCCGGAGCGGCTGCGCGACAGCCTCGACACCCTGCACCGGCGGGGCATGAAACCGTACATCGTGCTTGCCCGGCACGAGCAGAGCGGCGAGGTGGCCGGCCTGACCGAGGTGGTGGTGCCCGCGCAGCACCCGACCCGCGCCGACCAGTACGACACGATCGTCGCGCAGGACCACCGGGGCTACGGCATCGACCGGGCGATCAAGGCCCGGATGCTGCTGGAGCTGCGCTCCGCCGAGCCGGAGCTGATCGAGGTACAGACCTGGAACGCGCAGGCCAACGAGGCGATGTTGAAGGTCAACGCCGAGCTGGGCTACCAGCCCGACCGGGACTGGTGGGAATACAGCGTCGACGTCGCGGAGCTGGTGCACCGACTCGATCCGCCGCGCTGAGGGAATTCACGCAACTGTCCACTAGGGGATGGACGCTGGACCATCGCGCACCTTAACGTGCGTTGACTCCCATCCACCCATCGTGGAGGCCCTATGCGCCCGCGCCGCTCAATCGCCGCGCTCGCGACCGCCACCGCCGCCGTGACCATCACGGCGCTCGGCGTCGCACCCACCGCGGCCAGCGCCGCGCCCACCGATCTGTTCATCTCGGAGTACGTCGAGGGTTCGTCGAACAACAAGGCGATCGAGCTGTTCAACGGCACCGGGGCCCCGGTCGACCTCGCCGCCGACGGCTACCGGCTCCAGCTCTACTTCAACGGTTCGACAACGGCCACCACCATCGCGTTGACCGGGAACGTGTCCGCCGGTGACGTGTTCGTGTTCGCCAGCGCCTCGGCCGGGGCCGCCGTCCTCGCCCAGGCCGACCAGACCACCGGGGCCAGCCTGTTCAACGGCGACGACGCGATCGTGTTGCTCCGGGGCGCCACGGTGCTCGACTCGATCGGGCAGGTGGGCGTCGACCCGGGCACCGAATGGGGCGCGGGCGTCACCAGCACCGCGGACGACACACTGCGCCGCCTGGCGACTGTGACCAGCGGCGACACCGACCCGACGGACGCGTTCGACCCCGCGGCCCAGTGGGCCGGTTTCCCGGTGGACACCTTCGACGGCCTCGGCACGCACACCGTGGACGGCGGCGGCCCGGTCGACGTCCCGGCCACGCTGACCTGCGGCGGCCCGTTGGTCACCAGCGCGGGCACGGCGGCGAGCCGGGAGGTCACCGCCACCGACCCCGATGACACGATCGTCGACCTGGCGGTGACCTCGGTCAGCCCGACCCCGTCCGCCGGCTCGATCACCCGTACCGCGTTCAGTCCCGCGGAGGGCAGCGGCGGCACCGCCCGTGCCACGATCGGCGTGAGCGCCGACCTCGCCGCCGGGGCGTACACCGTCGCCCTGACCGCGACCGACGCGGGCGGTGGCACCGCCACCTGCGCGCTGGCCGTGCAGGTGACCCGGGAGCTGACCGTCGGCGAGGTGCAGGGCCCGACCACCGACGCCGAGGCCGGTCCGACCGACCGGTCGCCGCTCGCACCGGCGAGCGGCAACGGCACGAGCAGCACGATGTACGACGTACGCGGCGTGATCACCCAGTTGACCCTGGCCCGCACGTCGGCCGGCGCGGAGCAGCACGGCTTCTTCCTGCAGAGCCGTACCGGCGACACCGACGGCGACCCGACCAGTTCCGACGGCGTCTTCGTGTTCATGGGCGCCTTCACGTCGCTGATCGGCGGCTACGTGCCGACGGTCGGCGACGAGGTCGTGCTGCGGGCCCGGGTGTCGGAGTACTACACCTTCACCCAGCTCTCCGGCGCGTCGCTGGTCCGCCGGATCGCCACCGGCCTGGCCGTGGACACGACTGTCGCGGTGACCGACGCGGTGCCGCCGGTCGAGCTGACCGACGCGCTGCGCTTCTGGGAGCGGCACGAGGGCGCCCGGATGCGGGTACGCGCGGGCAGCGGCGCGGTGAGCGGACGGGACGTCTTCTCCTCCACCGCCGACGCCGAGCAGTGGGTGGTCGACCGCGACGACCCGCTGCTGGACCGCGCCGACCCGTACGCCCGGCGGGTCTTCCGGGACTCGCACCCGCTGGACAACGACCCGACCCGCCGCTTCGACGACGGCAACGGCCAGCGGACGCTGCTCGGCAGCATGGGCGTGAAGGCCACCGCCGGGGACAGCGCCGCACTGCTCCCGCCGGCGCACACCTTCGACACGCTGCGCGCGGACGCGGTGGGCGGGGTCTACTACTCGTTCGAGAAGTACGGCGTCCAGGTCGAGCAGGCGGAGTTCGCCGCCGGGGCCGACCCGTCGAAGAACAACCCGCCGAAGCCGGCCGAACGGTCGCAGGAGGTGGCCGTCGCCACCTACAACGTGGAGAACCTGTACGACTACCGCGACGACCCGTTCGACGGCTGTGACTTCACCGGCAACGCCGGCTGCCCGGGTGTCGACCCGCCGTTCGACTACGTGCCGGGCAGCGAGGCGGACTACCAGCAGCAGTTGGGCGCACTCGCCGACCAGATCGTCTCCGATCTGCACGCACCGGACCTGATCCTGGTGCAGGAAGCCGAGGACCAGGACATCTGCACGGTCTCCGGTGCCGCGCTGAGCTGCGGTGACACGAACAACGCGGACGGCGCTCCGGACAGCATCCAGGAGCTGGCGCTCCGGGTGGCGGCGGCCGGCGGGCCCGCGTACGCCGCTGCCTATGACCGGACCGGCGCGGACGCCCGCGGGATCACCGCGGCCTTCCTGTACCGCACGGACCGGTTGTCGTTGGCGGCCGCGACGGCGAACGACCCGCTGCTCGGCTCGGCACCGACCGTGCAGTACCGCGCCGCGGGGCTGCCGGCCAACGCCGACGTGCAGAACCCGAAGGCGCTCAACGCGGTGCTGCCCTCCGACGTGGACACCTCGACCGGTCGGGACGGGAACAACGTCTTCACCCGTGCTCCCCAGCTGGGCAAGTTCAGCGTGGCAGCGTCGCCCGGTTCGACCGAGCGGTTCACCCTGTACGCGCTCAGCAACCACTACTCCTCCGGCCCGGACGGCCGGGTCGGGCAGCGACGGGAGCAGGCACGCTACGGCGCGGCGATCGTCACCGCGATCGAGGCCGCCGACCAGAGTGCCCGGGTGGTCTACGGCGGGGACCTGAACGTCTTCCCCCGCCCGGACGATCCGTTGCCCTTTGGGCGCCAGGAACTCAGCGCCACCGGCGCGCAGCCCACGCCGTCGGACCAGCTCGCGCCGCTGTACGAGGCGGGTCTGCACAACCTGTGGGACAACCTGGTCGCGGAGGTGCCGGCGTCGGCGTACTCGTACAGCTTCGAGGGGCAGGCGCAGACACTCGACCACCTGTTCGTCAACGACGCGTTCTACGGCGATCTCGTGCAGGTGCGGGCGGCGCACATCAACGCCGACTGGCCGGCGGAGTTCACCGGCGACGGGTCACGGGGGTCCAGCGACCACGACCCGCAGGTGGCGAGGTTCCGGTCCCGTGCCTCGCTCACCGTCGCCGACGCGGCGGTGGTCGAGGGCAACCAGGGCACCCGGCAGCTCACCTTCACCGCGACCGTGTCCCGGCCGTTGTCCCAGCCGGCGCTGCTCTGCGCCACCACCGTCGGCCTCACCGCACAGTCGGGTGCGGACTTCGACACGTACGCCGGTTGCAAGGTGTTGGCCGCCGGGCAGACGTCGGTGGCCTTCCCGGTGACCGTGCGCGGTGACCGCAAGCGGGAGTCGGACGAGAAGCTGACGCTGCTGGTGGCGGGCGTACCGGGCCTGCGACTGGCCGACCCGCTGGCGACGGGCACCATCACCAACGACGACTGAGGTTCGTCCTCCGCGTGATCGCGCTCGACCCAGGATGTAGTGGCCTCCGGCGACCAGGAGGCCACTACATCGTTGTTTCAGCACGATCTTGCCGAGGAGGCGCGGGGCGCGGGCGCACGGGCGGATGTAACGCCGTGCCGCCGCCGGACCAAGGAAGGGGTGTAAGGACGGCCAACGAGAGGACGGCCTGTGACCAACCCGAGCCCCGGCGGCGGGGACCTCACCACCATCGGTACGGACTCCGCGGCGTTCGAGCGGTTCTACCGCCGGCACGTCGAGACGATCAACCGATTCGTCGCCCGCCGCGTCGATGACCCACACACTGCTGCGGACCTCACCGCCGAGGTGTTCCTGGCCGTGATCGATTCCGCAGCCGGTTACCGGCCGGACCAGGGCAACGAGGTGGCCTGGCTCTTCGGCGTCGCCCGCAACGTCATCGCGGCCGAGCACCGCCGGGCGACCCGACTCCTGCGGGCCAGCGGTCGCGTCGCGGGACGGCGGTTGCTGGACGCCGACGACATCGCCCGCATCGAGGAGCGCATCGACGCGGAATCGCTGGCGCGCCGCACCTACCGGGCTCTCGACGGTCTGCCAGAGCACACGCGCGCCCTGCTCGAACTGGTTGCCGTCGACGGCCTGTCTCTGACGGACGCGGCCGGCGCGCTCGGGATCTCCCCGGTCGCCGCCCGGGTCCGTGTGCACCGGGCCCGCCGGGCCGTACGCCTCGCACTCGCGCAGTCCGAATCCGCGCTCGTCTGATCGGAGGGACGATCACCGTGACCCACACCGAGAAGCCGCTTGGCAACTTCGAGGAACGACTCCTCACCGAGCTGCGGCAACACATGATCACTCCGACCGCCGACGCCACGCCGGCCACCGTTCGCCCGACACGCCGGGGCGGACGGTGGCGCGCGCCGGGCTGGCGCCTGGCCGGGGTCGGTGGGCTTGTCGCCCTGCTGACCATCGGCGGGTTGACGGTGCAGACGCTCGACGACACACCACCGACGGCGAGCGCGGCCGAGATCCTGACCGAGGCCGCGGAGACGGCTCGGCAGCAGCCGGACCTGGTGGCGCAGCCGGGCCAGTTCCTCTTCATCGAGCTGCGACTGACCTCCCGGGAGCGGCCAGATTCCGGCCCGTACGTCAAGGAGCGGCTCCAGCGCTGGGTGCCGGTCGGCGACGGCGCGACCTGGCAGCAGCGGCGGCGGCTGGAGAGCCGCCCCGCCGAGTGGCGTACCGACGACGTCTCGCACCTGTCGCCGCCGCCCGGCTATGTCCAGGGCCTGCCTACCGAGCCGGACCAGTTGGTGCAACACCTGCGGGACCACCCGAGACCCTTGGATCTACCCGCCGGCGCCGACCTGGAGGCCATCAGGAACGAACCAACCGCGATCTTCGCCGACGGGATGTTCATGCTGCAGGGCTACGTGCCGCCGCAGTCGCTCGGCGCGTTGTTCCAGGCGATGGCCCGGGTACCCGGGGCCACCGTGTTGCCCGGCGAGGTGCGGGACGCCGCCGGCCGTCGGGGCGTGGCGCTGCGGACGCCCGGAGTGTTTGGCGGACACATCGACCTGATCTTCGACCGGGAGACCCACGCCTACCTCGGCAGGCGCTCCCTTCTGGTGCGGGATGGCAAGGAGTCGCTCTACCATGGCGACGCCATCATGCGGATGGCGATCGTCGACCGGGCGGGGCAGTTGCCCTGACGGTGAGGCTGGCCCGGTTGGCCGGTGACGCACGTGCGGCGGCGCACCCGAGACGGCCGAGGGCGCCGGGGCGATGGGCGGCAGGTGGCGAGCCGGGCGGGATCAGAGGTCGCAGAGGCGGCGACCGGAGCCGATGTCGTCAAGTGCCGCGTGCAGGTCGCTGATGCGACGCTCGGCCTCGGCGATCAGCCGATCGTGCACGCCCTGCCAGTCCGCCGGCCCCGCGTCGGATGGCAGGGCCGCGAGCAGGGCGCGGATGTCGTTGACGGTCAGGCCGACGCGCTGGGCCACTCGCGCCACCCTGATCCGGCAGGCCGCGTCGGAGTCGAAGCGTCGCTGGTTGCCGCTGGTGCGGGCAGCCGAGATCAGGCCCTGCCGCTCGTAGAACCGCACGGCAGAGCCGCTGACCCCGCTCTCCCGGGCCACCTCGCCGACCGTCAACGTGCCCATCGCCACTCCTCCGCCACCATTGACTTCACCATTACTTCAAGTCCTAGCGTCCGAGGCATGACTACGCAAGAGGACACCGCTCCGCCGACCGTCGCCGTGCTCGTCGGGAGCGTCCGTCAACCTCGGGTGGGCCGCTCGATCGCCGACTGGTTCGTCACCCACGCGGGTCGCCGCGCGGACCTCGACCTGGACCTCGTCGACCTCGCCGAGGTGCCGCTACCCCTCGTCGACACCCCTCCCGGGGGCAACGCGGCCAGCCCGATCAGTGCCCGGTTGGCCGCCGCTGACGCGTTCGTGGTGGTGACACCCGAGTACAACCACAGCTTCCCGGCCGCCCTGAAGAACGCCATCGACTGGCACTACCGGGAGTGGGCCCGCAAGCCGGTGGCCTTCGTGTCGTACGGCGCCGGTTCCGGCGGCATCCGCGCGGTCGAGCAGCTCCGGCTGGTCTTCGCCGAGGTGCAGGCCGCCACCACCCGCTCCGGGGTGGTGCTGCGGGCACCGTGGGAACGGCTCGACGAGACCGGTCGGCTGGTCGACGACGAGCCGCTGCGACAGGCCGCCGACGCCACGCTGAGCGAGCTGGCCTGGTGGGCCGAGGCGCTGCGCGTTGCCCGTCGGGCCCGGCCCTGAGCCTCGACATGGACGCGTCCGCGCGACGGCTCGGCTGGTACCTGACCCTGGGTGGCCTGCTCGCGGTGATCGACACCACGGTCACCGTGGTGGCCCTGCCGAAGCTGGTCGACGACCTCGACACCAACCTCACCACGATCGGCTGGGTCACCAGCGGCTACGCGCTCGCCCTGGTCGCGGTGATGCCCACCGCCGCCTGGGCGATCGGCCGCTTCGGTGCCCGCCGCACCTACCTGACCGCGCTGCTGCTGTTCACCGCCGGCTCGGTGCTGGCCGGAGCCGCCTGGAACGTCGAGTCGCTGATCGTGTTCCGGGTGCTCCAGGGGTTGGGTGGCGGGCTGCTCAACGCGGTCGGGATGGCCCTCGCGCTCGCTGCGGTGCCAGCGGGGCGGCGAGGACGGATGATGAGCCTGCTCGGCCTGCCGGTCCTGGTCGGGCCCCTGATCGGGCCGGTGCTGGGTGGGCTCCTGCTCGATCACGCGTCCTGGCGGTGGATCTTCTGGATCAACCTGCCGGTGGGGTTGCTGGCGGTGTTGCTCGGCCGATCGGTGCTGCCGGCCGCCGACCCGCGACGACCACCGGTCCGGCTGGACGTCGTCGGGTTGCTGCTGCTCTGCCCCGGCCTGGCGCTGGCGGTGTACGGGCTCAGCGTCACCGGCGAGCGGGGCGGGGTGGTCAGCACACCTGTGCTGCTGCCGCTCGCGCTCGGCTCCACGCTGGTCGTCACCTTCGTCTGGCGGGCCGGCCGGATACGGCAACCACTGCTGAACCTGGCCGTGCTGCGCGCCCCGGGGATGGCCGGAGGCGCCGCGACGGTGGCGTTGTTCGCCGCCGGATACTTCGGCTCGTTCCTGATCATCCCGGCCTACGTGCAGGTGGTACGCGGTGACTCGGCCACCCTGGCCGGGGTGATCGGCATCCCGCAGGCGCTGACCACCGGGCTGATGCTCCAGGTCGCGACCCGGCTCGTCGACCACGTCTCGGCGCGGCGGGTCGTCGGGCTCGGCATCGCCACCGCCGTGGCCGGCACGGTGGCCCGGGTGCTGGTGCTCGACGCCGACACGTCGTACCCGCTGCTGGCCACGTTGGGTGCGGTCATCGGCCTGGGCATGGGCGCGACGCTGATGCCGACGATGACCGCGGCCAGCCGATCGCTCCCGCCCGCCGACCTGCCGTCCGGCTCCACGCTGCTCACCACGGTGTCGCACAGCTCGGTCGCCGCCGGCACCGCGCTGGTCGCCGCCGCCCTGTCCTGGCTGGCGGGCCGGCTCGTCCCGAGCCTGGGCGGCGGGGGCATCACGGCCGCCAGTCGGCTCGACCCGGCGAGCCGGCTCGGCCTCGCGCCGGACCTGGCGCAGGCCACCCGGCTCGCGTTGGCGGTGTCGGCCGTGCTGTTGGCGCTCGCCTGGCTGACCAGCCGGCGACTTCCGTCCGCCGTCGCGGGTGCCGACGAGATGGCCGCCCCGGCGGGAACCGCGGAGTCGGTCAGTAACGCTGGCGCAGCAGCCCGGCGGCCTCGACCGCCCAGTAGGTGAGGATGACCTGCGCGCCGGCCCGCTTGATCGAGGTGAGCGTCTCCAGCATGACCCGCTCCCGGTCGATCCAGCCGTTCGCGGCGGCGGCCTCGACCATCGCGTACTCGCCGGAGACCTGGTAGGCGGCCACCGGGACGTCCACCGCGGCTCGCACCGCCGACACCACGTCGAGGTACGGCAGCGCCGGCTTGACCATCACCAGGTCGGCGCCCTCGGCGACGTCCAACGCCACCTCACGCAGCGACTCGCGCAGGTTGGCCGGGTCCTGCTGGTAGGTGCGCCGATCGCCCTCCAGCGCCGACTCCACCGCCTCCCGGAACGGGCCGTAGAACGCCGAGGCGTACTTCACCGCGTACGCCAGCACGGCCACGTCCTGGTGCCCGGCGGCGTCGAGCGCCTTGCGTACCACGCCGACCTGGCCGTCCATCATCCCGGACGGCCCGACCATGCCGACCCCGGCGGCGGCCTGGGCCACCGCCATCTCGGCGTACGCGGCCAGGGTGGAGTCGTTGTCGACCTCGCCGCCGGGGGTGAGCAGCCCGCAGTGCCCGTGCGAGGTGAACTCGTCCAGGCAGAGGTCGCTCATCACCACCGCGGCGTCGCCCACCTCGGCCACCACGTCGCGGATGGCGACGTTCAGGATGCCGTTCGGGTCGATGCCGCCGGAGCCGGTCGGGTCCCGCCGCTCCGGCACGCCGAAGAGCATGATCCCGCCGACGCCGGCCTGGACCGCCTCGGCCGCCGCCTTGCGCAGCGAGTCCCGGGAGTGCTGGAGCACCCCCGGGAGCGACCCGATGGCACGGGGCTCGGTCAGCCCCTCCTTGACGAACATCGGCACGACCAGCTCGGCCGGGTCGACCCGGGTCTCGGACACCAGCCGGCGGATCGCCGGGGTGCGGCGCAGCCGGCGGGGCCGGATCTCGGGGTACGACATGACAGGCCCTCCTCGAACGACTACCGGAAGCGCAGGGCGGTCGGGCCCTGCACCTTGGAGCCGCGGCGCTGCTTGGCCGGCATGGCGGCCAGCTTCTCGCGCAACTCGACGGCGTAGGCGGCGAGCGCCTCCACCAGGTCGGGCACCGAGGCGTGCGGTGGCTGGACGTCGACCCGCAGGCCGAACTCCGTCGCGGTCTCCGCCGTCTTGGGCCCGATGACGGCAACAACGGTACGCGCGTGCGGCTTCCCGGCGATGCCGACCAGGTTCCGCACGGTGGAGGATGACGTGAACAGGACAGCGTCGAACCCGCCCGACTTGATCGCGTCCCGGATCTCGGCGGGCGGCGGCGCGGCCCGCACGGTCCGGTACGCGGTCACGTCGTCGACCTCCCAGCCGCGCTCGGTGAGCCCGGCGGCGAGCGTCTCGGTGGCGATGTCGGCACGCGGCAGCAGCACCCGGCCCACCGGGTCGAGGATCTCGTCATGCGGGGAGAACTCGGCAAGCAGACCCTCGGAGGACTGCTCCCCGGCGGGGATCAGCTCCGGCTGGATGCCGAACGCGCGCACGGCGTCCGCCGTCGCCTCACCGATGCAGGCGATCTTGACGCCGCCGAAGTGCCGGGCGTCCAGGCCGTGCTCGGCGAACTTCTCCCACACCGCGCGGACCGCGTTGACCGACGTGAAGATCACCCAGGCGTACCGGCCGTCGACCAGGCCCTTGACCGCCCGCTCCATCTGCGCCGGGGTACGCGGCGGCTCGACCGCGATGGTCGGCACCTCGCACGGGATCGCCCCGTACGCCCGCAGCCGCGCGCTCATCGCGCCGGCCTGCTCCTTCGTCCGGGGTACGAGCACCTTCCAGCCGTACAGCGGGCGGTTCTCCCACCAGCTCAGCTTGTCGCGCTGACCCACACCGACACCGACGGTGAGCACCACCCGGCCGGTGAAGCCGAGCGCGGCGGCCACGAAGCTGTCCACCGTCGACGTGGTCGTGTACTGGGTCTCGCCGGTGCCGTCGCCGGTCACGCCGACGCCCGTGGTGCCGTCGACCCCGACGGAGAGCAGCCCGTCCCGGACGGCGGCGAGGTCACCGGCGTCCACGGCGAGCGCGAGCGAACCCCGCCCGACGGCCGCGGCCAGCGCCTCGAAGTCCAGTGCGCTGACGTCCTCGACGTCGGCTGCGGTACGCACACCCGGCAGCGGAACACCCGCGTAGGTGGCCACACCCTCGGCCTGGCCGACACCGGGCACCACCTCGAAGTGGGCGGCGGTGCGGGCCACGGCCTGCACCTCCTTGACCACCGAGTCGTGGCCGAACGGGTCGCCGGCGACCAGGTGCACCGCGTTCAACCCGGAGCGGGCCGCGGAGATCAGCACCTTCGCCACGTCCCCCGGCGCGCCTTCGGCGGGGGTGAACTCGGCATCGTCGGAGGCCTCGGCGCGTACGACGGCGAGCAACGACTCCGGGACTCCCCGGTCGTAGATCACCTGGTCGGCGTCGACCAGGGCGTCGTGGGCCCGACGGGTCAGCAGCCCTGGGTCACCGGGGCCAGCCCCGACGAACGCGATACGGCCGACGGGCTTACGGGTGCGGGTCATTCTGTGCTCCCAAATTGCTGGGTCCCCGGGCCGGTGTGTCCTTCGTGGCCGAGGATCGAGTCGGCGCCGAGGTCGAGGAGTTCGGCGGCGAGTGCCTTACCGATCTCCGCCGCGTCGGCGGGCGTTCCGGTGCGCGACAGCCGGAGGTCACGCGTGCCGTCCGGGCTGATCACCGCCCCGCGCAGGTAGATCTCATCGCCGTCGTCGCCCTCGGCGAGTTCGGCGTAGGCGGCGACGGGTGCGGAGCACCCGGCCTCCAGGGTTGCCAGAAACGCGCGTTCCGCGGTGACCGCGGAACGCGACGGTGCGTGGTCGAGCGTCGCGAGCAGCTCGACCAGGTCGTTGTCGTCGACCCGGCACTCCACGGCCAGCGCGCCCTGGGCGGGCGCGGGCAGCATCAGCATCGGGTCCAGCGTCTCGGTGATCACGTCGACCCGACCGATTCGGGCCAGCCCGGCCCGGGCCAGGACGACGGCGTCGAGGTCGGCCTCGGGGCCGAGCACCCGCGCCAGGCGGGTGTCGATGTTGCCGCGGATCGGGGTGACCTCCAGTTGCAGGCCGAGCGCGTGCAGCTGGGCGATCCGGCGCAGCGCGCCGGTGCCCACGGTGGCTCCGGGCGGCAGCTCGGCGAGCGTCCGGCCGCCCTGGGCGATCAGCGCGTCACGCGGGTCCTGTCGGGCCGGCACCGCGGCGATGTGCAGCCCGGCGGCGGCAGCCGTGGGCAGATCCTTGTAGGAGTGCACCGCGAAGTCGATGGTCCCGGCGGTCAGCGCGTCGCGCAGCGCGGAGACGAACACCCCGACGCCGAGCCGGTGCACCGGCGCGTTGGAACGGTCGCCAGCGGTGACCACCTCGACCAGCTCGACCGGGCGGCCGGTGGCGGCGGTCAGCGCCTCGGCGATCTGCCCGGACTGGGCCATCGCCAGGGTGCTGCCCCGGGTGCCGAGGCGCAGGGGGGCGGTCATCGCGCACCTCCGAAGGGTGGGGTGGGCTCGGCGGCGTCGGCTCCGGGAACCGGGTCGACGCCGGGCAGTGCCATGCCGAGGTCGGGGGTCAGCACGTCCGGCACGGTGTCCACCGGAGAGGTCTGCGGCACCTCGAGGTCGAACAGCTCGCGCAGCAGGGCCGCGTACTGGTCGCCGCCGGGCTCCGCGGCCAACTGGCGGACCTTGACGGTGGGCTGGTGCAGCAGCCGCTGCACGACCCGGTGCACGGTGCGGGCCACCTCGGCGCGCAGGTCGTCGCCGAGGTCGGGGCGACGCTGGGCGAGCCGGCGCAGCTCGGCGGTGACCACGTCGTCGGCCCGGCCACGCAGCGCGGCCACGGTGGGTGCCACGTCGGCACCACGCAGCCAGGTGAGGAAGCTCTCCACCTCGCCCAGCACGATCCGTTCGACGGCGGCGGCGTCCGCGGCGGCCGGACCGTCGGCGAGCAGCGCCGCCATCCGGTCGATGTCGATCACCTCGACGCCGGGCAGCTCGGCGACACCATCCTCCACGTCGCGCGGGACGGCCAGGTCGAGCAGGACCAGCGGGCCCCGGAGCGGGTCCCGTTCGGCAAGCGCCGCGCCGACCACCGCTCGGGTGAGGACCGGTTCGGTGGACGCGGTGGCGGCCACTACGATGTCCACTGTGGAGAGGGTGTCGGCCAGCTCGGTCATCGGAGCGGCGCTCGCCCCGTACGACTCGGCGAGCCGGACGGCCCGGTCCGCGCCCCGGTTGCTGACGGTGAGCGGGCCGGCGCCCAGCCGGGACAGCGTGGCCACCCCGAGTGAGCCCATCGCGCCGGCGCCGACCACCAGGGCCGGGTGGCCGGCGAGGTCGCCGTCGAGGTGCCCGGCGGCCAGCTCCAGCGCGGCGGTGACGACGCTCTGGCCGGCGCGGTCGATGCCGGTCTCGGCGTGGGCCCGCTTGCCGACCCGCAGCGCCTGCTGCATCAGCTCGTGCAGCAGGCGGCCGGCCGAGTCGGCACCGGTGGCCCAGTGGTACGCGTCGCGCAACTGGCCGAGGATCTGCGCCTCGCCGACCACCATCGAGTCCAGACCGGTGGCGACCCGGAACACGTGGTCCACGGCAGCGGTGTCGTAGTGCACGTACAGGTGGCTGGCGAGCGCGGCCGGCGAGCTGCCGGCCTGATCGGCCAGGACGGCGCACACGTCGCCGAGCCCGCCGTGGAAACCGGACACGGCGGCGTAGACCTCCACCCGGTTGCAGGTGGAGACGATCACCGCCTCGGCCACGTAGGGCTGGGCGATCAGGCGATCAAGGGTGCGGGTGAGGTCGGCGGGAGGCACGGCCAGTTGTTCCAGCGTGGCGACCGGGGCGGTCCGGTAGGACGCGCCGACGACGAGCAGTTTCACGTGCCGATCGCCTCCTGGGTGTCGGTGGCCGCGAACCCGCCCGGCAGGGCCGTGAGAGCGGACCCGCCGGTGGCGGGCAGCGCGGTCAGCGACGCCTTGCGGTGCTCGTGGAAGGACAGAATCTGCAGCTCGATGGCGAGATCGACCTTGCGCACGTCGACTCCCTCCGGCACCGAGAGTACGCACGGCGCGAAGTTGAGGATGCTCGTCACGCCGACGGCGACGAGCTGGTCGGCGACCTGCTGGGCGGCCGCGGCCGGGGTGGCGATCACGCCGATCGCGAGGGATTCCTCCGCGGCGACCGTCGCCAGCTCGTCGACATGCCGGACCACCAGGCCGTTGATCTCTTCGCCGACCCGGGAGGGGTCGGCGTCGAGCAGTGCGGCGATCCGGAAGCCCCGGCCGGCGAAGCCGTCGTAACCGGCCAGAGCGTGACCGAGATTACCCACGCCGACCAGGGCGACCGCCCGGCGTTGGGTGAGCCCGAGCACATTCTCGATCTGCTCGATCAGCAGCGCGACGTCGTAGCCGACGCCCCGGGTGCCGTACGAGCCGAGGTGGGAGAGGTCCTTGCGGAGCTTGGCGGAGTTGACGCCGGCTGCGGCGGAGAGCTCCTCGCTGGAGACCGTCTCGTGCCCGGTGTCGGCGAGGTTGTGCAGCGCGCGCAGATATTCCGGAAGCCGAGCGACGGTGGCCTCGGGCAGATCCGGGAGCGCTGGTACGGCACCGGCGCGGCCGGGCGCGCCTGGGTGACGGTGCTGACTCATGAGACTCCGTGCGGTGCGATCCTCGGCCAACTCCGCTGGTCGGCCGCTTATGGACTCCCGCTGGCGACCGAGATTGCCGGCTGTGCTAGCAGGGCGCGTCGGAGTCACAGAGTAGGCGCTTGTGAAGACGTGCACAAATCGCGATCTTGTCGCTGCGCGCCGCGACTCCACCAGCACCTCCATTCCGCAAGATCGATTTAGCGACTTTCGCCCGCGCCGCCCGGCCAATTATTGCTCAATCCCGACTTCTCTGACCAATCCCGCGCCGAGCCTCACAGTGTCGCTCCGCAGGTGGTAGGGGCAGCACTACGGGGGAGAGGCGGGGCTTCGGGATGGGGATCGGAAGCCGCAATGCCTAGCCTTTTCCCATGACCGCCGTTGCCGCCACCAGCGACCAACCCACGCTGGCACCGAGCATTCCCCGCCAACTCTTTGTCGACTCCGGCTACGTGCTACTCGGTCTACCCCTGGCGGTGGCCAGTTTCGTCGTCCTCATCGTCGGCACCGCGGTCGGCATCGGCCTGGTGGTGACTGTCATCGGTCTGCCGATCCTCAGCGGCACCCTGTACACCGCCCGAGGGCTGGCCGACATCGAACGGCTGCGGCTGCCCGCGGTGCTCCGGCAACCCCGGATCCGGCCGCACTACCGGCTGCCCGAGGCGGGCGCGAACGCCTGGCGGCGGATCTTCGTGCCGATGCGGGACGCCCAGTCCTGGCTCGACCTGGCACACGGCATCCTGCGGCTGGTCGCGGCGGCGGCCACCTTCCTGGTGACCGTGATCTGGTGGGCCGCCGCGATCGCCGGCTCGCTCTACTGGGTGTACGACTGGGCGCTGCCCCGGCCAAGTGGCGAGGACCAGGACCTGGCGCAGTTGCTCGGCCTCGGCGACTCGACCACCGCCCGGATCGGTCTGAACACCGCGCTCGGGGTGTTCTTCCTGATCACCCTGCCGATCGTGGTCCGGGGATGCGCGCTGCTGCAGGCCAGCTTCGCCAAGGCCATGCTGACCGGGGTGGCCGAGATGCGCGACCGGATCACGGTGCTGGAGGAGCAGAAACGGGCCGCCGTGTCCGCCGAGGCGTCCGCGCTGCGCCGACTGGAACGCGACATCCACGACGGCCCCCAGCAGCGCCTGGTCCGCCTGGCCATGGACCTCAGCCGGGCCCGGATGCAGCTCGCCTCCGACCCGGAGGCCGCCGGCCTGACCATCGACGAGGCCGTCACCCAGACCCGGGACACGCTGGCCGAGCTGCGGGCGCTGTCCCGGGGCATCGCCCCGCCGATCCTCGTCGACCGGGGCCTGCCCAGCGCCCTGGCCGCGATCGCCGGGCGCGGGCTGATCCCGATCGAACTCCAGGTGGACCCGCAGCTCGGCACCCCGGGCGGGCGGCTCGACCCGGCGGTGGAGAACACCGCGTACTTCGTGGTGTCCGAGGCGTTGACGAACGTCGCCAAACACGCACGGGCCACCGAGGCCGTGGTGGCCGTCGCCCGGCAGGGCGCCCACCTCCAGGTGCGGGTGGGCGACGACGGACAGGGCGGCGCACACCTGGCCAAGGGGCACGGACTCGCCGGCATCGCCGACCGGGTCCGGGCCGCCGGCGGCGAGCTGGCGGTGATCAGCCCGGTCGGCGGCCCCACCGAGATCCGCGCCGAGCTACCGCTGTGACCAGTCCCGCGCCGCGCACACACGACCGGCCGGACGTGGTAGACAACACAGCCATGCGCATCGTGATCGCCGACGACGCCGTCCTGCTCCGGGAGGGGCTGGTCCGGCTGCTGACCGAGAGTGGGCACGAGGTGGTGGCCGCCGTCGGGGACGGCGACGCGCTCGTCAAGGCGGTGGTGGAGCACCAACCGGACGTGTCGATCGTCGACGTCCGGATGCCGCCGTCGCACACCGACGAGGGACTCCGGGCGGCGGTGGAGGCACGCCGACTGGTGCCGCGTACCCCGATCCTGGTGCTCTCCCAGTACGTCGAGGTCTCGTACGCCGATGATCTGCTGGCCACCGGCGGCGCCGGCGGCGGCATCGGCTACCTGCTCAAGGACCGGGTCGCCGCGATCGAGGAGTTCCTGGACGCGCTGCGCCGGGTGGCGGCCGGCGGCACGGTGCTCGACCCGGAGGTGGTCGGCCAACTCTTCGCCCGACGCCGCCGCGACGACCCGCTGCGCGAGCTGACCCCCCGCGAGCGTGAGGTGCTCGCCCTGATGGCCGAGGGACGCTCGAACACCGCCATCGCCCGCGCCCTGGTGGTCAGCGACGGCGCGGTGGAGAAGCACGTGCGCAACATCTTCACCAAGCTCACCCTGCCGCCGGACACCGAGCAGCACCGGCGGGTGCTGGCCGTCCTCACCTACCTGCGGAACTGACCTCCCGCGCCAGGTCGACCGCGTCGGTGAGGGTGTCGGCCACCGGGTGACCGGAGGCGCGCAACCGGGCCGGGTCGGTGAACCCGCCGCTGTAGAGCACCGCACGGCCGCCCACCGCGAGCGCGGCGTCCGCGTCGTCGATGGAGTCCCCGATCAGCACCACCGACGCGCCGTCCACGCCCAGCTCCGCCAGGTGCGACCGGAGCGACTCGGCCTTGCGGCCGCCGCCGACCGTGGCCCGCAGCCCGTCGACCCGGGTGAAGTGGCCGGTCAACCCGTACGTGTGCACGGTCGGCACCAGCTCCTCGTGGAACCACATGGAGAGCAGACTCTGACTGCCCGGCCAGGCGGCCATCGCGGCGCGCGCGTCGGCCGCGAGCTCACAGGTGGTCAAACCGGTGCGGTACGCGTCGTGGAAGATCTTGTCCAGTCGACCGAACTCGTCGTCGTCGACGGCCTGCCCGAGCACCTCGGCGTAGTACTCGGCGATCGGCCGACGGAACCGCACCCGGTGCTCGTCCAGGCTGACCGTCGGCCCACCAAGGCTCGTGAACACGACGTTCGTGGCGGACACCACGAGGCTGAGGTCGTTGAGCAGGGTGCCGTTCCAGTCCCAGACGAGGTGCGGCGGTGCGGAGGTCATCAGAGCACCATAGGCACTCCTCAGAGCTGTGGCGTGGTCAGGTCCCGCAGCAACCGGTCCTCCTCGACCCGCCAGTAGCCGTGCTCCTTGCCGTCGAGCAGCACCACCGGCAGTCGGTCTCCGTACTCCCTCTCCAGCCCCTCGTCGTCGGTGACGTCCCACTCGACCCACTTGTCGCCGGTGACCGCCACCACCCGGTCGAGAGCCGCCTTGGCGTCGTCGCACAGGTGGCAGCCGGGTCGGGTGATCAGGGCGAGCCGGGCGTCACTGGACATCGCTTACCTCCGTCTGGGGTTTCGGCGCTCGCCGGCAGGTCGGTCGGCACGGGCACCTGTCGCGCCGACGCCGTCACCACGTACGCCCGCACAGTCTCGCCGGTTCGCGGATGCGGCACACCCGGTACCGCCGACTCGGTCTGCGTGGTGATCAAGTCTGGCACAGGGGCCGGCGACCGGCCACGACCGACGGACGGGACGGGTGTTCGGGCGGCGCGACCGCAGCGTCCCGTCCACGGGACTGTCCGGTGTGCCATCGGCGATCCGATCAAGTCCCGCCGATGGGATGGGTGGCGTCGTCCGCAGACGTTTCGGCCACGCCCGCGCGGCCACCCGTGACGATCGGGTCCACCGAACGGGCGACAGGCCACGACCAGGGCATCCACCGAGGAACATCGGGTCGACGGAAAGTCAATCGCACACGACGGACAACCGGTCCGGCAGTGGTCGAACGGAGCGGGAAATACTTCCGCCTTGTGTAACGGACTTGCCACGCGCGGGTGACGTTGGCCCTATTATCACTCGGGTCGGCTCACCCCATTTGCCGTGAGTCGACACCCCTCAGCCCGAGGAGGCCCCCGTGCCTGTTAGCGCATTGGACCAGCACCTCCAGGGGATTTGCCGCCCATCGGCAACCCCCGTGACCGTCCTGCCCGACCGACTGCCCGGTCGGTCCGCCCCGACAACGCACAGACCGGCCCATCCGGCGACCGACGGGACGGGGGCAACTCGGTGACCACCTTCGGTTACGCGGAACGCCCGCTCGGCCTGACCGGCCAGCCGGCACGCTCACACGTCAACGAGAGACCGACGGCCCGCGCCCCGCTGGACGAACCGCACGGCGCCGCCGTGCGGGGCGACGGCGCGACCCAACGCACCCGCAGCCGGCCACACCACAACGAGCCGCCGCCGCGGCCCGTGGTGCCCGGCGGAAACGCACGGCCAACCGGCGGCCGGGTCGCCGTTCCACCCCGACCGACAATGCCGGCGCAGGGTCGACGGGTCAGCGACACACCGACGGTGACCACCGATCCGGCGGCGGGCGAGACGGCGGTGATCCCGGTGGTGCCGGCCACCACCGCCACCACCCCGACCGGCTTCCCGAGCCGCCCGGACCCGTCCGACCCGGCCACCGAGGTCTGGACTCTCATCGAGCGCGCCCAGGCCGGCGAGTCCGAGGCGTTCGGTCTGATCTACGACCGGTACGTGGACACCGTGTTCCGGTTCATCTACTTCCGGGTCGGCAACCGCCAACTCGCCGAGGACCTCACCTCGGACACCTTCCTGCGTGCGCTCAAGCGGATCGGCAGCTTCACCTGGCAGGGCCGCGACCTCGGCGCCTGGCTGGTGACGATCGCCCGCAACCTGGTCGCAGACCACTTCAAGTCGGGCCGGTACCGGCTGGAGGTCACCACAGGTGACGTGCTCGACGCCGATCGGGAGGACCGGGGCCCGGAGGGCAGCCCGGAGGCGGCGGTGGTGGAACACATCACTAACGTCGCGCTACTCACCGCCGTCAAGCAGCTCAACCCGGAGCAGCAGGAGTGCATCGTGCTCCGCTTCCTCCAGGGCTTCTCGGTCGCCGAGACAGCTCGCGCGATGGGCAAGAACGAGGGTGCCATCAAGGCCCTCCAGTACCGCGCCGTGCGTGCCCTGGCCCGACTGCTCCCGGACGGCTTTCAGCCGTAGTTTGTGGCGGCGGGACCGATGGGCGTCGATCGACGTCCGTGCAGCTCAGGGTCGGTCCCGCCCGGTGACGACGATCACTTTCTGTAATTTCCGCCCCGCCAGGCCCGTAACCCGTGCCCGGTCCGCCGCGTTTCTCCGGGTGCGACCGGTGGTTGTCCCGGCAGGCCGGGGCACCGAGGTCCGACCGGCGAGCCGGCGGCACCTCACCTCCGTGGTGTCACACTGCCGCCCGGTCCCCGGCATTGACGGCGGCCGACCGGCCGTGACCAGCGAGAGGAGGTGCCTGCGGTGGACGACATCCTCTTCTCTCGCCGGCGCGCCGAGCGCTTCGCGCAGCTTCTCGACGAGGCCAACGGCGCTCGGCGACACCACGTACGAGCCCGGGTGGACAGCCAACTCGCGCCCCTCGTCGCGGTGGGCCAACGGATCAGGACCGACCCTCCGGCTGTCGAGGTGGACCAGGACTTCCGGACCGGTCTGCGGGCGATGCTGCTCGCCACCGCCGAACGGGAAGGGCTCGGCACCGCGCCGACGGCCGGCGAACCTGCCGCCACGCGTCCGGCCACGACCGCCCGGGGCCGGCTGCTGCCGGCGGTCACCGCCCGGCGGGCCCGAGCCCGGGGCGCGATCCTGGTCGGCATCGCCGCCGGCGCCATCGCCGTCTCCGGCATCTCCGCCGCCAGCGAGAACGCGGTGCCCGGCGACGCGCTGTACGGCATGAAGCGCTCGACCGAACGGGCCCAGCTCGCCCTGGCCAGCTCCGACATCAGCCGCGGTCAACTCTTCCTGGACTTCGCCCGGACCAGACTCGCCGAGGCCTCCAAGCTGCGCGGCGACCGGATCGGCTACAGCGCTGTCCTCGACGACATGGACGCCGACACCCGGCAGGGTGTCCGCCTGCTGACCACCGCGGCGGCGCAGCGGGCGGAGCCGGGCAGCCTGGAGACGCTCAACACGTTCGTCACCAGCCAACGCCGGGCGGTCAGCGGTCTGCTCGACGGGAGCACCCGCGTCGACCGGGAACGGACCCAGCGGTCCCTGCGCCTGCTGGACAGCATCCGGGAGCGCTCCGACACGCTGGGCGCGGCGATCGCCTGCGGCCTGCCGGCCCCGACCACCAGCGACACCCTCGGCCCGTACCCGAGCGCCTGCCCCGGGGCGCGCTGACCCCCTCCCCCTATACCGCACGTCCGACCGGCCTCGCCACAGTTCGTTCTGTGCCCGGCCGGTCGACCGTGCGCGGCGGCTACCCTCGCTAGGGCATGTGTCAGAAGCCCCCGGCCAGGGGCTTCGACATGCCCTGGGGCATCCGTCGTTACCGGTGAGGAAGGGAGTCGAGTGGCGCGCACCCGCAAGGTGACGGTCAGCACCGACGCCCACGGGCACACCGCGGGCTGGGCCGAGACCGACCTGACCCCCGCCGTCACCCCCGCACCGGACCCGACCGCTGCGGCCTTCTTCGACGTGGACAACACGATGATGCAGGGCGCGTCGATCTACTGGTTCGCCCGTGGGCTCGCCTCCCGCAACTACGTCACCACCGCCGACCTGGCCCGCTTCGCCTGGCAGCAACTGCGGTTCCGGCTGTTGGCCCGGGAGCACGCCGGTGACATGTCCCTGGCCAAGGAGGCCGCGCTGGCCTTCGTCGAGGGCTGGCGGGTCGACGACGTGGAGCACCTCGCGGAGGAGATCTTCGACGAGATGATGGCTCCCCGGATCTGGGCCGGCACCCACCAACTCGCGCAACGGCACCTGGCGGCCGGCCAGCGGGTCTGGCTGGTCAGCGCCGCCCCGGTGGAGATCGGCCGGGTGATCGCCGCCCGGCTCGGCCTGACCGGTGCCATCGGCACGGTGGCCGAGGTGGTGGACGGGGCGTACACCGGGCGGTTGGTGGGTGACCTGATGCACGGGCCGGCGAAGGCCGAAGCGGTCACCCAACTCGCCGCCGTGGAAGGGCTCGACCTGATCCGCTGCGCGGCCTACAGCGACTCGGCCAACGACCTGCCGCTGCTCTCCGCCGTGGGCCGGGCGGTGGCGGTCAACCCGGACGGCGCCCTGCTGCGGCAGGCACGCCAGCACGGCTGGGAGGTACGGGACTTCCGCACCGGACGCCGGGCGGTCAAGATCGCCGTACCGTCGACGGCGGCGGCCGGGCTGGTCGTCGGCGCCGTCACCGCCGGGCTGGCGTTGCAGCGCCGCCGCCGCGCCGGCTGAGAAACCTCAGGGACCGAACGGGTCCGGCCGTCGCTCCAGCAGTGTGTGCAGGGTCTGCTGGATGGTCTCCCGCACCTGGTCGGCGAGGTTGAAGACCACAAGCGGGTCGTCCGCCGAGTCGGTCAGGTGCGCGGTGGGGATCGGCGGACAGAACTCGATCAGCCACTTGCTCGGCAGCGGCACCATGCCCAGCGGCCCGAGCCACGGGAAGGTCGGCGTGACCGGGAAGTAGGGCAGCTTGAGCAGCCGCGCCAGGGGCTTGATGTCGGCGAGCATCGGATAGATCTCCTCGCCGCCGACGATGGCGACCGGCACGATCGGGGTGCCGGTGCGCAGCGCCGCCGAGACGAACCCGCCCCGCCCGAACCGTTGCAGCTTGTACCTGTCGGCGTAGAGCTTGCCGATGCCCTTGAAACCCTCGGGGAACACCCCGACCAGGTCGCCGCCGCCGAGCAGCCGCTCGGCGTCCGGGTTGCAGGCCACCGTGCCACCGGTCTTGCGGGCCAACTCGGACACCACAGGCATCCGGAAGACCAGGTCGGCGCCGAGCAGCCGAAGGTAGCGGTGGGCCGGATGCTTGTCGTGCAGCGCCGCCGAGAGGATCAACGCGTCCAGCGCCACAGTCCCCGAGTGGTTGCCGACCACCAGGGCGGGTCCGTCGACGGGCACGTGCTCGATGCCACTGACCTCGGTGCGGAACCAGTCCCGGTAGAGCAGCCGCAGCAGGGGGTGGAAGACCGCGTCGGTCAACTCCGAGTCGAAACCGAACTCGTCGACCTCGTAGTCGCCGGAGAGGCGCCGGCGCAGGAAGGCCAGGCCGTTGGCGACCTTGCGGTCCCAGTGGTCCCCCGGCCGGTCCCGCACCGCCGGCGCGGTGCCGCCCGAAGCCGGAGAGCCGACCAGGTCACCCCCGGGCTCGTCGGTGGCCGCGGTGTCGACCTCGTCGCCCGGCGTCGAGGTCGGGGTCGGGGTCGGCGCGACCTGGGCGGCCGGCCGATGTCCGTTACGCCGCGCCGGCTCCACGTCCATCGCGGGCGGCCGCGGTACGTCGAAACGCCCGATCCCCTGCGGCTCGCGCCCCTCCCCCGGCCCGGTCACGGTGCCACCTCGGTTCGCGACTGCGGGGCTCGCAAAACCGGCTCACTCCTCGCGCTCACGACGACCGCTCTCGGACTGCGGAGCGGACCTGCCGGATGCCGTCCAGGACGAGTTGCTCGGCGGCGGCCAACTGACCCCGGGTGACGACCACCCCGCCCTGGTGGGCGCGGATGAAGTCCTCGAACGCCTTGGCGGTGGAGCGGGGCGTGAAGCCGTACTCCTGCTCAAGCCGGCTGGTGTCGACCACCCGGCCGTGCACGAAGAGGTCGACCTGGTCCAGGCCGTAACGGCCGAAGCCCATGCTGCGGGCCAGCGCGGCGGCACCGGAGAGACCCGGTTCAAGCACCGGTACGGCGACCCGACCGGCCCGCCGGATCGCCTGCGACAGCGACAGCACCCCCGGACCGGCGACGTTGTAGGTGCCGGGATGGTCCTCCACGATCGACAGGTGCAGCACCTCCAACGCGTCGTCGAAGTGCAGGAACTGCAACCGAGGATCACGGCCGAAGACCGTCGGCACGAACGGCTGAGCGAAGTAGCGGGTCAACGTGGTGTCGGCGGTCGAGCCGATGAACGGGGCGAAGCGCAGCACCGTCGCGGTGACGTCGGACCGGCGGCGCCGGAAGCCACGGACGTACCCCTCAAGGTCGAGAATGTCGCGGCCGAAACCGCCGCGCGGCACCTCGCGGGGCTCGGTCTCCTCGGTGAAGACCGCCGGATCCCGGAACGACACCCCGTACGCGGCGGTCGACGAGCGGACCACGAGCTTGCGCAGCCGTGGTGCCCGTTGGCAGGCGGCGAGGAGCTGCATGGTGCCGATGACGTTCTGGTCCTTCATCCCGGACCGGCCACCGTGCTGCGGGTCGGGGGAGCTGACCAGGGCGAGGTGCACGACGGCGTCGACGTCCAGGTCGGCGAGGAGGCCACCGAGCGAACCCGGGTCGACGCGGAGCCGTTCGACCCGGTCCAGCAGGTCGGTGAACTCGGTGCCGGACTCCGGTGCGTCGACGCCGATGACCCGCTCGATACGCGGGTCGGCGGCCAGCCGGGCCGCCACGTGGGCACCGAGGTAGCGGCCTACCCCGGTGACGAGGACGACCCCCGGAGCACCTGAGGTGCCACCGGGGGTCATCTGACGCACCTACCCCGGCAGGATGGACCGAGCCGGGACGACCACGGCCTGATCACCTGAGCCTCCGGGGGTCGACAGTTTGGCAAGTGCCGCCGAACGCCGGGCACGGAGCCCGGCGGCGATCACTTGCCGAGACGGCGACGCTGGACGCGGGTCTTACGCAGCAGCTTGCGGTGCTTCTTCTTAGCCATGCGCTTACGGCGCTTCTTGACCACCGAGCCCATACGACAGCCTTTCGATACAACGTGCGGGGCGGACCGGATGACACCACGCAGGTGGCGACGGCGACCGCTTGCGGACAACGGACCGGACCAGTCTGGGCGGCGGGGCGCACCGGTGGGGTCTCGGTCGGGCTCCAGGGTAGCCGGAGGGCCTCAGCCGGACCAACGCGCCCCCGTCGATGCCGGTTGGACGGCACCTGGGAAGCCGAACGACGACTCAGGCGGTCTCTTGGAAAGCGCCCCGGAGATATTCGTGCACCGCGTGCTCGGGCACCCGGAACGACCTGCCGACCCGGACGGCGGTGAGCTCACCGCTGTGCACCAGGCGATAGACAGTCATCTTCGAGACCCGCATGACCGTCGCCACCTCCGCGACGGTCAGGAACCTGACCTCCGACAGTCGCCCGTCGGACTGTGACCCGGCCATGGCTCACCAACCCATCCCATGCCCGGCGCGTGCCAACCCGACGGATGCTCCGGGCCGGGCGGCGACGCGCGTGTTACCAGTACGGTAGCGGGGCGGCTGTGACCGGCGCGATCCCTTCGTACAACTGATCATGTTTCTTCTCGCCGTTCACCCGATCCACACTCCCGGAATCTCCCCACCCGCGCCCCGCGTCCGGTTGCTCCGACGCCGCCCCGGCGTCTCCGTCGCTCCGGCGCTGTTCACTCGGCGCGCAGCGCGACCACCGGGTCGAGTCGGCCGGCGCGCTGCGCGGGGACGACCCCGAAGACGATGCCCACCACGGCGGACACCCCGAAGGCGAGCGCCAACGACCACCAGGTGATCGCGGCCGGGATCGGCGACAGCCCGTCGATCAGCAGGGCGGTGCCCACGCCCAGCGCCATCCCGGTCACCCCACCGATCGTGGTGAGCAGCACCGCCTCCAGCAGGAACTGCACACCGATGTCGCGGGGGCGGGCCCCGACGGCCTTGCGCAGCCCGATCTCCCGGGTCCGCTCCCGCACGCTCACCAGCATGATGTTGGAGACCCCGACACCGCCGACGAGCAGGGAGATGCCGGCGATGGCCGCGAGTACGCCGGTGAGGATGCCGAGGATGTCGCCGAGCACACCGAGGATCTGCTGCTGGGTGACCGCGCTGAACTCGGTGTCCGGGTGGCGGCGGTTCAGCTCCGCGACGATCCGTTCGCCCAGCTCGTCGATCCGTTCCCGGTCCGGGGCCTTCACGGCGATGCCGTCCACCCGCTGGGTGCCCCAGAGCCGCTGCGCGGCGGTCACCGGCACGTGCACCTCGTCGTCCCGGTCGACGCCGAGGCTCTGCCCGAGGGGCGCGAAGGTGCCGATCACCCGGAACCGCACCCCGGCCAGCGTCACCTGCTGGCCGAGCGGGTCCCGGTCCGGGAAGAGCGTGCGGGCCACCGCGTCGCCGAGCACCGCCACCCGTCGGCTGGTGTCCACGTCGGTGCGGGTGAGATAGCGGCCCCGGGCCAGCGACCGCGTGAACACCGTCGGGGTGGTCTCCAGCACCCCCTGCACGGTGGTGAAGTCGGAACGGGCACCGGCTCGCGCGGTCGCTCCGGAGGCGACGGTGACCGCCACCAGGTCGGGGTCGCCGACCACCCGGCTGACGGCGTCGACGTCCTTGAGGGTCAGCGGCGAGACCACCGGCGCGTTGCCCACCTCGATCCGGCCGGGGACCACCAGCAGCAGGTTGGAGCCGAGGCCCTCGACCTGCTGTTCGACCTTCTGTTTGGTGCCGGTGCCGATGGCCACCAGCAGGACCACCGAGGCGACCCCGATGATCACCCCGAGCATGGTCAGCGCGCTGCGCAACCGGTTGGCCCGCAGGGCGTCCAGCGCCACCCGCCACGCCTCGGCGACCCTCACGCCGCGCCCCCCGGCCGCTCGACCTCGGGCCGCTCGACCTCGGGCCGGCCCGGATCGGCCTCCCGCGGAAGGCGCCCGGTGGCTCCGGCGGCGCCACCGAAGCCACCGGACGGGTGCCCCGGGCCGCTTCCGGACGCGGACCGGGGCTCCGCGCTGGGAGCGGAGACCAGTGTCGCAGGTCGACAGGTATCGACGGACGGCGGTCGATCATGAGGGGTGTCGCTGTCCGACACGACCACTCCGTCGCGCATCGTGATCCGCCGCTGGGCTCGGGCCGCCACCTCCTGGTCGTGGGTGACCATCACCAGCGCCACCCCGGACTCCACGTTCAACTGCTCCAACAGCTCCAGCACCGCCGTGCCCGTGACGCTGTCCAGGTTGCCCGTCGGTTCGTCGGCCAGCAGCACCGTCGGCTCGGTGACAAGCGCGCGGGCGATCGCCACCCGTTGCTGCTCCCCGCCGGACATCTGGTTGGGCCGGTGGTCCAGGCGGTGCCCGAGGCCGACCCGGCCGAGCATCCCCGCTGCCCGCTCCCGACGCTGCCGCGCCGGCACGCCCCGGTAGACGAGCGGAAGGGCCACGTTCTCCACCGCAGAGGTACGCGGCAGCAGGTGGAACGCCTGGAAGACGAAACCGATCGTCTCGTTGCGCAGGGCGGCCATCTCCGGCGGCGCGAGGGTGTTGACGTCCCGACCGCCGATCACCAACCGGCCACCGGTCGGCCGGTCCAGCCCGCCGAGGAGATGCATGAGTGTGGACTTGCCCGAGCCGGACGGACCGACCAGGGCCACGTAGTCGCCCGGTCGCACGACGAGGGACACCCCGCGCAACGCCTCGACGGACACCCCGTCCAGTTGGTACGTCCGGGACACCTCCACCGCCTCGATCGCCGGCGGGGCGTCGGTCACCGCACCTCCTGGCCGTCACGCACCTGGTCGGTGCCGCGCACCACGATCCGGTCGCCGGGCTGCACGCCGTTGAGGATCTGCACCAGATCCGACCCCTGGACGCCCACGGTGACCGCCGCCCGGCCCGCCCGGCCGTCGCGGACCACCCAGACCGCGTCCCGGCCGTCGGCGGAGAACACCGCCGAGGCGGGTACGGTCACCGCGTCGGCGGCCTCGCGGACCCGCAGGTGCACTATCGCGTTCATGCCCGGGCGGGGCGTCGGGGCCGGCGCGTCCTCGGCCAGCTTTCCGGCGCCCAGCGAGAGGCGCACCCGGTAGGTCACCCCGCCCTGGGCGGAGTTGGTGGGCAGCACGTCCACCGAGCGGACCGTCGCGTCGTAGCTGGCGCCGCTGACCGCGTCCAACTCGACGGTGGCGGTCACACCGGCCCGGACCAGCAGCACGTCGGTCTCGTCCACCTCGGCGAGCAACCCCAACTGCCCGGTGTCCACAACTGTCAGCACCGGTGTGCCGGCGGTGACCTGGCCGCCGACCGCGACCGCGTCGTCCACCCCGGCGGGCGGCCCGCCCTGGCCGGGCGTCAGCACGGACGGGTCGATGCCGCCCGCCTGGGCGCCACCGGCCTGCTCCAACAGCCCCGCGAGGCCACCGCTCGGGCCACCGCCGGCCCGGGTGCCGCCCGGTTGCACGATGCCGGCGATCGGCGCGCGCAGGGTCAACGCGTCGACTGTCACCTTCGCCAGGTCGTACGCCTGCTGGGCCTGTAGCCGTTGCGCCGCGGAGAGCGCCCCGACGGCCGAGCTCAGCCCGTTGATCCCCCGCTGCACCGCGCGGACGGCCTGGTCGGCGCTGCGCGCGGCGGCGGCGTACTGCCGCTGCGCGGCCGTCACCTGGGTCAGCAGGGCGTCCCGCACCTGCGGGTCGGCGATCTTCTCGGCGGCCTTACGGGTGGCGTCGAACGCCTCGTCGGCCGCCCTGTCGGTGCCACGTCGACTGCTGGTCAGGTTGCCGGTGGAGACACCCCGACCGGCGCGCTTCGCCGCGTCCAACGCCTCCTTCGCCTGACGCAGCCGCTGCTGGGCCGCGGGCGAGTCGACGACGGCGAGGACCTGACCACTCTTCACCCGCTGTCCGGGTTGGACACGCAGGCTCCTCAGCGTGCCGTCGGCGGGAGCGGTGAGGGTCGCGGCGGCGCGGGCGGTCACCGTCGCCGGGGCATCGATCAGCTCGCTGACCGGGTTGCGGGCCGCCGACGCCAGCGCGAGGTCGGTGTCGTCGTCGCCGCACGAGGCAGCGGTGGTGAAGGTGAGGACGGCGACGGCGGTCAGGGCGACGAGCAGGCGAGGCCGGATGGTGCTGCCCGGCCGAGGTGACTGAGGGCGGCGCACCCATCGATGGTACGGCGCACCGTCGCGCCACCCGCGAGCACGTCAGGCGGTGGCGGCGCGGACATACGCGACGCACTCGTCGTGCAGCGTCGACCACTGCTCGCCGAACGCCTCCTCGGCGGCCACGTCGAGGGTCTTGCGCTCGTGCACCACGGCCTTGAAGAAGGTGAGCAACCGCTGCGGCCCGTACCTGTCGACGAGGTGCCGGACGGCCAGGTAGCCGACACCGTAGCTGCCGCCGACCTGCTCGGCGGAGGCGTCGTCGGCCGGGTTGACGCCCGCCAACTTGCCGTCCCACCTGCCCCGGACCAGTTTGCGTACCTCGGCGAGCCCCTCGTACCTGTCGACCGCCTGACCCCCGGCGCCGGCGAACTCGGCCAGCCCCTCCACCAGCCACCAGGTGGTCTTGCCGGGGTAGCCGCGTTCCGGCAGCGAGGCCGCGTGGGTCAACTCGTGCCGGAGCAGGTCGTCGGTGCCGCTGCTGGGAAGCCCGTCGGCGTTGAGCACCACCTCGTGGTGGCCGCCGCCCACGGTCACCGCGTAACCGCCGGTCCACCCCGGCCGGTCACCGCCGTACCAGCGCTTCCACTCGGCGCGACCGGCGTAGAAGATCCGGTAGCGGTCCGGTGGCGAGCCCGCGACCACGTACCCGTCGGCGACCTTGGCCGCCGCCTCGGCCTGGGCCAGCAGGCCGGGCAGCTTGCCGCGTAGCGCCGGGGTGGTGGCGACGATGGTCCGCGCGCCGATCGCCACGACCAGGTCGCTGACCTCCCACGGTCGGGTGCCGGTCTCCACCGACTTGGATTCCTCAATGGCGACCAACCGGGGCTGGTCGCCGTTCTCCCGCCAGCGGGTGCCGATCAGCACCGGACTGGGCCGGCAGTTCGGCGCGACGAAGCAGTACTGGAAGCGGACCAGGAGCCGCCACTCCCCCGGCTTGCCGATGATCGGGGCGGGCAGGCCACTCGGTTCGGCCCGCCAGACGGTCACCTTCAGCTCGCGGAGTGCTGAGAAGCGTCGGCGCAGCTCGGTGTGCACGACGGGCTCGGCGATCGCGAGGAAGCCGGCGCGGTCACCGCCGAGCAGCGCCGCGGACTGCCTGTCGAGCTGGGCGGTCATCCGGTCGGTCAGCTCGCGGGCCGCGGCGGTGGCGGGGTCGTCGGCCGTCGAGGCGCCGGCCCGGCTGATCGTGGATCGGGCGCCACCCTCTCGGATCACGCCGACGACGAGCAGCGCCGGCAGGCCGCAGCCCAGCAGCAGGACGACCACCACGAGCACCGTCCACAGCGGCCAGAGCCGCCGTGGTGCTGGCTGCTGCACCCCGTCAGTCACCCGCCGAAGGGTACGACCATCCGTCGGCCGGGGCGAAGCCGCCCCGGCCGATCGGTCCGGTCCGTCGGCCGGGGCGAAGCCGCCCCGGCCGATCGGTCCGGTCCGTCGGCCGAACCGGGGGAACTACTTCTTGGAGATCAGGGCGCGGCCGAAGAAGACCAGGTTGGCGGGGCGCTCGGCGAGCCGGCGCATCAGGTAGCCGTACCACTCGTCGCCGTACGGGACGTAGGTGCGCACCGTGTAGCCCTCGCCGGCCAGACGGGTCTGCTCCTCCGGGCGGATGCCGTAGAGCATCTGGAACTCGAAGCGCTCCGGTCCCCGGTCGAACCAGCGGGCCCGGTCCTCGCCGATCGCGATCATCCGAGGGTCGTGGGTGGCGAGCATCGGGTAGCCGTCGCCGGACATCAGGATGTTCAGGCAGCGGACGTACGACTTGTCGACCTCCCGGGCCGACTGGTACGCCACCGACTCCGGCTCCTTGTACGCCCCCTTGCACAACCGCACCCGCGACCCGGCCGAGGACAGCTCCCGGCAGTCCGACTCGGTCCGGCGCAGGTACGCCTGGAGCACGGCCCCGGTCGACGGGAAGTCCTTGCGAAGCCGGCTGAGGACCTCGAGCGTCGAGTCGGTGGTGGTGTGGTCCTCCATGTCCAGGGTGACGGTGGTGCCCGCCGCGTCCGCCGCCGTGCAGATCGCCCGCGCGTTGTCGTACGCCAACTGCTCGTCGAACATCTGTCCGAGAGCGGAGAGCTTCACGCTCACCTCGGCGGGCGGGGTGAGCCCGGCGCCGCCGAGCATCTTCAGCACCTTCAGGTATTCGTCCCGGGTGGCGATGGCCTGCTCGGGGGTGACGGTGTCCTCACCGAGGTGGTCGAGGGTGACCGCGAGACCGTTGTCGACGAGCTCGCGGGTCGCGCGCAACGCGTCGTCGGTGGTGGCGCCGGCGACGAACCGGCGAACGACGTCCCGGGTGTACGGGGCGGTCGCGACGAGCCGCTCGACCTGGGATGACCGGGAGGCGGCGAGGATGACGGAACGGAGCATGAGCCGAGCGTATCGCCCCTGCCAGGACCCCCGCCGAGGGGCGGGGAGGGTCGCCCCGGACCCGGGGGCGGGGCAACGGCGGTGGCGCCCATCGGCTACAACGATGCCGTGGACCAACGCCCCCGCCGCCGGCTACGGTCGGCCTCCGTGCAGCTCGGCGCGCTCACCGCTCTCGCGCTCGCCCTCTCCGGCTGCAACATGACCTCTGACGACGACGATGACGACGACTGCGCCCTCGGGCCGGTCGGCGGCGGCGACACGGTCGCGTTGGCGATGCGGGTCCCCGACCCGGCCGCCGGCCGCGCCGCCCCGGAGCCGACCACGGCAGCCCTGCCCGATCGGGGTGGGTTCGGCACCCACCTCGCCTCCTGCGGCGGCTGAGGTGCGCCGCGAGAAGGTCACGCCCCGACCCGACTGGGACGCCACCATCCGGGCGCAGGGTCTGGTCTACGTCGACACCGAGCTGCCCGACGGCGGGATCATGTCGTACTGGGACGAGACCGGCGCGTACGCCTTCGACCTCGACGAGGTGCTGCGGCTGGAGGAGGCCACCGAGGAGCTGCACCGGATGTCGGTGGCCGCCGCCGCGCACGTGGTGGCCACCCGCCGGTACGCCGATTTCGGCATCCCGGAGTGGGCGGCCGACGCCGTGGCCCGGTCGCTGCGGGAGGCCCCACCCACCCTCTACGGGCGCTTCGACCTGGCGTACGACGGCACCTGGCCACCGAAGATGCTGGAATACAACGCGGACACCCCCACCGCGCTCGTCGAGGCGAGCATCATCCAGTGGTACTGGCTGGAGCAGACCCGGCCGGAGCTGGACCAGTGGAACAGCCTGCACGAGCGACTGGTCGGCGCCTGGGCCAAGATCGGGGCCGGGCTGCACGACCGACGGGTGCACGTGCTCTGGTCGAACGAGGAGGAGTCGGGCGAGGACCAAGTGACCGCCGGCTACCTCGCCGAGACCGCCCGTCAGGCCGGCCTCGACGTCGAGCTGCTTCCGATCCAGAAGATCGGCTGGGACGGCAGGCGTTTCGTCGACGCCGACGACCGTCCGGTGACCACGTGCTTCAAGCTCTACCCGTGGGAGTGGATGCTGGCCGAGCCGTACGGGCCGGCGGCGCTGACCCCGGGCACCCCGACCACCTGGATCGAGCCGGCGTGGAAGCTGCTGCTGTCCAACAAGGCGCTGCTGGCGGTCCTCTGGGAGCTGTACCCCGACCACGAGCTGCTCCTTCCCGCCTACCTCGACTCGCCGCGCGGCATGACGGAGTACGTGGCCAAGCCGCTGCTCGGCCGGGAGGGCGGCTCGGTACGCATCGTCACCGCCGAGGAGGAGATCACCAATCCGGGGATCTACGGGGACGAGGGCTGGTGCTACCAGGAGTTCCGGGCGTTGCCGCAGTTCGACGGCAACCGGATGGTGCTGGGCAGCTGGATCGTCGACGGTGAGTCGGCCGGCGTGGGCGTGCGGGAGAGCGCGAGTCTGATCACCGACGGCTACGCGAGGTTCCTGCCGCACTACATCGACGCGGCACGCACCCCATGAGTCGTCTACCGTTGGGGCGTGAACTTCGACGCGTACGCCCGGACCGGCGTTGACCTGGTCAACGCCCGCCTGGACGACCTCGACGACCTGCGGGCCCTCTTCCCCGACGAGAACGCCTGGATGCGCGACGAGGTCGCGGACCGGGACGTCGCGATCTTCCGGCGAGCCCAGAAACGGTTGCGCGACGTCTTCGAGTACGGCACCTCGGGGCGGGACGGCCAGGCTGTCACCGAGCTGAACGCGCTGCTCGAGGCCTTCCCGGTGCAGCCGCGCATCTCCGGGCACGACTCCAGCGACTGGCACATGCACGTGACCAGCCGGGGCGCCTCGGTCAGTGCCGAATACCTGGCCGGCGCGGTCTGGGGGTTGTCGGTCTGGCTCTGCGAGTACGGCAGTGCCCGGTTCGGGGTCTGCGCCGACGAGCGGTGCGGCAACGTCTACCTGGACACGTCGTCCAACTGTTGCCGGCGGTTCTGCTCGGAGCGCTGCGCCACCCGCTCGCACGTGGCGGCGCACCGGGCCCGCAAGCGGGCGGCGGTCGGTGAGCAGGTGCCGGTCGCCGCGCAGCCGACGAGCGCCGTGGACGCGCTCTCACCGGTCAGCTGACACCGCCCGCCCGTTGCGGGCGGACGTGGTCAGGCGTCGACCGGGGACGCGGACGTGGTCAGGCGTCGACCGGGGACGCCGCGGTCAGGTGCTGACGGGCGAACTCCAGCGCGGCACGCAGGTCCGCCTCGCGTACCGCGCGGCTCTTCGCGCCCCGGGTGGCGACCTCCACCGCCACCGCCCCGGTGAAGCCACGCCCGGCCAGCGAGGAGAGCAGCTCACCGCAGGGCTGGGTGCCGCGCCCGGGCACCAGGTGCTCGTCGCGGCCCTCGCCGGTGCCGTCGCCCAGGTGCACGTGCGCCAGCCCGGAGCCCATCCGGTCGGCCATCTCCAGCGGGTCGCTGTGCGAGGCCGCGCAGTGCGACAGATCCAGGGTGTACGACGGGTAGCCGGTGTCGGTGGGATCCCACCCAGGCACGTACGGGACGAACTGCCGACCCGCCATCCGCACCGGGTACATGTTCTCCACCGCGAACCGCAGCCCGCTGAACCGGTCCGCGACCGTGGCCAACCCCTCGGTGAAGTTGCGCGCGTAGTCCCGCTGCCAGGTGAACGGTGGGTGCACCACCACTGTCGGCGCCCCGAGCGTCTCGGCCAGCTCGGCGGCCCGGCGCAGCCGCTCCCACGGGTCCGGGCTCCACACCCGCTGGGTGACGAGCAGGCACGGCGCGTGCACCGAGAGCACGGGCGTGCCGTAGTGCGCGGAGAGGCCGCGCAGCGCGCCCGCGTCCTGGCTGACCACGTCGGTCCAGACCATCACCTCGACCCCGTCGTAGCCGAGTGCCGCGGCCAGTTGGAAGGCCGCCGCGGTCGGCTCGGGAAAGACCGACGAGCTGGACAGGAGCACGGGAACGCGGGAAGTCACATCAGCCAGCGTAGCCCGGCAGCGCTGTCGTCATTGCGACGAACGCCGGCAAACCGGCCGAAACCGGCCGCCGGGTCAGATCGGTTCGAGTTGATCGAGTCGACGGAGGATGACGCCCTCGCGCAGCGCCCACGGGCAGATGTCCAGCGAGTCCAGATCCAGGCGACGCATCACCGCCTCGGCCACCACGGCACCCGCCAGCAGCTGGTGCGCCCGACCCGCGCTGACCCCTTCCAGCTCCATCAACTGGGCCGGTGGGATGTGTCGGATGAACCCGATGACCTGTCGCAGGCCCGCCCGGGTCAGGCTGCGCCGCGCCCACAGCCCGGCACCGGAGGGAGCTGCCCCGGCCAGGCGGGCCAGGGTCCGGAACGTCTTCGAGGTGGCGACCACGCGGTCCCAGCCGACCTGGGTGATCTGGTCGACCACCTTGTCCAGCCGGCCGTCCACGTACTCCCGGAGCTTCTCGACGGCCTCCGCCGACGGCGGGGCCGCGCTGGCCGGGTCGACCCCCAGCCGCTCCCGGGTCAGCCGGCCGGCACCGAGCGGCAGAGAGATCGCGACGCCCGGGTCCTCGTCGATGCCGGCGGCGATCTCCAACGAGCCGCCACCGATGTCCAGCACCAGCAGCCGCCCCGCCGACCAGCCGAACCACCGCCGGACGGCGAGGAACGTCGACCGCGCCTCGTCCGCGCCGGAGAGCACCGCGAGCCGTACGCCGGTCTCATCCCGGACCCGGGTCAGCACCTCGGCCGCGTTGGTGGCGTCGCGCACCGCGGACGTGGCGAATGCGATCAGGTCGTCGGCCGCCAGGCCGGTGGCCGCCGCCTTGGCCATGCCCACGGCCTTGACCAGGCCGTCCGCACCCGCCTCGGTCAGCGCGCCGTCGGGGCCGATCTGCTCGGCCAGCCGGAGCACCACCTTCTCGGAGTGCGCCGGCCACGGGTGCGCGCCGTGGTGCGCGTCCACCACGAGGAGGTGCACCGTGTTGGATCCGACGTCGAGGACACCCAGTCGCATGGTGAAGACCCTAGGTGCAACTCGTTTGCGCGGCTCGCCGGCCTGCGGACGTCACCGCGCGTACGCTGGGCCGGGTGACGATGGAGCTCCGTGTGCTGGTGGACGACCCAGGCGACCCGCGCAGCCGTGAGGTGCCACTGGACTTCCCGCGGGAGTGGATCGAGTTCACCGACCCCGCTGACGAGACGCACCTGATCCGCGCCGACCTGACCTGGCTGCTCTCCCGCTGGACCTGCATCTTCGGCAAGGGCTGCCACGGCATCATCGCCGGCCGGGCCGCCGACGGCTGCTGCTCGCACGGGGCGTTCTTCACCGACTCGGACGACGAGAAGCGGGTCCGTAACGCCGTCAAGCGGCTCACCCCGGCGACCTGGCAGCACTTCCGGCGCGGGTTCAAGAACTGGACCGACGAGGACACCATCGACGGCAAGAACCCGGCCCGCCGCACCGCCACCCAGGGCCCCGACGGTCCCTGCGTGTTCCTCAACGACGCCGACTTCGCCGGCGGCGGTGGCTGCGCTCTGCACGGTCAGGCGTTGCGCGACGGCGTGCACCCGTTGGAATACAAGCCGGATGTCTGCTGGCAGCTGCCGATCCGCCGGGATCAGGACTGGGTCAAGCGGCCGGACAACTCCAAGGTGCTGGTGTCCACCCTCTCCGAGTTCGATCGGCGCGGTTGGGGCGCCGGTGGCCACGACCTGGACTGGTGGTGCACCTCCTCGACGGACGCGCACGTCGGCGCCGAGCCGATGTACCTGTCGTACGCCCCGGAGTTGACCGCGCTCATCGGCGCTGCCGCCTACGAGCGGCTGGCCGAGCTGTGCGCGGCCCGGACGAAGCAGGGCATGGTCGCCCCACACCCCGCCGACCAGATTTAGCAGATCTTGGTAGCAGAGTTGCTATCAGGGACGCCGTCACCGTTGCTCAGCTCGACGAGGTCGACCAGGACATCGCGTACGACCTGGTGATCAGCGTGACGGAGAGCCGGCTGACCGAGGTTGCCGAGATCGCCGCCGCGCTGCGCAAGCTGTTCTGAGCGCTCGGCGGCGGGTCAGCGTAGGGCGTCGTCGACCAGGGTGCGGGCGCTGCGCCGAGCCGCCTCGGCGATCGCCGGGTCGCCGTCCAGCACACCGCTGGCGAGCCCGCCGTCGAGCAACAGGGTGAGCTGCCGGGCGAGCAGTTCCGGTTCGGCAGCGCCGGCCTGCCGGGCCAGCTCGGTCACCCAGGCGCGGACCACTGTCTTGTGCTCGACCGTCCGGGCGTGCACCGGCCCGCCCGCAGGTGACTCGGCGGCGGTGTTGAGAAACGCGCAGCCGTGGTAACCGTCCCGGCGACAGGCGCCGACCAGGGCGTCGAACATCCCGACCAACTGGTCGCGCGGCTCGTCGCCGGCGTCCCGGGCCGCCGCCCGCAACGCGCCGAACCACGCCTGGTCAACCCGATCGAGGTACGCCAGCACGAGATCGTCCTTGCGCGGAAAGTGCTTGTAGAGCGTCGCTTTCGCCACGCCCGACTCGGCGATCACCGTGTCCACGCCGACGCCGCGCGGCCCGTGCGCGTAGAACAGCCGGAAAGCGGTGTCCAGGATCCGGTCCCGGGCCGAGCCGGCCGGGGTGCGGGGCGCGGGCATCGACACTCCCTCGATCTGCTGGTGGCGGCACAGATCCTACAGACAGTTCCGTCTGCAAATCCCACCGCGTCGACGGCCGGCACCGCGTGGGCGTGGCCCGCCTGGTGTCCCACCGCCTTCGGCGCGTCCACTGTCCGGCCCTGGGTGCAGCCCCCCGCGACCCCTGTAGAGCTGCCCCAAATATGGGGCGGACCCTTCAAGCGGGCAGCGCGGGCAGCGCGGGCAGCGCGGGCAGCGCGGGCAGCGCGGGCAGCGCGGGCAGCGCGGGCAGCGCGATTCCAGTCCTCCTGGAGCCACACGCCTGACCCGCCCCACATCTGGGGCAGCTCTACAGGTTGCGCAGGACACCACCCAGCCACCGGCCATATCCCGCCTCGCCCCGCGCGCCCCGCCCCGCGCGCCCCGGCCCGCCTCGCCCCGCCCTGGCACGTGGGCTTGACGCGCACGACGCTCTTCACGGGGCCGCAGTAGACAGACCTGTCTGTTAGCCTGCTGACACTCGGCACGAGTCCACTCGGCACACCGACGGAGGATCGATCGACATGCGTATCGCAGTTCTCGGAACCGGCTCGGTCGGGCAGGCGATCGCCGCTCGCACCGCGGAGTTGGGCCATCAGGTCACCATCGGCACCCGCGATGTCGCGGCCACCCGGGCCGGCGACTACGCCGCCTGGTCGGCGCAGCACCCCGAGGTCGGCCTGGGCACCCTGGCCGAAGCCGCCAGCGCCGCCGAGCTGGTGGTCAACGCCACAAACGGCAACGGCTCGCTCCCGGCACTCAGCGCGGCCGGCGCACCGAATCTGGCCGGCAAGGTGCTGCTCGACATCGCCAACCCGCTCGACTTCGGCGCGGGGTTCCCGCCCACCCTGTCGGTGCACAACACCGACTCCCTCGCCGAACGCATCCAGCGCGAGTTTCCACAGACCCTGGTGGTCAAGTCGCTCAACACACTGACCGCCGAGCTGATGGTGCATCCGCGTCAACTCGCCGACGGTGAGCACAGCGTGTTCGTCTCCGGTGACGACGCGGAGGCCAAGCGGATCGTCACCGGGCTGCTCATCAGCTTCGGGCACACCGACGTGATCGACCTCGGCGACCTCTCCACCGCGCGGGGCACCGAGATGCTGATGCCGCTCTGGTTGCGGCTCTACGGCCGGCTCGACACCGCGATCTTCAACCTCAAGGTCGTCCGCTGACCAAGCGCGAACAGCCCGAGGGGGGCCTGCGTCGAGCGCAGACCCCCCTCGGGTACGCCGATCACGGCTCGAACTTGTAGCCCAGGCCCCGGACGGTGACTATGAAACGCGGCGCGGACGGCTCCGGCTCGATCTTGGAACGCAGCCGCTTCACGTGCACGTCCAGCGTCTTGGTGTCACCGACATAGTCGGCGCCCCAGACCCGGTCGATGAGCTGGCCACGGGTGAGCACCCGGCCCGCGTTACGCAGCAGCAGTTCCAGCAACTCGAATTCCTTGAGCGGCAACTGCACCGCCCCGCCCTCGACGGTCACCACGTGCCGTTCGATGTCCATGCGCACGGGACCCGCGGCCAGTGTCGGCGCCCCCGCCTCGGCCACCTCCGGGCTCTGCCGGCGCAACACGGCCCGGATCCGGGCGACAAGTTCCCGCGGCGAGTACGGCTTGGTGACGTAGTCGTCGGCGCCGATCTCCAGCCCGACCACCTTGTCGATCTCGCTGTCCCGGGCGGTGACCATGATGATCGGCACGGCCGACCGCTGCCGCAGTTGCCGGCAGACCTCGGTCCCCGACATCTCGGGCAACATCAGGTCGAGCAGCACGATGTCGGCGCCGGTTCGGTCGAACTCGGTGAGGGCGTCGGTGCCGGTCGCGGCGACCGACACCTCGAAGCCTTCCTTACGGAGCATGTACGACAAGGCGTCGGAGAACGACTCCTCGTCCTCGACCACCAGAACGCGGCTCAACGGGGATTTCCTTTCATTGCTGTCAGACCTGCCGTAGCCCAGCCGGACCGGACTCGATCCCAACCGGCGGCAGTGTCGCCAGCAGGTCGTCCGGTGGGCTGGCGGGCAGCCGGAGGGTGAACGTCGATCCACCACCAAGAGTGCTCGACACCTCGACCCGTCCGCCATGGTTGCTCGCGATGTGTTTCACGATTGCCAGGCCGAGTCCGGTGCCGCCGGTGGCACGCGAACGAGCCTGGTCGGCCCGGTAGAACCGCTCGAAGATGCGGTCCACGTCGGTCGGGGCTATCCCGATGCCCTGGTCGGCGACCGCGATCTCGACGTGCTCGTCGTCGCCGCGGAGGGTGACCCGCACCGCGGTGTCCTCACCCGAGTAGTTGATGGCGTTCTCCACCAGATTCGCCACCGCCGTGGCGAGTTGGGAGTCGCTGCCGTACGCGGTGAGGCCACGCTGGCCGTCCACGGTCACCTCGACCCCACGGGCGGAAGCAGTGGTCCGGGTCCGGTCGACGACCTCGGCGATCACCCAGTCCAACGCGACCGGCTCGGGTGGTGGTTGCGGTTCGGCGCCCTGCAACCGGGTCAACTCCAGCAACTCCTGCACCAGCCGACCCAGCCGGGTCGACTCGTGCTGGATCCGCTCGGCGAACCGGCGCGCGGCCACCAGGTCCTCGGAGAGATCGGGCGCCGCCGCGTCGGCCGGTTCGGTGGCGTCGAGCAACGCCTCGGCGAGCAGTTGCAGCGCCCCGATCGGGGTCTTCAACTCGTGGCTCACGTTGGCCACGAAGTCGCGTCGTACGCGGGTCAGCCGGTGCGACTCGGTCACGTCGACCGCTTCCACCGCGATGAAGCCGTTGCCGAGACCCATCGCCCGCAGGTGCACGCCGAGCGGGTTCTCCCCCGCGCTGTCGCGACCTCGGGGCAGGTCCAGCTCGATCTCGCGCCGCACTCCGGTGCGCCGCACCTGGCCGGCGAGGGTACGGATCAGCGGGTGCGCGGCGATCGAGCCGGGGGTGCTGCCGGTACGCAGAAGCCCCATCGCGCGGGCGGCCGGGTTGATCAACACGGGGACGTCGTCGTTGTCCAGTACCACGACACCGGCCCGGAGTGAGTCGATCGTCCGGCGGCCGAGCCCGGCCTGCTGCTCGTCGGCTATCGCGGGCCTCCCCCTGCTCCAGCGGGAGCTGATGCTCCCCGTCGACGTGGAGCGGCCGTCCCGCACGGGCAGGAACCGGGGCAGCAGAAGACCGGCGGCCAACCCGGCCACCAACGCCACGGCCACCACGACCGCCACCGTCCACTCCACCCGGCGATCGTAGGGTCATTGTTAACCTGGCTACCACACAGAACGGGACGAACCACCCGCACTTCGAGAAGTGTTCACCCCTGCGTCTGGCGTCGTTCACCGTGGTTCATCCGAGGTCCGTCCGCGCCCCATACCGTTGGCGTCGCACCTGCTCAACCCCCTGCGCCGGCACCCGCCGGCGGCGACCGACCACAGGACGTGATGATGCGCGACGAGTTTCGGGCCGACCTCCAGATCGTCAGCCAACTGCTGGTGGACATGGCGGAGGGCGTCCGCGCCGCCATGCGCCAGGCCACCCGGGCCCTGCTCACCGCCGACCGGCAGGCCGCCGAGACGGTCATCGAGCGGGACGCCGAGATCGACGACCTCTACCGACACGTCGAGGAGCGGGTCTGTGACCTGCTCGCCCGACAGGCGCCGGTCGCCTCCGACCTCCGGGCGATGATCACCGCGCTGCACGTGGCCGCTGATCTGGAGCGGATGGGCGACCTCGCCGAGCACGTGGCGAAGACCGCGCTGCGCCGGCACCCCTCCCCCGCCGTCCCGGCCGAGCTGCGGACGGTCTTCACCGAGATGTCCGAGATCGCCGACCGGATGGCCGTGAAGATCGGCTCGGTGCTGGCGAAGCCCGACGCCGACCTGGCCGGCGAGCTGGACGGCGACGACGACGCCATGGACGAGCTGCACAAGAACCTGTTCGCGGTGCTGCTCGGCGACGACTGGCCGTACGGGGTGGAGACCGCTATCGACGCCACCCTGCTGGGCCGCTTCTACGAGCGCTTCGCCGACCACGCGGTGAACGCCGGCGAGCACGTGATCTACCTGATCACCGGGCAGAGCGGGCCCTCCGCGAGCTGAACCAGGCAGGACGAAGGCCCCCGGGAATCCCGGGGGCCTTCGTCGTCGGCTCAGCGGCCCTGGTTGGCGACCGCGGCGGCGGCTTCCTTCGCTGCCGTCGGGTCGAGGTAGGTGCCGCCCAGGGTGAGTGGGCGCAGCTGCGGGTCGAGGTCGTAGCGCAGCGGGATGCCGGTCGGGATGTTCAGCTTGGCGATCGCCTCGTCGGAGATCTGGTCGAGGTGCTTGACCAGGGCGCGCAGCGAGTTGCCGTGCGCGGCCACCAGCACCGTACGGCCGGCCAGGATGTCCGGCACGATCGAGTCGTACCAGTAGGGCAGCATCCGCTCGACGACGTCCTTGAGGCACTCGGTACGCGGCATCAGCTCGGTCGGCAGCAGCGCGTAGCGGGGGTCGCCGACCTGCGACCACTCGTCGTTGTCGTCGATCGGCGGAGGCGGCGTGTCGTACGACCGGCGCCAGAGCATGAACTGCTCCTCGCCGTACTCGTCGAGGGTCTGCTTCTTGTTCTTGCCCTGCAGGGCGCCGTAGTGGCGCTCGTTGAGCCGCCACGACCGGCGCACCGCGATCCAGTGTCGGTCGGCGGCGTTCAGCGCCAGCTCGGCGGTACGGATCGCACGGCGCATCACGCTTGTGTGCACGACGTCCGGCAGCAGGCTGTGCTCGCGCATCAACTCGCCGCCGCGCCGCGCCTCGCCCTCGCCCTTCTCGGTCAGGTCGACGTCCACCCAACCGGTGAAGAGGTTCTTGGCATTCCAGTCGCTCTCACCGTGTCGCAGCAGGACCAGCGTCCCGACGGTGGGCCCTTCGCTCGCAGTCATGCGGATCATCCTGCCTCAACCGCCGAGGGGACACGCGGGCAGCCGTCGTGACGACCACCACGTGAAAACACGGATGACCTGCGGCTGCGGCCGCTACTAGGGTTGTAAGGCGCGACAGTCATACCGGTCATTACTTGCAAGCGGGGGCGCCAGATGCGGACGATGCGGAGTTGGTTCCGGGACACCACCGGCGGCCTGCCCACCACCTTCTGGTACCTGTGGTCCGGCACCCTGATCAACCGGCTCGGCTCGTTCGTCCTCGTCTTCCTCGCCATCTACCTCACCCAGGAACGCGGCTTCTCGGCCTCCCAGGCGGGCCTGGTGATCGGGCTGTGGGGCGTCGGCGGCGCGTTCGGCACCACCGCCGGCGGCACCCTCGCGGACCGGTGGGGTCGGCGGCCGACACTGCTCACCGCCCACGTGGGCGCGGCCACGATGATGCTCGGCCTCGGCCTGGCCCGGGACCTCTGGGCGGTGGCGCTGGGCGCCCTGCTGCTCGGCATGTTCGCCGAGGCGGCCCGGCCCGCGTTCGGTGCGATGATGATCGACGTGGTGCCGGCGAAGGACCGGCTGCGCGCCTTCTCGCTCAACTACTGGGCGATCAACCTGGGCTTCGCCTGCGCCGCCGTCCTCGCCGGCCTCGCCGCACAGGCCGACTACCTGCTGCTCTTCGTTGTCGACGCGGGCACCATGCTGGTCACCGCGCTGATCATCTTCACCCGGGTACCGGAGACACGGCAGGCCCGTTCGGTCACCGCCACCGCGGCTCCCCGCGGCGCCCTGCGCACGATCCTCACCGACCGCGTCTACCTCGGTTTCGTGGCCCTCAACCTGTTCGCCGCCCTGGTCTTCCTCCAGCACATCTCGATGCTGCCGATCGCCATGGGCGACGACGACCTGAGCCCGGCCACCTACGGCTCGGTGATCGCGCTCAACGGCATCCTCATCGTGGTCGGCCAACTCTTCGTACCCCGTTTGATCCGGGGTCGGAGCCGCTCCCACGTGCTCGCGCTGGCGTCCGTGGTGATGGGCGTCGGGTTCGGGCTGACCGCGTTCGCCGGCACCGCCTGGTTCTACGGGCTGACCGTGCTGATCTGGACGGTCGGCGAGATGCTCAACTCGCCCTCCAACTCCACCCTCATCGCCGAACTCTCCCCGGCCGAGCTGCGCGGTCGCTACCAGGGCGTGTTCTCCCTGTCCTGGCAGATCGCCGGGGCCAGCGCGCCGATCCTCGGCGGCCTGGTCCGCGAGCACGTCGGCAACGACGCGCTCTGGTACGGCTGCGCCGCGCTCGGCGTCCTGACCGCCGTGGCCCACCTGGTGTCCGGGCCGGCCCGGGAGCGGCGGGCCGCCGCGCTACGCCGCTCTGGCGAGGCACTGGCACCTGTCGACACCAGCCGGACGCCGCAACCCGCCGAGGCGGCCGCCTGACGACTGGCGCCGGGGCGGCCCGATTTCCTACCCTGCACTCGGAACAGTTAAGAAAGCGAACTGTATGGAGGTCGGGTGCACGCCCTGCGGCGCTTGTGGCACGACACCGCAGGTGGGCTACCCGCCACCTTCTGGTACCTCTGGGCCGGTCTGCTGATCAACCGGGCCGGCGCCTTCGCCATGCTGTTCCTGTCGCTCTACCTCACCGACGTACGCGGGGCGAGCATCGGGCTGGCCGGCACCGTGGTCGGCGCGTACGGGGCCGGCGGCGCGGCCGGCGTCCTGCTCGGTGGTGTCCTCGCCGACCGGTGGGGCCGCCGGTCGACCCTGCTCGCCGCGCACCTGAGCACTGTCGCCCTGATGGTGGCGCTCGCCTTCAGCCAGCACCTGCTCCTGATCGCGGTGCTCTCCGCGCTTGTCGGCGTGGTCCACTCGATGCCCAGTCCGGCGTTCGTCGCGGCGATCGTCGACGTGGTGCCCGCCGAACGTCGCTCCCGCGCGTTCAACCTGCAGTTCTGGGCATTCAACCTGGGCATGGCGGTCGCCTCGCTGCTCGCCGGGGTGCTGGCCGAGGCGAGCTTCACCGCGCTGTTCCTGGTCGACGCCGGGGCCACCCTGACGGCGGCCGCCGTGATCGGTTGGAAGGTGCCGGAGACCCTGCGGCCGGCCGACTCCGGACCGGCCACCCGCGCGTCGCTCCGGCCCCGTCGACCGGGACTGCACACCGCGCTCACCGACCGCACCTTCCTGGTCTTCGTCGGGCTCACCTTCGTGCTGGCCGTCCTCACCATGCAGACGTCGACGATCATGCCGCTGGCCATGCGCGCGGACGGCCTGGGGCCATCGGCGTACGGGCTGGTGGTGGCGCTCGGCGGCGCGCTGATCGTGATCGGGCAACTGTTTGTGCCAAGGCTGATCGACAGGCACCGCAAGGACGTCGTGCTGGCCGCCTCCACCGCGCTGCTCGCGCTCGGCTTCGGGGTGCTCGTCGTCGCCGACGAACTGGCCGTCTACCTGGGTGCCGCGGCGGTCTGGACGATCGGCTCGATGCTCGCCGCACCGCCCAACGCCCAGATCAACGCCGACCTGGCGCCGCCGCAGCTACGCGCCCGCTATCAGGCGGTCTTCTACCTGACGTTTCCGGCTGCGGCGTTCGTCGCTCCCACCCTCGGCGGGGTGAGCCTGCAACACCTCGGCGACCGGCACTGGCTGCTCGTGGGTGGGCTGGGCCTGGCCGCGGCCGTCGGGCACCTGGTGGCCGGACCACCCCGGGAACGGCACGTCGCCGCGCTGCGCCGGGAGCAGACACCGTCGGCCGCACCGCACGACCCTCGACACGGCAAAGCGCCCACCACGGCCCTGAGGTCGTAGTGGGCGCCCGCCGGTGGGGCCGGCGGCGGCGGGCAAACACTCACCCCCGTAAGCATCGCCCGCTCAGCCGCCGGTCCAAACAGGTGGCCACCGTCCCCCAACGGTAAATCCACCCGTCCCCTCGCGCCTCGCCTGGTGCGCGGATCTGATCGATCCGCCGCTCCCCCGAACGTTTCCAAGCGTGGCGCGGTGCAATAAAGTTAGTTCGCCCGGATTCTGGATTCAACCCAGAACCGCTGTCTCGCCGGTCACAACTGACGAGTATCCGCTGCTCGGGCCTCGATCTCTGGCAACAGCCGGGTACCCGTCAGCCATTCCCGCAAACGCCTCACCCGTCCTCCCGATCGGGGGACTCGGTCCGGAAAAAGCTGCTCTGCCGACCGTTGCGCAACTGTTCCTGATAAATCAGGTTCAGCCGGCGCAGATCAAAGGTATAGAACCACTCATCCCAGGTGATCTCGCGAATTCGGCTACTTTCCCGGTAACCGGGGATGTTGAAGGTCAGAACGCCCGCCCGACCGTCGCGCTCGGTGCCCGCGATGGTCGCCGGCTTGGCCCCACGCTCCCGGGCCCAGCGCTGGATCACCTCGTGATTCGTGGTGATCAGACTCCGCCCCGGCCGCTCGGGCCGGTCCATGACCGACGAGATCACCTGCGAGCTGCGGACCGACCGTCCGGTGCCCCGTCCGGTCCGGATCCCACCGGCCGTCGTGCCGCCACCAGTCGACGGTGTCAGCGTGCGCTTCGCCGGCGCGCTCTTGGCCGGCGCCGTGCGCTTCGCTGTCGTGCGCTTGGCCGCCGCACTCTTGGCCGGCGTCGCGCGCTTCGCTGTCGTGCGCTTGGCCGCCGCACTCTTGGCCGGTGCCGTGCGCTTCGCCGCCGGACGGGCCGGCGCCTTCTTCGCCGGCGCCTTCCGCGCGGGCGCCGTACGCGCCGTCGCTGTCTTGCGTGCCGCCGTGGTCTTGCGGGCGGCGGTGGTCTTGCGTGCCGCCGTGGTCTTACGGGCGGCGGTGGTCCGGCTCGCGGCCGTGGTCTTACGGGCGGCCGTCGACGTCGCCGCTGTGGTCCTCTTCGCGGCGGTCGCCTTCTTCGCCGGTGCCCTCTTCGCCGCCGTCGACGTCCGCGTGGCGGTCGCCTTCGTCGCGGCGGCCCGCTTCGCGGGAGCGCTCTTGTTCGCCGCTGCGGCCTTCGCGCGGCCCGATGCGGGCCTCGCCGCCGACTTCTTCGTGGCGGCGGCGCGACCCGCCGACGCCCGGGTGCCGGTGGCCCGGCCCGTCGGGCCGGTACTGCTTCGACCCGCGCCGGCCCGCATCGAGCGCACCAACTGTTTCACCAGGTCGGGCTTACGCAGCGCGGAGATCCCGGAGACCCCGCGTTTGCGTAGTTGCCCGCGGATGTCGTCCACCCGCATCCGGGAGATCTCCGACTCGGAGACACCCGGGGTACCCGGCGTCTGATTGCCGGCCTGTCGCTTCGTCCTGGTCGCAGTCGCGCCGCGACCTGAGCTGTTCCGCTGAGCCATGGGACGCTCCGCTCCTTGACACTCCGTCCTCGGCGCGCGGGGGTCCCTCGCCGCACCGCGCGGAGCGGCATACCCGTCAGGAGCAGTCCGAACCACCGTCTGCCCACCATGATCGTGCTCGATCCAGGATCGAGTGGCCTCCCCCCGCCCAGATGCCACGACAACCTGGATCGAGCACGATCATGCATGGCGCGGGCGCGGGCGCCGCGCGAGCGCGGGGGCACGGCGCGCGGTCAGGACTGGTTGGGGCCGGAGCCGGAGGGCTCGAAGAGATGGGCGAACGCGGCCAGGTTGGCGGTCGACTCGCCGCGCTTGACCCGCCACTCGTACTCGCGGCGGATCGAGCTGCCGAAGCCGATCTCCAGCATCGTGTCGAACGACTCGTCGGCGTACGTGAGCACGGAGCCGAGCAGCCGGTCCAACTCGTCGGCGTCCACGCCGGCCGGGTTGACCCGCCCGGTCAGGTAGACGTCGCCGACGGCGTCGGTGGAGAAGGAGACGCCGTACATCCGGGCGTTGCGCTGCAACAGCCAGGCCCACAGCTCCTCGCGGCGCTCGTCCGGTTGGCGCATCACGAACGCCTCGACCCGCAGCGCGTGCTCACCGATGATCAGGTTGCAGACCGTCTTGAGTTTGTGCGTGCCCGGCAGGGTCACCGCGTACGAGTCGGGGCCTGTCGACTCCCAGGCCAACTCCCGCTCCGCGCAGACCGACTCGATCAGGGTCGCAAGATCGCTCTTCGGGCTCACCGGACCCACTCTACGACCGACCCGCCCGGCGCACCTGTCGACGGCGACGCCCCCCGGGTCACCAGGAGCAGGAGAGCGCCGGGTCGGCCGCCAGGTCGGCCGCGAGCCGGGCGCGGTGCGCGGTGATCGCCTCGCCGTAGACACCGAGCAGACCGGTGACCGTACGGTCCCAGGAGAAGTGCCGGGCGTGCTGCTCGGCGCCCCGGCCGAGCGCTGCCCGGAGGGCTCGGTCCGGCAGCAGACGGCCCAGCGCCCTGGCCCAGTCGACCGGGTCGTGACCGTCTATCAGTACGCCGCTGACCTGATCCCGCACGGCGGTGACAAGTCCTCCGACGGCGGCGGCCAGCACCGGCGTACCGCAGGCCTGCGCCTCCAGGGCGACCAGGCCGAAGGATTCGTTGTGGGACGGCACCGCGACCAGGTCGGCCGCCCGGTAGAGGGCCGGCAGGTCGTCTCCGGTGAGCGGTGGCAGGAACCGCACCCCGTCGGCGACGCCGAGCGTGGCGGCCAGTTCGATCAGCGCGGTCGGCCGATCCAGTCCGCTGCCGCTGGGGCCGCCGCAGATCACCACCGTCACCTGGTCGGCAAGCGCCGGGTCGCGTTCGCGCAGCGCGGCAATCGCGCGGATCAGCACGTCGGGGGCCTTGAGCGGCTGGATCCGACCGACGAAGGCGACGACGTACCCGTCGGCCGGCAGCCCCAGCCGACGGCGAGCCTCGTGGGTCGCCGCGGACCGGTTGCCCGGCGCGGGTCGGAAGCGGTCCAGGTCGACACCCGGCTGCACCACGCTGACCCGGCCCGGGTCGGCGTCGTAGCGGGTGAGGAGGTCGCTGGCCTCGAACCGGGTGTTGGCGACCAGCCGGTCCGCCTCGGCGACCACCTGTTCCTCGCCGATCACCCGGGCCTTGGGCTCGGGCCGGTCGCCGGCCGCGAGTTGGGCGTTCTTGACCTTCGCCAGGGTGTGTGCGGTGTGTACCAGCGGCACCCCCCAGCGCTCCTTGGCCAGCCAGCCGACCTGCCCGGAGAGCCAGTAGTGGGAGTGGATCAGGTCGTAGTGCCCGGGTGGGCGGGACGCCTCGGCGCGCAGCACACCTGCGGTGAAGGCGCAGAGCTGGCCGGGCAGCTCTTCCTTGGTGAGGCCTTCCAGCGGGCCGGAGGTGATGTGCCGGACCTGCACGCCCGGCGCCATCTCGACGACCGGGGGCAGGTCGCCGGAGGTGGCGCGGGTGAAGATCTCCACCTCGACGTTGGCTTCGGCGAGTCGCCGGGCGACCTCGAGGATGTAGACGTTCATTCCGCCGGCGTCGCCCGTGCCGGGCTGGTGCAGGGGGGAGGTGTGCACCGACAGGGTGGCGATGCGGCGCGGCCGGGGCCACGGTCGGGCACCTCGCTGACGCCCGACACCGGTGTGCATTTCCGCCACATCCGCTCCTTTGTCACGGTAGATGCCGTCTCGCACGACCGGCGCTTCTCGGTCAACCTGTACGCCAGGTGTCATCTTCCCCATCGGGCTTCGGAAATTCCCCGGCGCGGCCCCCGGGGGTGACGGACCTCATCACCGCACCCGTTCGATGGCCGCCCCCGCCCGGTCGGAACGGGTCCCACGGTCGGGGTGACAATGTCGGAATGACAGCTGTCGCCATCGTCACCGGAGCGTCCAGCGGGATCGGCGCGGCCACTGCCCGCCGACTCGCCGCCGAGGGCTTCCACGTGCTCGCCGCCGCCCGCCGCGCCGATCGGCTCGCCGACCTGGTCGCCGAGATCACCGCCGCCGGCGGGCAGGCCACCGCGGTGACCTGCGACATCACCTCGGACGAGTCGGTGGCCCGGCTGGCCGAGGCCGCCGCCCAGGCACCCGGCCCGGTCACCCTGCTCGTCAACAACGCCGGCGGAGCGCGTGGGCTGGACCCGGTGGAGTCGGGCTCGGTCGCCGACTGGCAGTGGATGTACGACGTCAACGTGCTCGGCACGCTGCGGGTCACCCAGGCGCTGCTGCCCGCGCTCGAGGCGTCCGGCGCCGGCACCATCGTGGTGGTCTCCTCCACCGCCGGCCTGACCGTCTACGAGGGCGGGGGCGGCTACGCCGCCGCGAAGCACGCGCAGACCGCCGTCGCCGGCACGCTCCGCCTGGAGTTGTGCGGCCGACCGCTGCGGGTCATCGAGATCGACCCGGGCATGGTGAAGACCGACGAGTTCGGGCTGGTCCGCTTCGAGGGCGACGCGGAGCGGGCGGCCGCCGTCTACGCGGGAGTGCCGGGGCCGCTCGTCGCCGAGGACGTCGCCGACTGCATCGCCTGGTGTGCCACCCGCCCCGAGCACGTGAACATCGACCGGCTGGTGGTCCGACCGCGGGCGCAGGCCGCCCAGCACAAGGTGCACCGGGTCTCCTGAGGTCGCCGGTCGGGAGGTTGACGTGAGCCCTGTGGCGCGGCGCCGGCCGCTCGGCGTGGTCACGCGCGGCACGACAAACCCGAACCGGCTCCGTCGGGTGGACAACTGGATCGTCGCCACCTGCGCCGACCGGCTGTTGGCGGCGGCCGACCCCCTGGTCGTCGACCTTGGCTACGGCGCCAACCCGGTGACCGCTGTGGAACTGCGCGCCCGGCTGGCGGCGGGAGTACGTCCCGACGTACGCCTGGTGGGGTTGGAGATCGACCCGGCCCGGGTGGCCGCCGCGGCCCCGGCCGCCGACCCGCCGGGCCTGACGTTCGCCCGCGGCGGGTTCGAACTGGCCGGGCTCCGGCCGGTGCTGGTCCGCGCGTTCAACGTGCTGCGACAGTACGACGAGAGCGAGGTCCCGGACGCCTGGCGGACGATGACCGCCGCGCTCGCCCCGGGTGGGGCGCTCGTCGAGGGCACGTGCGACGAGTTGGGTCGGCTCGCCAGTTGGCTGCTCGTCGACGCCGACGGCCCTCGGACGCTGACCCTGGCCGCCAAGCTCACCACGCTGGGCAGCCCCACCGAGTTGGCCGAGCGACTGCCCAAGGCGCTGATCCACCGCAACGTTCCCGGTGAGCCGGTGCACGACCTGATCCGCGCCCTGGACGGAGCCTGGCAGGCCGCCGCCCCGTACGCCACCTTCGGCCCCCGCCAACGCTGGCTGAGAGCGGTGACGGGTCTCCGCGAAACCGGCTGGCCCGTCCTCGGCGGCCCCACGCGCTGGCGCCAGGGCGAGCTAACCCTCCCCTGGCCCCTCCCGTAACCCACGCGCCCCACCCCACCCCACCCCACCCCGCCCCCGCCGCACGCCCTCGTCGATCTTGCACTTTCTGTCGTTGATATGCCCTTTTGCAGCTCTTATGTCCCCGCAGAAACTGCAAGATCGCGGGGGCGTCCGGCGGGGCGGGGGAACGGGGGGGTTAGAGGGCGCAGTTGATGAGGACCGGTTCGGGGTGGAGGGTTACGCCGAAGCGGGCCTGTACCGTGTCGCGGATGTCGCGCGCCAGGGTGAGCAGGTCACCGGTGTGGGCGGTGCCGCTGCGGTTGGTGAGCGCGAGAGTGTGCTTGCCGGAGATGGCCACGCCGCCCGGCCCGGGGTGCCCCTTGGTGAAGCCGGCCTTGTCGATGAGCCAGGCCGCGCTCACCTTGACCATGCCGTCGGCTCCCGGCCAGGCGGGCGGGTCACCCAGCTCGGCGGCGCGCTCCAGGAACAGCTCGTACGTCGCCTGGTCCAGCACCGGGTTGGTGAAGAAGGAGCCGACCGAGCGAGTGTCCGGGTCGGTGGCGTCGAGCACCATGCCCTTGCCGGCGCGCAACCGCAGCACCGCCGCGCGGGCGTCGGCCAGCGGCACCTGGTCACCCACCTCGACGCCGAGCGCACGAGCCAACTCGGCGTAGCGCACCGGGCCGGAGAGCGGGGACCGGGTGAGTCGGAAGTCGACGGAGAGCACCACCCACCGGTCCCGGTACTTGAAGATGCTGCCTCGGTAGGCGAACCCGCAGTCGGCGGCGGGGATGCTGTAGCGGGTGCCCTCGACCCGGTCGTACACCTCGACGCCGCTGATCGTCTCGGCGACCTCCTGGCCGTACGCGCCGACGTTCTGGATCGGGGTGGCGCCGGTCGAGCCGGGGATGCCGGAGAGGCACTCCAGCCCGGCCCAGCCGTTGGCCACCGTCGCGGCGACCAGGTCGTCCCAGGGCTCGCCGGCGTCGACACGTACGGTGACCGATCCGGCGTCCTCGGCGATGACGCTCAGCCCACGGGAGCGCACCAGCACGACGGTGCCGGGGAAGCCGGCATCGCCGATCACGACGTTGCTGCCGCCGGCCAGGATCAGGACCGGCTCGTCCGCGCTACGGACGGCACGGACGATCTCGTCGGCACTGTCGGCGGCCATGATCCGCTGGGCCGTCCCACCCATTCGTAGAGTGGTGTAACTGGCCAGTGGACCAGGGATGGCACGATCGGCTTCGGTTGTCGGCTGGGCGGAGGCGTCTGGCACGCCCTTCACCTTAGGCTGACAGATAGCCGTGGCACCCACTGGTCGTCCGGCACCCCCGGGAGGATGGCGATGAGCAGACTGCAGGGCAGCAAGGATTTCTGGATCGGGGCGCTCCGAGCGGAGGGTCCCGCATTCGCGGCGGCGGTGGCCGATGCGCCGCCGGAGACACCGGTTCTGTCCTGTCCGGGCTGGACGGTCAGCGACCTCACACTGCACCTCGCTGGCATCTACCAATGGGTTTCGTCGTTCGCCGGCGCCGGCCAGACCACTCAGCCGCCCCGCCGGGAACCGCTTGAGGCGGACCCGGGAGTGCTCCCGCTGCAGCTGTGGCAGCAGGGGTACGACCGGCTGATGACCGTCTTCGACGGGCTCGACCCGGAGTCCCCGGCGTGGAACTGGGCTCCGCAGCCGAAGAAGGCCGGCTTCTGGCCGCGTCGGATGGCGCACGAGACGGCTGTGCACCGTTGGGACGCCCAGCTCGCCATCGCGGCCGGCGAGCCGGTGGAGGCGAAGCTCGCGGCCGACGGGGTGAGTGAGGTGCTGGACACCTGGCTGCCGGCAGGCCGGCGGCGGACGCCTGGCGACTGGCGCGGCGTGGTGCAGCTCACCGCTACCGACGCGGCTCAGGAGTGGTATCTGCGGCTGCGCGGCGAGGGGGTGGCGCTGCTCGACACGGACACCATCTTCGACCACGACGATCATCATGCCCGCGCACAGGTCAGCGGCACGGCGAGCGATCTGCTGTTGGCGTTGTGGGGTCGGGTGAGCTTCGAGACGCTCGACGTGGCCGGCGATCGCGCTCTGCTGGATGGCCTGCGAGCCAAGTGACCGATGGTTCTCGACGAGGGCGTCACCCCGCCGGGTGGCGCCCTCGCCCGTTCCCGAGGGTCTGGGCCGAACACCCGAGAGAGCGCTCTCTTGACAGGGTGAGAAGCGCCGGTCACGCTGTCGTGACTCAGCGGCGCACACTGAAGGCCGGGTGCCGGCGTTGAGCACCCGGCACGGGCTGTGACGAGCGGGAGGAAGTCGCGATGACGACGGCGCAACGGCCGACGCTCGAAGCGGTGGCGGCGCGGGCCGGGGTGTCCCGGGCCACCGTGTCCCGTGTGGTCAACGGCTCCACCACTGTCGCCGAGCCGATCCGCGAGGCGGTCACCCGGGCGGTCGCCGAGCTGGGCTACGTGCCCAACCTCGCCGCCCGCAGCCTGGTCACCCAACGCACCGACTCGATCGCGCTGGTCATGCCGGAGGCGGCCACCCGGGTCTTCTCCGACGACCAGGTCTTCCCCGGCATCATCCGTGGCGTCAGCCAGGAACTGGAGGCCGCCGACAAGCAACTGGTGCTGATGCTCGCCGGTTCACCGGCCGGCCATCACCGCGTCGAGCGGTACACCACCGGCCGGCACGTCGACGGGGTGCTCTTCGCCTCACTGCACGGTGCCGACCCGCTGCCCGGCACACTGGCCCGGCTCGGCATCCCGGTGGTGGTCAGCGGCCGGCCGCTCGGCGACGTACCCGTGCCGTACGTCGACGTCGACCACGTCGGCGGGGTGACCGCTGCGATCCAACACCTGCTCGACATCGGTCGCCGGCGGATCGCCACCATCGCCGGACCGCAGGACATGATCGCCGGGATCGAACGGCTCAGCGGTTACCGCAGCGCGGTCGCCGACGCGGGGCTGCCCGAGCTGGTCGCCGTCGGCGACTTCACCCGGGAGTCCGGGTCGGCGGCGATGCGCCGGCTACTCACCGAGCATCCCGACCTCGACGGCGTCTTCGCCGCCTCCGACCTCATGGCCCACGCCGCCCTACGGACGTTGCGCGAGGCCGGCCGGCGGGTGCCGGAGGACGTCGCGGTCATCGGCTTCGACGACATCGAGACCGCCGCGTACACCGAGCCACCCCTGACCACCGTCCGGCAGCCCATCGTGGAACTCGGCAGGCGGATGACCCAGCAGCTACTCCGCCTCGCCGCCGGCGAAACGATCGAACAGTCGGTCATGCTCCCCACCGAACTGGTCCGCCGCGCGTCCGCCTGACCAGTCCCGCCGCGCCCCGCGGTCCGCGCGCCCGCGCCCGCCGCGCCCGCGCCCGCGCCCGCGCCCGCGCCCGCAAGATCCGCACAACTTCAGGGAAATAGTGGCCTCCGAGCGCCGGGAGGCCACTATTTCCCTGAAGTTGCTGCCCGCTGGTCGGTGACTACGGAAGTACGCGGTTAATGCGTCGCCTGGGCAGACGATCTTGGTTAGCCTCGCCGACATGCCGGATCCTGTCGTGTCACCGCACGCGCTCAGCTGTTCCCACCAACTCGTCGAGGTCGAGGCCGTCGCCGCCGTACGGACGGGGGCCTGACATGCGGATCCGGGTGGCAACTCCGGACGACGCCCCGGCCGTGGTGGCGCTGCGCGCGACTGTCGTTCCGTACCTGGTGCGCGGTGTCGAGTCGACCCGCAAGATGATCGCCGAACCACCGCCCGGGGAGGCCTGGACCGCCTTCGTGGCCGAGGTCGACCATCAGGTGGTCGGCTGGGTGTCCGCCGAACGGATCACCTCGACGTCGATGGCGAACGTCGGCGGCATCAACCTGCTGCACGTGCACCCGGAGCACCGGCGGCGCGGCCTCGGAACGGCCCTGCTGACCGCCGCGACCGACCACCTTCGCCCGTTGGGAATCCGCCGGGTGCGTGCCATGGCACTGTCGGAGGCGCTGCCGTTCGCCCGCCGACACGGCTACGAGCCAAGCCGAGAGGTGCGCTACTCCGCACTCGACCTGAGTTCGGCACCGGCGCTGCCCGAGCCGCCCCCGGGCGTACGGCTGCACCCGATCGCTGACCTGGACCCTTACCTGCTGTACGTGGCGAATGTGGCCTCGGCAGCGGACGAACCGGGCGACGTGCCGGTCGACGCGATCAGCTACGAGAGCTGGCAGTACGACGTGTGGGACAACCTCGGGCTGGACAAGGCGTCCAGCACCGCCGCCGAGGTCGACGGTGCCGTGGTCGCCTTCAGCCTCGTGAAGCGAGACGGGGACCGGATGTGGTCGGACTACACGGGCTCCGTCCCCGCGTACCGGGGGCGTGGGCTGGCCCGGCTGACCAAGGTGGCGGCGCTGCACCGGGCTGCCGCGAACGGCGTGCGCGTCGCGTACACCTCGAACGACGAGGCGAACGCGCCGATGCTCGCGATCAACGCCCGACTGGGCTACCGACCGGTCGCATCCCAGTGGGCCTGTCTGACCGATCTGACCTGATCCGGGGCACTCCTGAGGCCCGATCCTCAACGGCGATCAGGCCGGCGCGACCTGCGGGCCAGGGACAGCCACCCCAGAAAGCGGTTGTGCATCACGGCGAGATCCGGGCACCCGCCCAGGCCGTACATGTCGTCGACGGCCTCCTGCATCGACGAGGCCAGGTAGAACGCCAGAGCGATCGAGTGACCGTAGAACTCGGCAACGAGGTCGAGTTGAGCCGGACCGCAGGGCCACGGCGCGGCGCAGTTGCGACACAACCACGCGGGGCGCATCGGCAGATGCGGCCGAGGGCGGGCGATCATCCGACCCGCACCGACGTACGGCGGACCGGCCGGCGGGCCGTGGGCCGGGCGGTCGGGATCGGAGCGTCCTGCCAGATCAGCCCCGCCGTCTGGACGAAGAGCGACCGCCGTACGACCGCCTCGCCCCTCGGGCCCAGCTCGTAGCCCTCGATCCAGAGCCAGCCGTCATAGGTCACCCAGTCGGGAAGCCGGATCACGCGGACGAATATCGGCCGGAGGAACTGCACACTCGCCGCGCGGGTCAGGTGCAGGACATCGCCCGACTTCACCTTCCGCGTGGACCCGGCCTCGTTGTTGGGCATGGGCTCCCCCTTATCCGCAGTTCCAGCGGGACCGTCCCGCCATTTCTTCGGAAGCGGTCCTGTTCATGGAACTCTTCTCGGTAACCGCCTAACCTCGATAGCGAATCGGCCATGGTGGAGCGACGCCGACGGGATGCGTAGCCGCTGGTGAGGGTCGGTGTGGGGCCGGGTTGACATGTTGGGGGAGGGTTGGGGAACGTGAGCATTACGGCGGCGGAGATCCTGCTCGACGAGCTGCGCCATGCGCGGACCGCCCGAGGAATGAACCAAGACGAATTCGGCAGGTTCATCAGCTACTCCGGCACTCATGTCAGCGCCGTTGAGACCGGCACCCGGCCACCTACCAGCGACTACGTAGCAGCCATCGACAAGGCCCTGAAGACGGGCGGAATTTTCGTGCGGCTGCTCGAGCGACTCACCGCACTGGATATGGCCCCCGTTTGGCTGCGGGAGTGGATCACCTTCGAGGAGCAGGCGAAGGCCTTGAGGTGGTACGAACCGGCCTTCGTGCCGGGGCTACTACAGACCGAGACGTATGCACAGGCGACACTTCAAGCCGGTGGTCTACTCACCGTTGAACAGATCAGGCGTCGGGTCCGGTCGCGGATGGATCGACAGGCGGTCCTTACTCGAGACGACCCGCCGCACACGGTGATCGTGCTTGACGCTGCGGTGCTCCGGCGGACCGTGAACGACGACCGCATGCTAATTCGTGAACAGCTCGAACATCTCGTGGCCGTCGCCGAACTGCCGCACGTGCACATTCATGTCGTGCCGGATGATGCGGGGCTCTACCCTGGCCTTCAAGGCGGTTTCATCCTCGCCACGATGCCCGACGACACGGTCATCGGGCATACGGACTACCAGGTGCGATCGCAGACCGTCAGCGGCGCGGGCGAGATTGCTACGCTCCAAAAGACGTGGGAGGCCGTCCTGCGAGACGCACTCCCCCGCCGACCCTCTCTAGATCTGATCAAGGAAGCGGCGAAGACATGGACATGACCGACGCCCGTTGGCGCAAGTCGACGAAGTCCGGGACGAACGGCGGCAACTGTGTCGAGGTCGCTGACAACCTGCCCGGCGTCGTGCTGGTCCGGGATTCCAAGGCCCGTCATGGCGCGACCCTGACCTTCGGGCCGGCAGCCTGGCGCGCCTTCATCGCGGAGTTCGCCGGAGGCGAGTGACCACGTCAAGCCGTCTGTCCGACTGCCCCATCCGAGCCACGGTGATCAAGTGCTGAAAAGTAGGTCAGAATCGCCTCGGAGACCTACTTTTCAACACCTGATCGAGGCGGAAGCGGTGGCTGTGGCTGTGACTGTGGCCGATGTCAGGCGGCGTCGAAGACCTGGCGGGCTGTCGCGTGGGTGTCGGGGCCGAAGAGCACCAGGCGTGCCTCGGTGACGGTGGCCGGAGTGGCCGCGCGCAGCACCGACAGCGCCTGCCGGACCGCGTCGTCGATCGGCCAGCCGTAGATGCCGGCGGAGATCAGCGGGAACGCCACCGTGGACGCGCCCAGTTCGTCGGCCACCCGGAGACTGTTGGCGTAGCAGTCGCGCAGCAGCGTCGACCGGTCCTCGCCGCCCGACCAGACCGGCCCGACGGTGTGGATCACCCAGCGGGCCGGCAGCTCGCCGGCAGTGGTCGCCACGGCCTGGCCGGTGGGCAGGCCCCTGCCGTAGTGGGACGCCCGCAACGCCCGGCACTCGGCCAGGATGGCCGGGCCGCCACGCCGGTGGATCGCGCCATCGACGCCGCCACCGCCGAGCAGGGACGAGTTCGCGGCGTTCACGATGGCGTCCACCCGCTGGGTGGTGATGTCCCCCTCGACCAGGGTGATCTCCATGTCAGTCCCTCTCGATCGACTGGCCCATCGAGCGGCGGGCCAGCAGGGTGGCGCCGGCCACCGCCGCCGGCATGATCAGCACCGCGCCGAGTGGGATGAGGAAGCAGAGGAAGACCGCCACCCCGAAGCCGAGCGAGGTGGCCCGGTCGGCCTTCAGGATCGTCCGGCGTTGCGGCAGCCGCATACCGCGTCGGTAGAACGGCGCACCCACCAGCTCCACGGCGAGGAACCACCCGCCCACCGCCGCCCCGATGACCGGGACGACAGTCTGACCGACCACCGGGATGAAGCCGGCGAGGAACAGCGGAATTCCCACAAGCACCGTGAGCGCCACCAGCCGTACCGAGTCGGCGAGGCTGCGCCGCAGCGACGACCAGAACGGCACCTCCACCGCGCCGGGCGTGCCGCCGTACCGCTGCTCGACCCGCTCGGAGATCTTCTCGTAGAAGGGGTCGCCGATGACCAGGGTCACCGCGGTGAAGGTGAGCACTCCGAGCAGGCCGCCAACGCCCAGGAACGCCAGCCCGGCGGTCACCCGGACCAGGCTGCGGGTGGTGCTCGACCAGTCGTCGGCGAACGGGGTGACAAGCGCGGCGAGATCGTCCACGAAGTACACCAGGGTGCCGAGCGCGGCCAGGAACAGCGCGCCGGAGATCAGCGCCGGCACGACGCCGAGCAGCATCAGCCCCGGACTGCGAACGTAGAGGCCGAGCCCGCGCAGGAGCAGCCCCGCCCCGGCGAGGAAGCGTCCGACGACCCCGGTCACCGGGCTGGCGATTCTGCTGGCATCCACGATCGAGCAGCCTAACCAGCCGTGATCGAATCCGCCGGGCGGAGCGCTAGCAACGACCGACCTCGTACACATCAACCGGTTGACGGACGGCAGCGATCCACCGGGGAGGCCCGGACCCATCGCCGACCGGTCGATTCGCCGCCGGGTCACCCCGACAACCCTTGAGGGGTACGAAGTCAGCGGCGGCGGAAGGCGGCACGATGCCGGTCATCGAGGTGACCCACCTGAAGAAGCGGTACGGCGACCTGGTGGCGGTGGACGACGTGTCGCTCGCCGTGGAGGCCGGGGAGATCTTCGGCGTCCTCGGTCCGAACGGCGCCGGCAAGACCACCACCGTGGAGTGTGTCGCCGGGCTGCGTGTCCCCGACGGGGGCGGGGTGTCGGTCCTCGGGCTCGACCCGCGCCGGGACGCGGCCCAGCTTCGGCAGCGGGTTGGGGTGCAACTCCAGGAGAGCCAACTGCCGGACCGGCTCCGGGTCGCCGAGGCACTGGAGTTGTACGCCTCGTTCTACCGCAACCCGGCGGACCCGGCCGCGCTGCTCGACAAGCTGGGTCTCGGCGACAAGCGGAACACCGCGTACAAGAAGCTCTCCGGCGGTCAGAAGCAGCGGCTCTCCATCGCGCTGGCCCTGGTCGGCAACCCGGAGATCGCTATCCTCGACGAGCTGACCACCGGGCTGGACCCGCAGGCCCGCCGGGACACCTGGGGTCTGATCGAACAGGTCCGCGACAGCGGGGTGACGGTCGTGCTTGTCACCCACTTCATGGAGGAGGCCGAGCGGCTCTGCGACCGGGTCGCGGTGATCGACCGCGGCCGGGTGGTCGCCCTGGACAGCCCGGCGGGCCTGGTGTCGACGGTGGCGCCGGAGCAGCGGGTCCGGTTCCGGCCCTCGGCCCCGGTCGACGACCGGCTCCTCACCGACCTCCCCGAGGTCACCGCCGTGCAGCGCACCGGCAGCCAGGTGGTGGTCACCGGCACCGGCGAGGTGCTGCACGCGGTCACCTCGGTGCTGGCCCGGCACCAGATCGTCGCCGCGGACCTGCGGCTGGAGCAGTCCACCCTCGACGACGCGTTCGTCGAGCTGACCGGCCGCCGGCCCGCCAACTGAGAGAAGGAGACACCATGCACGCCTTCCGCCAGATCCTGAGGATCGAGGCGCGGCTCTACCTGCGGGACCGGCCGACGCTGCTCTCCACCATCGGGGTGCCCACCCTGATCCTGACGGTGCTCGGGCTGATCCCCGCACTCCGTGAGCCGGACCCGACCTTCGACGGGCAGACCTTCGTCAGCTACTTCGCACCGTCGCTGCTGGTGGTCAGCCTTGTCATTGTCGGGGTGAACACCCTGCCGGCCGTGCTGGCCACCTACCGGGAACGCGGCGTGCTGCGCCGGCTGGCGACCACCCCGGCGCACCCGGCGGCTCTGCTCGCCGCCCAACTGGTGCTGGCCCTGGCCGGGATCCTGGCCAGCGCGCTGCTGCTCATCGTCGTCGCCCGGCTGGCTTTCGGGGTGCCGCTGCCCCGGCACCCGCTCGGTTTCGCGCTGGCGTTCGTGCTCGGTACGGCGGCGCTGCTGTCGCTCGGCCTGCTGGTCGCCGCCGTGGCCCGGACGACGAAGGCGGCCCAGGCCCTGGCCGCACCGTTGTTCATGGTCACCATGTTCTTCGGCGGGGCCTACCTCCCCCGGTTCCTGCTTCCGGACTTCGTGGCGCGGATCGGTGACTACACGCCGCCGGGTGTGCAGGCGCTCCTCGACGCCTGGACCGGCACGTCGCCGCAGCCGCTGCACCTGGCGATAATGGCGGTGATCGCCGTGGCGGCCGGCGCCAGCGCGGCGAAACTGTTCCGCTGGGAGTGAGCGGAGATGCGATGACCGACAGCGGTGAGCGCGACCGTCTGACCATTTGGCGGGAGCGCGAGGCGGGCCTCTATCACGTGATCCCCTATGGCGGGCTGGCCCTGGGTACCCTGCTGGCCCTCGTCGCACCGGCACCCCGCGCCCTCGCCGCCGCGCCCACCCTCGCCGTCGCCGTGGCGGCGGGGTGCTGGGTCGCCTGGTTCATCACCCTGCATCCCGGCTGGCAGAGCCGGCGCGGGCTGATGGCGCTCTACTACGCCGGGCTGCTCGCGTTCGCCGCCGTGCTGGTGGCCGCCAATCCGTGGTACGGCTTCTTCGCCTGGGTCGGATACATCCATGCCTTTCCGGTGCTCCGCACTCGTTGGCGGATCGCCGGGGTGGTCACCACGGCCACCCTGGTCGCCACGTCGCAGGGCGGCGGTCTGTCGGTGGTGACGTCGCAGCTGCCGCTCTGGCTGGTGCTGGTGCTCTTCAACCTGGTGGTGGCCGGCTCGTTGAGCTGGTTCGCGATGGTCGCCGAGCAGGAGGACGCCAGGCGCAAGCGGTTGATGGCGGAACTCGGCGAGGCCAACCGCCAACTCACCGAGACGGTCCGAGAAAACGCCGGGCTGCACGCCCAACTGCTCACCCAGGCCCGGGAGGCTGGCGTGCTGGACGAGCGGCAACGAATGGCGCGCGAGATCCACGACACCCTGGCGCAGGGGTTGACCGGCATCATCACCCAACTGGAGGCGGCCGAGCAGAGCCGCGACCGGTCCGCCGACTGGCGCCGGCACGTCGACAACGCGCTCGCCCTGGCCCGGGAGAGCCTCACCGAGGCCCGCCGCTCGGTACAGGCGGTCCGCCCGGAACCGTTGGAGACGGCCCGGCTACCCGACGCCCTGGTCGAGCTGGGCGGCCGCTGGTCGGCCCTCAACGGGGTACGCGCCGACGTGGCCACCACCGGCACGCCCCGCCCACTGCACCCGGAGGTCGAGGTGACCCTGCTGCGGGCCGCCCAGGAGGCGCTGTCCAATGTCGCCCGGCACGCCGCCGCGTCGCGGGTCGGGCTGACCCTGTCGTACATGGCGGACGTGGTCACGCTGGACGTCCGTGACGACGGGGCCGGCTTCGACGTCACCGACCGGCCGACGCCCCGCGAGCCGGGCGGCGGGTACGGGCTGACCGCCATGCGGCAGCGGGTGACCCGGGTCGGTGGTGAGTTGGCCGTCGAATCCGAGCCGGGCAACGGCACCGCGATCTCGGCGTCCGTCCCCGCGCTGCCCGGAGGTGCCGGTTGACCGCCCCGGTACGACTGCTGATCGTCGACGACCATCCGGTCGTACGGGACGGCCTGCGGGGGATGTTCACCGGCGACCCCGATTTCGAGGTGGTGGGCGAGGCCGCGGACGGCTCCGAGGCGTTGGTCCTGGTCGCGACGCTGCGGCCGGACGTGGTGCTGATGGACCTACGGATGCCCGGGATGGACGGGGTGACCGCCATCGGCCGGCTGGCTCGCGCCGGCAGCGCCGCCCGGGTGCTGGTGCTCACCACCTACGACACGGACGCGGACGTGCTGCCGGCGATCGAGGCAGGTGCGACAGGTTACCTGCTCAAGGACACCCCTCGGGAAGAGCTGGTTCGCGCGGTCCGGGCGGCGGCCCGGGGTGAGTCGGTGCTCGCGCCGAGCGTCGCCGGCCGGCTGATGGGCCGGCTGCGCGCTCCGGCCGAGGAGCCGCTCAGCCACCGGGAGCTGGAGGTCCTCACCCTGGTGGCCCGGGGCGCCTCCAACCGGGAGGCGGCGACCCGCCTGTTCATCAGCGAGGCCACCGTCAAGACACACCTGCTGCACGTGTACGCCAAGCTCGGGGTCAACGACCGCGCTGCCGCGGTGGCCACCGCGTACGACCGGGGGTTGCTGACGCCCGGCGGGCGGTGAGCGGCACCGGGCAGGATGGGCCAGTGCGCGCGTCCCGACTGATCTCGTTGCTGTTGCTGTTGCAGGCGCGCGGGTCGATGACCGCGAGCGAGCTGGCACGGGAGTTGGAGGTCTCCGAGCGGACCGTCTACCGGGACGTGCTGGCGCTCTCCGCCGCCGGGGTGCCGGTCTACGCCGACCGGGGTCGGGCCGGCGGTTACCGGCTGCTCGGTGGCTACCGCACCCGACTGACCGGGCTGACCCGGGACGAGGCGGAGGCGCTCTTCCTCAGCGGGCTACCCGGGCCGGCCGGCGAGATGGGGCTCGCCGACGCGGTCGCGTCCGCCGAGCTGAAGGTGCTCGCCGCGCTGCCGCCCGCCCTGCGCGACGCCCCGGCCCGTACCGGGCAGCGGTTCCACCTGGACGTACCGGGCTGGTTCCGGGAGACCCCGCCACCGCGCTGGCTGCCCGAGCTGGCCCGGGCGGTCTGGGCGGACCGGGTGGTGGAGTTGCGCTACCGACGCGGCGACCGGGAGGTGGGCCGCCGGGTCGAGCCGTACGGGCTGGTCCTCAAGAGCGGGATCTGGTATCTGGTCGGCCGGGTCGGCGTGGACGCGCGCACCTACCGGGTGGACCGGGTCACCGGGGTCGAGGTGGGCGAGGAGCAGTTCGACCGCGACGAGGGCTTCGACCTGGCCGGGCACTGGCGCGAGCAGGCCGGGTCGTTCCTGCGGACCATGCTGCGGGCCGAGGTCACCGTCCGGCTGAGCCCCGCCGGCCTGCGCCAGCTCCGACACCTGGTCGACGCCCCCAAGGTGTACGACGAGGTGGTCGCCGCCGCCGGACCACCCGACGGGCAGGGCTGGGTGGTGGCGCGGCTGCCCGTCGAGTCGGTCCCGGTGGCGTACCACCAACTGCTGGGGCTCGGCCCCGAGGTGGAGGTGCTCGGTCCACCCGAGCTGCGGCAGTTGGTGGCCGAGGCGGCCGGCCGCCTCGGCGCGCTCTACCGGTAGCCGGTGACGTCCGACGGCTTGCCCGCGTCGACCACCTCGGTGATGTAGCGGAAGCCCTCCGGTTGGCTGCCGTCGACGTCGGTGAAGCCGTACACCTTGGACAGTGTGCCGGCGTCGACGGACTGGCCGTTCCAGCGGGCCTTCTCCTCGTCGGCGGCGAGCGCGGCCACCGCGCGGCCGACGAATGCCGGCGTCTCCGAGATGAGGAAGTTGGGGTCGGTGGCGGCGCCGTCGCGCCAGTTGTCCTCGGTCACGCCGAAGTGCTCGAGCATCGCCTCCGAACGGATCCACCCGGGGGTGAGCGCCACCGCCGTGCAGCCGTGCGGCTTCAGCTCGTGGGCCTGGGAGAACGCGAGCCGGTTGACCGAGACCTTCGCCAGGTCGTAGAAGACCGACAGCCGGTAGTTGTCGTCGTTGTACGCCTTGGTGCCGTCACCCATCTCCACCACCAGACCGCCAGGCTTGCGGATCAGCAGTGGCAGGGCGAAGTGGCTGGTGATGATGTGCGTGTCGATGGCCAGCCGCAGGGTGCGGAAGCCTGCGTCCAGAGGCTGCTCCCAGACCGGTTTGTCCCAGGTGACCAGCGGGTCGCCACCCCAGATGTCGTTGACCAGCACGTCGAGCTGGCCCTGCTCGGCGTCGATCCGGGCGATCAGGTCGCGGACCTGCTCCGGCACCAGGTGATCGACCCGAACGGCGATGCCCGTGCCGCCAGCCGCGGTGACCAGCTCGGCGGTCTCCTCGATGGTCTCCGGCCGGTCCATCTCCGAGCGGCCGGCGCTGCTGCTGCGGCCGGTGGCGTAGACGGTGGCGCCAGCGGCACCGAGCTGGACGGCGATCTGCCGACCGGCGCCCCGGGTGGCGCCGGCGACCAGCGCGATCTTTCCTGTCAGCGGTTGTGTCATACCAGCGAGGTTGTCAGCGATACCTGACAACCGGCGTCCGAATTACCGGACCGCTCTGGCGAACCGGGGGGGACCTCGGCGACCAACCTTCGCCTTAATCCACCAACCGGACGCGGACGCGGCGGTTGGCCCGGCCCTTGCTCTCCACCTTCACGACCTGCACCTTGCCGATCTGCGCGGTGGACGCGACGTGGGTGCCGCCGTCGGCCTGCACGTCCAGTCCGACGATGTCGACGATCCGGACCTCCTGCTCGTCCGGCGGAATGAGGTTGGACTGGGTACGGATGATGTCCGGCAGGGCCAACGCCTCGGTGCGCGGCAGCACCCGGGTGGCGACCGAGCGGTCGGCGGCCACCTCGGCGTTGACCAGCTCCTCGATCCGGCTCTTGAAGTCCGGCGGGACCTCGGGGAGGTTGAAGTCCATCCGAGCCTCGCCCGGTTCCATGTTTCCGCCGGTGACGAGCGCGCCGAAGTCGCGGAACACCACACCGCAGAGCACGTGCAGGCCCGAGTGGGTACGCATCAGCCGGGTGCGGCGCTCGTCTTCCAGCGCGCCGACGACCTCGGTTCCGGCCGGCGGCAGCGGGTCACCCTCGGCGGGGATCAGGTACGGGTCGTCGCCTTTGCGGGTGCCGACGATCCGGGTCTGCACGCCCTGCCACAGCAGCACGCCGTGGTCCGGCGGTTGGCCGCCGCCGCCCGGGTAGAACGCCGAGCGGTCCAGCACGATGCCCTGCTCGGCGTCGGCGTGCAGGACCGTGCACGTCCATTCCCGCAGGGTCGGATCGGCAAGGTCGAGTCGGTGCGTGCGGCCATGGTGTGTGACGCCCATGACACGGCAGGTTACTCGTTGAGGAAGCCGGCGACGCGGTCCCGTAGGTCGGCGCGGTCCGTCCAGAGGACGCCGGGCCTGTCGTACACGTGCAGGGTGGCCCGGGGCAGCGCGGTGGCGAGCCGTTCGGCGACCTCGACCGGATGCAGGTCGTCGCCCGCGCAGCCGATGACAAGCGCCGGCGCGGTGACCGCCGCCAGGTCACCGATCTGGCGCAGCGACGTCTGCTCGGCCAACGTGGCCAGGCCTTCGGCCAGACCGTCGCGCAACAGCTGGTCGAGGCGCTGCCGCAGGTACGCCCAGCCGGCCGGGGTGTTGCGCACCGCCGCGGGCAGCTCCAGCGCGACGACGTCGGCGACCGCCGAGGCCTCCCCGCTCTGCACCGCTTCCAGCAGATCCGTGATCCGTTGGTGGGCGACCGGCCCGCGCGGCTCGTCGAGCACCGCCGGCAGGAAGAAGACGAGCTTCTCGAAACGCTCCGGGCTCTCCGCGATCAGGCGGCAGAGGGCACCGGCACCGAGGCTCGCGCCGAATGCCCGACTGGCCCCGCCGAGGTCGGCGATCGCCCGTAGATCCCGGGCCAGGTCCAGGTAGTCCCACGGCCCGTCCGGCGCGTCGGACCGGCCGTGCCCACGGAACTGGAAGAACACCTTGCGGCCGGTCACCCCACTGCCGAACGGGCGGGTGGTGGCGATGCCGTTGCCCAGCCCGTGCGCGAAGACGGTGACCGGGTCACCGGTGCCGGTGACCAGCCGTTCCAGCCGTACGCCGTGCGGGGTGGCGACCAGCTCGGTCTCCGGCTCCGGCAGCGCCGGTCGGCCGGTGCGCGGCCCACCCGGGCCGGGACCCCAGGTGCGGGGGCCGCTGTCCGGTGGGGGTGGCCAGCGAAAACCTCTCACCAGAACCCTTTGCCGTCGCTCAGGTCGCGCAGACCGACCCGAACGTCGAGGAGGTAGATCAGACCGGCGGCGATGCCGATCAGACCGAAGAGGCTGATCGGGCCGAAGCCGAGCAGAGTCAGCACGAGGCAGACCGCCAGGATGGCGATCCAGCCACCCTTGGGCAGCGTCCCAATGGCGGGGAAGGCGTCGGAGCGCTGGGTGATCGCGTGCACCAGGGCGACGCCCTGGACGATCAGCGCGAAGACGAGCAGGATCAGCTCGATCACGTAGCGGACTTCGAACGCGAAGATCGGCGCGGCGTTGGCCATGCGGGCAAGCTTATGTCGAGGACCCCGGCTACGTCCGACAAGGACGCCGCCGGGGTCGTCGACCTGACGAACTACTCGGCCGTCGGACGGGTCCGCTTGGTGGCCCCGGGCAGCTTCGCCGACGGGGTCGCGGCCGGCTTGGCGGCCTTCGGTGCACGGGTGGCCTTCTTGGCGGCGGCCGGCTTGGCCTCGGCGATCTCGGCAACGTCGGCCGGGGTCGGCACCACGGCCGACGTCGGCACCGCGGCCGGGGTCGACACGTCGGCCGGGGTCGCCGCCGGGGCGGTCGGGGTGGCGGTGACCGGCGTCACGGCCTCGGTCGCCTCGATGTCGGCGTTGACCGTGTCGGCCGCCTCCAGCACACCGGCGCCGACGACCCGCTCACCACGGGCGACAAGCGCGCCGTACGCGGCGTAGGCCCGCTCCTGGGCGGCCTGCGCGCCCGCGTACACCAGGATGGCGTTGCGGGTCGCGGCAGCCCGCAGCTTGTCGAGGTCGGCGGCCTCACGCAGCTTGGCCAGGTCGGCCGACTCGCGCAGCTTGGCCAGGTCCAGTTCGCGAAGGGTCCCGGCGGTCTCGTTGGCGGTCCGCAGCGTCTCGGTGGCCTTCTGCCGCAACTCGAAGCCGGTCAGCACGGCCCGGCCGCCCAGGTCGGCGACGACCCGGGTGCCGAGGACGCCGACCACGGCCGGCAGCTTGCGCAGGTGCTCGATGGCCAGCTCACCGGCGCCGGCGGCGGCGTAGAGCGGGGCGGGGATGCGATTGGTCTTCGGCTCGCTCATGAGGTCTCCTCCTCGGCCACCGGGGCGGCCTCGCGGGCCGCCGGACCGGCGGCCTTCTTCTCGGGGGTGCTGGTGCTGCCCGGGGCGGGTGCGGTGCCCGCCTCGGTGACGGCGACCGACTCGAGCACGGCCTCGGTCGGGGTGCCGCCTGCGGTGGTGGGGCCGGTGGCGGCCAGGTTGGCCACGTCGGCGGGCTGGTCGGCGACGTCGGTCGGGGTTGTCGCGCCGGTCGCGCCGGTCGGGGTTGTCGCTCCGGTGCCCTCGGCGTCGGCCTGGGCCTCGGCCAGCCGGGTGTTCTCCCGGCGGAACGTCTCGTAGATCTGGCTGAGCGACTGCTTCTGGGCCATCGTCAGGTCGGCGTCCACCGCGATGGCGGCCAGCACGCCGTGGCCCTCCTTGTCGTCGAGCAGCCCGGCGCGCAGGTACATCGCCGGGGTGGAGACCCGCAGCGCGCTCGCGAGTTGCTGAAGCACCTCGGCGCTCGGCTTGCGCAGGCCGCGTTCGATCTGGCTGAGGTACGGGTTGCTGACCCCCGCCTGCTCGGCGAGCTGCCGGAGCGAGATCTTGGCGTTGCGCCGCAGATCGCGGATGAACCCGCCGACGTCGGGAAGGTCCTTCGGTGTGGCCATGACAGCGACGCTAACCGGCCGCGCTAGCTCTTGCAAGCAAAATGCTAGCCACAGTTAGCAACGTCTCAGCGCCCGTTTGCGCACCGCTCCGCCGATCCGTACGGTCCGTTCGTGCACAAGATCACAGTCAATGGAGCAAGCATCGCGTACGACGAGGCCGGCACCGGTTCGCCTGTCGTGCTGCTGCACGCCGGCATCGCCGACCGGCGGATGTGGCGGGGGCAGGTGTCCGCGCTCGCCACCCGGCACCGGGTGATCGTTCCGGACCTGCGCGGCTACGGAGACTCGGAGCTGCCCCCGGCCCCGTTCGCGCACCACGACGACGTGGCCGGTCTGCTGGACGCGCTCGGCCTGCCCCGGGCCGCCCTGGTCGGCTGTTCCTTCGGCGGGTCGGTCGCCATCGACACCGCGCTGGCCCACCCCGACCGGGTGAGCGCGCTCGCGCTGTTCGGCACCGCGGTCTCCGGCAACGAGTGGTCCGAGGAGGCCAACGACCTCTGGGACAACCTGGTCGGAGAGGTCGACCCCGACGACTTCGTCGCCGGAGCGGCCGGCGAGGTGCGGTTCTGGGTGGTCGGCCCGGCCCGCCAGCCGGCGGACGTCGACCCCGAGCTGATCGCGTTCGCGCAGGAGATGGACGAGCGCGCCCTCGCCGCCGAACTGGCGCTCGGCGCGGTCGAGGTGGGCGAGCTGACCCCACCGGCGATCGGCCGCCTCGGCGAGCTGAGGGTGCCCGTCCTGGTCACCGCCGGGGCCGCGGACGTGCCGGACATCAGGCGGCTCGCCGACCGGATCGCCGCCGAGGTCCCCAACGCGGTACGGCTGCCGGACGTGCCGGACGCCGCGCACCTGTTGCCGCTGGAGCGCCCGGAGCCGGTCAACGCCGCGTTGCTCGACTTCCTGATCTGAGGCCTGTTTCATAAGAACTGGCCTCAGCAGCACACGCGACGCGGAGCGGCCCCGACCGCGCATCGGACGGCGACGGGGCAGTTGGGCGGTCCGCCGGCTCCGACCGCCGGAGCACGGACCGCTGGTGTCACCAGAGCGGGCGGACCGCGCCGACCGGAACGCCGCCGCCGAAGAGCGGCGCCTCCGCGTACTCGGTCAGCACCGGGGCGTCCACACCGAGCCGGCGCAGCGCGGAGACCAGCACCGGCATCCGGGCCCGGTCGGCGCCGTCGTCGATCTTCAATGCGACGGCGCCGACGCCCGGCAGGGCCACCGCGATCACACCCTCGGCACCGATCTTGGCCAGCAGCCCCGGGACCCCACGCATGAGCCGGGTGTCGTCGGCCTGGGTGCCACCGACGATCTCCGGGTACCCACGCATGGCGTCGGCCACCGCGCGGGGCGCCGAGCCGGGCTCGGCGCCGACCAGCCGGAGGTACGCCCCGGCAAGACCGGTCAGCGACACGGCGAGCACCGGGGCGCCGCACCCGTCCACACCCACCGCCGCCGCCTGCTCGCCGGTGAACTCCTCGATGGCCGCCCGCACCCGCTGCTGCAACGGGTGCTCCGGCCGCCAGTAGCCATCCCGCGGCCACCCGGCGGCCTCGCAGGTCAGCAGCATTCCGCTGTGCTTGCCGGAGCAGTTCATCTGCACCCTGCTCGGCCCGCCGCCGGCGCGCAGCACGGCCTCCCGGGCCGCCGCGCCCGCCGGCAGGTCGGGCGGGCAGTGCAACGCCTCCGCGTCCAGCCCGGCGCGCTCCAGCAACGCACCGACCCGGGCCAGGTGGAAATCCTCACCCGCGTGGCTCGCCGACACCAGGGCCAGGTCGGCCGGGTCGGTGAACGTCAGACCGGCCCGAAGCATCCCGATCGCCTGCATCGGCTTGCTGGCCGACCGGGGAAAGACCGGCGACGTCACGTCCCCGGCGGCGGCCACCGGCACACCGACGGCGTCCAGCACCACCACCGAGCCGCGGTGCGCGCCCTCCACGAACCCGGACCGGACCACCTCGGCGAGCGGCGCGCCGCCCTCGTACGTCTTCGTCACGCGCTGGACGGTACCGACGGTCCCGGGGTGCCCGTCGGCGGGGTGACCAGGTCGTCCATCGCCCGGGTGACAGGAGCGTAGGACCAGCCCGGCCTTACAGCCCGAGCAGCTCGCGGGCCTCGCTGGTGGTCAACGGCGGGCGCTGAGCGAGCTGCGCGAAACCCACCGCGCGGGCGACAAGTTGCATGTTGGACTCCACCGGACGCCCCTTCGCGTACGTCACCGTGTCTTCCATGCCGACCCGCAGGTGCCCGCCCGTCGACAGCGCGGCCAACAGCACCGGAAGCGTGCTGCGGCCGACGCCGGTGGCCGAGAAGGTGGTGCCCTCGGGCAGGTCGCGCAGCATCCGGTGGGCGGCGACAAGCGTCTCGGTGGTGCCCGGCATGCCGCCCGGCACGCCCATCACGAAGTCGACGTGCACGTGCCCGCCGGCCGGCATCCCGTACTTGCCGAGCAGTCGCTGCAACGCGGACAGGTGACCGAGGTCGAAGATCTCGTACTCCGGCACGATCCCGCGCTCCTGCATCCGGGTGTGCAGGTCGACGATGAACTCCCAGCGGTTGAGGAAGACGTCGTCGCCGAAGTTGACGGTGCCCATGGTGCAGGAGGCCATGTCCGGCCGGGCGTCGAGCACGGCGAGCCGGGCCGCCTCCGGGTCGGTCACCGCGCCACCGGAGGAGAGCTGCACGATCAGGTCGGTGCTGTCCCGCAGCGCCGCCACCGTGTCGGCCAGACGCACCGGGTCGAGGGTCGGCCGGGCCTCGTCGTCGCGGATGTGGACGTGGATCACGGCGGCGCCGAGCGCCTCGCACTCCTTGGCGGTGAGCAGCAGCTCGTCGAGGGTCACCGGCAGTGCCGGCACCTCCGCCTTGGCCGACTCCGCGCCGGTCGGAGCCACCGTGATCAACGTCCCTGTCGTCATGCCGGCGATCCTAGACGGCCCGCTCAGGACGGGTCGATCGCCGCCGCCGTCTCGCCGATCCGCAGCGCGGCGTCGTCCGGGACGTTCCGCTTCACCACCGCGAGGGCGACCTGCCCCAACTCGTGGTGCAGCACGGCGGTGCCCACGAAGCCCACCGTCCGGCCGTCGAGGGTCACCGGCGTGCCGGCCGTCGGCGGTTGATCGGTGGTCACCCCGTCCAGGTGCAGCAGGACGAGCCGACGCGGCGGTTTGCCCATGTTGTGCACCCGGGCCACCGTCTCCTGCCCCCGGTAACAACCCTTGTCGAGGTGCACCGCCGGGCCGATCAGGTCCACCTCCGCCGGAATGGTCCGGTGGTCGGTGTCCACCCCGACCCGGGGCTGCCGGGCGGCCACCCGGATCGCCTCGTACGCCCACAGGCCGGCGACCGGCACGCCCGCGCCGCGCAACTCCGCCACCACCTGCTCCATCGCCGAGCGGGGCACCAGCAGGTCCACCCCGAGCAGGCCGCGCCGCGCCCAGCCGCCGATCGGCAGCGGTTTGACGTCGTACCGGACACTCGCCCGCGGTGGCACGGCGCCGGCGGTGAACTTCGGACCGGGCACCGCGACCAGGTCCGGTGCGGCCAGCCCGGTCACGCCGAGCGTGGCCAGCGCCTCGGTCGCCGCCGGCCCCACCAGCGACAGCAGCGCCCGTTCGGCGGTCGCGTCGCGCGGGTCGACCCGGCTGAAGAACCGCATCTTCTCCAGGTAACCGAGCAGGCCCTCGGTCGCGCCCGGCTCGGTGTCCAGCCAGGCGGTCTCGCCGTCCTCGGCGACAAGCGCGTGCTGCTCGACGTGGCCGTGCGGGGAGAGCACCAGCAACTCGGTGCCCTCACCTGCGGCCAGCGTCGTCAGATACTGCGAGGTGATCGTGTGCAACCATCCGGCGCGCTCCTCGCCGGGCACCGCGATGACCCCCCGGTGCGACCTGTCGACAAGGCCGACCTCGGTGTCGAGGGTGCGCTGCTCGCGCAGCGGGTCCCCGTAGTGCGCGGCCACCCCCCGCACCCCGGCCGCGACGTGCGCCGGATCCGGCTGGTCCCGGCTGGCCTCGTCGATGCGCTCGACGGCCACCGCACCCGCGATGTCGATCATTTGTTGTCCCCGTTCTCGCAGCGTACGCAGACGCCGAAGAGTGACACGTGCCCGATATCCACTCGGAAACCCCGCTGCGCGGCCAACTCGTCGGCCAACGGCCGGAGCAGCCCCGGATCGATCTCGTCGATCGCCCCGCACTCCCGGCAGACCAGGTGGACGTGTTGGTGCTCACCCGCGGCGTGATAGGTCGGTGAGCCGTGCGACAGGTGCGTGTGGGTGACCAGGCCGAGCCGTTCCAGCAGTTCGAGCGTGCGATAGATGGTGGTGATGTTGACGCCGGCGGCGACCTCCCGGACGGCGGTGTGCACCTGCTCCGGGCTGGCGTGCCCCAGATCGAGCACCGCCTGGAGGACGAGCTGCCGTTGGGGCGTCAGCCGCAGCCCACGGGCCCGCAGCATTTCCGCGAGGGAGGATTCGGACACCGTCCGATCATAGTTCGGCCACCATGCCGGTCCGCGCACCGCGATCGACCGCCGCTACGCTCGATGGTCATGGTGATGTCGCCCACCGGGAAGGTCGGTGCCGATCCGACCGCGCGGATCGTCGTCCTCGGACGCGGGCCGGTGCCGGCCGGTGACCCGGTGCTCCGCGGTGACGACCTCGGCGTACTCCGGGGTGACGGCCTCTTCGAGACCATGCATCTGCGGCAGGGCCGGCCGTGGCTGCGCGACGAACACCTGGCCCGGCTCGTCGCCGCGGCCGACGCCGTCGAACTGGCCGTGCCGCCCACCGCGGCGCTCGTCGACCTGCTCGACGAGGTGTGCGCGGGCTGGCCAGCGGCTGTGGAGGGCGCGCTTCGGCTGGTCTGCACGCGAGGTCCGGAGAGCGGCGGCCCGCCGACGGTCTACGCCACGCTGGCCCAGGTGCCGGCGGCCTCCCGGGCGGCCCGACGGGCCGGGATCAGTGTGGCCACCCTGCCGCTGGGAGTGCCCGCCGACGCCCGCAACGGGCTGAGTTGGCTGCCGGCCGGGATCAAATCGACGTCGTACGCGGTCAACAGCGCCGCCCGCCGCTGGGCCGACCGAGCCGGGGTGGACGACGTGCTCTGGATCTCCTCCGACGGTTACGCCCTGGAGGGCCCGTGGGCCAACGTGGTGTGGCTCACCGACGACACGCTCTGCACGGTGCCGGCCGCCACCACAGGCATCCTCGCCGGCACGACCGTTGCCTGGCTGCTCGCCCACGCCGCCGAGCTGGGCCTGGGCGCCGCCGAACGGATGGTCACCACGGCCGAGCTGCACACGGCGGACGGCGTGTGGTTCACCTCGTCGGTACGCGGGGCCGTCGAGGTCCGCACGCTGGACGGGGTGCGTCGGGCCCGCTGCCCGCGCACCCCCGCCCTCCAGGCGCTGCTGGGTTTTCCCAGCTAGTCAGCCGCCGACCCGGACGAGCCGGGCGGAGAGGTGCGGGCTGAGCCCGTGCCCCATCGCGGCCATCTCCTGGGCGTAGAGCAGCGCGCCCTCGACGATGCCGAAGAGCCGCTTCCCGCCGGTGACCTCCTTGGCGGTCGGAGTCCGCACGACGGCGTCGGTGGCCAACTCCACCTGGGTGCCGGTGCGCTTGCCCAGGTGCAGCTCCATCACCCCCGTGGGCGTGGTCAGCAGCACCTCCAGCTCATCGGTCGCCCGTCCGTCCACCAGCACCGGCCGCCACCAGCCGATCTCGCGACCGGCCGGGCGGACCGGCTTGCTCTGCTCGTCCAGGATCCAGGCGCGGGACTCGTAGTGCAGGAACGGCCGGCCGTCGTGGCTGATCCGGATCTCCTGCGCGTAGTCGAAATCCTCGATGGTGGGGAAACCACCCTTGCCCCGGCCACGCCAGAGGCCGATGTAGGGCAGCAGGCCATCCAGCGCCGGGTGCAGCTTCGGCCCGACCCGCAGGTCGTGACTCTCCTCGAACGGGTACTCCTCGACCGGCGGCGCGTTCAGCCACGGCGGCTGCAGCGGGTTCTCGCTCACAGTGCCACCTTCGTTCGCGACTGCGGGGCTCGCAGACCCGGCTCACTCCTCGCGCTCACCAGCGTCCTCTCGAAATGCGTACGGCAAGGTAGACCAGGCCACCGGCGAGCCCGCCCAGGCCAGCGACCAACAGGCTGACAAACCCGATCTCGGTAACCATCCCGGCCATCCTATGCTGGGCCACATGGCCCGCACTCTCGTCGTCAAGGCCACCGCTGGGGCGGACGCCCCGGAGCGGTGCGCGCAGGCATTCACGGTCGCCGCGACGGCGGTCGCGGCCGGAGTGGACGTGTCGCTCTGGCTGACCGGTGAGTCGACCTGGTTCGCCCTGCCCGGTCGCGCCCAGCAGTTCGAGCTGCCGCACTCCGCGCCGCTGGCCGAGTTGCTGCACGTCATCCTGACCAGTGGTCGGGTGACCGCGTGCACCCAGTGCGCGGCCCGGCGCGAGATCGGCCCGGACGACGTCCTGCCCGGGGTCCGGATCGCGGGGGCCGCCGTCTTCGTCGAGGAGGCGATGGCCGAGGGCGCGCAGGCGCTCGTCTACTGACCGCCCGGCGCGGTCTGTCGATTCGAGCGGAGTGCCGATACCGACCCGACATCCCGGGCGGCTGCCTACGATTCGGATGTGACCGAGGCGACGGAGAGGTTCTTCGAAGCGCTGCCGTCCCGCGCCCCCGACATCCTGGGCGGCCTGGCCGACGGAACCCTTCAGATCGACCTCGGCGACGACGACCAGACCGAGCACTGGCTGGTCCGGATGCGGCCCGGGTCGGTGCAGGTCAGCCGAGGGCGCGGGCCGGCCGATGCCATCTGGTACAGCAGTGCCGCCCTCTTCGACCGGCTGATCGTCGGCGAGGCCCAGGCTGTCGCGGCGGTGCTGCGCAACGAGAGCACGTTCAGCGGCAACGTGGTGCTGTTCCTCGCCTTCCGCCGGTTCTTCCCGGACCCGCCCGGCACCCGCGACCCCCGGGAAACGGCGCGCCGGACAGCCGGGCGACCGGCATGAAGGAACTCGTCAGCATCCTGGACGGCAACACCTTCCTGGTCAGCGACCGGCGGGGGGACATCGAACCGTCCTACGACTTCCCCACCGGGCTGTTCTCCTTCGACACCCGGTTCCTGTCCACCTGGGTGCTGACCCTGGACGGCGAACGGCTGCACGCCCTCTCCGTCGACGACACCGAGTCGTACCGCACCAAGTTCTTCCTCGCCCCCGGGGAACCCACGCACTACCTGGACGCCAAGGCGTCGGTGATCCGCAGCCGGGCGATCGTGGGCAGCTTCGAGGAGGAGCTGACCGTGCTGAACCACCTCGGCGCGGACGTCGAGTGCACCGTCCGCATCGAGATCGGGGCCGACTTCGCCGACCTGTTCGAGATCAAGAATTCGCGGCAGAAGCGGGGCCGGACCACCGTCTCGGTCGCGGAGAACGAGCTGCGGCTGACCTACCGGCGGGAGGCGTTCCACCGGGAGATGGTGGTCACCACGAGCGCGCCGGCTGAGGTCGATGCCTCCGGGATGAGCTTCCGGATCCGGATCGCCCGCAACAGTCAGTGGACCACCCGACTGCACGTGTCGAGCGTCGTCTACGGGGCCCGTGGTGAGGACATCCGGGCCACCCTCCCGTACGGGGGCAGCCGCAGCGCCGACGTCATCCGGGCCGAGCAGCAGGAGCTGATCGACCGGGCGCCGAAGCTCGGGTGCGACTGCGAGCCGCTGGCCGGGGCGTACCGGCGCAGCCTCAACGACCTGGCCGCCCTGCGCTACGAGTCGATCGCCCTGGGCGTACGGCTGATCGCCGCGGGACTGCCGTGGTTCATGACCCTGTTCGGCCGGGACAGCATCATCACCTCACTACAGGTGCTGCCGTTCCTGCCGGAGCTGGTCCCTCCGACAATCCTGATGCTGGCCGGGCTCCAGGGGCAGCGGGTGGACGACTTCCGGGACGAGGAACCCGGGAAGATCCTGCACGAGCTGCGGTACGGGGAGACCGCCGGCTTCGAGGAGCAGCCGCACTCGCCGTACTACGGGTCGGCCGACTCGACGCCACTCTTCGTCATCCTGGTCGACGAGTACGAGCGGTGGACCGGCGACTCGGCGTTGGTCCGTCGGCTGGAGCCGCAGATCCGCGCGGCGTTGGAGTGGATCGACACGTACGGCGACCTGCTCGGGACCGGCTACCTCTGGTACCAGACCCGCAACCCGGAGACCGGTCTGCAGAACCAGTGCTGGAAGGACTCCTGGGACGCCATCTCGTACGCCGACGGCCAGTTTCCCGGCTTCCCCCGGGCGACCTGCGAACTACAGGGGTACGCGTACGACGCGAAGATGCGGGCCGCCCGGATGGCCCGGTCCTTCTGGAACGACCCGGAGTTCGCCGACCGGCTGGAGGGGGAGGCCGCCGACCTCAAGCGACGGTTCGACCGCGACTTCTGGATCGCCGACCGCGAGTACTACGCGGTCGCGTTGGACGCCGACGGCCGGCAGGTGGACGCGCTCACCTCGAACATCGGGCACCTGCTGTGGAGCGGCATCGTGGACGAGTCCCGTGCCGGCAAGGTGGTCGAGCACCTGCTCGGGCCGCGACTGTTCTCCGGCTGGGGGGTGCGCACGCTCGCCGCGGACGAGGGACGGTACAACCCGATCGGCTACCACGTGGGCACGGTCTGGCCGTTCGACAACTCGATCATCGCCTGGGGGTTGTGGCGGTACGGCTTCCGCAACGAGGCGGGAAAGCTCTGCGACACGTTGCTGGCGGCGTCCCGATACTTCGAGGGGCGACTCCCGGAGGCGTTCGCCGGCTACGACCGGAATCTCACCGACTATCCGGTGGAGTATCCGACGGCGTGCAGCCCCCAGGCCTGGTCCACAGGCACACCACTGCTGCTGCTGCGGGTGATGCTGGGGCTGGAGCCGCAGGGCGAGCACCTGATCATCGACCCGGCCGTACCACCGGGGATGGGTCGGGTCGAGCTGCTGGACATCCCCGGCCGGTGGGGCATGGTGGACGCGTTGGGGCGCAGCCGGGAACAGGCGGACCAGCCGGGCGACGGCTGACCCGAGGGCCTGCCCGGGTCAGCTCGGGCAGCCGACGGTGGCGGCCAGCCGGGTGTCCTCCGGTGCGAGGTCGGCGAGCACCGTGACCGGGCCGGCGCGGTACGCGTACACCGGGGGTTTGTCCAGCAGTGGGGTCGCGCCGGCCAGCGGGGCGAGGGCGGCCGTCGACGCCTCCGGGCCGGGACCGCCCGCCGACCGCGCGGTGCGGGCCAACCCGCCGCCCGGGCAGGGCGCGGTGACCAGCTCCGGCGCGGCGTCAGCGGGCCGGCCGAGCGCCGCCAGCGCGGCGGTCAGGGCGGCGGCTTCCGGACCGGCGGCGGTCGGCTGAGCTGGCCGGTAGCCGGAGCCGACCGGCCGGCAACCGGTGTCGACGAACAGCAGCACCCGGCCGTCCACGGTCGGCCGTCCCTCGACGGCCACGAACTCACCGGCGTCGGCGCGCAACTGTGGGCCGTTCAGCCCGGAGCGGACGCCGGCCTGCCAGGTCGCCGGCAGCCGGTCGGCGATGCCGGCCAACACGGCCCGCTCGGTGCCGGGGGGCGCGAGCACGCCGATCTCGCGGCGCAGCCTCGCCCCCTCGGCGAGGGGGGTGACCCGGCAGCCCGCCGCGATCCGCGGCGGACTCAGCTCCAGCAGGCCGGCGGCACCGGCCGCCCGGGCAAGCTCGCCGACCGCCCGGTCGACCACCGGGCCAGCCTGGTCGAGGGAACGCTGCTCGCGAACCGTGGGCGGGTCGGTGCGGACCGACATCCAGGTGAGCGCGGCCAGCAGCACGGCCCAGGCCACGGTCGCGGCCAACAGCCACCGCCCCCGTCGCCGGGCGGGTGCCGGCACGGTGGGACCGGCCGACGAGACCCAACCTGTCTGGACAGCACCGCTCACCCGGTCATGGTGTCACGCGTCCGCCGCCGGCCCGGCGGCGGAGCCGGGCGTGCCGACGAGGGCCGCCGACCGGACGGAGTCGGCGGGCGCCGGCCCACGCCGCCCGTGCTGTGCCGAGCGCACGACCGGGGCCGGTCACCCGTGCGGGTGACCGGCCCCGGTCGATCAGAGCGGTGGGTCAGGCGACAGTGACACCAACCTCGTTGACACCCCGACCTGCGGTGATCGCGGTGTCGCCGTTGCCGTGCCGGGACAGGGCCCGCAGCGTCCAGGAGCCCGGCGCGGCGAAGAACCGGAACTGGCCGGCGGCCGAGGTCACCACCTCGGCGGTGAACTCGCCCGTCGAGTCGAGCAGTCGGACGTACGCGCCCGGCACCGGCTCGTCCTCAGCGGAGCGGACGATGCCGGTGATAACGGTTTCCTTCTCCAGGTCCAGGCTGGCCGGCAGCGGCGCGGCCTGGTCGGGTGCGGCGCAACCCGCGGCGGTGGGGAGCGTCATGATCAGGCCTCCCCGGGTTCGTCGCCGAGCGCGACCGGCACGCCGACAAGGGAGCCGTACTCGGTCCAGGAGCCGTCGTAGTTCTTGACGTTGCGGTGGCCCAGCAGCTCCTGCAGCACGAACCAGGTGTGCGAGGAGCGCTCGCCGATGCGGCAGTAGGCGATGGTCTCCTTGCTGTCGTCGAGGCCCGCGTCGCCGTAGATCCGGCGCAGGTCGTCGTCGGAGCGGAAGGTGCCGTCCTCGTTGGCCGCCTTGGACCACGGGACGCTGATCGCGGTGGGGATGTGGCCGGCCCGCTGCGCCTGCTCCTGGGGCAGGTGGGCGGGGGCGAGCAGCCGGCCGGCGAACTCGTCCGGGCTGCGCACGTCGACGAGGTTCTTGGTGCCGATCGCGTCGACGACCTCGTCGCGGAACGCCCGGATGGAGGTGTCCGGCTCCTGCGCGACGTACTGCGTCGCCGGGCGGGTCACCGCGTCGGTGACCAGCGGGCGGGCATCCAGCTCCCACTTCTTGCGACCGCCGTCGAGCAGCTTCACGTCGCGGTGGCCGTAGAGCTTGAAGTACCAGTAGGCGTACGCGGCGAACCAGTTGTTGTTGCCGCCGTAGAGGATGACGGTGTCGTCGTTGCTGATGCCGCGCTCGGAGAGCAACGCCTCGAACTGGGTCTTGTTGACGAAGTCCCGGCGGACCTGGTCCTGGAGGTCGGTCTTCCAGTCGATCTTGATGGCGCCGGCGATGTGGCCGGTGTCGTAGGCCGAGGTGTCCTCGTCGACCTCGACGAAGACGACGCCCGGGGCGTCGAGGTTCTTCTCGGCCCACTCGGCCGAAACGAGTGCGGTGTCGCGACTCATCGAATCACTCCCTGGTGAGGATGGATGGTGAGCCAACGCGCGCGTATCGATGGGTGTGACTGTCGCACCACGCGCGGGACCCAGCGGAAGGACGGGATCACGGGTTCGTGCGACGGCGCCGCTGCCGGGCGTTCGGTGGGATTACCGGAGGGTGCGAGAACCCTGTGCCGGTGGCCGCCGTCAGGCGGCCGGAGACAGCCCCGCCGTCAGATGACGGGGCGACACAGGCAGGTGGCCACGCGGCACAGGTCGACCGCGCGCCGTTTGGTGAGGTGGGTCCCCATGAGCAGGGAGCCTACCAGCCGGTGACCGTGCTGCCACTGAGCCGACCACCATCCGGGAATGGCCCGGGCCGGCGTCCGGCCCGGGCCCCACTCAGCTCGCGGAATTGATCGGTACGTTCTTCGCGTCGGCGGTGACCGCCAGCCCTTCCGGCAGCGGACGGACCTCCCGGACGGCGAGTTGGAACGGCAGGTCCGGAAGGGGAACGTCGATGGAGATGCTCTTGGCGAAGTTGCTCAGGGCGGTGCGGGCTATCGGCAGGTTCGGCAGACCAGCGGCGTCCAGGTCGTTGAACCGCAGGGCGACCGCGCCGTTGTCGGCGACCGTGACGTCGGCGGTGCCGCTGATCGTGACCTTCTGACCGAAGATGTCGATCGGGCCCGTGATGGCGAGCTTGCCGTTCTGCTCGCCGAGGGTGAGCCCGGGGCGCTTCAGCAGCGCCGCCAGACTCTCGTAGCTGATCGTGCCGGTGCCGTCGACGGTGTCGGCCACGACGTCACCCTGGCCGGAGCGCAGGGTGTCCACCGAGGCCCGCACGTTGCGGGCGTCCACGTTGAGCACCGACAACCGCACGGTGTCGCCCTGGACCGGGGCCTGCACGTCCCGCAGTTTGATCGAGATCCGCTGGTAGCGGCCGTCGAGCACCTGGGTGAGGAACGGGACTCCGGCGACCTCCACGTCCGGCTTGGTGGACTGCGCGCCCTGCTTGGTGACCTCCTGCTGGACGCGGTCACCGATCATCCGCTCGGCGACCCCGACGGCCACCCGGTCGGCGACCACAAGCAACCCGGCCAGCAGCAGGAGCAGCACGAACAGCCCGATGAGCAGCTTGCGGCCACGGCGTCGAGGTCGCGCCTCGTCCACCGGATAGTCCTGCGCCACGCCGCCTCCTGTCTCCGCCCGTCGCGTCGCGACAGGTCGTTCGTACCGACGCCGCAGGGCGGCGCACCCGTAGGTACCCGACCGACCCAGCGCTCAACCGTGACTCAGAGGAAGAGCATGCACATCGCGTACGCGGCCGGCGCCGCGAGGGCGAACCCGCCGAGCGGACCCTGCATGTGCCGGGCCACCCACATCGTGGGCGTCTCGCCGGCCATCAGCCGCCCCGCCTCCGCGTACCCCACGGCGAGATCGGAGAGGACGGCGGTGACGGCCGCGACCAGGCCGATCACGGCGGCCCGGGTCGGCGTGAAGGGAGCTACCAGATAGCTGCCCAAAAGCGCGCTGGTGAGCGTGCCGACCATCGCGCCGGCCACCACACCGGCGGCGCCCCGTGGCACCTGCGGAGCCAGCCGGGGCCAGGGCAGCACGGCGTCGGTCAACCGGGCGACGGTGAGCGCGACGCCGCTGGCGGAAAGGCAGACGGTGATCGCCTGGGTGCCGGCCGGGATCCGGCTGAGCACGATCAGGGTGCCGAAGGCCACCACCCCGACCACGATGAGCAGCGTGGCGCCGAGTGAGTCGGTGACCCGGACCCGGTCGACCCGACGGACCAGTTGGCCGAGCACCGCGGCGAGGAACCCGCCGGCGGCCAGGTAGCCGAGCGGCGCCAGGCCGGCGACGTCGGTCTGCACCGCGGCGATGTCGACGAGCGCCGCGACAGTGGCGCTGATCCCGGCGACCACAAGCAGCGCGGGCGGTCGCATGGCCATGGTCCAGGCCAGCACGAACAGCAACTGGACGCCGAAGATGATGAAGGCGAACGGCAGGCGGTGACCGGGACCCGACGTCTGCGCGCCGAGCACCAGACCGAGACCGAGCAGCGCGGCGAAGCCGGCGATCGTCACCGCCAACTGACGGCGCACCTCGACCGGGGGTACGACCTCCTCCTCCGGCTCGTCGACCTCGTCCTCGGATCGGCGGGCCGGCTCACCGGCTCGACGGGCCCGACGAGGCCCACCCCGTCCGCGGCGTTCGCCGTCGGTGGTGGTGGCCGGGCCGGTACGCGGCGCGGGCGGTTGGCCGCGGGTCGGTGTGGCGGCCGGGCCCGGGTGGGGCCCGGCGGGCCACGATTCGCGGCCGGCCTCGGGCGACGTGGAGGGAAACACGACCCGATCGTGCCAGACCGACGGCCCGACGCGGTGGTCACGGGTTTCGACAACGTTAAAACCTGGGCCACGATCAGGGGCAAGATAGACAAACGGGAAATGGCCCGCCGGCGCGGCCGAGGCGATCGGTTACGCTCAACCCGTTACCCCGCCCGTCAGCGACGCCGGGACCACGCAATTTCTCAGCGCGCTCCCTCGTGAGTGTGTCTGGTCGCGTGCGGCCTTGCGCCGCCGGGACGGAGGTGATCGTGGAGATCCTGCTGCTGGTGACTGCGCGCGCAGGCGAACCGTCGGCTGTGCTGCCGGCACTCGACCTGTTGCCGCACTCGGTTCGCACCGCGCCGCGTGACGTCCGCACACTTGTCGCGGGCCCCAGCCCGGACGCGGTGATGGTGGACGCCCGGTCGGAGTTGAGCGAGGCCCGCGCGACCTGCCGAATGTTGCACGCCACCGGGCTCGGCGTGCCGCTTGTCGCGGTGGTGACCGAGGCCGGCCTGATCGCGTTGAACGCGGACTGGGGCGTCGACGACGTCATCCTCGCCTCGGCCGGCCCCGCCGAGGTCGAGGCACGGCTGCGGCTGGCGGTGGGCCGGCTGAGCAACGCGACCGCGGGCGCCGGCGGCTCGATCCGGGCCGGCGAGCTGAACATCGACCCGGACACGTACGCGGCCAAGCTCAAGGGTCGCCCGCTCGACCTCACCTACAAGGAGTTCGAGCTGTTGAAGTTCCTGGCCCAGCACCCGGGTCGGGTGTTCACCCGGGACCAGCTCCTGCGCGAGGTCTGGGGCTACGACTACTTCGGCGGCACCCGCACGGTGGACGTGCACGTCCGGCGACTGCGCGCCAAGCTCGGCTCGGAGTACGAGTCGATGATCGGCACCGTTCGTCAGGTCGGCTACAAGTTCGTCGTTCCGCCGTCGCGATCGCTGCCCGAGGCGGAGCACGCGCCACTGTCGGTCTGATCCGCGAGGTCGCCGCGAGCGATTTCCCATATGCCCTTTTTGCGCAGCTTGGCAGTCCTATTCTGACTGCCGGGTTTGTCGGAGAAGGGGGCGGCTGTGCGCGCAGTGACCACGGGGGCGACGGGCCGGACTGACCGGCCAGCCGGGCGGATGCCGTGACGCCGGGCAACTCGACCGCGCGTGCGGTCGGGATCGTGACGGTGGTGGTGGCGGCACTGCTCGGCTCGGCGTACGCGCTGGGCCGCAGTCTCGTCCCCGACCAGGTTCCGCCGAGGCACTCCGCCGGGGCCACGACAAGCGCCGACGGGCCGCACTACGCCGACCAGCCCAGCGGCGGCGAGCCCACCGGAGGTGCGCCCACCGGAGGTGCGCCCACCGGCACCCCGAGCGCCGGCACCGGCCCCGCCGAGACCGGTCAGGACGGGTCGGGGCAGACCACGGGCACCGACAACCTGTTCGGGGCGCACGCCACCTCCGGCTCCCCACGACTCGCGCTGACCTTCGACGACGGCCCCGACCCGCGCTACACCCCACAGGTCCTCGCCCTCCTGCGCGAGTACGACGTCCACGCCACGTTCTGCGTGGTCGGCGAGAACGCGCAGAACCACCCCGACCTGATCCAGGCGATCGTCAACGAGGGGCACACCCTGTGCAACCACTCGTGGCACCACGACGTCGGCCTGGGCGCCCGCTCGGCCGACGCGATCCGCGCCGACCTGCTGCGCACCAACGAGGCGATCCGGGCCGCGGTGCCGAACGCGCCGATCGTCTGGTACCGCCAGCCGGGCGGCGCCTGGACGTACCCCGTGGTGTCGGTGGCCCGGCAACTCGGCATGACCCCGCTGCACTGGTCGGTGGACCCGTCGGACTGGGAGCTGCCCGGCGCCGCGAAGATCACCGCGACCGTGTTGACGCAGGCCGAACCGGGCTCGGTGGTGCTGCTGCACGACGCCGGCGGGAACCGGCAGGGCACCGTGGACGCGCTGCGCCGGATCCTGCCCGACCTGACCGCCAGGTTCGAGCTGGAGGCGCTGCCCACCGACCCGACGTGAGGCACGGCTTTGCGGGTCTGTGTCGGCGACGGTCCGGGCGTCCGGACAGGCAGCGGTTACGGTGGCGGAATGAGCAGCGCGGAGCCGACGAGCGACCAGGTGACCCGGACCGACCGACTGGCAGCGGCGGAGATCGGCGAGATACTGGCCCTCGCCAGTGCCGCGGGCGACACCGACGGCGCGGACCCGCTGGACGAGCACGTCCTGCTCCGCCTGCGTGACCCGGACGCCCCGGCCCTGCACCTGATCGCCCGCGCTGACGACGGCACCCTCACCGGGTACGCGCACCTGGACACCACCGACCCGGTCGGCGGGATCGGGGTCGAGCTGGTGGTGCACCCCGCGTACCGGCGGCGGGGCACCGGTCGGGCGCTGGCCCGGGGCGTACTCGCCTCGGCCACCGGGCCGCTGCGGGCGTGGGCGCACGGCGACCACCCCTCGGCCGCGGCGCTCGGCGTCGATCTCGGGTTCACCCGGGCGCGGGTGCTCTGGCAGTTGCGCCGCCCCCTGGCCGCCCCACTGGGCGAACCGCGCCTGCCCGACGGGGTGGCGCTGCGCGCGTTCCGGCCCGGTGCGGACGACGCCGCCTGGCTGACCCTCAACTCGCGCGCCTTCGCCGAGCACCCCGAGCAGGGGCGGTGGACCTCGGAGGACCTGCGCGTCCGCCTCGGCGAGCCGTGGTTCGACCCGGCCGGCTTCCTGCTCGCCGAGGAGACCGCCACCGGTCGGCTGCTCGGCTTCCACTGGACCAAGGTGCACGAACGCCCGGGGTCGGCCCGGATCGGCGAGGTGTACGTGCTGGGCGTGGAGCCGACCGCGCACGGCGGCGGGCTCGGCCGGGCCCTGACCACCGCCGGGCTGGCGTACCTGCGGGACCGGCGGGGCCTGGACCGGGTGATGCTCTACGTGGACGAGTCGAACGCCGGGGCCGTCGCGCTCTACGAGCGGCTGGGCTTCGCCCGCTGGTCCGCGCACATCAACTACCACCTGGGCTGACCGTCGACAGGCGCTCCGGCCGGGTCACCGGCGGGTAACGGCCGGACGTCGGCGACATAACAGCGAACCGGAAATATACCCATACATCCGACAGGTGTATCTGGGTTCACTTAACGGACAACTCACCCTCAGCAAGCGGTCACCTTGAGGGCCGTACGTGTTCACCTCGCGTTCACTTGCGACCGGCGAACCGGCTACCTGGCACTTCTAACTTTCGTGTCAGCCGGTCAGTGCCGGTCCTCGGTCCCCGGGTTCGGGGTGCCAAGTCAGACGCGAAGGGAAACCCCTCAGGTGAAGCTCCAGCGGTACGGCACTATTGCCTGCCTCGCTCTTACTGCGACGCTCGGTCTCAGTGCATGCGGCTCGGACAACAACGAGCCCAGCACCAGCGCTTCGGGCTCGACCGCCGCGGTCGACTGCGCCACCGGCACGGTGAACGCCCAGGGCTCCTCGGCGCAGAAGAACGCCATGGACGAGTGGATCAAGGCGTACCAGCAGAAGTGCCAGGGCGTCACGATCAACTACGAGCCGTCCGGCTCGGGTGCCGGCATCACGGCGTTCACGAACGGCACTGCCGACTTCGCCGGCTCCGACTCCGCGCTCAAGCCGGAGGAGCAGCCGAAGGCCGACGCCAAGTGCGCCGGTGGCGCCGCGATCAACCTGCCGATGGTGATCGGCCCGGTCGCCATCGCCTTCAACCTCAACGGCGTGGACAACCTCCAGGTCAAGCCGGCCACCCTGGCGAAGATCTTCGCCGGCACGGTGACCAAGTGGGACGACCCGGCGATCAAGGCCGACAACCCGGACGCCAAGCTGCCGTCGACCGCCATCCAGGCGGTGCACCGCTCGGACGAGTCGGGCACCACCGACAACTTCACCAAGTTCCTCTCCAAGACCGCCGCGGCGGACTGGACCCTGGGCAACGCGAAGGCCTGGAAGGCCCCGGGTGGCGTGGGCGCCGCCAAGTCGGACGGCGTTGCCAGCAAGATCAAGAGCACGGACGGCACCATCGGGTACGTCGAGTGGTCGTACGCCGAGAACGCCAGCCTGAAGATGGCCAAGGTCGGCAACGGTGCGGGCGAGTTCGCCGCGCTGACCGCCGAGTCGGCCGGCAAGACCATCGCCGGGGCCAAGATCGAGGGCCAGGGCGACGACCTCAAGATGTCGATCGACTACAACACCAAGGAGGCCGGGGCGTACCCGATCGTCCTGGCGACGTACGAGATCGTCTGCAGCAAGGGCCTCCCGGCCGACAAGCTGAAGCTGGTCAAGGGCCTGCTGGGCCACGCCGCCAGCGCTGAGGGCCAGGCCTCTCTCACCGAGCTGGGCTACGCCCCGCTGCCGGAGACGGTCCGCACCAAGGTCGAGACCGCGGTCAAGAACCTCTCCTGACCCGACCCCATACCTCCGCAACCGAATCGAGCGAGCAGATGGGTGAAACCCCTCACCGCTCGGCCGACGCCGGCACCGGCGGGACGCGCGTGACCCAGAGTCACGAGTGGCCCGCCGGTGCCTCGGCGCGTGTGGCCGAGGCACCAGTCAGCACCCGTTCCCCTGACGGTTCCGGGCTGGGCGGCGGTGGCGCGCTGCCCCGGGCCCGCGCTTTCGGCGCCGAGCGGGCCTTCCACGGCCTCACCCTGGCCGCCGGCACGACGGTTCTGGTCATCATCGTCGCCATCGCGGTCTTCCTGATCGCCAAGGCGATCCCGGCCCTGCGTGCCAACAGCGCCAGCTTCTGGACCTTCGAGGGCTGGTTCCCGAACGACAACCCGCCCACGTTCGGCATCGGCGCGCTCGCCTTCGGTACGGTGCTCACCGCCGCGTTGGCGCTGCTCATGGCGGTTCCGGTGGCGATGGGCATCGCCCTGTACCTGTCCCACTACGCGCCCCGGCGGCTCGGCAACGCGCTCGGCTTCCTGATCGACCTGCTGGCCGCCGTACCCAGTGTGGTGTTCGGCCTCTGGGGGCGCGACTACCTCATCGGCCCGGTCACCGACCTGTCCGGCTGGCTCAACACGTACTTCGGCTGGATCCCGATCTTCGGCGGCGACGGCCCGTACGGCAACTCCATCCTGCTCGGATCCCTCGTGCTGGCGATCATGGTGCTGCCGATCATCACCTCGCTCACCCGCGAGGTGTTCCTCCAGACGCCCACCGCGAACGAGGAGGCCGCGCTCGCGCTCGGCGCCACCCGGTGGGAGATGCTGCGCACCGCGGTCCTGCCGTACGGGCGGCCCGGCATCATCGCCGCCGTGATGCTCGGACTCGGCCGGGCACTCGGCGAGACCATCGCGCTGGCACTGACCCTCGGGGCCACCTACAGCATCTCGTTCAACGTGCTGGAGTCCGGCGGCAACACCATCGCCGCCAACATCGCCAACCGCTTCGCCGAGGCGAACGACACCGGTCGCGGCGCCCTGATCGCATCCGGCCTGGTGCTCTTCGCGATCACGCTGGTCGTCAACATCATCGCGCGGGCGATCATCTACCGCCGCCGGGAGTTCACGGAGTCCGCCGCATGAGCACCACGGTCACCTCACACCGCACCCGGCCGCCGGTCCAGCCGGAAACGCTGCGGGCCCGGCGGCTGCCCGCGTACGCCGCGCCGGCCATCGCCGTGGCCGCGCTGGCCCTCGCCGCCGCGATCGTCTACGGCGCGAGCATCGGCGGCCCCGTCCTCGTCATCGTGCTGGGCGCGTTGCTCTACCTGGCCGGCCTCTTCGCGGCGGCCAACGCCATCGAGGGGCGACGAGCGGCCCGCAACCGCACCTGGAGCGCGCTGATCCACTCCGCGTTCGTGCTGGCCGTGGTGCCGCTCGCCTCGGTGGTCTGGACGCTGCTCAGCAAGGGCGTCCAACGGCTGGACGGCGACTTCTTCCTCACCTCGATGAACAACATCGGCGCCCGGGACCCGAACGGCGGCGCCTACCACGCCATCATCGGCACCCTGGAGCAGGTCGGCATCGCCGTCCTGATCACCGTGCCGCTCGGCCTGCTCTGCGCCATCTACATCGTCGAGTACGGCCGGGGCAAGTTCGCCTTCGCGATCCGGTTCTTCGTCGACGTGATGACAGGTATCCCGTCGATCGTCAGCGGCCTGTTCGTGCTGGCGTTCTGGGTGCTGATCGTGTCGCCGTGGTTCAACGACGGCCGGCCGAGCTTCTCCGGCTTCGCCGCCGCGCTGGCCCTCGCGGTGCTGATGCTGCCGACGATCGTCCGCTCCACCGAGGAGATGTTGCGCCTCGTTCCGGCGCCACTGCGAGAGGGCGCGTACGCGCTCGGCGTGCCCAAGTGGAAGACCATCCTGCGGGTGGTGCTCCCCACCGCGCTACCGGGCATCGTCACCGGCGTCATGCTCTCCATCGCTCGCGCGGCCGGCGAGACCGCTCCGGTGTTGCTGATCGCCGGTGGTGGCGCCGCGATCAACTTCAACCCGTTCGAGAACAACCAGTCGTCCCTCTCGCTCTACGTCTACCAGCAGGCCGGCAGCGCGTCGAAGTACGCGCCGGACCGCGCGTGGACCGCTGCACTCACCCTGGTCGCCCTCGTGCTCATCCTGACGATCGCGGCGAAATTGCTGGCCCGTCGCAACCGGCTCAACCGATGAACCCCGGAGGTACCACCATGGCCAAGCGCGTCTCCGCCTCGAACGTCACCGCGTACTACGGCGGCTTCAAGGCGATCGAGAACATCAACCTCACGGTCGAGCCGAAGACCGTCACCGCCCTGATCGGGCCGTCCGGTTGCGGCAAGTCGACCTTCCTGCGGTCGATCAACCGGATGCACGAGGTGCTGCCCGGGGCTCGGGTCGAGGGCAGCCTGACGATCGACGACCAGGACATCTACGACCGGGACGTGGACGTCACCGCGGTCCGGCGCACGATCGGCATGGTCTTCCAGCGGCCGAACCCGTTCCCCACCATGAGCATCTTCGAGAACGTGGTGGCGGGCCTGAAGCTCAACGGCGTCCGGAAGAAGTCGATCCTGGAGGACGCGGCCGAGAAGGCGCTGCGCTCGGCGAACCTGTGGGACGAGGTCAAGGACCGGCTGGGCAAGCCCGGCGCGGGCCTCTCCGGCGGTCAGCAGCAGCGGCTCTGCATCGCCCGGACCATCGCGGTCGAGCCGCAGGTCGTCCTGATGGACGAGCCGTGCTCGGCCCTGGACCCGATCTCCACGCTGGCCATCGAGGACCTGATGTTCCAGCTCAAGGACAAGTTCACGATCATCATCGTGACGCACAACATGCAGCAGGCCGCCCGGGTGTCGGACCGGACCGCCTTCTTCTCCATCGAGAAGACCGGCGACCCGGGCCGCCTCATCGAGTACGACAACACCCAGAAGATCTTCAGCAACCCGAGCGTGAAGAAGACCGAGGACTACATCACCGGCCGCTTCGGCTGAGCCGCTGGTTCACGGTCCGCGAGGGGCGTCGGTCGACCTGACCGGCGCCCCTTCCGCGTACCCCGACGAGGCCCAGCGCGACGGGGGCGACCCAGGGCGGCGCGGCGCGGCCAAGATCATGCTCGATCAAGGATGTAGTGGTCTCACCGCGCCCGGAGGCCACCACATCCATGTTCGAGCGCGATCTTCGGTGGGAGCCCGCTTGCGGGTGCTCGTGTCCTGCGCGCGCCGTCAAGATCCGCACAACTTCAGGGATGCTGCTGCCTCGGGCTCGCGGGAGACAGCAATATCCGGGTAGTTGCGCAGATCTTGGGCGCGGCTGGACCGCCCAAGGCGCGGGCAGCGGTCAGCCCAGGACGAAGCGGGGTTCGCCGTTCGGCGGGAGGTCCAGGCGTGGGGTAACCGGGGTCGCGGCGTCCCGATGAGCTGCCGCGCGGGCCACGCCGGCCAGGTCGCCGGCCGCCGCCACCTGGGCAAGCGTGACCAGGGTGGGCGGCAGCATGGTCAGCTCGCCCGCCTCGGCGCGGGCAAGCGCGTCCGCCGGGCGGATCCAGAGCGTGTGGTCGGCCTCGCCGGAGACGTCGCGGGTCCGTTGTCCCGCCGGCAGCAGGGCCACGAAGAAGTACGTGTCGAAGCGGCGCGGCTCGAACTCCGGGGTGATCCACCGGCTCCACGGCAGCAGCAGGTCCGACCGCAGGGTGAGCTGTCGGTTGGCGAGCAGCTCGGCGAAACCCAGCCGTCGCCCCTCCAGGTCCTGCCGGGCGGCCTCCCAGTCGTCGCCGCTGACGTCGCCCACCACTGTCGTCGGGTCCGGGCCGGCGAGCAGCACGCCGGCCTCCTCGAAGACCTCGCGGGCGGCGGCACAGACCACGGCCTGGGCGGCTTCCGGCGTCACTCCGAGCCGGCCCGCCCACTCGGTCGGGGCCGGGCCCGCCCAGTCCAGGTGCGCCGCGGAGTCGGAGCGGTCCACCCCGCCGCCGGGGAAGGCGTACATCCCGCCGAAGGTCATGGCGGCGACCCGGCGGATGACGTACACCTCGAAGTCGACGTCTGTCGGGCGCAGCAGCAGCACGGTGGCGGCGACCCGCGGCACCGCCGGGGTGCCACCCTCGGCCTGGAATCGGCGGGCGTGCTCGACCAGCGCGGCCGGCGCGGCGAAGCCGTCGCTGTTGATCGTCATGCCGCGAGCCTAGTTCCCACGGACTCGACTGCCGGGCGTGGTGATCGACTCGACATCCTGGATACCGCGGCATCAGCCACGGCATGATGCCGCGACCTCACGAAACCGGTGTTGGTCATGCGGACGGGCAGCAGCGGGCGGTTCACCTGGCTCGGCTAGCGTTCCGGCATGACTCGTTGGGGCATTCTGGCCACCGGCCACATCGCCAGCCGTTTCGCCGAAGACCTCCGGCTGGTGCCGGACGCCGAACTGGTCGCGGTCGGCTCGCGCGCCGTCGAGAGCGCGCGGCGCTTCGCCGACACGTACGGCGCCAAGCGCGCCTACGGATCCTGGGTGGAGTTGGCCGCCGACCCGGAGGTCGACGCGATCTACGTGGCCACCCCGCACTCCGCGCACCACGAGGCGGCGATGACCTGCCTGACCGCCGGCCGGGCGGTGCTGTTGGAGAAGCCGTTCACCCTCGACCTGGCCAGCAGCGCCGAGTTGGTGGACACGGCCCGCGCCGCCGGGGTCTTCCTGATGGAGGCCATGTGGATGCGACTGAATCCGCTGATCCTGCGCGTGGTCGAACTGATCGCGGACGGGGCGATCGGCACGGTGACCGGCGTCCGGGCCGATTTCGGGGTCGCCGGGCCGTTCCCGCCGGAGCACCGGATGCGCAACGCCGCACTGGGCGGGGGCGCCCTGCTCGACCTGGGGATCTACCCGATCAGCCTGGCCCACCTGCTGCTCGGCGTGCCGCAGCACATCCGGTCCTGGGCGCAGCTCGGCCCGGAGGGGACGGACGAGAACACCGGGATCCTGTTCGGCTACGACACCGGAGCGCTGGCCACGCTGAGCTGCGGCATGGTCGGGCTGAGCGGGCAGACCGCCTCGATCACCGGCACGACGGGACGGATCGACCTGCCGGAGCCGTTCTTCCGGCCGGGTTCCGTGGTCCTGCACCGGGCCGGCGTGGAGCCGGAGACGATCGTCGCCGACGGGGCCGGCAACGGCTACCAGTACGAGGCGATCGAGGTGCAACGCTGCCTGGCCGCCGGGCTGACCGAGAGCCCACGGGTGCCGCACGCCACGACCCTTGAGGTGATGGCGCTGCTGGACACGGTGCGGGAGCAGATCGGCGTACGGTACGAGTGAAAGAAAGGGCCCCTCCTCGCGGAGGGGCCCTTGCTCGGCGACGGTCAGCCGAAGAGCGGCCGGACCAGCAGGTAGGTGACGCAGGCGATGAGCGCGGCGGCCGGGAACGTGATGATCCAGGCGAGCACGATGTTGCCGGCGACGTTCCAGCGGACCGCGGAGAGCCGCTTCGTCGCGCCCACGCCCATGATCGCCGAGGTGATCGTGTGCGTGGTCGAGATCGGCGCCTTCAGCACCAGGGCGTTGAAGTAGAGCACCGCGCTGGCGACCGTCTCGGCGGCGAAGCCCTCCGGCGGCCCGAGGTCGATGATCTTACGACCGAGGGTGCGGATGATCCGCCAGCCGCCGGCGTACGTGCCGAGGGCCAGCATCGTCGCCGAGGTCCAGAACACCCAGCCGGGGATGTGCGTCTTGCTCTCCTGGAAACCGCCGGTGTAGAGCGCCAGCACCACGATGCCCATGGTCTTGGCGGCGTCCTGCATGCCGTGGCCCACCGACATGGCGGCCGCGGAGACGGTCTGCGCCCAGCGGAAGCCCCGGTTGAGCTTGCCCGGCTGCCCCTTCCGGAACAGCCAGAGGATGGCAAGCATCAGCAGGTAGCCGAGGGTCAGGCCGACGATCGGCGAGAGCACCATCGGCAGCAGCACCTTCTCGCCGATGTTGCCCCACTGCACGATGCCGCCGGTGGACAGCAGGGTCGCGCCGACCAGGCCGCCGAAGAGCGCGTGTGAGGACGACGAGGGCAGACCGAAGTACCAGGTGATCAGGTTCCAGGCGATCGCGCCGAGCACCCCGGCGAAGACCACGCCGAGGCTGTTCACCCCGGTCGGGAGGGTGACCAGGCCGTCGCCGACGGTCTTGGCCACGCCGGCGCCGAAGTGTGCGCCGACGAAGTTGCCGACCGCGGCGAGGCCGAGGGCGATCCGGGGGGTCAGCGCCCGGGTGGAGACGCTTGTCGCGATCGCGTTGGCGGCGTCGTGGAAGCCGTTGGTGTAGTCGAACGCCAGGGCTACCCCGATCACCGCCAGCACGGCGATGAGTTCGGGTGTGAAAGTCACCGGATCAGGACTCCTTGACCGCGATGGTCTCGACCGTGTTGGCCACGTGCTCGAAGGCGTCGCAGGCGGCCTCCAGCTCGTCGGCCACCTCCTTCATCTTCAGCACCGTCAACGCGTCGTACTCACCGGAGAAGAGGCGGACGAGCAACTGCCGGTTGATCCGGTCGCCCTCGTTCTCCAGCCGGTTGCACTCGATCCAGTAGTCCTCAAGATCCTTCATCGACTTGAGCCGGGGCATCGCGTCGGCGGTCAGCTTGGCCTGCTGGTCGAGCACGTTGACCATCTCGTGCAGCTCGCGGGGCAGCGCCGGCAGCTCGGTCAGCCCGTACAGGTAGAGCAGGTCGCCGACCGCTTCCAGGTGGTCCATCACGTCGTCGAGCAGCGAGCCCAGCCGGTAGATGTCCTCCCGGTCGAACGGCGTGATGAACGTCGAGTTGATCTTCTTGTAGAGGTCGTGGGTGATCTGGTCGCTGTCGTGCTCGACCTCGGTCAGCCGCTCGCTCACGGACTGCACGTCCACGCCGGGCAGGGCCAGCTCGTTGAGCAGCGCGGTGCCTCGGACCAGGTTCTGCGCGGCCCTGGTGAAGAGCTCGTAGAAGGCGCCCTCGGTGGGGCGGAAGGAAAACTTCACAGCACAGACCTCGTCGCGTCGGTGGAAGGGTGGCGGCACCCGTCGGGCACCCGCTGGGTGAATGCTAGGAAACGCCGGAACCGCGAATTCGACGGCCCACCCCTGGCCAGGCGTCATTCACCGGTCGTTCATCTGCTGTTCATCTCGACCGTCCCACCCGCACCCACTCCCCCAGCGACCAACCGCTCCCGCTCACGATCGACATCGAAATCGGCAGCCGGATACCCCAGGTCGAGGGTGTCGAACGTCTCACGCAGCAGATGGGCCACCGCCCAGTCCCGGTACCACTTGCGGTCCGCCGGCACCACGAACCAGGGCGCGGCGTCCGTGCCGCACCGGCTGAGGGCCTCGGCGTACGCGGCCTGGTAGTCGTCCCAGTGCGACCGGGAGTCGACGTCGGAGGGGTTGTACTTCCAGTGCTTGCGCGGGTCGGTGAGTCGTTCCAGTAGGCGCTTGCCCTGCTCGGCGTACGAGATGTGCAGCATCACCTTGACCACTGTCGTCCGGCCCTCGGTCAACTCCCGCTCGAACGAGTTGATCTCGTCATAGCGGGCCCGCCAGGTCGCCTCCGGCACCAGCGAGCCGACCCGGGCGATCAACACGTCCTCGTAGTGCGAACGGTTGAACATCCCCACGTACCCCGGCGGCGGCAACTCCCGCCGGATCCGCCACAGGAAGTCGTGCCGCAACTCCTGGCGGGTCGGCGGCCCGAACGAGCGGATGTGCAGGCCCAGCGGGTTCATGGCGCCGGCCACCCGCTTGATCGTCCCGTCCTTGCCACCGCAGTCCATCGCCTGGAGCACCAGCAGGACCCGGCGTGCCGGCCGGTCCGACCCGGTCTTGGCCATCGCGTAGAGCATCTCCTGCTGCCGGCCCAGCTCGCCGCCGACCAGCTCCACCTGCTCCCGCGCCCAGGCCTTACGGTGCTCGCCGCGCCCCGCCGCGCTCGGCACGCCGGGCGTGGACCGCGGGTCGACCGCGCCCAGGTCCACAGGTGCGGTGACCCGCAGCAACTCCCGAACGGAACCGCCGTCCGGTGCCACGATCTGCCCTTGCTGGGGTGCGCTCATCCACGGATCATCGCCCAATCGCAGGCGATCCGCCCGCCGAGGCCCACCCCTCACCCCACCCCCGATCGCCACGGTCCGCAGGCCGGCCCGCCGCCGGGCACGGGGCAGCAGGCACCCCCGGTCGGCGCGGTCCACGGGCCGGCTCACCGCCGGGCACGGGGCTGCCGGCACCCCCGGTCGGCGCGGTCCACGGGCCGGCTCACCGCCGGGCACGGGGCTGCCGGCACCCCCGATCGGCGGGAGGATGGACGTCAGGGTGGTGCCGGCGGGGAGGGTGGTGGGTCGTGCGGGATCTGGCGACTGAGTTCGAGGCCGAGCGGGGGCGGCTGCTCTCGGTGGCCCGCCGGATGCTGGGCAGCCGCAGTGAGGCGGAGGACGCCGTGCAGGAAACCTGGCTGCGCTACGCCAAGGCCCTCGCCGATCCGAGCGCTCGCGCCGAGATCCGCGAGCTGTCCGCGTGGCTGACCACCACCTGCGCCCGGATCTGCCTGGACGTGCTCCGCTCGGCGCGGGTCCGCCGCGAGGCGTACCCCGGGCAGTGGCTGCCGGAGCCGGTGGTGAGCCCGCTGGGCGCGGCGACGCCGATAGACGGCTACGCGCCCGACCCGGCCGAGCGGGCGGTCCGCACCGACCAGGTCGGCACGGCGCTGCTCGTCGTGCTGGAGCGGCTCGCGCCGGAGCAGCGGGTCGCGCTCGTGCTGCACGACGTGTTCGCGGTGCCGTTCGCCCGGGTCGCCGACGTGCTCGGCACCACCGAGGTGGCCGCCCGTCAGCTCGCCCACCGGGCACGCCGGGCGGTCACCGCGCCGGACGTGCCCCGGCACACCGCGGACCTGGCCGAGCAGCGCCGGGTGCTCGAAGCGTTCGTCGCCGCCACCGAGTCCGGCGAGTTGGACCAACTGCTCCAGGTGCTCGCGCCGGACGTGGTCTTCGTCGGTGACTCGGGCGGGCACTACCCCTCGGCCCGCCAGCCGGTCGTCGGCGCGGACGCCGTGGGCCGCTTCACGCTCGGCCTGTTCGGCCGGACCGGCCGGTACGCCGACCGGGTGCGGGCCCGGCTCGTGCTCGTCGATGGCGCGCTCGGCCTGCAGATGGAGACCGTGCACAGCGACGGGCGGCCGATCCGCCTGGTCACCGTCTTCGCGGTGGACCAGGGCCGGATCACCGCCATCTACAACCAGATCAACCCGGAGAAACTGGCCGGCTTGCCCCCGCTCGGCGACGACGACGGCTGGCCACCGCGCTGGTGACCCGGCCGGCGCGGCGTCAGACCACCAGGCCCAACCACTTGCGGTACGAGGTGGCGAACGGCTCGGTGCCGTCGCCGAGCGCTCCGAACAGTCGCTGGGCGGCGGCCTCGGCCTCGACCACCACGTCGTCCGGGTAGCCGAACCGGGCCCGGTGCTCGGCGAACTCGTCCTCGTCGAGCAGCTCCACCAGGCCGGTGGCGCGACGCCGAACGACGTCCAGGTCCAGGTCGATCAGGTGGACCGTATCGTCGGACTCCCAGCGGGCCGGGGTGGTGATGTCGCAGTAGACCTCGCTGGTGCGCGGCGGGGGGTTGAACATGGCCGTCCACCAGGCACGGTGTGGCACCAGCAGAACGAAGGGGATCTTCTCCACCGACGGGCGGCCGTGGTAGACCGACTCGGTGCCCTGGGGCACGCCGAGCCAGATGCCGAGGTCGTCCTCGGTGAGCCGGCGGGCCGGGTAGTCGCGGTGGGCGCTGCCGTCGTACTTGCGGTAGATCACTCGGACCATGTCGCTCGGCATGATTCGCACCCTAACCGATACTGCCCACCCGTCGTAGCGTGGCGGTAACCGGGCGGCGCGGCCGCGACGACAGGCGTGGCCGGCAGCGCGCCACGCGGCGGAGGGGCACGGCCGGTGTCGGCCGCGCCGGGTACCGTCGCACGGTGACTCCGCCCCGCACCACCACCGGTTCCGCCACTCCGTCGGCCCGCGCCAAGGGCCGGCGGCGGGGTGCCCGGCCCAGCGGCACCGAGCTGCTGGCGGCGGCGGTCGGCGCGGTGCCCGGCGGCGCGGAACGCCCCGGCCAGCTGCAGATGACCACGGCGATCGAGGAGTGCGTCGCCGGCGGCGAGCACCTGCTCGTGCAGGCGGGCACCGGCACCGGCAAGTCGCTCGCCTACCTCGCGCCGGCGCTCACCGTGGACGGCCCGGTGGTGGTCTCCACCGCCACCCTGGCGTTGCAGTCACAGCTCGTCGACCACGACCTGCCCCGGCTGGCCGACGCGGTCGAGCCGGTGCTCGGCCGTCGGCCCACCTTCGCGGTGCTCAAGGGTCGCCACCACTATCTCTGCCTCGCCCGACTGGACAACTCTACCGAGGAGGAGCCGGAGGACACCCTCTTCGACGCCCCCGCGGCCCGTCCCGGGGGCGGCACGAAGTGGCTCGGTGAGGCGGGCCGGTTGGGCAAGCAGGTCGAGCGGCTGCGCGACTGGGCCGAGCGGACCGCCACCGGCGACCGGGACGAGCTGGACCCGGGCGTCGACGACCAGGCCTGGCGGCTGGTGTCGATGCCGGCCCGGGAGTGCGTCGGGGCGACCCGCTGCCCGTTCGGGCAGGAGTGCTTCGCCGAGGCGTCGCGGGCCCGAGCCCGGGAGGCCGACATCGTGGTGACGAACCACAGCCTGCTCGCGGTCGACATGCTCGCCGACCGGCACATCGTGCCGCCGCACAAGCTGCTCATCGTCGACGAGGCGCACGAGCTGGCCGACCGGGTCTCCTCCGCGGCTCAGGCGGAGCTGGTGCCGGAGCTGATCGACCGGACCACCCGGCGGGCCCGTACGCTGCTGCGGCCGGAGACCGCCGAGGCGCTCACCGCCGCCGGCGACGCGCTCGCGGTCGGGCTGGCCGAGGCTCCGGCCGGGCGGATCACCGCCGGGTTGCCGACGCCGCTGCGGGAGGCGTGCACGCTGCTCGACGCGGCGACCCGTGCCGCCCTGGACGCCATCGGCGACATCAAGTCCGACGATCCCGACCCGGTCCGCAAGCAGCAGGCCAAGGCCGCCCTGGACGAGCTCTCCACGACTGCCCAGCGGCTGCTGGAGGAGGCCGACCACGACGTGGCCTGGGTGGAGAAGAACGACAGCGGCAGCCGCCGGGCGCTCGTGGTCGCGCCGCTGTCGGTGGCCGGCACCCTCGCCACCCACCTGTACGACGAACGCACGGTCGTCGCCACCTCGGCGACGCTGGCGTTGGGCGGTCGGTTCGACACGGTGGCCCGCGCCCTCGGGTTGGACGCGCCGCCGCCCGCACCGCCGACCCCCGCCGCTGCCGCACAGGCTGCCCGCACCGGCCCGGGTCGCCCGGTCGCCGAGTCCCCCGGCCGTCGGCTCGCTGGCGACGCCGCCCCGAACGCCGTCGTACCGGCCACCGAGGGCCCCGGTTGGCGGTCACTCGACGTCGGTTCGCCGTTCGACTACGCCCGGCAGGGCATCCTGTACGTCGCCGCGCACCTGCCCCGCCCCAGTGTCTCCGGGCTGCCCGACGCCGCCGGAGAGGAGTTGCTCGCGCTGGTCGAGGCGCTCGGTGGTCGTACCCTCGGGCTTTTCTCCTCTCGGCGGGCCGCGCAGCAGGCGGCGGAGCTGGTGCGCGCGCGGACCGACCTGCCGGTGTTGTTGCAGGGTGAGGAGGCGCTGCCGCTGCTGGTCCGCCGCTTCCGCGAGGAGCGGGCGAGCTGCCTGTTCGGCGTGATGTCGCTCTGGCAGGGCGTGGACGTGCCGGGTGACGCCTGCCAGCTCGTCGTCATCGACCGGCTGCCCTTCCCGCGCCCGGACGAGCCGTTGGCGGCGGCCCGTGCCGCGGCCGTGGACGCCGGCGGCGGTTCCGGCTTCTCCGCGGTCAGTGTGCCGATCGCGGCGGTACGACTGGCCCAGGGCGTGGGCCGGCTGATCCGGGCGACCGGCGACCGGGGTGTGGTCGCGGTGCTCGACTCCCGGCTGGAGACGGCCCGCGGCTATGGGCCGTTCCTGCGCCGCTCACTGCCGCCGTTCTGGTACACGACCCGCCCCGAGGTGGCCCGCGGCGCCCTGCAACGCCTCGCCAAGTCCTAGCCCGCCGCGCCGCACCCCGCCCGACGCCGCGCGCCCTGCCCCGCGCCGCCCTGCCCTGCCCTGCCCTGCCCTGCGCTGCCCCGCGCCGCCCTGCGCTGCGCTGCCCCGTCAAGATCGCGCTACAACAAGGATGTAGTGGCCTCCCTGAGCGGGGAGGCCACTACATCCACGATCGAGCGTGACCTTGGCACCGCAGGCCGGCGGCGCGGCGGCCGGCGGCGCGGCGGCCGGCGGCGCGGCGGCCGGCGGCGCGGCGGCCGGCGGCGCGGCGGCCGGCGGCGCGGCGGCCGGCGCGGGTCAGGGTGCCTGGGCGGCGACGACCACGGCGTCGGGCGGGGTGTCCGGGACCCTCCGGGCGGCGAGCCGGCGCACCGCGGTGTTCAGCACCGCGATGAGCGGCACGGAGACAAGCGCTCCGGTGATGCCGGCGAGGACGACACCGGCGGCGATGCCGATGATCACCGCGAGCGGGTGCAGAGCGACCGCTCGTCCCATGATCAGCGGCTGGAGGATGTGGCCCTCCACCTGCTGCACGAGGATCACTGCTCCGAGGATGATCAACGCGATACCCGGGCCGCTGTCGACGAGCGCCACCAGCACCGCCACGCCACCGGAGAGCGCCGCGCCGACGATCGGGATGAACGCGCCGAGGAAGACGAGCGCGGCCAGCGGGAAGGCGAACGGGATGTCGAAGACGACCAGGAAGATGCCGATGCCGACCGCGTCGATGAAGGCGACCAGCACGGTCGCCCGGACGTAGGCGCCGAGCGTGTGCCAGGAGGCCCGACCCGCGTCGTCGACCTTCCACCGGGCGGCCACCGGCAGCAGCCGGACCAGGAAGCGCCAGATCCGGTTGCCGTCGCGCAGGAAGAAGAACGTCGCGAAGAGCACCAGGAGCGTGCCGGTCAGCACCTCGGCAAGCGTGGCGGCGGTGCTCAGGGCACCGCTCGTGAACCGTGAGGTGTTGTTGTTGATCCAGCTCTGCGCCTCGTTGATGTAGCGGTCGAGCTGGGTGTCGGAGAGGTGCAGCGGACCTGTCTTGAGCCAGTTCTGGATCTGCCGGACGCCCTCCGAGGACTTCTCGCTCAGCTCCGGCACACCTCGGATGAACTCGTTGACCACGAGCGTCAGCGTGCCGATCACCGCGACGAGACCGCCGACCAGCACCACCGCCGTCGCCAGCGACCGGGGCAGTCGAGCCCGCAGCAGCCAGCCCACCGCCGGCGCGAGCAGCGCGGAGAGCAGCAGCGCGATGGCCAGCGGAATGATCACGATCTTGACGGTGCTGACGACCCTGACCAGCGCCCAGGCCACCACACCGATCACGATCAGCCGCCAGCACCAGGCGGCGGCGATCCGCAGTCCGTGCGGGACGTCGGCGTCGTCCCGGCTGGAGGTCGAGCTGTGCAGGTCCACCGGAGGTTCCGCGCCGTAGACCGAGGCGCTCGGCGGTGCGGTCGGCCCCGGCACGGCCGGCGACGCCACCCGGGCGGCGTCCGACACGTCATCCAACTCGTTGGCCGAAATGCCCTCGTCGGCGGGGGCCGACTCCTGTCGTGCCTGGTAGGCGCGACGAAGCCGCCCGCGTACCCGCTCGAAGCGGCTCAAGCGCACCTCCTGGCAGTGAAACCGGCCCGCCAACGGCGACAGGTCGGAGAGCATACGTCCGTCCCGGACACCGTAGGGCAGTTCCGCCACACAATGCCCAGACCACCACCGGCGTAACCACCGGCGGGCCCGCCGTCGGCCACACGGTAGCGTCTGCGACGTGACCGCCGACAATGATCTGGACGCCGGCCTGCCGATTCGCCTGCTGCACGATCGCGTGCTGGTGCGGATGGAGGGCAGCGAGGGCGAACGCCGCTCCACCGCCGGCATCGTCATCCCGGCGACCGCCCAGGTCGGCAAGCGCCTCGCCTGGGCCACGGCGGTAGGGGTGGGGCCGAACGTGCGCGCCATCGTCTCCGGCGACCGGGTGCTCTTCGACCCGGACGACCGCTCCGAGGTCGAGCTGCACGGCCGCGGGTACGTGCTGCTGCGGGAACGCGACGTGCACGCGGTGGCCGCCGAGCGGATCGAGAACGACCCCACCGGCCTCTACCTCTGACGCACCTCCCCCGGCCACCACGCCGCGCCGCGCATCGTTTGCCCAGCCGCACGACGGGAAGCCATCCGGCGACCGTGGCCCTGGGGAGGGACGATGCCAGTATTCGTGAAGAAGCTGTTGACCTGGGGCAGTGTCGCGTTCCTGATCTACTTCATGGCCTTCCGGCCGGACGGTGCCGCGCAGATCTTCAAGGCCATCGGGGGCGCGCTGATGGCGATGTTCCAGGGCTTCGGTGACTTCCTCACCTCCCTGATGACCTGAGACCGCCGGCCGGGGCGCCTGCCGTCAGGGGTGACCCGGCGGCCACGGCGGCGCCGAGCGCGGACCGGCCCAGCCGGGCGGGCCATAGCCCACCGGAGGCGGTGGCGCGGGGGCCAGCACCACCGGGATCGGCACCACCGGCTCGTCCGGGGCGTCCACCGGACGCTGGGTGCCGTCCGGGAAACGCAGGTGGTAGCGGCTGCCGTCCCAGATCCCCGTCGGGGCCTGCGGGTCGCGGCCGACGAAGAACGACCGGTACGCACCGATCGCGTCCAGCAACTCCCGTTCCTCCCGCGCGGTCCGTTCCTGGTCGGCGGGCTTGCGGTCCAGGCCACGCAGCGAGCCGTCGCGCAGCAGGGCCAGTCGGGTGGCCGCGGACTGGTAGCCGCGCATCGCCCGCACCCCGGCGTCGCCGGCCACCCGCCGCGCCCAACTGCGGGCCGCGTGCCGCCGGCCGAGACTGCTCAGCGCGGCCACCTCGGGTGGGCTCAGCCAACCGGCGCGTACGTAGTCCGGCAGGGTCCGCTCGGTGAGCCTCCCCTCCCAGGCGCGCAGCCACACCGCGAGACCCACCATGCCGAAGAAGACAGGCACCATCAGGCCCAGGAAGCCGTACAGCATGATCACCGCCTCGCCGGTGGCCTGGGTCAGCGTGGGCAGCAGGTTCCACGTGCCGTGCAACATCATCGCCAGCAGCAGCCCGCCGATCGGGGCGAGAACCCGGACCCGGCGGTCCGCCGTCCGGGCCGCGATGCCGAGCCCCACACCTGTCATCGAGGTGAAGAGCGGGTGGGCGAACCCGAACAGCAGGATCCGCAGGATGAAGATCCCGATGACCTGGTTGATGCCGGTCACCGGGCCGTACCGGTCGGCTCCGGACGCGTAGCCCAGACCGCCCAGGTAGAGGATGTTCTCCACCATCGCGAAGCCGACCGCGGACAACCCGCAGTAGACCAGGCCGTCGGTGATCCCGGACCACTCCCGCCGGCGGAACACCAGCAGCAGGATCGGGCCCAGCGCCTTGGTCAGCTCCTCGATGAACGGCGCCACCAGCACGCCGGTGAGCGCGTCGGGCAGCCCCCAGTCGGCGAACAGCCCGGCGGCGAAGTCGTTGACCGTGAGCGAGGCGGCGGTGGAGACGAACGCTCCCCAGGCGAAGCAGAAGATCAGATATTTCAGCGGCTCGGGTTCGTACCGGTCCAGCCAGAGGAAGCAGGCGACGAGCACCGGCACCGGCAGGATGGCGGCGGCCACCCCGATCACCAGGGCCTGGACGCCGAGCGACCGGCCGAGCGTGAAGACCATGTACACCGCGCAGGCGGCGATGAGCAGCACCACCGCGGCCAACGCCAGGAACCGCCGCCAACCGAGCCGGCGCAGCGGCATCCGGGGCGCCTGGCCGACGGACGGGGCCGCGGGCGCGGGCGACGGCGGCAGGGGCGTACCGGGCGGGGTGTCGGCCATGCGGTCAGCGTAGCCATCCGCCGCCGGCTGGTCCGGTCGCATCGGTTGCCGCTATGCTGCCGGGAGGTCACGAGTGCCAGCGTTCAGCCCCGGCTTGCTGGCCGGCAACCCTCGTCGAGTTCGCGGTGGGGTGCCCCGGGTGATGACCGGGCCCAGCCCGATCGGTGTGCTGGGCAAGCGCGGACCCCGTCCCGATGCCGCACCCGGGGTCCCTGACCCCGGAGGTTCCGGCGTGCCCGTCACCCTCGTTCCCTCGCTGCCCACCCTGCCCACCGTCGCGCCCGCGTCGGTGCCGCTCGACGTCCTCGGCGTGCCAGGTGAGATCAACCTGGACTACGCGGCGACCGCACCGTGCGCGCGGGCCGCCGCCGACGCGGTGTCCGAGCTACTGCCCTGGTACGCGAGCGTGCACCGCGGCGCGGGCGCGCTGTCGCGGCGCTGCACCCTCGCGTACGAGCAGGCCCGGCAGACGGTGGGCGACTTCTTCGGCGTCCGCGCCGACGATCACGTGATCTTCACCCGCAACACCACCGACGCGCTCAACCTGCTGGCGCGGTCGCTGCCGGCCGGCACCACTGTGGTCACCTTCGCGGGCGAGCACCACGCCAACCTGCTGCCCTGGCCACGCGGTTCGGTACGGCTGCCCGTCCCCGCCGATCCCGCCGGGGCGGTACGCGACCTCGCCGCCGCCCTCACCGAGCTGCGCCGGGGCAGCAACCCGGCGCTGCCGGTGCTGGTCGCGGTGACCGGTGCGAGCAATGTGACAGGTGAGCGGTGGCCGGTCGCCGAGTTGGCCCGGGTGGCACACCGGCACGGTGCCCGGATCGTGCTCGATGCCGCGCAGCTCGCCCCGCACGCCCCGGTCGACATGCTCGCGCTCGACGTCGACTACCTGGCCGTGTCCGGTCACAAGCTGTACGCGCCGTTCGGTGCGGGTGTGCTGATCGGCCGGGCGGACTGGCTGGACGCCGCTCCGCCGTACCTGGCGGGTGGGGGCGCCACCAGCCACGTCGGCCCGGCCACCCACGACGTGACCTGGGCAAGCGGTCCGGCCCGACACGAGGGTGGCACCCCGAATCTGCTCGGCGCGGTCGCGCTGGCGGCCGTGTGCGCGGCGCTCGGCGCGGCCGACCGGGTCGCGCTGGCCGCCCGCGAGCAGGCGCTGCTGGCGCGACTGCGCACCGGCATCGAGGCGCTGCCGCACGTGGTGGAGCTGCGCACCTTCGGCCCGGACGCGCCCCGGGTGGGCATCGTCTCGTTCGTGGTCGCCGGCTGGGACTCCGCCGACGTGGCCGCGCGGCTGGCCACCGCGCACCGGATCGGCGTACGCGACGGGTTGTTCTGTGCCCACCCGCTGGCCCGGCGGCTGCTCGCCGAGGCGGCGGGGCGTACCGGCCGACGGGACCTGCCGCCCACGGCGTTGCGCGCCAGCATCGGCCTGGGCAGCACCGTCGAGCAGGTGGACCGGTTGCTCGCCGCGCTCGCCGAGCTGGGTTGAGGCGCGCGGTAAACGGTCAGCCGACGGGCGGGGCGGTCGGCGGTTTCGGCGCCTCGCCCGGTTCGGCCGATTCACCCATCGGGCGCTCCTGCTCCCCGAAGGCGGTGCGGATCCACCGGTTCGCCTCCTCCTGCTCGATCCCGGAGGCCACCAGCAGGTCGCTGGCGGTGGTCCGGATCTGGGCGACGACCACACTGCCGGAGAAGCCGACGCCGGCGCCGTACGCCCGGCCGGCCTCGCTGACGGCACGCAACGACCGTTCCCGGGCCTTCTCCGGTTCCTCACCGGCGGCGAACTCGTGTTTGAGCAGCCGGACCGACTCGGCGAGGTGGCCGATCGCGTCCGGCATCGGATCGGGCACCGGCTCCTCGTCCTCGATCAACGTGACGGACCGACGGATCAGCGTGCCGGTGTTGCGCATCGCCCGGTCGATCGGGTCGGCCGCCTCCGCGTAGTGGATCAGTTCGCTGCGGCGGTGCCAGCGGGCCGGGGAGAGGGTGGCGGTCTCCTTCGCCCCCTCGATCGCCTCGGCCAACGTGGCCAGTTCCTCCTTGTTGTTGCGCAGCCGGTCCAGGGCCCGCTGGACGGTGGCGCGGTCCCGGCCGCGTAACCCGTCCGCGGTGGCGTCGAGCTGGGCGGCGAGCAGGTCCAGCGCTGGCCGGGCGGCCCGGTTGATCACCCGGAGCGGGTTCAGCGGCAGCAGCACGGCGGTCACCAGGAGCGCGACTCCACCACCGAGGAAGGCGTCCACGAAGCGCGGGATCTCCAGATTCTGGGTGGACGGGCTCAGCGTCACGATCAGCACCGCCGTGGCCGCCGCCTGGATGACGATGGCGACGCTCGCCCCGGCGAAGATCGTGAACAGGATCGCGACGGTGACCACCAGGCCGAGCTGCCAGGCCCCGGTGCCGAGCAAATAGATCAGGAAGTCGCCGATGGCCACCCCGATCCCCACCCCGACGATCAGCTCGATGGTCCGGCGGAACCGCTGACCTACCGACGCGGCGAGGGTGCCGACCGCGGAGATCGGCGCGAAGACCGGTTGCGGGTTGCCGAGCACCTTGTGCGAGATCAGGTACGCCAGCCCGGCGGCCAGCCCCGCCTGCACGGCCAGGCCGCCGGCCATCCGCACCCGGTGCAGCCGGTCGTGCAGGGTGGCCCGGCCCCGATCGCGCAGTTGCTCGGTGGCCTCGGCGATCCGTGCGCCGTCGACGTCCACCAGCCCGTCGCGCAGCGCGGTACGTCGCACCATTGGTGGTCGCTTGTCCCGGGCCACGGCCATGGGCGCGACTACCCGGGACGGGCCGGCTGAATCCTTCCGCGTCGCGCGCCGTGCCCGGATGCGGCAGACTCGGCCGGTGGCCGATCTGCTCAAGCGGTGGCGGGCGGCAGCCCGGGGTGCTGGTGCGAAGCCGGGTGCGGGGTGGACCCGGGCCGGGGAACTGCTGCTCGAGAGGTGGCAGGAGCCGCACCGGCAGTACCACACGGTCGCTCACCTGACGGCTGTGCTCGACGTGGTGGACAGGCACGCCGAGCTGGCCGACCGACCCGACCTGGTCCGGCTGGCGGCCTGGTGGCACGACGCGGTCTACGACCCGCGGGCCACGGGTGACGCCAACGAACAGGACAGCGCCGCGCTGGCCGAGAGCGTGCTCAGCGGGCTCGGGGTGCCGGTGGCCACGGCGGCGGAGGTACGCCGGTTGGTGCTGCTCACCGCCGGCCACGTGGTGGGTCCGGACGACCGGGACGGCGCACTGCTCTGCGACGCGGACCTCGCCGTGCTGGCCGCGCCCCCGGCGGCGTACGACAGGTACGCGACGGCGATCCGACGGGAGTACGCGCACGTGCCGGAGCCGGCCTTCCGGGCTGGACGGGCGGCGGTGCTGGCCGGCCTGCTGGCGCTGCCCGCGCTGTTCCGGCTGCCGCCGCTGGCGGCCCGCTGGGAGGAGCCGGCCCGGGGCAACGTGCGCCGCGAACTGGCCACGCTCACCGCTGCGGTGCCGCCGACGGGCGAGGGCTGACCAGGTGTTTCGGGCGGCGCAGGTCGGCGGCGCGGAGCAACCGGACCAGCTCCCGGCTCGGCACCACCTGGGCGCCGAGCCACACCGCCGCCGCGAACCGGTCGGCGGGGATGTCGTAGTGGTCCCGGTCGAAGCCGCGCCGGGGCGCGCCGAGCGTCTCGGCGAAGGCGTGCAGCTCGGCGTACGAGACGTCGCTGATCAGGTGTGACCAGAGCCGCCCGCGCCACGGCCAGGCCGGCCGGTCCAGGTAGAGCATGACGTCCAAGCTATCCCGCGTAGTTGATCACGTTGATGATCGGCTGCCGGCGACCTAGCCTCGGTTTCATGGCCCCCACCACGCTCCTGGACGATCTCCGCGCCGCGCTCGGTGCCGACGCCGTGCTCACCGACCCGGACCTGCTGCGCATGCACGAGCGGGACGAGGCGGACCTGTGCGCGGCCGGCACCCCGCTCGTGGTGACCCGTCCGCGCAGCACCGAACAGGTGGTCGCGGTGGTCCGGGCGGCGGCGCGACACGGCGTACCCGTGGTGCCGCAGGGCGCGCGGACGGGGCTGGCCGGCGCGGCGAACGCGGTGGACGGCGCGGTGGTGCTGAGCACCGTCGCGATGGACGAGATCCGGGAGATCGACCCGGTGAGCCGGATCGCTGTGGTCCAGCCGGGGGTGGTCAACGCGGCGCTCGCCGGAGCGGTGGCCAAGCAGGGGCTCTGGTACCCACCCGACCCCGGCTCCTGGGAGTCGTCCACGATCGGCGGCAACGTGGCCACGAACGCGGGCGGCATGTGCTGCGTGAAGTACGGGGTGACCACCGAGTACGTGCTTGGCCTCGAGGTGGTGCTCGCCTCGGGTGAGGTGCTGCGCACCGGCCGGCGGACGGCCAAGGGGGTGGCCGGCTACGACCTGACCCGGCTCTTCGTCGGCTCGGAGGGCACCCTCGGGGTGATCACCGAGGTGACCGTGGCGCTGCGACCGGCCCCGGCCGAGTCGTTGACCCTGGTGGCGGTCTTCGGCTCCACTGCGGCGGCCGGCGCGGCGGTGGCCGAGATCGCGGCCCGTGGGCTCACCCCCAGCCTGCTGGAACTGCTGGACCAGACCCACCTGCGGGCGATCGAGGCGTACCAGCCGATGGGGCTGCGGACCGACGCGCAGGCCCTGCTGCTGGCCGCCGCGGACACCGGCAGCCGGGCAGCCGACGACCTGGCCGCCCTGGCCGAGGTGTGCGCGGCGGCCGGCGCCGACGAGGTGTACGCGGCCACCGACGCGGTGGAGGCCGCGGCGCTGTTGCAGGCCCGGCGGCTGGCCCACCCGGCGATGGAGAAGTTCGCGGCCGACGCCTACCCGGGCGGCAACGGCGGTCTGGTGATCGACGACGTGGCGGTGCCGCGCGGCTCGCTCGCCGCGCTGCTGGACGGGGTGGCCCGGATCGCCGTGGAGTGCGAGGTGCCGATCGGCGTGGTGGGGCACGCCGGGGACGGCAACATGCACCCGAACATCGTGGTCGACCGGGCCGACCCGGTGAGCGTGGAGCGGGGCCGGCGGGCCTTCGACGAGATCATGCGCCTCGGTCTGGACCTGGGCGGCACCTGCACCGGCGAGCACGGGGTGGGGCTGCTCAAGCGGGACTGGCTGGCTCGGGAGATCGGGCCGGTCGGCGTCCGGGTACACCAGGCGATCAAGTCGGCGCTGGACCCGGCTGGTCTGCTCAACCCGGGCAAGGTGCTCTGAGCTGGTGTGGCGTCAGCCCTTGACCTCGGCCGGGGTCGCCTGGGTGAGCAGCAGCAGGATCTCCCCGGCGACCGGCGTGCGCTCCTCACCCGGGCAGTCCTGTGAGGTGATCAGCCCGGTCGAGGTGAGCAGGCTGGACGTGAGCGCGTCGATGCAGGTGCTGCGGTATCTCCGGGCCTGGTCGGTCTCGTCGGCTAGTGCCGGGTTGGCCAGCAGCACCTGGAGCCGTTCGGTCAGCTCCGGGGCGAGGGTGCCCCGGGAGGTGACCCCGTCACCGGCGCAGTCGAGGCACTGCCAGGCGCCGTCGCGTTCGACGCTCAGGGTGCGCAGTGGGCCGTCCTCGCCGAGCCGCTGAATCAGGCTGACCTGGCCGACGGCGACCGTGGTGGGGATCTCCAACTGCGCGCCGCCACCGGCCGAGGCGGACGGTTGTGCCGCCGGATTGCCGCGCGGCTCCCGGTCGAACAGCGAGCATCCGGTCAGGGCACCAACGACGACGGCGGCGAGGACCGGTAGAAGGAGACGAGGGTGCGCGCGGAGAAGCACGCGCGGAAACCTACCCCACCGTAGGTAGCGTTCGAAACCACCATCCGGGCCGGTATCGATGGTTACCCATCGGTAACGTTACAATTCGTCACCTAGCGGACGGCCGCAGCTCGGCCTGATCGTCGCCGCCCCGGTCGGCCGCGAAACCCCTGACGTCCGGAGCGCCGAGCCGGGCCGCGTCCGCCGCCGCGTCGTCAGGCATCAACTGCGACTGCCGCTCCGCCTCCACCCGGGCGCGGTAGTGCTCGACCTCCCGGGCCCGAGTCGCCGCGTCCCAGCCGAGCACCGCGCCCATCAACTCGGCGGTGTGCTCCGCCGACTCCAACCCCCGGTGGCTGGTCTCGAACGAGATCCGGGTCCGCCGGGTCAGCACGTCCTCCAGGTGCAGCGCACCCTCGGCCCGCGCCGCGTAGGCGACCTCCGCCGTCAGGTACTCCGGCGCACCGGCCAGCGGAGACGCGAGCAGCGGATCGGCGTCGATGAGCGCCAACAGGTCCAGGGTGAGGGTGCCGTACCGCTCCAGCAGATGCTCCACCACGCCCACCGGCACACCGTGCCGGCGGGCCAGGTCGGCCCGGTCCCGCCACATCGCCGGGTAACCGTCCGCACCGAGCAACGGCAGATCGGCCGTACGCGACGGGCGGGTGCCGCCGAGCCGGCGGGCGGCCCGGTCGACCACGTCGGACGCCATCACCCGGTACGTCGTGTACTTGCCACCGGCCACCAGCAGCAGCCCGAGCATCGGCTCGAAGACCGCGTGCTCACGGGAGAGCTTCGAGGTCGAGTCGGCCTCGCCGGCCAGCAACGGGCGCAGCCCGGCGTACACCCCCTCGATGTCGTCCGTGGTCAACGGCCGGTCCAGCACCGTGTTGACCTGTTCCAGCAGGTAGTCGATGTCGCGGGCCGAGGCGGCCGGGTGGGACCGGTCCAGCCGCCAGTCGGTGTCCGTCGTGCCGATGATCCAGTGCCCGCCCCACGGGATGACGAAGAGCACCGACTTCGCCGTCCGCAGGATGAGCCCCGTCTCGCCGGTGATCGCCGAGCGGGGCACCACCAGGTGCACCCCCTTGGAGGCACGCACCCGGACGCCGGGCCGCAGGCCCACGTCGTTGAGCATCCGCGACATGTCGTCGCTCCACACCCCGGTGGCGGCGATGACGGTACGGGCGTACACCTCGAACTCCGCGTCCGGCGAGCCCTGCGGCGCCTCCAGGTCGCGCACGCGTACGCCGGTCACCTCACGCGCCTGCCGGATCAGCCCGACGGCGCGCGCGCTGCTCACCACCGTGGCGCCGAGGCTGGCCGCGGTACGGGCCAGCGTGACCACCAACCGGGCGTCGTCGACCTGCCCGTCGTAGTAGCGGATCGCCCCGGCGAGCGCGTCGGGCCGCAGACTCGGGAAGATCCGCCGTGCGCCCTCCCGGGTCAGGTGCCGGTGCAGGGGCATGCCGCGGCCGCCGCCGAAGATCCCGGCGAAGGCGTCGTAGGCGGCCACCCCCGCGCCGTAGTACGAGCGGCGGAGGATCCGGGCCGGCAGGTCCCGCAGGCCCCGCCCGGCCGGCAGCGGCACCATGATCGGCACCGGGCGTACCAGGTGCGGCGCGAGCCGGGTGGCCAGCAGCCCGCGCTCGGTGAGCGCCTCGTGGACCAGGTGGAACTCCAACTGCTCCAGGTAGCGCAGGCCACCGTGGATGAGCTTGCTGGACCGGCTGGAGGTGCCGGCGGCTAGGTCACGCGCCTCGACCAGCGCCACCTTCAGGCCCCGGGACGCCGCGTCCAGGGCGGCCCCCGCACCGGTCACCCCGCCACCAATGACCAGCACGTCGAAGCGCTCGGCGCGCAGCCGCCGCAGGTCGGACGCACGGCGGACCGGCGAGAGCTGACCGGCGACGGATCGGGAGATATTGGGGTCACGCACCCGTCCACCGTAACCGCCATGCCACCGTGTCGACATTCGCCGCCCGGCCGTCGCCCGGTTCGATGATCAGTTCCAGCCGCCGCTCCCACTCCTCGATCAGGTGATGAAAAGTAGGTGTCAGCGGCGCTCCAGACCTATTTCTCATCACTTGATCACCGCACGGCACGTCGACGCGGAGCGGGAACCGTTCATCGTGGTCGTAAGGTTCTCGGATGCACGGTCACCCCGCGTACCCCGGAGTCAGCGACCGCAGTTCCCCATGGCCGGTGGTCGCGGCCGTGTTCGTCGGCTGCTGGACGGTCGCGGTCACCGTGGCCACCCAGACCGGTGGCTGGCTGACCGATCAGTTGCTGCTGGGGTTCGGGCGGGACCGGGTCGGCTGGCTCTGGCCGGTGCTCGGCCTGGCCACCGTCGTGCTGGTGGGCACACCCGCCCTGCTGCTGGCCATGCTGCCCCGCTCCACGACGGTCCGGGCCATCGGGCGGCGCTGGCTGACCGCCGCACTCGTCCTCGGGGTGCTCACAGTGCTGCGGGTCGTGCCGCCGGTGCACCACGAGGCGTACCTCGCCGCGCTGGCCGGTGTCGCATTGCTCGGCGCGCTCGCCGTGCGTCGGTCGGCGCGCCGGTGGGCGTACCCCGCAGCGGCCGGCGCTGTCGGCGGCCCGGCGCCCACCGACGACGGCGACCCCGCGCGGCCCGGGACCGCCGGAAGCCGCGACGCCACCCGGCCCGAAGTGACCGGAGACCGCGACCCGGCCCGGCCCGAGGCCACCGGAGACCGCGACCCGGCCCGTCCCGAGGCCACCGGAGACCGCGACGTCACGCGGCCCGGGGCCACCGGGAACGCGGAGCCGGTCAGGTGGTCACGGCGGCTCGGCGCGGTGCCGCTGCTCGCGGTCGCTGCCGGGGTTGCCCTGCTGCTGCCGTGGGCCTGGTTGGGTGCGCTCGGTGGCCTGCTGGAGACGGCGCTCGCGCTGCTGGCGGCGGCCGTGCTCGGGGTGCTGGCCGCGACCCTGCTCGACGCCACCTTCTGGTCCCGGTTCGCGGTCGGCCGACCGCCCCGGCCGGCTCGGCTGGTGGTGGTCGGCGGCCTGGTCGCCGGGGTGGCGCTGCTGCTGATCGCGGCCGGTACCGGCCAATCCGGCGCGCAGTTGCCCGCACTGTTGACCCTGCCACCTGCGGGTTTCGCCCTGGCCGCGCTCTGGGCCGCGACGTGGCGGCCCACCGCCGACCCCGCCGACGCGGCGCGCGCCGGCCGATCGGCGACCGGCTGGCTGGTGGGCCTGGCCGTGCTCGGCCCGCTGGCCTTCACCGACCCGGAGGAGATCACTCTGCTGCTGGTCGGCACCCGCGACGTCCCGTTCTGGGTGGCGGCCGCCGCCGGCGTCGGGCTCGCCGTCGCGGTCCTGGTCGCCATCGGGTACGCGGTGCTGCTCGCCCGACCGACGGCACGCACCCCGAGCCGTCGGGTCGCGGCGGTGGCGGCCGTGGTGCTGCTGGTGGCGTTCGGCGTGGTCGACCTGGGCCCCGGCCAGCCCGGCCTCTACGGCGAGCGGCTGTTCGTGGTGCTGCGCGCACAGGCCGACCTGACCGGACTGCCGGCCGGGCAGCCGGGTCGGGCCGGGCGGGACGTCCGCGCGGCGGAGGTCTACCGGCGGCTGGTGACGACCGCCGAGCAAAGCCAGGCCGACCTGCTGCGGGGGCTGAACCGTCTGCGACTCGACCCGGTGTCGTACTACCTGGTCAACGCGGTCGAGGTGGACGGCGGCCCGGCGGTGCGGGCCTGGCTCGCCCGCCGGCCGGAGGTGGCCCGGGTACTTGTCAGTCAGCGCCTGCGCCCGCTGCCGGCCCCGGCCGGGCAGAACCGGGGCAGCGCGCCAAAGCCCACCGGCCCGGAGTGGAACATCCTCCAGATCGGCGCCGACCGGGTGTGGTCCCAGCTCGGGGTGACCGGCACCGGCATCGTGGTCGGCAGCTCCGACTCGGGTGTGGACGGCACCCACCCGGCCCTGCGCGCCGGTTTCCGTGGCGGCGACGACTCCTGGTACGACCCGTGGGACGGCACCCGGAGCCCGACCGACCAGGGCGGGCACGGCACCCACACGGTGGGCAGCGCAGTCGGGCGGGACGGCATCGGGGTGGCACCGGACGCGCAGTGGGTGGGCTGCGTCAACCTGGACCGCAACCTGGGCAGCCCCGCGCACTACCTGGACTGTCTCCAGTTCATGCTGGCGCCCTTCCCGGCCGGGGGCGACCCGTTCACCGACGGTCGTCCGGAGCGTGCCCCGCAGGTGCTCACCAACTCGTGGGGCTGCCCGCCGATCGAGGGTTGCGACAGGGGTGTGCTGCGCCCGGCCACCGCCGCGCTGGACGCCGCCGGGATCTTCGTGGTCGCCGCCGCCGGCAACACCGGGCCGTGGTGCGCGTCGATCGACGACCCGCCGGCGCCGTACGCCGACGTGCTGACGGTGGGCGCGGTGGACGACCAACGCCGGGTCGCGGAGTTCTCGTCGCGCGGGCCGGTGCCAGGGGCTGCGGGTAAGCCGGACGTGTTGGCCCCCGGTGTGGGTGTGGTGTCGGCGATGCCGGGCGGCACGTACGCGGCGCTGGACGGCACCTCGATGGCGACCCCGCAGGTGGCGGGGGTGGTCGCGCTGATGTGGTCGGCGAACCCGGCGCTCGTCGGCGACGTGGACCGCACCCGGCAGATCCTGCGGGACACCGCGACGGAGGCGACGCCCACCTATCGCTCCGACAGTCCCTCCGACGCCTGCGGCGGCCCGTCGAACGTCACCGGCTCGGGCCAGGTCGACGCCTACGCGGCCGTGCAGGCCGCCCGGCGGTGAGGTACGCGGACCGGCGCCCGGTGATCTAGGGTCGGCGACCATGGACGCCGAGATCACCGTCACCGAACTGACCCCCGACCTGGCCACCACCGTGGCGCGGCTCTGCGAGCAGGCCCTCGACCTGCCCGAGGACGCCGCCGAGGCGGCCGAAATCGTGGACGTCCTCTGGCCCCGGGCCGCCGCCGCCGACCGGCCGGTGGTGGGGCTGGGCGCGTACCGGGGTGCGGACCTGGTCGGGGTGCTGCTCTGCTCGGTGTCGTCGACCGAGCCGGGTACCGGGCACGTGGACCTGGTCGCGGTCCTTCCGGAGCACCGTCGCCGGGGCGTCGGCCGGGCACTGCTGCGGCAGGCCGAGCGGGTGCTGGCCGATCGTGGCACGACGGAGGTGCTGCTGGCCGGGAACCCGCCGTACTACGCGTGGCCGGGCATCGACGTCCGCTACACCCCGGCGGTCTGCGCCGCCCTCGCGCTGGGCTACCAGCAGGACCGGACCGCCTGGAACATGACCGCGGACCTGTCGTACGACGGGTCGCCGGCACTGCGCTCCACCGAGGCGGCCGAGCGGCGGCTGGCCGATCAGGGCGTCACCGTACGCCGGGCGGAGCCGGCGGACCTGCCGGCGTTGACCGCGTTCGCCCGGTCCACCTTCGGTGGCACCTGGGACGGCGAGTTGGCCGGATCGGTGGGGCGGGACGGCGCCGGTTGTCACCTCGCGGAGCGGGGCGGAGAGATGCTCGGCTTCGCCGCGTACGGGTCGTCCCGGCCGAGTTGGTTCGGGCCGATGGGCACCGCGCCGGCCGCCGAGGGGTCGGGCATCGGTGGTGTCCTGTTGCGGCGCTGCCTGGCCGACCAGCGGGCGGCGGGGCTGACCCGGGCGGAGATCGGCTGGGTGGGGCCGGTGCCGTTCTACTCCGGCAGCGCGGGTGCCCGGATCGAGCGGGTCTTCTTCCTCTACCGGCGGGCCCTGCCGCCGGCGTAACCGGGGCAAAAAGTGTATTGAGTCATTCGCCCGCGTCGGCCATCGACGCCCCCTACCGTTTTGGTAGAGGAGGCAGCCATGACCACGGATGACGACCAGACCGAGGACGGCCCGCCGATCACCTGGAAACCGATCGGCGAACTCCCCGGCCAACTGCCGTTCGACCGGCTCGACTACGGCGACGCCGAGCAACTGGCCGAGATGACCACCGACGACGAGTCGGCGGTCGTCGAGGAGCCACGGGAGATGGTGGACGCGCCGATCCAACTGCTTCCGCCGTACAGCCGGGCGCAGAAGCGGCGCAACCAGCGCCCACTGCCGACCTGACGACGAACGGGGCGGACCGCGTCAGCGGCCCGCCCCGTTCGGTGTCGGAACTGGACTCAGAAGTCCATGTCCCCGCCACCCGGGCCAGCCGGGGCAGCCGGGGTCTTCTCCGGCTTGTCCGCGACAACGGCCTCGGTGGTGAGGAAGAGCGCCGCGATGGAAGCGGCGTTCTGCAGCGCCGAGCGCGTCACCTTGGCCGGGTCGATGATGCCCGCGGCCAGCAGGTCGACGTACTCGCCGTTGGCGGCGTTGAGGCCGTGACCCGCTTCGAGGTTACGAACCTTCTCCACCACGACGCCGCCCTCGAGGCCGGCGTTGACGGCGATCTGCCGCAGCGGGGCGTCCAGCGCCACCTTGACGATGTTCGCACCGGTGGCCTCGTCGCCGACCAGGTCGAGCTTGTCGAAGGCGGTCTTGCCGGCCTGCACCAGCGCGACGCCACCACCCGGGACGATGCCCTCCTCGACGGCGGCCTTCGCGTTGCGAACGGCGTCCTCGATGCGGTGCTTGCGCTCCTTGAGCTCGACCTCGGTGGCCGCGCCGACCTTGATGACCGCAACGCCGCCGGCCAGCTTGGCCAGCCGCTCCTGCAGCTTCTCCCGGTCGTAGTCGGAGTCGCTCTTGTCGATCTCGGCCCGGATCTGGTTGACCCGGCCCTGGATCTGCTCGGCGTCACCGGCACCGTCGACGATCGTGGTCTCGTCCTTGGTCACCACGACCTTGCGGGCGCGGCCCAGCATGTCGAGGCTGGCGGCGTCGAGCTTGAGGCCGACCTCTTCGCTGATGACCTGGCCACCGGCGAGGATGGCGATGTCGGTCAGCATGGCCTTGCGGCGGTCACCGAAGCCCGGCGCCTTGACGGCGACCGACTTGAAGGTGCCACGGACCTTGTTGACCACCAGGGTGGCGAGGGCCTCGCCCTCCAGGTCCTCGGCGATGATCAGCAGCGGCTTGCCCGACTGCATGACCTTCTCCAGGATCGGGAGCAGGTCCTTCACCGACGAGATCTTGCTGTTGGCGATCAGGATGTACGGGTCGTCGAAGACGGCCTCCATACGCTCCGGGTCGGTCATGAAGTAGGCCGAGATGTAGCCCTTGTCGAAGCGCATACCCTCGGTGAGCTCCAGCTCCAGCCCGAAGGTGTTGCTCTCCTCGACGGTGATGACGCCTTCCTTGCCGACCTTGTCCATCGCCTCGGCGATGATCTCGCCGACGGTGCTGTCGCCAGCGGAGATGGAGGCGGTGGAGGCGATCTGCTCCTTGGTCTCGACGTCCTTGGCGAGCTTGGACAGCTCCTCCGAGACGCTCGCGACCGCGGCCTCGATGCCCCGCTTCAGGGCCATCGGGTTGGCGCCGGCGGCCACGTTACGCAGGCCCTCGCGAACCAGGGCCTGGGCCAGGACGGTCGCCGTCGTCGTGCCGTCACCGGCAACGTCGTCGGTCTTCTTGGCGACCTCCTTGACCAGCTCAGCGCCGATCTTCTCGTACGGGTCCTCGAGCTCGATCTCCTTGGCGATGCTCACACCATCGTTGGTGATGGTGGGGGCACCCCACTTCTTCTCGAGCACGACGTTGCGGCCCTTGGGGCCGAGGGTCACCTTTACGGCGTCGGCGAGCTGGTTCATGCCCCGCTCGAGGCCGCGGCGCGCCTCTTCGTCGAACGCGATCATCTTGGCCATACGGCGTTGTCCTCCTGGACACTCACGGGCCACCCGAGATGTGTGCCCCGGATGGGCCGCCTGGTGTACGCACCTTGGGACGTCGCCACCTGGCGACGACGACGTCCTTCGGCCGGGCCGGATAGCCCGCGACGACCGGCCATGTGTCGCCCCGGCGTCTCCACGCCGGTGCAACCTGGCCCCACCGTCCCGACCATTGGCACTCACGGTATGCGAGTGCCAATGACTTGTTTAGCACTCTCCCCTGCCGAGTGCAAGCACGATGGGGCCGCTCAGCCGAGTTCCGCGGCCAGTCCAGCGGTGTTCACCGGCGCCTCATGGGCTCGCTGCTCGGCGTACGTCACCAGCAGACCGATCATCTGGGCAAGGTGGGCGGGCAGCGCCAGCACGGCGGTGACCCCGATCACCGCCACCACCCCGGCGGCCGTACCCGGCGACCTGAGGGGATCGGTGCCGAACAGGGGGGTGCCCGCCCCCTCCAGGGCACCGGTGATCACGTTGACGACGATGACCGCCAGGGCCACCAGAGCCACCCGACCGAGCAGGAGGCCGAGTCGGTCGTGGAACATCCGGAACGACCGGCCGATGGGGTCGCGGCGTTCGAAGAGATAGACCGGGCCGGCCATGCTCAGCGCGAACGTCAGATAGATACCCGGCAGCACGCAGCAACAGAAACCGACGCCGGCGATCAAGCTGATCAACAGGGTCCAACCCCAGAGCCCGAGTGCCCGACGGACGCCGTACCGCAGCGCCGATTCCAGGTTGCCCGGCTGACCGGACGCCTGCTGCGTGATCACCCAACTGCCGGCGGCCCACCCGATGGCCTGCACCAGCCCGAGCAACAGGCTGCCGCCGATCCCCACCGCGAGGAGACCCGCCAGATCGACGCCGAAGGTGTCCGGCAGCACGGGATTCGGGTCCGCCCCGACCTGGGCTTCCCATCTCGAGGTCGGGTCGAGGCCCAGGGCGATCACCGCGAGCACGGCCGCCGGCAACACCTGGGTGAGCAGCATGATGGGCACCAACTGCCGCCAACTGCGGCGCAACGCTCCCAGACACCTGTTGAACCAGCCGGCCAGGCCGGCGCCGCGGGGAGTGACCAGGGGATCGTTCGGGTCGAATCCGTAATCCGGCGGGTACCAGCCAACCGGCGACCCCGGATACCAGGGCACTGCACCGTAGGGACCCGAGCCGGGCGGGTAGCCGCCGGTGGGCGGGAACGTCCAACCCGGCGGCGGCGCACCCCAGGCGCCCTGCGCCGGATCCCAGCCGGGCGGCGGGCCAACCGGAGGTACGCCCGGCCGCAGCTCGGATGGCGTCTCCGGAGTCACGCCGGAACTGCCGTAGGGCACGGTCGGATCGGACGGCACGGTCGGATCGGACGGCACAGTCGGATCGGACGGCACAGTCGGCACGGTCGGATCGGACGGACCCGGCTCCCCCGGCCCGGAGGGTGGGGTGGGCGGGGGCCACTGGTCAGTCATGAACGCTCCTCAGCATTGGCTGGAACGGCCACGATCTTCCCGGTTGTGCGCCCGTGTCGCAGCCCCGACGCGCGGAGCCGATCAAGGAGGAAAGCTCAGGCGATGACGCGTACGTGCTCGGCCTGCGGGCCCTTCTGACCCTGGGCGATCTCGAACTCCACCCGCTGACCGTCGTCCAGCGCCTTGTAGCCGTCCATCTCGATCGCGGAGAAGTGAACGAACACGTCCTGACCGCCGTCGACGGCAATGAATCCATAGCCCTTTTCGGCGTTGAACCACTTCACGGAGCCCTGTGCCACGGTGCACTTCCCTCACTATGCGCGGCGTTGCCTGACCTGGCGCACGGCATGGCCGGACGCCCACCGGCCACCACCCTCAGCGATCGATGGCGACCATTGAAAAAGGTGACCGAAATCGCACGCTACACGAGGAGTGACAGCCGCGCACGGCCGCAAATCGGGCATATTCCGGGGCGATCGGACTGCGCCTGTCGGCCGACTTCTCGATCCACCGGATCCATGTCGGCGATTGCCCGACACAGCTCCCGGAAGCCCCGCCGCCGCGCCACCGGACGCCGCGCCAGCGGGCGGACCGGGCCGCCGGACGCCGCACCACCGGGCCACCGGGCCACCGGGCCACCGGGCCACCGGGAGCGGGGACGGCCGTGACGCTGGGCCACCGGGAGCGGGGACGGCCATGACGGCCGCCGGCCCTGTGGTAGGCATGCGGGCATGACCACCGATACGGGCGCGACCGCCCTACGGCAGGCGGAGATCCGCCGGGTCCGGCCGGAGGACGCCGCCCGGATGCGGGCACTGCGTCTGGAGATGCTCGCCGACGCGCCGTTGGCCTTCCTGGAGACCCTGGCGGATGCGGCGGCTCGGCCGCACACCGAGTTCACCGCCCGGGTCGCGTACACCTCGGCCGGCCCCGGCAATGCGCAGTTCATCGCCGACCCGGGTGGCCGGCTCGTCGGGCACGCCGGTGGCACGGTCTCGCACAACGAACCCGGGCTCACCGTGATCTACGCCGTCTACGTCACGCCGGCCTGGCGGGGCAGCGGACTGCTCGGCGAGCTGATCGACGGGGTGGCCGCCTGGTCCCGCGCCTGTGGCCGACTGGAGTTGCTGCTGGAGGTGGTGGTCGGCAACGACCGTGCCTACCGCGCCTACCAACGGCTGGGCTTCACCGACACGGGCGTACGCGTCCCCCACCCCACCGTCCCAGCCCTGACCGAACTACAAATGCGGCGCAAGGCCTGACCGGCAGAACCACCGCGTTGGGCCGGGCCGCGATGATCGCGCTCGAACCAGGATGTCAACGCCGTTGCGTTAGGGCGAGCGGTTGTTCGTCAATGGGCACTCTCTCGCTGATCATGCTGTTGTGCCGGGTGGTCTTGTCCTTCGACCCAGGGTGGTCGGCCAGAGGTACGTGGGGTGCCGGTCGACGGGGCCGGCTCTGCCTGTCCGGGGGTAGTCGGGGGTCCTTTGCTCTGCACCCGCGGGCGCGACGGCTACGGTCTGCGACCGGCGCCTATTGGGGTGCAGAGCAAAGGGGGCGACTCGTGCACCTCGCCCGAGGGGCAGTTGGTGATCGAGGTCGTGCCTGGCCGGCCGCAGCGCGCCACCGCAACCACGTTGAAATCCAGGACAACACCGTTGCTCTAGGCGGAACCATTGCTCGTCAACCGCGCCGCCTCGCCGACCACGAAGCTGTGGCCTGCAACAGAACGCCCGTAAAGCCCCAAACCGGCACCACGACTAGGTGATTGCCAGGCTCGGACTGCCCCCGCTCCGCGATCTTGCACTTTCTGTCCCGACACAAGGGGCATATCACCTATATGGACAACCGAAACTGCAAGATCGGCGCGAACTCGCGAGACACACCCTGACCTGAATGTAGCCGCTGGGAGGCCACTACTCGTGGATCGAGCGCGATCATGACCAAGGGCAGTGCCCCGGGCCAGACACGCCGCCGCCCACCGCGCCCACCGAGGGTTTCCGGGGCAGCCCGACCCGCGCAGGGATCAAGCCTGACCGCCCGGAGCGGGTCGGGCTGCCCCGGAAACCCCAACCGCGAGGGACGGGAAACACCACCCCGCGAGGCACGGAACACCACCCCCGCGAGGGACCGGAGCACCCCGACCGCAGCCAAAGATCAGGCGTGCCGCCGCGACTGCACGATGCGGAAGCGATTCGCCACGTACGCCCCGTCGGTGAGCGCGGCGTTGGCCGCCGCGTTGGCGCCACTGCCGTGGAAGTCGGAGAACGCCGCCGACTGGTTCACGAAGACCCCGCCGGTGAGGTTGCAGGACAGATGCACACCGACCTCGACCGCGACCGCCTCGGTGGCGTCCAACACCGCATCGTCGGTCGAGTAGACCCCGGCGGTGAGCGCGCCCTTCTCGCCGACGGTGCGGCGCAGCAACTCCAGGCTGTGGGCGGTGGAGTCGGTCGCGATGGCGAACGAGATCGGCCCGAACCACTCCCGGCCGTACGTCTCGGTGTCGTCCGCGGTCAGCTTCACGATCGTCGGGGTACGCACCACCGCGTCGGCGTACGACGGGTGCGCCACGGCCCGCGACTCCAGCACCGGCTCGCCGACCTTTGTCACCTCGGCCAGCCGCTCCAGCACCCCGTCGTTGACGATGGCGCCGGTCAGCTCGACGCCTCGGGCCGGGTCGGCGGTGAGCTTGCCGACCGCGGCGGCGATCCCGCCGGCCACCTCGTCGAAGCTCTTGTGCCCCTGGTCGGTCTCGATGCCCCCGGTGGGGATGAGGATGTTCTGCGAGGTGGTGCACATCTGACCGCTGTACAGGGTCAGCGTGAAACCGAGGTTGCGACACATCCCGGCGAAGTCGTCGGTGGAGTCGATGACGACGGTGTTCAGGCCGGCCTTCTCGGTGTAGACCGACGCCTGCCGGGCGTGCGTCTCCAGCCAGTCGCCGTACTCGGTGGAACCGGTGAAGTCGACGATCTTCACAGCGCGGTGCAGGGCCAGGTCGCTGGCGAGCTTCTCACCGGGAGCCTCGGCCGCCAGCATGATCAGGTTCGGGTCGAACCCGGCCTCGGCGAGCACCTCCCGGGCGTACTTCACGGTGATCGCCAGCGGCAGCACCGCGCGCGGGTGCGGCTTGACGAGCACCGGGTTGCCGGTGACCAACGAGGCGAACAGCCCGGGGTACGAGTTCCAGGTCGGGAAGGTGTTGCACCCGATCACCAGCGCCACCCCACGCGGCACCACGTGGAACGTCTTGGTCATCCGCAGCGGGTCGCCCTTGCCGGCGGCCTTCTCCCAGCCGGCCGTGGCCGGGTGCCGGGTCATCTCGGCGTACGCGTACGCCAGCGCCTCCAGCGCCCGGTCCAGCGCGTGCGCGCCGCCGGCCTGGAAGGCCATCACGAACGCCTGCCCGCTGGTGAACTGCACCGCGTTGGCCAGCTCGAAGATGTGCTTGTGCAACCGGTCGAGAATCTCCAGGCAGACCCCCACGCGGGCCTGCGGGCCGGCGTCGCGCCAGGCCGGCAGCGCCGCGGAGGCGGCCTCGATCAACTCACCGGGGCCGGCATGCGGGTACCGCACCGCCAGCTCCACCCCGAACGGGCTCGCCTCGGTGGCGACCCGAGCGCCAGCGCCCGGCTGGTCGAGCGGAAAATCACCACCGAGGTACGCCTCGAAGGCGGCCTTGCCGTCGGCGGCGGCGGTCTCGCCGTACACCCGGGGGCTGGGAGATTCGGGATAGGCGGACCAGTAGCCCCGCTCCGTGATCGCGGTCAGCGCACGGTTGAGGGTGTCGGCGTGCCTGTCGTACAGGGGCTGCGGGGTCTCCGTCATGCCCGCCATCATGCCCGAGTCAGGTCCGCGAGCAGTAGCGCGAATGCCCGACAGCGACTCATGCCCGAGTCAGGTCCGCGAGCAGTAGCGCGAATGCCCGACAGCGACTCATGCCCGAGTCCGGTCCGCGAGCAGTAGCGCGAATGCCCGACAGCGACTCATGCCCGAGTCAGGTCCGCGAGCAGTAGCGCGAATGCCCGACAGCGGGGTTGTTCGGGTCGGCAGCGGGTAACCGCGGGCCTCCGGCCGGGAAAGCCGGCCAGGAGAGGGCGGCGGGTGAGGATCACCGAGATCCGGGTGCACGGGGTCGCCAACAAGGGACCGGAGGCGCTCCTCGACCGACCGATCGTCGCGCGGGTCGCGGGAGACGACAACGCCGGCTTCTACCGGCCGCGGCCCGGTTACGGTGCCCCCACGGACAGCACCGGGGTGACGCTCGAGGCGTACCGCTGGAGTCGGCTGACCGGCGGTACCGCCACCCGTACGTTCTCCCTGGTCCTGCTCCTGCCGTTCATGCTCAGCAACATCGCGGTCTGGATGCTGCCGGTCACCGGCCGGGGCGGCCACGTCGCGCGGGCGCTGTGCCGGCTGCTGGCCGCGACGATGACCGCGATGTACGTGCTCTCCACCGTCGGGGTGTCCCTCGACCTGATCGCGTGGCAGTGCGCGGCCTACCCGAGGTGCCTGGAGGGGCGGCGGGAGGTTTCCTGGCTGGGTGACGTGCCGCCAGGTCAGCGGCTCGCACTGCTGACCGTGCCGCCGATCATCGCGATCGTCCTGATCTGGCGGCTCGGTGCCCGGACCTGGCAGCTTCCCGAGAACAGCGACCACCCGCCCGGGGTGGGCGCCGACCGACTCGACGCGCCCGCCTTCTGGAACACCCGCGCGCTGCTGCGCCGACTGCGCTTGATTCACGTCGCGGTGGCGCTGGGCACGCTCGACCTCACTCTGCTGCTGGCTCTGGCGCCGCACGACGCCACCCTGCCCGGCTGGCTGCTGCTGGCCGCGGACGTGGCGCTGCTCGGCGGCGCGTTGGTACTGCTCTGTCGGCCGGCGATTGAGCGGCGCGGAGAGCAGGACCAGCGGAGTACGCCGACGATCCGCTGGTTGGCCGTTGCGCTCACCGCACTGACCATGGGGTACGCGTCGCTGCCACGGCCGCCGTGGGAGGCCGAAGGGATGTTGCCGGGGTACGGGACACTGGTCGCCGGGCTGTTCGCCGGGCAGGTGGTGCTGCTCGCGATGCTCGGCCTGGTGGTCGCGGTGCAGCGCCGTTCCCTCCCCCGGCCTCTCTTCCTGCTGGCCGGGCTGGGCGCGCCGGTGCTGATCACCGTCGCGATCGGGTTGGCCGTCGCCTACGACTCGGGCCTGACCTACGGGCTCGCCGAGTATCTGGACCGTGGTTCCAGCCCGACGCCGGCACGGCCTCTGCCGCCTGGTGCGCCACCGTTGTCGCCACCGATCGCCTACCGCTGGGTGACCCTCGGCTTCACCCTCGCAACGCTCCTGGTGCTCATGACGGCCCTGCTCATACCCCGGGTCGGCCGGAATCGTCGCCGCCGGGAGGCCGAAAACGTGGTCCGGCGGGACTACCCGGAAGCCTCACGGGCTGCCCCCGAACGGGTCCGGGCCGTCCGCGACGCGATCGTGCGTGCTCGACTGACGGATCGGCTCGGGCCACTGCTGGCCGGCGCGTACGTGGTGTTGGCACTGCTCACCCTGGCGGCGGCCGGGCTCTCGGTGATCGGTCCCGGCCCGGGTGCGCTCGCACTCCGACTCGGCGGTGAGCCGCTGGCCCGTCCGGTGATCTTCGTGACCGACCTGGGCGCCCTGCTGATCGGACTGTTCGCCGCGGTCCTCGCGGTGATGGGACTCGTCGCCTACCGATCCGGCGCGATCCGGCTGGTCGGGGTGCTCTGGGAGCTGGCCACCTTCTGGCCGCGTACCGCGCACCCGCTCGCCCCGCCGTGCTACGTCGAGCGGGCGGTCCCGGAGCTGACCCGCCGGATCGGGCAGCTCACCGCCGACGGCAACGCGGTGGTGCTCTCCGGGCAGAGTCACGGCAGCGTGCTCGCGGCGGCGACGGTCCTCCAACTCCCCGAGCACTGCCGCCGGCGGGTGGCCCTGCTCACCTACGGCGCCCCGCTCGGAAACCGGTACCGGCGGATCTTCCCGGCGTACGTCAGCGACGAGATGTTGCGCGAGGTCGGCAACCGGTTGACCTGGCGGTGGATCAACCTGTGGCGGTATACCGACGCGGTGGGCGGACCGGTGTTCGTCCCGCTCGTCGACGGATCCGACGACCCGGCCGCCCGCGTCGACCGTCGGGTGCGGGATCCGTCGGGACTCCTCATTCCACCGACGGACACCGTGCCCCCTCCGGTGCGGGGCCACCGGTTCACGCCGGACGACGACTTCCAGGCCGCGATCCGCGAGCTGGTCGAGCGCTGGGAACGGCCGGATGGGTGAACGCCGGATCAGAGCGTGAGCTGCCAGTCGGTCCAGGCGTCCACCGGGCGGAAGCCGAGCAGCTCGTTGATCGCCACCATGTAGCTGTTGCTGGTCGCGTTCCAGGTGTCGATCACGCGGACCGCCGGCTCGTGGGTGAGCAGGTGGTGCAGGTTCTCGGCCTTGGCGATGAGGCCGAGCCGGTGCCCACGGTGATCCGGGTCGACGATGGTGATCTGCTGGTACGCGTGCCAGTCGGCGGAGGCGCCCACGTCCAGCAGGGTCCAGGCGACAAGTCGACCGGTCGCCTCATGACGCATCCCGAGGTGGTAACACCGCCGGCCCCGGGCGTCCAACGCCCGTTCGTTGCCACGGATGCGCTCGGCGTCCACCTGCTCCGGTTCCCACTGCACGTCCCCCATGGGCGCGTCCGTGAACAGCCGGCCGTCCAGGTAGGCGATGTCCGCGACGTACTCCTGCGGGGTCGCCCCCTGCCAGCAGACCGACCGGTAGCCCTCGGCCCGCGGCTGGGCCTCGGCCAGCGCCGCCCGCAACGCGAGCCGGTCGATCTCCTCGACATCGAGCCGGCGGCGCACCTCGGCGAGGGCCCGCTGGGCGCCGGTGGCGGCGGCGAATGCGTCGCCCGCCCCGCTTCGGGCCGGCCCGCCGGGCAGCGCGGAGACGGCCATCGCGACCACCCGCTTACGGCCGCGCTCGCGGAGCAGGCGCACCCCGTACTCGTGCAACGCCCGACCGACGCCCCGCCGCCGCAACTCCGGATGCACCGTCAGCTCGGCGCCGGCGTTGTCGGGGTTGTCGAGGTACGGCAGGTCGACCTGGAGGAAACCGGCCGGCACCCCGTCGAGCCGGGCCAGCGCCCAGAGCGACTCGGTACCGGGCATCGGTGTGTGGAAGAACGCGTCGAAGCGTCGCCGGCAGAAGGGCGGCAGGTCCGGCAGATCGACGTCTTTTGCCGCCGCACCGATCAGGTACGCCTCGTCGACGGCGGTTCGGTCGGTGCCGTCGAACGACGCGATCGTGATGCTCATGCCGCTGAGCCTGCGCCTCGGGAAAGCGATCGGGCCAGCGATTAATCGCTGGCCCGATCGAACGTGGTCGGGAGGGGCACTCGCACAACGCCTCCGGCGTTGGGTCGTAAGAACTTCAAAAGTCTTCGGCGAAATGCCCTCCCGCACGGAGCATCTTGCGCCGTCCGGTTCCTGCCGTCAAGTCCGCGGGGGTGGGTTTTCCACACTCACAGCGAAATCCCAGTTACACGACTGATCCACTCGCTCCCCCTTCCGGACGACCCCCACCCCCTCCATCAAGCCAACCCAGCACGGGCCGGCCGGTGAGCGGGTCGCGGGCGGGTCAGCCTAGGAGACCTGCGTCGCGGGCGGCGCGCAGCGAGGGCTTGATGTGGTGGGTCGGTCCGACCTGGCCGGCGACCGCGTCGACCGTCTTCAGGCCCTCGCCGGTGTTGAAGACGACGGTCTCCGCGGTCGGGTCGAGCCGGCCGGATTCGACGAGCTTGCGGAGCACCGCGACGGTCACCCCGCCTGCGGTCTCGGCGAAGACGCCTGTGGTGCGGGCCAGGTCGCGGATGCCGGCGCGGATCTCGTCGTCGTCGGCGTACTCCATCCAGCCTCCGGTGCGGCGGACCGCTTCCAGGGCGTAGACGCCGGCGGCCGGGTCGCCGATGTTCAGCGACTTGGCGATGCCGGTGGGCTTGACCGGGATGATCGTGTCGGTGTCGGCGTGCAACGCGGTGGCGATCGGGTTGCAGCCGGCAGACTGGGCGCCGAAGACCTTCCAGCCGCCGGCCGGCGCCTGGACCAGGCCGATCTCCACCAACTCGGAGAACGCCTTGTCGATCTTGGTGAGCAGCTCGCCACTGGCCATCGGGATGACCACCTGCGCCGGGATGCGCCAGCCGAGTTGTTCGGCCACCTCGTAGCCGAGGGTCTTGGAGCCCTCCGCGTAGTACGGCCGGACGTTCACGTTGACGAACGCGGTGTCCTCGAACTCGTCGGTCTCCACCAGTTCGCCGCAGAGCCGGTTGACGTCGTCGTACGAGCCGTCGATGGCGACCAGTTCGCCACCGTAGACGGCGGTGGTGATGACCTTGCCCTGCTCGAGGTCACTGGGGATGAAGACCACCGAGGGCACCCCGGCGCGGGCGGCGTGCGCGGCCACCGAGTTGGCCAGGTTGCCGGTCGACGCGCAGGCGAACCGGGTGAAACCGAGCGCCTTCGCGGCGGTGAGCGCCACCGAGACGACCCGGTCCTTGAACGAGTGGGTCGGGTTGCCGCTGTCGTCCTTGACCCACAACGGCGCGGTGATGCCCAGCTCGGCGGCGAGGCGCGGGGCCGCCACCAGCGGGGTCAGCCCCGGGTCGAGGGTGACCCGGCTGGCCGGGTCCTGACCGGCGGGGAGCAGTGCGGCGTAGCGCCAGATGTTTTCCGGGCCGGCCTCGATCTGCTCGCGGGTGACGGTGGCCAGGGCGGCGGTGTCGTAGTCGACCTCCAGCGGGCCGAAACACTCGTAGCAGGCGTGCTGGGCGACGAGCGGGTAACGGGCCGAGCAGGCGCGACAGACCAGGGCGCGGGCGGGGCTGGCGGAGGTGTCGATGCCGGAGGCGGCGAGCGTCGACGTCATGTCGAGAGTCCTCTCATCTTTCCCCACATCGCACGGTGCGGCAGGGACGGAATTGGCACCTGCCCCGCGGGTCGCTCAGCGGTGAGCGCGCGGGGTGGTTGCCGGGGCGTCGTCGGGCCGTATCCCTCAGCCCCTCTGGATGAGGTATGCAGTTGTGCTGTCGAGTCTAGGCAACTATGTCCGCCGCCTCCACCGCGGATCCCACGCTGTGAGCCGAACAACTCAGCCAGTTACCGGCGGCGGCGCTTCCCGAGGTAGATCGCCACGGCGCCGAGGGCGGCAAGCAGGGCCAGCTGGGCCCGGGGCGCCGGCGGGTGGGTCAGCGGGCGCTCACCGCGACCGGATCGACCACCGCTATCCGGTCCGTGATCGCGCTCGACTGCGGCGGCGACGAAGGCCGGATCCGGGCCCGGGTGGCGAGGTTCGCGGCGACCAGCGCACCGATCGTGATGGCGGCTCCGACCAGCTCGATGGGCTCCGGCCGGTAGCCGCGGACGATCTGCACCGCGAAGGTGGTGACCGGGACCAGGTTCATGAACAGCGCGGCGTTGGCGGCGCCGAGCCGCTGCACACCTGTGTTCCAGGCCAGGACCGCGATGACCGCGCCGACGACCACGGCGTACGCCAACTGCGGGGTGACCGCCGCGAGGTCGGCGGCGGCCGGCGCGTGCTGCCAGCCGACGGCGTCCGCGCCGATGCTCGCGGCCAGCATGGCCGCCGTGCCGGCGAGGGCGGTCAGGGTGGTGAAGCGCAGCGGTGACCAGTCGCCGAACCGGCTGGCACCGTGCGTGTAGATGCCCCAGCCGAGCACCGCTCCGATCATCATCAGCCCACCGAGACCGAACTGGCCGAGCCCGGCCAGGCTCCCGCGGGTGATCACCAGGCCGACTCCGAGGAGCGCCACCAGGGAGAGGGCCAACAGGAGCGGCTTCGGCCGTACGCCGTCCCGGGCCCACCGGACCAACTGGGTGATCAGCGGGGTGGTGGCAACGAAGAGAGCGATCTGCTGCGGGGCGGCGTGTTCGAGCGCCAGGTTGGTGAGCACGTTGAAGCCGGCGAAGCCGACCACGCCGAGCAGCACGATCTCGCCGGTCCGGCCGCCGTGCCGCAGCGCGCCGGCACCTTCGCGGAGCAGCAGGATCGCGACCAGAATGAGGCTCGCGAGCAGGTAACGGGCGGTGGTCAGGTTGAGGGGGTCGACCCGGGTCAGCGCACTGGCCAGGACCGGGAACATCACGCCCCAACCGAGTACGGCGAGCAGCGGATAGGCGGCGGCACGGGATCGCATCGTCAGCTCCAATGTTCGAGTATCGTCGAACCAACGACACCGACCATAGGGGCTTGTTCGATAGTTGTCGAACAAGGGTTACACTGGTCACATGGAGCCGCACGAACCCGACCTGACCGACGTACCGGTGACCACCGTGCTGGCCGCACTCGCCGACGACGTGCGGCTGAAGATCGTGCGGGCGCTTGCCGAAGATGGCGAGGCGACCTGCGGCAGCTTCGACTTCGGCGTCTCCAAGGCGACCCGCAGCCACCACCTGAAAGTGCTGCGCGAGGCCGGCCTGACCCGCACCCGGGCCGCCGGCACCAGCCGCCTGGTCCGGCTCCGCCGCGACGAGCTGGACCGCCTCTACCCCGGCCTCCTGGACGCGGTGCTCAGCACGCACACCTCGGCCTGACGGACAAGCGGTGCGTGCGCTGGGTACAGCATCACCAAACGGTCAGTGTCGGTACGGGTGAGACACGCTCGTATGGAGAAAACTGCTGTGCATGGGGAGCCAGTGGCCATCGTTGAAGGCGAGAGCCTTGTTGAGATTGCTCATGGGCGAGCTCGGCTACCGGGTCGAACGGCAGTCCGGCTCTCACCGCCGCCTCGTTGCCAACGGCCGCCCGCCGATCACCTTTGCCTTCCACGACAAATCCACGGTCTCGCCACGCGCGGTCGGCGTCATACTGGTACAACAGGTCGGGCTCACCCCCGAGGAAGCCAGGGAGGTGCTGAAGAGTGCGTGAAAACGTCATCGATCTGATCGTGATCAGCCCGAACACGGATGACGAGGACTGGACCTTCCACAGCCCTCAGATAACGGGGCTGGTGGGCGGGCGCAGCAGCCTGCTTCAACTGCGCGCAGACCTGCCGGAAATCCTCCGCTTCGCCGATGTCCCACTGCCAGCACAGATTCGTTTCCACGTGGAGGACGTGTACGACTCGGATGGCACGAGTTACATCATCCGCCAGAGTCAGGACGGGCACCGGACTGAGCGTTCTGCCACCGCACAGCGCCTACGTGCTGCTCTCACCGTGGCAGAGCAGCGGGAGCAGTTGCTTTCGTCGCCACGCACCAGGACGGGCGAGGTCCTTTTCATCGCTGCAGTGCCCTCGGACACACTGCACGACATCTCCGCTCAGCTCCATCCCTCCGGCGACGCGGCGGTGGTGGTCTGCAACGTAGCTGACGAGCTGCTCTGGTCGTTCCATCTCACCAACGCCGAGGATCTCGATGCTGCCGCCAGACCGCTGGGGGACCTCGGGCTCTCAGGCGGAACGACGATCGCGGAGGTCATGCGCCAACGCCCCGTGGGCTCGCCGGCACCGGCCTTGCTGGCCAGCTGAACGGCCAATGGTCGGCAGCGCATCGAGTCCGCAAGATTTTCAGCCCCGCAACCCGGACCGGGCGCGTCGCCGGAGCCGCCTCGTCGAGGCTCCGGCGACGCGCGGTACGGGTGCGGTCAGATGACCATCGAGCTGGGCTCTGTCGCCGGCACCGCGGGCGCGGGCCGAACGTCGCGGCGACGGGCGAGCAGCGCGTCGAGCGCCCAGGAACCCGGGCCGAGGGCCGCGACCAGCAGGAACGACCAGCAGAAGAGGGCCGACAGCTCACCCCCGTTGTGCAGCGGCAGCAGGTCATCCGGCTGATGCACCACGAAGTAGGCGTACGCCATCGAGCCGGACGCGAGAAGAGCAGCGGGTCGGGTGAAGAGCCCGGCCAGCACCAGGGTGCCGCAGATCAGCTGGATCAGCGCGGCCCACCAGCCCGGCCAGGTGCCAGGGGGTATTGCCGTACCGGTCATCGGGTTGCCACCGAACAACCCGAAGACCGAGGTCAGACCGTGCAACGTGAACAGCAGGCCGACCACGGTGCGGAACAGGGACAGGGTCGGCCCGCCGAGCCGAGAAACGTTCATCACAACCTCCATCGAAGGATCCGGATCTCTTCAATGTGAGGCATGAAACTATCGAAGCTGATAAATTCCTTGCTAGTGGGAAAGTCCCCGGTCGGAATGTACCGGTGTCCACAGCCCAGCGTCGAGCGCCGGCAGCGCCGCAGGCGGACAGTCATAGCCCCTGAGCTGCGGATACAACCAAATCCAAACCGCAACGACCGCCGTGGGCACGCTCCCATACTGTGGGTACGGCCTGCTCAACGGGCACCCTTGGGCACGCGCCGGAATGCCCCGGCCTCCAGAAACCCGAGTCGATCATCACTAGACCGACCTCCTGCGGCACGCCCGCCCAAGCGCGGGGCCAAAACGGACGGCTCGTGCCCGGATCCTCACACTCCGCCCGTCGATCATGAGGTTATAGCTGCGACACGCCGAGATGAACAGCGATAACCTCATGATCGCCGGGCGGTCGGGCGGTCGGGCGGGCGGGCGGCCGGCCGACCGGCGCGCGCTGCACCCTGGGGGACCGACCACCCCGGGCGCGTTGTGTGAAGCCGACCCCGCAGCCGTGGAAACATGTTCGGATGAGTCCTGACAGCCGCCGTCGTAAGCGCGCCAGGTCCGCCCGCTCCGGCCAGCAGGTCGTGCGTCGCGTCCGACCCGCCGACGTGATTCAGTGTGAGTGCCCGGCGTGTTCAGATGCTGACTTTGATCCGCAGCACTTCATTGACGACCTGGTTGCCGAGGGTGCCGACCTGGTGAAGGCGGAGGATCCCGTCGAGGCCGAGTTGGTTGCCGCGACGTTCCTGTCCGCCGGTGACCTGGCCGGCGAAGGCTTCACCGAGGCGCTCAACGGGGACATGCTGCCGGCCGTCGCCGACATCGCTACGCCGGAAGCGCTCGCGGTGCTGCTCGCGATCGACGCCGTCCGGCCGAGCACCGCCGCTGCGGCTGCCGCCCAGCGTCTGGTGGACGCGGGCGTGCCAGCGCCGAGTTGGGCCAGCGAGCTGCGTCAGCCTGTGCGGGTCGGCCCAGGTCGACGATTCGCCGACCCGGTTGGCAGCGCGTCCATGCTCGTCTGCGACTTCGAGCGGGCCGGACGCTCGTACGGGTTCGTCGTCCACGTCGACCACCTCGACTGTGACGCGGCGGCCGACATCGTGTTCTTTCCCGCCGACGCCATGAACGAGGTTGTCAGCACCATCCAGCAGAACGGCAACCGTGCCGGCCTGACGGTCGCCGAGGAGTTGTTGGACCCGGCCGAGTTTCGGTGGCAGGTCGAACGGGCCCTCGACGCCCGCGCGGACCACGACCAGGAACGTGACCCCGCGGAGTTCGACGACGAATTCGCCGACGAGGACGGGCCGGGCTACCACATGCTGGCGGAGCTGCTGCGAGCCCGGATCCGCACGCTACCCGAGCCGACACGCCCACCGGCCGAGCACGACGCCGACACCCGTCAACCCACCCTCGACCTGCTGGAGATGATGACCCAGTTCGCCGGGCATGGACCGCAGATCCAAGCCCGCCCAGGTCGACGTACCGGCGGGCGGAAGCTGCCGGCGAAACGGAAGAGGTCTGGCCCAGCCGCGCCCGTCTACCAGCTCAAGGTCGGTCTGCGGGGGGCGAAGCCGCCGATCTGGCGGCGTCTGGAACTGCCCGCCGACACCAGCCTGGCCGACCTGCACCACACCATCCAGGTGGCCTTCGGATGGCACGACTCCCACCTGCACGTCTTCGAGACCGCGTACGGCGACTTCGGGGTCGCCGACCGGGATCTGGGCTATCGCGCCGAAGCCCCGGTGACCCTGGAACAGGTCGCGTCCGGCGTCGGTGACCGGTTCACATACACGTACGACTTTGGCGACGACTGGGCACACGACATCGTCGTGGAGAAGGTGTTGCCTCGCCAGCCCATCACGTACCCACGCTGCACCGGCGGGTGGCGGGCGGCCCCGCCGGAAGACTGCGGCGGTGTCTGGGGCTATGCCGAGCTTGTCGATGTGCTGAGCGATCCCGGCCACCCCGAACACGGCGACCGGCTGGACTGGCTCGGGCTGACCTCGGCCGCCGATTTTCAGCCCGCCCGGTTCGATGCCACCGAGATCACCCAAGCCCTCAGCGAAGGGGGCAGAGGGTGACTGATCCTGATGGAGAGTGACCGTGGCAACTATCAACTCTGAGTTGGTAGTTCGCGCCGATGGTGGCCGGCAGGCCCCGCGTTGAGGTCAAGGTCTACAACCTGGACATGATCCTGGCCGTTGGCGACGGGGGCACGCGATGGCACAAACGATTCAGCTCCATCGGCGCACCAGGGGGCCCGCCCGCCGGCAAGGCAGCGACGCCGCCCCGAATCTGGGGCAGCTCTACAGGGCCCCAGTCAGGGGACGGCAGGCCGGCGCGAGGCAGAGCTGCGAGGGGGCCGGGCTGCGGTGGGACGCCCACATGGGCGAGGATCGGCGAATGATCATGGCAGCACGGCGACGGGCCAGCACAGCAGCACGGCGACGGGCCAGCACAGCAGCACGGCGACGGGCCAGCACAGCGGTCGCCGCGGCTCTCCTACTCGGCGGCTGCACCCCTGGCGACCACCGGGGCCAGGGCGGGGACCCTCCGGGCCCGCCGCCGCCCGCCGCGCCGAGCCCGTCGCCGAGCACCGGCCCGCTGGCCGACTGCCCGGCCTCCGGTGTCCGGATCCGCTCGACCGGTGGGGACGCCGCGATGGGCCTACGCGCCCTCGGCCTGGAGTTGGTCAACTGCGGCGACCGCCCGTACCAGCTCAACGGGTACCCGGTGCTGCACGTGTTCGACGACAAGCACGAGCCGGTCCTGCTGCGCGTGGTCAACGGCGGCAGGGAGATCACCTCGGGCTTCGACCAACCGCCCCGGCAGATCACTCTCGCCCCCGACGAGCGGGCCACGGCCGTGGTGCTCTGGCGCAACCTGGTCACCGACTCGACGGTGGTGGCCACCAACGGCGAGTACCTGACGGTGGCGCCCGCGGCCGGGCAGCCGGGCGAAGAGGTCGATCCGGACGGGCCGATCGACCTGGGCAACACCGGCCGGATCGGCGTCAGCGCCTGGAAGAAGGCCGACCCGGCCGCGCCGGTGCCGGACCGGCCGGCCCCGCCGCCGGTGCCCAGCGCGGTGCCGTCGTCGGTGAGCCCACCCGACAGCCGGCTGTGAGCCCCGCCGCTACGACGTGATGTCCTTGCGGGTGAAGCGCCAGAACGCCAGCCCCCAGAACAGCGTCGCGTAACCGATCGCCGAGATGCAGCCGCGCACCACGTCGTCGGTCTGCACCGGGGTCGAGAGCAGCCCCAGCCAGGCGGTGCTGAAGTGGGTGGGCAGGAAGTCCCGCAGGGCGCCCAGGGCGGTGATCTGGTCCAGGATGCTGGACAGGATCCAGAGCAACACCGCGCCGCCGACCGCGCCGAGCGCGGCGTCCGTGGTCACCGACAGCAGGAACGCCAGCCCGGCCACCACCAGGAGTACGACCGCCAGGTAGCCGAGCACCGCCAGCAGCCGGAGCAGCCCCTCGGTGGGTTCCAGCTCCGCGGCGACCGTGCTGCGCAGCGGCGACCAGCCGTAGCGCAGGGTGCCGGCCAGCAGCGCGGTGCCGGCCAACAGCACAAGAGCCAGCCCCGAGTACGCGAGCGCGACCACCAGCTTCACCGTCAACAACCGGGCCCGGGGCACCGGAATCGCCAGCAGGTACCGCAGGCTGCCCCAGCTCGCCTCACTTGCCACCGTGTCGCCACAGAACAGCGCGACGACCACCACCAGCAGGAACGACGCCGACACGAAGATCGAGAAGAGGGTGAAGTTGAGGCCGCCGGAGGTGGCCAGGTCGACAAGACTGGCGAACTCGTTGTTGCCGTTGTCGTCGTCGCCACCGGAGTTGAACTGGAACGCGATCAGGATGATCAGCGGCAGCAGCACCATGAACCCGAGCGCCAGCTGGGTCCGCCGCCGGGACGCCTGTCGACGGAACTCCGCCGCGAACGGCATGGTGGCCGACGGCCGATAGCCCTGGGCCGCACCCGCGTCGGAAACAACCATCACCGGTCACCGCTTCCCCGAGAGTTGTCGCCCACCAGGGCGAGGAACGCGTCCTCCAGGCGGCGCCGCGGCACCACCCGGTCCACCCCGATGCCGGCGCGTACCAGCTCGGCCACCACCTCGCTGCGGGCCGTGCCGTTCGTGTCGACGACCAACTGGCCGTCGCTCTCCGGCAGCACCCGCACCCCGTGCAGCCGGTCCAGCACCGCCCGCGCCGCCACCGGGTCGGTGACGTCGAACAGCACACTCGGCGACTCGCCCACGATCTCCTCCACCGGCCCGGACGCCACGATCCGGCCCTTGTTCACCACCACCGCGTGGGTGCAGGTCTGCTCCACCTCGGCCAACAGGTGGCTGGAGACCAGCACCGCCCGACCGTCCGTGGCGTAGCGCTGGAGCACCCGGCGCATCTCGGCGATCTGCGGCGGGTCGAGCCCGTCGGTCGGCTCGTCCAACACCAACAGCTCGGGTAGGCCGAGCATGGCCTGGGCGATGGCGAGGCGCTGGCGCATACCGTGGCTGTAGTTCTTGATCTTCCGCTGCACGGAGTCACCCAGACCGGCGATCTCCAGGGCCGCGTCGAACTGGGCGTCCTCCCACGGCCGGCCGGTGGCCCGCCAGTACGCCCTCAGGTTCTCCAACCCGGACAGGTGCGGCAGGAAGCCGGGCCCCTCGACGAGCGCGCCGATCCGGGACAGCACCGGCGAGCCGGGCACCAGCCGGCGACCGAAGACGTAGATCTCTCCGGCGGTCGGTTGGGTCAACCCCATCAGCACCCGCAGGGTGGTGGTCTTGCCGGCGCCGTTGGGTCCGAGCAGACCGACCACCTGACCGGGGTGCACCTCGAAGTCGACGTTCGACACCGCCACGAAGCCGTCCGCGTACTCCTTGCGCAACGCGCGCACGGCCAACGGCGTGTCCGCGTACTCCGGATGCACCGACCGGTCCTGGCGGCGATGCCGGCGGCGGAGCACGGCGACGACCACGACGAGCCCGATCACGATGGCGGCGAGCAGACCGGCGAGCACCCAGCGCCAGAGCGTCGCGGCGGTGGGGATCGGCGCGCCGTCGACAGTGGGCAGGGTGACCGCGCCGTCCGCCGACACGGTGTAGACGGTCGGTTCGGCGGGCGTGGTGTACGACTGGTCCGAGGTGGCCACCACCAGTCGCAGCCGGTGCCCGGCCTCCACCCGGCGGACGATCCCGGGCAGCGTCACGGTGACCGGGTTGGCGTCCTGCACGCGTTGCGGCAGGCCGGTGAGTCGGATCGGGGCGACCAGCCCGTTCGGCAGGGTCGCCGCGCCGTCGGGGTCGACGTCGTAGAGCTTGACGAAGAGCACCGCCGTACCGGTCGGCGACGCGGCCCGCAGGGTGACGGTGGGCGCACCTGCCACGTCCACCGCCTCGGTCAGCGGTGTCGACTCGAACCGGGCGTGTTGGCCGGGCACGTCACCTGCCACGCCGTCCAGCAGTGAGGTGAGCCCACCGGCGAACGGGACCGAGGAGATGGCGGCCGGGTTGCCGTTCGGCGGGTTCGCGATCGGCTGGGCCGGTCCGGCGACCGTGACCTCCCGGCGGGCGTTGCCGGTCAGGCCGGGATAGTCCGCGCGGCGGAATCCGGTGGCGACCAGACCCCGGTCGAGCGCGTCGAACCCGGCGATCCGCGACCAGGTGAAGTCGTCACCGGGCGCGTCGCCCTCGCCCTTGACGTAGTGGTCCAGCCACTGGACGGTCAGGAACTTCACCCGGTCCTCATCCGAGCGGGGTCCACTGCCACCGTCGTGCCCGCCGGTGAACCAGGCGACCCGCACCGGGGTCCCGGTGGCGGCGATGCCCTTCGCGTTCGCGTCCGCCTCACCGAGGGGAAACAGCGTGTCGGCCTCGCCCTGCACCAGCAGGGTGGGCGCCTTGATCCGGTCCAGGACGCCGGCCGGGCTGGACCGGCGCAGCAGATCCACGGCCGCCTGGTCGGCCCGCCCGGTGGTGGCGATCCGCAGGTACGCGGCGCACACGTCGGCCGCGAACCGGCCGCAGGACGGGTCGGCCGCGCCGGCCGGGGCACCACCGGGACCGGTGCCCGGACCGGCGCCCGGCCCCGGGCTGGGCGGGCCGGCCGACGCCGGTGCGCCCTGCGGCTGGGCGGCGGTGCCGCCGGTGAGCCCCGCCGGGCCGGAGCCCACGTTGCCGCCGCCGCCGAAGAAGAGACCGGCCCAGCCCTTCTTGAACACACCCTCGGTCGGTGCCCCGCCGGTGCTCTCCGGCAGGAAGGCGCGGGACAGGTCGTTCCAGGTGATCATGGGGACGATCGCGTCGACCCGCTGGTCCTGCGCGGCGAGCAGCAGCGCCAACCCACCGCCGTACGAGCCGCCGACCACACCGACCTTCGGGTCACCCGCGGCGTCGGTGCGAACCTCCGGCCGGGCGGCCAGCCAGTCCAGCAGCCGGGACGCGTCGCGCACCTCGTAGTCCGGGTTGTCCAGGTGGATCTCGCCGCCACTGTGGCCGAAACCCCGCGCGGTCCAGGTGAGCACCGCGTAGCCGCGCCCGGCGAACTCCTCCGCGTCGGAGCGCACCGACTCCTTCGTGCCGCCGAACCCGTGTGCCAACAGCACCGCCGGGACCTTCCGACCGGACGAGGCGTCGGCGGGCAGGTAGAAGGTCGTGTCCAGGTCCACCGGCTGGTCGTCGGACGGTCCGGAGCGGACGGTGAGCATCTCGCTCGTGCTGCGTACGCCCGGTCCCTGTGGCCACACCACCCAGGTCACGGCGGCAGCCACCAGCACGACGGCCGCCGCTGCGGCGATCGTGCGGCGGCGGGTGGGCAGGGCACGCCGGAACCACGCGGCCGGCGACGGCGTTGTCATGCGGCACACGCTACGGCCCGCAGCCTGAGCGTTGGCTGAGATCCGCCGTACGTCCGTCCGGTTGCCCCGATCGGTGCGCGGGCGGCAGCGAGCGCGCCATGTCCGGCGCGGCCCAGTGGGTTGAGTTCGGATCCCGTGAATTCCGATCTTTAACGGATATCCGCCTGGATCCCTCCATGTCACACCCACTGACGAAACAGAGCGTGTCGAGAACGCGGCGAATGGTGACATTGCTCGAAGTGACGCGAACCTGACTCGTCCACCTCGGCCTCACCAGCAGGGGGGTCGGTTAGTTTTCCGGTCCGGTGCACGGGACTTGTCGGGCCGCCCGACGCCGCGCCGATCCGCGCCCCATGCCGGAGGAGACACCACCATGACAGTCCCCGCGCCGCGGGCCCGTCGACGTCCGTCCACCCTGGGCCGACTGCTGCCGTTGCTGCTCATCGGGGCACTACTGGCACCCGTGGGTCTGCTCGTCACGTCCGCCTGGCGGCAGACCACCGACGACCGGAACCTGGCCGTCCGGGAGCGACTCGGCGTGCAGTACCTCACCGCGCTGGGCTCGGTCACCGACGCCCTGGTGGAGGCCCAGTCCGCCGCGATCGGCAATCGGCAGGTGTCCGGTGACCCGCTGAACCGGGCGGTCGAGGAGGCCGCCGCGCTGGACGCCCGCATCGGCGACGAGCTGCTCAGCCAGGAACGCTGGGCCGGGGTACGGGCCAAGCTGGAGGCTCTGCGCGGCCGCAGCCCTGCCGACCCGGAGGCCGCCTACACGTCGTACAGCGAGGTCTCGGACCTGCTGCTGGCGCTGCACCGCAAGGTTCGGGAGAGTTCCGGGCTGGTCCGCGATCCCGTCGCCGACTCCTTCTTCCTCCAGGACAGCGCCGGCCAGGATCTGCCCGAGGCGGTGGTGGCCGCCGGCCGACTCGCCGACCTGGGCACGCTCATCGCCCGACGGCCGGCCGCCGAGCAACCACGCGGCCTGATGGAGCTGACCGCGATGCGGGTCGCCGCCCTGGCACCCGCTGGTGACCTCGTCGACAACCTGCGCTCCGCCGTGGACGGCTCGGAGAGCACCGACCTCGGCGCCAACGTGCTGACCCCACTCGACACCTATCAACGCTCGGTGGAGGCGCTTGCCGCGTACTCCACCCCGGCCAAGGGCACGAGCGTGGTGGACCCCGGCCAGTTGAGCGCCGCCGGGCTCAACACGCACCGCGCGGCCCGCCAACTCCAGCCGGTCATCCTCGCCGAACTGGACGCCCTGCTCGTCGAGCGCATCGACGCGTTCGACCGGGACCGCTGGCTGATCGGCGCGGCCGGGGCGTTCGCCCTGCTGCTGCTGGGCTGGCTCGCCGCACTGCTGCTGGCCGCCCGTGGCCGGGCCCGGCGCCGGGCGACGATGGCCGCGAACCACGCGGAGAACGCCGACACCCCGTCGCCGGCAGACTCCTGGCAGCCGGTGCCCAGCGACCCACGCGCGCTGCAACCGGCCGGCGCGGCCCGCGACTCGGAGCCCGCGCAGTGGGGGGCCTTCGATGCTGCTCGGTAGGCTCCGGATCCGCGGCAAGCTCGCGCTGCTCGTGGTGATCCCACTGCTCAGCATGATCGGCCTGGCCGTGCCCGTGATGCTCGACCGGGTGGCCGCGGCGCAGCGGGCCAGCGACACCGCCGAGCGGGTACGGCTCGCCAGCCGGGTCGGCAGCCTGGTCCAGGACCTGCAACAGGAACGCGTCCTCTCGGTCGGTTTCCTGCTCGGCCGGGTCGAGCGCGGCGAGGTGGTCCGCAAGTCCGCCGACGTGGACGACCGGGTGGCCGACCTGCGGGCCGGACGCAGCGGCGCGCTCACCGACCGCGTCGACCGCGCCCTGGACGGGGTGTCCAGCCTCATCGACCTGCGCACGTCCGTGCTGGCCCGGGTCGCGAACCCGGGCCAGGTGATGGATGCGTTCGGCCCGGTCAACAAGGGGTTGATCGACTCGTTGCGGCTGGTGTTCGGGGTTGACACCGACACGTTGCCGGGCCGTCAGGTGCTCGCCCTCGACGGGCTGCTCCGCGCCGACGAGGGGCTGGGCGCCTGCGCCACCCTGAGCCTGCTGGTCAAGGCGGTCGGCAACTCGGACACCATCAACGGGTACGTGGCGTGCATCGCCGCGCTCCTGGTCGACAACCAGCGCTTCCGCAGCCTGATCACGCCCGAGCAGCTCATGGTCGCCCAGCTCAACGACGCGGCCGTGGCCGCGCGGACCAGCTCGGACTTCCTGGCCAGCAGCGCCCGCGACCCGGCCACCGCCGTCCGCGACGTGCCGATGGAGGCACTCTTCCCGGCCGTCCGCACGATGATCCGGCTCGGTCAGTTCGTGGAGAAGAAGCTCGTCGCTGACGTGCTCACCGAGGTGACCGCCGAGCAGCGGCGCGCGCTGACGGCCGCGTACCTGGTCGGGGCCACGGCGGCACTGATCCTGGCGTTGGTGGTGCTGCTCAGCGCGGCTGTCGCGCGGACGGTGGCCCGACCGCTGACCCGACTCACCCGCTCGGCCGACCGGGTCGCCCGGGTCGCCGAGGCGGAGCTGGTCCGGGTCACCGACGACGAGGGCGAGAGCCCCCAGCCGGTGCGGCTGGAACCTGTGGACATCCGGGCCAACGACGAGATCGGTGACCTGGCCCGGGCCTTCGACCGGGTGCAGAGCACCGCCGCGCGGCTGGTCGAGCGGCAGGTCGCCGGCCGACGCAACGTGGCGCAGATGTTCGGCCACGTCGGACGGCGTACCCAGAACCTGGTGGGTCGGCAGATCGCGCTCATCGACCGGCTGGAGCAGCAGGAGGCCGACCCGGGCCGGCTGGAGCACCTGTACCGGCTCGACCACATCTCCAGCCGGTTGCGGCGCAACGCCGGCAGCCTGGTGGTGCTCTCCGGTTCGGCCGGCGCCGACGCCCACACCGCGCCGGTGCCGTTGGCCGACGTGGTCCGGTTGGCGCTCGGTGAGATCGAGGACTACACCCGGGTGGAGGTGCGGGTGCCGGCGGGCATCTCGGCCGCGCCGGCTGTCGTCGGCGACCTCATCCTGGCGCTCGCCGAACTCATGGAGAACGCCACCGCCTTCTCACCGCCGCACACCCGGGTCCTGGTGGCCGCCGAACCGTCCGGCGTCGGCGCGCGGATCACAGTCGTGGACCACGGCATCGGCATGGGCGAGCAACGGCTGGCCGAGGAGAACGCCCGGATCACCCGCCGGGAACGGCTCGACCTGGCGCCGACCGAGGTGCTCGGTCTCTTCGTGGTGGGTCGGTTGGCCCGCCGCCACGGCTGGGAGGTGGGCCTGGCCACCACCGCCGGCGGTGGGGTGACGGCACACCTGGAGATCCCGTCGACGTCACTCGTGCTGCGCCGCGCCGACCCGGCCGGAAGCACCGTCGCCCGGGCCTCGGTGCCGGAACGGGACAGGCGTACGGTGGCCGCGTCCGAGCGCGCCGCGCGGTCCGTCACGCCGACCGTCGACGAGCCGGGCCGCTTCGACTCGGACCTGCTCAACCGGGCCACCCGCAGCCTGGAGGCCAGCCCGTCCTGGAACGCGTTCGGCCCCGGCCAGCCGCCGCAGCAGCCCGTGGCGAGCCCCCAGGAGCCCGAACCGTCCGCCGCGCCGAGCACCCCGCGGGTCCAGGAGCCGGAACCGTCCGCCGCGCCGAGCACACCGCGGGTCCGACAGCGGGTGCCCGGGGCCAGCCTGCACGCCACCGCCACGCCACCCCGGCCGGTGGACGCCACCGGCGCGGACCCCGCCGCCGCCCGGGCGCTTGTCGAGGCGTTCCAGGCCGGCGTACGCCGGGCCGAGCGCAACGGCGTCGACCTCCCGAGCACACCCGGAGGCGGGGGCCCTACGGTGGCCGGTGGCGCCGGTCCGTCCGACGCCACCCCGGGTCGGCCCCGACTGAGCCGACGGGTGCCGGGGGCGAACCTCACGGTCGTCCCGGCCTGTCAGCCACCCAGTACGCACCTCGGTGACCCGGCCGAGGTCCGCAAGCGCATCAGCGAGTTCGAGGAGGGCGTGGCCCGCGCTCTCCGCGAAGTCGGCCCAGACCGCCGGAACGAAGAAGGATCATCACGGTGACCAGTCCCTTCCTGCACGACAACGTCGACCAGAGTCAGTCCGGCGCCAGCGGGGACCTCAGCCCGGAGGCCCGTACGTTCAACTGGTTGCTGGACTCCTTCACCTCCGGCACGGCCGGGGTCCTGGAGGCGATCGCGGTCTCCTCGGACGGCCTGCTGATGGCCATGTCGGCGATCAAGGACCGGTCCAACGCGGAGCGGTTGGCCGCGGTCGTCTCCGGGATGACGAGTCTCGCCGGTGGGGCGGCCAGTTGGTACGCGCTCGGCGGCTTGAACCGGGTGATCGTCGACATGGCCGACGGCTACCTGCTGATCAGCGCGATCAGCAGCGGTTCCGTGCTCGGGGTGGTCGCCGACCGGTCCGCCAACCTGGGCACCGTCGCGTACGAGATGACGCTCTTCGCCGGGCGGGCCGGTGGCGCCCTGACCCCGCGGCTGATCGTCGAGTTGAAGAACGCCGTTCAGCAGTGACCCCCGACGTCGCCGGTGAGGACCCGGAACCGGAACCGAGGACCCGGATCCGCCCGTACCTGCACACGGCTTCTGCGACCGACGCGGCCGAGGTGGTGGCGCCGGCGTCGCCGGAGCCGGACGGCGGTCGGCCGGCCGGTCCCCGACCGTTCGTGCTGACCTCCGGACGGGTGGCGGGCGCCGACCCGGCGATCGGGCTGGAGACGCAGGTGACCGCGCGTACGGACGGCGGTTGGCCGACCGGCCCGCACGGTGCCCTGCTGGCACCGGAATCCCAGGCGATCATCGCGCTCTGCGCCGAACCGATCTCGGTCGCCGAGATCTCGGCCCGCGCCCGGCTGCATCTCGGTGTGACGCGGGTCCTGGTCGGCGACCTACGGGCGGCCGGACACCTGGACGTGCACGTCAGCGACACCAACGACGCCGCCGACCCCGACCTCATCCTGCGAGTGATTGATGGACTTCGTGCGATCTCCTGAATGGCCGGTCGCCCCGCTCGGCGGGGTCGCCGCAAACAGCGCCGCCGCCCGTTACGTCACGCCGGGCAGCGGGCCGGCGGTCGGACGCGCCGGCCCGCCGCCACCGCCGTACCAGCCGCCGTCCGGCGCGGGGACGTCCTCGCCGCCGGTCGGTAAGCCGGCGGCACCGCCGATCCCGGTCAAGATCCTGGTGGCCGGTGGGTTCGGGGTGGGCAAGACCACCACCGTGGGTGCGATCTCCGAGATCGCTCCCCTGACCACCGAGGCCGAGATGACGAGCGCCGGGATCGGCGTGGACGATCCGGGTGTCCGCTCCACGAAGACCACCACGACGGTGGCGATGGACTTCGGCTGCGTGACAATCGATCGCAGTCTGAAGCTCTACCTGTTCGGCACGCCGGGGCAGGCCCGGTTCGGCTTCATGTGGGACGACCTCGCCCGCGGGGCGCTCGGCGCGCTGGTCGTGGTGGACAGCGCCCGGCTGGACGACTGCTTCCCCGCGATCGACTTCTTCGAACGGGCCGGGCTGCCGTTCGTGGTCGGGGTCAACGCCTTCGACGGGCGGCTGGCCCTGGAACTCGGCGAGATCCGCTGGGCGCTGGCCATCGGTGACAACGTGCCGCTCGTGCAGTTCGACGCCCGGGACCGGCTCTCGGTGCGGGACGCCCTGCTTGTCGTCCTGGACCGCGCGCTGGAACGTGCCACCCGGGACAGGCAAGCCTGAGCCGACCGGCTCCGGCCGTGCGGGAAGAGGTGATCTGGTGAGGGGCGACCTGGACGAGACGCTGGCCCGACTGGCCCGGCGCGAGGAGGCGCGGCGCCGGCGGACCAACGACCGTGACGACAGCATGCCGCCGCCGGGCCTTCCCGGGCCCGGCCCGGACGAGGTTCGCGGCGGCGGGGCGGGACGGCACGACCCCCGGCACGCGGGGACGGACTCCCCGGGCGAGGCCGCCGGGTGGGGTCCGGTCGAGGAGGTGGCCGAGGCGGTCCGTCAGGTCGTCGGCGGCCACCCCGGACTGGTGGTGACCGTGCAGGTGCAGCACGAGGGGCAGACGTACCCGATGCGGGTCTCCTGGGACGGACCGGACGTCACGGTCGGGCCGGTGCCCCCGGCGGCGCCTGTGGAACCCCCGCCGGCCTGGCCGCTGTCCGGCCGGACGGTCCCCGAGTGGGCGCCCGGCCCGGACGGGTTGACCCCGGATCCGGCGGCCCGGTTGGCCGAGCTGATCCGGCGGGACCCGTCGCTGTTGGACGAGTTGGATCCGCGGCGCTGACCGGCGGGGCTGGCCGGCGGCGGCTACGGTCGGGCGGTGGCGCAACCCGACCTGACCCTGACGGCGAGCCTACGGCCGGCCGCGCTGGACGCCCGACGGGGCATCGTGCGACTGCATCCGGAGGCGCTGACCGCGCTGGGGCTGCGGCCCGGCGACCCGGTCCGGCTCACCGGCCGCCGGGAGACGGCGGGGATCGTGGCGACCGCCGGGCCGGGCGCGAGCAGCGCCCTGCTGTACGCCGACGACCTGACCCTGGGCAACCTGGGTGTGCGCGACGGCGCTCAGGTGCGGGTCAGCCCCGTGCCGCTGGTGCCGGCGGGCCGGGTCGTCCTGGCCGGGCCGGTGGAGGTGGTCGCGGCGGTGAGCCCGGAGATGCTCCGGCTGGCCCTGCTGGGCAAGGTGCTCACCGGCGGCGACGACGTGTCGCTGCTGCCACAGGACGTGCTGCCGGACGCCTCGGTGCGCAGCCTGGTCGAGGCGGCTCGACGCAGCCTCGCCAACACCGTCGGCTTCGCCTGGACCAGCACTCTGCTCACCGTACGCACGGTCGAGCCGGCCGCCGGCGCTCTTGTCACGATGGACACGGTGATCGGCTGGGAGCACGGCCCAGCCACCCACGGCGGGCCCGCCCCGGTCGACGCCGGGTCGACGCCGCCGGCCCGGACGGACGACGCGGCAGCGGCGGTGGACCAGCCCGACGACACCCCGGACGTGGACGAGCTGCCCGGGCTGCGCACCCAGGCCGAGGAGCTGACCGAGCTGCTCGACCTCGGCTTCCACCACCGGGAGGTGTTGGGCCGGCTGGGCACCGCCATCTCGCTGGGGGTGTTGCTCGTCGGTCCGGCCGGCTCCGGAAAGTCGGCGCTGGTCCGGGCCGTCGCCGCCCGGGTGGGTGCCCGCGTACACCCGCTGTGGGCGCCCGAGGTGGCCGCGTCGACGAACCAGGCCGCCGCCGACCGGTTACGCGCCGCGGCGACGGCGGCCCGAGCCGGCGGGCCGGCGGTGCTGCTGGTCAGCGACGTCGAGGCGCTCGCACCGGCGGAAAGCCCCGGCCCGGTGGCGACGGTGTTCCGTCAGGTGCTCGCCGAGTGCGTCCGGGCCGGTGTCGCGGTGGTCTGCGCCACCGGCCGGCCGGAGGCGGTCGACCCCGCGCTGCGCGCGCCGGACCTGCTGTCGCTGCGGATCAGCATCCCGCTTCCCGACCAGGCGTTGCGCCGCGAACAGCTCACCGTGCTGACCCGGCAGGTGCCGCTGGCCGACGACGTCCGGTTGGACGAGGTGGCCGTGCGTACCCCCGGGTTCGTCGCGGCGGACCTGGCCGCGCTGGTCCGGGAGGCCGGGGTACGCGCGGCGCTGCGGCAGAAGTCCGCCGAGACGCCGACGGTGTCGATGGCCGACTTCACCGCCGCCCGGGAGGTGGTCCGGCCGACCACGATGGCCGCCTCGACCCTGGATCTGGCGTCGGTGACCCTCGACGACGTGGGCGGCCTGGACGACGTCAAGCAGACGCTCACCGAGTCGGTGCTGTGGCCGTTGACCTACCCGGACACCTTCGCCCGGCTCGGGGTGCAGCCGCCGCGCGGTGTGCTGCTCTACGGGCCACCTGGCTGCGGCAAGACCTACCTGGTCACCGCGCTCGCCGGCTCGGGCCGGGCCAACGTGCTGTCGGTGAAGGGTGCGGAACTGCTCTCCAAGTGGGTCGGTGAGAGCGAACGCGCGGTCCGCGAGCTGTTCCGCCGGGCCCGGGAGGCGGCCCCCACCCTGATCTTCCTGGACGAGGTGGACGCCCTGGCGCCGGTACGCGGGCAGGCCACCGACGGGGGCACCACGGACCGGGTGGTCGCCGCGCTGCTCACCGAACTGGACGGGGTGGAGACGTTGCGCAACGTGGTGGTGGTCGGTGCCACCAACCGGCCCGACCTGGTGGACCCGGCGCTGCTGCGACCGGGCCGGTTGGAGCGGCTGGTCTACGTGCCACCGCCGGACGGGCCGGCCCGCGCGGAGATCCTGCGAGCCGCGTCCCGGCAGGTGCCGCTGGCACCTGACGTCGACCTGGCGGCCCTCGGCGACGAGCTGACCGGCTTCTCCGCGGCGGACTGCGCGGCGCTGGTCCGGGAGGCGGCGCTGGCCGCGATGCGGGAGTCACTCGCCGCCGCCACGGTCACCGCCGGGCACGTGGCGACGGCACGGGCCCGGGTACGCCCGTCGTTGGACCCGACCCAGGTCGCGGCGCTTGCCGCGTACGCGGCCCGGCGGGACTGAGCGCCGTTCCCAACCTTTTGGCGGCTCCGGAGTGTTATTAGGGCGTCACATTCCTCTGTGGAGTCCTCCACCTGGACGTCAGGCGGTGTTTCTTGCGCAAGCTACTGTCCCTTCTTCTCGTCCCCCTGGTCGCGGCGGCGACCCTGGCCACTGTCGGCACGCCGGCGACCGCCCATCCGGCGAAGCCGTTCCCGGCCCGGATCGCCCTGCCCGACGGGTTCACCCCGGAAGGGTTGACGATCGGTCGGGGCACCACCGTGTACGTCGGGTCCGTCCTGGACGGCGCGGTGTGGCGGGGTGACCTTCGTACCGGGCGCGGCTCGGTGCTGATCCCGGGCACCCTCGGCGCCGCCAAGGCAGGCCTCAAGATCGACGAGCGGGGCCGACTCTGGACCGCCGACTTCACCGGCGGCGGAGCCAGCGTGTACGACCCGGGCACCGGTGCCAGGTTGGCCCACTACCCGTTCACCACCGACCCCAACACCCTGGTCAACGACATGGTGATCACCAAGCGGGCGGTCTACTTCACCGACTCCACCCGACCGGTGCTGTACGTGGTGCCGCTGGGCCCGGGTGGCCGCCTGCCCGCCCCCGCCGCCGCCCGGGTGCTCCCGCTCACCGGTCCGGGCGCGACGCCCGACGCGTTCAACAACGGGATCGTGGCGCTTCCGGACGGCGACCTGCTCGTCGCGCAGATGTTGACCGGCCAACTCGTCCGCGTCGACCCGAGCACCGGCGGCAGCAGCGTCTTCGACCTCGGCGGCTACTCGGTGGACCGGGCCGACGGGCTGGTGCTGCGCGGTCGCACCCTGTACGTGATCCGGAACCTGACAAACGTCATCGCGGTGGTCCGGCTCAACGCCGGCTACACCGCCGGGACTGTGCAGCGGGAGATCACCGGTCCGCAGCTACGGTCGCCGGCCACCGGTGACCTGTTCGGCTCGGCGCTGTACGTGGTGAACGGCCGGTTCGACGTGGAGTCGACGCCGACCACCGACTTCGACATCGTCCGGGTGCCGGCCTGATCCACGCGGTCGGCGGTGGCCCCCGCGGTCACCGCCGACCGACCCGGCACCCCCGCAGCGCCTCAGAGCGCCGGCGGCGTCGAGTCCAGGCAGATCTCGGCTCGCACCTTGCCGTCGTCCTCGTACAGTTTGGCGCCGCACTTGTGCAGCACGGCGACCGCGCCGATGTTGTCCGGGGTCGTCTCGGCGACCACCACCCGCATGCCCGCCCGAGCGGCGGCGTTCAGTAACTCCCGCAGGGCCGCCGCGCCGATCCCCTGCCCGCGCGCCGAGCGACCGAGCCACATGCCGGTCTCCACCGTGCCGGGCTCGTCACAGCGCGTCATGCGGACCATGCCCAACACCTCGCCACCGACGAGGATCGCGTACATCTGCGAGCGGGTCGGGCCGTCCAGTCCGCCGAAGCTGGCCCGATGGAACTCCCGAAACGCCTCTCGACGGGCGAGCGACCAGCCGGCGGGGGCCTCGACGGGAGGCATCACGTCGCTCGGCTCTGCCTCCGCCGCCGCTACGGAGAGCAACGGCTCCAGGTTCTGCTCGTCCACCGGCTCCAGCCGGACCGCACCCGCCACGTGCCGCAGTCTGCCGCTCTCATCGGCCGAAGTCCACCCCATTCGCCATCCACTGGCGGTCCGGCCAGCGGTACCGGCCGGTCGGGCGGGCGAGGTGTTCCGCATCACGCTCTGTTGTCACCCGACCGGGTGTCAGGGTGTGCAAACCGCTGGCGCGACCTCGCCGAACACCACCGACGCGGCGACATTCCTCGCGGGCAGGGCAGGGCAGGGCAGGTGGCGGTCAGCGGCGACGGTTGCGGGCGCGCGACGAGCGCAACCGGCGGAGCCGGCCGATCAGCATGGGGTCGGCGGCCAAGGCGGCCGGGTTGTCGAGCAGCCCGTTGAGCAGTTGGTAGTACCGGGTCGACGAGACGCCGAAGGTGTCCCGGACGGCCTGCTCCTTGGCGCCGGCGTGCCGCCACCACTGCTGCTCGAAGGCGAGGATGGCCCGTTCCCGTTCGGTGAGCGCGACCGTCGGGGCGCCTGGCGCGACGTCGACCTCGTCGTCCGGCTCGGGATCGTCGGTGCTCTCGATGGGCGGCACCGGCCGCGGAGTCGGCACCGCCGGCGCGACAGCACCCGCGACCTCGCTGCGACGAGCGTCAGTGGACGGCTCGGGGGCGGCCGGGGTGGCGTCGGCGGACATGGCACTCAGCCTAGCCAGGGACGACCCCGGTCGCACCAGCCGGCGCGGCCGGCCCCGCGCCGCCGGGAACCCCGACGGCCGGGCCGACCGCGCCGCGTCAGATCGGTCGGATCAGGTGATGTCGCGGCGACGCATCGCCCAGAGCGCCGCTCCGAGGATCACCACCACCGCGACCGAGATCCCCACCGAGGACTGCTGCCAGGTGATGTTCAGGGTCTCCGGTTCACACGACCCGCTGAGTGTCGCGTTGCAGGAGTTCCAGTCCTCCAGCTTGACCGTCTTGAACATCCAGGCCACCAGATAGGTGGGCATCAGGTACGCCTCGGGCCAGCGCACGTTCGCCAGCCCCAGCAGGATGCCCAGGCCGAACTGGCCGACCACCATCACGGCCACCACGCCACCAAGGGCCATCGCGGTGTGCCGACCCAGCGACGCCAGGGCGAAGCCGATGGTGGTGAGCACCAGGACCAGCACCACGCCCCGCACGCCGGTCAGCGCGAACGACTGCCAGGTGCCGGAGGTCATCTTCTCGGTGCTGCCGCGGAACGTGGCGACCGCCCAGAACCCGGCGAACCAGAGCACCGCGGCGGGCAACGTCACCGCCAGCATGCCGGTGAGCAGCGCGGCCAGCTTGGTGAGCAGTACTGTGAGCCGCTTCGGCCGCCAGAGCAGCAGGTTCATCATGCCGCCGGTGCTCCACTCGGCGCCGATGAAGGACGCGCCGACGACGAACCCGACCAGGGCGAGGATCGCCGCGAACGGGAGCAGCGTCTCGTCGAACGTCTCCTTGAAGTCGAACGTCGAGGGCAGGAACCAACTCGCCTGGATCTGGTCCCGGGACGGGGCCGTGATCATCGAGCAGTCATCCGGGTAACGGCCGTCGCTGTCCGTGCCGGCCGCCTTGGCCTGCTCACACGCGGTGCGCTCCTGCTCACTCCAGCGCACCTGCTCCTGGTACTGCTGGTCGGCCTGACGCTCGGCCTTCGCGAGCTGGCCGGCGTCGAGCTTCTGGTTGGTGAAGAACACCCCGACGACCACCGCGGCCAGCACCAGCAGGCCGAGCAGCGTCATGTACCTGGTGAACCGCCGCTTGGTGAGCCGGCGCAGCTCCGTACGAAAGAGGCTCACGCGCCCCACCCTCCCGCGGTGGTGCCGGGCTGACCCGTCCCACCGACCTTCATGGACTCGTCGACCTGCCGGTGCTGGCCGGGGACCGGCGCGGTGGACGTCAGTTCGAGGAAGACGCTCTCCAGATCGACGGCGATCGGCGCCAACTCGCTGACGTAGAGGTTGCGCTCGGCGAGCAGGCGGGTCACCGTGGCCGGCTTGTCGACGCCCGTCAACATCAGGTGGTCGGGGTGACCGGTGACCCCGATGCCGGCCGTGGTGAGCGCCTCGGTGGCCACCGGCAGGTCGCTCACCGCCTCCAGCCGGACCCGGACCGCGCCGGACGAGTGCTGCGCGAGCACCTCGTCGACCGGACCGAACGCGACACGCCGACCCAGCGAGATGATGGTGACCGAGTCGCAGATCAGCTGGATCTCGCCGAGGATGTGGCTGGACAGCAGCACTGTCATCCCGGATTCCGCGAGACCGCGCATCAGCGTGCGCATCTCCCGGATGCCGCCCGGGTCGAGGCCGTTGGCGGGCTCGTCGAGGATGAGCAGCTTCGGGTTCTTCAGCAGGGCCGAGGCCACGGCGAGCCGCTGCTTCATGCCCAACGAGTACGTCTTGACCCGCTCGTCGGCCCGGTCGCGCAGCCCGACGAGTTCCAGCACCTCGTCGACGCGGACGGCCGGCACCCCGCCCGCCCCGGCCAGCAGGGACAGCGTGTCCCGTGCCGTGAAGTGCGGGAAGAACTGCGGGCTCTCCACGATCGCGCCGACCTGGCCGGCGACGGTGGGCAGGGCGTCGGGGACCTCGTGTCCGAGCAGCGCCATCCGGCCGCCGTCGGGTCGGATCAGGCCGAGCAGGGTACGCAGCGTGGTCGTCTTGCCGGACCCGTTGGGGCCCAGGAAGCCGTGCACCTGCCCTGCGTCGACCCGCATGTCGAAGCCGTCGAGCGCGTTGCGGGTACCGCGTCGACGACTCTTGTACGTCTTACGTAGACCTTCGATCTCCAGGACAGCAGGCAAGCTGCACCTCCCCCAATGGGTGGGCGTGACAGCCGACACCATACGCGGTATGCAGACGCGCGCAATACGCGGTATGCACCGACGCGCCGAATGGGTCAATCCATCGACGGAGCGTTACCGCTCAGGCGCAGATGACCTGTACGCCGGCGGCGCGGAACGCGTCCACCAACTCCGGGGCGGCGCCGGAGTCGGTCACCAGCGTCTCGACCCGCTCGATGGGACAGATCCGGGCGAAGGCGTGACCGCCCAGCTTGGACGAGTCCGCGATGATCACCACGCGTTTGGCCCGGGCCACCATCAGGTTGTTCATCGCGGCCTCCCCCTCGTGGTGGGCGGCGGCACCGAGCTGCGGGTCGATGGCGTCCACGCCGAGCAGCGCGACGTCCAGGGTGACCTCGCGCAGCAGCGCCCCACCCAGCGGGCCGACAAGTTCGAACGACTTCGGGCGCACCACGCCGCCGGCCACCACGACCTTCATCCGCGACCGGACCAGCAGCTCGTTGGCGATGTTCAGCGCGTTTGTCACAACGGTGAGCTGGGCGCCCTCGGCGCTGGTGTTCAGGTCCGGACGCACGGCGAGCGCCCTCGCCACCTCGGTGCTTGTGGTGCCGCCGTTCAGGCCGACCACGGTGCCCGGTGCGACGAGCGCGGCGGCGGCCGCGCCGATCCGCTGCTTCTCCGCCGAGTGCTTGGCCGTCTTGTAGCGCAGCGGCAGGTCGTACGACACGCCGTTCGCGACCGCGCCGCCCCGGGTCCTGGTGATCATCTGCTGTTGGGCGAGCTGGTCGAAGTCACGCCTGATGGTGGCCTGGGAGACGTCCAGCCGCTCGGCTGCCGCCTCGACGCTGACCCGGCCGTTGTCGGTCAGCATCTCGAGCAGGGCGTTCCATCTGGCGTACCGGTCCACCGCGGGGGCCCTCCCAGTGACTGCACGGACGGTGATTGATTGCGTGCACACTAGTGCGCGAAACTAGGCTTGCGCAAAAGGCAGTCCTGCGCGATCGGTTGGTCAGTTGCCACGGCCACCGGCGTTCGCGCAGAATGACGCGCGAAATGCGTGCTTAACGAGCCGTATTGCGCACCGGTCGCCCCTGCGAGGAGTTTCCCATGACGTACGTGGAAGCGGAGATCGCGAGCCAGCCCGACTGCTGGCGGGAGGCGGCCGCGCTGGCCGGTGTCGTCCACGGTGACCTGCCCCGCCCCGGTGAGCGAGTGGCCGTCGTCGGTTGCGGCACGTCGTGGTTCATGGCGATGGCGTACGCGGGCCGCCGCGAGCACGCCGGCCAGGGTGAGACCGACGCGTTCCAGGCGTCCGAGTTCCCCGCCGGCCGCCACTACGACCGGCTGATCGCGATCACCCGCTCCGGCACCACCACCGAGGTGCTGGACCTGCTCGCCGCGCTGCGCGGGCGGACGCCGACCACTGTCCTCGTCGGCGACCCGGCGTCACCGGCGGTCGAGCTGGCCACCGCCGCGGTGACGATGCCCTTCGCCGACGAGCGGTCGGTGCTGCAGACCCGCTTCGCGACCACCGCGCTGGCCCTGCTCCGGGCCCACCTCGGCGACCCGGTGACCGCGCTCGCCGCCGACGCCGAAGTCGCGGTGCGATCCCCGCTGCCGATCGACCCGGCCACCATCGGGCAGGCCACCTTTCTCGGTCGCGGGTGGACGATCGGGCTGGCCCAGGAGGCAGCGCTGAAGTGCCGTGAGGCGGCCACCTTCTGGGCCGAGGCGTACCCGGCAATGGACTATCGGCACGGTCCCATCTCGGTCGCCGCGCCCGGCAGACTGGTCTGGGCGTTCGGCGATCTGCCCGACGGGCTACCCGAGGATGTGGCCGCCACCGGGGCTGCCTTCGTGCACAGCCGCACACACGGTTGGCGCACGGTGCTGGGCAGTTGGTCAGCCGGTCGTACCCCGGTCGACCCGATGGCCGACCTGATCCTGGCTCAACGCTTCGCGGTCGCGCTGGCGGCCAGCCGAGGCCTGGACCCGGACGCGCCCCGACACCTGTCCCGGTCGGTGGTGCTGGCGTGACGAGCGGCGACGCCGGGGCCACCGAGCAGGTCGTCGTCGCGCTGGATGTGGGCGGCACCGGCATGAAGTGCGCCCTGGTCCGACCGGACGGCGTCGCGGTACGCACCGAGCGGCACCCCACGAACGCCGCGCGCGGCCCGGCGGCCGTGGTCGGCACGATCCTGGACGTGGCCGTCGGGCTGGCCGACAAGGCCCGAGCCGACGGGCTGACGCCGATCGCGGTCGGCATCGCCGTGCCCGGAGTGGTGGACGAGGCGCGCGGCGTGGCGGTCTGGTCGGCGAATGTGGGCTTCCGGGACGTACCCCTGCGGGACCTGGCGGTGGCGCGGCTCGGCCTGCCCACGGCGCTCGGCCACGACGTGCGCGTGGGTGGTCTCGCCGAGGCGCGGCTCGGCGCCGGGCGCGGCACTCCGCACGTACTGTTCGTGGCCATCGGTACCGGCATCGCCGCCGCGCACGTGGTCGACGGCTCGGCGTCCGTGGGCGCGCACGGCGCCGCCGGGGAGATCGGCCACATCCTGGTCCGGCCCGACGGCCCGCGCTGCGGCTGTGGTCGCCCCGGCTGCCTGGAGACGATCGCGTCGGCCGCCGCCATCGGCCGCCGCTACGCCGAACTGGCGGGTGGGGCGGCGGACGCTCCGGTGACGGCGGCCGATGTCGCCGAGCGGGCCGCAGCCGGGGAACCACTCGCCGGCCAGGTCTGGCGGGAGGCCATCGAGGCGCTCGCCGACGGCCTCGCCACCGGGCAGGCCCTGTTCGACGTGGCGACGATCGTGCTCGGCGGCGGCCTGGCCCAGGCCGGGGACCGGCTGCTGACCCCACTGCGGGCGGCGCTGCACGAGCGGATGACCTTCCATCGGGAGCCGCGGCTGGTCGCGGCAGCCCTCGGCGACGAGGCCGGCTGCCTCGGCGCCGCCCTGCTCGCCCTGGACGCGGTACGCGTCCGTGACCAGGACGCCGTGCGCGTCCGTGACCATCAGGAGGAGCGATGACCGTGCGGGTGGACGGCCGAGTGGTGACCCCGAACGGTGTCATCCGACAGGGCTGCGTCGAGTGGGACGGAGATCGGATCACCGCGGTCGCCGAATATCCGTCGGTCCGGGACGGTAACTGGATCCTGCCCGGCTTCGTCGACATGCACACCCACGGCGGTGGTGGGCACACCTTCACCACCGGGGACGCCGACGAGGCCCGAGCGGCGGCCGACTTCCACCTCGCGCACGGCACGACCACCCTGTTGGCGAGCCTGGTCAGCGCGCCCTTCCCGCTGATGCGCGCGGCGACCGAGGCGTTCGCTCCGCTCGTCGACGAGGGCGTGCTGGCGGGAGTCCACTTCGAAGGGCCCTACCTCTCCGCGGCCCGCTGTGGGGCGCAGAACCCGGAGTACCTGCGCGACCCGTCGACCGACGAGTTGACCGAGCTGATCGAGCTGGGCCGGGGCGCGGTCCGGATGGTCACCCTCGCCCCCGAACGCGACGGCGCGCTGGAGGCGATCAAGCTGCTCACCGCACAGCGGGTGGTGGCGGCGGTCGGCCACACCGACGCGACGTACGAGCAGACCCGCGCGGCGGTCGCCGCCGGCGCCAGTGTCGGCACCCACCTGTTCAACGGCATGCGCCCGGTGCACCACCGCGAGCCGGGGCCGGTGGTCGCCCTGCTCGACGCGCCCACAGTCATCTGCGAACTTGTCGCCGACGGGGTGCACCTGCACGACGGGATGCTGACCTTCACCGCCGCGACAGCGGGCCCGGACCGGGCGGCGCTGATCACCGACGCGATGGCCGCCGCCGGAATGCCCGACGGCTCGTACGAGCTGGGCGGCCAGGCCGTCACCGTGACCGACGGGGTGGCCCGACTCGCCCGCGACGGTGCCATCGCCGGCAGCACGCTGACCATGGATGCCGCGCTGCGGCACGCGGTGAACGCCGGAATCCCGATCGCCGACGCGGCGCGGATGGTGGCCACCACCCCCGCGCGCGCCATCGGCCTGGGCAACCGGTTGGGCTCCCTGCAGGTTGGCCTGCGCGCCGACCTGGTGGTGCTGGACGCCGACCTGAACGTGGTCCGGGTCCTCCGCGGCGGCTCCTGGCTGGAGTGAGGCGCCCAAGCCGGCGGGCCCGTTCCGCCGCTGCGCGATCCTGGACGGGCTGCACCCCTGCACTACTGCGCACCCTGTAGAGCTGCCCCACGTGCGGGGCAAGGACCTCGGGCGGGGCAGAACCTCAGACGGTGACTGCCCCATTTCTGGGGCAGCTCTACAGGACGCGTCTACATCCCCACGAACTCCGATCCGCCAGCACGGCGACCCCGGCCAAGCGGAGGCCGGCTCAGCTCAGGGCGGGGACGTCGACGCCGAGGATGGCCTGCTCGTCGGGGCGGTGCACAAGCACGTCGGCCAGGTAGGACTGAACCGCGTGGCGCATCCCGACATCTCGGCCGGCCTGCTCGGAGAGCAGCCACTTGTGCTCGATGATCTGCGCGAACAGCTCCTGCGGCTCCAGCTTGCGGCGCAGATTCGCGGGTACGGCCCGGACCACCGGCTCGAAGACCTCGGTGAGCCAGCGATGCGCGGCCTGCTGCTCGTCGATCAGGTCGCTCTCCGCCCGGTAGGCGTCCAGGTCGTTGAGCAGCTTGCGCGCCTGGTTCTCCTCGGCGTCGAGACCGGTGAGCCGCAGCAGCCGCCGGGTGTGGTAGCCGGCGTCGACGACCTTCGGCCGAACCAGGTAACGCCCGTCGTCGATCGAGGACATGGCCACCTCAGCCACGTCGAAGCCCAGCTCGTTGAGGCGGCGGATCCGGCCCTCGATGTCGTGCCGCGCCTCCCGCTCGACCGCCTGCTCGTAGGTGATCTCGTGCCAGAGCCGCTCGTAGCGCTGCACGACCTCCTCGCAGACCACCTCGGGGTCGATGGACTCGTGCAGCAGGCCGGCGGCCTGCAGATCCAACGCCTCACCGAAGATGTTCACCCGGGCGATCTCCAGGTCCTCACCGCGCTGACCGTTGGAGAGCGAGTTGTGCAACGCGCCGGTCTCCGCGTCCACGAGGTAGGCGGCGAACGCCCCCGCGTCCCGGCGGAACAGCGTGTTCGACAGCGAGCAGTCACCCCAGAAGAACCCGGTGAGGTGCATCCGCACGATCAGGGCCGCGAGCGCGTCGAGCAGCCGGCTCATCGTCTCCGGCCGCAGGGTGTGCGAGAAGAGCGCCCGGTACGGCAGGGAGAACTGGAGGTGCCGGGTGATCAGCACGGATTCCAGGGCTTCCCCGTCCTCGGTCTGCCGGTCGGCGACCACCGCCACCGCCTCGACCGACGGGAAGTCGATCCGCTCCAGGGCCCGGAGCAGGTCGTACTCCCGCTCGGCGATCCGCTCGCGGGTCTCCTTGAACGCGTAGACGTAATCACCAAGCCGGACGAACCGGACGACGTGTCGGGAGATGCCCTGCGGCAGCGCCACCAGGTGTTGGGCAGGCCACTCCTCCAGCGGTGTCGACCAGGGCAGGTCGAGCAGCGCCGGGTCCACGAGGGCAGACGTGATCCGCACGGGCACAAGCATGACGCCTCGCCCCCGCCTCCGCCTCCGATCGTGGTTGGGCCCACAGCGCCGACCACCCCGGCCTCGCGCCGGGCCGGTAGCGTGGTCGCGTGCTCAAACCCACGGCGGTACGACGTGACCTGCGGCTACGGCCCGTCCGCCCGGCCGGCTGGTGGTTCGACGCCCTCCTCCTGGCCGGGTTCGGTGCGGTGACCATGGCGCTCGCCACAGGTGCGTTGCTCGGGCTGGACCTGGCGGTCCGGGAATGGGCGTACGCCCACCACCCGGCACCGATCTACTGGACGGCACGGGCGTTCAACCTCATCGGCCAGGGGGGCTGGCTGTTGACGCCCCTCGCTGGGGCGCTCGCCGTGGCGGTGGCCTGGCGCAGGCGCACCGTGCGGCCGCTGCTGCTGGTGGCGGGGGCGTTCGTGCTCCTCTACCTGACGGTCGGGCCGCTCAAGGTCCTGACCGACCGGGCCGCGCCCAGCTCGGATCTGCCGCCGACCCAGTCGGTCCGGATCTTCAATGACCTGCCGCCCACCGAGTACGACCTGTCCTACCCGTCGGGGCACGTCGTCAACGCCATCCTCTGGTACGGGGTGATAGCCGTGCTGCTGACCGCGCTGACGGCTGGGCGACTGCACCCGAGGGTGCACCGGCTGATCCGGTTCGCCCCGCCGGCCATCCTGCTGGTCACCACGACCTACCTGAACTTCCACTGGCTCACCGACGGCGTGGCCGCCCTGCTGATCGGGCTCTTCCTGGACCGGTTGCTGCATCGGGTGCCGTGGGACGACGTGCCGCTCCCCGGGCGGTTACGCGCATGGGACCGGCCGTTCACCTCGTACCCCTAGGTTTCGGTCGTGGATCAACTGGCGCGGCGGCTCGGCGTACCCGATGCGGTGGTCATCGGTTTGGGCTCGATGCTCGGCGCGGGCGTCTTCGTGGTCTTCGGCCCGGCCGCGGCGGCGGCCGGCGGCGCCGGCCTGCTGCCCGCGCTGGTGCTGGCGGGCTTCATCGCCTTCTGCAACGCGACGAGTTCGGCGCGGCTGGCGGCCCGGTACCCGGAGTCCGGCGGCACCTACGTCTACGGTCGGGAGCGCCTCGGGCCGTTCGCCGGGTTCCTGGCCGGCTGGGGCTTCGTGGTCGGCAAGACGGCGAGCTGCGCGGCGATGGCGTTGACCATCGGGGCGTACCTGTGGCCGGGGCAGGCCCGGCTGGTCGCCGTCGGCGCGGTGCTCGCGGTGACCGCGGTGAACCTGCGCGGCATCGGCAAGACGGCCACCGTGACCAGGGCACTTGTCGTGCTGGTGCTCGCGGTGCTGGCCCTGGTCGCGGTCGTCGGTCTGGTGGGAGGGCCGGTGCGCCTGGATCGGCTCGGCGAGCCCGGCGGCTCCGCCCGGGGCGGGCTCACCGCCGCCGGGCTGCTGTTCTTCGCGTTCGCCGGGTACGCCCGGATCGCCACGCTCGGCGAGGAGGTCCGCGACCCGCGGCGGACCATTCCCCGGGCGGTGCCGCTGGCGCTCGGGGTGGTGCTCGCGATCTACCTGGTGCTGGCCGTGGTCGCACTCGGTGTGCTCGGCGCCGACCGGCTGGCCGGGTCCGCCGCGCCCCTTGTCGACGTGGTGACCGCCGCCGGGCTGCCCGGCCTGGCCTGGCTGGTCCGCGCCGGAGCCACCATCGCGGTCGTCGGGGTCCTGCTGTCCCTGGTCGCCGGGGTCGGCCGGACCACCCTGGCGATGGCTCGCCGCCGGGACCTGCCCGGTGCGCTTGCCGCCGTGCACCAGGTACGCCAGGTGCCGCACCGCGCCGAACTGGCCGTGGCCGCCGTGGTGGTCGTGGTGGTGCTGCTCGGCGACGTGCGCGACGCCATCGGCTTCTCCAGTTGCACAGTGCTTGTCTACTACGCGGTCACCAACGCGGCGGCGCTGACGTTGGGTCGGGAGCGGGAGCGGAAACTGCCGGTGCGGGTGCTCGCCGGCCTGGGGCTGCTCGGCTGTCTGCTACTCGCGGTCAACCTGCCGACGGGCAGTGTCCTCGCCGGCTTCGGTGTGCTCGCCGTCGGCGCCGCGTGGTACGCGCTACGCCCCGCCCGCCGGTGACCTGAGCAGGCCACCGGCGACCCGGGTTCAGCGACTCAGCCGCCGGTATCGGCGCACCGCGAGCGGCGCGAACGTCGCGATCAGCAGCACCGGCCACACCACCGCCAACAGCATGGCGTGCTCCGCCGGCCAGGAGTCGCCACCCAGACCGGGGTTGCCGAACAGGTGACGGATCGCGGCGACGGTGGCCGAGAGCGGATTCCACTCCGAGATCGTCCCGATGACCGACGGCATCAGCTCGGGCGACACGAAGACGTTGGAGATCGCGGTGAACGGGAACGCCGCCGGGAAGACGATCACGCCGACCGTGTCCGGGTTGCGCACCAGCAGCGCCAGGTAGATCCCGACCCAGGTGATCGCGATCCGCAGCAGCAGGAGCAGCCCGACGGCGAGCAACGCCTTGCCGACACCCTGCCGCCACTGCCACCCGACGAGCAGGCCGCAGACCAGCAGGGTGGACATCTCCAGCAGCGCGCGCAGCAGGTCGGCGGCGCTCCGGCCGGTCATCAAAGCGGACCGGGCCATCGGCATCGACCGGAACCGGTCGACCACACCCCGGCTGAGGTCCAGCGCCACGCCGGTCGCGGTGGCGCCGAGGCCGTACAGCATCGTCATCACGAAGACCCCGGGCAGCAGGAACTCGCGATAGTTGCCGCCACCCGACACCTGCATGCCGCTGCCGAACACGTACCCGAAGACAAGCACGAACATGATCGGCAACGAGAAGTAGAGGATCAGCTCCTCCGGTGCGCGGATCACGTGGATCATGTTCCGCCTGGTCATCGTCCAGCCGTCGACCACCGCCGCCGTCATGCCCCGTCCGCCTTTCCTCCAACGCCGACGGGCTCGCGGGCCTCGTCCGGCCGGTGCCCGGTCAGATACAGAAACGCCTCGTCCAACGTCGCGCGCCGCAGGCCGATGTCCTCCACCGCGACCCCGGCGTCGTCCAACGCCCGCACCACGTCGACAAGCCCGGCGACCCGGTCGGCCACCGGCACGCTGAGCCGCCGCACCTCCGGATCGCGCTCCGGCTCCGCGGCACAGATCGACGCGACGATGCGGGCAGCCCGGGTCAGGTCGGCCGCCTCCCGCACCACCACCTCGATCCGGTCGCCGCCGGTCATCGCCTTCAACTCGTCCGGCGAGCCCTCGGCCACCACCCGACCGGTGTCGATCACCGAGATCCGGCCGGCGAGCTGGTCGGCCTCCTCCAGGTACTGCGTGGTGAGCAGGACCGTGGTCCCGTCCGCGACCAGGTCGCGGACCAGGTCCCACACCTGGTTGCGGCTACGCGGGTCCAGACCGGTGGTCGGCTCGTCGAGGAAGAGCACCCGGGGTGTACGGATCAGGCTGGCCGCCAGGTCCAGCCGACGGCGCATCCCACCCGAATACTCACCCGCCGACCGGCCGGCCGCCTCGTCGAGCCCGAACCGTTGCAGCAGTTCGTCGGCGCGTTGCCGGGCGGCCCGTCGACCCAGCCGGAACAGCCGGCCGAACAACTCCAGGTTCTGCCGCCCACTGAGGGTTTCGTCGACCGCGGCGTACTGCCCGGTCAACGCGATCCGGGCCCGCACCTCGTCCGGCTGACGCCGTACGTCGAACCCGGCCACGGTGGCCCGGCCCGTGTCGAAGCGCAGCAGCGTGGTGAGGATCCGTACGGCAGTCGTCTTCCCGGCCCCGTTCGGCCCCAGCAGTCCGTACACCGTGCCGGTCGGCACCGTCAGGTCGAAGGCGTCGAGCGCTCGGGTGGGGCCGTACCGTTTGCCCAGCCCTTCGGCTGTCACGTCGAATGTCGTCATGCCGCGAGGGTGCGGTCGGGCGCTGACGGGTCACGCACCGTCCGCTGACGGCGGCGCACCGGGCCGGCTCGCGGCACCGGCCTTCTCCTCCTCGGTGATCTGCTGAAGAAGGAGGATGATCTCCGAGCGCGTCGCCTCGCCGACGTACCAGCCGGTGAGCCCGCCGGCCAACGCCGCTTCGCAGAGCTGCCTCGTCTCGGCGAGATCACCACGCAGCCGTGCCACCTGGGCGAGGCCGAGCCGGGCGGCGGACACGAACTCGGGCGCGCCACTGCCCTGCGCCAGGAGCAGCGCGCCGGCGAAGTCGTCCCGGGCTGCCGCCAGGTCACCGGCACGCAGCCTTATCTCACCCCGCGTACGCAGCATGTCGGCCTGGTCGACGGCTGAGCCGAGTTCCTCGGCCAAGCCCATTGCCTGCTTCATGTGGTCGCCCGCCGCCTCCGGATCACCGTGCCAGGCGGCCAGTTCGCCGAGCGCGCCAAGTGTGATCATGGAACCCCACCGGTCTCCGGTGCTCCGGAAGCCGTCGAGCGCGGTGGCCAGCGCGGCCCCGGCACGGTCCGACTGACCACCCCACATCTGCGCCGTGCCGTGCCCCATCGCGCCGAGCGCGTTGATCCAGACGTCCGGGCCGACCAGCCGCCGCAGCTCCCGCATCAGCTCTTCGACGTCATCGGCTCCGCCGGGCGGGGGTCCGGTTGAGATCCCCGACAGATACAGGAGGAACGGTTGTCGAGGGGGCCGGTCGAGGCTGCGGATCACGGACCCCTGCGTACCGAGCGACGGGAGGTGGCCGGCACCGGCGAGCGCGGCGTTGTAGACGCAGAGGGCGAACTCCTCGCCCAACCCGGGCGGCGCCTCGGCACCGAGCACGTCGAGGACGTCGGCGGCTAGCCGGGCCCCTTCGCCACGCATGCCGCGTAACCACCAGTAGAACGACAGGGCCGCGACCAACCCGGCCGCCTCGGACGCGTCGCCGGCCGCGGTGGCACGCCGCAGCGCGGCGTGCAGGTTGTCCCGTTCGGCGTCGAGCCGCCGCAACCAGTGCAACTGTTCCGCGCGCCGCAGGTGGTCGCTGGCGGTCCAGGCGAGCTCCAGGAAGTACACGGTGTGCGCGCGGCGCAGCTCGTCGGCCTCACCGGCTTCGGCGAGACGTTCGGCGCAGAAGGCGCGCACCGTTTCGAGCATCCGGTACCGGCCACCGCTCAACTCCACGAAGGACTTGTCGGCCAGACCGCTGAGCGCGTCGACGAACTCGGCGCTGGGGAGACCGGAGACCCGCCCGGCGGCCTCCAGCGTCGCGCCGCCCGCGAAGACGGTCAGCCGGCGGGCCAGTATCCGTTCGGCCTCGTCGAGCAGATCCCAGCTCCACTCGACCACGGCCCGGAGCGTGCGGTGTCGGGGCGACGCGGCCCGGCTGCCCATGGACAGCAACCGGAACCTGTCGTCGAGCCGGGCGGCCACCTCGGCGACGGGCAACGCCCGCAGCCGCGCGGCGGCCAGCTCGATGGCCAGCGGCAGGCCGTCGAGGGTACGGCAGATCCGCAGCACCACGTCGACGTTGGCCGGCGTGACGGTGAAGTCGGGTGCGACGTCGGCGGCCCGTTGGACGAACAGGCTGACCGCCGCGTAGTCGTCGGCCTGCTCGGTCGACGCGTCGGGTGGCGGCAGGGTGAGCCCGGACAACTGGCACAACGCCTCGCCGGCCAGCCCGAGCGGCTCGCGACTCGTGGCCAGCACCCGCAGCGCCGGGCACGCGCCCAGCAGCCGTGCGGCGAGCCGGGCCGCGTCGGCGACCACGTGCTCGCAGTTGTCGAGCACGAGCAGCAGCCGCCGTTCGGCGAGCGCCTCGACCAGTCGGTCGGTGGACTGTCGGCCCGGCTCGGCCGGGGCCCGCAGCCCCGCGTCCCGCAGACCGAGCGCGCTCAACACCGCCTGCGGTACGTCCGACCCGTCGGCCAGCCCGGCCAGCTCGACGAAACAGACCTCGCCGTCCGAACGACCCGCCGCCTCGATCGCCAACCGGGTCTTACCCGCTCCCCCGGGGCCGGTGAGGGTGACAAGTCTTCGCTCACCGAGCAACGCGCGAACGCGCGTCAGTTCCTCCTCCCGCCCGACGAAGGTGGTGAGCTGGCTCGGCAGCCCCGGCTCGGTCGTCGGGCGTACGTTGAAGCTGTCCCCGCCGCGCGGCCCGGCGAAGCTGTCCCCGCCGCGCGGCCCGGCGAAGCTGTCCCCGCCGCGCGGCCCGGCGGGACTCTCGGCGCCGCGCAGTACGGCCAGGTGGATCGCGGCCAGCGCCGCAGACGGGTCGACCCCGAGTTGCTCGGCCAGGCCGCGCCGAGCGTCCTCGAACTCGGCAAGCGCCTCGGCCGGCCGACCCTGCGCGGACAGGGCACGCATGAGCTGGCCTCGCGACCGCTCCCGCAGCGGATGCGCCACGACCAGTTGCCGCAGCTCCGGGACCAGCTCCGCGTGCCCGCCCAGCGCCAGCTCGGCCTCGATCCGATCTTCGGTGGCGGCCAGCCGCAGCTCGTCCAGCCGGGCCGCCTGCGCGGGTACGCCGGCCACGTCGATGACGTCGGCCAGTGCGGGACCACGCCACAGCTCCAGCGCCTCGCGTAGCACGGCCGCCGCGCGGGGCCAGTCACCGCCGGTGAGAGCGCGCCGCCCGACCTCGGCGAGCCGCTCGAACCGGTACGCGTCGACGTCCGCGGGGTCCACGGCGAGGCGGTAGCCGGCCGGGTGGAACTCCACCGGGGTGTGCTCGGCGGGCAGCGCCTGACGCAGGCGCGACACCAGGGACTGAAGCGCGTTGGCGGCGCCCCGGGGCGGGTGCTCGCCGTACAGGCCGTCGATCAGCCGCTCGGCGGACACCACCCGGCCCGCGTCGAGCACCAGGAGCGCCAGCAGCGCGCGCAGCCGTGGACCACCCGGGGCGATCTCACGCCCGTCGGCCAGCAGCACCTGGGTCGGCCCCAGGACGCGGAAACGCATGGCAGTGATTGTCACCCGGTACCGGCCATAGGCAGCTTCAGCTCACCTCGGCGGTGCCGTCATGCCGGCGGGTCAGTTCGATTTCGTCCACCGGGCCGTCAGTGGATGTCGAGGGAGCACCCCCGCTGGGAGGAACGGGATGCGCCGAGCCGGGCTGGCTTGGCAGCGAGGGCGGCGTCGCCGTTGGGGTGGGCACCGTGCCGTGCACCGCCCCCGCCGGCCGAGGCGCCGGGCCCGGATGGGCGGGCGGGGCGCACTGCCTGGTCAGCCAGTCCAGACCGCGTCGGCGGGCGACGACTGTCAGCCGGTCGCCCGCGAAGATCACCTGGCGAGGGTCGAGGTCCTTCCACCAGATCGTCTTGCCCCCGCCGGCCGGGGTACGGGCGATCAACCGGACCTGCCCGTCCCGGTTGACCACCTCCAGCGGTCGGCCGTCCAGCTCGGAGCCTGCGGCGACCGGCACCTCGGCGACCGGCAGCGCATGCCTGTCGACAGGGATCGTGGTGATCACCGCGCGTTCGGTCAGCGCCCCGATGAAGGCCGGGGCGGCCAGGTAGGAGACCGATCGGGACACCCCGAGGGCGAAGGTCTCCTCCACCCGTTCGGCGAAGTCACCGTCGAAGAGCCGCAGCACCACCCGCAGGTCGGGGGCGAGGTCACGGGCGGCGAGCGCCGCCTCCAGGTTGGCCACGTCGTCGGTGGACGCCACCACCAGCGCCTGGCAGTCGGCCACCGACGCGGCGACAAGCGTCTCGGAGAGCGCGGCGTCGCCGACGATCACCGGCACCTCCAGTTGACGGGCCAGGGCGCCGCCGCGCGGCGCCGGATCCTTGTCGATCGCCACCACCTCGACGTCGTACTCCCGGAGCTGGGCCATGACCCGGGTGCCGACGTTGCCCAGGCCGATCAGCACGACGTGCCCGGCCCGCGCGGGCTGCACCCGGCCGGTGTGCAGGGCCAGCCGGGCGTTGACGATGCCGTCCACCACGACGGCGGTGATCAGCGGGATCAGCGCCAAGCCGGCCAGGTTGAGCACCACCTGCATGATCTGCGCGCCGGCCGGCTTTGTGGTGTCCGGGTCGGCGCCGCTGAGCGTGGTGACCAGGGTCAGGTACAGCGCTTCCAGCGGGGAGGCGTCCTCGGTGCGGGAGATCAGCGCCCCCAGCACCGCGATCACCGCGAGCACGAGCATCACCGCGACGCCGATCTTGCGGGTCGCGAAGCCGCGTACCGCTCCCAGCAGCACCGTGACCGGACGACGCCGCCGGCGGTCCCGGACCAGCCGACGGGCGGCGACCTCGGTGCCCGGCGGCTGCCCGGTCGCCTCGGCGAGCACCAGGTCCGCGCCGGCCTGCTCGGCCGGCAGCAGCTCCACCCCCTGCGCCTCGGTGAGGTGGGCCAGGGCGCAGACCACGTCCTGCGGGCGGACGTCGGCCCGCCGCGCCACCCGGAGCGTCTTGTCCCGATGTTGGAAGGAACTGGGGTCGACCTCGCCGAGCGCGGCGGCCACGAAGGCCGGCGCGGCCATCTCGGCGTCGGAGAGCACCTCGACCGGCGCCTTGATCAGTTTGCGTACGCCGTCGGCGAGGGTGCCGTTGAACATCCGCAGCACCTGGCGGACCTGCTGGTCGACGGCCTGCGCGCAGAGCGCCGCGTGCAGGTTGCCGACGTCGTCCTGGTGCAGCAGGGCCAGCCCGGTCGCCCCGGACAGGCCGGCGGCCTCGAAGGTGGACACGTCGAGCCGATCCGAACGGATCACCCGGGCCCCGCGCAGCCCCGCCACGTCCGGGCCGTTGCTGCGGTAGCGCTCCGGCACCACGACTGTCACCCGGGCCCCACCCGTCGGCAGCTCGGATTCGAGCAGCGCCCGAGCCACGTAGTAGGCGAGCGCGTCCTTCCCGCAGATCACGTAGTGCGGGCGCGGATCACCGGCGGAGCGCAGCCGCCAGTTCCACTCGACCGCCCGTCGCGCCCGGTCCCGCCACGGCTCCGCCATGCCCGGATCGTAATCAGCAGGGCCACGGTGGGCGACCCCGTCCGGATCATCCCCGACCAGGCATGCCCGCTCCGGTGACGGGTAGTGCAGCGGCATGCAGACGTTCCTCCCGTACCCGGACTTCCTGGCCAGCGCCCGGACGCTGGACCAGAAGCGGCTGGGCAAGCAACGGGTGGAGGCCATCCAGGTGCTGCGCGGACTCACCCGACCCGGGTACGGCTGGCGCAACCACCCGGCGGTGAAGATGTGGGCCGGGTACGAGGAGGCGCTCACCCGCTACGGGCTGGACATGTGCGCGGTGTGGACCGAGCCGGGGCGGGCGGACACCTGCGCCACCACGATGACCGTGGACCTCGCGGCCGCCTGCGGGGCCGGCGTCGTACGGACCCAGGACGAGCTGGCCGAGGCTGGTGAGCTGCCCCCGTGGCTGGGCCGCGACGAGCTGCACCTGAGCCACCGATCGTCGCTGGTCCGCAAAGACCCGGCGCACTACCGGCCCCTCTTCGGCGACGACGTTCCGCCGGACCTGGAGTACGTGTGGCCCGCCTCCGACCGCGCGCGCCGTTGCCTGCCGGCCGACTGAGCCGAGGTGGGGCAGACTGGGCCCATGGCGCTGTCGCAAGTGGTGGGCCGGCTCATCGGCGTACGCCAACATCTGGTGGACCCGGGCGGCGGTGGCGCGGACCGCGTGCCGCGACCGACCGCGGCGGTGGTGGTGGGTGGCGGCATCGCCGGCATGTCGGCGGCGGTGGTGCTGGCCGAGCGGGGCGTGGCGGTCACGGTGCTGGAGGCGGCACCGACGCTCGGCGGTCGACTGGGCGCCTGGCCGGAGACGCTCGCCGAGGGCAGTCAGCGCAACGAGCACGGTTTCCACGCGTTCTTCCGGCAGTACTACAACTGGCGGTCGATCCTCCGCCGGATCGATCCTGACCTGGGCTTCCTCAAGCCCATTCCGGGTTACCCGATCCTCAGTGCCCAGTGGCCGACCGAGGAGTTCGGCAGGCTGCCGCCCGCGCCGCCGGCGAACCTGCTCGCGCTGCTGCTGCGCAGCCCCAGTCTGCGCCTGGGCGACCTGCGCCTGATGGACCGGGACGCCGCGCTGCCGCTGCTCACCTACGACCCGGTGCGCACCTACGCCGAGTTGGACGACACCACTGCCGACGAGCTGTTGGCGTCGCTGCGGCTGCCGGACCGGGCTCGGGCGATGCTGTTCGAGGTCTTCTCGCACTCGTTCTTCAACCACGAGGCGGAGATGTCGGCCGCCGAGATGGTCGCCCAGTTCCACTTCTATCTGCTCGGCAACCCGGAGGGGTTGGCGTTCGACTGCCCGGACGAGGACTACGCCACGGCGATCTGGGAGCCACTGACCCGGCACGTGGAGAAGCACGGCGGCCGGGTGCTGACCGGCTGCGCCGCGACGGGGGTGCACCAGGACGGCGACGGCTGGCGGGTGACGACCACCGACGGCGACGGCCACCCGGCGGCCCACGTGGTGCTCGCCGTCGACCCACCGGCGCTCGCCGCGCTCGTCGCGGCCTCCCCGGACCTGGTCGAGCGGGCACCGGAGATGGCCGCCCGGATGCCCGCCTTCGGCCGGCCCGGCCCGCCGTACGCGGTGGCACGGTACTGGTGTGCCGGGGACGTGGCCGCCGAGCGGGCGGTGTTCAGCGGTGTGTCCCGGCAGCCCACGCTGGATTCGGTGACGCTCTACCACCGGTTGGAGGACGAGCCGCGGCGGTGGGCGCGACAGACCGGCGGGTCGGTCATCGAGCTACACGCGTATGCCTGCGAGCCGGGCGTGCCGGCCGAGGAGTTGGCCGAGCGGATGCGCCGCGAGCTTGTCGCGCTCTGGCCGGAGGCTGCCGACCTGCGGGTTCGCGAGCTGCGGGCCCGGGTGGAGGCGCAGGCGCCGGCGTTCACGCCGGGCAGCCACGCCTGGCGACCGGGAGTACGCACCGACGCGTCCGGCCTCTACCTGGCCGGTGACGGCATCGCCACGGACTTCCCGAGCGCGTTGATGGAACGCTCCGCCGCCACGGGCATCGTCGCCGCGAACCACATCCTGCGCGCGGAGGGCGGCGCGGCGGAGCCGGTGCGCTCGATCCGGCCCCGAGGGCTGCTTGCCGGTCGCCGTACCCCAAACCGACAAAACACAACATAAGCATCGGTACGCTGCCGTACGCTTGGTTGATCAACCGTCGATCGACCGGGCGGGAGGGCAGCGGGGGATGTCACCACTGCACCGCGCCGGCGCGGAGAACGACTCGCCTGTCGACGAGAGCGGCCGCGACGACGCGTACCCACTGATCCGCGACGAACGCGCCTGCATCGTCACCGCACTGCGCCTGGGCTGGTGGATGGCGGACGCCTACCACCACGGGCAGCACGCCGAGTTCGGCGTCCCCGTCGAGGCCCGCCCACCCGTACCGCCGGCCAAGCTCTCCAACCTCACCGAGATGTCCGCCCACCGGCGGATGCGCATGTACCTCGACGGGGTGGACGTCGCGCTGGCCCAGATCGCCGAACTCACCCGACACACCGGGCCGGTGCCCGACACGGCCGCGGCCCGGGCACTGCTACCCGACGTGGGCCGGCCCGACCCGGCCGACCCGGTGCCGCTGCTGCTCGCCCTCGACGACCTCAACGTCGAGGTGCTGCGCTGGGCGATGGCCGCCAACCACCGGGTCGGGCTGGCCTATCGACTGGGCCGATCGGTGGCCGACACCGTCCGAGCCGGCGACGCCACCCAGTTGCTGCGGCAGTTCGGCGGTCGGCAGATCCAGATCAGCCGCTGGCTGGACGAGTTGGCGAGCGTGCTGCCGCCGTACTCGGCCGCGGTGGTGCGCCGGTCGCTCGCCACCTGGGCGACTGCTGTCGACCGGGCCGGCCACGGGGACCCGGCCGAACCCGCGCCCGCCGAGCTGAGCCGGGCCCTGCGCGCCCAGGGTGACCTCTGGCGGGACGTGCTCACCGGCGGCCTGCACCCCCGCGACCTGCTCGACGAGGAGGACTACGCGGTGATCGCCCGGAACCTGATCATCCGGGATCGCCGGCTGGTGGCACAGGCGGCGCGCGGCATCTTCTGGCCCGTGCTCGTACCCCTGCTGCTGGTGCTCTTCGCGGTGGTCGGCGTGAGCGCCGCCGCGGCCGCCGGCTCACCGACCACCCGGGCCACCGTCGCCCTGGTGGGTCTCGGCGCCGGGCTGGCCGCGATCTGGCGGTCGGTCTCCGGGCCGGCGCTGGCGGTCGCCGGCGAGGTCAACCGGCCCCTGCTGGACGCCGAACTCACCGCGCGCATGGCCCTGCGGCTGGACCGGCCGCTGACCGCCGCCCGACGCACGGCGGTCGTCGCGCCCCGGACCCGCCGTCCGCGCCGCCCGGAGGAGCCGGGCAGCCGATCGAAATACGTTGCCCGTCTATCCCGCCCCGACCTACCGTGATCGGGCAAGGTCAACCACCGCCGCGGGAGCAGAGCATGCCGATGTCGCACGTCAGCACCGTGCCGTCGACGCTGCCCGGCGACGGTTGCCGAGCGGAAGGTCCCCGGGCGGGCCGGCCCGACTGACGCGTACCCGTACGCGCCCAGCCGCCCCGTCCACCAGCCGGACCGGGCGGCTTTTCGCTGTCCGTCACCATCGTGAAAGGAGCCCCGGTGGACGCCGTCCTCGTCATCAACGCCGACCTCGGCCCGCTGCACCGGGTCACCGTTCAACATGCCGTACGGATGCTCTGCCGCCGGGTCGCCGAGATCCACGAGGCCGAGCCGGACCAGGTGATCGGGGTCTTCCCGATGCCCCGGGTGGTGCGGCTGGTCCGCTACGTGGTCACCAGGTGGAGGTTCAGCGCCGGGCCGGCCTGGTCCCGCGCCGGGGTGCTGCGCCGCGACGACCGCTGCTGCGCGTACTGCGGTGGGTCGGCCTCCACCATCGACCACATCCTGCCCCGCTCGCGCGGCGGTCGGAACACCTGGCGGAACACCACCGCCGCCTGCTACGGCTGCAACCAGCGCAAGGGTGACCGGACGCCGGCGGAGGCGGGCATGCCGCTGCGCCGGGAGCCGGTGAACCCGGGCTGGGGGGCACTCGCCGGGCGGTGACGGACCGGCCGGCGGGAACGGGGGGCCGCGTCCCGGGTACGTCCCGGGGCGCGGCACCCGCCGGCCCCCGGTCAGGCTGCGCGTTCCTTGACCTTCGAGTTCGGGCTGCCGTTGGGGCACTGCACCCGGATCTCGCTGCGGTGCTCGGTGGACACCAGCTCGACCTGGAGCTGCTTCGCGGGGCCCGGGTCGTACGCCTCGGCCCGGAACCCAGGCGCGAGCGCCACCGCGAGCACCTCGACGGACTTTCCCACGCAGCGGACGGTGATCGTCCCTCCTTGCGCCTGCACGGGCACGTTCGCGGAACGGGTGGGCGTCGACGCGGCCGGGCCGGGCGTGGTCGGCGTGGGGCCGGGCGCGGGCGCGGTCGGGGCCGCTGTCGGGGCCGGGGTCGCCGTCGGGTCCGGGCCGGTCGGGGGGCCGGTCCGGGCAGCAGGCGCGGTCTCCTGAGCCGGCGGGACGGCGGACGGCCCGGTCGTGATCTCGTCGGCCGGCTCCGCGGCGCGTGGCATCCCCACGGCGGTGGTGCCCGGGCCCCGGCCGGTCGACGGAGCGCCCTGCCCCGGTCGACGATTGCCGAAGTCGCCGAGCGACCCGGCCATCGTGATCGCGGTGAGCACCGCGCCGCCGACCACCAGGATGGCTCGACGCCGACGCCACGACAGGCGTCTCGTCGGAGCGGCCGAGTCGGCGGTCGCGGTGTCGGTCGGCTCGGCCGAGCCGGCCCCCGGTGCCGCGGTGACGCCCGTTTTCCCTGAGCCTGCCCCCGGTGCCGGGCTGACGCCCGTCCCCTCGGACGTCGCTCCACTCATGGCGGCGAGCAGGATGTGGGCCGCCTCGGCGGCCGGTGGCCGGTCGGCGGGGTCGCGGGCCAGACACCAGCGGTAGAGCCGGTGGACCTCGGGCGGCACGCCGTCGATCTCCGGCAGCGGGTCCGGCTCGACGTGCGTGTGCGCGCGGAGCATCCCGGTCTGCGTCTCGGCCGGCCACGGCAGCCGGCCGGTGAGCACCCGGTGCAGCAGCAGGCCCAGGGCGTACACGTCGCAGGCCGGCAGCACCTCGCCGGCCGCAAGCCGCTCCGGGGCCAGGTAGGCCGGCGTGCCGAGCAGCCGCCCCTCGAAGTCGATCTCCGACTCGCCGACGGCCGCCGCGATGCCGAAGTCCAGCACCTTGGCGCCGGTGGGCGTGAGCATCACATTGCTCGGCTTGATGTCACGGTGCACCAGATCCTGCGCGTGCGCGGCGGCGAGCGCGGAGGCCACCTCGGCGCAGACCCGCAGACCCGCCCGGGGCGGCAACGACCCGAGCGCCAACCGCTGTTCGAGGGTGTGACCGCCGAGCAGCTCCATCACCACGAACGGGACCTGGGCGCCGTCGACGAGCGACTCACCGAAGTCGTAGACGCTCGTGACGTGCGGGTGCGACAAACGGGCCGCGGCCTTGGCCTCACCCCGAATCCGCTGCCGTGCACCGTGGTCCGTGGCGAGCAGCACCTTCACCGCGACGTCCCGTTCGAGCACCTCGTCGTACGCCCGGTGCACCGCCGACATGCCGCCACTGCCAAGGCGCTCCAGGAGCCGATAGCGGCCCGCAAGCAACTGATCACGCTGCACGACGGACAGCCTGCCGTACCGGCCGGCCACGGGCCACCCCGGATCGAGGTGTTGCGATGAGTGGGACCGAGGTGCGGATACCGTCCCCTCAGCGGGGTCGCCAGGCGAAGCGGGGCGTACGCCGCTCGGCCATCGCCGCGACCCCTTCCCGGGCCTCGCCGGTGGTCGACACCTTCCGGTGCCACCAGGCGATCCGCGCCGGCCCGGCCCGGTCGTCGACGATCTCCTTCGCGGCGGCGACGCTCAACGGCGACCGCTGGGCGATCATCGCGGTCAGCTCGTCCAGCCGCGCGGCGAGCCGGTCGCCCGACAGCACCTCGTCGACCAGACCGATCCGCAGGGCGCGCTCAGCGTCGATCAGCTCGGCGGTGAACAGCAGGTGCTTGGCGGCGGACGGGCCGACCAGCCGGGCCAGCCGGCGGGTGGTCGGCGCCGGATAGACCAGCCCGAGCCGGGCCGGCGGTACGCCGAAACGGGCGTCGTCCGCGGCGATCCGCAGATCGCAGGCGACCGCGAGCTGAGCCCCGCCGCCGACGCAGGCACCCCGGATGGCGGCGATCGTCGGCTTGGCGAAGCTGGCCAGCCGTTCCTCGGCGGCCACCGCGATGCTCGTGTCACCGGCGTCCAACAGCTCGGCCAGGTCACCCAGGTCCGCGCCGGCGCAGAACGCGTCGCCCGCGCCGGTGAGCACCAACGTCCGGACGTCGGGGTCGGGCTCCAGCCGGTCGAGCAGTTCGGGGAGCTGACGCCACATGGTGGCGGTCATCGCGTTGCGCCGGGCCGGGTTGTGGATCACCACAGTCGCGACCGGTCCGGTCACCTCGACTGTCAACTCCGCGTCCGACACGTCAGCCCCTCCCCGTCACCTGTGCGACGCCACCGATCTGGCCGAACCGGCAGGCAAGCCGCAACGACGACCCTGACGGCCACGATTCTGATGCAATCTTGGACAGTTTCCGTTAGCTCGTAACGGAAACTTTCCAAGATTGCCAGAAACGGCTCACACCGCTTCCGCCCGGGGTGGGGTGGGGGAACCGTTGCTTGGGGTGGTGCGTCCGACGGAGATGAGACCCGCATCGACGACGGCCGTCACGATCGCGCTCCTGACCGCCGTCCTGACCGGTTGCACAGGCGTCGACCGAGCCCCCACCCCCCTCCCGCCACCGGTCACCCTCGCTCCCGGCTCGACCGTCGTCGCCACCCCGCCGACCGGCACCCCGCCGACCATCGTCGCCACCGTCGTCCCCGGGACCGGTGGCGCGCCGACTCGGGTGATCCTGCGAACCTCCGGTGGCTTCGCCGGTCGTGGTGACGCCGTGACGGTCGAGCCGGACGGTCGGTGGACCGCGGTGGACCGGGCCGGCAGTCGGCGTACCGGCCGGCTCACCCCCGCCGACCTGGGCCGCTTGACCGGACTCGCCGCCGACCCCCGGCTGGCCGCCGAGGCACGGCGTCCGACCAGCTCGACAACCTGCTCGGACGCGTTCACCTACCGGCTCACCGTGGGCAGCGTCGAGACCGGCTACGTCGACTGCCCGGCCGACACCGCCCCACCGCCGGCCACCCAGGCCCTGGTCAAGCTGCTGCTGCGGAGCACCGGCACTCAGACCAGGTAGTCCGGGGGCAGGCCGGTGCCCCGCAACTCCGGCGGAAGGTGGGCCACGTCGTTGACGGCGATCAGATTCGGCGGCCCGGTCGGGCTGTACCGGATCACGGTCAGGCCCGCGTTGTGCAGGTTCAAGCCCATCCAACGCCACTCCGGCGCGTCCAGCGCATGCCGCACCAGCCAGGCGATCAGAAAGCTGTGCGTCACGACCAACTCGCGAACCGGCTCGTCACCGGTGGGCCCGTCGCTGACCGGGCCGGCGAACCGCCGTACCGCCGCCGCCGTTACCTGCGGCCCGTCGACCCGCTCGGCCGCCGAAAACTGCCCGAGGAACGTCGCGTACGCCGGGGGCAGTCCCACCGGATCCGTGTCGTGTGGGAGGTGGTCACCTGCCAACTCCGTCTCGTACACCGGCACCTCGGGCAGCGACGCGGCGACCAGCTCGGCGGTCTGCGCGGCCCGGCGCAGCGGCCCGTGCTGGACGGCCGCGAACCGCCGGCCCCGCAGACGCTCGCCGAGCAGGGTGGCCTGTCGCCGGCCGCGCTCGGTGAGGCCGGTGTCCGGTTCCCCGGCATCCGACTCCCGCAGCGCGGTCAGGTCCTGCTCGGCATGTCGGGTCAGGTACAGCAGCCGGGTCGCCATGCCGCCCACCTCACCACACCGAGTTCTGACGAAACAGGCCTCAGCCCCGCGGGAACATCTGGCCGATGCGGATCCGGTTGCCGAACGGGTCCCGGATGCCGAAGTCGATCCCGTACGGGCGTTCGGTCGGCTCGTCGGTGATCTCGACGCCCTTCGCCACGAGTTCCTCGTGCGTCTTGTGGGCGTCGTCGGTGGTCATGAAGAGGTACCCACCCAGGGCGCCCTTGGTGAGCAGCTCGCGGACCTGCTCGGCGGTGGCCGGGTCCAGCGCCGGCGCGCCCGGCTTCTCCAACAGGATCTCCCGCTCCGGGTCGCCGGGCAGGTTGACAGTCAGCCACCGCATGAAGCCGAGATCCTGGTCGGTGTTGACCTCCATGCCGAGCTTGTTCACGTAGAAATCGAGGGCCTCGTCCTGGTCGAGGACGTAGATCTGGGAGCGGCTGATCGCGTTCATCGTCATGCCGACAACGGTAGAGGTAGACCGTGACCTGTGGCTTATCCAAAACTGCTGGGTCGGGTCCAGGCTTTGGTGAAGCACGACGGCACGTTGGCCGGCGCGACACGGTCCCGCCGGAAATCCGAGGGCGACTTGCCGACGATCTGGCGGAACGTCCGGCTGAAGGTGCCGAGGCTGCTGAAGCCGACGGCGTAGCAGATGTCCGTGACGTCCCGATCGGTTTCCACCAGCAACGTCATCGCCCGCTCCACCCGACGGCGTTGCAGGTAACGGTGCGGGGTCTCACCGAACGTGGCCCGGAAGGTGCGGATGAAGTGCGCCTCGGAGACGTACGCGATCCGGGCCAGCGCGGGGATGTCCAGCGGTTGGGCGTACGCCCGGTCCATCGCGTCCCGGGCACGCAGCATCGCCCGGTTGGACTCCTCCACCGCGCGACTCATCGGCCCCCGCTCTCTGCCCGGCCCAGGCTACGCCGGGCCATGTCGACTCACCGCGGAGCCGATCGGGAAGAGCTTTGTGAATATGGAGCCCCCGGCCGGGATCGAACCGGCGACATCTCGCTTACAAGGCGAGTGCTCTGGCCAGCTGAGCTACAGGGGCGCGTGCGTCGACGTCAGCATAGCGAGTGACGTCCGGATATCCCGCTCGCGATACCCCCCGAGCATTGGAAACGTCAACAACCCGACGCGTACGGGTTTACCGGTGCGTCGATTGATGCCTGAGCGTGCCCGAGTGCCCGGAATGCGTAGGCCGTCGGCCGGGTCGGGCGGCACCCCGCCTTGGCAGCAGGGGCAAACCCGTTTACGGTTCACTCACACGGACGACAGCCCGGCGCCCCCGCGCGCGAGCCGCAGTCCGCTGACCGGCACGGATACGTGCCTGTCGCTCCTTCACTCGGATCGTCCGGCACGTTCCTGCCGGTGAAAGGAAGCGCTTCACCATGGCTACGGTCACCTATTCCAAGGCTTCCCGGGTCTACCCGGGCCAAGAGCGTCCCGCCGTCAACGAGCTGAACCTGGAGATCGGCGACGGCGAGTTCCTCGTCCTGGTCGGCCCCTCCGGCTGCGGCAAGTCCACAAGCCTGCGGATGCTCGCCGGCCTGGAGGACGTGGACGCCGGCTCGATCTACATCGACCAGCGTGACGTCACCCACCTTCCTCCGAAGGCCCGCGACATCGCGATGGTCTTCCAGAACTACGCGCTCTACCCGCACATGACGGTGTACGAGAACATGGCGTTCGCCCTCAAGCTGCGCAAGACCTCCAAGTCGGAGATCGACCGGCGGGTCAAGGAGGCGGCGGCCCTGCTCCAGTTGGAGGAGTACCTCAGCCGCAAGCCGAAGGCGCTCTCCGGTGGTCAGCGTCAGCGTGTCGCGATGGGCCGCGCGATCGTCCGCGAGCCGCAGGTCTTCCTCATGGACGAGCCGCTGTCGAACCTCGACGCCAAGCTGCGTGTGCAGACCCGTACCCAGATCGCGTCCCTGCAGGCCAAGCTGGGCGTCACCACGGTCTACGTCACGCACGACCAGGTCGAGGCCATGACCATGGGTCACCGTGTCGCCGTGCTGCTCGACGGTGTCCTCCAGCAGGTGGACACCCCCCGCGCGCTCTACGACACCCCGTCGAACGTGTTCGTCGCCGGTTTCATGGGTTCCCCGGCCATGAACATCAAGACCGTCGCGCTCAACGAGCAGGGTGCCGAGTTCGCCGAGCTGAACATCCCGCTGACCCGGGAGCAGGTCGCGGCGGCCCGCAGCGAGGGTGGCAACGGCAAGGTGACCGTGGGCTTCCGCCCGGAGGACTGCGACCTGGTCAGCCCGACCGAGGGCGGCATGCCGGTCGTGGTCGAGCTCGTCGAGGACCTCGGCTCGGACGCCAACGTCTACGGCCACGCCGCGCTGGGTGGCAGCTCGGAGCGCTTCGTCGTCCGCACCGACCGGCGCAGCATGCCGAACATGGGTGACACCGTGTTCGTCAAGCCGCGTACCGGTCGCAGCCACGTCTTCCACGCCGCCACCGGCAGCCGGATCTGACGTAACGCTCAACCGACAGGGGCGGTCCGCTGCGGCGGGCCGCCCCTGTCGTCGTACCGGTGGTGGATCTTCACCCCCCGGAGCCAGCGTGGATGTGGCTCCGCGGGGTGACTCGGCGGGGTGGGCCGCGCCCGTAGCGTCGCGGCACGCCCAACCCGAGGAGACGCCGTGTCCGCCACCGCTCAACCGATCAACCGATCCCGGCCGTACCTGGTGGTTCGCCTGGCCGGCCGCAGCCTCGCCTACTGCGCGACGCTGGTGCCGGTCGCCCTGCTCGCGCTCGTGACCGTCCCGTGGGGCGGGGCAGGTGCCGCCGTCGCGCGATGGAGGGCCCTGCGTACCGGGCTGCTCGGCGCGCCCCCAACGCCCGTGCCCGGCCGGCGGCCCGGCCGGGTCGCGGTGCTCGGCCACGCGCTGCTCAGCCTGCTCCTCGGCGCGGTGGCCCTGCTGCCGCTCGGCGTCCAGGTGCTGATGGTGCTGCGCGGCGTGCTGTACGGCGTGGTGGACCCCGGACCGTACGACCACTCCTGGGGCGGTCCGAGCCGGGCCGGCGCGTGGCTGGCGCACTTCCTCGTCGGCCTGCCGATCGCCGCCGCCGGCCTGGCCGCGCTGGTCGGCATCGCCGCCGTGCACCAACTGTTGACCCGACGTCTCGACGGGGAGCGGAGCCCGCTCTGGCTGATCCCGACCACCCTGCTGATGGCGCTTGCCGGTGCGGTGCTCTTCGTCGCCTGGACCCACCAGATCTGACGGCGAGGCCCCCTCCCGCAGCGGCGGAAGGGGGCCTCGTCGGACGTCGTTACAGCTCGACCGAGCGGCGGCGGGCGACCTCGGCGAGGGTGACCGCGGCGGCCACGCTGGCGTTCAGCGACTCCACCTCGGAGATCATCGGGATGCTGACGGTCAGGTCGCAGGTCTCCCCGACCAGGCGGGACAGCCCGCGCCCCTCGGAACCGACCACGACCACGAGCGGACCGACGGCGGCTTCCAGGTCGTACAGGTCGGTGTCGCCGTCGGCGTCCAGGCCGACCACCATGAAGCCGGCGTCCCGGCACGCCTTCAGCGACCGGGTCAGGTTCGTCACCTGCGCCACGGGCACCCGCGCCGCCGCGCCGGCGCTGGTCCGCCAGGCGGTCGCGGTGATCCCCGCAGCACGTCGCTCGGGTACGAAGACACCCTGCGCGCCGAACGCGGCGGCCGACCGGATCACGGCACCCAGGTTGCGCGGATCGGTGACACCGTCCAGCGCGACGAGCAGCGGGGCCTGCTGCTCCAGGGCGGCGGCGACCAGGTCGTCGAACGGCTGGTACGCGAATGGCGGCACCTGCAACCCGACGCCCTGGTGCAGCACGCCGCCGGTCATCCGGTCCAGCTCGGCCCGGCTGATCTCCAGGTTGGCGATGCCCCGGTCGGCGGCGGTCCGGATGATCTCGTTGATCCGGTCGTCCATGTCGATGCCCTGGGCGACGTAGAGCGCCGTCGCCGGCACCTGGGCGCGCAGCGCCTCCAGCACCGGGTTACGCCCGACCAGCAGCTCCGGGGTGTCCTTGCTCGGGTTGGACTTGCGCCCCGGCGCGACCCGAGGACCGGACCGCGCGGTGGGCTTGCCGCCCCGCCCGCCGGCAGCCCCACGGCCGCCGGTGGCAGCGCCCCGACCCCCGGGTACGCCCCGACCGCCGCCCCTGCCCCAGGTGGTGTCCTTGCTGCCCGGCTGACCGATCTTGGGGGCGCGCCCCTCGTCGGCCGCCGCGCGGCGCTCCTTGTCCTGCTTCCAGGCGGTGCGCTGGGGCAGCTTCTCGGTGCCCGAGTAGCCCTTGTGCCACGGCCGCTCGTCGGCGGGCAGGGTGCGCCCCCGCCCGGCCAGCGAGTCCTTGTTCTTGCCGCCGGTGCCCTTGGGGGCGCCTGCCTTCGACGTCAGTCGCCGGCCACGGCGCTGCGAGTTGCCGGCCATCAGTCCTGCTCTCCAATAGTCCAACGGGGGCCCTGGGGGGTGTCCTCGACCACCACACCGGCCAGCTTGAGCTGGTCCCGTACCGCGTCGGCGGCAGCCCAGTCCTTGCGGCCCCGGGCCTGCGCGCGCTGCTCCAGGGCCAACGCGATCAGGGAGTCCACCACGGCCCGTAGATCACCCGTGCGGCCACCGCCGCTCCAGTCCGGGCTGAGGGGGTCGATCCCGAGGATATCCAGCATCGCCCGCACCGCGGCCAGGGTGGTGCGGACGGTCACATCGTCGCCGACGCTCAGCGCGGTGTTGCCGTCCCGAATGTGCTGTTGCAGCACGGCCAGCGCGGCGGACGTGTTGAGGTCGTCGTCCATCGCCGCGACGAAGCCGCCGGGCAGCTCACCGAGCTGCTCGACGCCGACCCGCTCGGCCGCCCGCTGCACGAAACCCTCGATCCGGCGGTACGCGGTCGCGGCCTCGCGGAGCGAGTCCTCCGAGTAGTCGATCACCGAGCGGTAGTGCGCGGCGGCGTAGTAGTACCGCAGCTCGACCGGCCGCACCCCGAGCGAGTCCACGTACGCCAGGTTGAGCGCGTTGCCCGCGGACTTGCCCATCTTGGCCCCGCCGATGCTCAGCAGCCCGTGGTGCACCCAGTAGCGGGCGAACGGCAGACCGGCGGCCTTGGACTGGGCGATCTCGTTCTCGTGGTGCGGGAACGTCAGGTCCAGACCGCCGCCGTGGATGTCGAACTCCGGGCCGAGATAGCGCCAGCACATCGCCGAGCACTCGATGTGCCAACCAGGGCGGCCCAGCCCCCAGGGCGACGGCCAGTAGGCGTCCGCCGGCTCGTCCGGTTTGGCACCCTTCCAGAGCGCGAAGTCGCGCGGGTCCCGCTTGCCCCGGTCCGGCGCGTCCCCGGCCGACTGCATCGCGTCCGGAGACTGACCCGACAGCGACCCGTACGCCGGCCACGACGCCACGTCGAAGTAGACATCGCCGGAGCCGTCGGTGGCCGGGTACGCGTGCCCGTCGGCGACCAACTTGGTGATCAGCTCGTGCATCTCCGGGATGTGCCCGGTGGCCCGCGGCTCGTAGGTGGGCGGCAACACGTTCAACGCCCGGTACGACTCGGCGAGGAGCAACTCGTTCGCGTACGCGATCGACCAGAACGGCCGACCCTGCTCGCCCGCCTTGACCAGGAGCTTGTCGTCGATGTCGGTCAGGTTGCGGATGAAGGTGACCTCGTAGCCGGCGGCCTGCAGCCAGCGACGCAGCACGTCATAGTTGACGCCGGAGCGAAGGTGGCCGATGTGCGGCGGAGACTGAAGGGTGAGACCACACAGGTAGACCCCCACCTTGCCGGCTTCCCGCGGGACGAAGTCCCGCACCGATCGGGTGGCAGTGTCATACAGGCGTAGCGTCACCGTACAAGGGTAGCTGTCCGTGCCTGTCCGGATCGGCCGGTGCCGGGTCGTACGCTGCCAGACGTGGACGCGACCGCACGCTCCGGTGAGACCCCAGCCCACCCCAGTGCCCCCACCGACGCTGTGCCGGGGCAGGCCAACGCGGTCGGACAAGCCGGCGCGGTCGGACCGGCCGGGCTTGTCGACGCCGCTGCGGGACGCCCCGGGGAGATGTCGCAGACCCTCGACCGAGGGTTACGGCTGCTGCACCTGGTTGCCGACGCCTCGGGCGGCCTGACCGTCACCGAGGCCGCCAACCGGCTCGGCATCGGCCGGGCCGCCGTCTACCGGCTCGTCGGCCCGCTCACCGGGCACGGCATGCTGCGCCGCGACGGCGTCGGACGGCTACACCTCGGCGCCGGACTGCTGCACCTGGCCCGACGCGCCCAGCCGCTGCTCGCCGAAGGCGCCCTGCCCGCGCTACGCCGCCTCGCCGAGCAGGCCGGCGCGACCGCACACCTGACCGTCGTCGAGGGTGGCGAAGGCGTCGCCCTGGCCGTGGTCGAGCCGACCTGGACGTCGTTCCACGTCGCGTACCGTGCCGGGGCCCGCCACCCCCTGGACCGAGGGGCGGCGGGCCGAGCCATCCTGGCCGGCCGATCCGGGGAGGCTGCGCCGGTGAGCAGCAGCGGGGAGTTACAGGCCGGGGCGTACGGGGTGGCCGCGCCGGTGCTCGGCGTACCCGGCCTGGAGGCGAGCGTCGGCGTGGTCGCGCTCGCCCCGCTGGACGTGGACACCATCGGCCCCCAGGTGCAAGCCGCCGCCACAGCCATCACCACAGCCCTCAGCTGATCCCGAGCCCGCGACCACCACCTCGCTGGCTTGATCAACTCGGGTTCATGAAAGTCGCGATGTCCCAAGGCCAACGACCGCCCGACTTTCAGAAACGCGAGTGGATCACCACCGGCGGGCGGTCCAAAGGCGCCCGTGTCGGTCGATCCGGCCGGGGCTATAGCACAATCGGCAGGCGGGTTCGTGGTTGTCCACAGGTCCGGCGGGACGCGCGGGCCGGGTTGTCCACAGGGGTTTCGGTGGCCAGTGGGTGGTCGGCAGGCTGCTTGGCATGCCACCACGTCCGCATCGCCCCGATGCCCTGAGCTGGCAGGTCTTCCGCGGCTCCGACGCCGTCCGGGACGGCCTGCTCACCGAACATCAGCTGCGCAACTCCGCCTGGGTGCGGTTGCGCCACGACATTTACGCCGATGCGCGGCTGGAGCGGGACCACGCCCTCGCGTGTCGCGCCGCACTCCTCCGGCTACCGCCCGGAGTGGTCGTCGGCGGCCCGTCGGCCGCCCACCTCCACGGCGTCCTACACGCCGCGAGTTTCACCGACGATGTGCACGTCCTCGTGCCCCGATCATTGCGGGTCGGCCCACAGCGCGGCCTCAGTGTGCACGTCAACGCCCTCACCAGACTAACGGCGAGCGAAACCCCAGAGCCGGCCGCGCCCCCACCAACGACACGGCGACTGCCAGGCACAAGACGACCATCAGCCGCAGGCCATCCGCCGGACGCAGGACGGCCACCAGCCGCGGGCCAACCACCGGACGCGAGCCAACCACCGGACACAAGACGGCCACCAGCCGCAGGGCGGCCGTCGAGCGCTGGACGTCCACGCGATGCGGCGCGACCTATGGGAGCAGAGCGCCCACCTGCCGGCGGAACGTCACCACGCCCAACACGACAACTGTTCCGCCCGGCGGCGTCCATCAGAGCAGGGGCAATCGCGACGGCCCGGCCGGGCGTTGGGTGGACGGCGGCCAGCACACTCGGGTCTCGAGAGCAGGATGTCCTCATCCCCCGGTCCGACCCTGGGCGGGCCGCCTGGGAAACGGCTGTCTGGCTCGATCCGGTTCGGGCCGTCGCCATCGTCGACTCGCTGCTCGGGCAGGGGCTGGCCGATCGCGACACCCTGGCTGCCCTGGCTGCCCGCAACGCCGATCGGCCCGGTGGGCGACGAGCGCGCTGGGTCTTCGACCTGGCCGACAGCGGAGCCGAATCTCCGCCAGAGTCGCACCTACGCGTGCGGTTGGTGCTGGGTGGGCTGCCGCGCCCCGTGGTGCAACATCCGGTACGCCTGCCCATCGGCGTTGTCCTGCACCCCGATCTGGCCTGGCCGCAATATCGGGTAGCGGTGGAGTACGACGGGAAGTGGCACTCCGACGCAGAGCAACTGCACCGCGACCGCCGTCGGCTGAACCTACTGGTCAACGCGGGTTGGCTGGTCCTGCACGTGACCAGCCGACGGCTGAACCGTGAGTTCCCGGCGGTGCTTCGGGAGGTGCGGGACGCGCTGGTCAGCCGCGGATGGCGACGGGGATCGCCCACATGACCATGATCGACTCGGGTTCCCGCAAACCGCGCCTTCCACCGCACCTCGACACCCCACCTACAAGAAAATCGAGTCGATCAAGCCCGCAGACCGCCCCGCGCACCGGCCCGCGAAGCTGGCGCATCGGCCCGGGAAGCCGGCACGTCGATCAGCGCGGCCGGCGCATCGGCCCGCGAGGCCGGCACGTCGATCAGCGCGGCCGGCACGTCGGCCCGCGAAGCCGGCACTTCAGTCAGCACGGCCGGTACGTCGGCCCGCACGGCCGGCAGGTTGGCGAGCGCGGCCGGCAGGTCGGCCAGGCTGGACACTTCGGCATCGGGCACGGAATCGTCCGGGCGCGGCAGACCGTGTCGGTTCAGCCACACCGATCGCAAGCCCGCTCGCTGCGGTGCCACCACGTCGTGCTCCCACGAGTCCCCGACGTACACGATCTGGCCGGCGGGCACCCCGGCTGCCGCGACCACCGCCGCGTAGAACTCCGGGGCCGGTTTCTTGGGCAGGCCGTTCTCGTGGGCGTACATCTCGAAGGTGAACTCGCCGGTGAGCCCGCAGCGTTCGGCGCGGCTGTTGCCGTTGGTGGCGAAACCCAGGGTGTACCGGGGGCGCAACGCGGCCAACGCCGCCGGCACGTCCGGGAAGGGTCTGGTGAGGGCGAACCGGCGGGCGAAGAAGAGGACGGCGATCTCGTCCAGGTGGTCGTTCAGGCCGGCGCGGGCCAGCGACCGGGCCAGGGCGGCGCGGCGGATCTCCACGACCGGGGCGGCCGACAGGTCACCGAAGACCGCGTCCCAGTCCGATTCCAGTTCGGCAAGGGTCACCTCGTTCGCCGCCGGGCTACGCCGCCGCATCTCGTCGAGGACGGCCACCAGCCCGCCGGTCACCGCGGGGCGCAGGTCGAGCAGGGTTTCGTCGGCGTCGAACACCACTGTGGTCAGCACGCTGCCCACTGTCTCATCGACCGTCGAGCGCCAGCGCGGGCTCGGGCGAGACGGGCGCGGGTGCCGACGGAGTTCCGCGCAGCTCGTCGAGTCGGACCAGCGCGACCCCGGCGACGATCAACGCGCCGCCGAGGAGTTGCCACCCCGTGGGCAGCTCGTCCAGGAACAGCCAGGCGATCAGCACCGCGAAGAGCACCTCGGTCAGCCCGACGAACGACGACAGCCGGGGGCCGAGGATCCGGGTGCCGGCGATGCCGGCCAGGTACGCGATGACGGCGGCCACCAGCGAGAGCCCGGCGATCGGCAGCAACCAGCTGGTGGGCTGCCCAGCGAAGGTGACCTCGCCGAAGGTGGCGTGCAGCGGAAGCAGTCCGGTCAGCCCGATGAGGAGCAGCACGGCGGCGCCGACGGCCATTCCGCCGCTGGCCAGGGCGACCGAGGGCAGCCGGGGGTCGACCCGCCCGGCGAGCACGAAGTACCCTGCCAGGCCGAATGCCGCACCCAGACCCCAGAGCACACCCACGGGGTGGAAGTCGGCGGTGCCGGCGAGGTCGAGCACGAACGCCAGCCCGACCAGGGCGGCCACCGACCCGGCCACGGTGAGCCGGCGGGGTCGCTGCCCGTGCCGTAGCCACATCCACCCCACGACGAGGATGATGCCCAGGTATTCGAGCAGCAGCGCGACACCGACCGGCAGATAGCGCACGGCGTTGAAGAAGCAGACCTGGGCCAGCGCCACCCCGAGGAGCCCGAACAGCCCGATGGCCGTGGCGTTGCTCCGCAGCACCGCCCACCTGCCCCGCAGCGACAGCAGGGCGGGGATCGCCAGCACCAGGGCGGCGATACCGACCCGGGCGATCACTGCCGACTCGGCCGACCAGCCGGCCTCGATGAGTGATCGCGCGAAGGTGCCGGAGGTGGCGAAGGTGACTGCGGAGAGCAGCGCCAAGGCGGCGCCGGCGGCAGGTCGTGAGTGCATGTCGCGCTCCTCGGGTCGGCACCGTGTCATGAGCAAACTATCCTTGTGCTGATGACGCTAGGCGGAAGCTATGACAGGAGTCAAGGTGCTATTTGCTCATGACACCGAGTGTTCCCTGATCGCCGCCGCCGCGCTGGTCAACACCGCGGGCCGGGACGGCGAGCTGCTGCCCGACATTGCCGCGCTGGACGCCTTCTTCGTCCGCTACTCCTACAGCGGGCGGCACGAGCACACCGACGCGGAGCTGCGCGGCGTCCAGCAGTTGCGGCCCCGGCTGCGCCGCATCTGGTCCACCGAACCGCCCGAGATCGTCGCCATCGTCAACGGCCTACTACTGGAACACAAGGCGCTGCCGCAGCTCATCGAGCACGACGACGAGCCGTACCACCTGCACGCCACGCCCCGCGACGCGCCGCTGGCCACCCGGATAGCGGTGGAGGCGGCGATGGCGATCGCCGACCTGGTCCGGATGGGCGAGCTGAGCCGACTGCGGATCTGCGAGTACCCGGACTGCGACAACGTGGTCGTCGACCTGTCTCGCAACCGGTCGCGGCGGTTCTGCGAGGCCGGCTGCGGCAACCGCGCCGCCGTGACCGCCTACCGCGCCCGACGCGCCGCCGGCCGCTCCTGAGCGGTGGCCGCCCACTCCTCGGCCCGCAACTCGTACTCCACCTCGCCCTGCTCGGTCCCCGGAATCGGATCGTCCCACCGGAGGTGGAAGGTCCGCACATAACGCAGACCCGCCTTGACCATCACCCGCCGCGAGCGTTCGTTTACAGCCATCGTCTCGGCCCAGACCCGACGCACCCCGACCGTGTCGAAGGCGTACCTGACCAACGCCCGCGAACCCTCCGTGGCCAGCCCTCGCCCCCACGTCGAGCGCCGCAGCCGGTAGCCCAACTCGGCCTCGGTGCCGTCCGCCGACGGGTCGAGCGCGAACCAGCCCAGGAACTCGCCCGACTCCCGATCGTGCGCCGCCCACCGCCCCAGCCCGGGATGCCGCTCGTACTGACCGAGGAGCCTCGGCAACTGCTCGTCGCGGACCGTGGCCGGCGGCGTGGCGACACCACCGCTGAGGAACCGCATCACCTCGGGATCACCGTCCAACTCGACAAGCAGGTCGACGTCCGCCATGGTCAACCGCCGAAACCGCAACCGCTCGGTGCAGGGCAGGTCCCTCATAACGGGATCATCCCGCCACCACACACCACCGTCGAGCCGTTTACCCGCGCCGCCGTATCCAAGATCCGCACAACATCGGGGAAGTTGCTGCCTCAGACCGTGACGAGGCAGCAACATCGCCGAAGTTGCTGCCAAAGAAACCCCGCGACCACCGTCGCGGGCGAGGCGGTCGCGTCAGCGCGGGGGCGCGACCACGAAGAGCCGCCAGGAGTACGCGTCGACAACCAACACGGGCCCGTCCGAGTCCTTACTGTCTCGCACCCCGACCACGTCCCCAAGATTCGTCGCCACCTCGACGCAGTTGCCGTCCTGGTTGCTGCGGCTGCTCTTGCGCCATCGAGCGCCGGTCAACTCCACGATTCGGCCACCTCGTTCATCAGCTCGATGGAAGCCTGCGGGGGCAGGGCTTCCCCCAAGGTAGCTTCCCAGATCCGCTGTAACCGCAACAGATCCCGTGGCTGGTCCAGCTCCTGCCCCCGAACCTGGCTGTCCAGGTAGGCCACTTCCGTGCCGTCGGGCAGGGCAGCGAACGCGAACGGTCCACCGAGCCCCGGGTACTCCTCGGCGCATCGCGGCACGACGTGCAGCCGGACCCGCGGGTGCCCGGTGGCAATGCCGGCCAGGTGCAGCGTCTGGTCGCGCATCACCTTCCGCCCGCCCACCCGTCGCCGCAACACTGCCTCGTCCAGCACCGCCACGATCTGCGGCGCACGCTCGCTGTGCAGCACGTCCTGACGGTCCATCCGGTCGGTCACTCGCCGATCGACTTCCTCGGGAGCGAGCAGGCCGCCGGCCTCGAAGACCGCCCGCGCGTAGGCCTCCGTCTGGAAGAGCCCCGGCACGTAGCGGGGCTCGTACCACCGGACCATCCGTGCCTGCTCGAAGATCGCCTGCCAGCCACGTAGCCAGGGCTGTGCCCGGTCCAGGCTGACCAGTTCGGTGGGCATCCGGCCGAAGAGGCCGCCGGTGTCCAGGGCGCGGTCGACGAGTTCCAGGTACTTGGCGGTGGGCGCCTGCTGGCCCAGCTCTACGGCGCTGACCATCGACGCCGAGTAGTTCACCGCCTTGGCCAACTCGTCCTGACTCCAACCCCGCCGAGCCCGTGCCCGGCGTAGCTCCGCGATCAGGAACGCCGCCGCCGTCATCTGTCCATCGGCCATGCCGTACCCGCCCTCCACCCCGCCGACGATCATCTCCAGCCGGCCGCCAGCGGCGGTGCCACCCGAAACAGGGCGACTATGACGACGCGGCCAAACCCTTCCGACCGTAGTCGCCTGATCACCAGACTGTGAAGCGCGGCACCGCTCCCCGTCCCCCGGGATCTGCCGGCGCCGCACGGGACCGCCCGATCCCCCGTGCCGGGCGGTCCCACCTCCCATATCCCCATCACGCCGGTCACCCCGACTGGCCGCGCAAGATCGTGCTCGATCGTGGAAACAGTGGGGTCCCGGCGTGCGGAAGCCACTACATCCTGGTTCGAGCACGATCTTGGCCCGGCCCGGACGCGCAGCCGGCCCGGACGCGCAGCCGGCCCGGACGCGCAGCCGGCCCGGACGCGCAGCCGGCCCGGACGCACAGCCCGACCCGGGACGCGCGGGGAGCGCGGCGTGATGCCACAAACGATTCAGGTCGAAAGGAAGGCCGTCGCATGTCCCGGACCACCCCGGACGACCGTGCCACGACTCCACCTCGAAAGCACCTGGCCCTGCGCCCGCTGTGGCTCTGCCGGGTCTGCGCCGCGCCGTGGCCGTGCCCGGTCGCCCGACTCACCCTGCGCCGGGAGTACGCGCACGACCGGATCGGGTTGAGCGTCTACCTGTGCGCGGTCCTGCACGAGGCGGCTGCCGACCTGTACCGCCTGAACCCGCACGACGGCCCGGACCCCGCCGCGCTCTTCACCCGCTTCCTCGGCTGGGCGAGACCACGGCACATGCCCTGAGCGGGACAGACCACGGCGCGTGCCCTGAGCGGGACAGACCACGGCACATGCCCTGAGCGGGACAGACCGCGGCCGGGCGGCGGCCGGGCAGCGCTCAGCGGGGTCAGGGGTGGGTCATCCGCAGCAGGTCGAGCGTCTCGTCGAGCTGGGTCTCGGTGAGCTTGCCGGAGTCGACGTGGCCCCGGGAGATCACCACCTCGCGGATGGAGATCTGCTTGGCCAGCGCCTCCTTGGCGATCGAGGCGGCCTCGTCGTACCCCAGGTAGCGGTTGAGCGGGGTGACGATCGACGGTGAACCTTCGGCGTACGCCAGGCAGACCTCGGCGTCCGCGACCAGGCCGGCCACCAGCCGGTCGGCGAACAGCCGGCTCACCGCGGAGAGCAGCCGAATCGACTCCAGCAGGTTGCGGCCCATCACGGGGAGCATCACGTTCAGCTCGAAGTCGCCCTGGGAGCCGGCGAAGCCGACTGTCGCGTCGTTGCCGATCACCTGTGCGCAGACCTGCCGCATCGCCTCGGCGACCACCGGGTTGACCTTGCCGGGCATGATCGACGAGCCGGGCTGGAGGTCGGGGATACGGAGTTCGCGGAGGCCGGCACGCGGACCGGAACCCATCCACCGGATGTCGTTAGCGATCTTGTAGAGGCCGACCGCCACGGTACGTAGCTGCCCCGACGTCTCCACGAGCGCGTCCCGGGCACCCTGCGCCTCGAAGTGGTTGCGCGCCTCGGACAGCGGCAGCCCGGTCGACTCGCGGAGCTTGCCGATCACGGCAGCGGCGAAGCCGAGTGGGGTGTTGATCCCGGTGCCGACGGCGGTGCCGCCGAGTGGCAGCTCGGCCAGCCGGGGCAACGCGCCTTCCAGCCGGTCCATGCCATAGCGGACCTGGGCGGCGTACCCACCGAACTCCTGGCCCAGGGTGACCGGGGTGGCGTCCATCAGGTGGGTGCGTCCGGCCTTGACGACCGTCTCGAACTCCGCCGCCTTGGCCTCCAACCCCGCTGCCAGGTGGCCCAGCGACGGCAGCAGGTCCTCCACGATGAACTGGGTGGCGGCCAGGTGGATCGAGGACGGGAAGACGTCGTTGCTGGACTGGGAGGCGTTGACGTGATCGTTCGGGTGCACAGGTGAGCCCAGCTCCCGGCCGGCCAGGGTGGCGATCACCTCGTTGGCGTTCATGTTCGACGAGGTGCCCGAACCGGTCTGGAACACGTCCACCGGGAACTGGTCGTCGTAGCCGCCGTCGGCCACGTGCGCGGCGGCTGCGGCGATGGCGGCTGCCACGTTGGCCTCGATCACGCCCAACTCGCCGTTGACCTCGGCCGCCGCGCCCTTGATCTGGGCCAGGGCCTTGATCTGGGCCGGTTCGATGCCCCGGCCGGAGATCGGGAAATTCTGCACCGCCCGCTGGGTCTGTGCCCGCCACAGCGCCTCGGCGGGCACCTCCACCTCGCCCATCGAGTCGCGTTCGATCCGGTAACCGGTCGCCTCTGGAGTCGTCACACGTACCATCCTGCCGCGCCCGTGGCCGACTCGCAGATGATCCGTCAGCCCACCTCGGCGAGCAGCCGTTCCACCTCGTGCTGGTCCGGCGACTCGATCTGGCGGAACAGGAACAGCGCCCGGTTCAGGTGCGCTCGCGCCGCCGCCGGGTCGCTCGCAAGCAGGCAGCGGGCGATGCCTGTCAGCGCCCGGCCCTGCTCGTTTCGGGCCCCCAGCTCTGTGGCGTCGGCGAGCACCCGGCGATGCAGGTCGAGGGCACTTGTCACGTCCCCCTGGTCCAGGATGGCTCGGGCCAGCAGGTTGCGCGAGCCGCACTGGGCGACGCGGTCCCCCACCTCGGTCATCGCGACAAGTGCCGCACGATGCAGGTCGGCGGCCTGTTCCGGGCGCCCAGCCTCCCGTTCCATCATCCCGATCTCGTTCAGCACCTCACCCTCACCGAACCGGGTGCCCATCTGCCGCTTGAAACGCAGAGCCACGTGCAGCAACCGGCTGGCCGGTCCCACGTCACCCATCCGATGCCGGATCATCCCGAGATGCCCGAGGGCGTTGCCGAGTCGGCGCGGGCCGCCGATCTCGCGTGCGATGCCCAGGTGCCGTCGGGCAAGGAGCAGCGCCTCGTCGAGCCTTCCCCACAGCAGCAGGGTCATCGACAGGTTGTTGAGTTCGTTCGTCAGCGCCTCCTTGTCGCGCATCCGCGTCGCCAACGCGCGGGCCTCGTCGAAGCACTCCCGGGCGCGGCGAAACTCGAAGTTGGCGGCGTACGAGCTGCCCAGGTTGCCGAGCGAGTTGCGGAACCCGCTGCGCAGACCCAGCTCGCGGAAGATCCCGAGTGACCTCTCCATGACCCGGATCGACTCGGGAAAATCACCCAGCCGGTAGTGGGCCGAGGCCAGATAGTTGAGCACCGTCGCCACTGCCCGGTCGTCGCCCAACGCCTCGGCGGCGCGCAGGCCGATGGTGTGTGTCTCGATCAGCTCATCCAGCCGACCGCCCTCGAACTGGGCGAACCAGCACGCCCTCGCCAACTGCCAGCAGTAGCGGGGGAATGCCTCGGTCTCCGCCAACCGGACCAGGGCGGTCCACACCGCCAGGTTCTCGTCGAGCCAGGCCTGGCCCTGCTCGGCGACGAGCGCGACCAGGTCGGGGCGGAGCGGTTCCGCCACCACGATCAGCGAGTGGAGCGAGGAGAGCTCCTTCTTGCGGGCGATCGCCGTGGCGACGTGCAGGTGGTGGTCGAGCAGACGTTCGATGCCGTCCCGCCGCTCGGCTTCTCGACCCGGCTCGGACACCAGGGTCCGCGCGTACTCCCGGACCAGGTCGTGCAACCGGTACCGACCCGGCTCGGCCTCCTCCACCAGGTTCGCGTCGACCAACTCGTCGAGCAGGTCCTGGGCGTCGGGTAGGGGCAGTTCGGCGAGGACGGCGGCGACCGAGTTGTCGAACCGTACCCCCGGGTGCAGGCCGAGCAGCCGGAACGCACGCTGCGCCGTCGGCGACACCTGGGCGTACGACAGGGCGAAGGCCCGCGCGACGGACCTGTCGCCCGCTTCGAACTCGGCCAACGGGTCGGGTCGGCTCATCAGCCGCTCGGCCAGGTCGGCGATGCGCCAACGGGGCCGGTGCGCCAGTCGGGCGCCGGCCAGCCGGATGGCGAGTGGCAGGTGGCCGCAACGGCGGACGACCTCGGTGGCCGCCTCCGGTTCGGCCGCCACCCGGTCGACGCCGACCACGTGCCCGAGCAGTTCGATCGCCTCGTCCGTGTCGAGTACGGGCAGTGAGGACGGTCGTCCCTCGTCCACCCCGACCAACCGGCGACGGCTGGTGATCAGGACCAGGCAGTGCGAACCGTTTGGCAGCAGGGGTGTCACCTGGTCGGCGGTGGCCGCGTTGTCGAGCACCAGCAGGGCGCGTCGTCCGGCCAGCTCGGTGCGCCAGAGCGCCAACCGGTCGTCCTGGTTCGTCGGCACCCGCTCGGCCGGCAGACCGAGCTGCCGCAGCAGTGTGGCCACCGCCGCGGCGGGTGTCAGGGGGGTGCGCTCGCTGTGCCCGTGCAGGTCGATGTAGAGCTGGGCGTCCGGGTAGTCGTTGGCGAGGGCGGTGGCGACGTGCACGGCGAGGGTGGTCTTACCGCTACCGGCCATTCCGTCGATGAGTTGGATTCGCGCGCCGGCCTCCACGTCCTTGATCAGGCGGGCCAGGGTCTGCTGCCGACCTGTGAAGTCGCCGATCGCCCGGGGCAGTGAGCGGACCGGCTGGATCGGCGACGACGCCCGACCGGCCAGGACCAGATCGCCGGCGAGTACGCGTTGGTGCAGCTTCTGGAGCTCGGCGCCCGGTTCGATGCCCAGTTCCTCGGCGTAGGACCGCCGACCCTCCCGGTAGACCCCGAGCGCGTCGGCCTGTCGACCGACCGAGGAGAGGGCGAGCATCAGTTGGCCGCGCAGTCGCTCCCGCAGCGGATGCTGGTCGACGCTCTCGGTGAGCTCGTCGATCAACTCGGCGCCTCGGCCGAGACGCAGCTCGACGTCGACGCACTCCTCCAACGCGGTCAGGCGCTGCTCGTCGAGGGCCTGCGCGCGGCGGCGGACGCTGCGGCTCGGGATGCCGCCGAGGGCCGGCCCGCGCCAGAGCGCCAGGGCGGCGCGGTATTCCGTCCGCGCGTCGTCCAGCCAACCGGCCTCGGCGGCGGCACGGGCCGCCTCCACCCCCCTGGCGAAGACCTCGACGTCCAGGTCGTCCGGCCCGGTACGGACGCCGTACCCCGCCGGATCGGTGACGATGGCCTCCGGTGTCAGCCCCAGTTCGGCGAACCGGCGTCGCAGTCGCGACACACAGGTCTGTAGCTGGGCCCGGGCGGTCGCCGGGGGGCGTTCCTCCCACACCGCGTCGACAAGCTCTTCCACGGGCACGAGCCGGCCGGCCCGTAACAGCAGCGTGGCGAGCACGATCCGGTCTCGACCAGCGGTGACGGTGGCCTCGCCACCGCCCACCCGCAGAGGCCCCAGGATCCCGAACCGCATCTGCTCCCCCGCATCACTGGCCCGACTTTCAGCAGCGTAGTCCGGCGGTGACAGATCGGCTCAGTCAGGCGATAGCGATGTGAGAGCGGATCGGCAGCGGTCCATCGGACACTCACTCCGGGTTGTCGGTGACGGCATCCGACGGGGGCGGTGCGCACGTCCCATCACCCCCACCGGGGGCGGGCGCACCGATGTCGGTTCAGCACGGGCGACAGAAGGGGCGTCGAGCGGATTCGCTCGACGCCCCTTGCCGTGCCGGTCGGGTCAGCGGCGGCCGACGGTGAGCACCGGCTTGGTGACCTCGGCGAAGAAGTCGTTGCCCTTGTCGTCGACCACGATGAAGGCGGGGAAGTCCTCCACCTCGATCTTCCAGACCGCCTCCATGCCCAGCTCCGCGTATTCGAGCACCTCGACGTGCTTGATGCAGTCCTGGGCGAGGCGGGCGGCGGGACCGCCGATGGAGCCGAGGTAGAAACCGCCGTGCCGCTGGCAGGAACGGGTCACCTGGCCGGACCGGTTGCCCTTGGCGAGCATCACCTGGGAGCCGCCGGCGGCCTGGAACTGCTCCACGTAGGCGTCCATCCGGCCGGCCGTGGTCGGGCCGAAGGAGCCGGAGGCGTAGCCCTCGGGGGTCTTCGCCGGGCCGGCGTAGTAGACCGCGTGGTCGCGCAGGTACTGCGGCATCGGCTCACCGGCGTCCAGCCGCTCGGCGATCTTCGCGTGCGCGATGTCCCGGGCCACCACGAGCGGGCCGGACAGTGACAGCCGGGTCTTCACCGGGTATTTCGACAGCTCGGCGCGGATCTCGTCCATCGGCCGGTTCAGGTCGACCCGGACGACCAACTCGGCGTCGAGCGCGTCGTCGGTGACGTCGGGCAGGAACCGCGCCGGGTCGGTTTCCAGTCGCTCCAGCCACACACCCGACGGGGTGATCTTGGCGACCGCCTGCCGGTCCGCCGAACAGGAGACGGCGATCGCCACCGGGCAGGACGCGCCGTGCCGGGGCAGCCGCACCACCCGGACGTCGTGGCAGAAGTACCGGCCGCCGAACTGGGCCCCGATGCCGAAGTTCCGGGTCAGCTCCAGCACCTCCGCCTCCAGCTCCAGGTCGCGGAAGCCGTGCGCGCTCATCGAGCCGGAGGTGGGCAGCGCGTCGAGATACTTCGCGCTGGCGTACTTCGCGGTCTTCAGGGCGTACTCGGCGGAGGTGCCGCCGATGACGATGGCCAGGTGGTACGGCGGGCAGGCGGCGGTGCCGATCAGCCGCAGCTTCTCCTCCAGGAACTGCATCATCCGCGTCGGGTTGAGCAGCGCCTTGGTCTCCTGGTAGAGGTACGACTTGTTGGCCGAGCCACCACCCTTGGCCATGAACAGGAACTTGTACGCGTCGGGGTGCCCGTCCGGGTCCTCGGCGTACAGCTCGACCTGGGCCGGCAGGTTGCTGCCGGTGTTCCGCTCGTCCCACATGGTCAGCGGGGCGAGTTGGGAGTAGCGCAGGTTGAGCTTGGTGTAGGCCTGGTAGACGCCCCGGGAGATGGCCTCGGCGTCCGCGCCGTTGGTGAGCACGTGCCGGCCACGCTTGCCCATCACGATCGCGGTGCCGGTGTCCTGGCACATCGGCAGCACCCCGCCGGCGGCGATGTTGGCGTTGCGCAGCAGGTCCAGCGCGACGAACCGATCGTTCGGCGAGGCCGCCGGGTCGTCGATGATCGCCCGGAGCTGGGCCAGGTGCGCGGGGCGGAGGAAGTGCGCGATGTCGTGCATCGCCTCGGCGGTCAGCGCGGTGAGCGCGGCCGGCTCCACGGTGAGGAACCGACGGCCTCCCGGGCCGTGTACGACGTCGACGCCCTCGTCCGTGACCAGGCGATAGTCCGTCTGGTCGGGGCCGGTCGGCAGCAGGGGGGCGTACGAGAATGCGGCGGCACTGCTCATGAGCGGCAAGCCTAGGGCAGACCGGTCGATCACTCCCACCCGCCGGGCGGGTCCTGGGACGCCGCTCTCATCCCGCGGGCCCGCCGCCCGCTCATCCAGCGGGTGACCAGGCCCTCAGCCGTCCTTGCCGCCGTCCGGGTCGGGGCAGAGTTCGCCCTTCGGCCCGCAGTCGCCGTTGGTCGGCCCGCCGGGGCCGGTGCCGTTCGGCGCGGGGTTCCCGCCGTCGCCGGGCGGGCGGGCCGGTGAGCCCCCGGCAGCGCCGAAGCGGACGTAGCCGATCTCGCGTCCCTCGCCGATGATCATGCCTTGCGACCCGACGGCGAGGGCGTTGGCCGAGGTGCGCAGCATGGCCAACTCCCGCCCGTTGCGCGGGTCCACAGCGACCAACCGGGACGGCTTCTCGTCGGTGACCACCGCCGCGTACGGGGTCAGCGCGGCACCGGCCTTGCCGGTGGCGGGCCGGGTCCACAGCACCCGGTCGGTGCCGAGCTGACGGGCGACCACCGAACGTTTGTCGGCGGCGCGGAACACCGCGTAGCGGTCGTCGACAGCGATCAGCTTGGTGCCCGCCTCGCCGACCCAGAGCAGCCGGCCGTCGTACCCGTCGACGACCGCCTCGCGGCCGTCCGGGCCGACACCGATCAGCACGTTCCGCGCGCCCTGCGGATCTTCGCGCTGCACGCAGCCGGCGCTGTCGGCGGTCCGCAGGTTGACCCCGGCACGCTGCCAGGTCTCCTGACCGGTCGCCGGGTCCCGGGCGGAGATGGCGAAGTAGCAGGTGCCGTCCTGGGATCGGGCGGCGATCCGCAGCATCCGGCCGCCCACCACGGACAGCCGCTCGTCCCGCCCGGGTTCGACGTTCTGCAACACGCGACCGGTGGCGGTGTCGACGACGTGCACCCGACCGTCCACCGGGAAGCCGAGCAGCGGTGGCGCTGGTTCCGCCCCGGCCACCCCGTCGTCGATGCGGGTGGCGGTGAGCCGACGGGTGCCGCGCAGGCCGGGGTTGTCGGCGAGCAGGCCGCTGTGCACCCCGGGCAGGAACGCCGTCCAGAGTGGCGTGGTGCCGCGTGGGTCCCAGGCGCTCAGGGTGCAGTCGGTCGCGTCCGTGCAGCGGGCGTCGAGGAGCAGGTTGCGGTACGTCCAGACGGCCACCGCGTCGGCGTCGCGTCGCCGGGTCGCCCCGGTGGCCGGGTCGAGCAGCTCGTACCCCTTGACCAGGAGCTTGCCCACGGCGACGACCGCGTCCCGGTCACCGCCCGCGACCGCCGACCAGTCCGCCTTGCGCTCCCAGAGCTGGGCGCCGGTGGCCAGGCTGCGGGCTTCCACCCGGGTACGCTGCTCGACCACGACGGCGTCGCCGGCGATCGTCACGCTGCGCGGGGTGCCGCCGATCCGTTGCTGCCAGACCACGTCCGGCTCGGAGATGGGTTCGCTGCGGTCCACCCAGTCCCACAGACCGGGGAAGGGGTTCCACACGCCGGTCGCGGCGAGCGCGACGACCACGGCGAGGCCGAGCAGCAGCCCACCGCGCACGCTCCCCTTCGCCACCCGCACACCGTAGCCACGATCACGGAACTTCCGTACGCCCGCGCCGCCGTGTCGCCGCGCTTTCTGCGCGCGAAGGTGTTACGAGGACCCCCGCACGGAGCTGCGTACCAGCGGCAGCGTGCGGTACGGGATCTGCTCGGCCAGCGCGATGATCGTCGAGGCCCGGGTGATGCCGGCCGAGGAGACGATCTGGTCGATGACCCGTTGCAGGTCGGTGTTGGAGCGGGCCACGATCCGGCAGAGCAGGTCGCTGGAGCCGGTGATGGTGTGCGCCTCCAGCACCTCGGGGATGGCGGCGAGGTGGGCGGTGACCGGGTCGTGGCCGTGCCGCTGGCTGATCTCCAGGGTGACGAAGCTGGTCACCCCGAACCCGATCGCGGCCGGTGCGATCTCCGGGCCGAAGCCGCCGACGACACCCCGGTCGACGAGCTTGTCCAGCCGGGCCTGCACGGTGCCCCGGGCCACCCCGAGCCGGCGGGAGCATTCCAGCACCCCGATCCGCGGCTCCTCGGCGAGCAGTTCGATCAAGCGCACGTCGAGCGCGTCGAGCTGTACAGCCTGCTCACCATTCATGGGTCAACACCATACCGAATGCACAACCTGACCAGCATTTACGCCGACAGTTGCCCACTCGATGCCCGTCCCGCGATCCTTCGGTCAGGAACCGGCCCACGAGGCCGGCCGGTACGCGAGGGAGACCACCATGACCCAGGCGATCGACCGACCCCAGTCGACCGAGGACGTCGACGTCGACCGGCTCGTCGGCGCTGTCGACCACGACATCAGCCACGACCCGTTCCCGGTCCGGGGCCTCGACCACGTGCACTTCCTGGTCGGCAACGCCAAGCAGGCCGCGCACTACTACTCCACCGCGTTCGGCATGACCTGCGTGGCGTACCGCGGCCCCGAGCAGGGTTACCGGGACCACGCCCAGTACGTGCTCACCAGTGGCTCGGCCCGGTTCGTGCTGACCGGCGCGGTGCGCCCGGACGCCGACGGCGCCGAGCACGTGGCGAAGCACAGCGACGGGATCAGCGACATCGCGCTGGAGGTGCCGGACGTCGACGCCGCGTACGCGCACGCCATCGCGCAGGGCGCCGCCAGCGTCGTGGAGCCGCACGAGGTGACCGACGAGCACGGCACCGTCCGGATGGCCGCCATCGCCGCGTACGGCGACACCCGGCACACCCTCGTCGACAGGTCGCGCTACACCGGCCCGTTCCTGCCCGGCTTCGCCGCTCGCGGCCCGATCGTGGACCGGCAGCCGATGATCGCCGCCGGCATCCAGCCGAAGCGCTTCTTCCAGGCCGTCGACCACGTGGTCGGCAACGTGGAGCTGGGCCGGATGGACGAGTGGGTCGAGTTCTACAAGCGGGTGATGGGCTTCTCCAACATGGCGGAGTTCGTCGGCGACGACATCGCCACCGACTACTCGGCGCTGATGAGCAAGGTCGTCGCGAACGGCACCCGCAAGGTGAAGTTCCCGCTCAACGAGCCGGCGATCGCCCGCAAGAAGTCCCAGATCGACGAGTACCTGGAGTTCTACCAGGGCCCCGGCGCGCAGCACATCGCCGTCGCCACCAACGACATCCTGGCCAGCGTCGACGCGATGCGGGCCGCCGGGGTGGAGTTCCTGGACACCCCGGACTCGTACTACGAGGACCCCGAGTTGCGCGCCCGCATCGGCAAGGTGCGGGTGCCGATCGAGGAGCTGAAGGCCCGCAAGATCCTGGTCGACCGGGACGAGGACGGCTACCTGCTCCAGATCTTCACCAAGCCGGTGCAGGACCGCCCGACGGTCTTCTTCGAGCTGATCGAGCGGCACGGCTCGCTGGGCTTCGGCAAGGGCAACTTCAAGGCGCTCTTCCAGGCGATCGAGCGGGAGCAGGAAGCCCGCGGCAACCTGTAACACTTGCGAGCGTGACGCAGCCTCCGTCGTACACGACGCCGCCGGCCGGTGGGCCTCAGCCCGCCGCCGGCGGCGTCGTGCCGCCGCCCGGACCACACCCCCACGGGTACGCTGTCCCGCCGCAGTACGCCCCGCCCGGGTACGCCCCGCCCGGGTACGCCCCGCCCGGGTACGCCCCGCCACCGTGGTCCGCCGGACCCTCCGGCCCGGTGCCTCCGCCGCTGAGCCCGGCCGGTCAGCCGCTGGCGAGCTTCGCCGACCGGCTGTTGGCCTGGCTGATCGACACGGCGTTGGCCAGCGCCGTGTCGCTCGTGCTGTTCCTGCCGTTCTTCCTCTTCCTCTGGTGGCGGATGCTCACCGAGATGACCCGGACCAACCCGGACGGCTCGCTGGTGGAACCGGACATGGCCACCCTCTTCGTCGAGTTCTTCCTGCCGCTCCTGCTGCTCCAGCTCGGGCTCCTCGTCGTGATGCTCGGTTTCTACTGGCTCTACCACGTGGAATACCTCAAGCGCGACGGTCAGACGGTGGGCAAGAGGGCGCTCAAGCTGCGCGTGGTGCCGATCGACCCGAGCCGCACGCTGGACCGGCGGATGGCCGGCCGCCGCTGGCTCGTGCAGTACCTGGGGGGCTCGTTGGTCCCGGCCGGCACCTACGTCGACGGGTTGTGGCAGGTCTGGGACAAGCCGTGGCAGCAGTGCCTCCACGACAAGTTCGCCGAGACGGTCGTCGTTAAGGTGTCCTCGTGAGCGAGCGCAACGACCGAAACAGCAGGCAGCGAAGCGGAGCGGCGGCGTGAGCGAGCGCAGCGAGCGAACCATCAGGCTCAGAAGCGTGGCGCCTCGCGCCGACGCGCAGCGAAGCGGAGCGGCGGCGTGAGCGAGCGCAGCGAGCGAACCATCAGGCTCAGAAGCGTGGCGCCTCGCGCCGACGCGCAGCGAAGCGGAGCG
>NZ_JBICSY010000005.1:108939-207694 GCF_043197345.1 Micromonospora sp. NPDC049175 | reverse complement strand
CGGCGGCGTGAGCGTTCAACCCGGCTGGTATGTGGACCCGGCCGACACCGACACCCGGCGTTACTGGGACGGCGAGGGTTGGCTCGGCGCGCCCATCCCCGTCGATGCCACCCCGCCGGACGGCCCTCCGCCGGTCGAGCCGCCGCCGGCGCCGGTCACCCCGAGCGCGCCCGTCGCGGTGGGCACCTCGGGCCCGGCGACCGTCGTGCCCGGCGGGCCGCCGCAGCAGGGCCCACCACCGGGGTACGGCCCACCACCGGGGTACGGCCCGCAGCCCGGCCCCGGTCCAGGTTGGGGACCGGCCGCCGGCCCGCCTGGTTGGGGTCCGCAGGGCAGTCCGCCGGGCTGGGCGCCTCCGGGCGGCCAACCGGGCTGGGCGCCCCCGCCCGGCCACCCGGGTGTGCCGGTGCGACCGCCCGAGCCACGGCCGCACGGCCTCGTGCTGGCCGGTTACGGCCGCCGGTTCGTTGCCCGGCTGATCGACTTCGGCCTCGTCTTCGCGCTGAACATCGTGGCCAACGGCTGGTTCGTCTGGCGTCTGGCGCAGGAGTGGGCCCCGTACTGGCAGGAGGTCTTCCGGCGGGCGGCGCGGAGCGAGACCTCCACCGAGGACCTGCCGTTGCCCGGCCCGCAGGCCGAATCGCTCCTGCTGGTGATCCTGCTTGTCGCCGCCGCGCTCTGGTTGGCGTACGAGGTGCCGGCCATGGCCGCCAACGGGCAGACCGTCGGCAAGCGGCTGATGCGGATCCGGGCGGTGCCGATCGCCGCCGACCAGCCGCTGGGCATGGGTCGGTCGCTGAGCCGGTGGAGCACGCTGGGTCTGCCCACTCTGCTCTGGTACTGCGCCGGGATCGGTCTGGTGCTGCAACTCGTCGACGCCCTCTCCCCGCTCTTCGACCACCCGCTGCGTCAGGCGCTTCACGACAAGCGCGCGCAGACGGTCGTCGTCGAAGTTCCGCACGATCCCACCCCCTCGAACGACCGCAACCAGCCCTCGGGAGACACCCCATGACCGACTCCGGACGTCACCAGCCGGCGCTGCGGCTGACCCGCGCCGACCTGGACGCGCTGCCCAACTACGTGCCGGGGCGCAGTCCCGCCGACCTGGCTCGGGAGTTGGGCCTGCCGGAGGCCATCAAGCTGGCCAGCAACGAGGTGCCGTACGGGCCGCTGCCGGGCGTCGTGGAGGCGGTCACCGAGGCGATCACCACCTCGCACCGCTACCCGGACATGGGCGTGGTCGCGCTGCGTGACGCGCTTGCCGAGCGGTACGGGGTGCACGCCGACCGGATCGCCACCGGCTGCGGGTCGGTGGCGCTCGCCGAGCACCTGGTCCGGGCCACCTGCCTGCCCGGCGACGAGGTGCTCTACTCGTGGCGGTCCTTCGAGGCGTACCCGATCATCGTGGCGACCAGCGGCGCGACGAGCGTGCGGGTGCCCAACGACGCCGGGCACGGGCACGATCTGGCGGCGATGGCCGCGGCGGTGACCGACCGGACCCGGGTGATCTTCGTCTGCAACCCGAACAACCCCACCGGTACGGCGGTGCGCCGGGCCGAGCTGGACCGGTTCCTCGACGCGGTGCCGGACGACGTGCTTGTGGTGATCGACGAGGCGTACCGGGAGTTCGTCACCGACCCGGAGGTGCCGGACGGTCTCGACTACCTGGACCGGCCGAACGTGGCGGTGTTGCGCACCCTGTCCAAGGCGTGGGGTCTGGCCGGCCTGCGGATGGGCTGGCTGGTTGCCCAGCCGGTGGTGGCCGCGGCCATCCGCAAGGTGGCGACCCCGTTCTCCAGCAGCACCGCGGCCCAGGCCGGGGCGCTCGCCGCGCTGGCACAGGTGACGGAGATGGAGCGCCGCTGCGCCCTGGTCGTCGCCGAGCGGGACCGGGTCGGTGAGGCGTTGCGCAAGTTCGTGCCCGAGGTGCCGGCGAGCCAGGCCAACTTCGTCTGGTTGCCGCTGGGCGAGCGGGCGGTGGCGTTCGGCAAGGCGTGTGAGGCGCGCGGGGTGATCGTGCGGCCGTTCGCAGGGGACGGGGTCCGGGTCACCATCGGCACCCCTGCCGAGAACGACGCGTTCCTGGCCGCCGCCGAGTCGGCACTGACCTGACCCGGATCGGGCTATAAGTTCGGTTTGTCCGCTTCCGCCCGCTAACTGCCCTATCTTCCGAAGTAGCCGGTTGTATCGAGGAATCACACCGGCTCACTTCGAGAACGGGGTATCAAACAGTGCGTACTGCCAAGATCTGCCTCGCCGGAGCGGCCGCCGCCGCGATGGTGGGCTTCCTCGCCGCACCGGCCGCCGCCGCGCCCACCGACACCACCACCGTCACCTTCGAGGTGGAGGCGGGCACCCTCGACATCGACGCGCCGGCCACCGCCGACCTGGGCAGCGGTGCGCCCGGCAGCATCATCACCGGCCAACTCGGCACGGTCACGGTCACCGACTCCCGGGGTGCCGCGGACGCCTCCTGGGTGGCCTCGGTGACCGCCACCGTCTTCCAGACCGGCGGCGGCACCCCCGCCGAGACGGTCCTCCCGGGCGAGATCGACTACTGGTCCGGTCCGGCGACGGCGACCACCGGCACCGGCACCTTCACGCCCGGTCAGGTCAACGCCGCGGCCGCCGCGCCGCTGGACAGCGTCACCCCACTCACGGCGTTCACCCACACCGGTGGCACGGGCGGCAACACCGCGGCCTGGAACCCCACCCTGGTCGTCAACGTGCCGCTGGACAGCATCGCGGGCGTCTACACCGGGACGGTGACGCATTCGGTGGCCTAGCCGCCACGGCCGGTCGACCGTCGCGGTCGCGCTGGCGCTGCTCTCCCTCGCCGGTCCGGGTCTGTCGACCCGGGCCGGCGCGGCCGAGCCAGACGCCGACGACCGCCTCGGAATCCGGCTGCTGGAGGCACCTACCAACCGCCGCGACGACCCCCGGGCGTTGCGCTACATCGTCGATCACCTGCCGCCGGGCACCACGATCAAACGGCAACTGCTGATCGCCAATCGCACCGACGAGGACCGCCGCATCGACGTGTATCCGGCGGCGGCGACCGTCGAGGGTTCGGAGTTCAGGTTCGGCGAGGGCCGCGCCGCCAACGAGCTGACCTCCTGGGTCACCCTCGACACCTCGGCTGTCGAGGTGAAAGCGTGGGGCGAGGCCCGGGTCCTGGCGACCATCACGGTGCCGCCGCCCGCCTCGCGCGGCGAGCGGTACGGAGTGATCTGGGCGTCCGCCACCTCCGCGCCCCGGGCCGGCGGGGAGGTCACCCAGATCCACCGGGTCGGCGTCCGGATGTACCTCGACATCGGACCCGGAGGTGAACCGGTCTCCGACTTCTCGATCGGTGAACTTCGCCCGGCCCGCAGCCCCGAGGGCGAGCCCTCGGTGACCGCCCAGGTCACCAACACCGGCGGCCGTGCCATCGACCTGACCGGCACGGTCACCCTCAGCGACGGACCAGCCGACAGCCGGGCCGGCCCCTTCCAGGTCGGGCAGGGCGTCACGCTACCGCCGGGTGGCTCCGGGCAGGTCATCGCCCGACTGCCGGCCGCGTTGCCGAACGGGCCCTGGAAGATCGAGGTGAACCTGGAGAGCGGTCTGGTGAAGCGCAGCGTCAGCGCGCAGATCCAGTTTCCCGACGCGGGTCAGGTCGGCAAGCGGGGCAGCGTCATCTCCCGGATGACGTCCGGCTGGACCGTGGCGGCAGCCGTCGCGGGCCTCCTGCTCCTCGTCGGCCTCGCGGTGCTGGTCCGCCGCCGGTCCCGCCAGTCGCCTCGACCTCCGACCGGCAGGCCACGGGAGCGAGTCCCGGCCGGACGATGACGCCAGGCCGGCGGTCGGGCAGCGCATCGGCCGCCGGCGGCGGGCCTCCGCCAACCGCCGACGGCCGGCGTACGTCACACTCGCCGCCGACGACTGGCGGCGAGGCCACCGACGATCAGCAGGATCACGCCCAGTCCGAGGAGCAGCAACGTCGACCCGCCGGAACCGGTGACCGGCAGTTGACCGTGGCTGGGAGTGGGCTGGGGTGGCGCCGTCGTGGGTGGCGCGGGTTGTGTCGGCGTGGGCGTGGGTGGTGCGGGTTGCGTCGGCGTGGGCGTCGGTGACGCCGGCAGGATCTCGAAGGTGACGCCGGTGTCCGCCGACGGCGCGACCCGGGCGGCAGTGAACCCGCGCGCCGACGCGGGATCGGCGTCGAGCACCGGCGGAACCGCGAGCGCGAGGCTCGCCGCGGCGGCCAGTGCGCCACCCACGAGGTAGTTGGCTGCTGTCCTGCCCATGCGTGGACCCCTTCCCGAGGAAACCTGAACCATGAAAAACATACCTTTTACCGACAAAGGGTATGTACGGTTCGGGTTTCCGGGCACCGGAGACACCACGATCAGGTGGCGGCCAGGATCACCGCTTCGGCGGTCAGGTAGTAGCGCCTGTCGTCCGCGGCAGGGTCGACCGGCCGGCGGAGACGTTCCACCGCGACGTAGCCGCCCTCGGCCCCCACCGCCCCGGGCACCCAGCCCGTCCCGTCCCGTCCGACGTTCAGCGAGAAGCGGGACAGTTGCCTGCCGGTCACCGGGTCCAGCGTCACCAGGCTGTTGGCTTCGGTCAGCAGGTGCACCCGGCCGGGCTGCACGGCCAGGACCCGCACCGCGCCGAGATCGGCCGACCGCCACAACTCGGCACCCGTACGCGCCGACCGACCCACCACCGCTCCGTCGAGCACCACGACGACCTGGTCACCCACCACCGTGGCCCCGGCCGGATCGAGCACCGGGGCAGCGACCGGCTCGCCCGGGCCCACCAGCCATCCCCGACCGGCCGCGTCGCCCGGTCCCGAGGTGCGCAGGGCCGGGCAGTCCGACCGGCCGGTACGACATCCGAGCGGAGTCACCACCAACTCGTCCGGGCCACCCGGCGGTCGCCACCGTTCGTGCACCACGCCGGTCGCCGCGTCCCGGAACTCGACGGTCGCGGGTCCGGCGCACCGGTCCAGACCGATCAGCTGTCCGCTGGCGGTGGTGCCGAGGTCGCTGCGGCACCGGCCGGGCAACTCGGCCCGCCACAACTGCTGACCGCCGCTCACCTCGACCCCGCGCGCCTCGGCCTCGCCGCTCGCCACCACCACCGTGCGGCCGTCCGAGAGGTCGGCGAGGTGCAGCCCGCGCGGGTCCCAGACGGTGGCCGCACCGGTACGACGTACCACCGCCTCAGTCTCGGCGGGCTCCGGGCCGTCGACCCGCCAGAGCACCCGACCGGTGGGCGCGTCGAGCGCGACAAGTTTCCCGTCGGACCAGCGACTGACCACAGTCCTGCCGCTGGCGACCACCCCGGTCAACTCCGCCGGCCAGCGCCGGTACGACCAGTACGGGGTGGTCCGGTGCCGACCGTCGACCGGCCGGTCGGCGTAGACCTGGCGGTGTGCGGCGTACACCCGCAGTCTCCCGTCCACGATCAACGGGGCGACCGGCAGCCGACCGACCACACCGGCGGCCGGTTGGGCCGGCGGTGGATACGCGGCGTGGGCCACTGTGCTCACCTCGGCCGGCGCGAGCACCCGATAGGCGATGACCGCGACGGCCACGGTCGCGAGCAGCGCCGCGACCGCCATCACGAGCCGTCGTCGGCCTCTCGGGATCCCCATGCCGCACCTCCGCCCGGCACCCTACCCAGCGGAACCGGCCGGACCCCGCGCAGGTCACGGCGACCACGCGCGGAGGCGGAGGCGAAGGTGACCAGCCGGTGCTCAGGCGGCTTCGACGGCGCCGGCACTGGCCGCCACGGCCAGGTCGGCGAGGTCGCGCCCGAGTGCCACCTCGACCGCCCGCGCGGCGAGGCCGCCGAGCAGCAGCGCCACCACCCGACCGTACGGAGCGGTCGGCGCGGCCTCGTGGGTGACGGTGACCGCCGTGCAACCTCGGCGGCGACGCTTGACCTGCCGCAAACTCCAGGTGATCCGGTAGTCCACGCCAGCACCCGAGGAACAGAGCACCAACCGGTGCGGCGCGACTGCCTCCACCACCAGGAACTCTTCGGTGAGCGTGCCGCCGCCGGGCTGGGATCGCTCCTCGCGCCAGGCGGTGCCCGGCCCGAACGGACCCGGGGTGAGCACCTCGATCGGGCCGGCGGCGGTCAGCCGGGCCGCGCGGCCGGGCAGGTCGGTCAGCAGACACCAGACATCGACAGCGTGCGCCTCGATGAACCTGGTAACCGCCACCGTCGACATGCCAGCCTCCCGTATCCCCGACGGTACGCGGAGTGAGGGCCGGCCGTGGCCCCGGGAACGAATTTTCCACAGCTGCGGACCGGGGGCACTACGGCTTGAAGAGGAACACCTGCACGTCGTCGTTGAAGCAGGACACCTGGGCGACTGCGGTGCCCGCCGTTCGGCCACCGCCGATCGGGCCGATGCACATCTTCGGTGCGGTGGCGGCGTGCAGCCGGTAACCCTGGCCCACGTCCGTCTGGACCGGTTCGAGGATGAACCGCTGATCCGGACGGTTGCAGTAGCCGCGCGGCGCCACCAACTGCCCGTGGGCGGTCGATGGTTCGCCGTTCGGGTCGGGGTCGACCTGTAGGCATCCGCCACCGCCGGATGGGCGCGCCCAATAGATCTGGTACGTGTTGGCCGCCACCTTCCGCAGCTCGCTGGCGGCGGGCTCGGCCTCGGCACACGAGACGATCACGGCCACCTCCGGCCGGTCGTTGCCGGGCTCCGGACCCACGCCCACACAGTTGGACCCACCGCCGGTGGCCGCCGGCATCATGCGGTACGTGCCGGCCGCGGGCAGCGCGGCGGCGGCAGCCCTCGTCGGAGACGCCTTGGGCGACCTCGGCGCCCTGGTCGTGGGCGCCGGGACGACGATGCTCGAGGGAGGGCTGGGGCTGGCTGTCTTTCCATCGCGATCCTTCGACAGCAGTTGCTCCCCGTCGTCCTGGCCTGCGGTCGGCCCCGCCCGCACACCTGCCGGACCCTCACCCCGCTGCGAATCACGGAGCGCCCGGACCGCCACGCCGACGGCTACCAGGACCAGCAGGACAACCATTGCGCCGAGGAGCACACGCGTCGACCAGCCAGCCCGAAAAGCCAGCGGCGGCACGAAGTCGCGCAGCCGCAGCGGTGCGACGGCCACCCCGTCGGCCTCCGCGGCCCGCTTGCGGTGCAGTCCCGACCAGGCGCTGCCGCGCCGGTTCCGCACGGCCGTCGCCAGCGGCCCCTCGGCGTACGCGTGAACGCGCACTGGCCGGTCCGGAGTCGCGACCGACTCGCCCGCGACCGGCTCGGACCGCGCGGCAGCCGGATCGGACCCTCGGGGCGACGGTGCGGGTTCGCGCGTGGCGGACGGATCCGGCTCGACCGCGTATCGGCGCGGCTCGCCGACGACGGCGGCCGGCTCGTCGCTGCTCGACCCGGCGACAGCCGATGCACTTGTCACCGTCTCGCTGCCGTCCGGCTCGTCGCCGGTCGCCTCCGGCGGCCGCGTGCCGTCGCGCTCCCAGTCGGTCACCTGCGACAGTTCGGCCGGTAGGGGCGGTGCCTCGTCGAGCAGCCCCCACGGTGGGCGGACCCTCGGCTCGTCGGCGATCGAGTTGGCACCGGCGGTCGTGGTGGCGACGGGGGTGACCGGCTCGGGCTGACCGGCGGCGGCCGCCGCAAGCCCCTTGCGCACCGTGATCCAGGCGTCCACCGTGTCCTGGTCGCCGCCGCAGGCCCGGACGAAGGCCGCGACCAACTCCTCCCTCGGCAGGGTGGCCCGGCCCAGCGCCGTGTTCAGCGTGCTGTGCGGCAGCACGTCGCCGGCCTCCTGCGCCTTCCTGGTGACCTGCCGAATTGTCAGTCCGGACCACTGACGTAGCGCCCGCATCTGGGCCACGAACTCGGCCGCCGAGCCGGCGGCCTGTGGGTCAGGCGGCCCACCGACGGTGGGTTGCTCGTTCGCCATCGACCGTTTCTCCCCCCCGCTCAGCCAGCCCGACACACCCGCTGGGCATCCGAGCGTCGACTCCGCTCGGTGCTGGTCGGGCCGTGTCGACAGTGGACGACCCACCGCCCGGCCGATTGAGCATGGCCGGGCGGTGGGATCGTTTCAAGTCGGTACGGTTGATGATCAGGTCGGAGAGCCGGCGGGGGTCACCTGAGCGATGCCCTCGACGGTGCGCCGACTAGTAGGTGAAGCACTTGTGGTGCCCGGGGTCGTACGCCGTGATCTTGTTGTAGACCCGGGAGCAACTGCCCTTCGTCGTGATGGTCTTCCAGGACGTGAAGGTGCACGCGCGCAGGTCACCGCAGTGCTTGTAGCGGTAGGAGCCGGCCCCGGCCATCCAACCACGGACGTTGCTGCAGTTCGTCAACTCCTTGTAGACGTACTCGCCGCCTCCGGAGCGGAACTGCACGTACGTGTCGCCCGGCTTCGAGTTGCGGGTCGCCCACAGCCAGCCCGACGTCTTCTGCCACGCGAACGTACGGCGCGGGTTGTACCGCTTGTATCCGTGTCCTTCACACGGCCTGGCCTTCGTGGCACCGGCGGCGGCCCGATCGGCGGTGACCTCGTCGCCCTCGGCCAGTTCGCCGCTGTCCTCGGCGGCCTGGTCGGAGTCGGCGGCGACGTCGCCGCCCTGGGCCAGTTCGCTGCCGTCGGCGGCGGCCCGGTCGGCGGTGACCTCGTCGCTCTGGGTCGGTTCGCCACTGGACCGTTCGGCGATGGCCCGGTCGGTGGTGCCGTCGTTGCCCTGGGCCACCGTGTCACCCGAGCCAACGGCTGCGGGCTGGATGACCTGCACCCGACTCTTGGCGGCGTTGGCGTTGTCGCCCGAGCCGGTCACCAGGGCGAGGATCACGCTGAGCGCGGCGAGCAGGGAGATGGTGCCGAGGATCGCGTTGCGTGTGGTGGGGCGAATTCCGCCCTCAACCGAATGGGTTCTCATGTCCACCACTGCAGTTGTACGAATTGATCTCGGCAAGCAATCCGCTGGCTGGGATAGTCCCGGACGAGCACTCGGGACAGGACGGGCCCCGGACGACCGCTCGGCACCGGCCGTCGCCGACCGGTGCCGATGCTCCGGTCAGTGTTCGAAGCGACCGACCCGGATCGCGCCGATGAACGCCGTCCACCCAGGCGGGCTGACCGCGAGTGTGGGGCCGGCCTGGTCCTTGGAGTCGCGGATCGCGACCAGACCATGGACGTCGACCAGGTTGTCCGCCACTTCCACGCAGAGCCCCTGGTCGTTGGAACGGCTGCTGGTACGCCAGATCGCGCCCGCAAGTTCGTGCATCGTCGTTACCTCCGTGTGCGATGGGCCCCACCGCTGGCAGCCGGGTTGAGCCCGGCTCGGATCGCGCGGCGAGGCAACGGGATCCGGACGATCAACGGGTCAACCCGGGCCGGTTATCGCACCGGCTGTGCGATAACCGGTCCCGTGCACGAGACGGATGGAATGCGACCGCTCAGTGGGCCGGACGAATGGTGCCGCTGACCTCGCCCAGGGCGATTGTGGTGCCGTCCGGGCCGGGAGCGGTGGCGGTGATGGTCACCGTGTCGCCGTCGGCCAGAAAGGTGCGGCTCTCGTCGCCCACCGGGACCGGCTCGGCCCCACCCCAGGACAGCTCCAGGAACGAGCCGACCTGCGCGCGGTCGGGACCGGAGACGGTGCCGGAGGCGTACAGGTCGCCGGTGCGCAGTGCCGCGCCGTTGACGGTGAGGTGGGCCAACTGCTGTGCCGGCGTCCAGTACATGGTGGCGAACGGCGGCTCACTCACCAGCGCGCCGTTCCACTCCACCGCCAGCCGGAGGTCCAGACCCAGGTGCGGCACGTCGCGCAGGTAGTCGACCACCGGCGGGTCCTGGTCGGGGGCCGGGACGAAGGCGTCGCCGAGCGCGTCCAGCGGCGTCACCCAGGCCGAGACCGAGGTGGCGAACGACTTGCCGAGGAACGGTCCGAGCGGCTGGTACTCCCAGGCCTGGATGTCCCGGGCCGACCAGTCGTTGACCAGCACCACCCCGAAGACGTGGTCGGCGAAGTCGTCGACCGACACCCGATCACCCAACCGGCTGGGTACGCCCACCACGAAACCGACCTCGGCCTCGATGTCGAGGCGTACCGACGGGCCGGTGACCGGGCCCTCGGCGGAGGCCCGCTGGCCGGTCGGCCGGGTCACCGGCGTGCCGGAGACGACAACCGTGCCGGCCCGCCCGTGGTAGCCGATCGGCAGGTGCTTCCAGTTGGGCAGCAGCGGCGGCTGACCGGGGCGGAAGATCTGCCCGACGTTCGACGCGTGGTGCTCGGAGGAGTAGAAGTCGACGTAGTCGGCCACCTCGATCGGGAGCACCAACTCCACGTCGTCGAGGGGCACGAGCATCGGCTCCACGGCGGCCCGGTGCGTCGGGTCGGTCAACAGCTCGGTGATCCGCTGCCGCACCGCGACCCACTGCGGACGCCCCAGCGCCATGAACTCGTTGAGGGTGGGTCGGCACAACGCGCCGGCGGCCAGCAGCAGCTCCGCGGTCTCCGCGGCGGCCAGGTCGAACACCCACGACCCGATCCGTACGCCGATCCGCGGCCGGCCCCCGTCGCGCCGGAAGACCCCGTACGGCAGGTTCGTCACCCCGTACGGCGAACCGTCAACGCCGGTCACCCAGGTCATGCGTCGTAGCCCCCGTTCACCAGCCCCAGCCGGATCAGATCGGTAAGTGGTTCCAGGATGCTGCACGAGCCGAAGCCGACCCAGAGCGGACGAGGTTCGTGCAGCCGTGTCGTCGCGCGCTCCAACAGGGGGCGCGGGTCGAGAGCCGTCAACAGCTCACCGACCCGGGCCACACCCTCACCGTCGGCGGCGGCCAGCGTCGCGGCCAGCACGTTCGCGTACCCGTGGTGGGTGAAGCCGGTCTCCGGGTCGAGGTGGCGGACCGCCTGGTGCAGCCCGGCGGTGAGCTTGAACGGCAGGTCCCGGTCCCGGCAGGCGCAGATCACCGCGGCCAGTTCGGCCGGGGTGGGGAACAGTTCGGCGGCCAGTCCGCCGGTGCGGAACTTGGCGGCGATCGGCACACCGTCGGCGCGGGCGGCGGCGAGCGCGTCGAGCGCGCCGGTCAGCCCGAAGGTCAACGGAAGCTCGGCGTAGACGGTCTCCACGCCCGGGAGCGCGTCGGTCAGCCGCAGCAACTCGGCGATTCCGGGCAGCGGGTCCTCGCCACGCTTGGCGACCGCCACCTCGACCTGCCGCGCGGTGACGCCGTCGGGGGCGAGGAAGGAGAGCGCGAGGGGCAGCCGACCGACACCGGTGTCCCCGATGAGACCGATCACCAGACCCTCGCCCCTGTCGACGAGACCGCTCAGCTTGCCGGCCGCGACTGTCGAGGCGGGGACCAGCAGCGGGCCGACCAGGTCGGCGTACCAGGCGGCGCGGTGCTGGCGGTGGGCGGCCAGGGCGTCGTGCAGCGCGGCGCTGCCCGGCGGGAAGACGGCAGCGTCGTCCACCAGGCCGGTCAGGAGTGCGGGCACCTGCGTTGACACGGAACAAGAATGTACGGGACGCTACGAGGAACGGACAACAACGTCCGATTATCGGACACACCTGGCCGGTGGACGGGACATATCGGGAGGCGAAATGCCGTATTACCGCAGCGTCGGCGAGGTGCCGCGCAAGCGCCACACCCAGTTCCGTCAACCCGACGGCAGCCTCTACGCCGAGGAGCTGATGGGCCAGGAGGGCTTCTCCTCCGACTCGTCCCTGCTCTACCACCGGCACGCGCCCACCGCGATCCTGGCCGCCGACGAGTTCACCCCACCCGCGTTCACCAGGGCCCCGAACCTGCCGCTCAAGCCCCGCCACCTGCGCACCCACAAGCTGGACACCGGCGGTGCCGACCCGATCCTCGGCCGGCAGTACCTGCTCGCCAACGACGACGTCCGGATCGGGTACGTGCTCGCCGACCGGCCCTCGCCGCTGTTCCGCGACGCCACCGGCGACCACTGCCTCTACGTCGAGTCGGGCACCCTGCGGGTCGAGTCCCCGTTCGGGGCGCTGGACGCGGTCGCCGGCGACTACGTCGTCATCCCCACCTCGACCATCCACCGGCTGGTGCCCACCGGCGACCAACCGGTCCGGCTGCTCACCGTCGAGGCCTCCGGCCACATCGGCCCACCCAAGCGCTACCTCTCCGTACGCGGCCAGTTCCTGGAACACTCGCCGTACTGCGAGCGCGACGTCCGCGGCCCCGACGCCCCGCTGCTCGTCGACGGCGAAGAGGTCGAGGTGCTGGTCCGCCACCGGCGTGGTTGGACCCGCTACGTCTACGCCAACCACCCGTTCGACGTGGTCGGCTGGGACGGCCACCTCTACCCGTGGGCCTTCTCCATCCACGACTTCGAGCCGATCACCGGCCGCATCCACCAGCCCCCGCCGGTGCACCAGACCTTCCAGGGCCCCAACTTCGTCATCTGCTCGTTCGTGCCCCGCAAGGTCGACTACCACCCGGACTCGATCCCGGTGCCGTACAACCACCACAACGTCGACTCCGACGAGATGCTCTTCTACACCGGCGGCAACTACGAGGCCCGCCGCGGCTCCGGCATCGATCAGGGCTCGATCTCGCTGCACCCGTCCGGTTTCACCCACGGCCCCCAGCCGGGTGCCGCCGAGCGCTCCATCGGGGCCGACTACTTCGACGAGCTGGCCGTCATGGTCGACACCTTCCGCCCCCTGGATCTCTGCGACGCCGCCAACACCTGCGAAGACGAGGGATACGCCTGGACGTGGGCGCGTCGCGGCTAGCGGAGTGCGGTTCTGGTGAAGATGGCGAACTCGGCTACCGCCGTGGCGGCGATGGCCAGCACCAGGGGCCACGGGGAGCCGACCACCGCGTACACCAGTAGCAGCAGCGGCGCGGCGGCCACGGCGTAGATCGACAGCGCGATCGCCCGGTCGGAGTGCAGCAGGGCCGGCAGGACGGTCCGGGTCAGCCCCGGCAACCGGGCCGCGAGCTGCCAGACGACGATCCCCCCGGTGAGCGCGGCGAGCACCGCCAGGACGCGGGAGAACCCGCCGCTCGCCGACGCCGCGAAGGCCACCAGCACCGCCGCCACCAGCGACCAGCCCGCCCCGTAGAGCACCAGGCGGTGCAGGCCGTGCGCGAGCGTCCGCGGCGAGTCGATGCGGCTCGGGGTGATCGTGACGGTCTCGGCGACGTGCGCCAACGCCTGCGACCAACGGCGTTGCTCCAACCGCAGGACACCCACGTCGTGCCCGGCCTCGGCGACGCGCGGGTCGAGCCGTAACGCCTCCCGGTAGGCCCGCTCGGCCAGGTCGAACAGGTTCAGCCGGGCGGCGACCAGGCTGAGCACCAGGTGCGCCTGCGGCTCCTCCGGTGCCAGTTCGACGCCACGCCAGGCCGCGTTCAGCGCCGGCTGGCCGTTGCGGGCGTCCGCCAGGAGCGCCGCCGCGCTCCACTGGGCGTACGCGTCGGCCGGGCCGAGGGCGAGGATCCGGTCGGCGGTGGCCGCCGACTCGGGGTAACGCTCCAGGTCGGCCAGCGCCATGCCCTTGACGACAAGCGGCGGGAAAGCCTCCGGTGCGGCCGCCACGGCGGTGTCCGCGGCGGTGAGCGCCTCGGCCGGGCGGCCGGCGGCCAGGTGCACCCGGGCCAGCGCGGTGAGGGCGTCCACGTCATCCGGTTGCAGGGCCAACCCGTAGGTCAGCTCACCGACCGCCTCGTCGTGGCGGCCGAGCTCGGCGAGAAGTTGGGCCCGCTGAAGGTAGCCGTCGGCGGCGGAACGGTCGGGGACTGGGTCGCTGGACATCGCGGCGAGCTTAGGCGGCCGACGCGTCGTACACCAGGGCCACCGCGACACCGGCCAGCCCTTCCTCGCGGCCGGTGAAGCCGAGCCCGTCGGTGGTCGCGGCGGAGACGGTGACCGGGGCGCCGACCGCCGAGGACAGCACCTCCTGGGCCTCTGCCCGACGGCGGCCGATCTTGGGTCGGTTGCCGATGACCTGCACCGACACGTTGCCGATCTCCAGGCCGCTGGCGCGCACCCGGCGGGCCGTCTCGGTCAGCAGGGCCACCCCGGACGCGCCGGCCCACTCCGGCTGGTCCACCCCGAAGGCGGAGCCGAGATCACCGAGACCGGCGGCGGAGAGCAGCGCGTTGCAGGCTGCGTGCGCGACCACGTCGGCGTCCGAGTGCCCGGCGAGGCCGTCCTGGTCGGGCCAGAGCAGGCCCGCGACCCAGCAGGGCCGGCCGGGCTCGAACGCGTGCACGTCGGTGCCGATGGCCACCCGGGGAACGATCATGAGCAGAGGGTACGCGTCAACCGGAGGCGCCAAGCAGGTGCTCGGCCAGCGCCAGGTCGAACGGTCTGGTGATTTTCAGGGCGTACTCCGAGCCCGGCACGCAGCTCACCGTGACGCCCTGTTTCTCGACCAGCCCGGCGTCGTCGGTGAGGGGGTCGCCGGCCGCGGCGTGCGCGGCGCTGAGGACGGCCCGGCGGAAACCCTGCGGGGTCTGCGCCGCACGCAGGGCGGAACGGTCGACGGTGCCGAGCACCACCTCGCCGGCGCCGACTTCCTTGATCGTGTCGACGACCGGCAGCACCGGGATCACCGCGTCCCGCCCGTCGCGAACCGCCGCCGCGACGGATTCGACGAGCTCGGGTGGGGTGAGCGCGCGGGCGGCGTCGTGCACCAGGACGATCGTCGGGCCGGCGGGCACCGCGGCCAGCGCGGCGGCCACCGACGCCTGCCGTTCCGCACCGCCGGGGACCACGATCACCGGTGCGACCGGGGCCAGCAACTCACGGACTGCCTGCACGTCGGCGACCGGCGCGGCCACCACGATCGTGTGCACCGACGGCGCGGCGGCCAGTCGACGCACGGCGTGCACCAACAGCGGCTCGCCAGCGAGCAGGCGCAGCGCCTTGGGTCGGCCGGGGCCGAGCCGTACGCCGGCACCCGCCGCAGGCACGAGGACCGCGACGTCACCGCGCGGGTTGAGCTGCGCGGTCACGTCGCGGTCCTCAGTGGTTTCTTCGCTGTGTGGTGGGACGACGATGCTGTGCGGACTAGGCCTCGGTGAGGACCTTGTCGAGCAGCGTCTCCGCCTCATCCTTGGTGCTCTTCTCGGCCAGCGCGACCTCGCCGACGAGAATGTCGCGGGCCTTGGCAAGCATCCGCTTCTCGCCCGCAGAGAGGCCCCGCTCCCGCTCCCGGCGCCACAGGTCACGCACGACCTCGGCGACCTTCAGCGGGTTGCCGGAGGCCAGCTTTTCCAAATTAGCCTTGTAACGCCGCGACCAGTTGGTCGGCTCCTCGGTGTGCGGAGCCCGCAGAACGTCGAAGACCTTACCGAGGCCCTCTTCGCCGACCACCTCACGCACGCCCACGATCTCGGCGTTCTCGGCCGGCACCCGGACAGTCAGGTCACCCTGCGCGACCCTCAGGACGAGGTATTGCTTAGGCTCGCCCTTGATGACCCGAGTCTCGATTGCCTCGATGAGTGCGGCCCCGTGGTGGGGGTAGACAACGGTCTCGCCGACACTGAAAACCATAGGTTCGAAACCCCTTTCGCTGTGTCTAGGGTAACACGCTCAGGCACCGATGTCTCACCGATGTCCTGACCGTTGGCGCAGCTCAGGGGCCCTGTGAGAGGTCTTGCTTCAGCTTGACAGGCGGTCAAACCAATGGTTCGAACACGCTCCGTAACGTGCGGATGACTGCCCGGCACGGGTGAACAGAACGTCGAGATCAAGGGCTATGCGCTCCTCCCATGGTATCGCGGCCGGCGGGAATGCGCCCAGGTGTAGCGGGAGGCGCCCCTGGTGCGGGACCCTGGAGGCCGAGCCGCACACCGCTCTCGAGCCCCTTCCAGGAGGTCCGATGGGCAAGCCGGATGCCGAGGGTCACGGGCCAGCCGACGGCCTGCCCGGCCTACCGCCCGAGTGGGGCCGCATCGTGGTCCCGGACGACGCCTCCGCGCTCGCCGACGAGGCCGCCCAGCTTCGTCGCGAGCTGCGCCGCGCCGCCGGCGACCACCCCGGCCGCCTGGCCCTGCCAGCGCTGGTGCTGCTTGTCGCCCTGCTCACCACGACGGCCGGCCTGCTCGCCGTCGCCTGGCCCCGCGCCAGCCGGAGCACCGACCGACCGACACCGGCCCCGTACGCGCCTCCCGCGACCGTCGCCGGCCGGGCACTGCCCGCGCTGGACCTGGTCGACGCAGCCCAGGCGCCGGTGCCGCTGCGCGGCCTGCTCCCCGCCATGATCATCCTGGTGGACGGCTGCCCCTGCCCGGAGCGGATCGACGAGGCGGTGGCAGCCGCGCCCCCGGGAATCGCGGTGATCACCGTCGCCGGAGGGCGGACGGTCGCGACCCCGCCGCCGGCGAGCACGGGCGTCCGGGCACTTGCCGACCCCGCCGGCGGCCTGCGGTCGTTCCTGGGTCAACCGGTCCACCCCGGCACCTTGACCGCGCTGCTCGTCGATCGCACCGGCACAGTGACCCGGGTGCTGCCCGACCTGGGGTCTGTCGACTCCTACCGGGACGACCTGAGCGCCCTCGCCGGCTGACGCCACGACTGCCGAAAACCCGCCCTAGGGCGTGTGTCAAAGTCCTCGGTCGAGCCGAGGCGGAGTCCAGGCGGCGGTCCGGCAAGGCGGAGATTGGTCCGGATACCGGTGTTGTATCCGGACCAATCTCCAACGCGGCCGGTCGTCGTCTGGGCCCGCCGCAGGCCGGCCAGGGGCTCTGACACACGCCCTAGCGGGGCAGGCCGACGAGTTGCGCCTCGACGTCGATCTCGCGCACCCCGACCGTCGACAGCGACACCCGGAACGGCCTGCCGTGCGAGAACAGCTGGGCACCTGTGGTCGTGCCGTCGCAGTCGATCTCGGACGGCCCGTCCAGCTCGGCGTCGAAGACCGTCACCATCAGGGTGCCCGGCCTGGTGCACCGGTACTGCAGGAGGTATCGGGAGTCACCGCCTCCCCCCTGCCGGACGACGCGCTGCCCCGGCACGAGCGTCTTCTGCTCCCGCCAGATCGTCTCGCGGAACGAGGGCAGCCCACCCAGGAAGAAGAGCCAGCTCGGATCACCCTCGATGTCGAGGATCTCACCGCTGCCCGGGTCGATCACCGCCCGCGGGACATTCACCGCCCGGTCGACCGCCCCCGTCTCTCCATCGACCCGCGCGGTCACCTCGTCACCCCGGACCAGGACGCGAGCCAAGGACGAGCTGACGCCGGGCCCCGCGATCGGTGTCACCGCCGCGCCAGGCAGCCGGGTCACCGGGGAGGGCGCGGCCGAGCGCCACCACCAGCCACCGCCGACCAGGACGGCCACCGTCGCACCGAACAGCACCGCCGAGCGCAGCCGCTCGTCCACCGTCGTACCCATCCATCGAGCGTAACGCCGCGGCCGCCGGATGATTACTCCTGTCGATCGAGCAGAGCAGCGTAGAGGGTGAGGCCGGGGCCGAAGGCCAGCATGACGACGCGTCGAGCCGCCGGCGTCGAGCGGCCCAACCGGTCCAGGATCAGCAACACGGTCGGCGACGAGCAGTTACCGTGCTCGTCGAGCGTCGCCCGGGACGCCGCCAGCCCCTCCGGGGGGAGGGCCAACTCCCGCTCCACCACGTTGAGGATCCGCGGCCCGCCCGGGTGCACGGCCCAACCATCCACCTCGGAACTGGTGACGCCGTGCCGGGCCAACAGGTCGTCGACCAACCCGCGTACGTGTTTCGACAGCACCTGCGGCACCTTCGGCGACAGCCCCATCCGGAAGCCGGCATCGGTGACGTCCCAGGTCATGTGGTCGGCGGTCGAGGTGTCGGTGACCGAGGTGACCTCGCGTAACGCGTACCCCGGACCACCCGGCACGACCACGGCGGCGACCGCGGCGTCCGAGAAGAGCGCGTGCGAGACGATCTGCTGGGTGTCCACCCTGGCACTTGACGGCTGGATGTGCAGGCTGGTCAGCTCCGCGCAGAGCAGCAGCGCCGGCCGCCCCCGCGCGGTGACGAAGTCACTCGCCGCGCCGAGCCCCGGCAGCGCCGCGTAGCAGCCCATGTGGCCGATGACCATCCGCTGGGTGTCCGCCGCCATGCCGAGGTCCCGGGCGAGCAGGATGTCCAGCCCCGGGGTGGCGTAGCCGGTGCAGGAGCAGACGATGAACAGCCCGATGTCACCGGCGCCCAACCCGGCGGCGGTCAACGCGCGGCCCACCGCCTCCTTGCCCAACGGCAGCGCCTCCACCTGGTAGCGGCGCATCCGGCGCTCGGTCGGCCAGTCCGAGACGTCCTCCAGCAGGGGATTGACCGCGGCCTGCCGCCGGGTCACCCCCGAGTTGGCGAAGATCCGTTGGGCCAACGACCGGGTGGTGCCGGAGAAGTGCCGGGAGAAGAAGCCCTCCCACAACTCGTCCTGCGAAGCGGACGGCGGCTGCGCAGCCCCGAGCCCCGCGATCACTGGTACGGACACGATCCCCACCTCTCGTCAGATGCTGTCCTCCCCCTGGCCGTCCCACCAGCCACCTCGGCTGGCCGTTCTTTCCTGCGAGCCTCGTCCGGCCGGCTCACCAACGCGGTGCCGATCCGTCACGATCCGGGTCGCCGCCCAGCGCGGCGATGCCGAGCCAGTCGGCGCAGACGTCCGACGTGGCCGGGTGCAGTGAGCCGCAGCGGGCATCCCGGTAGAGCCGCTCCAACGGGTGGCCACGGCGGGTCGCCGAGGTGCCCGCCGCCTCCAACACCGACGCGGCCACCTCCGCGGCCGTGGTGCCGGCGAGCAGCTTCGCCCGCCACACCCAGCGGTTGGTCTCCTCGTCGCCCGGCACCTCGTCCACCCGGCGGGCCGCCTCGGCGACCACAAGTTGGGCGGCCGCCGTGGCCGCGTCCGCCCGGCCCAGTCGTGCCCGCACCGCCGGCAGACCGGCCAGCCGGCGCTCGTTGAGGTGCTCGACCGCCGCGTCGATCGCCGCCCGGGCGACCCCCACGTAGACGGCCGCGTAGCTGGCCACCAGCCAGTGCGGCATCAGTTGGGCCACCACCAACGCCAGGCCCTCGACCCCGCCGAGCAGCCGGTCCGTGGGCACCGTGACGTCCAGGTGCAGGTCGTGTGAGGAGGTGGCGCGCATGCCGAGCGCGTCCCAGGTCGGCTCCACGGTCAGACCGTCGCCGGCCGGCACCAGGAACTGCGAGACCACCGACTGGTCGGCCACGCTGCGCGCCGCCACCAGGTAACCGTCGGCGTGCCCGGCACCGGAACAGAAGGTCTTGCTGCCCTTGAGATGCCAGCCCTCGTCGGTGGCCTCGTAGACCGTGCTCAGTTGGGACAGCCGGGCGCCGGCCCCCCGCTCGCTCATCGCGACCGCGTACCAGGAGCCCTCGGCGGCGGCGGTGAGCAGGCGGTCCCGGGCGGCAAGCGCCTCGTCCGGGACACCCAACGCCTCGGCCAGTTCCTCGGTGACCGCGCCCAGCGCGCCGGTCACCGAGGCGTGCATGTTGAAGACCAGGGCGGTCGCCCCGTTGCCCCGGGCAAGCTCAGTGGCCACTGCGGCGTACTCGGCGAAGGTGGCTCCCATGCCTCCCAGCGCGCGGGGCACCATCAACCCGAACAGGCCGGCCTCCCGCAGATCGCGGAAGTCGTCCACCGGAAAGGAACCGTCCCGGTCGTGCTGCGCGGCCCGCGCGGCGAACCGCGGCGCCAACCGGCGGGCCGCCTCAAGCGCGTGCACCGTCATGTCGCCTCCTCCTCACAGTGCCGTACCCCGTCCCGGCCCGACTATCCGTTTCGGACCCCCCACCCCTGGTAGAGCACCGCGGTGGACCGGGTCGGCACGATGCGCGGGCGGCGGCCGGTCGAGATCGTGCCCCGCCGGCCCGTTCGGGCTCGCCGCAGCAACCAGACCACCAGGCCGCCCACCTGCGGACGGATGCCGCGCACCCGCAGGTCGACGCCGTGCCGGGCGCACTCGGCCACCAACTCCCGCGCGTCCACGAACAACCGTGGATCGTGGATGCCGCGCGGCACCGTCGGCAGCCGCTCGGCGATCCGTACCGCGACGAGCCGGGCCAGTGCCGTGTCGTTCAGGGTGTCCAGCACCAACAGACCGCCCGGACGCAGCAGCCGGCACGCCTCGGCGACCACCCGCGGCCAGGCCGGCACGTGCTCCAACAACTCGCCCGCGGAGACCACGTCGGCGCAGCCGTCCGGGAGCGGGACCGCTGTCGCATCACCCTGGACGACGCGTACTCCGTGCTCGGCCGCCTGGAGCAACGCCGAGCGGGTCAGATCCACACCGACGTGGCGGTAGCCCTTGCCGGTCAGGTGCGGCGCGAGCAGGCCGGCGCCGCAGCCCAGGTCCACCAGCAGCTCGCCGGGGCGGGTCGCCGGTGGCACCAGCGCCGCGCGTGCCGCGGCCAGCCAGTGCAGCATCGCGAACGCGCCATCCGGCCGCCACCACTCACCGGCCAGGTCGTCGTACTGGCGCGGATCGTTTCGCGGCAGCACCCGGGGGCCGGTGGACGCCGCGGACGCAGCCACGTCTCGCATGGCACCGAGAGTGGCACGACTGCTCGGTAACGACCAGACTTCCCTTATGTCGCCGAGGGTGTTAGGGCTGGTCAGGGCGAGCCACCCGGAACCGGCCGCGGCGGTGACCACGGTCGCCGGTCTGCTGGCGTGGGGAGTGGGCCACCGGCCGTCGGGAATCGTCTCGGTGGTGCTCGCCGTGCTGGCCAGCCAACTCGCCGTGGGCTGGACCAACGACGCGCTGGACGCCGAGCGGGACGCCACCGTGGGGCGTACCGACAAACCGGTCGCCGCCGGCGCGGTCGGCCGGCGCACCACGGCCTGGGCCGCCGCGGCGGCCGCGGTGGCCTGTCCGCTGCTGGCGCTGACCACGAACCCGACGGCGGCGTTCTGGTTGACCGTCGCCCTGATCTCGGCGCTGCTCTACGACTGGCCACTCAAGGCCACCGCCTTCTCGGTGGTGCCGTACGCCGTCTCCTTCGGCGCGCTGCCCGCCTTCGTGGTCCTCGCGCTGCCCGGTCAGCCGGCCCCACCCACCTGGCTGCTGGTGGCGGCGGCCTGCCTGGGGGCCGGCGCGCACTTCGCCAACGTGCTCCCCGACCTGGCCGACGACGCCCGGACCGGAGTGCGCGGCCTACCCCATCGGCTGGGGTCCACCGGCAGCCGGGCGGCTGCGGCCGGTCTGCTCCTCGCGGCGACCGCGACCCTGGTCCTCGGACCACCCGGGCCGCCGTCGGCGGTCGGGCTGGCCGCCGTCGGCACGGCCGCCGTGGTGCCGGCACTGAGCTGGTACGCGGGACGCTCGGCGGTCCGGGCCGGCCGGCGGCCGGTGGCGGCCTTCCGGGCGGTCATGTTGGTGGCCCTGATCGACGTGGTCCTGCTGGTGGCGAGCGGTCGGGTGGTGTGAGCGGCACCCGGCCAGGTGGCATTGCCGGGTCCGCGTGCGGGCCTCGATCAGCCCCAACTACCCTGGAGCGCGGTCTGCGCGGGTATGGCCACCGTGCCCGGGCGTGCGGCCCGGGTGGGGATTGTGACGAGGAGGACCGACGTGACGCGCTCGATCAGGGGATCCCGGCGGGCGGCCCTGTTGCTGTCCGGGATTGCGGCAACCGGCCTGCTTGCGTCCGGATGCGGCACCGGTCAGATCGCCGAGACCGCGTTGAAGGAGCCGTCGATCCAGGGCGTCAACCTCACCACCAACAACGGATCCTTCTCGGTGCGCGGCCTGCTTGTGGCGTACCCGGGCACCGAGGGCTACCGGGCCGGCCAGGACGCTCCGCTGAACGCCGTGATCTACAACGACTCGAAGCAGACGGTCACCGTCACCGTCACCGTCGCCCCCGAGACCGCTCGCGAGGTGCGGATCAGCGACGGCTCGGCGAGCGCGATGCCGACCGCCTCGGAGTCCGCCTCCGCCTCGGCCAGCGCGACGCCGTCCGGCAGCGCGTCTCCGTCCGGCTCGCAGAGCCCGTCGACGCCCGCGTCCGGCTCGGCCAGCCCGTCGGCGACCCCGTCCGAGACCGGCTCGTCCTCGGCCACGCCGTCCGCCCCGGAGTCGGCGCGGGCATCGGGCTCGGCCAGCCCGGCCGCCCCCGGCCAGCTGGCCCGGATCGAGCTGGCTCCGCTGAGCTACATCCAGCTCAACTCCGAGGCCACCTCGCAGCTGCGGCTGATCGGCCTGACCGAGGCGCTGCGCTCCGGCCAGAACGTCTCGGTGACCTTCGACTTCGGCAACGGCAACACGGTGACCGGCCAGGCGCCGATCGCGGTGCCGCTCACCCCGGCGGCGCGTCCCTCGCCGCTCATCGAGCGCGAAGGCGGCTACGAGGGCGACGAGGGCGGCACGACCCACGGGTGACACGACCTCCGTATCGACGGACGCCCCGGCGTGGTGACCACCACGCCGGGGTGTTTTCGTCGTACGAGAGGGCTAGCGTCCTGATGTGACCACCTCCCGATCGACTCCTTCGCGTGGTGCCACGGCCGGCGCCGCCCGTGGCCGGTCCGCCGCCCGCGAGCCGCGCCCGGCCTACGAGTGCGACGCCTGCGGGCACCAGCCGCCCAAGTGGGTGGGGCGCTGCCCGGAGTGCGGCGAGTGGGGCGCGGTGGTCGAGAGCACGGTGACCGGCCCGACCGTGGCCGGTCGGGTGGTCAGCTCCCGGCTTCCGTCCGAGCCGGCCCGGCCGATCGCCACCATCAGCGCCGCCCCGGCCCGCGCCGTGCCCACCGGGGTGAGCGAGCTCGATCGGGTGCTCGGCGGCGGTCTCGTGCCCGGTGCCGTGGTGCTGCTCGCCGGCGAGCCCGGCGTCGGCAAGTCGACCCTGCTGCTGGACGTGGCCCAGCACTGGGCGGCCGGTGCCGGCAGCCCCTCGCTGGTGGTCAGTGGGGAAGAGTCGGTCAGTCAGGTGCGCCTGCGCGCCGAGCGGATGGGCACCCTGCACGACAGGCTCTACCTCGCGGCGGAGAGCGACCTCGGGTCGGTGCTCGGGCACCTCGACGCGGTCAAGCCGGGCCTGCTGGTGCTCGACTCGGTGCAGACCATCTCGACCACCGGCACCGAGGGGGTGCCCGGTGGGGTGACCCAGGTGCGCGCGGTCACCGCCGCGCTGGTCTCGGTCGCCAAGGAGCGGGGCATCGCCACCGTGCTGGTCGGGCACGTCACCAAGGACGGCCAGGTGGCCGGGCCGCGGGTGCTGGAGCACCTGGTCGACGTGGTGTTGCACTTCGAGGGTGACAAGCACTCCTCGCTGCGCCTGGTGCGCGGTGTGAAGAACCGGTTCGGCGCGGCCGACGAGGTCGGCTGCTTCGAGATGCACGAGGGCGGCATCAGCAGCCTGGCCGACCCGTCCGGGCTGTTCCTGACCCGCTACGCGGAGCCGGTCCCGGGCACCTGCGTCACGGTGGCCATGGAGGGGCGACGGGCCCTGGTCACCGAGGTGCAGGCGCTGATCGGCGCGACGGTGGCCGGTTCTCCCCGGCGCACCGTCTCCGGCCTCGACTCGGCACGACTGGCGATGGTGCTCGCGGTGCTGCAACGGCGCACCGAGCGGCTGACCCTGCACGACCGCGAGGTCTTCGCCGCCACGGTCGGCGGCATCCGGGTGGTGGAGCCGGCCGCGGACCTCGCGGTGGCGTTGGCGGTCGCCTCCGGCGGGCTCAACCTGGCCATCGCGCCGCACCTGGTGGCGATCGGTGAGGTGGGTCTGACCGGCGAGGTGCGTCGGGTCGGGGCGGTGCCCCGCCGGCTGGCCGAGGCGGCCCGGCTGGGCTTCAAGATGGCACTGGTGCCGCCCGGTTGCGGCCCGGCGAGCACCGGCGCCGGTCCCGAGCAGATGCGGGTGACCGAGGTCACGGACGTCCGTTCGGCGCTGCACCATGCGGCCCGCGCGTCCGCCGAGTGACCCACCGTGCCGACGGGGACGGCAAAACCGGACAGCACGCCGCAAGCGGGAAACGGGTTGGAAGGGCCGCATCGTGACACATCACAGTAACCACGACAGCACCCACCGCACGGCAGTCCGTAGACTGTGTCCGTGCCGATCGACCGCGATACCACCAAGCCCGCCAGCGCGCCGCCCCAGGCCCGCACCGGCGCCGTGGGCTCGCCCGCCCGCCCGATCAGCGTGAGCGTGACGGCGGGGGCCGCCGGGAGCGCCGGGGACCCACTGCGCGCCAACCTCGCCCTGATGGCCCCTGGCACCGCCCTGCGCGACGGGCTGGAGCGCATTCTGCGGGGCCGCACGGGTGCGCTCATCGTGCTGGGCTACGACAAGGTCGTCGAGGGCCTGTGCACCGGTGGCTTCCCGCTGGACGTGGAGTTCTCCGCGACGCGGGTCCGGGAGTTGTGCAAGATGGACGGCGCCGTCGTGCTCTCCAGCGACGGCACCAGGATCGTCCGGGCTGCCGTGCACCTGATGCCGGACCCGTCCATCCCGACCGAAGAGTCCGGCACCCGACACCGCACCGCCGAGCGGGTGGCCCGGCAGACCGGCTACCCGGTCATCTCGGTCAGCCAGTCCATGCGGATCATCAGCCTCTACGTCAACGGTCAACGACACGTGCTCGACGACTCGGCGGCGATCCTCTCCCGCGCCAACCAGGCGCTCGCCACCCTGGAGCGCTACAAGCTCCGGCTCGACGAGGTCTCCGGCACGCTCTCCGCACTGGAGATCGAGGATCTCGTCACCGTACGGGACGCGGTCGCCGTGGTGCAGCGCCTGGAGATGGTGCGCCGGATCGCCGACGAGATCGCCGGCTACGTGGTCGAGCTGGGCACCGACGGCCGCCTGCTGGCCCTGCAACTCGACGAGTTGATGGCCGGCGTGGACGCCGACCGGACGCTCGTCATCCGCGATTACCTGCCGGTCGGCCGCAAGTCGCGCACCCTGGACGAGGCACTCGTCGAGCTGGACCTGCTCGGTGCCACCGAGCTGATCGATCTGGTGTCGGTGGCCAAGGCGATCGGCTACCCGGCCGCGTCCGACGCGCTGGACGCGGCGGTCAGCCCTCGCGGCTTCCGGCTGCTGGCCAAGGTGCCACGGCTGCCGGTGGCGGTGGTCGACCGCCTGGTGGTGCACTTCGGCAGCCTGCAACGGCTGCTGGGCGCGACCGTGGAGGACCTGCAGGCCGTCGAAGGGGTCGGTGACGCCCGGGCACGCGGTGTCCGGGAAGGGCTGTCCCGGCTCGCCGAGGCGTCGATCCTGGAACGGTACGTCTGATCCGGATCAGCCGGTGACGGTGAGCTTCACCGGCGCGCTGAGCTTCGTGCCGACCCGGGCGAACACCTCGTACGACCCGACCGGCGGGAATGGCCCACCGGCCAACTGGCCGTCACACCGGCTGGTGTCCCGCCCGTTCCACTGCACCTGGTAGGAGCGCTCGATGTTCGGCGTGAAGGACACCACGTCCGAGCCTTGGACCTTGCCGCAGGTGTCCGAGGACCAGACCTTCTCGGCACCGGACTTGATGAAGATCTCCTGCAGGTCGGCGCCGACGTTGCGGCTGCACGTCCGGTCCGAGGTGTTTTTGATCTTGAGTTGCAGGTCGACAAGCGCCCCGCGCTGGACCGAGGTCGGGCTCGCCATCGAGACCACGCGGATCTCCGCGTCGGTGCAGGTGCCGTCGTCCACCGAACCGCCCACCGCATCCGGCGGAGGATCGTTGCTGGTGATCGCGGGGCTCGGGGTCGTCGCATCCGGATTCGCCGCGCCCGCATCGCCGGACGCCGACGGCTGCGGACTACCCGTCTGCGGCGTCAGCACGGGAGCGCCCGGACCGGTCGTCCCGGTGGGCGTGGCCGTCGGCGACCCCGCGGCCTTCGAGTCGTCGCCGGAGCGACCCGAGTTGGTGCAGGAATAGAGCAGGACAATCAGGAAGAGAAGCCCCGCTCCGAGTACGACGACGCGACGCCGCCAGTACACGGCGGGTGGCAGGGGGCCGACCGTCAGACGCATGATGCCCCCCACCGTAGCCGCGCTGCCCCCACCAGTACGGCGCGACGCGCCGGAGCCCCACCGGGACGCCGGCGCAACCGTCCCCTATGGACGGAGGCCCCGGTCGCCCGCCACCCGCTCAGAGGTAGACCTTGCGCTGGTAGACGGCGTGCGCACCGGCCACCCGATCCAGAAAAAGCAGCCCCGCGCAGTGGTCGATCTCGTGCTGCAACGCCCGCGCCTCGAAGCCGTCGGTCACCAACCGGACCGGCCCGCCGGTGCCCGGCAGGTCACCCTCCACCACCAGCCGGCTGGCCCGCTTCACGTCACCGGTCAGGTCCGGCACCGACATGCAACCCTCCCGGCCCGGTCTCCACCGGGTCGCCTCCACCACGCGGGCGTTGCACAGCACGAAGGTCCCGTGCACCGTCACCGCCTTCGGGTGCCCGGTCACATCGACAGCGAACACCCGAGCACCAACCCCGACCTGCGGCGCCGCCAACCCGACACAGCCCGGCGAAACCCGCATCGTCGCGACCAGATCGGCCGCGAGCTGGACTGTCTCGGCCGCCGTCGGATCGACCTCACCGGCGGCCCGACTCAACACCGGATGCGGGGCGGACAACACCGCCCGCACTACGCCCGACACGGCAAGCGCCTCCGGTGTCCAGCCGCCCAGACCCGCGTACGTCTCGGCGGCCGGCACGCTCTCCGCGCCGCTCACAACAGATCCGGGTCCGCAGGCCGGAGCGTGACCTCCACGCCCAGCTCGGCAGCAGTCCGGTGCAGCCGGTCCACAAGCGCGTCGGCCACGCCGGCAGGCAACTCGACCTCGGCCAGCACCACGTAGAGCGAACCCGCCAGGCGGGTGCTCAGGTCCGTGACATTCCCGCCGGCGTCGACAAGCACCCGGGTCATCGCCGCGACGATGCCCATCCGGTCCGAACCGTGCACCGCCAGCACGTACGGTTCACCCGCCGCGGGCACCTCACCGTCCGGCGTGACCGCGCGTACCGTCGCCAGCAGTTGACCCTCGGCGGCCAGCGGCACCAGCGCGGCCTCAACCTCGGTGGCGGCCGGCCCGGTACAGATCAGGGTCATCGCGAAATGCCCCCGCAGCCGCGTCATCGTGCTGTCGGTGAGGTTCGCGCCCAGTCGGGCCAACACCTCGGCGACGTCGGCCACGATGCCCGGCCGGTCCCGACCGATGACGGTGATCGCGAGCTCGTTCATCCGCGCATTCTCTCCGATCCCGGCAGCGCCGCCGTGACACCCCGCCCGAGCCGCCCACCCAGCGGGACCACGGCGCGTGACATCATCGGGGATGCCATGACTCAACCCGATTTCGCGACCCTGGTCAGCAGGTGGTTCCAGCAACACGCCCGTGACCTCCCCTGGCGGGCGCCGGACACCAGCCCGTGGGCCATCCTGGTCAGCGAGGTCATGCTCCAACAGACACCCGTGGTCCGGGTCGTGCCGGCCTGGCAGGCGTGGCTGGCCCGCTGGCCGGATCCGGCAGCGTTGGCGGCGGACACCCCCGCCGAGGCGATCCGGATGTGGGGACGCCTCGGCTACCCCCGTCGGGCCGTCCGGCTGCGAGAATGCGCGGTAGCGATCGTCGACCGACACGGCGGCCGGGTGCCGGACCGCCTGGAACAACTACTGGCCCTGCCGGGAGTCGGCACGTACACGGCACGAGCGGTGGCGGCGTTCGCGTACGGGCAGCGGCACCCGGTGGTCGACACCAACGTACGGCGGGTGGTCTGCCGGGCGGTAGCCGGCGAGCCCGACGCCGGGCCGGTCACCCGACCGGCCGACCTGGTCGCCACCGAAGAGCTACTCCCGGCGGAACCGGCCGCGGCGGCGCTGGCCAGCGCCGCGTTCATGGAGCTGGGCGCGGTCATCTGCACCGCCCGGTCACCGCGCTGCACGGCCTGCCCGGTCGAGTCGACCTGCGCGTGGCGGGCCTCCGGCCAGGAGGCCCCAACGGGGCCAACCCGCCGACCCCAGCGGTACGCGGGCACCGACCGGCAGGTACGCGGCCTGCTGCTCAAGATGCTTCGGGAGACCACCGGTCCGGTGCCGCACCAACGCCTGGACCAGGTCTGGACCGATGACGTGCAGCGCGCCCGAGCCCTGGCCGGCCTGGTGCAGGACGGGCTGGTCGAACCAGCCGGCACCGATTCCTTCCGCCTCGCCGGCGACGGCCCGTCCCACCCCACCGCCGACCTGACCACCTGAACCACCCCGACCGGCCACGCCGCCGCGGCCCCACCGTGTGGCGCGCCGTGCGCCGCCCCCCGCCGCACCGCGTCCCACCCGGCTGCATGGTGCGCCGCCCCGCCGCCCCGCCGCCCCGCCGCACCGCGCCGTGTCCGGCACCGCCCCGTGCGCCGCCCCGCCGCACCGCGCCGTGTCCGGCACCGCGCCGTGCGCCGTGCCCCGCCCCGTGCCATGCGTCGTGCCGCGCCCCGCCCCGATCCGTGCGCCGTGCCCCGCACCGGGCCACGCACCGTGCCCCGCATGGGCCGTGCCGTGCCGCGCCGTGCCCCGCCCCGCCCGCGCGCCGTGCCCCGCACCGCGCCGCGCGCCGTGCCCCGCACCGCGCCGCGCGCCGCCCGCCGCGCGCCGCGCTGTGGGCTGGGCTGGGCCACAAGATCGTGCTCGATCCTGGAATTAGTGGTCTCGCGCGGGCTGGAGGCCACTACATCATGGATGCTGCGCGATCTTGCGGTCGCAAGCCTCCGCGGGACCCCCAAGCCCCCGACCAGTCCACGCCGTAGGCCTCACTGTGCCCCACAACATCAGGGAAGTTGCTGCCTCCGGACGTCGTGAGCCAGCACTTTCCCTGATGTTGCGGGACGCCGCACGGCGAGTGAAGCCGGGCGGGCGCGCAGAGGTGCGGGAAGGCCTGGACAGGCCGGGCGGGCGCGATCAAGGCGCGCCCATCGGAACAGGGGCGATCGGGACAAGCGCAATCACGCCGACACGGTCACGGCAGGCCCCACCAGCACAAGCACGATCAGGCCGACACGGTCACGGCAGGCCCCACCGGCACAAGCACGATCAGGCCGACACGGTCACGGCAGGCCCCACCGGCACAAGCACGATCCGGGCAGGCGCAGGCAGGCGCGGGAAGGCGGGGCAGGCGGAGCGGGCGCGTGGGTCCTGGGGGATGGCGCAAAGAAGGCGGGGCCCCGGTGGCTCATGCCACCGGGGCCCCGCCCTTGCTGCTGGTTATGCCACCTCGTCCGTGGCCGCTGCGGCGGTGCCAGCGGCGGTGCCACCGAGGTCGGCCGGAACGGCGTCCGGAACTTCGACAGGCTTCTCCGCGCCCCGGAAGACGAGCTTGGACTTGTCGATGTCGTTCGGGTCGCCCTCGCAGTCCACCACGACGATCTGACCCGGGGTCAGCTCGTTGAACAGGATGCGCTCGGAGAGGTTGTCCTCGATGTCGCGCTGGATCGTGCGACGAAGCGGACGGGCACCGAGCACCGGGTCGAAGCCCTTCGCCGCCAGGTACTTCTTGGCGTTGTCGGTCAGCTCCAGACCCATGTCCTTGTTGCGCAGCTGGCCCTCGATCCGCTGGATCATGATGTCCACGATCGAGAGGATCTCGCTCTGACGCAGCTGGTGGAAGACGATGGTGTCGTCGATCCGGTTGAGGAACTCAGGCCGGAAGTGCTGCTTGAGCTCGTCGTTGACCTTCTGCTTCATCCGGTCGTAGTTGGACTCGGAGTCCTCCGACTGCTGGAAGCCCAGCGACACCGCCTTGGCGACGTCACGGGTGCCCAGGTTGGTGGTCAGGATGATGACCGTGTTCTTGAAGTCCACGATCCGACCCTGACCGTCGGTGAGCCGACCGTCCTCCAGGATCTGGAGCAGCGTGTTGAACACGTCCGGGTGGGCCTTCTCGATCTCGTCGAAGAGGACCACCGAGAACGGCCGACGCCGCACCTTCTCGGTCAGCTGCCCGCCCTCGTCGTAACCGACGTAGCCGGGAGGGGCACCCACGAGCCGGGAGACCGTGTAACGGTCGTGGAACTCGGACATGTCCAGCTGGATGAGAGCATCCTCGCTGCCGAAGAGGAACTCGGCGAGCGCCTTGGACAGCTCGGTCTTACCGACACCGGACGGGCCGGCGAAGATGAACGAGCCCGACGGGCGCTTCGGGTCCTTCAGGCCGGCCCGGGTACGCCGGATCGCCTTCGAGACCGCCTTGACCGCGTCCTCCTGACCGATGACGCGCTTGTGCAGCTCGTCCTCCATGCGCAGCAGGCGGGAGGTCTCCTCCTCGGTCAGCTTGTAGACCGGGATGCCGGTCCAGTTGCCGAGCACCTCGGCGATCTGCTCGTCGTCAACCTCGCTGACGACGTCCAGGTCACCGGCCTTCCACTCCTTCTCCCGCTGCGCCTTCTGACCGAGGAGTTGCTTCTCCTTGTCACGCAGCTGCGCGGCGCGCTCGAAGTCCTGAGCGTCGATCGCGGACTCCTTGTCGCGACGCACCTGGGCGATGCGCTCGTCGAAGTCACGCAGGTCCGGCGGCGCGGTCATCCGACGGATCCGCATCCGGGCACCGGCCTCGTCGATCAGGTCGATCGCCTTGTCCGGCAGGAAGCGGTCGGAGATGTACCGGTCGGCCAGAGTTGCGGCAGCCACCAGGGCCGCGTCCGTGATGCTCACGCGGTGGTGGGCCTCGTACCGGTCGCGCAGGCCCTTGAGGATCTCGATGGTGTGCGCCAGCGACGGCTCACCCACCTGGATCGGCTGGAACCGGCGCTCGAGAGCGGCGTCCTTCTCCAGGTGCTTGCGGTATTCATCCAGGGTGGTGGCACCGATGGTCTGCAGCTCACCACGGGCCAGCATCGGCTTCAGGATGCTCGCGGCGTCGATCGCGCCCTCGGCGGCACCCGCACCCACCAGGGTGTGGATCTCGTCGATGAACAGGATGATGTCGCCGCGGGTGCGGATCTCCTTGAGCACCTTCTTGAGGCGCTCCTCGAAGTCACCGCGGTAGCGGGAACCGGCGACCAGCGCACCGAGGTCGAGCGTGTAGAGCTGCTTGTCCTTGAGAGTCTCGGGCACCTCGCCCTTGATGATCTTCTGGGAAAGCCCCTCCACCACGGCGGTCTTACCGACGCCGGGCTCACCGATCAGGACCGGGTTGTTCTTGGTACGGCGGGAGAGCACCTGCATGACCCGCTCGATTTCCTTCTCGCGCCCGATGACCGGGTCGAGCTTGCCCTCACGGGCGGCCTGCGTCAGGTTGCGACCGAACTGGTCCAGCACCAGGCTTGTCGACGGCGCGGCCTCACCCGGCGCGGCGCCCGCAGCGGCGGGCTCCTTGCCCTGGTAGCCGGAGAGCAGCTGGATCACCTGCTGGCGGACCCGGTTGAGGTCGGCGCCGAGCTTCACCAGCACCTGGGCGGCAACGCCCTCGCCCTCCCGGATCAGCCCGAGCAGGATGTGCTCGGTGCCGATGTAGTTGTGGCCGAGCTGCAGCGCCTCGCGCAGCGACAGCTCCAGCACCTTCTTGGCCCGCGGCGTGAACGGGATGTGCCCGCTCGGCGCCTGCTGACCCTGGCCGATGATCTCCTCGACCTGCTGGCGGACGCCCTCCAGGGAGATGCCGAGGCTCTCCAGGGCCTTCGCCGCGACGCCTTCACCTTCGTGGATCAGGCCCAGCAGGATGTGTTCCGTACCGATGTAGTTGTGGTTGAGCATCCGGGCCTCTTCTTGGGCCAGGACGACAACCCGTCGCGCTCGGTCGGTGAACCGCTCGAACATGCCCTCGTGCTCCTCACGTGCCGTGCGCCTTGATGGTCAAGATCTTGGCGGGGCCGGTGCACGAACGTCCGGGACGGGCGTCCGTGCCTCCTTACTCTATCGTCGCTGACCGACTCAGCTGAGGTCGTGTGTCTCTGCTCTGGGTCAGTTCCACGTCGTTTTGGACAACCGTCCGCGCTCAGGAGGTGTTCCGGTAGTCCTGTCGCTACGCGCAGAGCGAAATCCGACTGGCACGACCGGAGCCCGATCCGGGCCTCGGAAGCGCTCCGGAAGCCCCCGGAGGGGGTGCCGGGGGTCGCGACGGGGTTGTCCACAGGCTGTGGATAGTTGCTCCACTGGTTGTGGACAACGTCGGTGGGCACGAAATGCTTCCCCGCCCCTCGACCCCCGTCCCGCACCCCGGACACGGCGACGCCGGCCCGGAGAACCACTCCGGCCCGGCGTCGGTGTCGCCTGCGGTGGCGACTGGCCACCAAAGCTGATGGATCAGCGCTTCGCGTGGTACTCGTCAACGATCTCCTGCGGGATACGACCCCGGTCCGAGATGTCCTTACCGGCCTTCTTGGCCCACTCCCGGATCGCCTTGTTCTGTTCCCGATCGGCGGTCGCGCCACCCCGACCACGGGCAGCCCGCCCACCGATCACGACGCCGCCCCGGCCGACCTTCGTGCCGGCACCCACGTACGAGGCAAAAGCGTCGCGCAATTTAGCGGCGTTGGCACTCGACAGGTCGATCTCGTACTGAACGCCGTCGAGGGCGAACTTGACGGTCTCGTCCGCGTCCCCGCCGTCCAGGTCATCGACCAGCTTGTGAATGATCTGCTTGGCCACGTCCCACATTCCTTTCGAGCAGGGCACTCCTGCTAACGAGAGCACAATAACCCCCGCAGTGCTTGCCGCGTCAATAGGATGCCGTTACGGCGTGGGGTGAGCCGGGCGAACCCCTACTCCGGGCGGACCAACGGGAAGAGGATCGTTTCCCGAATTCCGAGGCCGGTCAGGGCCATCAACATCCGGTCGATTCCCATTCCCATGCCCCCGGCCGGCGGCATTCCGTACTCCATCGCCCGGAGAAAGTCCTCGTCGAGGCGCATCGCCTCGTCGTCGCCCCGGGCCGCGAGCCGCGCCTGGGCCACCAGCCGCTCCCGCTGCACGACCGGGTCGACCAGCTCGGAGTAGCCGGTGCCCAGCTCGAAACCGAGCACGTAGAGGTCCCACTTCTCGGCCAGCCCCGGCTCACTGCGGTGGGCCCGGGTGAGCGGGCTGGTCTCCTCCGGGTAGTCCCGCACGAAGGTGGGCGCCACCAGGCTGGGGACCACCAGCTCCTCGAACAGTTCCTCGGCCAGCTTGCCCGGCCCCCACTTCGGGTCGACGGCCAATCCCACCTTGTCCGCGTACTCCACCAGGCGGGTTCGGTCGGTGCGGACCGTGACCTCCTCGCCGAGCGCTTCGGAAAGCACGCCGAAGAGTGTCACCGACCGCCACTCGCCACCCAGGTCGAACTCCCGTCCGTCGGCGTGGGTCACCACCGTCGAACCGCTGACCGCGATCGCCGCCTGTTGCACGAGATTACGGGTCAGGTCGGCGATCGTGTCGTAGTCGCCGTACGCCTGGTACGTCTCCAGCATCGCGAACTCCGGCGAGTGCGAAGAGTCGACACCCTCATTACGGAAGTTGCGGTTGATCTCGAAGACTCGGTCGACGCCGCCAACCACAGCGCGCTTGAGAAACAGTTCCGGAGCGATTCGCAGATACAGATCGGTGCTCAACGCATTGCTGTGGGTCACGAACGGTCGGGCCGTCGCACCACCATGCAGCAGTTGCAGCATCGGCGTTTCCACCTCGATGAAGCCCTGCCCGTGCAGTGAATCGCGCAGACTGCGCACGGCGGCGGCTCGGGTACGGACCATCTCCCGAGCCTGCGGCCGGACGATCAGGTCGACGTAACGCTGCCGGACGCGGGCCTCCTCGGAGAGCGGCTTGTGCGCCACCGGCAACGGTCGCAGCGCCTTGGCGGTCATCTCCCACTGCTGCGCCAGCACCGACAGCTCACCCCGGCGGCTGGTGATCACCTCACCGGTGACGCCGACATGGTCACCGAGGTCGACCAGGCGCTTCCACGCCTCCAGCCGCTCCGGACCGACCCGGTCCAGGGAGAGCATCGCCTGCAACTCGGTGCCGTCGCCGTCGCGCAGGGTCGCGAAGCACAGCTTGCCGGTGTTGCGTACGAAGATCACCCGGCCGGTGACCGCGACCTGGTCGCCGGTCGCGGTGTCGGTCGGCAGGTCGGCGTAGCGGGCCCGGACCTGCGCCAGGGTGGTCGTCCGGGGAAAACCGACCGGGTAGGGCTCGACGCCCTCGGCGAGCATCCGGTCCCGCTTCTCCCGGCGGACCTTCATCTGCTCGGGAAGGTCGTCGGCGGGGTCCACTGGCACGGCGTTCTGCTCGCTCACGGCACGCTTCCTCGTCACGAAGATTCAGGGGGTCAGGGCCGAGCGTACTCAAGCCGTCCGGGGGCCGTTACCAGATAACCTGCCCGCCATGGTCGATCACACTCACGCCCTCTCGTTCGGGGCCGCAGCGAGCGATTATGACCGGTTTCGACCCCGCTATCCCGAGCGGGCGGTCGGTTGGGCCCTCGACGGGTTGAGCAACGCCCGGGTCGTCGATCTCGGCGCGGGCACCGGCATCCTGACCCGCGCCGTGCAGGCCCTGGGTCACGAGGTCGTACCCGTGGAGCCCGATCCGGGGATGCGGGCCCAGCTCGCGGAAGCGACGCCGGGCACGACGGCGCTCGCGGGCAGCGCCGAGGCCGTGCCGCTGCCAGACGGCGCGGCGGACGCGGTGCTGGTCGGGACCGCCTACCACTGGTTCGACCGGGAGCCGGCGCACGCCGAGATCGCCCGGGTCCTCCGCCCCGGCGGCACCTTCGCCCCCATCTGGAACGTCCGGGACGATCGGGACGAGTGGGTGGCGGAGCTGAGCAGGATCGCCCACATCGGATACCGGTCCGGCAACCTGGTCGAGAAGTACAAGGACTTCGGCCCCGCCTTCGAGCCGATCGAGCTGGACGAGTTCGTGCACCGCACGACGCTCACCCCGGACGAGGTGCTCGGGATGGTCCGGACCCGGTCGTACTGGCTCACCGCCTCCAGCGCGGACCGGCGGCGGGTCGAGCGGGAGCTGGCCGAACTCCTGGCCACCCACCCCGACCTGGCCGGGCGGGAGACAGTCGAGCTGCCGTACCGGACGTTGGTGCTGCGCGCCCGGCGGCACTGACGGGTCACAGGTTGCGGTCGTAGACCATCCGGAGGCCGATCAGCGTGATCATCGGCTCGTGGTGGGTGATGGTGCGGCACTCGTTGATCACCAGGGAGGCCAGGCCACCGGTGGCGATCACCGCCTTCACCTCGCCCAACTCCTCGGTCATCCGCTCGACGATGCGGTCCACCTGCCCCGCGAACCCGAAGTAGAGGCCGGCCTGGAGGCACTCCACGGTGTTCTTGCCGATCACCGAACGGGGCTTGGTGGCCTCGACCTTGCGTAGCTGGGCGGCGCGGGCGGCCAACGCGTCGAAGGAGATCTCGATGCCCGGGGCGAACGCCCCGCCGAGGAACTCGCCCCGACCGCTGATCACGTCGAAGTTCGTGGTGGTGCCGAAGTCCACGACGATCGACGGCCCGCCGTAGAGGGAGTACGCGGCAAGCGTGTTCACCACCCGGTCGGCGCCCACCTCCTTCGGATTGTCGATCGCCAACTGCACCCCGGTCCGTACGCCCGGCTCGACGATCACGCTCGGCAGGTCCGCGTAGTAACGGCCGAGCATGGTACGCAGCGAGCGCAGCGCGGCAGGCACTGTCGAGCAGGCGGCCACGCCGGTGATCTCGACGTTGTCCCCGGCGAGCAGGCCCCGGAACATGAGGCCCAACTCGTCCGCCGTCGAGCGGGCATCGGTCTTGATCCGCCAGGAGTGCACGAGCTTGTCGCCGTCGAAGGTCGCCAGCACGGTGTTGGTGTTTCCGATGTCGATGCAGAGCAGCACGCACGCAGCCTAGACAACGACCGTACGGGCGGGTGCGGACCGGGCGACGGACCGTATCCTTGTCGTATCGCGACATGAGCATGGTTCAATCCACGGCGGGGCCGGACGGGGAGCGGACATGTCGGGGACGTGGTGGATGCGGGGCCGCAACACCCTGCGCCGTCGTCGACGACACGTGTTCGTGCTGATCGCGTTGGCCGGCGGCGCGATCTGGATGGTCGTACAGGCCTGGCGGGCGTCCGTTCGGGAGACCGGCAGCTTCGCCGGCGACCTCTACCTCAACATCGGCGCCGCGCTGATCATGACGCTGCTGACGTACGTGGTGCTCAACCCGCTCTTCCGTGAGCTCCAGACGGTGAGCATCATCGAGCATCCCCGCCTGGACCGGGACGCCCTGATCGAACGGGTCGCCCAGTCCCGCGAGATCGTGGCCATCCTGGAGACCTGGACCAGCATGCTGGAGGGCCCGTACGCGGCCCGGTTCGTGGCCGCGCTGCGCTCCGCGCTCGCCAACGGCGCCGTCGTCAAGGTGCTGCTGCTCGACCCGGACTCACCGGCGGTCCGGCTGCGCGGCGAGGAGCTGCGCCGGCGGGACGCCTCGGTCGCCATCCTCAACAACCTGTGGCACCTCGCGCGGCTCAGCGAGGAGCTGCCCGAGTCGGCCCGCGCCCGGCTTCAGGTCCGGGTCTACAGCGCCGCCCCCTCCGTGCAGATGTACCGCTGGGACGGCAAGGCCTTCATCTCGTTCTTCCCGGTGCAGGGCAGCACCTTCGACACCCAGCAGATCGAGGCGTTCGTCTCGACCCCGTTGGGCGAGTTCGTCGACGACCGGTTCGCCGAGTTGTGGGACACCGCTCCGCTGGAGGACCTGGCGGCCTGCCTCACGCTGCGGCTCTGCCTGCGCCAGGCCGGTCGGGACCTGGAGACCTGCGACGCGCTCTACGTACGCTCCGACGGCGACTGGTACATCGCCGGCACCGACCTGGTGCGCAACGTGGCCCGGCACGGCCTGGCCGGGCTCACCGTCGTGCTGGACCGGCCCGAGGCGGCCGGCGAGATCTTCGCCATCGGCGAGGCCGACGAGCTGCCGCCGGAGATCTACAACCGGGTGCTGGAGCTCTTCCGCGCCAAGTACGGCCTGGACGGCCGGCAGGACACCGAGAACCGGGTGATCTTCAACCTGGCCGCCAGCTCGCTCACCACCGTCTGAGACGCCGGCCTCGGCCCGCTATTCGGTCCGCAGGTCCAGGGCGATGTCCAGGATCGGCGACGAGTGGGTCAGCGCGCCCACCGAGAGGAAGTCGACGCCGGTTGCCGCATAACGACCCGCCACCTCCAGGGTCAACCCGCCGGTCGCCTCCAACTCCGCCCGGTCACCCACGGCGGCCACCGCCTCGGCCAACGTCTCGGGCGTCATGTTGTCGCAGAGCAGGAAATCCGCCCCGGCCTCCACCGCCTCGACCGCCTCGTCGACGGTCGTCACCTCGACCTGCACCGGCACCTCCGGGAACGCCTCCCGGACCCGCCGGTACGCCGGCGTGATGCCCCCGGCCGCCAGCTTGTGGTTGTCCTTGATCATGGCCACGTCGTAGAGGCCCATCCGCTTGTTGGTGCCCCCGCCGGCCCGCACCGCGTACTTCTCCAACGCCCGCAGGCCCGGCGTCGTCTTGCGGGTGTCCAACACCATCGCCTTCGTGCCGGCCAGCGCGTCCGCCCAGGCGCGGGTGTGGGTGGCCACCCCGGACATCCGGCAGAGCAGGTTCAGCGCCGTCCGCTCGGCCGTCAGCAGCAGCCGGGTCGGGCCGGTCACCGTCGCCAGCACCGCACCGCGGGCCACCCGCTCGCCGTCGCGGGCCAACACCGACACCTCGACCGTACGACCGAAGCCGGTCACCTCGCCCACCAGCTCGAACACGGCGGCCGCCACCGCCATCCCGGCCAGCACACCATCCGCGCGGGCCACCAGGTCGGCGGTGTCGGTCTGCTCCGCCGGAATGGTGGCCACGCTCGTCACGTCCAGGAAGTCGGGGCCCAGATCCTCGACCAGCGCGGTCTCGATCACCTGCCGCACCCGCGCCGGATCCAGCCCGGCCGCCCGCAACGCCGCCTCTGTCGACCCCGTCATGAGTTCCCCTCCCACAGTTGGCCCACCCGGCCCTCCGCCCCGACCGACCCGACCAGGTGACCGAGCCACCGCTCGTCGGCCGTCGGGAAGTCCTCCCGCCAGTGACAACCGCGGGTCTCACCACGCGCGTACGCGGCGGCGACAAGCGTCGACGCCACGGTGAGCAGGTTTGTCGCCTCCCAGTCCGCGAGCCGGGGCCGGCCCCGGGCAACGCCCAACTCCCGCAGCGTCCCGGCCGCCTCGGCAAGCGTCGCCGCGGACCGGAGCACCCCGGCCCCCCGGGTCATCGCCCGTTGCAGGGTCGGCGTCGCCGCCGCGGGCAGCACCCAGCCCGCACCCCCGCGCCAGGCGCCGGTGTCCGCCGGCTGCACCTGCTCGGGCAGGCCGGCCGCGATGTCCTCGGCGATCCGCCGGGAGAAGACCAGACCCTCCAGCAGCGAGTTGCTGGCCAGCCGGTTCGCGCCGTGCACACCCGTGCAGGCCACCTCGCCGCAGGCGTACAGGCCGGGGATCGAGGTGCGGCCGCGCAGGTCGGTGCGGACACCGCCGGAGGCGTAGTGGGCGGCCGGCGCCACCGGGATCAGGTCGGTCGCCGGGTCCACGCCGATCGCCAGGCAGGACGCCACGATCGTGGGGAACCGACCGGCCAGGAAGTCCCCGCCCAGGTGCCGCGCGTCGAGGAAGACGTGGTCCGCGCCGGTGGCCAGCAACACCCGGTGGATGCCCTTGGCCACCACGTCCCGGGGTGCCAGCTCGGCCAACTCGTGCTGGCCCATCATGAACCGCTTACCGTCCGCGTCCACCAGGTACGCGCCCTCACCGCGCAGCGCCTCGGAGACCAGCGGCTGCTGCGCATGCCCGGCACCTGGCACTCCCGCGCCGGGCGGCGTGATCAGGGCGGTCGGATGGAACTGGACGAACTCCACGTCGGTCACCGCCGCGCCGGCCCGCATCGCCAGCGCCACCCCGTCGCCGGTGGAGACCGCCGGATTGGTGGTGGCCGCGAAGATCTGCCCCATCCCGCCGGTGGCGAGCACCACCGCCCGGGCCAGCAGCGCGCCGACGCCGTCCTCGCTGCCCTCGCCGAGCACGTGCAGGGTGATTCCGCAGGCCGGGCCGAGCCCGTCCGGGCCGTCGCCCGGCGCCCGCAGCAGGTCCAGGACCAGGGCGTGTTCGACAAGTCGGATCCACGGGTCGCGCTGCACCGCGGCGTGCAACGCCCGCTGCACCTCCGCGCCGGTGGCGTCACCACCGGCGTGCACGATCCGATCCGCCCGGTGCCCGCCCTCGCGGGTCAGCATCAACGAGCCGTCCGGATGGCGATCGAACTCGGCACCGATGCGCATCAGCTCCCGCAGCCGGGTCGGGCCCTCCTCCACCAGCACCTGGACCGCCGCCGGGTCGCAGAGCCCGACCCCGGCGATCTGGGTGTCGCGGGCATGCGCCGCCGGGGTGTCCGTCGGGTCGAGCACGGCGGCGATGCCGCCCTGCGCCCACCGCGTCGAGCCGTCGTCGATGTTGACCTTGGTGACCACCGTGACGTGCAGACCCGCCTCACGCAGGTGCAGCGCCGCGGTCAACCCGGCCACCCCGGAACCCACCACGATCACGTCGGTGGTCTCCACCCAGCCGGGCGCGGGCGCGGCCAGCAACGCGGGCAGGGCCGGCAGGTCGACGGTTGGAAGGTCCATCCCCCCAGTCAACCCGAACCATCCTCGGCCGGGGCGGCGGGGGCGGGACGAGTGTTTTGGGCTACCCCGTCCGGCGCCGCGCCGACCGTCAGCCCGTGGTCACTTCGTCCGGACCGGAAGGCCGGCCGGACCCGTGCCCTTCAGCGAGGCGGTCACCGTACGGTCGCTGAGCCACAGGTAGCAGCGGACACCCCGGTCACCGACCCGCCAGCGCCCCGCACCCGGCGGGCGGACCACCAACCCGCTCCGAAAGCGCAGGTTGACGTCGTCCGGCACGCCCACGTAGCGGCCGAGGACGCTGCGACAGCCGTCGTAGAGGGGCGCCCAGTCGGCGTCCCGGGTCGGGTACGCCATGTCCGGCGCGCGCCACACCCCGACGAACTCCGCGTCGTGCTTCTGCGCGCACTCCACCGGGATCAGCGTCCGCACCCCGGCACCGGCCCCGGTACGGGTCTGTTGGCAACCGAGCCGCAGCCCGGCCGCCCCCTTCAACGCGTCCCGCAGGCTGCCCGACCGGACCACGACCGTGGCCGCGGCCTCGACGGTGGTCAGCTCGGTGAGGTCGCACCGGAACCACCGGGAACCGGCCGCCCAGCCCGGCCCCGAGGGCAACGCCACCGACAACCGCAGCCGGCCGGCCCGCCAGTCGTCGCCCACGTACCCGGTCGCCCGGGTGTCGCACTCGGTGAACGCGCCCCGCAACTCCGCCGAGCCACCCGCCGGCGCGCTCGCCCGCTCGACCGGGAACGCCCCGACATGCACCGTTTCCAGCCGGTGTGGGCCGGCGCAGTCCACCGGCTCGTAGGCGGCAAGGGTGACCACATCGGTGAAGTCGGCGGCCTGGCAGACACCTGCGGCCGGGGTGAACGCCGACGCCTGCGGCAGCGCCGCCCAGTCGTCGGTCAGGTCACCGTCCAGGTCACCCGACCCGGCGCAGCCCGCCAGCAGCACTGCCGTCACGGCAGCGGCGAACACGGTCGTCCTGGCACTGCGCATAGCGGCCTCCCCCAGCCACCGACCGGCTTTCGCCAGCGCGCCAAGGGTAACCGGAAATGACCTTCCGGTGACAGACCGGAATCGCCTCGTGCGGGATCAGACTCCGGACACGGCCAACGGGCTGGGCACCGGGTGGCCGGCCGTGCCGGGTGCCACCGCGGCCGGGTCGACACCCAACTCGAGCACCCGGTTGTCGGTGTCCACGTGCACCACCCGGGGGCGGTACGAGCGCGCCTCGGCGTCGTCCATCTGGGCGTACGAGATCAGGATGACCAGGTCACCGGGGTGCACCAGGTGCGCGGCGGCACCGTTGATGCCGATCACGCCACTGCCCCGCACGCCGGGAATCACGTACGTCTCCAGCCGTGCGCCGTTGGTGATGTCCACGATCGCCACCTGCTCGCCGGGGAGCAGGTCGGCGGCGTCGAGCAGATCCTCGTCCACCGTCACCGAACCGACGTAGTGCAGGTCGGCCTGGGTCACCGTGGCCCGGTGGATCTTCGACTTGAGCATGGTCCGCAGCATCGGGGTGGCCTTTCACGAAGTGGTGGAGGGTGGTGCGGCCCGGTCAGGGGCGGGGGGCGAGGTGGATCGCCGCGTTGTCGATCAGGCGGGTGGCGCCCACCCAGGCGGCGATCACCAGCCGCGCCGGCCCGCTGACCGGCCCCGGCTCCAACTCGGGGTCGGTGAGCACCAGGTAGTCGAGGCGGGCACCCGGCGCGCCGGCGCCGAACGCGGCGTGCGCGGCGGTCAGCACCGCTCCCGCGTCCAGGCCGTCCTCGGCGGCGCGCGCGCCGGCCCGCAACGCGGCGGACAGGCTCAGCGCCGCGGCCCGCTCCGACTCGCTCAGGTAGCGGTTGCGGCTGGACAGCGCCAACCCGTCCGGCTCCCGGACGGTCGGCACGCCGACCACCTCGACCGGTACGTCCAGGTCCCGGGCCATCCGCCGGACCAGGGTGAGCTGCTGGTAGTCCTTCTCGCCGAAGAACGTCAGGTCCGGTCGGGTGAGCTGGAGCAACTTCAGCACCACGGTGAGCACCCCGTGGAAGAAGCCGGGACGGCTCGCGCCCTCCAACTCCGCGCCGAGCGGGCCCGGGTCGAGGCGTACGCGGGGCTGGCCGTCCGGGTACATGTCCGCCACCGACGGGGCGAAGACGACATCCGCGCCCGCCCGCCGGCACACCTCCAGATCGGCGTCGAGGGTGCGCGGATAGCGGTCGAAGTCCTCGTTCGGCCCGAACTGCAACGGGTTCACGAAGACCGTGACCAGCACGTGGTCGGCCTGTTCCCGGGCCGTACGCAGCAGCGTCTCGTGCCCGGAGTGCAGGGCGCCCATGGTCATCACGACCCCGACCGTGCCCTTCAGCCCGGCCCGAGCCTCGGCCAGCTCGGCGCGCGTGTGGACGAGCTGTGTCATGCGGCCACCTCCCGGGCGGTGTCGGCGAGCACGCCGAGCAACGACTGCGCGTCCACCGGCCGCAGCCGGCCGGCGGCGATCGCCCGGTCGGCGGTACGCCGGGCCAACGCGAGGTAGGCGGGGACGGATTCCGGCGCGGTGGCGGCCAGCCGGGCCAGGTGCCGCTGGACGGTGCCCGCGTCGCCCCGGGAGACCGGGCCGGTCAACGCGTCGTCACCGAGCCGCAGCGCGTTTTCCAGGGCGGCCCGCAGCAGCGGGGCGAGCACCTTCTCCGGCCGGGCCACCCCGGCGTCGCGCAGCCGGTCGGTCGCCTCGTTCACGAGGGTCACCAGGTGGTTCGCGCCGTGGGCCAGCGCGGCGTGGTAGAGCGGGCGGTCCGACTCGGCCACCCACTCCGGCACGCCACCCAGGTCGGCGACCAGCCGGGCAGCAAGCGGGCGCAGCTCCGCCGGGGCGGTCACCCCGTACGAGATGCCGGCCAACCGGGGCAGGTCGTCCGGCGTACCGGTGAAGGTCATGGCGGGGTGCAGGGCCAGCGGGCGGGCACCGACCGCGACGGCCGGCGACAGCACGGTCAGGCCGTGCGCGCCGGAGGTGTGCGCGACCACCTGGCCCGGGTGCAGGGCGCCCCGGTCGGCGAGGTCGGCGACGACTCCGGCCAGCGCGTCGTCCGGCACCGCGATCAGCAGCAGGTCGGTGGCGGCGCGGGCGACGGAGGTGACCGGGCTGCGCGGCACCTCGGGCAGCAGCAGGGCGAGACGAGCGCGGCTGGCCCCGGAGTCGCCCGCCACGGCCACCACCCGGTGCCCGACGGCGGCGAGCGCGGCGCCCAGGACGGCACCGACCCGACCGGCGCCGACGACGCCGACGGTGAGCAGACGGGAGGAGGGGGCGCCGATGACGGCGCGATCCCGCGATGCGGGGGGCCCAAACGGGGCGGCCGGGCGCGGGCGCAACGGTGCGCTCATGACGACGATCCAGTCCTCGAGAAGGGGTACCGGTCGATCGCAAGTATGCGCCCGCGTCACGGGCCGAAACAGGAGGTGTGAAAACGTTCACCACCGAAGGAAAGGCCCGGTGGTGACGGGTCGGGCTCAGACCGGGGCCGACGTGATCGTGCGTAGTTCGGTGGCCACCTCGGCGATCAGGTCGGCTAGCGAGCCGCCCTCGCTCTCGGGTGCGACCCAGCGGGCGAGCGCCACCCGGAAGACCATGACGCCGGACTCGGTCGCCAGGGCGGCGGTCGTCTCGCTGAGGCCCTTGGCACGCAGAGCGGCGGTGACCGCGGCCGTCAGCGAGCTCGTCTTGGCCAGCTCACGCTCCTGCAACTCGGGACTACTGGCAATGATCGACTGGCGCATCCGGACCAGTTCGAGGCGGTCGGTGAAGATCTGCTCCCCCACCTGGCGGAAGGCGGCGACGACCGCCTCGAACGGCCCGGCGTCCGTCTCGGCCACCGCCTTGACCAGAACCTCCTCCAACTGCTCGCCGCCGCTGAAGAGCGCCTCGCGTTTGTCGCCGAAGAGCCGGTAGAAGGTGCGTTTGTCGAGGCCGGCCCGGGCGGCGATGTCGGCGACAGTCGTCTGCTCGAAGCCGCGCTCGCGGAACAGCTCGAAGGCGGCCGCCTCCAGGCGGCCGCGCGCGTCCGGTTGCCAGCGGGCCATGCGGCGATGGTATCCGATGTCACGTTGCGACATTATTTTCGTTGACCCATGTCACCTTGCGACATCGTGGGATACGGTGATGTCACAAGGCGACATCCCCTCCTCGCAAAGGAACTGCCATGCGTGTATTCGTCACCGGCGCCTCCGGCCACCTCGGCTCCGCGGTCGTACCGAAGCTGATCTCCGCCGGACACGACGTCGTCGGCCTGGCCCGCTCGGACACGTCCGCCGCCGCGATCGAGAAGCTCGGCGCCGACGTACGCCGCGGCGACCTCACCGACCTCGACGTGCTCCGCCAGGAAGCCGCCACCTCCGACGGGGTGATCCACCTGGCGTTCCGCCACGACCTCATGATCAACGGCGACATGGCCGGCGCAGCCGAAACCGACCTGGCCGCCCTCGGGGCACTCGCCGACGGCCTGGACGGCTCCGGCAAACCCCTGGTCGGCACCAGCGGGACAGCCATGCTCGCGATGGGCGGCATCGTCGGTCGCCCCGGCACCGAGCGCGACGCCTTCCCGAGCGGCTACCGGATCGACGCGGAGAACTTCGTCGTCGACCTCGCCGCCCGCGGTGTGCGCTCCTCCGTCGTCCGGCTCGCGCCCACCGTGCACAGCACGCTCGACCACTACGGCTTCATCACCGCCATCATCGCCGCCGCCCGGCAGCACGGGTACGCCGCATACGTCGGCGAGGGCACCAACCGGTGGCCGGCCGTGCACACGCTCGACGCGGCCGAGCTCTACCGGCTCGCCCTGGAGAAGGCCCCGGCCGGTGCACGCCTGCACGCAGCCGCCGACGAAGGAGTCTCCTTCCGGCAGATCGCCACCGCCATCGGGCGCAACCTGGACATCCCGGTCCGAAGCATCAGCCCCGACGAGGCAGACAACTTCTTCGGCTTCCTCGGGTCGTTCGCGCAGATGGACAACCCGACGTCATCCGCGCTCACACGCGAACTGCTGGGCTGGGTCCCCACCCACCCCGACCTGATCGCCGACCTGGACGAGGGGCACTACTTCCAGGCCTGAACACATTTCCGGGGAGCCCACCTTGATCAAATGATGAAAAGTAGGTACTGGGAGCTTTCCTGACCTACTTTTCAGCAACTGATCACCGCGCGCCCTCCGCTGCCGAGCGGGGCGCGGATGATCGTGACGTGGGGCCGGAATCGGAGTGGGTGGATGTCGATCGCCTGGCGGGACGCCATGAGCAGAGCCCTCTACGGGCCGGGTGGCTTCTTCGTCGCCGGCACCGGGCCGGCCGACCACTTCCGCACCAGCGTGCACGCCTCACCCGCGTTCACGAGCGCCCTGCTGCGCCTGATCTCGCAGGTGGACTCGGCACTCGGCCACCCGCCACGGTTCGACGTGGTCGACGTGGGTGCGGGCCGAGGAGAACTGCTGCGAGCGATCCACCAGGCCGTCGGGGTCGCGGTGGGGGTTTCCGGGGAGCCCACCCGCTCCGGGCGGTCAGGCTTGATCCCTGCGCGGGCGGGCTCCCCGGAAACCCCGACTCCCACGGCGTCCGCCCGTCCGTCGCCCGACGAGCCGTCGTCGGTCGCCGTCCGCCCGCCGCTTGCGCAGCGGGTCCGCTTCACAGCGGTCGAGTACGCCCACCGCCCCGAGAACCTGCCCGAAGAGATCAACTGGACAGCCGAGATCCCCACCAGGATCACCGGAGTGCTCCTGGCCACCGAGTGGCTGGACAACGTCCCCCTGGACATAGCGGCACACACCGAGGACGGCTGGCGATACGTACTGGTCGACCCCGAGAGTGGCACAGAGACGATCGGCGACCCGGTCAGTCCCGCTGATCTTGAATGGCTGACGAGGTGGTGGCTGAACCCCGCGAGCCCGCCCAGCACGGACAGTGACCCGAGTCCGGGGGTGGCCGGGACAGACCCGACCAGCGAAAGCGAGTCGGGTTTCGGGGCAGCCCGGCCGGCGCAGGGATCAAGCCTGACCGCCCGGAGCCGGCCGGGCTGCCCCGAAACCCCCCACAGTGACCACCTACGAGCCGAGATCGGCCGCAGCAGAGATGAGGCGTGGGCCGACGCGATGGGCAGGATCGAACGCGGTCTGGCGGTCGCGGTCGACTACGGGCACCTGCGGGAGAACAGGCCCGTGCACGGGACGTTGACCGGTTACCGGGCCGGGCGGCAGGTGCCTCCGGTGCCGGACGGGTCGAGTGACGTGACCGCCCACGTGGCCATGGACTCCGTCGCCTCCGCCGGTGCGGCGGTCGCCAGGTGTGCGTACTCCCTGGTCTCGCAGGCCGAGGCGCTGCGGGCGCTCGGGGCCGACGGCGGCCGACCCCCGCTGAGCATGGCCGGCACCGACCCGGCGGGGTACGTGCGGGCGCTGGCCGCCGCGTCGGCGGTCGCCGAGCTGACCGATCCGGCCGGGCTCGGTGGGCACCTGTGGTTGCGCCAACCGGTCGGCATCCCGCTCGGCCCGGCCGTGGCACGATGACGGGCATGACCACCGACGCCGGGGACCTCCGTGAACTGACCGTCGGCACCGGGGCCGGCCTGGTCGCCGGCACCGGCGATCAGCAGCTCGGCACCGACATGGTGCTGAACATCGGCCCGCAGCACCCCTCCACGCACGGTGTGCTGCGGTTGAAGCTGGTGCTCGACGGCGAGCGGGTGGTCGCCTGCGAGCCGATCGTCGGTTACATGCACCGGGGGGCGGAGAAGCTCTTCGAGGTGCGCGACTACCGGCAGATCATCGTGCTGGCCAACAGGCACGACTGGCTCTCGGCGTTCTCCAACGAGCTGGGTGTGGTGCTCGCGGTGGAACGCCTGATGGGCATGGAGGTGCCGGAGCGGGCCACCTGGCTGCGGATGGCCCTCGCCGAGTTGAACCGGGTGCTCAACCACCTGATGTTCCTCGGCTCGTACCCGCTGGAGATCGGGGCGATCACGCCCATCTTCTACGCCTTCCGGGAACGGGAGACCATCCAGGCGGTGATGGAGGAGGTCTCCGGCGGCCGGATCCACTACATGTTCAACCGGGTCGGTGGCCTCAAGGAGGAGGTGCCGTACGGCTGGACCGGTCGGGCCCGCGCGGCGATCGGCGAGGTCCGCCGACGGCTGCCCGACCTGGACCACCTGATCCGGCGCAACGAGATCTTCCTGGCCCGTACCGTGGGCGTGGGTGTGCTCTCCGCCGCCGACGCCGCCGCGTTCGGCGCGTCCGGGCCGGTGGCCCGCGCCTCCGGGCTCGACCTGGACCTGCGCCGCGACGACCCCTACCTGGCGTACGACGAGCTGGACGTGCCGGTGGTCACCAAGACCGCCGGGGACTGCCACGCCCGCTTCGAGGTGCTGCTGGACCAGGTGTACGCGTCGCTGGACCTCGCCGAGCAATGCCTGGACCGGGTGGACCAGCTCACCGGGCCGATCAACACTCGACTGCCGAAGGTGCTCAAGGCGCCGGAGGGGCACACGTACGCCTGGACCGAGAACCCGCTCGGCATCAACGGCTACTACCTGGTGTCCCGGGGTGAGAAGACGCCGTGGCGATTGAAGCTGCGCACCGCCTCGTACGCGAACGTGCAGGCGCTGGCCACCCTGCTGCCCGGCTGCCTGGTGCCGGACCTGATCGCGATCCTCGGTTCGATGTTCTTCGTGGTCGGCGACATCGACAAGTGACGCGAGCCGGCTGACCGGTCAGCGCCAGCGGTCGCCGGGCGGGGTGCCGCCGGCGCGCGGCGCGTCGTCCTGCGGCGGGTAGCCGTAGCGCTCGTCGACCCGGCGCCTACCGGCCCGCTCGGGCGCGGGTTCGGCCTGCTGACCGCGCGGGCGCGGTGGGCGCCACTCGTCCGGCACCGGGACGCCGCCCACCGGCAGCGCCGGCCGGTCCGTCGGCTCGGCCCGGTGGTACGACTCGCCCTCCTCGTGCCGACGCGGCTCCCCGTAGCGGCGCGGCTCCTCCGGGCGGCGCGGCTCCCCGTAGCGGCGCGGCTCCTCCGGGCGGCGCGGCTCCTCGTAGCGGCGCGGCTCCTCGCGCCGGCGCGGCTCCTCAGGGCGGCGCGGCTCGGCGTGCTGGCGCGGCTCCTCGTAGCGGCGCGGTTGCTCGTGCTGGCGGGGTTCCTCATGGCGGACCTCGGCCCAACGGTCGGCCACCCGGTACTCGGTGCCGGTGGCGTCGGCGCGCACCTCGGCCCGGCGCTCGCCGACGCGCAGCTCACGGCCGTTCTCGTCGTCGCGGACTGCGGCCCACCGGTCACCGGCCCGCAGCTGCGACCAGTACTCGCCCGTGTCGTCGGCCCGCAGGGCCGGACCGGGCTGGGGAGCGGCCGCACCCGCCCGATCACGCTGTTCCGGCCAACCGCGATCGTCCGGGCTGTCCCAGGAGCCCGAGGTCGGCCGCTCCGGCGCGTGGTGCGACCTGGCCGCCGGGCCGGGCTCGTCGGGCTCGGCGTACGCGTCGCGTGGATCGGTCCACTCCGGCTCGTCGCGGCGACCCGTCCAGCCCGCCTCGTTGCCGTCCGGACCGTTCCGGTCGGCACGCCGACCCGACGCCTCCCACGCGCGGTCATCGCCGGAGCGTGCCCGGTCGTCGCCGGGGCGGAGCCGGTCGTCACCGGGACGCCGGTCGGCGTCGTACCCGGCTCGGGGGTGCTCCACCGGCTCGCCCCTCGATCGGCCGGCCGAACGGCCACGCTCGTCCGCGCCGCCGCCCCGGGTCCACTCCTGCGCCGGTGGCGTCCACCGGCCCGGGTACTCGCCCTCGTAACGCCCGGTCGGCTCGGCCGGCCCGCCGTCCACCACCGTGTGCCGGGTGGTGACGTGCACGGTCTCGGTGTGCCGGACCACGCCGCCCGGCCGGTGCGCCGGCTCGGGACGGTCGTGCTCCCGGGGACGCGCTGAGCCGTGCGCGGTGTCGGCTGGGCGCGCCGCGCCGTACGTCCTCGCGGCCGCCCGCGGCGCGGCGGCCTCCCGTGGGTAGGCCGGCTCGTCGTCGTCCGGGTGCGCGGGAGGGCCCCACCGGGACGCGTCGTCCGGGCCGGCCGCTCGCGCACGGACCGGCGGCGCGTCACCCGGCACCTGGACGCGGCTACGGGCCACCGGCGCGTTGTCCACCTGCGGCGCGACACTCGGCACCCGCGCCCGGCCGGGGCCCGGCGGCTCCGCGACGGGAGCGGCGGCGGCGACGGGAGCGGCGGCAGCGCCGACGGGGGCGGCACCGGCGAGAGCGGCACCGCTGGCGTCCAGCCGGCGACGGACGGCGGCGATCCCCTCCTGCGCCCGGTGCGCCTGGTCGAGCGCCTGACTACCGCGCTGCGTGGCGGTGGCGATCTCGGTCCGCAGCTCCCGGCGAAGCTCCTCGATCTCATCCAGCAGCTCGTCGGCTCGCGCGCCCTCGTCGTCGGGCCGCAGCGCGATGGACAGGCCGATCAGCACCACCGCGACGATGGCGAGCACCGCGGCGAAGCGCAGCGGGCCGTTACCGTCGGCGACGAGCAGGATCAGCGCCGCCACCGGGGCGAGAGCGACCCCCGCCCAGAAGAGCACGGTCAGCAGCGATGGTCGACGCCGGGCGTCTGAGGTGGCCGGGGCTGGCATGGATGTGCAGCCTACCGACGAGCTTCACCGGAGGGAACGGGGTCCCGGGATGCGCGGACGCCCCCGCCCGGTCGGGGCGGGGGCGTCCGCGGCACGCCCGGGGGCAGGGCTCAGCTGGTGGCGAACGCGCCGTCCGAGGAGAAGATCAGGCCCACGCTGATCGAGCCGTCCCGCAGACCGCTCTTGGTGAGCGGTCCACCCTGGTCCAGGGAGGAGAACGAGCCGACCTTCAGCCCGTACGTCTTCTCCAGGCCCGGCTTGCAGAAGGCCCGCTGCTCGCACTCCGGCGGGCCACCCAGCTTCGTCGCGCTGCCGGAGCACTTGGCGGCGAACTCGGACAGGGTCCGCACGCCGTACTTGTCGGCGAACTCCTTGGTGACGGCGAAGGCGTTCTGGTCCTGGGCGGCGGCCGGGGTGCCGAAGGTGATGCCCACCTTGTCGCCCTCGGCCTTGAGCGCGGTCACCGTGGTGTTGATGTCGGGCGAGGAGATCGGCGGAGGAGTGCCGCCCTTGTCCTTGGTGTTGAGGAACTCGGCCATCGTCGCCGCGTACTCCGGGACGACCTGGATCTCGCCCTTCACCAGCGCCGGCTCGTACAGCTCGCGGTTGCCGATCTGCTGCACCTTGACCTGGTAGCCGGCGGCCGTGAGCGCGATCCGGTACAGCTCGCCCAGGATCTGACTCTCGGCGAAGTTGGCGGCGCCCACCACGATGTCGCCGCCCGGTCCCTTGGCGATGCCCGCGGTGACGTTGTTGGCGCTGGCGAACTCCTCGGCCGCCACCTTGGCGGTCTTGCGGTCCTCGTTGACCGCCTTGTTGAGCTGGACCAGCTTCGGGGTGTCGAGCACGGCGGAGACCTTGTCCAGCGCGGCGAGCAACTGCGGGTTGGCCGCCTTGCTGTTGACCGCGGGAATGACGTTGTCGGAGTTCTGGAGCTTCTTGTCGTCCTGCAGAGCGATGAGCTGCTTGCCGGCCACCGGGGCGCAGCCGGCGCCGGAGGCGCTCGACTGGGGCGCGTCGGTGCCGGACGAGCCGGCGTCACCGCAACCGGTGAGAAGTGCTGCCCCGGCGACGGCGCTTATCGCGCCGATCGCCAGACGTGTACGTGCGCGCATGTGCCCGCCTTCCGTGTCCCGGCGCGGCCCGTCCCGGGCCGGCCGCGTGTCCGACGGGCGATCCTGACTGTCGGTCGCCCGCGAATATCCACCCAACATGCTCCGCAACCGACCGACAACCTGGGATGGACTTCGTCACCTCATCGTCACCGATCGGACCGGCGTCGGTGGCCGGCTTGACGCGGGGCTCACCCGGACGGGTCAGGCGCGCCCGGTGGCGTCCGCGGCGCGGGGCCGACCCAGCCGCTGTCGCCCGCGTCGCAGCGGGCGGGGGGTGACCAGGCGTTCGACCCCGCCGAGGACCACCTCGGCCAGCAGCGCCAGGCCAGCCACCAGCACGCCGCCGGCGACGATCTGCCCGCCACCGGCCGCGATACCGATGCCGAAGCCGGTCCGGATGATCTGGCCGAGGCCTCCGCCGTTGACGAACGAGGCAAGTGCGGCGGTCGCGATCACCTGCACCGCGGCGGTCCGGAAGCCGGCCGCCAGGTAGGGCACCGCGAGCGGCAACTCGACGCGGCGCAGCAACTGCCCGCCGGACAGGCCCATCCCCCGGGCCGCGTCGCGGGCCTCCGGGTCCACCTGCCGCACTCCGGTGTACGCGTTGGCCAGCAGCGGCGGCACGGCGAAGACGGCAAGCGCCACCACGACCGGCGTCCGCCCGAAGCCGCTGGCGAAGGCCACCGGCAGGATCGTCAGCAGGGCCAGGGTGGGGATGGCCAGGGTGGCGTTGGACACCAGCACCACCAGGCCACCGCCCCGGCCGAGGTGCCCCAGCCAGAGCCCGAGTGGCCAGGCCACCAGGCAGCCCAGCGCCACCGCCAGGGCCGAGATGGTCAGGTGCTCACCGAGCCGGTCCAGCATGCCGCCGGGGTTGGTCCAGTTGAGTGGGTCGTTGATCCAGGTGATCCCCTGGCCGATCGGATTCTCCGCGACGGTCACCGTGCCCTCCGGGCGGACCAGGGGGTCACCAGCCGGGCGACCAGGACGAGCAGGAGATCGAGCACGAGCGCGAGCGCCACGCAGAGCAGCGCGGCGGTCATGATCTCGGCCTTGTAGAGGTTGTTCTGGAAGCCTGCGAAGATCAACTGCCCGAGGCCGCCATGCCCGACGAGCACGCCGACTGTGACCAACGCCACGGTCGAGACGGTCGCCAGCCGTACGCCGGTCACGATGCCGGGGAGCGCCAGCGGCAGATCGATCCGGAACAGCCGCCCCCACCGGCCGTAACCCATGCCCTCGGCGGCCTCGCCGACCTCCGGGGGCACCTGGTTGAGGCCGGCCACCACGTTGCGGACGATCAGCAGCAGCGCGTAGAGGACCAGCCCGACAAGCACTGTGGTGGTGCCGGTGCCCAGGTAGGGGGCGATGAACGCGAAGAGCGCCAACGACGGGATGGTGTAGACGACCCCGCTGACAGCCAGGATCGGACCGGCGAGCGGCCGGAACCAGTACGCCAGCACGGACAACGGCAGCGCGATCAACACCGCGAGCAGCACCGCCCGCCCGGTGAGGGAGGCGTGTTCGCGCACGGCGGCGAGGATCGTGTCAGAGTTGTCCCGCACGTACTGCCAGGAGAACCAGGGGTTACCCGGGTCGGCCCGGTAGCTCAGGCGGAAGGACATACGTGGACGTTACCCCGAAGGCTGCCGACGCGGCCCGATCCCCTCGCGCGGCGTCGATCTCCCTACAGGGCATCCAGAAGCGCTACCCGAACGGCACCGAGGCCGTCCGGGACCTCAGCCTGGACGTCCGGGCCGGCGAGTTGGTGGTGCTGATCGGCCCGTCCGGCTGCGGCAAGTCGACCGTGCTGCGCATGATCAATCGCCTGATCGAGCCGACCGCCGGCCGGATCACGCTCGGCGACGAGGACGTCACCGACGTCGACCCGGTGCGGCTGCGCCGCCGCATCGGATACGTGATCCAGAACGTCGGCCTCTTTCCACACCAGACGGTCCGGGCCAACGTGGCCACCGTGCCGGGCCTGCTCCGCTGGCCCAAGCGCCAGACCCGCGACCGGGTCGACGAGTTGCTCGACCTGGTCGGCCTGGACCCGGCCCAGTTCGGCGGGCGCTACCCGCACGAGCTCTCCGGTGGCCAGCGACAACGGGTCGGGGTGGCCCGCGCGCTCGCCGCCGACCCGGTGGTGCTGCTGATGGACGAGCCGTTCTCGGCCGTCGACCCGATCGTCCGGACCCGCCTACAGGAGGAGTTCCTCCGCCTCCAGGCCGAGGTCCGCAAGACGACGGTCCTGGTCACCCACGACCTCGACGAGGCGGTCCGGCTCGGCGACCGGATCGCGGTCCTCTCCGAGGGTGGGCACCTGGAGCAGTACGACACGCCTGCCGCACTGCTCGGCGCACCCGCCACGCCGTTCGTCCGCGAGTTCGTCGGCGCCGACCGGGGCATCCGCCGGCTGGCGGTGACCCCACTCGACCGGGAGTCGCTGGAGCCCGTACCCGGCGACGTCGCCGCGGACCTGCCCACCGTGGCACTTGACGGCACCGCCTACGACGCGCTGGCGGTGCTGCTCACCTCGGGACGGGACCAGCTCGTGGTGACCGACGCCGGCCGACCGGTGGGCACGCTCAGCCGACACCGCCTGCTCGACCTGGGCCGACCGGCGAACTGACCTGACGGCGACCGGGCTGCCGCCGGCGGCCCGGTCCCGACCCCCCCAGGCGCGACCGCGCCGGGCCAGCTCAAGCGCGACCACGCCGGGCCAGCTCACGCGCGACCACGCCGGGCCAGCTCAAGCGCGACCAAACCGGGCCAGCTCAAGCGCGACCACGCCGGGCCAGCTCAGGCACGGCCGCCGAGGCTGGCGGTGCCGATGATCCACCCGGTGAGGAAGCCGTAGCCGGCGCCGGTGCTGGCGTCCTGCAGGGCTTTCAACAGCGACGGATCCGGGCCGAGCAGCGCCGCCAGCACGGCGGCGAGCCCGCCGGCGAGCACGTAGGCGGCCCAGCCGGACAGGAATTGGCTGACCGAGCCGGGCACCCGGGCCACCTGCGCGGCGGGCAACAGGTAGAGCAGGGCGACCGCGAACACCACGAGCAGCACGGCCCGCAGGTCGGCGGCGAACAGGCCGCCGGCCTGCCCGTCCGCGTCGAGCCGCCAGGCCGGCCACGCCAGCAGGCGCAGATAGAAGGCGCCGGCCGACTCCGGGTCGGTCTGGGTGGCGGCCCAACCGGTGTACGCCGGGCTGCCGCAGATCCCGACCAGCAACAACACGGCGAGGGCGCCGGTGCCGGCGGCCGTGCCGTAGCGGCTGACCGGACCGGAGCGGTGGAAGAGCGACGCCATCCGCCCAGGCCCCGAACCCGTCGTCCGGGCGGACCTGGGCTGCCCCGAGCGGTTCAGTGCTTCAGCAGGTAGTCGATGAAGGCGGCCCGCAGCAGCGGCGCGGACTCCTCGTAACCGTGACCGGTCAGCTCCCGCCACAGCGCGTTGGCCTCGTCGATGGTCGGGCCGATCGAGTTCGGTGCGCCGTCCAGCACCGTGGCCTCGTCCGCGTTCGGCAGGTGCCGCAGCACCGACCAGTAGAACTTGACGTCGCGACGCTCCCGGGCCAGGGCGAACGCCCGCTCCCGCAGCTCCTCGGTGGACAGCGCGTCGAGCTCGGCGAACGAGGTTCCGCCGGGGGTGGCGGCAGGTGTGTCGGTCATGCGCCGAGCCTAACGGTCGAGATCAGCTCCGGCTCGGCGGACGCCGCCCTGATCACCGCTCGTCGGCGTCCCACCGACGCGGGCTGTCCTCCCAACGCGGATCCCGCCACGGGTCCACCGGCTGCGGGGCGGCCGGCGTCGGCAACGTCGGCGGCCAGTTCTCCACCGACTGCGACTGCGGCATGGTCCAACCCGTGCTGATCGTGCCGTCGGTGACCGGCTCGGGTCGGTCGGTGCTGCCCGGTCGGGGTCGGCCGAACGTCTCGACCAGCCGGGTGACGAGCAACCCGACGCCGAGCGCGGCGCCACCCACCGCCCAGGTGCTCAGCGTCCAACCACGCTCCGGCGCGTACGCCTGGAAGACGGTGACCAGGCTGACCGCCAGCAGCGTGCCGAACACGCCGCCGCGACGCCCGTACGCGCTGGTGCCGGCGAGCAGTGCCACCCCGATCGCGAGGACCGTCCAGTCCAGCCCGGAGGTGGGCGCGACCGACCCGGGGTCGGTGGCCGAGCCGGGGTGGTTGGCGGCGACGAGGACACCGGCGAGGGCGGCCAGCACGGTGGAGAAGACAAGCGCGGCCCCGGTGACCACGGCGGCCACCGCGCCCCGCCGGCGAGCCGGGTCGGCGATCGGCCGGTACCTGCCGACCAGCCGGCGGATCGCCCGGGTCGCGCCGAACAACCCGCCGAGGACGGCCACCGCCGCGAAGCCGGCGAACAGGTATCCGGCGCTGCGCCCCGGGTCGTAGTCGCCCTGCACCAGCACGGGCGCCGAACGGCGTTCGATGAACACCACCACACCGGCCGCGCCGGCCAGGCTGGCAGCCCAGCCCGGCACGTGCAGCACCACCACGGTCAGCGCCAGCGCGAGCCCGCCCAGCGCGGCGACCGCCACGGCCGGGCCGACCGACGCCGGCAGGCCCCGATCACCCTGCTCGGCGTAGTGCAGGGCGGTGGCGACCGCGACCGGCCCGACGGCCAGGTTCGGCGCCGACGTCCGCAGGCTCAACCCGGCGGCCAGGGCGAGCAGCCCCAACCCGACCGCGTCGACGAGCAGCGCGCGCAGGTTGTCGGCGCGCACGGCGTTCTGGTCCTCCTGCCAGAGCAGCCAGCCCACCGTGGCCAGCGCGGCCAGCAGCACGAGCTCCCAGCCCAGCTGCACACCGATCCGGTCCCGGCCGGGCTCACCGTGGGTGGGGTCGTCGAAGACGTTCTCCAGAACGGCGACCGGCACCCCGGACGAGGGCTCGGCCGAGCGGTCCCGGCCCGCTTCTTCGTACCCCATCACGCCGCCTCCCCAGTGGCCGGCCGTCCCGGTCCGGCGCGCGGACGGACCGTGGGCGGCCCTTGCTCTCCGATCGCAGGCACCGTACCCGCGCTCGGAGCCGGGCGTAACCCCCTGCTCAGCGCTGGCCGGGGCGGCTCTCCCGTGGGTCCTGCTCGTGGTCGTCGTCCGGGCGCTCCGGCACCCGACAGGAGCGCTCCAACCACAGCGCGGCGCCCACCAGAGCCAGCGAGGCGAGCAGACCCCCACCCGCGGCCGGTCGATCGTCCAGTGCCGCGCGTGTGGTCTCCAGGAAGAGCCAGCCGGTGAGCCCCGCGTAGAAGCCGGCGAAGATGGCCCCGGCCAGCGCCGACGCCTTGGCCAACACCACGAGGCGGGCCACCAGCAGTGGATCGACCGCGTCCCGGCCGGGCTTGCGTTCGATCCGGCCCCGGGTGTTGATCGCGGCGTACCCCTCGAGCACGGCGAGCCCGGCCAGCGTCACCACCGGCAGCCAGGGCAGCCGGGGGACGCCGCTGTAGTAGAGGCCGCTGATCAGCAGCCAGGCCACCGCCGCCGCGGCCAGGGCGGCCACGACGAGTGTCGAAATCCGGGTGGGGCCCATCCGGGACCGGTCCGGGCCCGACCCGCCCGGTGGTGGGGACTTCGCCTGCGTCATGCCGGCCGACTCCGCTCGGTCATGCCGTCGACTCTAACGCCAACTCCGGCCGGGGACGCAGTTCCAGCGCGTCGTCGGCCGCGGGGCCGGTGGTGAGCAGGTCGGTCAGCCAGCCGTGGCCGGGCAGCCGACCGTACGGCTGGATGTCGATCCACGGCCGCAGCACGAAGGCCCGCAGGTGCGCCCGGGGGTGCGGCAGGGTCAGCTCCTCGTCCTCGCTGATCACCGGCTCGTCGTCGTCACCCCAGACCGCGATCACGTCCACGTCGAGGGTGCGCGGCCCGAACCGGCGCCGCGGGTCACGGACCCGGCCGGCTGCCCGCTCCGCGTCGCGGGCCCGCTCCAGCCAGTCGCGGGGGGTCGCGGTCGCGTCCTGGGCGAGAAACACCGCGTTCAGGTACGCGGGCTGGTCGGCGTCACCCCACGGTGGAGTCTCGTACACCCCGGAGAGCACGAGTACGGCGTCGCCGAACGTGGCGACGGCCGTGCGTAGGTGGCCCAGCCGGTCGCCCAGGTTGCTGCCGAGCGACAGCACGGCCCTGGTCAACGGGTCCGCGTCCGGGTCATGGTGACGGCCACGTCGGTGAAGGTGTGCGGCACCGGGGCCTCCGGTTTGTGCACGGTGACGGTGGCGGTGCGCACCCGCTCGTCGGCCAGGCAGACCATCAGGAGCCGATCGGCGAGCGTCTCGATCAGGTTCACCGGCTCGCCGGTCACCACCGCGACCAGGCGTTCGGCCAGCTCGCCGTAGTGGACGGTGTCGGCGACGTCGTCGCTGGCGGCCGCCGGGCCGAGGTCCAGCTCCAGGACGGCGTCGACCACGAAGTCCTGCCCCTGCTCGCGTTCGAAGTCGTACACCCCGTGCCGGCCGTGCGCCCGTAGGCCGGTCAGCTGGATCCGGTCCGTCGTCATCGCCGTACCCCCTGCTCGTGATCGTGGTGCGTGCGCTCCGTGGCCCGCGACGGCCGGGCCAGGCGCGGACTGCCGGTCGCGGCCCAGACGGCCAGCGCGTCGACTGTGGCCCGTACGTCGTGCACGCGTACGCCCCAGGCTCCCGCGGCGACCGCCAGCAGGCTGGTGGCCACCGTGGCCGCCTCCCGCTGGGCGGTCGGTCGTGGGGTGCCGTCCGGGGCGGCCAGCAACCCACCGAGGTACGACTTGCGGCTGGCTCCGAAGAGCAGCGGACAGCCGAGATCCAGCAGCTCCGGCAGGCGGGCGCTGAGTTCCCAGTTGTGCGCGGCCGTCTTGGCGAAACCGAGCCCCGGGTCGACGATGAGCCGGTCGGCGGCGACTCCGGCGGCCAGCGCCGCGTCGATCCGTTGGGCCAGCTCGGCCCGGACGTCGGCCACCACGTCGCCGTAGCTGGCCAGCTCGCGCATCGCGCGGGAGTGGCCCCGCCAGTGCATCAACACCCAGGGGCAGCGCGCGTCGCGGACCACGCGGGCCATGTCGGGGTCAGCCAGCCCGCCGGAGACGTCGTTGACCACGGCCGCCCCGGCCGACAGCGCGGCCTCCGCCACCCGGGCGCGACTGGTGTCGATGCTGACCGCCACGCCGGCGGCCGTCAGCTCGCGGATGACCGGCAACACCCGGGCGACCTCGGTCGCGGCGTCGATCCGTTCGGCGCCGGGACGTGTGGACTCACCGCCGATGTCGATCAGGTGTGCGCCGGCGTCGCGCAGACGGACGCCGTGTCCGACGGCCGAGTCGAGGTCGGCGTACCGTCCGCCGTCGGAGAAGGAGTCCGGTGTGACGTTGAGGACGCCCATCACCACCGGGCCCGAGGCCCGCACCAGATCGGTCACGACTAGACGGTACCGGTCGCGGCGGCGGCGCCAACCGGCCCGGGTCGACTCACCCGACCACCCCTGACGTGCTCATTAGAACAGGTGTACGATCGGTCATTCAGGCAGGATCGGGCCGTCCCTTCGCGGCTTGTCGCAATCCGGGGCGGCCCGTACGCTTTGGAATTGGCCAGCATCGAGATGGCGAAGCTTGGAGGGAGGGCCGAAGCGGGGAAAATCCGCCCAAACCTCGCCACCCTCCGTGGTGAGTAACGAACGCAGGGTCAAGAACGCCATGCCCTGTGGCGCAGATTTCCCGTCCGGCTTGCCTATCGCACCGCCGCGGCACCGCCGGCCGCGCTATGGGGAGGTTCCAGTGATCGCCTTCGAGCTCATGGAGACGGCGTCGTCAGGCGTCGCCCACGCGCTCTCCACCCTGGCGTCGACTCCGCTCGCGGAGCCGGCTCCGAAGGGGATCGACACCGACGGTGTGGTCAAATTCTTCGCCGGCAAGATCGCGCCGATCCTGCTCGCCGTCCTGGGCGTCATCTTCATCGGCCGAGCCAGCCGGGGCGAGATCTCCAAGGTGCTGACCAGCTCCGCGATCGCCATCGTCGGGCTCGCCTTCATCGCCGGCGCGGCAACACTCTTCTTCGTCGGTGATTACCTGATCGACCTGATCTTCGAATAGGCGCGTTCACCAGATGCGGCTGCGCACCGACGACGACATCTACCGGGCCCGCCTGGTCTACCTCGGGCCGCCCGGTTACACCCTTCCGGTCCACCTGCCCTACGCCCAGTACGGGCTCTTCATGCTGCTGGTCCCCCTCTACATGTTCATCCACTGGCTGTTCACGTTTACGGTCGAGCTCTTCCCGGCCTGGGAGATCGCGCTCGCCATCGTGACCACGTCGTTCATCTTCCGGCACGTCGACCCCGATCGGCCGGCGCGGGTGGTCATCCGCACCGCGCTGACCGACTGGCGGCGCACCCGGGAGCCGGCGATCGAGCAGCGCGACCCGCGCCTGGTCGGCAGCCGGATCAGGATCCGGGAGGAGCTGGCATGACCGGGCGTACGTCGATCGGTTCGTCGCACGACGCGGGTGCGAGCCTGCCGCCCTTCACCAGGGGCTGTTTCACAAGGGCGGCCAGTTCTTCTGAATCAGTCCCTAAGGCGGTCGCATGAGTCGCTCGTCCACGCCGGGCTCTCCGGCCGGCCACCCGGCCGTGCCAGCCGGTCACCGTGCGCAATCGTTCGACTACGCCGAAGACGAGGACGAGGTGGCGCTCGATCCCGCGCTCGTGACGTCGCCCGGTCACGGGGCGGTGGGCGTGTTCCAGGCGCCCCGGCCGATCCCCCGCCGGACGCCACCCGCCGAGCCCAGCGCGGTGTCGGCCGGCGAGAACGCCGACATCGACTCTCCCTTCCTCGACCTCTTCGGTGGGGCACGGCCCGGTGCCGCGCGAGCTGTCACGGCCGGCCCGAGCACCCAGGAGCAGCCGGCGAGCCCACCGCAGGCACCGCCGCAGGTCGGCGCGGCGCCGGCCCGTCCGGTTCCCGAGCTGGAACCACCATGGACGCCCGACGACCAGCCCCGCGGCGGCCGCCGGCCCGTCGAGCCACGCCACGGCGGTGGCCACCCGGCCAGCGAGTCCCGGGTGCCGCACCAGGCCGGCGACCGGCTGCCGATGCTCCGTCCATCGGCTGAGCCCGACCGGACCCCCACCACACCACAGGCAAGCCCCGGTCGCGTCAGCGGGCCGGCGAGCACCACACCGAGCCGCCGTCCGGCGCCCGCTCCGGAGGGTCGGTCAACGACGCAGACGGGCCGACCGGCAGCTCAACCGGCCCGGCCGACCGCCCCGGCTGAGCAGCCGCCCAACACCGGGCCCACCGAACGGCCGGCGCTGGAGCGCACGTCACGGCGCGCCGCGGACTCGGACCGGCCCGAGGGCCCCGACACCCAGCCGACCGGCCGGGAGATCGCCCCGTCCCGGCAGCGGGCCACGAGCCGACCGACCAAACCGACCCGGGTCCGCGCTCCGAAGATCAAATTTGGCGATCGGGACCCGTCGGTCGAGCTGGCCATCACCGAGATCGCCGGTCACCTGACCTTCACCCCCAACACCGTGACCGCCTGGTACTGGCTGCCCGAGGTCCGCTGGGCATTCCGGCCGGACGCCGAACGCGAAGCGCTGCTGTCAGCCATCTCCGAGCAGTACGCCGGGCTGGCGGGCTTCCGGCTGCACCTGCGTCGCACCACCCGGCCGTTCCCCGCCGACGAGTGGGCGCGCACCATCGACGCACACACCCCCGCGCCGCTCGCCGACGTCGCCGGCACCACCGGTTGGGCCGACCACCTGGTCGCCGCCCAGCGGCACCTGATGGCTGTCAACCACGCCGAGGGCCAGACCTACCTGGGCGTCACCTTCGCCCGCCGCTCCCTGGGCGACTCGCTCACCGAGCGGCTGCTGCGCACCTTCGGCCGGGGCACCGCCGACGGCGAACGCCGCAAGCTGGGCCGCACCGTGGAACAGTTCGACGAGGTGCTCGGCGCGTTCGGCATGCGCGGCCGGCGGGTCACCGCCCAGGAGTTGGAGTGGTTGCTCTACCGCTCGGTGGCACTGTGCATGTCCCCGCCCGGCACCCTCTCCCCCGTCACCGACGGGCACTGGGAACGCGGTGACCTGCTTGCCCTGACCGAACAGGTGGAGCGTTACCGCACCCCGTACGGCTCGACGGTGAAACTCGTCAACCGGATGACCGGCGAGGAACGGCACGTGGCCGTGCTCGCCGTCGGCCGGATGGAGCCGCTGGAGATCCCCGAGCGGCACGAGCCCTGGCTGCACTTCCACGAGCGGCTGCCGTGGCCGATGGAGATCTCCACCCGCGTCGACATCCTCGGCTCCGGTGACTCCTTCCGCAATCTCGAACACCGGCTGCGGATGATCCGCTCGCAGCAACTCGACTACGCCGAGCACGGCATCGACGCACCCCCGGAGCTGGAGCGACTGGCCAAGCGCGCGCTGGTGATCGGCGACGAGATGACCACCGGCCTGCCGGTCGACTCGGCCCGTGCGCACGGCTGGCACCGAATCGCCGTCGGCGGCCGGACCAGGGAGGAATGCCTGGAACGTGCCCGCCGGCTCATCCAGCTCTACTCCCGGGAGTTGCGCATCTCCCTGCAACACCCCAAGAACCAGGACTGGCTGGCCCGCGAGTTCATCCCCGGCGAACCGATCGCCAACACCGGCTACGTCCGCCGCATGCCGGTGCCGTTGCTCGCCGCGGCGCTCCCCCAGGCCGCCTCGAACGTGGGCGACCGGCGGGGCGACCTGATCGGCCGGACCGCCGGCACCTGCCGCCGGCCGGTCTTCCTCGACCTGCACTTCCCCATGGAGGTCCGCGAACGCTCCGGGCTGGCGGTCTTCGTCGCGGAACCAGGCGGCGGCAAGTCGACCCTGCTCGGCGCGCTGGGCTACCTGGCAGCCCGCAGAGGTGTGCAGGTGACCCTGCTCGACCCGTCCGGTCCGCTGGCCCGACTCTGCGCGATGCCCGAGCTGCGACCGTACTCCCGGGTGTTGAACCTGACCGGTTCGGAGCACGGCACCCTGGCGCCCTACTCACTCATTCCCACACCACTGCGTACCGAGTTCGCTGCCGGCGCGGCCGGCGACCGGGAGTTCGAGATCGCGGTCTCCAACGCCCGGGCCGAGCGGCGGATGCTGGTCCAGGACATCTGCATGATGCTCGTTCCGCCGCAGGTGGCCCGCGAGGCGTCGACCGCCACCCTGTTCCGGCACGCGGTCCGACAGGTCCCCGCCGAGGAGACGTCCACCCTGGACGACGTGGTGAGCTGCCTCGGTCGTCTCGACGACGACGCCGGCAAGGAACTGGCCAACCTCCTGCTGGACACCGCCGAGATGCCACTGGCCATGCTGTTCTTCGGAAGGCCACCCGAGGGGCTGCTCGGTGCCGACGCCGCACTCACCGTGATCACCATGGCTGGGCTGCGGTTGCCCGACCTCAAGATCGAACGCGAGTACTGGTCCGCCGAGGAGGCGCTGGCCCTGCCGATGCTGCACACCGCGCACCGGCTCGCCGTCCGCCGCTGCTACGGCGGGTCGATGTCGTCCCGCAAGCTCGTCGGCCTCGACGAGGCGCACTTCATGGAGGGCTGGCGGTCCGGGCGTTCGTTCCTCGTCCGGCTCGCCCGGGACTCCCGCAAATGGAACCTCGCGGCCCTGGTCGCCTCGCAGAACCCGCGCGACATCCTCGGCCTCGACGTGCAAAACCTGGTCTCCACGGTCTTCGTCGGCCGGATCGCCGAAGACGCCGAGATCGCCTCCGAAGCGCTACGGCTGCTACGGGTGCCGGTAAACGACGGGTACGAAGCCACCCTCGCCTCGCTCTCCGCCGCCGACACCAGCTCGGCCACCCGCCTCGGCTTCCGCGAGTTCGTCATGCGCGACGTCGACGGCCGCGTGCAGAAGGTCCGCGTCGACGTCTCGTACGTCGAAGGGCTGTTGGACCACCTCGACACCACGCCCGCCGCGATCGCCGCGGCGGCCGGGGTGCTACCGAGCATCTCCCTGCCGGATCTGGAGGCGTGACATGGCGAGGGCTTGGGCACGGATCGCGTCGTTCCTGCTCGCCCTCGGCGTACTGGCCGGGGCCACCCTCTCCTGGCCGCTGATCGGCGCGGAGGCCGCAGCCGCCGCACCGCCCGTCGCCCAGGCCCGCGCCGACCTCTGCACGACCAAGGAGTGGCAGGCCGACTTCCGTGCCTGCGTGGGGAAACTGCAGGCGGTCAGCGAGGACGAGGTCAAGTGCCGTAACGCACCGACCCCGGGCACGCCAGACTCCGGCCTCGCCGGCTGGTTCGCCGCCGCACCACCAACAGAGGCTGCGAACGGAGTAGCTGGTCGCTACAGCCTCTACGGATATGCGGGCTACAGCTACAACACCTACGACATAGACGGTGGTTGCGCGTCGAGCGTGCTACATCCGGACTACAAGTTCACCACCACGATCGCGAACGGCGAGTTCATGGCCGCCACGGCCATCATCGGTGCGTCAAACGCGCTCAGAGAGCGCGCCTGGGATCCCGGTTCGATGTGGGGTTGGGCTGACCCGCTGGTGGAGCAAGCGACGAAGGCCGTGTACGAGAAGGTATTCAGTGTCTTCGGGATCGTCACCCTGTGCGTAGTGGGGCTGTACCTCCTATGGCGATCCCGTCAGTCGGACATGAGCAATGCGATGACCACCGCAGGGTGGGCCCTGCTGGTCATGGTCGCGGTTACGGCGCTGGCCGCCTGGCCGGTCAAGTCGGCCAATGTCGCCGATGGTGCACTTGTCACCAGTCTCGGGGTGGTGCACGACGCAGTCGGCCCGCAGGCGAAGGAACCTGCTCCCGGAAGATGCATCGATCCCGACCGATGCAAGGATCTCAGAACCCCTGCTGTCCGAGCCAGCGACACCGCGACCGAGACGATGCTTTATCGGAACTGGGTGCGAGGGGTACTCGGCTCAGCCGACAGTGAGACCGCTCGCAAATATGGCCCCGCACTCTACGACGCCAAGGCGTTGTCCTGGGACGAGGTCGAGAAGCTGCGCGCCAACCCGGCCACCCGCGAACCGACTATCAAGGCGAAGCAGCAGCAGTGGGCGCGGGTGGCCGAACAAATAAAGACCGAGGATCCGGAGGCCTACGAGTACCTCCAGGGTGTGCGGGACATGGACCGGGTCGGCGCCGGGTTTATCGCCGTGCTGGCCTCGGTGCTCTTCGCCATGTTCGACCTGACCGCGTCGCTGCTGGTCCTGCTGGGCTTCCTGATCTTCCGGTGGGCGGTGATCGCGGCACCCATCCTGGGCACGGTCGGTCTGCTCCGGCCGGCCAGCGCTGGACTACGGCGCTTGGCGAACGCCGTAGTCGCCGCAATCTTCAACATCGCCATCTTCGGCACCGGCGCCGCGATCTACTTGTTTGCCGTGGATCTGATCATGAGCACGCCCACCCTGCCCGGTTGGCTTCAGGTGGTGCTGGTCTGGCTCTGCGGGGTGGTCGGTTGGCTGTTGCTGCGTCCGTACCGGCGGATAACCCAGCTCGGCGGTAAGGACAACAGCGAAGCGGTCAGTTCGGCCGGCTCCTGGCACCGTCGGTTCTTCCGGGACATGCGGGTCGCGGCGCGGCTCGACGTGGTGGAGCCCGGCGGCACTGCGGAGCCGGTGGGCGGACGTCGTCGGTCGCCGGACGCCGAGCAGACCCGGCTGCGCCCGGAGGCGCGCAGGGAGGACCCGGTGCCGACGCCGGCCGCTCCGGTGGCGGCCCAGCGGACCGGCAACGCGCGCCCGGACGGTCAGGAACGCGCCGATGAGGCAACGGAGGAGACCGGTGGCCGGGGCCGTAAGGTTCCGCCCCAGCCTCGGCGGCGGCAGCCGGCGACCTGGACCGAACCCGACGTGCCAGCCGAGAACCCGTCGTTCGTGGTTTACCGACCGGGCTCCGCTGAGCGCGCGCCGGACCGTACCGGACCACGGGTGCGCTCAGAGGCCCGGTGACGGCGATGCGACGGGCCCTGGAGTTCCTCTTCACCCGAGCGCTGCGGTCCCGACTGGGGGTGGCGTTGGTGATCGCGGTGCTCATCTTCGGCGTGATCGGGGCCGCCCGCCTGGTCTCCGGTCCGCCCGGTCCGGCGGACGGGCTGAGCAACCGACCGGAGCGGCCGATCACCACCGTGGACCCGACGGCCGGCGATGATGGCGTGAAGGCCACCGAAGCTCCGCCGTCGCCGGTCACTCCGGCCGGGGCTCGCACGCCCGAGCAGACCGCCGACCGGTTCGCCAAGGCCTGGCTCGGCCAGCCCGGGATGGCCGCCGAACAATGGCAGGCGGGCCTGCGCCCGCTGTCGACATCGGCGCTGACCGAGAAGCTGTCCGGCGTCGACCCCGGCGGGGTTCCGGCCGAGAAGGTGACCGGGCCACCGGAGGTACGGGCACGCACCCAGACGTTCGTCGAGGTGCTGCTGCCCCTCGACAGCGGTCGGCTCCGGCTGGAGTTGGTCGTCGTCGACGACGGCTGGCTGGTCGACGTGGTGGATTGGGAACGGCAATGACCGTCGGCGGTGGCGCCTCCACTCCGCGCCGGTCCCTGCGGATCGGGTTGGTCGCCACGATCCTCACCGGCGTGCTGCTCCTGCTCTGTTGCACCGGTGGCACCGCCGCGTTCTTCCTCAGCGGGCTCGGTGGCGACGCGGAGAACGGGGACACACTGGCTGGTTGGGGCTGCGGCCCGATTCGTCCGGTGGAAATCGCCGGCGAGTTGCCGAGGTTCACCGAGTACGGCGACGCACAGGTCCGCAACGCCGCGATCATCATCAAGGTCGGCCAGGATCTGGGGGTGCCCTCGCGGGGCTGGGTGGTCGCCCTGGCCACCGCCATGCAGGAGTCCGCCCTGCGCAACCTGGCGAACAGCGGCGTTCCCGAGTCTCTGGCCTTGCCACACGAGGGAGTCGGTGCCGACCACGACTCGCTGGGTCTTTTCCAGCAGCGGCCCGGCTGGGGGTCGGTCGCCGAGCGGATGACACCCGCGTACACCGCTCGCAAGTTCTACGAGAAGCTCGTCAAGGTGCGGAGCTGGCAACGCCGGCCGCTGACCGTGGTGGCACAGCAGGTGCAGGTCAGCGCCTATCCAGACGCGTACGCCAAGCACGAGGAGGTGGCCAGCAAAATCGTTGACGCCCTTGCTGGCGGCGCGGCGCGCACCGTCGAGATCAACGGCAAGGCGGTGTGCAACGCGGCAGAGCACGGCGAGATTGCCGCCTCCGGCTGGACCGCCCCGATTCCCGGCGACGTCGGTTCCGGATTCCGGACCGCCGAGCGCCCCAGCCACAACGGTGTCGACATCGGGGCGGCCAAGGGCACCGAGATCCGAGCCGCGGCCGCCGGGCGGGTGCTGGTGGCTCGTTGCGACCCGGACAACCAGGGACGGCGGACCTGCGACGTGGACGGGCACCCCGGCAAGGGCGGCTGCGGCTGGTTCGTCGACCTGCTACACGCCGGCGGCAACATCACCCGGTACTGCCACATGGTGGTCCGTCCTCGGGTCGCACCGGACCAGATCGTGCCGGCCGGCGAGGTCATCGGGCAGGTCGGCAGCAGCGGAAACTCGTCAGGCCCGCACCTGCATTTCGAGGTGCACCTGCGGAGCGACCGGTCCAGCCGCGGTGCCATCGATCCGATCCCGTTCATGCGCGAGCGGGGTGCCCCGCTGCGCGCCGCCGAGTGAGGCCATCACGGGCATGACCGGACCGATGCCGGACCCCTTCGCCGACCAGCCCGACTGGGCGCCCCGGCCACCCCGCCCGCTGGCAATGGTTCCCGCCACCGAGCGGGTGGAGCTACGCGGGCGACGGGTGCTGGTCGGGCTGCCGGGGTTGGGTTGGCGAGGAGACCTACGCGCGGACGACCGGGTGGTGCAGAGCGCCCGGACCTATGTGCCGGTGATTCCCGAGCACGAGTGGTACCGGGCCGAGGCCGACCAGGTCGAGGTGTTCGCGCCACTGGTGCCGGTGGAACGGGTCTGGGTGGAGACCGTTGGCAGCCGGCCGGAGTCGGACAGCCCTCGCGAGAGCGGCATCCGGTTGGTCTCGCTGGACGGCCCGGCGCACCGGTCCCCCACGCCCGTCTTCGAGGCCGACGCCGTCACCGGCCGCCGCGTGGTGCACGTCGAGGGCGGTCAGGAGCGCCGGGATCTGCGGGCGGTCACCGAGACCTACTCGGGTGCCGAGGGGGACATCTGCGTCCGGATCACGCCGGAGGTGGAGTGGTACCGCTGGGCCTGGCGTGGCCAGTCGCCCACCACCCTGGAGGTTCCGGTCCATCTGCTGTGGATTGAGTGATATTAACCTATTTCAACCCCTCCACACACCCGCCAGTCATCCTCTTTCCTCACCTCGAACTGCCACCTGTCCGTCAGGCTCTGCTGAATACCATCGACCGTGGCGCTACGCCGGATCACCGTTACGACAGAGGCGGTATTGCCTTCGCCTTTGACCTCGAGGCTGCCCCAGCTGACCAAGATTGTGACGTTAAGTTCCTGCTCACGAGTCAGTAGGTCGGCTCGTAGCGAGCGAAGCGACTCCAGTTGCGAATCGCCCCCACAGGTAAAAAGGTCTGCTCTCGCATCGTTGCGGTCGACGAGAAACGCCCGCAGGTAGTTGTCCACCACCACGTCAGGCGCGCTGCGGTCCGGGGCGGACGCGCGGTGGTACAGCACAAGGCCCATGGTTAGCCCGCCGATGCAGAGCAGCGCAAGCACACCGGCGACCACCGTGAGCACCGTCCGCGTTCGGCGGCGCGGCGGCTGCGGTGCCGGCGGCGCCGGGGCGGGTGGCAACTGCTCGGATGGTGCCCGTTGGGCCGGTACGTGGGAGACCTGGGAACCGGCGGGGGGCTGCACTGATTCCACCTCCTGACGCTATCGGCTGGACGGCCCGGAGCCAATGCCCCAGATCCAGCGGATCGTGACGGACCCCTACCCATCGGTGAGATCCACGACATCACCGGCGCAGCGCCGTGGCACCTCCCGGAGGAGCGGCCTCGGCTGGGATACCGTCTCTGCTCGGGAGGGGTTGCCAACCTCGGGCAGAGGGGGTGGATGCGGTGGCCGGTCCGAAGGCACGCACGAACCGCGCCGCTGCCCTACATCGCCGGGCGGCGGCCGTCGCGACCGCTGCCGCTGGCATTCTGGACGAGACGCGACCAGCTCCTGCCGACCAGCGCCGGCAGTACGAGCTGGCCGATCGTCTTCGGACGGCCGCCGCGCGGTTGGCCCCGGGGTGGGCGGGCGCCGCGTTGGACTCGCTCACCGTGGACTCTCCGGCGGGTGACGGCCCGCCGCCGTTCGTCCGGGTCGGCACGGCGGCGCCGTTGGACGATGCCCGCTTTCCCGCGTTGGTGCCACTCGTGGGCACCGGCCATCTGAGCGTGGACGCTGACGCTCGGGAACCACGGGTGGCCGGGTTGCTCCGGGCCGTACTCCTGCGGTTGTTGGCGGCGACGCCCGCGGGTGCGCTGTTGATTCGCGCGGTGGATGCCACGGGTGCGGTGCTGACCCCGTTCGGAGCGCTCGCTGATGCTGGCCTGCTGCCGCCGCCGGCGGTGGACGTGGCGGGGCTGCGCGCGGTGCTGACGGAGGCGGAGCAGTGGGTGACTCCGGGGGCCAGCGGACGACGTCGGCACGACCGCACGCTGTTGCTCGTGTTCGCCGCTCTGCCGGAGTCGACGGGCCCGGCCGATCTGGCGCGCATCGAGGCGCTCGCCGAGCAGGGGCCCGCCGCGGGTCTGCATCTGGTGGTGGCCGGCTGGCCTCCGGCCGGCCCGTACGCGACCCGGGCCGCGCTGCCGCACACCACATCGCTGGCGCTGCGCAACGCGTACGCGTTGCTCGGTGACCCGCCGAGCGCGTCCTTCGCGGGTCCGGGCGCGGATCCGCCGGGCGGACTGAACTCACCGGTCTTCGTCGAGGCGGACCCGCCGGTCGAGTTGGTCGACGCGGTGTGTCGACGGCTGGCCGAGCAGGTGGAGGCCGGCTCGCGGTTGGGGTTGGCGGCTCTGCTGCCGCCGACGGGTGAGCATCTGTGGGAGTCGGATTCCGCGGACGGGCTGACCACAACTGTCGGTGATGCCGGGGGCCGGTCGGTGCCGTTGGGTTTCACCGAGCTGACCCCGCACTGGCTGGTCAGTGGACGGTCCGCGGCTGGTCGCGCGGCGTTCCTGACGACCGCGTTGCTGGGGTTGGCCGCTCGCTACGGACCGGACGAGTTGACGCTCTACCTGGTGGATCTCGGCGACGGTGAGTCGTTCGTGGAGTTTCTGCAGACCGAGCGGGACCGGTCGTGGATTCCGCAGGTGCGCGCGGCCGCGATGGCCGCGGATCGGGAGTACGTCCGGGACCTGCTCGACGAGTTGACGGCCGAGGTGCAGCGGAGGACGGAGGCTGGGGCGCGGGCCGGTTGTCAACGCTTCGCCGAGCTGCGTCAGCACCGGTCGCTGCCCCGGATCGTCTGCGTGTTGGACAACGTGCCGTTGCTCTTCGCCGAGCGGGACCGGCTGGCCGCCGAGGTGTCCGCCCAGTTGGACGGGTTGGCTCGGGCTGGTCGGGCGTACGGCGTGCACCTGGTGTTGGCCGGTGCGGGCGAGTTGGGGTTGAGCGCCCGTACCGATGGGGGTCACCGGGATTCGGTGCTCGGGCAGTTTCCGGTGCGGGTGGCGCTGCCGGGCGGCAGTCCGGTGCTGGAGCCGACGAACGACTCGGCCGCCGGGCTGCCGGTGGGCAGCGCGGTGGTGAACACCGCAGGCGGGCTCGGAGGCCCCCGGGGTGCGATCCGAGGTCATGAACGGCTGATCCGGCACCCTGATCCGCAGGACCACCCGGCGGTGGTGGAGGGGCTGCGGCAAGAGCTGTGGGCGGCACGGCCGGCCGGGTCGGTGCCGCCGGTCGTCTTCGCCGGATATGCCCGCCCGCTGCTCGGCAACGATCCGCGGTACCGGGCGGCGTTGGCGGGGCAGTCGCACGGGCCGGCGGCCCTCCTGGGCCGCGCGGTGGACGTGGCCCGTTCGACTGTCGCCGTACCGTTGGGTCCGGCCGCGGGCCGCAACCTCGCGGTGCTCGGCTCGGGTGCCGCGGCGGGCGGGTTGCTGGCGACGGCGGCCCGGAGCACCGCGGACCATCACGCGCCGGGCACCGCACGTTTCCTGGTGGCGGTGCCGGACCCGGGCGCGCGGGCGCTGGCGGAGGCGTTGACCGCGGAGTTGGCCGCCCGGCATCCGGCCGAGCTGGTGGATCTGCCGACGCTGCTCGCGGCCCCAGCCGACGAGCTGCCGACGTATCTGGTGGCCTTCGGGCTGGACCGGCCGGGCCCCCGGGAGTTGCCGGTGGAGCGGTTGCGTGCGCTGCTGCGTAACGGGCCGCCGACGGGGCGACACCTGTTGGGTTGGTGGCGTGCGGTGCCCCCGTTCGCCGCGCTGTTCGAGCCGGCGGGCGAGGTCGACAAGTTGGCCGCCGTGGTCGTGCTGGACGTGCCGGTCGCGCAGCTCACCCCCGTCTTCGGCCGGGCGGTGGAGTGGCGGGCCCGCCCGGACCGGGCGGTGCTCTGGGACGGTCCGGACGAGCGGGGCACGGTCCTGGTGCCGTTCGCCGACGAGGCCGGGTGATCCGGTGGCGCGGGCAGGGGGTGTCGAGATGAGTCCGGAGGCGACGGTGACCGGGCCGGGGCGGCAGCGGGTCGCCGCGGCGAGCGGGGCCGTCACCCAGGCTGCGGCCGAGCCCACCACCGCTTGGGCGGAATACCTGGCCGCAGCCCGCCAGCTGGACGGGGTACGCCGCAGTGCGGCCGCTGCCGCCGGGGAGCAGGCCCGGTCGGCGGAGACCGCCCGGGAGGAGCTGACGGTGGTCCGTACCGGGCTGGCGAGCCAGCAGGAACGGCTGCGCGAGTTGGGCGTACCAGCGATGTCTTTGGTGCCGTCACCGCCGGAGCTGACCGAGGCGTCCCGGTCGATGGCGGGCGGTCCGGCGGCCGTGCTGGCGGCGCTGCGGGCCGCGCGGGGTCGGGCCGAGGCGGCGGACGCGGCCCTGGCGGCGCGGCGCCGCTTGCGGCCCCGGTCGTGGCCGGCACGGCTGCGCAACCTTCTGGTGTACGGGCCGTTGGCGCTTGTGGTGCCGCTGATCCAGGTGGCGGTGTATGCGGCGACGGGAGTGGGAGCGGCGAGTGTGGCCGCGTTGATCTGTGGGTTGCCGATGCCGGCGGTCGCGTTCGTCGCCGGTTGGGTGGGCATCGGACGGTTGTTCCGGGTGAGCCCCGCCGAGCGGCTGGACCGCACGGTGCGCTTCGGCGCGCTTGTGTGCCTGGTGCCGGCGGTGCTGGTGACGGCGGGCCTGCTGCTGGTCCTGCTCGCCGGCTGACCTGCCCGGCTGGTCGGCGCCGGGCAGGAGAGCGGACGGCGGGAAGGCAACGGCCGGCCGGCCCCCGCAGGGGTCGGCCGGCCGGAGCACGTCGGGTTGTCAGCGGGGGATGATCAGGGCCATTGCCTCGGCACGGGACTTGGAGTCCGTCTGCAGGATGCCGCGCACGGCCGACGTGATGGTCTTGGCACCGGATTTCTGGATGCCGCGCATCGCCATGCACATGTGCTCGCACTCGAGCACGACGACGACGCCGCGGGGTGCGAGTTTGCTCATCAGCAGGTCGGCGACCTGCGAGGTGAGCCGCTCCTGCACCTGGGGCCGGCGGGCGAAGACCTCGACAAGTCGGGCCAGCTTGGACAGGCCGGTGATCCGCCCGTCGGGGCCGGGGATGTAGCCGATGTGCGCGCTGCCGCGGAACGGCAGCAGGTGGTGCTCGCAGAGGCTCATCACGTCGATGTCCCGGACGATCACCAGCTCTTCGTGGTTGGCCTCGAAGGTGGTGCTGAGCACCTGGGCCGGGTCGACCCGCAGGCCGGCGAAGAGTTCGGCGTACGCGCGGGCGACCCGGGCCGGGGTCTGCTGGAGTCCGTCGCGGTCCGGGTCCTCGCCGACCGCGATCAGGATCTCGCGGACGGCCTTCTCGATCCGGCCCAGGTCGACGGCGTCCTCGACCGGGCGGCCGGTCAGCTTGCCGCTGATCAGCCGCGCGGCCACGTAGTCGAGCTCGTCGTCGCCGTCGGGTTCGGTCGCGGAGACGGCCAGCTCCCGGTGGGGGGAGCTGGCCGTCGGGTCGTTGCTCAGTGCGTGCCGTCCGAGTTGTTGGACGGTGCCCCACCGCCAACCGACGCCTGCGCGCCGTCGGCCTGGGCCTGTGCCTTGAGCTTGTCCTTCTCCGAGGGGGTGAGCACGGGCGGCTCGGTGGAGGGCTGGCGCTTGCCGAAGCCGTTGTACGGCGCCAGCGGCGGGCGCTTGACCACCCGCGAGCAGATCCGCGCCATGTCGGCGGTGGAGAGGGTTTCCTTCTCCATCAGCTCGAGCACGATGTTGTCCAGGACGTCCCGGTATTCCACCAGGATCTCCCAGGCCTCGTCGTGCGCCAGCTCGACGAGTGCCCGCATCTCGCCGTCGATCTCGGCGGCCACCGAGTCCGAGTAGTCCCGCTCGTGGCCCATGTTGCGGCCGAGGAACGGCTCGTCTCCGCTGGTGCCGTACTTGATCGCGCCGAGCTTGGAGCTCATGCCGTACTGGGTGATCATCGCGCGGGCCAGTTGGGTGGCCTTCTCGATGTCGTTGCCGGCACCCGTGGTGGGCTCGTGGAAGACAAGCTCCTCGGCGGCCCGGCCGCCCAGCGCGTACGCCAGGGTGTCGATCATTTCGGCGCGGGTCTGGGTGTACTTGTCCTCGGTGGGGAGCACCAGGGTGTGGCCCAGCGAGCGACCACGGGACAGGATCGTCACCTTGTGCACAGGCGCGGCGTGCGGCAGCGCCCAGGCGACGAGCGCGTGCCCACCCTCGTGGTACGCGGTGATCTTCTTTTCGTTGTCGCTCATGACGCGGGTCCGTCGCTGCGGTCCCGCGACCACCCGGTCGATCGACTCTTCGAGCGAGTCGTTGCTGATCGCCCGCTGCTCCTTGCGGGCGGTGAGCAGGGCCGACTCGTTGATGACGTTGGCCAGGTCCGCACCACTGAAGCCCGGGGTGCGTCGCGCCACCGCGTCGAGGTCGACGTCGGGGGTGAACGGCTTGCCCTTGGCGTGCACCCGCAGGATGGCCTTGCGGCCCTCCATGTCCGGGGCGTCCACCGGGATCTGCCGGTCGAACCGGCCCGGGCGCAGCAGCGCCGGGTCGAGGATGTCCGGCCGGTTGGTGGCGGCGATCAGGATCACGCCGCCCTTGGTGTCGAAGCCGTCCATCTCGACGAGGAGCTGGTTGAGCGTCTGCTCGCGCTCGTCGTGACCGCCACCCATGCCGGCGCCACGGTGCCGGCCGACGGCGTCGATCTCGTCGACGAAGACGATCGCCGGGGCGTTCGTCTTGGCCTGCTCGAACAGGTCACGGACGCGGCTGGCGCCGACACCGACGAACATCTCCACGAAGTCCGAGCCGGAGATCGAGTAGAAGGGCACCCCGGCCTCGCCGGCCACCGCGCGGGCCAGCAGCGTCTTACCCGTGCCGGGCGGGCCGAAGAGCAGCACGCCCTTCGGGATCTTGGCGCCCAGGGCCTGGTATTTCGCCGGGTTCTGCAGGAAGTCCTTGATCTCGTACAGCTCTTCGACGGCCTCCTCGGCACCCGCGACGTCCGCGAAGGTCGTCTTCGGAGTGTCCTTGGTGATCATCTTCGCCTTGGACTTGCCGAAGTTGAGCACCCGGGAGCCGCCACCCTGCATCTGCGACATGAAGAACAGCAGCAGGAGGACGAGCAGCGCGATCGGCAGCAGGTTGACCAGCAGGCTCACCCAGATGCTGTCCGACGAGACCTTGGCGTCGGCCGGGCCGGTGACCCGGTTGTTCGCCTTGGCGTCCAGCACCTCGTTCCAGACCTCGTCACCGACCTGGTACGGGAACTGCGCCTCGATCTTGTTGGTCTCGGTCTTGCCGAACTTGGTCTTCTGGGCCAGGTCCAGTTGGAGCGTCTGCTCCTTGTCCTGGAAGACCACCTTATTGATCTTGGCGGTGTGGAGCTGATCGAGCGCAACGGAAGTGTCCACGCGGTGGTAGCTGGGACCAGCGGTGAACAGTTGACTGAGCACAACTGCGCCGAGGATGACCAGGATGATCCAGACCACCGGTCGGCGGAAGAAACGCGTACGTTCCATACTGTTGTCGAGCGCCGGAGCGCCCGCATCCTCCTGATCGACGTCCTGACCATCTGATTGGTGTCGCCGCGGTGAGCGGCGGTCGGAGCTGCCATGCGGGACGGCCTCGACCCCGAGACGCTGAAACTGCCGCGCCGCGGTCATTCGACGGTACACCGTGTACGCGAGGAGCGAGCTCGCGAGCCCCGCACTGGGCGCACCTTTCATATCGATGGCACGCACCGTGGGCAGGCCCACCAGCCCCGCGACCCGCGTACGGCGGGTCCGGGTGGAAACCGGCGTGGCGGGGAGTCCGACCCGGCCACCCGACGAGCCCGATCACGCGGCCGAGGGGGTCGGGCGCGGAGTAACCTCCGGGCCACCGGGTCCACGGTAGCCGCAAGAGCTGAGAGCGCGCTGAACGTCGGCTCGATGAATGCCGATACGAGTCGACCTCACGCCCCTTCGGGGCCACCCCGGCGGGCTCGCGACAGGCGTCAGGAGCGGGCGTAGACCTCGGGCTTGAGCACCCCGACGTACGGCAGCTCCCGGTAACGCTCACCGAAGTCCAGGCCGTAGCCGACCACGAACTCGGTGGGGATGTCGAAGCCGACGTACTTGACCGGGACCGGCACCTTTACCGCGTCCGGTTTGCGGAACAGCGCGACGACCTCGACGCTCGCGGCCGAGCGGGACTCCAGGTAGCGCAGCAGCCAGGAGAGCGTGAGCCCGGAGTCGACGATGTCCTCGACGACCACCACGTGCCGGCCGGCGATGTCCCGGTCCAGGTCCTTGAGGATGCGGACCACCCCGGACGAGGTGGTGCCCTGGCCGTAGGAGGAGATGGCCATGAAGTCGAGCTCGGCCGGGGGGCCGTTGCGGCCCAGCGCCCGGGCGAAGTCCGCCATGAACATCACCGCGCCCTTGAGCACGCACACGAGCAGTAGCCCGTCGTTCACGTGGGAGTAGTCGGCGGAGACCTGCTTGGCGAGCTCCGCCGTCTTCTCGCGAATCTGCGCCTCGGAAATGATCACGTGGTCGATGTCGGCGTCGTACCAGGAGCCGTCAGCCATGACTCCTAGCCTGCCGTACGTCCGATGGCCTCCGTCGGCGGGGCCGCACCTTTTGGCGCGGTCCCGCCCGGGATTTTCCGCACAAACAGCGCTAATGACATCAGTTGGTACGCGACCGCCAGCGGCGGCCGTCGTCGCTGGGCTTCCAGTCCGCCGAATCGTGACTGTCGACGGTCAGGCCGGCCGCCGAGGCGGCGACGAGGAGGACGAGGAAGAGGAGGAAGAGCAGGAACTCCATGGCGGCGCTCGCTTTCGCATGATTGCTGTCGGTTTCGCCGCCGGTGCGCACCGGACTGAGACAAGTCTGCGACCTCCCGCGCCGACCGGACAGTGGCAGCAATGCCATTGGTCATCGATTTACTGCCACCTGTCGGGTTACCCTCGTCACATGCTGCGGTCCATCGCCGTCCTCACACTCGACCAGGTCGCCCCCTTCGAGCTCGGCGTACTCGCCGAGGTGTTCGGCACCGACCGCACCGCCGACGGCTTCCCCGGCTACCGCTTCCAGCTGTGCAGCCCGGACGGCGAGGCCGTGCGTACGTCGTCCGGCTTCCACCTCACCCCGCACGCCGACCTCGGCCCCCTGGAGGAGGCCGACCTGGTGGCCGTCCCCGCGCACAGCCAGGGCACCGCCGTTCCCGGGCCGGTGCTCGACGCGCTGCGCCGGGCCGACGCCCGCGGAGCGCACCTGTTCAGCGTCTGCTCCGGCGCCTTCCTGCTCGGCGAGGCCGGCCTGCTCGACGACCGGGAGTGCACGACCCACTGGCGGTACGTGGACGAGCTGCAACGCCGGCACCCACGCGCCCGGGTGCGCTGCAACTCGCTCTACGTCCAGGACGGCCGGCTGCTCACGAGCGCCGGCACGGCGGCCGGCATCGACGCCTGCCTGCACCTGATCCGCCAGGAGCACGGCTCGGCCACCGCGACCCGGCTGGCGCGGCGGATGGTGGTCCCGCCGCACCGCGACGGCGGCCAGTCCCAGTACGTCGAGGCACCCATCCCGAAGGCGCCCGAGGCACCGACCCTGGAACCGGTGCTGGAGTGGCTGATGGGTCACCTGGACCGGACGACCACCGTGGAGGAGTTGGCCGCGCGCGCCGGCATGGCGCCCCGGACGTTCGCCCGCCGCTTCCGCGCCGAGACCGGCACCACCCCGCACGACTGGCTCACCAACCAACGGGTGCTGCTCGCCCGGCGACTGCTCGAAGAGACCCCGTTGAGCGTGGAGGCCGTCGCCGACCAGTCCGGCTTCGGCGACGCCGCGGCGCTCCGCCACCACTTCACCCGCCGGGTCGGCGCCACCCCGCACAGCTACCGGACCACCTTCCGGGACCGGGCGCACAGCGGCTGAGATCCGGGCCGGTGCCGGTGGGACCGGCGTCAGGCGGGGGTGACCGCCGCCAGCCGGTCGGCGCGGCGGAGCACCCGGACGCCACCGGGCAGATCGGTGGGGCCCTGGCCATGCCAGGCGGTGACAAGCGCGTCCAGGGCGTTGACGTGCCGGTGCGACAGCGCTCCCGGCCGGGCGCCCACCTCACGCACCCAGGAGTGCAACACCCGGCCGCGCACCGCGGGAACCAGAGCGGCAAGCGCGGGCACGGACAGCCCTCCGTCGGGGCACCGTGCCCCGGCCAGCGCCGCCGCCGCCAACTCGTCGAGCGCGGCGTTGTCCGCCGCCACCAGCCCGGCGGTACGCGCGAGGTTGTCCACCACGCCGGGCCCGAGCGCCCGCACCAGCGCCGGCAGCAGGTCGACCCGGACCCGGGAGCGGGCGTACGACGGGTCGCTGTTGTGCGGGTCCTGCCACGGGCTCAACCCGAGCACGGCACAGGCGGCGCGCGTCTGCTCCCGACCGATCTCCAGCAGCGGACGCAGCAGCGGCACGCCGTTCAGGTCCCGCCGGGCGGGCATCCCGGCCAACCCGCGTGGGCCGGCGCCCCGGGCGAGCGCGAGCAGCACCGTCTCCGCCTGGTCGTCGCGGGTGTGCCCGGTCAACACCGCGACCGCGTCCTGCTGCCGGGCCGCCTCGGTCAACGCCTGGTAACGGGCCTCCCGGGCGGCCGCCTCCGGCCCGCCCGGACGCCCCGCCACCTCCACCCGCACGACTGTCGTCGACGCGAACCCGAACCCGGCGGCCCAGGTGGCCACCGCCTCGGCACGCTCGGCGGAGCCGTCCTGCAATCCGTGGTCCACCGTGACCAGCACGGCGGCGCGGCCCAGTCGAGGCGCCACGAACGCGGTGGCCGCCGCGAGGGCGAGCGAGTCGGCGCCGCCGGAGCAGGCCACGAGCACCGGCCCACCGGACGGCAGAGCGGTCAGGGCGCGACGCACCGCGACCCGGATCGCGGCCAGTGGTGGGGCGAGCGCGGCCACCGGCGGGCGGTCAGCCAGCGGCCGGGATGGTGCCGGCCGGGCCGTGCACCCGGGCCACCCAGGCATCCGGGTCACCCAACTCGGACAGTCGGGGCAGCGTGAGTGGCGAGTTGAAGATCGAGTTGAAACCCTCCATGCCGACCCGCTCCACCACGCCGTGCACGAACTTGCGCCCCTCGGCGTACTGGCGCATCTTGACGTCCACCCCGAGCAGCCGGCGGATCGCCTTCTCCAGCGGGTTGCCGGCCTCCCGACGCCTGTTGAACGACGCTCGGATCCGCTCCACGCTCGGGATCACCTGCGGACCGACGCCGTCCATCACGAACTCGGCGTGCCCCTCCAGCAGGGTCATCAACGCGGTGAGCCGGTCGAGCACCGCCCGCTGCGCGGGGGTCTGCACGATGTCCAGCACGCTTGTGCGGCTCTCCGGGTCACGGACCGCCTCGGACAGCGTGGCCACCCCGCGCCGCAGCCGCTCGACGAGATGCTCGCTGCCGCTGGACGAGGCGTCGACGAACGCCTGCACCTCGCCGAGGAAGTAGGCCCGCATCCACGGGACGGCGGTGAACTGGGTCCGGTGGGTGACCTCGTGCAGGCACACCCAGAGCCGGAAGTCCCGCGGGTCCGCACCGAGCTTACGTTCCACCTCGACGATGTTCGGTGCGACGAGCAGCAGCTGGCCGGGGTCGGCCGAGAAGACCTCGTACTGCCCGAGCACCCGACCGGAGAGGTACGCCAGCACGGTGCCGGCCTGCACCCCGGTCAGCCGGGAGCCGACCGCCTCGGTCAACGCGCTCGGCTGCTTGTCGCCGGACAGCCGGCTCACCAGTGGAGTGATCACCTCGCGGAGGCCGGCGATGTTCGTCGCGGCCCAGTCGCGCCGGTCGACCACCCGGACCGGCGGATGCGCCACCTGCGCCCGCAGCCCCGTGTAGTCGGCCACGTGCCCGGCCGCCTCTTCGGTCAGCCGGCGCAGGTCACCGACCACGTCGGTGGCCTCGGCATACGACACCCGAGGGCCCGACTTGCTCAACGCCCCCGCGGTGGCGGCGGCCAGATCCCAGTCCACGAACTGCGCCATGAACCCACCGTACCCGCGCCGCGACACCCCGGCCCGGGCTCGCGTCCGCGATCGACGGCGATGGCCGCCCCGACAAGGGGGCCGGAGACCTCGATCAGCGGCAGCCGCAGCCGGCCAACGCGGCGGTGATCCGATCCAGCGCCGGTTGGGCGGTTTCCTTTTCGCCAGGCACCCGATCCGTGAGCACCGCGAAGGTGAGTAGCCGACCGTCAGCGGTGGTGACCAGGCCCGCAATGGAGTGCACGGCGGTCAGGGTGCCGGTCTTCGCCCGGACGCTGCCCGCCCCGGCGGCGGTACCGGCGGCGGTGCGGTAGCGCTCGTTCAGGGTCCCGGACCAGCCCCCCACCGGCAGACCTCCGAAGACACCGGCCAGTTCCGGATGGTCCGGGCTGGCCGCCAGTCGGAGCAGGTCGGTCAGCAACGACGGGCTGATCCGATTGTTGCGGGACAGGCCGCTGCCGTCGGAGAGGGTGATCTCGTCGGCCGGCAGACCCAGCTCGGCCACCTCCGCGTCCATCGCGGCAGCGCCGCCGTCGAACGACGCCGGCTGGTTGCGGGCCAACGCGACCTGCCGGGCCAGCGCCTCGGCCACCAGGTTGTCACTCTCGCTGATCATGATGTCGACCAGACGGATCATCGGCGGAGACTGCACCACACCCAGCTCGATACCCGGCGCGGACGTGCCACCGGCTGCGGCGGGCGCTGGCGCCGTGCCACGCTTCACGGCGTCGCCCGGCACGCCGAGCAACCGGGCGAACGACCTGCCGGCGGCCAGATCCGGCTCGGCGAACCGCTCCGCGGCCCCGTGCGGGACACTGGGGTCCCGGCGAGCGCCGTCGGTCATCAGCGCCGTCACCGCGCCACCAGACCCACCGGTGGGGATGTCGTCGTCCCAGCCCGGGCCGTAGACCGGGCCGGAGTAGACCGAACCGTCGACGGTGACACTTGTCGGGGTGGTGCCGCCGAGCGCCGTACGCACCTGGGCGGCCAGGTCGTCGAGCCGCGCCGCGCCCGGGTAGTAGCCCTTCTTGCCGATCGCGAGGGTGGGATCGCCACCGCCGATGATCACCACCTCGCCGGCCTTCGTGCCGGCCACCGCGCGGGTGGGGATCCGGTAGCCGGGTCCTCGGGCTGCCAGTGCCGTCACCGCGGTCGCCAGTTTGGTCACCGAGGCGGGCACGGTGCCGTCGTCCGCCCCCTTGCCGAACAGCGTCTGGCCGGAGATGACGTCGGCCACCGAGACGTTCACCCGATCGCCCAGGGCGGCGACTCCGACAAGCGGGTCGAGAGCGGCACGAACCCCGTCCGGGGTGGGAATCGGAGCGTTCGGGTCCGGGCCGGGCAGCACGTCCGACGGGTTTGGCTCCGGGGGCACGCCAGCGGCGTTCGGGGCGGACCCGGAATCGTCGCCCAGCCACCCGGCGACCGGGCCGGGTCGGGCGACGACGACTCCGACGCCGGCCAGCACCAGCAGCAGCACGACGGCCAGCACCAGCGGCAGCCGCCGCCGACGAGGTGGCGCGTCGGGCGTGGGTGCCGGCGCGGCACCGGCGGACGACGGCAGCGCGGAGATCGGCGGACCCAGCGGCGGGACGCCACCGGGGGCGGCGTTCGGGCCAGGCCACGGACCGGGCGGAGCCGGGCTCACCGGGACCGACGCGGTACCGCGCGACGGGCCACCCGAGGTCGGACCGGACGGAGCCGGGCCCGCCGGAACCGACGCGCTACCGCGCGACGGGCCACCCGAGGCCGGGCCGGGCGGAGCCGGACTCACCGGAACCGACGCGCTGCCGCGCGGTGGGCCGCTCGTCGGTCGGTCAGCGTCGACCGCCGGGAAGCGACGGTTGTTCGGGGGTGAGCCGGCCGGCGGACGCCAGGGCAGTGGCGGCGGTGTCGCGGGTGCCGGCGTCCCCGGCTCGGGCGCCCGGGGCAGGTGGGCCTCGGGTACGGGGACCCGACCCGTGGCGCCGCCGGGGCCGGATCGTCCGGTACCGTGCGCGGAGCCCCCGTCCGGGCGGTAGTGTGAATCTTCCCTCCCCACGACCCCCTCCTCCCCCAGCGAAAATCGGCTTGGGTGACACTACTTCGGTCCGAAGACTATGCGGCGGCCGGAGTCGGCGGGTGGGCATTCACCTGTCCGGAGGGGCCGCCAGTGGTTCCGTTAGCCAGCGTGGGCAGACGAGGGAGCGTGCAGATGGATTTCGACGTGACGGTTGAGATCCCCAAAGGTCACCGGAACAAGTACGAGGTGGACCACAAGACCGGCCGCATCAGGCTGGACCGCACCCTCTTCACCTCTACCCAGTACCCGGCCGACTACGGGTTCATCGAGGGCACTCTGGGCGAGGACGGCGACCCGCTGGACGCGCTGGTGCTGGTCCCCGAGCCGACCTTCCCGGGCTGCCTGATCCGCTGCCGCACCATCGGCATGTTCCGGATGACCGACGAGAAGGGCGGGGACGACAAGGTCCTCTGCGTGCCCTACGAGGATCCTCGCCAGGAGCACCTGCGCGACATCCACCACCTCGGCGAGTTCGACCGGCTGGAGATCCAGCACTTCTTCGAGGTGTACAAGGACCTGGAGCCCGGCAAGTCGGTGGAGGGCGCGACCTGGGTCGGCCGCACCGAGGCCGAGGCCGAGATCCACGCCTCCTACAAGCGGGCCCGCGACGCCGAGGCGCGCGGCGAATCCATGCACTGACGACTGCTGACGCACCGGGCCCGGGGGCCGCTCAACCGAGCAGCCCCCGGGCCCGGTCGTACAGGTCGAGCACCGCACAGGCGATCGGCACCACCGCGACCGCCAGGGCCGTGTCGGTGAGGTCCGCGACCCTACCGAGGTACGGCGAGACCGGCCGCCGGGCGTATCCGGTGCCGCTGGCGGCGGCCACCAGCGCCAGCGCCGCACCACCCAGGACCAGCGCCAGCCGCCCGACGTCGTCGGCCCGGCCGACGAGCACCGCGCCCAGCACGGTGTAGCCGGCCAGCCCGGCCAGCACCGTCGGGACCCGGTGCCGCAACGCCACGAACAGCCGCGACCGCAGCAGCAGCACCGCCGAGGTGACCGCCAGCAGCACCCGACCGGCCGTCGCCCCGGCAACCCCGAGTACGACCGCGGCGGCCACCGCCAGCAGGGCGTGGCCGATCAACATCCCGGTGAGCACCTCCTCGGTGCGGGTCACCGCGGCGTGTACCCGGCTCCGGTCCGGCAGGTCCCGGGCCCGCTCCGGCCCTTCGGTGGGGGTCGACGTCGGCAGGGTGATCGGTGGCAGGGGTAGTTTGCCCAGCCGGATGGCCAACAGCGGGATCACGCCGATGGCGAACACCAGTGCGCTGAGCAGCACCGCCGCCGTGCTGGCCGGGGTCAGCAGCAGCCCACCGAGCGCCGCAGCGGCGCCGATCAGGCCGACCGTGACACCGGCCACGAAGACCCGTAGCCGGCTGGCCACGCCCAGCAGGCCGAGCAGCGCCACGAACAACAGCGCCACGGAACCGGCCAGCAGCTCGGGCGCGCCCACCCAGCGGACCGGCCCGAACAGCCCGACCGGGTCGCCGGAGCCGACCGCGAGGGCGCCGGCCGTGAACGCGTACGGCAGCGCGTAGCCACCGAGTGCCGCCCCGGCGGTGCCGTCGCCGTTGGCGCGGGAGGCGACCGCGCCGGCCACGGTGAGCAGCAGCGCCACCACGGCGGCGGCCAGCCAGCCGGCCTGGTACGTCGGGCCGCCGACGAGCAGGGCGAGCAGCCCGACGGTGAGTGGCACGGCCGCACCGGCCAGACCGGCGGCCCGGGTGGCGGTGGGCGACCAGGCGCCGCCGCGGCGGCGGGCACCGTCGGCGATCGCCTCGACCACGTCGTCGTACTCCAGCTCGGGCCAGTGCGCGCGGGCCGGCACGAGGTGCAGCACCTCACCGTCGCGGACCCCCTGTGGCAGCAGCGCCTGGGCGGTCGCCAACAGCGCGCCGTCGGTGCGGCGCAGAACCCAGCCGCCGTGCTGCTCGCCGTCGTCGGCCAGCCCGACGCCGGCGTGCCGGAGTACGTCGGGCAGCAGCTCGGCCAGGGGCACCTGCTCCGGCAGGGCGACGTCCACCCGTCGTTGCGGCGCGCTGATCGTGACGCGGGCCAGACCGGTAGTCATCGACTGGACTCCATATCGAGGGGGATCGGAGGCTGCGCGGACGACAGGACTTTACCTACCATGAGTCCGGCTCGGGTTACTTACCGCTGTCAGGAGGCCGAGTGTCGACAGTCGTCATCAAGCGCCCGCCACGTAGACCGGCGCCGGAAATCCCCGCCGGCGAACTGCCGGTCGAGGCGCCGCCGGAGATCCCCGTGGTGGCCGGCGGGCGGTGGCAGCAGATGCTCATGCTGCTGCCCATGCTCGGCGGCACCGTGGCGATGGCGATGATGTTCGGCCGGGGCGGTGGCGCCTACTCGTACGTGGTGGGTGGGATGTTCGGGCTCTCCTCGTTGGCGATGCTGGTGACCTCCTGGGGCAGCGCCTCCGGCACGCCGAAGAAGTCCGAGATGATGGCCGCCCGCCGCGAGTACCTGCGGCACCTGGCCACGCTGCGGCGGCGGGTCCGACGGACCGCGGGACAGCAGCGGGCCGGGCTCTACTACCGGCACCCGGACCCGGGCGGGCTCTGGTCGACGGTGGACAGCCACCGGGTCTGGGAACGACGCCCCGCCGACCCGGACTTCGCGGTGGTGCGGGTCGCCGTCGGGCCGCAGACCCTGGCCACCCCGCTCGTCCCACCTGTCACCCGGCCGCTGGAGGAACTGGAGCCGATGACCGCGGGAGCGCTGCGCCGCTTTCTGGACGCGTACTCCGTGGTGCCGGACCTGCCGGTGGCGTTGTCGTTGCGCAGCTTCGCCCGGGTGCACGTCCGGCCCGCCGGCCGCGGCGGGGGCGGCACCCCGACCACGGGTGGGTCGCCCACCGGTGACCCGGCGGCGCAGGCGCTGGTCCGGGCGGTGCTGACCCAACTCGCCGTCTTCCACGCCCCCGACGAGCTGCTCGTCGCGGTCTGCGCCGGCCCGGAACGCCGGACCTGCTGGGAGTGGGTGAAATGGCTCCCGCACGCCCACCACCCCAGCCGCACCGACGCGCTCGGCCCGGTACGGCTGGTCACCAGCTCCGCCGCCGACCTGGAACGGCTGCTCGCCGACGTGCTGGCCAGCCGGTCGCGGTTCAGCCCGGCCGGCCCGGCCACCGACGGGCCACACGTGGTGGTGGTGCTCGATGGCGGCGACCTGACCGGCGCCAGTGACCTGACCGGTGACGGCGGCATCGACGCGGTCACCGTGGTGGACCTGGACACTCCGCCGCCCCGGCTGCTCGACAGGTACGCGCTGCTGTTGGAGTTGCACGGCCGGCGGCTGCACTCGTGGTCGTCCGACGGGCACGCCGAGGTGGGCACCGCCGACCAGCTCGACCTCGCCGACGCCGAGGCGATCGCCCGACGGTTGGCGCCGCTGCGGCTCGCCGGCACGGCCCGCGGGCCGGACGCCCCGCTCCAGGCCGACCTGGGTCTTCCCGAGTTGCTCGGGCTCGGCGACCCGGAGAGCTTCACGGCCGAGCAGGGCTGGTTGCCGCGCTCGGCACGCGACCGGCTGCGGGTGCCGATCGGGGTCGGCGTGGACGGCGGTGCCATCGAGCTGGACCTCAAGGAGTCCGCCCAGGACGGGATGGGCCCGCACGGCCTGCTCATCGGAGCGACCGGTTCCGGCAAGTCCGAGCTGCTCCGCACGCTGGTGCTGGGGCTCGCCGCCACGCACAGCTCGGAGCAGCTCAACTTCGTGCTCGTCGACTTCAAGGGTGGCGCCACCTTCGCGTCGTTCGACAGGCTGCCCCACACCGCGGCGGTGATCACGAACCTGGCCGACGCGTTGCCCCTGGTCGACCGGATGGTCGACGCGATCAACGGAGAACTCGTCCGCCGCCAGGAGCTGCTGCGTCGCGCCGGCAACTTCGCGAGCGTGCGCGACTACGAGCGGGCGCGGGCGGCCGGCAGCCCACTGGCCCCGCTGCCGTCGCTGCTGCTGATCTGCGACGAGTTCTCCGAACTGCTCTCCGCCAAACCCGACTTCATCGACCTGTTCGTGCAGATCGGCCGGTTGGGTCGGTCGCTCGGCGTCCACCTGCTGCTGGCCAGCCAGCGACTGGAGGAGGGACGGCTCCGCGGGCTGGACACCCACCTGTCCTACCGGATCGGGTTGCGTACCTTCTCCGCGCTGGAATCCCGCACCGTGCTCGGGGTGGCCGACGCCCACGAGCTGCCCCGCTCGCCGGGTCACGGCTACCTGCGCTCCGGCACCGACCCCCTGGCCCGGTTCAAGGCCGCGTACGTCTCCGGCGCCGTCCGGCGTCGGGCCGTACCGGCCGGCGCGCCCGCCGAGGGCGGCGCCCGGCTACTCACCTTCACCACGCACGTCGTGCCGGTGCCCGAGCCGGTGACCCCGGTCGTGCCCGTCGTGGCGGAGGAGGAGGGCCGGGAGACACTGCTCGACCTGCTTGTGGACCGGCTCGTCGGGCAGGGCCCGCCGGCACACCAGGTCTGGCTCCCGCCGCTCGGTCCGCCACCGGCCCTGGACGAGCTGCTCGGTCCGGTCGAGGTGGACCCGAGGCGCGGGCTCACCGTGGGCAACCCGGAGCTGCACGGCGCGCTCGGAGTGCCACTGGCCGTCGTGGACAAGCCGTTGGAGCAGCGCCGGGACCTGCTCTGGCTGGCGCTGGACGGGGCCGCCGGGCACGTCGCGGTGGTCGGCGCGCCGCAGAGCGGCAAGTCCACCGCGCTCCGCACGCTGATCTGCGCGCTGGCGCTCACCCACACCCCGGTCGAGGTGCAGGTCTACTGCCTGGACTTCGGGGGCGGCGGGCTGGCCGCGCTGCGCGAGCTTCCGCACGTGGGCGGGGTGACCGGCCGGGCCGATCCGACCGCCGTCCGACGCACCGTGGGCGAGATGAGCACCCTGCTGGCCGACCGGGAACGCCGCTTCGCGGAGCTGGGCGTGGAGTCGATGGCCGCGTACCGGCAGCGCCGGGCCGCTGCGGGAACGAGCAGTCAGCCGGGCACCGACCCGTTCGGTGACGTGTTCCTGGTGATCGACGGGTGGAGCACGGTCCGGGGCGAGTACGACGACCTGGAACCGCTTGTCACCGACCTGGCCACCCGGGGCCTGTCGTACGGGCTGCACGTGGTCGCCACCGCGCTGCGCTGGCTGGACTTCCGGCCGGCGATCCGGGACCTGTTCGGCTCCCGGCTGGAGCTGCGCCTCGGTGATCCGTCCGACTCGCTCGTGGCTCGGCGTGCCGCCGCCAACGTGCCGGAGCGCTCCGGTCGGGGCGTGACCGCGGAGGGCCTGCACTTCCTCACCGCGCTGCCCCAACTCGCCGACCACGTGGACACCGCCGATCTGGTCAAACGGGTCGCCGGCAGTTGGGGTGGCCCGTCGGCGCCCCGGGTGCGGCTGCTCCCGCCGGTGCTCCCGTACGCCGATCTGGACCTGTCCGCGACGACCGGGCTGCGGCTGCCGATCGGGATCGCGGAGGCGGACCTGCGCCCGGTGCTGCTCGACTTCGCCACCGAGCCACACTTCGTGGTCTTCGGGGACTCGGAGTGCGGCAAGTCGTCGTTCCTGCGCGCGCTGGCCACGTCGATCATCACCCGGTTCACCCCCGAGCAGGCCCGGGTGATCCTCGTCGACTACCGGCGCAGCCTGCTCGGCGCCATCGAGACGCCGCACCTGATCGGGTACGGCACCGCCGCGGCGCACACCGCCGACCTGGTCGAGTCGGCGGCCGGTTACCTGGAGCGGCGGGCCCCCGGGCCGGAGGTCACCCCACAACAACTGCGGGACCGCTCGTGGTGGTCCGGGCCGGAGCTGTTCGTGCTCGTGGACGACTACGACCTGGTGGCGGCCGGGCCGGCCAACCCGCTGCGGGCGCTGGAGGAGCACCTGCCGCACGCCCGCGACGTCGGGTTCCACCTGGTGCTGGCCCGCCGGTCCGGTGGCGCGGGACGGGCCCAGTACGAGCCGATCGTGCAGCGGCTGCGGGAGCTGTCCACCGCCGGTCTGGTGATGGCGGGCAGTCCGGAGGAGGGTGCGCTGGTCGGGCCGGTGCGGCCGGGACCGCTGCCGCCGGGGCGTGGTCGGTTGGTCACCCGGCGGGAGGGCGTACGCCTCGTTCAGCTCGCACAATTGCCGCCGCAATGACGTGACTCGCCGGTTCTTCCCGTGACGGGTGGGGAAACCGGTAATCTCCGATCGTCATGGTTCCGTCGGGATGAATGGCTGGGGATGTGACAGGGGTGCGGCACAGCGGTCCGTCGGCGGCCCGACGGGCGACCGTCCGGGCGCTGCTCGGTGTGGCCGCGGCACTCGCCGTCGTCGCGCCGACCGCGGCGGCCGTGCCCGTCGCCGCGCCCAGCCGGGGCGGGCAGTTGGCCGGCGGGCCGACGGTGTTCGCTCCCGGCGACGCGGTCGCTCGCACCGATCAGGTCCGCGACGAACAGTGGCAGCTCGACGAGTTGCGGGCCGAGACGGCCTGGCGCAGCTCGACCGGCCGGGGCGTGACCGTCGCGGTGGTCGACTCCGGAGTGGACGGCAGCCATCCGGATCTGGTCGGCCAGGTGCTGCCCGGTCAGGATCTCGTCGGCGTCAGCGGGGGTGCGGGCCCGGATCCGGTGGGGCACGGCACGACCGTCGCCGGCCTGATCGCCGGACGCAAGGACGACAAGCGGGGCGTGGTCGGCCTCGCGCCGGATGCGCGGATCCTGCCGGTCCGGGTGCTCGACGAGGACAACCGCTACGACGACGCGCTGATCGTGGCCCAGGGGGTCCGCTGGGCTGTCGACCACGGCGCCCGCGTGATCAATCTGTCGTTGGGCGGCAGCGGCGACAGCCCCGCCCTGGCGGCGGCCCTGGACTACGCGTTCGTCCGGGACGTGGTCGTGGTCGCCTGCACCGGCAACCTGGCCACCTCCAGCAGCACGAAGGTGTGGTACCCGGCCCGTGAGCCGGGGGTGATCGCGGTCGCCGGCCTGGAGCGCAGCAGCGAGGACCTGTGGTCCGGGTCGATCACCGGCCGGGCGACGGTGCTCAGCGCTCCCGCCACCGGGCTGGTCGGCGCCAAACCCCCGAACGGGTACTGGCGGGTGCAGGGCACGAGCTTCGCCGCGCCGCTGGTGGCGGCCACCGCCGCGCTGGTCCGGTCCCGCTATCCACAGATGTCGGCGGGTGAGGTGGTCAACCGTTTGCTGGTGACCGCCCGGGACATCGGGCCGACCGGGCGGGACGACCGCTTCGGGTACGGGATGGTCGACCCGGTGGCCGCGTTGACCGCCGAGGTGCCACCGGTGACCGCGAACCCGCTCGACGATCAGACGTCCCCGGGGGTGACCGGTTTCGGCCCGGCGCCCGGCTCGGCCGACGACTCGGTGGCCGGGGCCGGCAGCAATCCGCTCGGTCTCGCCGCTCCCCGTCAGCAGAGCCGGTGGACGGCCCGGGCGGCAGGTGGCCAGGACACGTCGGCACCGGAGCAACTGTGGACCGGGTTCATGTTTCTCGTCGCCCTGGCCGGCGGCGCCACTCTGCTGGTGCGCCGGTTCCGCCAGCGGTCCCGATGATCGAGGTCCGCCGGCAGGCCTGACGGGTTGGCCGGTGGGGTAGAACCGTTCGCATGAGCGCGCCCGGCCCACGTACCCTCGGCACCGCCCGGCACCCGTCCTGGCGGCACCGCCGACTCGACCCGGACCACTCGCTGGGCCTGCGGCTGACCCTCGCCGCGACGGCGGCGTTCCTGGTGCTGGTGCCCTTCACGCTGCTCGCGCTGCTGGTGCTCGGCGCCTGGGCGCCGCTGCACCGACTGGACACGTCGGTCACCGAGTCCCTGCACGGCTACGCCGCCCACCACCCGGCCTGGGTCGTGCTGATGCGGGCCTGGAGCGAGGTGTTCGCGCCGATGCCGCTGCGGGCCGCCACCCTGCTCGTGGTGATCTGGTTGCTGCGCCGGGGAGCCCGCCGGCTGGCCCTCTGGGCCACCACGACAATGGTGGTGGGTGGGCTGTTCGGCCCGTTGCTGAAGCTGCTCGTCGGCCGGGACCGGCCGGAGCTGCTGGACCCGGTGGCGCGGGCCGCCGGCTATTCGTTCCCCTCCGGTCACGCGCTGAACGCCACCCTGACCGCCGGGGTGCTGCTGCTGGTGTTTCTGCCGTACGTCGGCCGGGGAGTGGCACGGGTCGCGCTCTGGGTCGCCGCGCTGCTGCTCACCGTGGTGACCGGGTTGAGCCGGGTGGCCCTCGGCGTGCACTTCACGAGTGACGTGCTGGGCGGCTGGCTGCTCGGCGTGGCGGTGGTCGCCGCGACCACCGCCGCGTTCACCAGTTGGCGTGCGCACGCCGGTCTCCGGCCCGTCCAGCCGGCCCGCGACGGTGTCGCTCCCGAGGTCGAACGGCACCCCGGCGCGGCCTGAGGCGTGCCGACAAGCCTCACCGGGTACTGGCCCAGCCATGTCCGACACCGTGGTCCAGATCATCCGGCGGGTGCTGCTGCCGGTGTCCCTCCTGTTCGGCGTCATGGTGCTGCTCGGGGTGCTGGTCACCCGGGTCTTCGAGCGGACCTGGCCGTTCACCGTCGAGGACGCGGTGAACCGGGAACTGGCCGGCGACCGTACCGGCGGCTGGAACAACGTCTCGCTGGTGTTCAGCACCCTGGCCAGCACCCAGATGATCGTCGTGGTCACCGTCCTGGTGGCGTTGGCGCTGCGGCTCTGGCTGAAGCGCTGGCGGGAACCGCTGTTCCTGTGCGCCGCCGTGACCGCCCAGGCGCTGGTCTTCCTGCTGACCACGCTGGCGATCGACAGGCAGCGGCCGGCGGTGGAGCACATGGACGTCTCGCCGCCCACGTCGAGCTTCCCCTCCGGGCACACCTCCGCCGCGGTGGCGCTCTACGTCGGCATTGCCGTGCTGATGGCACTGCGGGCACGCAGCACGGGCGCGAAGGTCGCCTGGTGGACGCTGCTGCTGATGGTGCCGCTCGGGGTGGCGTTGACCCGGATGTACCGGGGGATGCATCACCCGAGCGACGTGGTGGCGTCCTTCCTCAACGGCGGCACCTGCGTCGCGATCATGGCCCGCGCCGTGCTGGACCGCGGGCTGCGGTGGGGACGGGCGAAGCTGCCCACGGCGCGACGAGCCGCGCCGGCCACCGGCTGACCGGCGGCGGTCAGGTGCACTCGCCGGTGCCGACCTGCCGGTTGCGCTCGGCGCCGGCCAACGCCACCGGGCGGGCCTCGGCCGCGGTCACCGCGAAGCCGATGTTCGGGTTGTCGGACGCCGCCGCGAAGATCACCCCGAGCACCAGGCCGTTGGCGGAGAGCAACGGACCGCCGGAGTTGCCGCTGCGCACCAGCGCCCGGATCGTGTAGACCTCCCGGTTCACCTTCTTGGCGGAGTAGATGTCCGGCCCGTTGATCCGATCGACGTCGCGGACCCGTGCCGACTGCGCGTTGTAGGGGCCGTCGAGGGGGAACCCGAGCACGATGGCGTCCGAGCCGCTGCCCGCGTTGCCGGCGGCGAACCGCAGGGACGGACCGGGCAACCCGGGCACGAGCAGCACGGCCAGGTCCCGGTCCGGGTCGTAGACGACCACCTTGCCGTCGTACCGCTCGCCGCCCAGCTCCACCGCGACCGACCGGGTCCCGGCGACGACGTGCGCGTTCGTCATCACCCGATCGTCGGCGTACACGAAGCCGGATCCCTCGATGCGGCGTGAGCAGCTGGGCGCGGAGCCGAGCACCTTGACGACCGACCGCTGACCGTTGACCACCACCTGGGAGCCGGCCAGCGCCGGATCGGGCGGCTCGACCTGCCGGGCCCGCGTGGGCGCGAGGTCACCGAAGACGTCCGGGAACCCGTCGGTGTCGAGCGTGTCCTGCAACGCCGTGGTGAGCTCGTGGGCCTGGTTCGGCAGGGCCCGGTTCACCACCGTGATCAGCGCGCTGTTGCGTACCGCGGAGGCGATCCAGGGCACCGCGGACGAACCGAACGGCACGGCGATCAACCAGGCGAACAGGAGCACCGCGAGCAGTGAGACGACGGCCCCACCGATGTCGTCGGCCCGCTTACCCACCTCACTGGTGATCGTCTTGCGCAGCCGTGAACCGAGCCAGCCGGCGAGCGCCTGCCCGACCACGGCCAGCCCGAAGATCGCCACCAGCGAGATCAGCACCCGGGCGATGGGATCCACGAACTGCCGGGCGAGCAGCGGCCCGAGCTGAAGGCCGAGCAGGAGGCCCAGGAAGAAGCCGGCGAGCGACAGGATGCCGATGGCGAAGCCCTGGCGGTATCCGCTGATCGCGAACAGGAGCATGAGCAGCAGCAGCAGCAGATCCACGACGGACACGGGTCAAGCGTACGGGCAGTGCGCCCGCCAGATGACCGTCGCCTGCGGAAAGTGAGGGTGCGGTCAGCGCAGGGCTGTCTCGTCGGCCTCGTCGGTGCCCGCCGACGGCGCTGGGGTCGCTCCACTCGGCGGCAGTTCCACCACCCGACCACGTGGCCAGGGACGGGCCCAGCCGCCCATCTCCAACAGGGTGGCCAGAACCCCGGCGGTGAAGCCCCAGACGAGCATCCCGCGTGCCGAGAACGCCGGACCGATCCAACCACTCGGGTGACGGACCCGCAGCCGGTTGGCCGGGTCGACCAGCTCGCTCACCGGCAGGCGGGCCACGTGCGCCACCTCGGCCGGCTCCCGGGGGTGCACCGGGTGCGGGTCGTGCCACCAGGCCAGCACCGGCGTGACCACGAAGTCGCTGACCGGGATCCACAGTTTCGGCAGTTCGGCCAGCACTGTCACGCTGCTCGGGTCGAGGCCGACCTCCTCGTTCGCCTCCCGCAGGGCGGTGGCCCGGACGTCGGCGTCCTCCGGGTCGGCCGCACCCCCGGGAAAGGCCGGCTGGCCGGCGTGGGTACGCAGGGTGGCGGCGCGTTGCAGGACCAGCACGTCGGGGCCGACGCCGGGCTGTTCGCCGAGCAGCACCAGCACGGCGCTCTCCCGACCGCCCTCCGCCGGGGTGGTCAGCCGGGTGAAGTCCTCGGCGCGGGCGGTGCCGAGCCGGGTCAGCAACGGCTCGATCCATTCGGGCGGTCGACGGGTCACGCCGGCACCGTCAGGCCGAGGTGCTGGCGGACCAGCTTGGCGAGCTGGGCGTCGTCGAGCGCACCGCTGGCGTCGATGTGTCGGATCCGACCGTCGGCGCCGACGAAGATGGTCATGGGGAAGAAATTGCGCTTCAGCTCCCGTTGCAGGGCCTCACCCTGGTCGACCAGGATCGGGAACCGGATGCCGATGTCCTCACCTGTGGACTGGGCCGCGCTGCGGGTGTCCCGGCTGTTGACGCCGAGCACCTGGAGCTGACCGGCGGCCCGCTCGCTGAGGCGTTGGAAGGCGGGCAGCTCCTTCTGGCACGGCGGGCACCAGGAGGCCCACACGTTGATCACCACCGGCCCGGCCACGTCCCGTAGGGCGACGGGCGCGCCGCCGGTGAAGCAGGCAAGCGTCAGCTCCGGCAGCGCCTTACCGTCGGCGGCGGGGGCCGTCGATGCGGCGTCAGCGGGGGGAGCCGTCGTCCCGGCGCCGGTGGCGGGGGCCGTCGTGGCGGCACCGGCGGCGGGGGCCGTCGCGCCGGGTGTGGCGGGAGCCGTGGCGCGCGGCGACCCGGTGGTAGTCGTGGCGGAGCCGGGCGACGCGACCGCGGCGGGGGCGCTCAGGGTGGAGCAGTCCCGGAACGGCGATGGGCGTTCAGCCGCGGCCCGGCGGGGAGCCGGATCGTCGTCGGCCGCGCCGCTTGTGCACGCGGCGACGGTCAGCAGCAGCGGCAGGATCACCAGGGCGAGGCGCCGACTCGCCGCACCCGCGCCGGGACCGCGGTTCACGGCACCTCCGCGGCGACCGCCTGGGCGGGCACCAGCTCCGGGTCGACCCCGGCGGCCACCGCGAGGTCGCGCGCCCGAGGGCCCTTGAGCAGCTTCGCGGCGGCGGCTGGGTCGGTCGGGCCGGTCCCGTACGAGGGGCAGAGCTTCGCGAGCGTGCACGCGCCACAGGCCGGTTTACGGGCGTGGCAGACCCGCCGCCCGTGGAAGATGATCCGATGCGACAGCATGGTCCAGTCGCGCTTCGGGTACAACGCCCCAACCGCATGCTCGATCTTGACCGGGTCGGTCTCGCCGGTCAGCCCCCACCGGTGGACCAGCCGCTGGAAGTGCGTGTCGACGGTGATGCCGGGGACGTCGAAGGCGTTGCCGAGGATCACGTTGGCGGTCTTGCGGCCGATCCCGGGCAGCGTCACCAGGTCGGCGAGCCGGCCGGGGACGGTGCCGTCGTACCGGTCGAGGAGAGCCTGGCCGAGCTTGATCAGCGAGTCGGTCTTGTTCCGGTAGAAGCCGGTGGGCCGGATCAGCTCCTCCATCTCGCCACGGTCGGCCCCGGCGTACGCGGCGGCGCTCGGGTAGCGGGCGAAGAGCTTCGGGGTGACCTCGTTGACCTTCTTGTCGGTGCACTGCGCGGAGAGGATCGTGGCGACGGACAACTCCAGGGCGCTGGAGTGGTCCAGTTCGCAGTGCGCGTCGGGATGCGTCTCGGCCAGCACCCGGCCGATCTTGCGGGCACGGCGTGTGCGCCCGAGGTCGGTCTCGGCGGCGCCGGGGGGACTACTTGTCACGACGGTCAGCCTACGTCGCGCCCCGGACGTTCCTGCTCGGGTCAGCCGCCCGTCGGCGGGGAGATCCTGCCCTGCCCGTCGAGCCGGGCGCCGCTCTTCGGGAAGTCGCTGCGGCTCAGGTCGCCGATCAGGCCCAGACCCCGGCCGTTCGGGTCCATCGTCGGCTTACCGGCGTCGTTCATGTACGTCGAGGTGAACGAGCCACCGGCCCAACTGCCGTCCGGCTTCAGCGACACCTTCAGCACCCCGCCCCAGCCGAGGCGGCCGTCGTTGCTCAGCGAGTTGCCACCGCCGGCGAAGTTTCCGAGGCTGTACGCGATCAGCCGGCCCTGGTAGAACTCCATGCCGCGCAGCACGTGCGGCCCGTGCCCGACGATCAGGTCGGCGCCCGCGTCGATCATGGCGTGTGAGAACTTGACCGGGTCGCCCCGGTTTTCGCCCAGGAACATCTCGGTGCCCGGCTTGACCCGGGTCTTCTCCGCGCCCTCGCCGCCCATGTGCACCTGCACCACGACCAGGTCGGCCATGGTGGCGGCCTTGGCGACCACGGTCTTCGCCTTGGCGATGTCGACAAGGCTGTTGGACCAGACGTACGACGAGAAGCCGGCCACCGCGACCTTGACGCCCTTGACGTCGACGACCGTGATCTGGTCCGGCGCGCCGGTGTGCTCCAGGTCGTACTTCTCCAGCGCCCGTTGGGTGTTCTCGTAGCCCTTCGGCCCGTAGTCGTAGCCGTGGTTGTTGGCCTGGTTGAGCACGTCGAAGCCGGCGTCGCGCAGGTGTGCGGCGTACTCCGGTGGGGCCCGGAACTGGAAGCAGCGGGTGGAGTTGGCACCGCACTTGCCGGTGCCGGTGTCCACGGTCAGCGGCTCCTCCAGGTTGCCCATCACCAGGTCGGCCTTGAGCGCCTCGGTGACCGAGGTGAAGAAGCCCTTGCCGCCGGCGGCGGGCAGCCGGCTCGGCGCGTTGCCCATGATGATGTCGCCGGTGGCGGAGAGCGAGATCGCGCCGCCCTCGGCGGAGGCCGCCGACCCGGTGGCCTCCGGACCGGCCGTGGTCACCGGCGCGCCGGTGCCACCGCCCCCGGCGCCTGGCTCCCACGCGGGGGCCTCGCCGCCGGGGTCGCCGCAGCCCGCGACGAGCAGGGCGGCAAGCAGCGCGGCGAGGCCGAGGACGACGCGGCGGCGCGGGCGGGACACGAGAGGGGCGGGAGCATACATCGCTGGCGACCCTACCGGGCCGTCAACGCGCCGACGACAGCCGATCGGTCGGAAGTTCAGTCGGGAAGCTGCTCTGACCAGGGCACGACGGCCCGCGCGCCCCCGCCGAGCACCGCGGCGTGCACCGCTCGGGCGAGCGGCGCGCCCCAGGTGGAGCGGGGCCCGCCGTAGGCGGCCTCCGGCCCGTCGACCGGGCAGAGCACGGTGACCGCGTCGGTCGGGGTGCCGGTGCCGGGCAGTCCGAGCTCGGTGATCGCCTGGGTCTTCGCCTCGGTAGCCGTGGCCACCGCGTTGACCAGCGCCGAGTCGGCGAGTCGGGCCGGCACGTACACGACGATGTTGACGGTGCCGACCCGCTGGACGAGCCCGGCCGGCGCCGGCGCGGCCGCGAGCACGGGCGTGCCGAGCCCGACCGTCGCCCAGGCCCGCACCCCGGTGTCGGTCCGCGCGACCACCTCGGCCACGTCGACGCCGGTCAGCAGACCAACGCCGGGTCCGTCGAGGGCGAGGTCGGCGGCCAGCCCGGCCAGGTGGGCGGCCGGGTCGTCCCGGTCGTACGACATCGGTACGGTCGCGTTCAGCACCCAGTGCCGGACTCCGATTCCGCCGCCCAGTGGGCCGCTGCTGACCGCTCGCAGGGGTCCGTCGGCGTGCCAGACGAGCAGCGGAATATCCCACCCACCCTCGGGGCGACTGGTCAGAGTTGGCTCGCATAGCACGTCGGGCAGGTTACGCCCAACGATCAAGATTCCAGGGCCGACCTCTGATTCAAGCTCACGTGCGCCTAGACTTGGCGGCGCGCGAGGGGATCAGCGGACGGCGGCCCCGGCCGACGGACGGCACGCGCAACCGGAGGTGCGCGATGGACGAGGTACTGGCCCGCAGCGGGATCTTCCAGGGTGTCGACCCGGAAGCTGCCGAGGCGCTTGCCAAGGAGATGGAGACGATCGAGGTCCGCAAGGGCGAGATCGTTTTCAATGAGGGCGAGCCCGGTGACAGCCTCTATATCCTGCTGTCCGGGAAGATCAAGGTTGGTCGCCGCGCAGCGGACGGCCGACAGAACCTGATCGCGGTGATGGGGCCGTCGGACATGGTCGGCGAGCTGTCGCTCTTCGACCCGGGTCCGCGTACGGCGACCGCCACCGCGGTAACGGACACCCGGCTCGTACGACTGCGCAAGCAGGCGCTGCGGCCCTGGCTGGCCAACCGCCCGGAGATCGCCGAGCAACTGCTTCGGGTGCTCGCCCGACGGCTGCGACGGACGAACGACTCGCTCGCCGACCTGATCTTCACGGACGTGCCGGGTCGGGTCGCGAAGAACCTGCTCCAGATGGCTGGCCGGTTCGGCACCCGCGACGGTGGCGTCCTGCGGGTGACCCACGACCTCACCCAGGAGGAGATCGCGCAGCTCGTCGGCGCCTCCCGGGAGACGGTCAACAAGGCGCTGGCCGACTTCGCCTCACGTGGCTGGCTGCGTCTGGACGGCAAGAGCATCATCATCCTGGACCCCGAGCGCCTGGCCCGTCGCGCCCGCGTCTGACCGCACAGCACTCCGTCCCCGCCTTCCGTCAGCGACGGTAGGCGGGGACGTTCTTGTCTGCCGAGGGCGGATTTCCTGGACCCGGCGCAACGCCAGCGGTGAGGGTGGGGCCATGGCGAACCGCGTTGCTGTGCTGTCCGACATCCATGGCGTACTGCCCGCGTTGGAGGCGGTGCTGGCCGAGCCGGACGTCGCCACCGCCGATCTGATCGTGCTCACCGGGGACATCGCGGCCGGCCCACAACCGGTCGAGGTGCTGGACCTGCTCACTGATCTCGGCGACCGGGTCTGCTGGGTAGGCGGCAACGCCGACCGGGAGCTCGTCGAGGCCTGCGCCGGCCGCCCCGCCTCCATCGAGGTGTCGAACTGGGCCGCCGGGCAGCTCCGCGACGACCAGGTGGCCCGTCTCGCGGCCCTGCCGGCGACGGCGACGTTCGAGATCGACGGCCTCGGGCCGACGCTGTTCTGTCACGCCACTCCGCGCGACGACGAGGAGGTCGTTCTCGTCGACTCCCGGATGGAGCGCTGGGCGGAGGTGTTCGCCGAGGTGCCGGCCGAGGTGACGACAGTGGTGTGCGGCCACACCCACATGCCCTTCACCCGGCTTGTCGATCGACGTCTGGTGGTCAATCCGGGCAGCGTCGGCATGCCGTACGGCGGCGCGGGGGCGTACTGGGCTCTGCTCGGTCCCGGCGTGCAGCTTCGTCGTACCCGCTTCGATGTCGACGCCGCGTGCGCCCGGGTGGCCGCCGGATCGACCTTCCCGGCCGCCGCCGAGTGGGCCGAGGAGTACGTGCGGTCCCAGCACAGCGACGCCGAGGCGCTCGCCGTCTTCGCCCCTCGCGACGGTCGCTGACGCCGGGTCTGACCCGGTCACGTCGTTACCTGTCCCCCGCTTGCCGCGTACCCGGTCCAGGGCTGTCCGGGACTGTCCCGACCCGCGGCTGCCCTTCTCGGACGAGGTGGGGACGGCTGTCATGGAACGGGTGAGCGTCGGCCGCGATGTCGACGCCCACCGGCCCGGTGATCCGGGCCGGCCGCCACTGGGCGGCGGGTGACCGTGGCAGGCGAAAGGTGGAGGACAGTGATGGGTACCAGGCGTGCGGAAAGCCGTTCCACGCGGACCGGATGGCTGTTGGCGCGGTGGGCGGTGGTGGTGCGCGGGTGGCTGGTGCCACTTGTCGCGGTGGTGGCCGTCGCGGCGAGCCTCATGCTCGTCGCCCCGGCCTCGGCAGCGTCGGCCGCCCCCGGAGACCCGGACGAGCGCCCGGCGGCGGCCAGCCCGACGCCGGACCCGGCCGACTCCCGGGACCCGATGTCGCGCGCTCGGCGGATGCTCGCGCAACTCGGTTACGACGTCTCGACCCTGGGCTCGCCGGCTCCGGACGACCCGAACTACACGAAGAAGATCATCGCGAACCAGGCCATCAAGAGGATCCAGGGATGGGTGGCGGAGGGCAAGACCAGCTTCAGTTGGAAGGACGTCTACCCCCTGGTCCAGGACCTCGAAGAGGTTCACCGTAAGTCGCAGAAGAGCCTCAAGGGCTTGAAGAAGACGTTCACACAGGCCGAACGTGCGCTACAGAAGGCGACGAAGATCGCCAACGACAAGACCCGCTCGGCGAAGGAGCGGGCCAGGGCCGCGGCCGAGCTGCCGCAGAAGCGGAAGAACTTCGAGGAGGCTCGCCGGAACTACCTCAAGGCGAAGCCCGGCGAGCCCAACCACGACGCCGAGATCAAGCGGCTGCGGAACACGGTCAAGGCTCTGGACCGTGACTTGGCCAAGGCCGAGCGGAGGGGTGCGCTGCCGGGCGCGAAGAAGGAGCTGGCGAAGAAGCGCGACGCCGCCCAGGCGGAACTGGACGAGGCCGAGGCGGACAAGGCCGACCGGGACCGCCGCAGGGGCGACGACGGCGACACCTCCGGCACCACCGCCCGTGGCCCCAAGGAACCGAAGGGGCCGAAGAAGCCACCGACCGGCGCGACCAGGACCGAGCCGAAGCGTTCGGGGTCCGTCGGCCCGAAGATCACGCGTCGCCTGCCCTCGGTGTTCCGGGCGCGCGGCCCGCGGGTCGACAGCGGGGCCAGCGAGCTGATCGGCCAGGGCATCGCCGAGGAGATCCGCGAGCACGGCCGGGTGAACGACGAGAAGCTGCTGCACCGTGCGATGGAGGATCCGGCGCTGCGCCGGCTCATCATCGACGACTACAAGGAGTACGCCGAGCGCAGCCCGTGGGAGAAGACGCTGCGAGACTTCGACACGTCGAAGGGCTTCCGGCAGACCGAGGCCCTGCGGATCGGTCTGCCGCTGATCAAGTACCAGGAGGCCGAGACCATCGCGGAGCGGTCCAGGAACGACCGCAACTACCTCCAGGCGCACCGGGACTGCGGCGGCTACGACACCTGCGTCACGGATCGCACCCGCAAGCTTCGTGAACTCGACACCAAGCTCAAGAGGCAGGCCGACCGCTCCAACAACGACGCCGCGTACCGACAGGCCCGCGTCGAGTGCGGCGGCTACGACACCTGCGTCACCGAACGCACCCGCAAGCTCCGCGAACTGAACACCAGGGTGAAGAAGCAGGCCGACCGGTCCAACAACGATCCCAACTACCAGCGAGCCCGCCAGGACTGCGGGGGCTACGACACCTGCGTCACCGAGCGCACCCGCAAGCTCCGTGAACTCGACACCAAGCTCAAGAAGCAGGCCGACCGCTCCAACAACGACCCCGCCTACCTCCAGGCCCGCAAGGAGTGCGGCGGCTACGACACCTGCGTCACCGAACGCACCCGCAAACTGCGCGAACAGAACGCCCGCAACACCACGAACCAACCCACCACCAAGAAGACCACCACCGGCACCAGGACCACGCCCAAGAAGACCACCACCACCACGAAAACCGACACCAAGAAGACCACCACCAAACGCGCCAACCAGTCCAACAACGACGCCGCCTACCTCCAGGCCCGCAAGGAATGCGGCGGCTACGACACCTGCGTCACCGAACGCACCCGCAAACTGCGCCAACAGAACGTCCGCAACACCACGAACCAACCCACCACCAAGAAGACCACGACCAGCACCAGGACCACGCCCAAGAAGACCACCACCACCACGAAAACCGACACCATGAAGACCACCACCAAACGCGCCAACCAGTCCAACAACGACGCCGCCTACCTCCAGGCCCGCAAGGAATGCGGCGGCTACGACACCTGCGTCACCGA
>NZ_JBICSY010000005.1:0-108840 GCF_043197345.1 Micromonospora sp. NPDC049175 | reverse complement strand
AACGCACCCGCAAGCTCCGCGAACAGAACGCCCGCGACGCCAAGACCACGACCACCACCAAGAAGAACGCGGACACCGACAAGGGCGCCAAGAAGACGGGTGGCAAGGGCGGGAAGAAGAGCGGCGGGAAGTAGGGGCGGGACGGTAATAGGCGGTCAGGGGCAGCCCATGGTCGTACTCAGCGAGGCAGCACCTCGACCGGTCACGACCACCACCCAGGACGTCCGAGTGGCTGGCCGGCGAGCATCACCGCTGGAAGAGGAACACCTGCACGTTGTCGTTGACGCACGACACCTGGGCGATCGCTGTACCCACGGTCCGGCTACCGCCGATCGTGCCGATGCACCTGTTCGGTGCGGTCGTGGCGTGCAGCCGGTAACCCTGACCCGCGCTGCTCTGCACCGGTTCGAGGACGAATCGTTGATCCGGGCGGTTGCAGTAGTAGCGTGGGGCCACCAGTTGCCCGTCAACCGTCGACGGTTCGCCGTTCGGGTCGGGGTCGACCTGCAGGCAACCACCGTCCCCGGACGGGTCCGCCCAGTAGATCTGGTACGTGTTCGAGCCGACCTTCCGCAGCTCGCTGGTGGCAGGCTCGGCCTGGGCGCAGGGAACGAGCGTCGCCACCTCCGGGCGGGCGTTTCCCGGCTCCGGGCCCACGCCCACGCAGTACGACTGCCCGACGGTGGCTGCCGGCATCATGCGGTACTGCCCCGCGGCGGGGAGTGTGGTGGTGGTGGCGGCCTTCGTCGGCGCCACCTGGGGCGCACTCGACCTGGACGCACTCGCCTTGGGCGCACTCTGCGCGGGGCTCGGGACCGCCGGTGCGGCGCTGGCCGGTGCCAGGCTGGGGCTCGGGTCGGAGGTCCGCGCCCCGCCGGCCGCCGGTGGCAACGGCACGTCGACGTCGACGCTGGCTGTCGGCTCGGCGAGCACCGCCGGGGGGTCGTCCCCAGCGTCGGGATCGCGGAGGGTCCGGACGACCAGGCCACCGGCCACCACGATCAGCAACAGCACCAGCGCACCGAGGAGTACGCGTGTCGGCCGGCCGAACCGGAAGGCCAGCGGCGGTACGAAGTCCCGCGGTCGAAGTGGCGCGGCGGGAGCATCCGCGCCCGGGGCCCGTTTGCGGTGCAACCCCGCCCAGGCACTGCCGTGCCGGTCCTTCACGGCCGTGGCCAGCGGCCCGTCGGCGTAGAGAAGGGGACGAGCCGGCTGGTTCACCGTCGCCTCGCCGGCCTCGGGCCGCACGCCCTCGGGGCCGGGCCGCACGCCCTCGGGGCCGGGTTCGCGGCTGAGGCCGGACTCGTCACCCGGCTCGCGGGTGCCCTCGACGACCGGACTCGGCCCGGTCGCAACCGACGTGTGCGGCCCACCGCTGCCCGCCGTGCCGAGGGCGGGCTGGTCGCCACCGGCCACCGAGTCGCCGGTGGAATCAGGATCGTCGTCGGTCTCGGCCGCCAGCGGCGTCGGGCCGTCGAGCCCCCAGCCGGGTTCCGATGCCAGCTCGGCCGGCAGGGGTGGTGCCGCGTCGAGCAGCCCCCACGGCGGGCGGACCCTCGGCTCGTCGACGAACGAGTCGGCTTCGACCATGCCCGGGTCGGCGGCGACGGCGACGGCGACCGGCTCGGGCTGACCGGCGGTGGCCGCGGCCAGCGCCCTGCGCGCGGCGAGCCAGCGGTCCACCGTGTCCGGATCACCCCCGCAGGCGCGGACGAACGCCGCGACAAGCGTCTCCCTCGGCAGGTTGGCCCGGCCCAGGGCGGTGTTCAGGGTGCTGTGTGGGAGCACGTCACCGGCATCCCGCGCCCTCTTCGACACCTGCCGAATGGTCAGCCCGGACCACTGCCGTAGCGCGCGCATCTGGGCCACGAACTCGGCAGCCGAACCGGCGGTCGCCGGGTCAGGTGCTGAGCCGTCGTTGTACTGCTCGTTCGCCATCGACCGTTCGTCCCCCGCGTCTCAGCCAGCGCGCTCACAGCCATGCGGGACCGATTCAAGCCGATCGTTCGGCGTGACGCCACCTCGTGCGGAGCAAACCCGAACAACTCCCACAACCAGGGCGACGCCCCGACACCGGGCGGAACGACGAGCAGAAAAAGTCAGTCTTGACTGTTTGTTTTTCAGGCCGCAGGCTGTACCGGTGTCCACCGCATCGACGCGCGTCCCTCAACAGGAGCGCAGCCGCGCCACCCAGGCCCGCCTGCTGGAGGCGACCGTCGACTGCCTGATCGAGCACGGCTGGTCCGGCACCACGACCACTGTCGTCGCCGCGCGGGCCGGTGTCTCGCGCGGCGCCCAACTCCACCATTACCCGACGAAGGCGGCGCTGGTGACGGCCGCCGTGGCCCATCTCGCCGAGCGACGGGCCGTCGAGTTGCGCACCGAGGCCGAGGCGTTGCCGGCCGGCCCGCAGCGGCTGGACCGGGTGATCGACCTGCTCGGGGTGGCGTTCACCGGGCCGCTGTTCGTGGCCGCTCTCGAACTCTGGGTCGCCGCCCGCACCGACCAGGAACTCCGCGACGCCCTGGTGCCACTGGAGGCGACCGTCGGCCGGGAGATGCACCGCCTCACCGTGGCACTCCTCGGTGTCGACGAGCGCCGACCCGGCGTCCGCGAGGCGGTCCAGGCCACGCTCGACCTGCTCCGCGGGCTCGGAGTGGCCAACCTGCTCAGCGACGACTCGGCCCGCCGCGCTGCCCTGCTGAGCACCTGGAAGCGCCAACTCGCCACCCTGCTCACACCCTGACCACTGGCCGCGCCGGCCACGACCGACCGGAGGCACCCCATGGTCGACCACGCCGACCTGCTCACGGACCTGGCCGCCGAGTCCGCCCACCTGGACAGCCTGGTGGCGCCCCTACCGGCGGCCGACTGGGCCCGACCGACCCCCGCGCCGGGTTGGAGCATCGGGCACCAGATCGCCCACCTCGCCTGGACCGACCACGTGTCGTTGCTGGCGGCCACCGATACCGAGGCGTTCTTCGCGGCGGTGACCGCCGCGCCGGACCCGACCCGGATGGTCGACGACGGCGCGGAGGAGTTCCTGGCCCCGCCGGCGGAGCTGCTCGCCCGTTGGCGGGCCGGTCGGGCGGCGCTCGCCGACGCGTTGACCGCCGTTCCGGCCGGCGAGAAACTGCAGTGGTTCGGCACCCGGATGTCGGCCACCTCGATGGCGACCGCCCGGATCATGGAGACCTGGGCGCACGGCGAGGACGTGGCCGACACGCTCGGCGTCGTCCGACCCGCCAGCGACCGGCTCCGGCACGTCGCGCACCTCGGTGTGCGTACCCTCGGGCACGGTTTCGCCGCCCACGGCCGGGACATCCCGACGACGCCGGTCCGGGTCGAGCTGGTCGGGCCCGGCGGCGCTATCTGGGCCTGGGGTCCGACGGACGCCGCCGACCGGCTGAGCGGACCCGCCCTGGACTTCTGCCTGCTCGTCACCCAGCGCCGACACCGCGCGGACCTCGCCCTTGTCGCCACCGGACCGGTCGCCGACGAGTGGCTCGACGTGGCGCAGGCGTTTGCCGGGCCGCCGGGCGACGGCCGGAAGCCGGCCAGCGGGATCGGAACGCCGGCATGATCCGGATCGGAAACGCCTCCGGCTTCTACGGCGACCGGTTCAGCGCCTGGCAGGAGATGCTCGACGGCGGCGAGCTGGACGTGCTGACCGGTGACTACCTGGCCGAGCTGACCATGCTGATCCTCGCCCGGGATCGGCTGCGCGACCCCGACCTGGGCTACGCGAAGACGTTCCTGCGTCAACTCGAGACGTGCCTCGGCACCGCCCTGGAACGGGGGGTGCGGATCGTGACGAACGCGGGCGGGTTGAACCCGGCCGGCCTGGCCGCCGCCATCACCGCACTCGCCGCCCGGCTGGGCCTGCCGGCCCGGGTCGGGTACGTCGAGGGCGACGCCGTCCAGCGGCCGGACGCGTTGAGCGCGAACGCCTACCTCGGCGCGTTCGGCATCGCGGCCTGCCTCGACGGCGGTGCGGACGTGGTGGTCACCGGCCGGGTCACCGACGCGTCGCTTGTCGTCGGCCCGGCAATCGCGCGGTACGGCTGGGGCCGCGACGACCTGGACGAGCTGGCCGGGGCGACGGTCGCGGGGCACCTCGTCGAGTGCGGCGCGCAGGTCACCGGTGGCAACTTCAGCTTCTTCACCGAACTGCCCGACGGCGGGCACCGGCCCGGGTTTCCGATCGCCGAGGTGCACGCCGACGGCTCGACCGTGCTCACCAAACACGCGGGCACCGGCGGCGCGGTCACCGTGGAGACGGTCACCGCACAGCTGCTCTACGAGATCGGTGGGCCCGCGTACCTGGGGCCGGACGTGGTGACCCGGCTAGACACGGTGACGGTGCACCAGGACGGGCCGGATCGGGTCCGGGTCTCCGGTGTCCGGGGTACGCCGCCGCCGAGAACGCTCAAGGTGGGCGTCAACAACCTCGGCGGCTTCCGCAACTCGATGACGTTCGTTCTCTGCGGGCTCGACATCGAGGCGAAGGCAACGCTGGTCCGGGGGCAGGTCGAGGAGGCGGTGGGGAAGGACGGGCTGGAGTTCACGCTGGCCCGTACCGACCACGCGGACGCCGCCGACACCGAGACCGCGAGCGCCCTGCTGCACGTACACCTGCGGGACGGCGACCGGGCGCGGGCCGGACGGGCCTTCTCGGCCGCCGCGGTGGAGCTGGCGCTGGCCTCGTACCCGGGCTGCACACTGACCACCCTGCCGGGTGACGCGACACCGTACGGCGTCTTCACCGCCGACGCGGTGCCGCAGGACGCGGTGGCGCACGTCGCGGTGCTGCCCGGTGGTGAGCGGGTGCCGATCGCCCCGCCGATCCGCACCGCCCCGCTCCCCGCCGACGAGACGGCCCCCGGCGGCGGCGCGGCCGTGGGCGGCCCGACGCGGCGCGGAGCGCTCGGCGAGGTGGTCGGCGCACGCTCCGGGGACAAGGGTGGGGATGCCAACCTCGGTGTCTGGGCACGGACCGAGACCGGGTACGCGTGGCTGCGCGCCTGGTTGACAGTCGAGCGGCTGGCCGTGCTGTTGCCGGAGACCGCGCCGCTGTCGGTGCGGCGCTACGAGCTGCCCAACCTACGTGCGGTCAACTTCGTGATCGAGGGCCTGCTCGGGGCCGGGGTGGCCGCGTCCACCCGGTTCGACCCGCAGGCCAAGGCGCTCGGTGAGCTGCTGCGCGCCCGGATCGTCGACCTGCCGGCCGAGGTGACGCCGTGAGCGCGAGGAGCGCGCGGTCGGCACCGGAGGCGCTCGCGTGAGCATCGTGGACACGCCGGAGCGGCGGCAACTGCGCGAGCTGACCCGGGCCTTCGTGACCCGGGAGGTGCTGCCGCACCTGGACGACTGGGAGCGGGCCGGCGAGGTGCCCCGGGCGCTGCACGCGTGCGCCGCGAAGCTCGGCCTGCTCGGCATCGGCTTCCCGGAGTCGGTCGGTGGCAGCGGCGGCGACCTGCTCGACTCGATCATCGTGACCGAGGAGCTGATCCGCTCCGGCGGCTCGTCCGGCCTGGTGGCGGCCTTGTTCACGCACGGCATCGCGTTGCCGCACATGGTGGCGGCGGCCGGAGCGCACTCCGGTGGCTCGCTGGGCGGCCGGCTCGGTGGGACCGCGTCCCCGGGCGACGACAGCCTGGTCGAGCGCTACATCCGGCCCACCCTGGACGGCACGATGATCGGCGCGCTGGCCATCACCGAGCCGGACACTGGTTCGGACGTGGCGGGCATCCGCACGACCGCCCTGCGGGACGGCGACCACTACGTGGTGAACGGGTCGAAGACGTACATCACGAGCGGGCACCGGGCGGACTTCGTCACCACGGCGGTGTGTACCGGCTTTTCCGGCAGCGGCGAACTCACCCTGCTGGTCATCGACAAGGGGTTGCCCGGCTTCAACGTGGGACGCCGGCTGGAGAAGTTGGGCTGGCACTGCTCGGACACCGCCGAGCTGTCGTTCGTCGACGTGCGGGTCCCGGTCGCCAACCGGATCGGCGCCGAGAACACCGGCTTCCTGGCGATCATGCAGCACTTCGCCACCGAGCGGCTCTCGTTGGCGACCCAGGCGTACGCGACCGCGCAGCGCTGCGTCGAGCTGGCGACGCGCTGGTGCCGGGACCGGGAGACCTTCGGGCGTCCGCTGGCCAGCCGGCAGGTGATCCGGCACCGGTTGGCCGAGATGCACACGAGGGCCGAGGCGGCCCGGTCGTACGTGCACGAGGTGGCCGCCCGGGTGGCCGCGGGTGAGCCGGTGGTGACCGAGGTGGCGATGGCGAAGAACGTGGCGGTGGCCGCCTGCGACCAGGTCGTCGACCAGGCGTTGCAGTTGCACGGCGGCTTCGGTTACCTGCGCGACGCCGAGGTGGAGCGGCACTACCGCGATGCCCGGATCCTCGGCATCGGCGGCGGCACCACCGAGATCATGAACGAGATCATCGCGAAGGGCATGGGCCTATGAGCATCCTGGACAGCGCGGTCGACCCGGCCGCGCCCGGGTACGCGGCGAACCGGTCCGCACTGTTGGAGCGGCTGGCCGAGTTGGACGCCGCGCTGGACCAGGCGCGGGCGGGCGGCGGCGAGAAGTACGTGTCCCGGCACCACGGCCGCGGCAAGCTGCTCCCCCGGGAGCGGATCGAGCTGCTGGTGGACGCGGACAGCCCGTTCCTGGAGCTGTCGCCTGTCGCCGCGTACGGCACGGACTTCCCGGTCGGGGCCAGCGTGGTCACCGGCATCGGGGTGGTCGAGGGTGTGGAGTGCCTGATCGTCGCCAACGACCCGACGGTACGCGGTGGCGCGGTCAACCCGTGGTCCCTCGCCAAGACCCGGCGGGCCGGTGAGATCGCCCTGGCCAACCGGCTGCCGATGATCAATCTGGTCGAGTCGGCCGGGGCGGACCTGCCCACCCAGGCGGAGATCTTCATCCCGGGCGGTCGGGTGTTCCGGGACCTGACCCGACTCTCGGCGGCGGGCATCCCCACGGTGAGCGTGGTCTTCGGCAACGCCACGGCCGGTGGCGCGTACGTGCCGGGGATGTCCGACCACGTGATCATGATCCGGGACCGGTCGCAGGTCTACCTGGCCGGGCCACCGCTGGTGAAGATGGCGACCGGCGAGGTGACCGACGACGAGTCGCTGGGCGGGGCGACGATGCACGCCGCCACGTCCGGGCTCGCCGACTACCTGGCCGCCGACGAGTCCGACGGCATCCGGCTGGCCCGGCAGTGCGTACGCCGGCTGAACTGGCGCAAGCACGGCCCGTCGCCGCGTACGGCGGCGCCGCAGCCGCCGAAGTACGACCCGGAGGAGCTGCTCGGCATCACGAGCGCCGACCTGAAGGTGCCGTTCGATCCCCGTGAGGTGTTGGCGCGGATCCTGGACGGCAGCGACTTCGACGAGTTCAAGCCGGCGTACGGGGACGCGCTTGTCACCGGCTGGGGCGAACTGCACGGATATCCGGTGGGCGTGCTGGCCAACGCCCGGGGTGTGCTGTTCAGCGCGGAGGCGCAGAAGGCCGCCCAGTTCATCCAGCTCGCGAACGCGTCCGACACACCGTTGATCTTCCTACAGAACACGACCGGTTACATGGTCGGCACCGAGTACGAGCAGCGCGGCATCATCAAGCACGGCGCCCTGATGATCAACGCGGTGTCGAACTCGACGGTGCCGCACCTGACGGTGAACCTGGGCGCCTCGTACGGGGCCGGCAACTACGGGATGTGCGGTCGGGCGTACGAGCCGAGGTTCCTGTTCACCTGGCCGAACGCGAAGTCGGCGGTGATGGGCCCGGCACAGCTCGCCGGGGTGCTGTCCATCGTGGCCCGGCAGGCCGCCGCCGCCCGGGGACGCTCCTTCGACGAGGAGTCCGACACCGCGATGCGGATGATGGTCGAGCAACAGATCGAGTCGCAGTCCGGCGCGCTGTTCCTCTCCGGCCGGCTCTACGACGACGGGGTGATCGACCCTCGGGACACGCGTACCGTCCTCGGGCTCTGCCTCTCGGCGATCCACAACGGACCGATGGAGGGCGCCGACGGTTTCGGCGTCTTCCGGATGTGAGGGGTTGAGAACCGTGATCACTCGACTGCTGGTCGCCAACCGGGGCGAGATCGCCCGCCGGATCTTCGCCACCTGTCGCAAGCTCGGCATCACCACCATCGCGGTGTACTCCGACGCGGACGCCGACGCGCCCTTCGTCGCCGAGTCCGACCTGGCCGTACGCCTGCCCGGGAACACGCCCGCCGAGACGTACCTGGACATGGTGCAGATCCTGCGGGCGGCCCGCCGGTCCGGCGCGGACGCCGTGCACCCCGGCTACGGCTTCCTCGCCGAGAACGCCGAGTTCGCGACGCGGGTCGCCGACCACGCCGGGCTGACCTGGGTCGGCCCGCCGGCCAAGGTGATCGCCGCGATGGGCGACAAGCTGGCGGCGAAGGCGCTGCTCTCCGACGCGGGCGTGCCGATGCTGCCCACCTGGACCGACGCCGAGCAGGTTGCCGACTACCCCGTGCTGGTCAAGGCCGCCGCGGGGGGCGGCGGCCGGGGGATGCGCGTGGTCCGCGAGCCGGACGGGCTCGCCGAGGCCATCGCCTCCGCGCGCCGCGAGGCGGCCGCGGCGTTCGGCGACGGCACGGTCTTCGTCGAGCGGTACGTCGAGGGCGGCCGGCACGTCGAAGTACAGATCTTCGGCGACACCCACGGGACGATTGTGGCGCTCGGCGAGCGGGACTGCTCGATCCAGCGACGGCACCAGAAGATCGTCGAGGAGGCCCCGGCGGTCGTCGATCCGGGGTTGCGGGCCCGACTGCACGAGGCGGCGGTGGTGGCCGGCAGCGCCGTCGACTACGTCGGCGCGGGCACCGTGGAGTTCCTGCTCGCACCGAGCGGGGAGTTCTTCTTCCTGGAGATGAACACCCGTCTCCAGGTCGAGCACCCGGTCACCGAGGCGGTCACCGGGTTGGACCTGGTTCGGCTGCAACTGCTGGTCGCCGAGGGCGAGCCGCTGCCATTCGCGGTGGCCCCGCCGACCGACGGCCACGCGATCGAGGTACGCCTGTGCGCCGAGGACCCGGCCCAGAACTTCCGCCCGGCCACCGGCACCCTGCACCGGTTCGCGGTCCCCGGGCTGTCCGGCGAGTTCACGCCGACGAAGGGCCTGCGCCTGGATTCCGGCGTGCTGGACGGCTCGACCGTGAGCGTGCACTACGACTCGATGCTGGCCAAGCTGATCGCGTGGGCGCCGACCCGCGCCGAGGCGGCCCGGGCGTTGGCCGGCGCGCTCGCGCGGGCCGAACTGCACGGCGTGGCCACCAACCGGGATCTGCTGGTGCGGGTGCTGCGCAGCCCGGAGTTCGGCGCGTTGGCAGTCGACACCGGCTTCCTCGACCGGCACGCGGAGGTGTTCGCCCCGCTGCTGTCCGCGGATCTGTTGCCGGTGATGGCGCTGGCCGCCGCGCTGGCCTCGGCCGCCGCACGTCGGGCGACCGCCCCGGTGCTCGCCGGGCTCCCCTCGGGTTGGCGCAACGTGCCCGCGTTCCCACAGGTGTCTCGGTACACCGATCGGGCCGGGCGAGAGATCGAGGTCCGCTACCGGTTGGACCGGGACGGCCGCCTCGCCGAGTGGTCGACGGATCCGGCCGGCGAGATCCCGGCCCGACTGGAGGAGGCCACCCCGGACCGGGTGGTGCTCACCGTGTTGGAGAGCCGCTGGCGGGTGGGCGTACACCGGGTGGGGTCGGAGGTCTTCCTGGACGGCCCGGCGGGGGCGACGAGCCTGGTCGAGCTGCCGCGTCTCCCGCTGCCCACGGCGGAGGTGGCGGCCGGGTCGCTGCTCGCGCCGCTGCCCGGCGCGGTGACCCGGGTGCACGTCCAGGTCGGCCAGCGGGTCGCTGCCGGCGATCCACTGCTCACCCTGGAAGCGATGAAGCTGGAACATCAGGTGCTCGCCCCGACCGACGGCGTGGTCACCGAGTTGCCGGTGCCAGCCGGTGGTCAGGTGCGCACCGGTGCCGTGCTGGCCGTCATCGACGTCTGTTGAGGAGGACCCCCTGATGACCTTCGACCTCACCCCTGAGCAGGACCAGCTTCGCGACGCCGTGCGGGCGCTCGGCCGTCGCTACGGCCACGGCTACTTCGTCGAGAAGGCGAAGGCCGGCGAGCACACCACCGAACTGTGGGCCGACGCGGGACGGCTCGGCTACCTGGGGGTCAACATCCCCACCGAGTACGGCGGCGGTGGCGGCGGCATCACCGAGTTGGCCATCGTCTGCGAGGAGTTGGCCGCCGCGGGCTGCCCGCTGCTGCTGTTGGTGGTCTCCCCCGCGATCGCCGCCACCGTGCTCACCCGGCACGGCACCGAGGAGCAGCGCAAGCGGCACCTGCCCGGCCTCGCCGACGGCTCCCAGAAGATCGTCTTCGCGATCACCGAGCCGGAGGCCGGTTCCAACTTCCACCGGCTGGGCACCGTCGCCCGCCGCGACGGCGACGGGTGGCTGCTCAACGGACGCAAGTGCTACATCTCCGGGGTCGACGAGGCGGATCACGTCCTGGTGGTGGCGCGCGTCGCCGTCGAGGACGGCTCAGCCGGTTCAACCGACGCCTCTGCGCAGAAGCTGAAGCCGGCACTGTTCCTCGTGCCGACCGACGCGGCCGGGCTGACCCGTTCCAAACTGGACATGGAGATCGTGTCCCCGGAGAACCAGTTCCTGCTCTACCTGGACGACGTGCGGGTGCCCGCCGACGCGCTGCTCGGTGAGTCGCTGGACGCCGGGCTACCGGCGCTCTTCGCCGGGCTCAACCCGGAGCGGATCACGGTGGCCGCGATGGGTGCCGGCACCGGTCGGTACGCCATCGAGCGGGCCAGCGAGTACACCGCCACGCGCAAGGTCTGGGGTGGCCGGAGCATCGGCTCGCACCAGGGCGTGTCCCATCCGCTAGCGCACGCGGCCGTGCAGGTGGAGCTGGCCCGCCTCATGATCCAGAAAGCCGCCACCCTGTACGACGCCGGCCGCGACCTGGAGGCCGGGGTGGCCGGCAACATGGCCAAGTACGCGGCCGGGGAGGCGGCCGCGCTCGCCGTCGACACCGCCGTGCAGGTGCTCGGCGGGGCCGGCATGACCACCGAGTACGGGGTGGCGACCCTGCTCGGTGCGGTACGGGCCGGCCGGATCGCCCCGGTCAGTCGGGAGATGATCCTCAACTTCGTGGCCCAACACGTCCTCGGCCAGGACAAGTCCTACTGAGCCCGACCGGCCTACTCGCCGGGCGTGCCCGGACGCTCGCGGCGGTGCAGGATCGCCACGGCGACCGCGAAGAGCAGCACGGGTGCCAGCACCAACGTCGACCACTGCGCCCAGGTGAGCGCGTCGGGCACACCGTCGTGGCTGGACCGCTCCAGGTACGTCCCGGTGGTGCGGAGCCCCACCCGGGTGAGCAGCAGCGTGACGCCCACCGGGACGACGAGCGCGAGCAAACGCAGTCGGAGCGCCGTCGGCGTCGACAGGACGACAAGGGCGAAGAGCAGGTATCCCGCGATCAGCAGGATCGCCTCGACCCGGCCGACGCCGCTGGTGAATATCCACGTCCCGTAGATGGGCCACGTCGAGTCGTCAGCGCCGGTCAGGGCGACGCTCGGAGCACCGACGCTGACAAGCGTCGCCGCCGCCAGTGTGCCGAGCCGCCAACGCCCGAGGGCAGCCGCGCCGGATTGGGGAGCGCGGAGGGCGAGTGCCAACGCGGCCATCGCGGCGAGCACGAGGGGCCAGATGTCAAAGACCGTCGAATAATATCCGTAGGCCTCGGCGACCCGAACCACCTCGAACGCCACGCCGCCGACGGCGATCGCGGCTGCCGCCCGCCCCCACCCGAGTACGGTGAACACCGCCACGACGAGCCAGAGCGCCGCCCCGAGACCATGCGGCCAGAGGACGAACGGTTCACCGATCCCGTCCGGATAGCTCTGCGCGTACATGGCGGAATGCAGCACCGGTACGCGCGCCGAGCGCACGAACAACAGCAGCGCGGCGATCAGGCCGAGCACCTGCGCCGCGTCCCGCCACGCGTCGACCGAGAATCGGGCGCCGATCTGCCGGACGTGCGCCCGAACCGCCCCACCGAGCAGGGCGGACACGTCTCGTGCCAGGGGCCTGCGCTGGCCCGGCGCGGCGTCGTCGAGCAACACCCCGATCAGCTCGTCCTCGTACTGCCGCCGGTACGCGCGGGGGTAGCAGGCCAGCAGCCACCGGTAGACCTGGTGCAACGTCACGCCGCACCGCCTTCGACCAGGAGGCCGGCACGGCGCAGCCGCACGCTCGCCGCGTCGGCGTTGCTCCGCAGCCGCGCCGACTCCTCGGCCAGGCGTTGCACTCCGGCGGCGGTGAGTCGGTAGTAGCGGCGCAACCGGGACTGCACCTGCTCCTCGCGCTCGACGTCGACGAGGCCCTCGGTGCGCAGCCGGTCCAGCGCCGCGTAGAGGGTGCCGGCGCGCAGGTCGACACGCCCGTCGGAGATCCGGCGGACCTCGTCGAGGACGGCGTATCCGTGCCGTGGAGCCTCGACGAGCGCGGTGAGGATCAGATATGTCGATTCGTGTAGGGAAGCCTTCGCCATCGCCGCAGCATATACAGTCGGAATGTATATGCGGGGCCCCCACACGACATCAGCCGGGAATCCGGCAGGCGGCGTCGATGCGGTGGACCGGGCGAACCCGGCGGCCCATGCCCTCCAACAGCGAGTCCTCGACGTGGAAGTCGCGGATGCGCAGCCGGTAACGGGGCAACTCCTCCTCACTCGGGCAGAGGACCTGCGCGCGGACCAGATCGACGGGCACGTACCGCACGCCACCCCTCTCCTGAAGGAGCACCATGTTGACGTCGTCGGTGGTGATCACGTGCCCGCGTACGTCCTCGGTGGGTCCGTTCTCCGCGCCCACGGTCGTGACGGTCAGCGGCAGCACAGGTGTGCTGATCACCGGCACCGCGGCCCAGACCAACACGGCGAGCATCGCCACCTCGGTCACCGACGCCAGCGGCCGGATCACCGCGCCGGGCAACGGCCCCGCGATGAAGAGGGCCAACAGCGGCGGCACCGCGAGCAGCGCCAGCGCCAACAGATCGCCCTGCTTCCCGGCGTCGCGCAGGGTGGGCAGCATCAGCCAGCCGTACCCGGCGAGCAGCGCGGCGATCATGACCAGTCGTGGCACCACCCGTTCGTGCAGTCGCCCGGGGCCAAGCTGGAACGCGGCCGCGAACGCCGGCAGCAGCAGCGGTAGGTAGAGCAGCGGCCAGGTGATCAGGGCGAGCAGGAAAGCGGCAAGCACCACCCAGGCCGGGGTGAGGTCGGCCCAGCGGGCGAAGAGCGGGCGGCGACGGGCACCCGGCGGAAGTCGATCCGCGCTGACGGCCAGCACCGCCCCGAGCGCGAAGACGGCGACCATTCCGGTGGAGAGCAGCCGGGCCGCGGTGGTCAGGAAGCCGGCGAGCAGGTTGACCGGCCCGACGTTCGCCACCAGCAGCAGCGTGGTCTGCAGTTCGCCGCCCGCCTCCACCCCGAGGCGGAGCACCGAGAAGATCGCCGGTACGCCCACAAGCGCCGTCCAGAAGGACTGGCTGGCGCGGGCGCGCCGCTCCGCCGGGTCCCAACGGATCCGCCCGGGCTCGGCGTCGGCGACGACCGGGTCGGCCGGCTCGGCGACCGGCACGCCGACCGGCCAGTCGGCGCGGTCCACCACGGCAGACGGCGGTTCGGCTGCGGCCGTACCGTCGGTGGCCGGCGAGGCGGCGGCACCCGGCACGGACGTGCGGGGTGGCGGCACCGGGCCGTCGGCGCCGGTCGCGGTCGGCGCCGTGCTCACGTCGAGGGCGCCTTGTCGTCGAAGTCGACGAGCTTCGGCACCCGCAGCGGCTGAGGCTGGCGCTTCTCGACCTTCAGCCACGGGCCCAGGGTGCGGTTGTAGGCGCTCTGCCAGGGGCTCACCTGCCCGTTGCGGCCCCGCTCGTAGCTCTTCTGCAAGAAGAACGCGACCAGGTCGCGCAGCGCGGGGTCGCCGATCGGCACGCCGATGCCCAGCAGCTCGCTGGTGCCGAAGGGCATGTCCACGACCTCGAACTCCCTGGGGTAGGTGGCCAGGAACCCGGCGAGGATCGTCTCGTCCGAGCTGACCGCGTCGTACCGGCCCTTGCGGATGCCGTCGACGCAGTCCCCGACGTCCTTCACCACGAATGTCCTGACCTGGTGCTTCTCCAGCTCGGCCTCGGTGGTCGAACCGCCGCTGGTGCAGACCTTGTAGGCCGGGTCGCGCAGGTCCTCGATGGTGCGGATCTTGTCCTTGAGACGGACCGGCACCAGCACCTCCTGGGTGGTGACGAAGTACGGGCCGGCGAAGCTCACCAGCTCTTCGCGCTCCTTGGTCATGGAGAAGCTGGACACCACGAGGTCGACGGTGCCTCCCTGAAGCGCCGGGATGCGATTTTCGGTGGCCACCGACACGAACTCCAACCGCTGCTCGCCCTCGTAGCCCAGGGAGGCGGCGATGTACCTGCCGATCTCGACGTCGAAGCCGACGTGCTGGCCGTTGCGAAGGTCGCCCATCAGCGGCTCCTTGGTGGCCACGCCGATGCGTAACTGTGCCTGCCGGTAGATGTGCGACTCACGGATCTTCTGCTGCACGGACGGCAGCTCCGGCTCCTTCCGGCTGTCGCAGCCGGCGGCGGCCGCCAGGGTGAGGGTGAGGGCGGCCGCAAGTGTCGTCGCGACCGAACGGAGCCGGGACCGGGAACCGCGTACGTTCATTCGGTGACCTCGCTGACGGACCAGCCTGCGGAACACTCAGGGTAGCGACCGTAGGCCTTTCCGTAGCGACGCCAACCGGACACCTCGGACGGCCCGGTCGGCCATGCCGACCGGCGCGGCGACCGGCTCTCCGGTTGACAGCCGCCAATGTCACGACATGCTGAACGAATGAGTCGATTGTCCCGGCCCGATGCGCGGACGGTGGCGGTGCTCGCGGCACTGGGAGCCCTCGTACCACTGGCCCTGCTTGTCGTCTGGCGCCGACAGGACCTTGTCGGCGTGGTTCTCGCCCTGCTCTGCGTCCTGCTGACGATGGTCGCCGGGGTCGCCTTCTCCGCCGCCCGTCACGCCGACGGCCCGGAGCCGGAGGACCGGCCGGCGACCACCGGGCCGCCCGAGCTGATGCCGTACGGGATCGACGCGGACACCCTCGACGCCCTGGACAGTCGGGACGCCCTGCGGGCGGTGCGGGATCGGCGACGCGGGTCGGACGGGATCAGCGGCCGGTGAGGGTGGGGGCGGCGAGCGCGTCCACGCCCCGCCCGGCCAGGCACCGGTAGGTCCGGTCGATGCTTCCGTCGACCGGGGGAAGCACCTCGAGGTGCCAGCCGCGCGGCTCGGTGATCCCGGTGGTCAACCGGAACGTCGTGGCGCTGCACACCTGTCGCACCGGCCCGGCGGCGATCACGTCGTCGTAGGCGGCGCCGAGCAGGGACACCGGCAGGATGCCCTCGGCGTACGTCTCCCAGGTGTGCCGACCGGTGCAGGACAGCCGAGCCGCCTCGGCGCGGTCGCCGCGGATCCGCATCGGGCCGAAGCACTCCAGCTCGGGCAGGCACCGGGCACCCTCGGGCAGGACGGTGGGCGTGCCGGTGCCGGTCGTGCAGCCGGGCAGCGGCCCGGTCGCCGGCGCGGCGACCTGGGTGACAGTCGGGTTCGGGGTCGGCGGCCCGGCCCGGTCGGCGAACCACGCCCCGGCGGTCGCGGAGCCGGCGAGCGCGAGGACGCCGGCGCCGCCGAGGAACCAGCGCCGCCACCGTCGGACGCCGGGGACCACCGGCTGGGTGTCCTCGATGGGCGGCCGGGGCACCGGTTGGCTGGGCGCGTACGGGCCGGGGCGGGTCGCCCCACCGCTGACCGGGGCGCCGCTGACCGGGGCGGACGGTGGCCCGAGCGGCAGGTTGACGAGCAGGTCGTGCAGTTCGAGGGCGGAGGGGCGCTCGGCCGGGTCGTTCGCCATGCCGGCGCGCAGGACGTCGATCAGCTCGTCCGGGACGCCGGGCAGGGCGGGGAGCGGCTGGTTGAACATCTCCAGGACGGTGATCAGGCTGGGGTTGCGCTCGGACTGCCAGCGGGGCGGCCGACCGTGCATCACCGCGTAGAGGGTGGCGCAGAGCGCGTACACGTCGACGGCCGGCGACGGCGGGCTGTGGCTGAACATCTCCGGCGGCGCGTACGCCGGGGTGAGCACCTCGAGGGTGACCGAGGCGTCCCGGTGCTCGGCGAGCACGGCCAGCCCGAAGTCGGCGAGCACCGCCGAGTTGAAGGCCGAGTGGAGGATGTTCGCCGGTTTCACGTCCCGGTGCAGCACCCCTGCCGCGTGCGAGTGGGCCAGCGCGTCGGCGATCTTGATGCCGAGGTCGCGGGCCTCCACCGGGTCCAGCGGCGAGGTCCGCATCCGCTCGGCGTACGAGCCGTCGCAGAGCTCCATGATCAGGTAGGGGTGCTGGTCGACGGTGACCCCGACGTCGAAGAGGTCCACCACGTGCGGGTGTGAGGACATCCGGCCGGCCGCCCGCGCCTCGCGCAGGAAACGGGCCTGGTCGCGCTCGCTGTCGAGCGTCCGGTTCTCCACCTTGACGGCGACCTCGCGACCCACCGAGATCTGGGTGGCCTGGTAGACGGTCGCGTACCCACCTCGGGCAAAAACCCGCAAATCGGTCAGACCAGGCACGATCGGCACCGGCACGCCGCCGGTCGGGGTGTCGGTCACCGCTCGAAAATACCCAACCCGACCGATGGCTCAGCGCGCCGTGTCCGCCGGAGTCGCACCGGCGGGACCGGTACCCTCCTCGGCGGCCATGGCCGTCCCGGCACCCTCGGACGAGGCGACTCCGCCGGCCGGGGCACCCCGGCGGGCATCCAGGCGCAGGCCGATGGCGGTGGCCACGGCCCCCAGACCCTCCCAGGCCGCCACGCCGAAGAACCGGTCCGGAGCGATGTCGGAGAGCACGGCGATGGTGAACACGGTGAACGTGACAAGTCGGAAGACGACAGTGAACCGGTAGAACACCCGCCACTCGGTGATCGTGGCGAGCAGGTAGTAGACGCCCATGTTGAACGCCGCCATCGAGGACGCCAGCAGGAACGTGCCGGTGTGGTCACCGACGGCACGCGTCTGGGGCACCTCGAACCCGAGCAGGCGCAACTGCGCCTCCGGCCAGACCAGCCCGACCGCGCCCATCACCAGCGCCAACACGCCGAAGACCGCGATGGTCCAGCCCGCGATGGAACGCGGCAGCTTCATGAAGGGCCTCCCCAGGCACGGCGACGGTCAGCACTGTGGACCGGCACACGGTGCTGACACGCTAGCCCCTCACCCCGACCGCCACATCCCCAGAACCGGCAAAAACCCTGCCCGCACCCCGACACCGGATCGACCGAGAGCTTTCGGTCACCGGGGGGCCACTTTCCGACGCCAACGTCGTGGTCAACAGGAGGAGGGGATCAGGTCAGGCGGGCGCGGAGGGCGTTGGCGGCGGCGCGTTCGCTGCGCTGCTCGGTCGCGTACGCCAGGCGGACCGCCTCGTCCGCACAGGACCGGGCCTCCGTCGGCTGACCGCAGGCGGCCAGCGCCTCGGCCAGCACACTGGCCGCGATCACCTGACTGCGCACGTCCTCGGCCGGCGCGGTGACCGCCCGCCGGGCCCAGTCCAACGCCTGCTCCCGCTGACCGTGCGCGAGCAGGGCCGCCGCGTACTGGGCCATCGTCTGGCGGCGGGAGAAGAGCAGCGAGGGCGCGTTCGCGGCGGCCGTCGCCACCGGGGCGAGCAGCCCGACGGCGGTCGCCGAGTCACCGGCTGCCAGCCGCGCCGTCGCCAGCAGCACCCGGGGTGCCACCTGCGCCGGGGCCTGCGGATTGTGCGGCTCCACGGCCGTCAGCACCGAGCGGGCCACCCGCTCGGCGGTCTCGCAGTCACCCATGTCCAACGCCACGAAGCCGCGCAGCGTGCCGGCCATCCCGGTGAGCAGCGGGTGCGAGGTGCGCTCGGCGTACGCCAGGGCGTCGGTGAGCAGGTCCGCCGCGTGCTCCGGCTCACCCAGCCCGCGCGCCACCACCGCCCGGACCACGAGCGCGAAGCCGCGCCCCCAGTCGTCGGAGGCGGCGGCGAACTCCCGGTACGCCCGCCGGGCCTCCCGGTCCGCCTCGGCCAGGTCACCCAACTCGGCGGTGGCGAACGCCGCCACCGCGCGCAGCGTGCCGACCGCCCACGCCTCGCCGACCCGCTCACCGAAGGGCAGGAACACCTGCGCCATCCGACACGCCTCGCGCAGTCGGCCGGCGAGCAGCCGGGCGAACGCCGTGGTGCCGCGCAGCCAGGCCCGCCCGTACGGGTCCTTCAGCTCGGCGAAGAGCCGGGCGGCCCGGCCGAGGACCGCGTCGGTGCCGGCGAAGTCACCCCGGGTGGTGGTCACCCACGCCAGGTTCTGTAGCGACCAGGCCTGCCCCCGCCGGTCCTGCGCACCGAGGCTGACCTGGTACGCGGCAGCCAACCGGCTGCTCGCCTGGCTCAACCGCCCGGCCACGAAGTCGGCCATGCCGAGCCGGCGCATCGCCGTCGCCCGCTGCACCGGCAACCCACCGGCCGTGGCGACCTGCAACGCCTCGTGCCAGGCGGTCATCGCCCGGCCCTGGTCACCGAGGGTCTCCTGGGCCTGTCCCGCGAGCAGCAGGGCACCGACTCGGGTGGCCTCGTCCCCGGCGTTCGCGGCGATCTTCTCCGCGTACGCCAGCGCGTCGGCGACGCGGCCGACCTGGAGCAGTGCCCGCGCGTGCACCACCCGATCGGCCGCCGACAGCCCGTCGCGGGCCAACTCGGTGGCGCGTTCGGCGTACTCGATGGCCAGCACCGGCTCACCGGCGGCCAGTGACCGGCGGGCGGCCCGGCCGAGCGCGGCGACGCCGAGCGGTACCACCGCCCGGGCCGGCGCGTCCGGGCGCAGCTTCACCGCGTCGGCGAGCGTGGCGGCCCGCTCGACGTGCGTCGCCACGAAGTCGTCGCGGGCCTCGTCGGCGAACCCGCCCGGCGCCGAGGCCGCGGTCCCGTCCGCCGGCGCCGCCCAGCGCGCCAACGCGGCGTGCCGCTCGGCCAGCTCCGCCTTGCTCACCCCGGCGTACGCGGCCTCCCGCATCAGCGGGGTCGCGAACGCGTAGCCGACCCGGGAGCGGTGCAGCATCCGACGTTGCAGCAGCTCCTCGACAGCTCGGTCGAGTTCCACGGCGACCACCGCCGAAGGCCGACCGTCGCGGCCGGCGCGCTGCTCACGCATCGCCTCCAACGCACCGGTCGGCACCGTGTCTCCGATCACCGCGGCGTCGCGCAGCACCGAGCGGGCGTCCGGCGGCAGCGCGTCGATCCGGGCGGCGAGGACGGCGGCGAGGTCACGGGAGAGCAGCCGGCTGCCCAGCGAACCGGGCACCAACCGCCAGCCGGCCGAGGTGCTCTGGTCCCACTCGCCGGAACCGGGCCGTTCCTTCGCGGCGCGGACGCCGCGCGCGGTCTCCGTGGTGAGCGCCCCGCGCTCGATGAGCAGGGTGACCAACTCGGCCAGGTAGAAGGGGTTGCCCTGGGCGGTGGCGAGCAGCCGGTCCGCGTCGGCCGGTGGCAACTTGCCGCCGCCGAGGTAGCTGGTGAGCAGCCGCGCCGCGTCGGCACCCCGCAGCGGGGGCAGGGAGTGCACCTCGGCGTCCGCGACCCGGGTCAGCGCGCCGGCGGTACGCACCAACTCGGGGCGGCCGAGCAGCAGCACCAGCACCGGGCCGGTGAGCCTGGACAGGGTCAGCCCGAGGGCACCGATGGTCTCGGCGGTGGCGTCGTGCAGGTCGTCCACCACGATCACCAGCGGCGCCTCCGAGGCGAGCCCACTGAGCAGGTCGGCGACCGCGTTCGGCAGCACCTCGGCATCCGCGGTCGGCGTGCCCGAGCCGCCCCACTCGCCGGCGTCGGTGCCGCCGTGGGCGGACAACTCGGCGTAGCCGAGCAGGGCGAGCAGCTGCTCGGTGGCGATCGGCGGGGTCTCCCCAGCGGACCGGGCGAGCCGCTGCCCGAGTCGCCGCAGCCGCTCCTCCACCGCCGGTCGGGTCAGCGCGGTGGACGCGTCACTGGGCAGGCCGACGGCGGCCCGCACCAGGTCGGCGAGGGGCGCGAGCCGGCGTCGTTCACCGAACGCGGCGCAGCGCACCGAGAGCACCCGGGCGCCGGTGTGCGCCGCGTACCGGCCGGCGCCCACGTCGTACCCGGCGGCGAGACGCTCCACCTCCGCGGCGAACCGGGACTTGCCGATGCCCGCCTCGGCGGTCATCAGCAGCACCCGCGGGTCACCCTGGTCGATAACCTCGGCGAGCCGCCCGGCGATCCGGCCGATCTCCGTCTCCCGCCCCACGTACGGCGCCTCGTCGCCGAGCCCCGAGCGGGTGCCCGGCGCGTCCAGCAGACCAAGCAGCTCGTACGCCTCGACCGGCTCACGCTTGCCCTTGAGCCGCAGCGGGCGCAGTGCCCGCCAGGAGGACACGTGCCGGGTGGCGGCGGCGGTCCGCCCGCCGGCGTAGACCGCGCCGACCGCGGCGGCGTCGGCCAGCCGGGCGGCGGTGTTCACCGTGTCGCCGATGACCGTGTATTCGATGGCGGCCTGGATGCCGGCGATGACGTCGCCGGTGTTCAGCCCGACCCGCAGCCCGAGCGGCGCGCCGCCGCCCCGCTCGTCGTCGAGCACCCGGCGGACGGCCCGCTGCATGGACAGGGCGGCCCGGACCGCGCGTTCGGCGTCGTCCTCGTGGGCCACCGGCGCACCGAAGACCGCCATGATCCCGTCGCCGGTCAACTTGTCGACGTGCCCACCGAAGGTCTTCACGGCACCGGCGAGGGCGGCCAGCACCCGGTCGGTGACCGCGCCGACGCGTTCCGGGTCGAGATCCTCCGACCAGGAGGTGAACTCGGAGAGGTCGCCGAAGAGCACGGTGACCACCCGGCGCTCGGCCGCCGGCAACGTGGCGGCGGCCGGCAACGCGGCACCGCAGTTGTGGCAGAACCGCGCACCGGGAACGGCTACGGTTCCGCACACGGGGCAGGTCACATGTGCTCCAACCCACTGACCCCGGGCGCGGATTCCCCGGTGCCGACACCCAGATACTCCAACTGCGCGCGGACCGACCACTCAGCCGCCCACCAGAGCGAGCGGTCCACGTCCGCGTAGACCGCCGCGACCACGTCGGCGGGCGTGGCGGCGCCGGCCGCGACCGCGGCCCGGACCTGGTCGAGGCGGGCCCGGCGGTGCGCGAGGTAGAAGTCGGCGGCGGCTGCGCAGTCGGCGAGCGCCGGGCCGTGCCCGGGCAGCGCCGGAATCCCCCGGTACGCGGACAGCAACTCCAGGCTTGTCAGGTAGTCACCGAGGTGCCCGTCCGGGTGGGCGACGACTGTGGTGCCCCGGCCGAGGATGGTGTCACCGGTGAGCACCACCCGCTCGTCGCCGTGCTCGACCAGGAAGCAGACCGAGTCGGCGGTGTGCCCCGGGGTGCTCAGCAGGCGGACCGCCAGGCCGAAGCCGCCGAGGTGCTCACCCGGCTCGGTCAGCGGCTCGCCGCCGATGGTGTGCGCCGGGTCGACGGCGAGGACGTGCACACCGTCGAGCAGCTCACTCAGCCGGGCCGCGCCCTCGGTGTGGTCGGGGTGGCCGTGGGTGATCAGGATCAGCCCGATCGGGCCGTGCGCGGCGATCCGGGTCAGGTGCCCCTCGTCCGCCGGGCCGGGGTCGACCACGATGGCGAACTCGGCTGCCGGGGCCCGCAGCACCCAGGTGTTGGTGCCGTCGAGGGTCATCGGCCCCGGGTTCGGTGCGCGCAGAAGTGTCACCCAGCGGGGCAGTTCGTCGGCAAGCGCCGCCACCGCCCCCGTCACGTGCCCGCTCATGGCTGCGATCGTACGACCCCGCTCGCCACCCTCCGCGATCTTGCACTTTCCGCCCCTGGTTCGTCCCTGTTCAGGGCTTTCGTCCGGGCGGAGAGTGCAAGATCGCGAGAGGGATGGGTCAGGCGACCTCGACGATCAGCTCGACCTCCACCGGGGCGTCGAGGGGCAACTCGGCCACCCCCACGGCGCTGCGGGCGTGGCGGCCGGCCTCGCCGAAGACGGTGCCGAAGAGGTCGGAGGCGCCGTTGATCACCGCGGGTTGACCGGTGAAGCCGGGCGCGGAGGCCACGAAACCGGTCACCTTGACCACCTTGACCACATTTTCCAGGCCGACAAGCGAGTCGACCGCGGCCAGCGCGTTGAGCGCGCACCGCTGGGCCAGGTCCTTCGCCTGCTCGGCGGAGATCCCCGCGCCGACCTTGCCGGTCGCGAGCAGCTTGCCCTCGGCGATCGGCAACTGGCCGGAGACGTACACGTGCTGCCCGGACTGCACCGCCGGCACGTAACTGGCCACCGGCGGTACGACCTCGGGCAGGTCGAGCCCCAGCTCGGCGAGCTTCGCGTGCGGACCGTTGCTCACGCCTTCGGTCGCTTCAGGTAGGCGACCAGCTGGTCGGGGTTCGGCCCGGGGACCACGGCGACGAGCTCCCACCCGTCCTCGCCCCAGTTGTCGAGGATCTGCTTGGTCGCGTGGACCAGCAGCGGGACCGTGGAGTATTCCCACTTCTGCATCGCTGAAGGGCTCCCTCTCGGTGCGGAATTTGTTCGAGGGACAGCCTACGTTCCGCTGGCCGGACGAGGCGCGGGACGTTGCTCCGGCGCGGTCGGCAGCTCCCCGCAGAGCCCTTCGTGCTCGTACCCCTGGGGGCAGCGGGACCGGTCGGGCAGCAGCAGGTCGCAGAAGACCCGGTGCCTGTTGTTCTGATCGTCGGCGTTGGACACGGTGGTCTCGCCCGCGTCCAGCTCGGGCAGGAAGCCCAGCGACACGGCGACCCGGCCGGCCAGCACCGTCGCCGCCGCCAGACTCGGCACCCGGATCGGCAGGTGGATGACGAAACCCGACTCGTCGTCGTCGCGGGCCCGCTCGGCGGCGTGGCCCGGCGCCTGGCCCACCTCCGTCTGCTCCGGCATCCGGCGGTACGACCGTTCGTTGATCGGCTGGCCGCCGATCTGTCCACCGGCCGTGAACATGGACCCGGACCGGTGCGGCCGTTCGTTGGTCGGGAACTGGGTGCGAGGGATGTTGTCCACGTCGCGCATGCACTGCCTCCGGTAGTACCGCTCGGATCGCTCTTCCGGTCCGGACCCATTCGTCCGTTCCGGCCCCCGCGCCGGGACGAAAGGTAGGTCCGGGGCCGTAGTCCCGCCAACAAGACGCGCCCGAATGGCCACCTACAGTCACATATGCGACACATGGCAGGTGAGAGGCCCGATTGCGCTCCTGGCGCGGGGTCCCGCCGGCCGATCGGCGGGCAGCCGCGCGGCACGGGCGACACCGCTCGCGTCATCGACCGCTACCCTTCCGGTCGGGCGGTCGCGCAGCGCCCGGCAGCCCGCTCGATCACGCTCGACGCCAGGGGTGGCGGCGGGCGCCGGACCCCCGGGGGAAGACGATGACCCAACCGCCCAGCGGCGACCAGGCCGGGCCACCCGCCCTCCCGCCGGCCCAGCCGGAACCCACCGATCAGCCCGGCGTCGCGGCCGCCCCCGCCCAACCGGCCCCCACCGTGCCGTCCGGGCAGCTCGCGCTCCCCGCGCCGCCCGCACCGGCGGCGCTCCCCGCCCCACCGACGATCCCCAGCCAGCAGGCCTTCCCCGCGCCGACCGGTGGGGCCGAGGCGGCCGGCACGCCGGCCCCGACAGCACCCGGCACACCGGGCTCCGCGGCCATCCCGCCACCCCCACCGGCGTACCCGCCGTATCCCGGGACGGCCGAGCCGAAGAAGAAGCGCGGCCTGTTGATCGCGGCGATCGCACTCGTCGTGATCATGGTGCTCTGCGTGGGCGGTGGCGTGCTGGCGTTCCTGACCCTGCGCAACGCCGAGACCGGCGAGGGCGCCAAGGAGCCGGCCGTCGCCGTCGACGAGTTCCTCACCGCGGTCTACAAGGATCGCGACGCGACAAAGGCGACAAACCGGGTGTGCGCCGCCTCCCGCGACGACAAGAAGATCGCCGCGAAGGTGGCCGAGGTGCAGAAGTACGCCTCCGAGTACCAGAACCCCCGGTTCCGGTGGACCACCCCGAAGGTGGACAACCAGACCGGCGACCGGGCCACCGTCTCCACCCGGGTCACCATGACCACCGCCGACGAGAAGGTCGCCGACCAGGACCTGCGTTTCACGGTGGTGCAGAAGACGGGTTGGTGGGTCTGCGAGGTCGCCTGACCACCGGGCGTGGATAGGCTCGTCGGGTGTGTGCAGCTGAGCGGCCGTTCGACTCGGCCGGTACCGGATGGTCGGCCCGCCTCCACGTGGTGACCGGCAAGGGTGGCACCGGCAAAACCAGCGTGGCGGCGGCCCTGGCCCTCGCGCTCGCCGCCGGTGGCCGGCGCACCCTGCTGGTCGAGGTCGAGGGGCGGCAGGGCATCGCCCAACTCTTCGGCATCGACCCGCTGCCGTACGAGGAGCGACACCTCGCCGACGCGCCGGACGGCGGTGAGGTGCGCGCGCTCGCGGTGGACGCCGAGGAGGCGCTGCTCGAATACCTGGACATGTTCTACAAGCTGGGCGCGGCGGGCCGGGCGCTGCGCAAACTCGGCGCCATCGACTTCGCCACCACGATCGCGCCGGGTCTGCGGGACGTGCTGCTCACCGGCAAGGTGAAGGAGGCCACCACCCGCACCTCCGGGCAGCGGCGGGCGTACGACGCGGTGGTGCTGGACGCCCCACCGACCGGGCGGATCGGTCGGTTCCTCAACGTCACGGCGGAGACGGCCCGGCTGGCGAAGGTGGGCCCGATCAAGACCCAGAGCGAGGGGGTCGCCGCGCTGTTGCGCTCCCCGATGACCGCGGTCCACGTGGTCACGCTGCTGGAGGAGATGCCGGTGCAGGAGACGGTGGACGCGATCGCCGACCTGACCGCGCTCGGCTTCGGCACCGGAAAGGTGATCGTCAACGGCACCCGACCGCCACTGCCCGCCGGCTCGGCGGTCACCGCCGCGGAGCTGCGGCGGGGGCTTGTCGCCGCCGGGTTGCCAGCCGATCGGGACACCGTGGCCGGTTTGCACGACGAGGCGCGTGACCAGCTCATCCGGCGCGAACTGGAGGATTCGCTCCGCGCCGACCTGGTGGAGTTGGGGCTGCCGATGGTCGAGCTGCCGTTGCTGCCCGACGGGGTGGACCGGGCGGGGTTGGCGGCACTGGCCCAGGCCCTCGTCCGCGCCGATTGACTCACACCTGAGCGCAGCACGGGCGCGTTGACCACGCGGCCCGATACGCTCGATTGGTGCCTTCCGAAGACGCGGCGCCGCAGCTGGACGTCGACCAGATCCTCGCCGACCCCGGCGTACGGATCGTCGTGTGCTGCGGTGCCGGCGGGGTGGGAAAGACGACAACGGCCGCGGCGCTGGCGCTGCGGGCCGCCGAGCACCATGGCCGGCGCACGGTGGTGCTCACCATCGACCCGGCCCGCCGGCTGGCCCAGTCGCTGGGCCTGACCGAGCTGGACAACACACCCCGGCAGGTCAAGGGGATCGACGTCGAGAGCAGCGGCGGCGAGTTGCACGCCATGATGCTGGACATGAAGCGCACCTTCGACGACGTGGTGTTGCAGCACACCGATCCGACGAAGGCCGCGGAGATCTTCTCGAACCCGTTCTACCAGGCGATGAGTTCGACATTCGCTGGCACGCAGGAATACATGGCGATGGAGAAGCTCGGCCAACTGCACGCCCGGGGCGAGTGGGACCTGATCGTGGTGGACACCCCACCGTCCCGCTCGGCACTTGATTTCCTGGACGCCCCGGCCCGGCTCTCCCGCTTCCTCGACGGCCGGATGCTGCGCCTGTTGCTGGCCCCGGCGCGCAGCGGCGGACGGAGCATGTTCAGCCTGGTCACCGCCTCGTTCGGGATGTTCTCGAAGGTGGTGCAGAAGGTCCTCGGCGCGCAACTGCTCACCGACCTGTCCGGCTTCGTGGCCGCACTGGACTCGATGTTCGGCGGTTTCCGGCAGCGCGCCGAGCAGACGTACCGGATCCTCCAGGCACGGGAGACGGCCTTCCTCCTGATCGCGACACCGGAGCCGGACGCGGTCCGGGAGGCCGCCTACTTCGCGGGCCGCCTGCGGGAGGAGCGGATGCCGCTGGCCGGCCTGGTGCTCAACCGGGTGCACCGACTCGCGGTGCCGGAGCTGGACGCCGAGCAGAGTCGGGTCGCCGCCGAGCGGTTGACCGAGCTGGGTGGGCACGAGGCCACCGCCGATGTGCTGCGGGCGCACGCGGCGCTGGCCCGTCAGGCGGCACGCGAGCAGCAGGTCGCCGCGCGGTTCACCGAGGAGTTCCCGGCGGTGCCGGCGGTGTCGGTGACGGCGCAGCCCGCCGACGTCCACGACGTCGACGGGCTACGGACGATCGGCGCGGCGATCAGCCGGCCGTGACCGTCGTCAGTTGGCCGCACTGACGAGGATCTTGTCCTTTTCGGCCTTTTCCTTGCTGTTCTTCTTCATCGCGGCCTCGAACATCTTGCGCCAGCTCGTCACCTGCGGGTGTCGACGCAGCAGCGCCCGCCGTTCGCGTTCGGTCATGCCGCCCCACACACCGAACTCGATCCGGTTGTCCAGTGCGTCGGCCAGGCACTCGTACCGAACGGGGCAGCTTCGGCAGATCCGCTTCGCCACGTTCTGTTCGGCACCCTGTACGAACAACGCGTCCGGGTCCCCGTTCTGACACGCCGCCAGCGACGGCCAGTCAGTGATCATGCCCATGTGTACACGTCCCCCCTTGCAGTACCTACCGACCTCGTCGATGCACGCCAGCCGGCAATTCCCCCCGATCGCCCGGCTCGCCTTCCCCAAGGCGGCACGGACGACATGTGGCGCTGTCGCCGCCCCCATCATGCTCTGTAGTCGACTGATTACGCAACGTTGTCGACGAAATCCATCATTCCGGACTTTCCCGGCTTCCCGGGCCTTCGACCGCCGGTTACCCCGCTGAGGTCGGCGATAACTCTGCGCCGCCCACCTGAATCGGAGGAGACTCACGCCGGGTCACACGCAACCAAGCACCGGGGGTCGTGCGTTTAGCACAACGAGGGCAGCGCGCGCAGGAAATGGGGAAAGAACTCCCAGGCGCCCCTCGTTCCCTACTCGCGTACCATGCCGAGGTGACCTGGATGCGGAAACGTGACCACAATGTGCTGACCAACGCCGCATCGCTGCTGGTGTGCGGCCTGCTGGCTGGCGTGGTGGTCGCTGCGGCGGCCTTCCCCGCGGTGGCGATGTCCGGCCTGGCCGCGAAGGCCGGCGCCGAGACATTCGGCGCCCTGCCCACGGAGCTGACGGTGGCCCGCGCGCCACAGATCAGTTATCTGCTGGCCTCGGACGGCAAGACACCGCTCGCGACCATGTACGACGAGAACCGGCGCGACGTGAAGCTCGCCGACATCTCTCCGTACATGCAGAAGGCCATCATCGCGGCCGAGGACCACGACTTCTACAAACACAACGGCGTCGACATCAACGGTGTCGCCCGCGCGTTCGTCAACAACCAGAGCGACGGCGGCCGGCAAGGCGCCTCGACGCTGACCATGCAGTACGTCCGGCTGGCCATCGCCTACTCGGCCACCCACCCGGCCGACGTGGTCGCGGCCACCGAGGACACCAGCGCCCGCAAGCTTCGCGAGATGCGGCTGGCCCTCCAGGTCGACAAGGAATTCTCCAAGGACGAGATCCTCACCCGCTACCTCAACCTCGCCGCGTTCGGCAACGGCGCGTACGGCATCTACGCCGCCAGCCAGGTCTACTTCGGTAAGCCGCCGAGCAAGCTCAAGATCGAGGAGGCGGCGCTGCTGGCCGGCATGGTCAAGGCGCCCACCACGAACGACCCGACCACCGAGTCGGGCTACCCGGCCGCGCTGGAACGACGTGACTACGTCATCAACAACATGGTCGAGATCAAGGCCATCACCCAGCAGGAGGCCGACGCCGCCAAGGCCGTCGAGCTCAAGGTGCTGGACAAGCGCACCCCGAACGGCTGCGTCGCCGCGAACGTCAACAGCTGGGGCTTCTTCTGCGACTACTTCTACCGCTGGTGGATGCAGCAGGAGACGTTCGGTTCCACCACGTACGACCGGGAGCGGCGGCTGAAGAGCGGCGGCTACACAGTGGTGACCTCGATCGACGTCCAGGCGCAGCGCGGGGCGGACAAGGCGGTCCGTAAGGCCAAGAGCGAGAACAGCAAGGAAGCCGCCATGGTCGCGGTGGTCGAGCCCGGCTCCGGCCGGGTCCGGGCCCTTGCGGTCAACAGGCAGTTCAAGCTGGACGACCCGAAGAAGCCCAGGAACAAGATCTCCAGCGATCCGGCGAAGAGCAGGAAGGGCATCCGGGGCAACTATCCGGCGACGGTCAACCCGCTGCTGACCGGTGGCGACGGCATCACCGGCTACCAGGCCGGCTCGACCTTCAAGATCTTCACCATCGTGGCGGCGCTGGAGAAGGGCATCCCGCTCAGCTTCAGCATGAACGCGCCGCAGCAGTTCCGGTCGGAATACAAGATCCAGCCCGGCCCCGCCGCCTGCCCCGGCACCAACCTGTACTGCCCGACCAACTCCGGTCTGAAGCCCGGTGGCGTCCAGAACATGTGGACCGCCTTCGCCCAGTCGGTGAACACCTTCTTCGTCCCGCTCCAGCAGCAGGTCGGCGCGGAAAACGTGGTCAGCGCCGCCAAGCGGGCCGGCATCCAGTTCCGCACCGAGGAGGATCTGACCCTGGAGAAGGGGGCGCACCAGTGGGGCGCCTTCACCCTCGGTGTCTCGCAGACCACCCCGCTCGACCTGGCCAACGCGTACGCGACCCTGGCGGCGGACGGCAAGTACTGCGAGCCGATCCCGGTGCAGGAGATCCGCGACCCGGACGGCAACAAGCTGGACATCGCCAACCCGCGCTGTGAGAAGCGGTTCAGCACCGAGGTGGCCCGAGCCGCCGTGGACGCCGCCCGCTGCCCGGTCGGCGACAACTCCAGCACCAGCAAGTGCGGCAGCAGCCGCACCGCCGCCGTCGTGAAGGGCATCGTCGACGCGCCGGTGGCCGGCAAGTCCGGCACCACCGACTCGGAGAAGACCGCCGCACTGGTCGCGATGACCAGGCAGTACGCGGTGGCCGGCATCATGGCCGACCCGGACTGGCCGCAGACGAACGTCAGGATGCTGCACAAGGAAAAGAACGGCATCAACCCGCCGGTGTACGAGACGCTGCGGGATGCCATGAAGAACAAGGAGCGCATCCAGTTCGAGCCACCGGGCCAGAAGATCTCCGAGGGTGACCAGCGCAGCATCCCCGGCGTGAGCTGCATTTCGGTGGAGCAGGCGAAGTCCCGGCTCAAGGACGCGGGCTTCGAGCCGGTGGTCTCCGAGGCCAAGGTGCCGTCGTCCTGCCCGGCGGGCACCGCCCACGGCACCAGCCCCGACGGCCGCACCATCAAGGGTGGCGTGGTCACCATCCAGGTCAGTAACGGCGGCGGTGGCGCCACGCCGGGCAACACCGGCGGCGGGCAACCCGGCAACACCGGTCGACCCGGTGGCCGTCCCGGCGGCTGAGTCGACGATCAGGACACGACGGGCGGGCACCCACACCGGGTGCCCGCCCGTTTCGTCTAGACCGGACTCAGGCGGCGGCCCTATGAACCGTCACCGGACCTGGGCAACGGCGTCGAGCCGCCGCGGGCGGCGAGCCTGACCAGAGGGGTCAGGATCAGGAGCACGACCAGGCAGCACAGCGCCACTGCGCCGTTCGCCCAGGCTGCTGCGGTGACACCCCCCATGCCGCAGGCCAACCCCTCCTGAGCTTGGCACCCAATTTCTGGTGCCGCCAATCTGCCCACCAACGGCCCCCCGACAAAGCACAGGACGACCAGCCCTCCGCCAAAGGCGAAGAAGCGCCAGCCCACGCGGTGATTGCGGATCACGAGAACGATCCAGATCGCAACCAGCACCGTGGACGTCACCGCCAGGTACGGCCATTCAAACCAGAGGATACCTACGGCCGACTCCCTTGCTCCCGGATCACAATGCGGACCGGATCAGGGCAAGCCAGGGCTTCCATATATCAGTGACATGCCCTTCGGTGTGCCCCGTCGAACCACAAGATCGGCGGGGGCCAAGTGTCACACCGCCGACTGTCAGAGGCCGAGCTGTCGGCGTACCTCGGCGGCCACCCGACCACCCTCGGCCTGGCCCGCCACCGCGGCCTGGGCAGCCTTCATGGCCGGGCCCATCTGGGTCTTCCCGGTGAAGCCGCCCGCGGCGAGCGCCCCCGAAACCAGCTCGGCCAACTCGGCGTCGGAGAGCTGCTTGGGCAGGTAGCGGTCCAGCACCTCGCCCTCGGCGGTCTCCTTCGCGGCCTGCTCGGCGCGGCCGGCGTCGGCGAAGGCGGTGGCCGCCTCCCGGCGCTTCTTGGCCTCCTTGGTCAACACGGCGAGCACCTCGTCATCGGTGAGCTCGCGCTTGGCCTTGCCGGCGACCTCGGCGGTGCCGACGGCGGCCAGGGCCATCCGCAGCGTGGAGGTGGTCAGCTCGTCGCGCGCCTTGAGCGCGGAACGCATGTCGGCGGTGAGGCGGTCCTTCAGCGTGCTCATGGACGGTCAAACTACCCTGAACGCCATGCGAAAGCGCACACTATTCCGGCTTGCCGCCGGAACCGCCACGGTCGGCGCGGCCACCCTCGCGTACGCGTCGCTCATCGAGCGCAACATGTTCACCCTGCGACGGTACGACGTGCCGGTGCTGCCGGCCGACGCGGAGCCGTTGCGCGTGCTGCACCTGTCGGACCTGCACATGATGCCCGACCAGGCGCGCAAGCAGCGCTGGGTGGCGTCGCTGGCCGCCCTCGACCCTGACCTGGTGGTGGTGACCGGCGACAACATGGCCCACCCGGGAGCGGTGCCCGGAGTGCTGCGGGCCCTCCAGCCGCTGCTGGACTATCCCGGGGCGTTCGTGTTCGGCTCCAACGACTACACCGGCCCGGTGTTGAAGAACCCCTTCACCTACTTCCTGCCCGACCGGGAGTACACCGAGGGCGTCGAGCTGCCCTACGAGGAGTTGCGCCAGGTGTTCACGGGCGCCGGCTGGGCGGACCTCAACAACGCCCGGACCACGCTGAAGGCCGGCGGTCGGCAGCTCGACCTGGTCGGCGTGGACGACCCCCACATCGACCGGGACGACTACCCCGCCGTGGCCGGGGCGGTCTCGTCGTCGGCGGATCTGTCCATCGCGCTGACGCACTCCCCGGAGCCGCGGGTGCTCGACCAGATGGCCGCGGACGGCTTCGGGCTGCTGCTCGCCGGGCACACCCACGGCGGTCAGGTCTGCGTACCGGGCTACGGGGCCCTGGTGACCAACTGCGGCCTGCCCCGCTCGATGGCGCGTGGCCTGCACCGCTGGCCTGGTTCGGACTCCTGGCTGCACGTCTCCGCCGGCCTCGGCACCCACCCGACCGCCCCGATCCGCTTCGCCTGCCCCCCGGAGGCCAGCATCCTCACCCTCATCCCCCGCTGACGAACCCCGCCGCCCGCTGGCCAGGGCGGCGGGGGTACCGAGTTTGACCATCCGGGCGGGTGGGCTACTATTTGTCGGCACGCCTCGGGGTGTGGCGCAGCTTGGTAGCGCGCTTCGTTCGGGACGAAGAGGTCGTCGGTTCGAATCCGGCCACCCCGACCAGAGGTTAGAGGGCACATCCGATCCATGGATGTGCCCTCTGGTGCTTCAACGGCGGTGCCGGAGATCAACACCACGCTATGAGTCGCGTATCGTGCGGCAGGTGTCTGACCAGCCGGCGCCGAAGCCCAGCCGCAGGGCCACGGCCGCTCTCGTCCTAGCCAGCTTGAGCCTCGTGCTGTCTCTGGTCTCGTGCGGCTTCGTGGCCGTCAGCGGGCTTGAGGACTTGGATGACTCGCTTCAGTCGGCGCCGCAGCCGGCGAGCGCGTCGGAGGTCGAAGCCTTCGCCCACGTGACCTTTCCGCCCGGCACGGTGCTCCTCTCGGCCGCCCAGAGCAACGGGCTGGAGACCTACCTGTCGGCGAGGTTCCGGATTCCTCGCGACGCCCTCGACACCTTCCTGACCGACGGAGATTTCGCCGCCACGTTGACCCCCGGGCTACGCGTCGTGAGCAAGCAGGACGACGTCGGCGGAGGAAACAGCTGGCACCCCGAGACGGCTGTTCGGATCTCCGGACTGGACGAGGAAACACCGGGACCCGACGGCACCTACCGTCGCCTACTGGCGGACCTGGACCGGGAGGACACCGTGACGGTGTTCCTCCACGCAAGCCGGCCCTGATATCCGAGGCCCGTGTCGACGGCACGCGAACGCTGTCATTCCTTGTCAGACCCCCGGCGTGCGAAGAGAAACGCTCCGTGCCTGGTCTCGTCGGGGCGGTGCAGCAGTTGGGCCTCGACAGTGAACCCGGCGTCGCCGAGCCAGGCGGCGACCCGGTCGGGTGGGCGGCGGTGCACGTAGACGTTCATCGGGTGACCGCCGTAGCCCTCGGTCTTCAGCCGATGCCCGTCACCGACGTGGAAGGCGAGCAGCAGGGTGCCACCGGGACGTAGCACCCGGTGGAAGTGGGCCAGCACGGTGGAAACGTCGTCGTCCGGGACGTGGATGAGTGAGAACCAGGCCAGGATGCCGGCGACGCAGGAGTCGGTGAGATCGAGGTCGGTCATGGAGCCCACAGCGAACCGCAGGTCAGGATTGTCGCGTCGGGCGATGTCGATCATCGCGGGCGAGAGATCGATGCCGAAGGCGTCCACACCGAGGCCGTGCAGGTGGGCGGTGATCCGTCCCGGCCCACAGCCGATGTCTGCCACGGGTCCCTCGCCGCCAAGGCGGGTCAGCTCGGCGAACAACGCCAGGACCGCCCGTTCGTACGGCGCGGCGACGAGTGCGTCGCGCAGCATCTCGGCGTAACTTGCGGCCACCGTGTCGTAGGACGTCCGGGTGTCGGCCAGCCAGCCGTCGGCGCTCATCCCGGGCACAGTAGCGCGGCGGTCGACAGCGCACCGCCCGCCGGCAGGACGCGCTGGAACTGCACGATGTGCCCCCGGCCGGCTTTCAACCTATTGGCCCCCGACGGAGTCGTGATGGGTAACCAACCGAGGCGGGGGCTTATGGCAGTGGACGACGAGCATTTTCGAGAGTTCGTCGAGACGCGCTACATGGATCTTCTGCGCGTGGCGTACCACCTCACCGGGTCGGCCCAGGATGCCGAGGATCTGGTCCAGACGGCGCTGGTGAAGGTGATGCGCAGGTGGCGTCGGGTCGACGATCCGATGGCGTACCTGCGACGGGTCATGGTCAATCACCACATCAGCAGTTGGCGCCGCCACCGCGTGCACGAGGTGGTGACGTCGATCCTGCCGGACCGGTCCGGCCGGGACATGACGGAGGCGGTGACGGAACGGCACGCCCTGTACGAGGCGATGCGGGAGCTGACGCCTCGCACCCGGGCCGTGATCGTGCTCCGGTACGTGGTCGATCTGCCGGAGGTGGCGGTCGCTGCCGCCCTGGGCTGCTCTGTGGGGTCGGTCAAGAGCCGCGCGTCGCGAGGTCTGGCACGCCTGCGTCTCGCACTGGCGTCGGACGCGTCGCCACCGACACCGGCCTCAGCGGCAGCCAGTCCAGCACCGACCGGGACGACGACGATGACGGGGGTTACACCATGACTGTCGACGAGGAAGTGGGCCAGGCGCTGGCCGAGCTGGGCAGGAACCTGACCCCACAGCCGGATCCGTACGGCCGAGCCAGGGCACGCTATCGACGGAGCCGGCAGCGTCGCATGGGTGGGCTGGCCCTCGCACTTGTGGTCTCCCTGGGCGGAGCGGCCTTCGCGATCGCCGACCCGGGTCGGACCACCCAACCACCACCGGCAGACTCGACCGAGTCCATCGCACCCGTGCTGGCCTGGTCGGACAAACTCCTCCAGTCACCGCCGCGGGGCGCCGTCGGCCAGGACAGCGGCTATGTCCGCCAGCTCTCCGAACTCCTGTTGGCCGCGCAGCGCCGGGGCGACATCCCCCGGCTGGCCGTGCCGGTGAGCGCGGTGAAGGTGCTGTTCGTCGACGACGTCGGCGGCCAGCGGATCGCGCTCGCCGCCTTCGTCCGCGACCAGCCCGATCCGGCCACCGGCTGGCCGAGCGCCGCGATGTGGCTGTCCGCCGACGAGGGGGCCAGCGCCGAGAAGCTGGCCAGCACCAACATTGGTCGAGGCGTCGGCGACGGCCTGGAACCCTACGAGAGCCTCGCCCTGGGCGACCCGTCCGGGCCGGGCACGACCATCCACGTGGCGATCGCACCCGCCGGATGCGTCTTCCTCACCTCACCATTGCCCAACGGCACAGCGTTCCAGTGGGCCCCGGAGCCGACCGGGTCCTACCTGATCCGTACCCCGAAGACCCAGCGGCCCGAGTGGTGGCGGGTCGACTGCGGCACGGTGACACGCAAGATGACCCCGGGCCCGGGGTCGCTGTTGCCGGGACCGCTCACCGACGCGCAGCTCACGACCGCGATGTCAGGCGTACGCGGCAGCGTTCCGGAGCAGCGCGCCCGACTGATGGTGTCGGGGTACGCCAAGTCGAGGGGATACCAACTGGCCGCCCTGCCCAGCGTGGTGTGGGGCGGGCAGGTAGCCGGCCTCCCCGTCCGCTCCACCGACGGGTTGTCGGCCGCCGACGGGTCGGTGGAGAGCGGCAGGGCGACGATCCTGGCCGCTCCCGCGGCCGGCGGCGGCGGTTGGGTCGGCGAGGTGACGATCGACCTCGATCAACCGAGGGCCAACGGTGTGATCGGCACCGGCACCTCCTTCACCGTCGCGGCGGACCCGACCGACCCCGCAGGCGTCCTGGCTGTGCCGATCGACGATGACCGCATCGGCGTCGAGGGCCGGCGGTCCCTGCTTGTGGTGACGCCGGCGGCAGCCACCCAGGTGCGGGTGACGCACGATGGGCGCCAGGTGTCGACGGTTGCGGTCAGCGGCTCCGGGGCGGTGTTGCCCGTGCCCCACTCCATGACGGGCCTCGTCGTCGAGGCGCTCGACGCGGCCGGCCGGACGCTCGCCAGCGGCCAGGTGGCCGGGGAGGGTGCGCAGTCGATATTCGAGACGGACACCTGGAACCAGGACTGAGCGCGCCGAGCTGGTCCGGGTCCGCGGTCCCGTCGGCGCGGCTCAAAAGATCGTCGATCCTTTCGGCCGGCTACCAAGCCGGCCGAAAGGCTGTTGCCGCCCCACACCATCCAGGGTTTGATGCGCCTGATCATCCGTTCAGTAGGCGGATGGCACACGGGGAGGAACATCCACTGTGATCAGATCCAGGCCGCGCCGCGCTGCCCTCGGCGCCCTCGCGCTGACGATGGGCGTCAGCGGGCTCAGTCTCATGTCCACCACGAGCGCGGCCCTCGCGGCACCGCAGCCCGAGCGCACGCCGACAGTCGCGGTGGGCTGGACCGACTCGGCGACACCGAAGAAGGCGTACCCGTCGGAAGCCGGCACCCCTCTCCCGCTCGGCACCTGGCAGGACGACGCGGGCAAGAGCCACACCTCGCGGGTGTACGTCACCTTCGACCTCGCCGCGTACGAGGGCAAGAAGGTCTACTCCGGCAAGGTGTTCGTCGACGAGGACAGCGTCGCCGACTGCGGTAAGCGTGCCGTCGAGATCTGGCGTACGAAGCCGGTGACCACGACGCCCACCTGGAACCGGTCGCCCGCGCCCATCGTCAAGGTCGCCGAAGACGTGACGCCCACGCAGTACTGCCCCCGTGGCATCGCCCTCGACGTGACCCCGGCGGTGCAGGATGCGGTGGCACACCGGCAGCGCCACATCACCCTCGAGATCCGGGTGCCGGAGCAGTTCGAGAGCGACGCCTCCTACGGTCGACGACTCGACGCCTACCAGGGCGTCCGCATGAGCACCGAGTACAACTCGGTGCCGCAGATCGACGGTGCCCACCTCTACAACGGTGGCCTCCCCTGCACCCAACTGAAGCCGTACCCGCGCATCGGCGGGTTCGCCAACGTGCTGCAGGCGGTCGGCTCCGACGCGGACGGCAACGACGAGTGGGCCGTCCGGACCGAGGTCGCCATTTGGCCGAAGGCCACGCCGGACGCCCGGCAGGTGTTCACCGGCGAGCACGGCATCTCCGGTCGGGCCAACACCGTCAACCTGCCCGACGGTTTCCTCGCCGACGGGGAGTCGTACGTCTGGCAGGCCCGGGTGACCGACGGCACCGACGCCTCGGCGTGGTCGAAGAAGTGCTTCTTCACCCACGACGGCACCGCGCCCGGCGCGCCCACCGTCACCTCGGCCAACTACCCGGCGGACAGCACCGGCGAGTGGGCACCGGCAGGTGTGCCCGGGACCTTCACCTTCTCCGGCAACGGCAACAAGGACGTCGCCGGCTTCGAGTACTCCTGGCGCGGTCTGGGCGTCCGCAGCTGCTCGACCAGCGGTGACTACGGTCAGCTGGAGTGCACGAACCCGCTCGACCAGCCGGGATCGGTCCGGGCGGACAAGCCGGGCGGTTCGGCGACCGTGACGATCAATCCGACCGATTTCGGAACGCAGACGCTTACCGTCCGCTCCATCGACCTCGCCGGCAACGTCTCCGGGACCGTCGAGTACCGCACCCTCGTGCCGTGGACCGCCCCCGAGGTGCGGGAGGAGAACGGTCCGCCGCAGTGGGGGCAGGAAGTGCTGCTGAGGTTCGTCCCGGCGCCCGGTGTCACAGGCGTCCGCGAGTACGAGATCACCCTGGACGGGCGAGACCCCGAGATCAGGTCCGCGGAGGAGGACGGGACGGCCTACTTCCGCTTCGTCTCCACCAAGCCGGACGGACCCCAGATCACGGTACGCAGCCGCAGCGACAACGGGTTCGTGTCACAGGCGGCCTCCTGGTCCGGGTACTACAGCCCCGGCCCCGGGGTGAAGTCCGACGTCTACTACTCGCGTGACGGCTCGCCGGTCGGCGGGGTGGGAGTCGAGGGCACCTTCACCTTCTCCCCGCCGGTGGGTTGGACGGACACCAAGGCCTTCCGCTACAGCTTCGACGACGCCGAGCCGACCGAGGTGGCGGCCGACGAGAACGGTCGCGCCACGATCACCTGGACGCCGACTGCCAGCGGATACGTGACGCTTACCGTCTACGGCGTCCACGCCGACGGTTCGGTCGGATACGACGCCAACTGGTACTCGTTCGAGGTGGCGGCCCCCGCCGCCTGACCTGAGCGGCGGGGGCGGCCACCACATGGAGGTGGCCGCCCCCGCCGGTCAGTCCTGTCGCTCGGTGCGTTCGATCTCGGCGAACGCGGCGGCGAGGTAGTCGTCGAACGACACGCCTGTCGTCGCCAACAGGTCGGCCACCAGGAGCGGGGCATGCCAGGCCAGCGCCGACGCGTCCGGGGGCGACTCGTCGCCGTCGGGGTCGTACACGCCGAGCGCGCCCGCCAGCAGGACGAGCACCACGTGCGGGTCCACGTCCGACCGCCACCGCGTCGCGCTCTGCACGCAACGGGTCAACACCTGGCGGATGTCGTCGCCGGCCAGCCCCTCCGGATGGCTCTCCTCCAACAGCAGCCGGACCACCGCGCCGAGCACCAGGCCGGATCGCTCGTCGGCGGCGAGGCCACCGACCGCCTCGTCGTACGCCTGACCGTCGCGTGCCTGGGCGGCGGCGACGGCCGCGGTGGCGGTCACCGCGATGGCGCGGGCGGTAGCGGGCAGATGTCGCCAGGTGCCGGTCATCGGGCCAGCATCGCAGACCCGGCGGACACCTACTGACCACCACCGAGCCGAGTGGATCATCGTGGGATTGGTCACCCGATGGCCTCGGCGACGGCGGGGCGCGACCAAAACGGTTCGCGCCGTGTCACACCTGACGAACAGAATGCCGGACATGCTGCGTCGCGCCCTGCCCCGCCGATCGGACGCCCGCCGGATCATGCTCGGCACTCTGCTGTCGGCGGTCGGGCGCGGTCTGACCCTGCCGTTCCTGTTCATCTACCTGACCGACGTACGCGGGCTCACCGACGCCCGCGCCGGCCTCGTCATCGGCTGGTACGGCGCGGTCACCCTTGCGCTGTCGCCGCTGGGCGGGACGCTCATCGACCGGATCGGCGCCCGCTGGGTGGTGGTGACCTGCCTGGTGATCGAGGCGATCGGCACGGGCTCGCTCGCGCTGGTCCACTCGACCGGTTCGGCCCTGCTGGTGATGACGGTGATCGCCATCGGCAGCTCGGCGATCTGGTCCGGGCAGAACACGATCCTCGCGTCGTTGACCGACGACGACGAGCGGCAACGCGTGTTCGGGCTGAACTTCGCCCTGCTCAATCTCGGTATCGGCGTCGGCGGCATGACCTCCGGCGCGATCGTCGACACCGCCCGGCCCGGCACCTTCCAGACGATCTACCTGCTGGACGCGCTGACGTACCTGCTGCCGGCGCTGATCCTGCTCTCCCTGCCCGCCGTGGGTCACCGGCTCGGCAACCGTCGAGGTGTCGACGAGCCGTCGCCCGGCGGCTACCTGACCGTGCTGCGGGACCGCCCGTTCCGACGGCTGGTGGTCTTCGGGCTGGTTCTCACCACCTGCGGGTACGCGCAGATCGAGGTGGGCTTCGCCGCGTACGCGGTGCGGGTGGTCGAGGTGAACCCCCGGGTGGTGGCCTGGGCGCTCGCGGCCAACACCGTGATGATCGTGCTCGCGCAACTGCTGGTGATCCGTCGGATCGAGGGCCGCAGCCGCACCCGGGCACTGGCGGTGGTGGGGGCGGTGTTCGCCGCCGCCTGGTTGGTCCTCGGCGCGGCCGGCCTGGTCACCGGGGAGAGCGCGGTGCTGGCCGCCCTGTGCGTGGTGGCCTGCTCGGCGATCTTCGGCTTCGGCGAGACGATGCTGTCGCCGGTGATGCCCGCGCTGACCAACGCCCTGGCCACTGACGAGCTTCGCGGCCGGTACAACGCGATGAGTTCGATGATCTTCGGAATCAGCGGTGTGATCGGCCCGGTGACCGCGGGACCGCTGATCGGCGCCGCCGACGGCCGAGTCTGGGTGGCGACGGTGGTCGGCGGTTGCCTGGTCGCGTCGTTGATCGCGCTCTCGCTGCGCCGGCTGCTCAGCGCCGAGCAGGACGGCCGCACCACGGCCGTCGCGGCATCTCCCGCCCCGACCCCCACCCCCGCCTGACCTCAAACACCCGCCCCAGGCACCCCGCGCCCGCGCCCCGCGCCCCGCGCGCCCGCGCCCCGCGCCCCGCGCCCCGCGCCAAGATCTGAGCAACATCAGGGATGTTGCTGCCTCGGGCACGCGGGAGGCAGCAACATCCCTGATGTTGCGGGGGATTTCCCCATTGGGCAGGCTCAGCCGGTGACTGCAACACCCTTCCGTGGTCTTCGTGAGGGTGGCTATGGCGTCGAGGTTGAGCCCGCCTTGCTCTCGACGCAGACCAAGATCGTGCTGGATCCAGGATGTAGTGGCATCTCCGAACGCCGATGCCACTACATCCATGTTCGAGCGCGATCTTGTCCGCGCGGGCGCAGGTGGGCCCAGGCGCACGCAGGCACGGGCCTCTGGGACGGGCACACGCAGGGGACGTCGGGCACGGGAGCGCGGACACGCACGAGCACGGGAGCGCGGACACGCACGAGCACGGGAGCGCGGACACGCACGAGCACGGAAGCACAGACACGCGCGCGAGCACGGAAGCACAGACACGCGCGCGAGCACGGAAGCACAGACACGCGCGCGAGCACGGAAGCACAGACACGCACGAGCACGGAAGCACGGACACGCACGAGCACGGAAGCACGGACGGAAGCACGGACACGCACGAGCACGGAAGCGCGGACGGAAGCACGGACACGCACGAGCACGGAAGCACGGACACGCACGAGCACGGAAGCACGGACGCGGGCAAAGGACGGGTCGGGCCCCGGAGCGGCTGCTCCGGGGCCCGGTGTAGCGGGGTCGGCCGTCAGGCGGCGGGGACCTCGGCGGTGGTGCGGATGCGGTCCAGCGTCGGGGCGGAGACCGGCGACTGCGCGGTCAGGTACGCCACGAACGCGTCCAGGTCGATCTGGCCGGTGACCTGGTTGGTCCCGCCGGTGAGGGCGCTGAAGCCGTCGCCGCCGCCGGCCAGGAAGTTGTTCACCGTCACCCGGTAGGTGGCGGTGGTGTCGACGGCGGTCCCGCCGAGGGTGAGGCTGCCCCGGACCACCCGGGTGCCGGCGCACGGGTCGGCCACCGTGCCGGTGGTGCCGTTCGGGTCGACCACGTAGCCCACGGTCGCCGACGGGTACAGCGTCCGGTTGGTGACGAACTGTTGCTCCAGCACGCAGTAGAGCTGTGCGCCGGTCAGGTCGAGCGTCACCAGGTTGTTGGCGAACGGCTGCACCGTGAACGCCTCCTCGTAGGTGACCGGGCCGGCGTCGAGGTCGGCCCGTACTCCGCCCGGGTTCATGAAGGCGGCGACCGCGCCCTCTTCGTCGTCGGTGGCGGCGAGTTGGGCGTCGGCGATCAGGTTGCCGAGCGGGGACTCACCGAGACTCGTACCGAAGAGGGTTTCCTGGCTCCGGGTGATGGCCTGGCTGGTCACGCCGACCTGGCGGCCGGCGACCGGGCCGAGCACCGTCTTGTACCTGTCGATCAGGGCGGTCTGCCTCGGGTCCTTGGCCACGTCACGGGTGACCACGACGTTGTTCGCGGCGGCGGAGATGACGTCCCCGCTCCGGCGGTCGATCTTCAGGTCGATGTCGGTGACCAGGCGTCCGAACGAGCTGGCACTGGTGACCAGCTTGCCGTTGATGTCGCAGTTGTACGCCTGGTGGGTGTGCCCGCTGACCACCACGTCGATCGACGGGTCCATTCGGTTGGCGATGTCCACGATGGGCCCGGTCATGCCGACGCAGTCGTTGATGCCACCGGTCGCCGCCTGGGTGCCGCCCTCGTGCAGCAGCACGACGATGGCCTGTACGCCCTTGCGGCGCAGCTCGCGCGCGTACCGGTTGGCGGTGTCCGCCTCGTCGGCGAAGGTGAGGCCGGCGACGCCCTGCTGGCTGACGATCTGCGGGGTGCCCTCCAGGGTCATGCCGATGAAGCCGACCTTGACGCCCTGCACCTTGTGGATCGCGTACGGTGCCAGCAGCGGCTTGCCGGTGGCGGTCTTGAAGGCGTTCGCGGAGAGGTACGTGAAGTCGGCGCCCCGGAACGGGGTGCCGTCGGCGCAGCCGTCCACCGGGTGGCAGCCGCCGTTCTGGATCCGCAGCAGCTCGGCGGCGCCCTCGTCGAACTCGTGGTTGCCGACGCTGGCGTAGTCCAGCCCGGCCATGTTCAGCGCCTCGATCGTCGGCTCGTCGTGGAACGCGGCGGAGAGCAGCGGGGACGCGCCGATCAGGTCACCGGCGGCCACCGTGATGGTGTTCTTCTTCTTGGCGGCGGCGCGCAACTCGGCCAGGTGGGTCGCCAGGTATTCGACGCCGCCCGCGGCCTGCCCGGCGATCGTGCCGCTGGAGCCGCTCGGCGGTTCGAGGTTGCCGTGGAGGTCGTTGAGGGCCAGCAGGGTGACGTCGACCGGCTTCGGTCGCGCGTCGGCCTGTTCTGGGCTGGTGGCGACCGCGCCGAACGCGGCCACCGCGAGCGCGGTCAGGCCGACAGCGGCCCGTCGCATCCCGGTCATGGACATGGATCTCCTTGGAAGAATCGGCGCCCGCGGGGCCTGGCCTCTGGGTCGACCGGGCCGCCGAGCGACGCCGTCGTCAGGGTCGCGGTTGGCGGCGGTTGGGGATGGCCGCCTGCACCGACAGCCTCTCATCCGGACGCCGCCGGGTCGACCCGGAGCTGCGGGTACGCCCGCACCTCGGAGGAGCGTTTGCCAGACATCGTCGTACCCAGGGTCTAGAAAGGACCTGACGGTCGGCGCGGACGGAGGCAGCATCGTGAGCGAGACGACACCGCAGGTGGAGCAGGTGCGATCGGCGGACGGCACACCCATCGCGTTCGAGCGGTCCGGCGCCGGGCCGGCGATCGTCCTGGTCGGCGGGGCGTTCAGCGATCGCACCGCAACCCGTGCGCTGGCCGAGGCGTTGGCACCGGATTTCACAGTCCTCGGCTACGACCGCCGCGGGCGGGGCTTCAGCGGCGACACCGCGCCCTACGAGATCGGTCGCGAGATCGACGACCTGGCCGCCCTGATCGCGGCGGCAGGTGGTTCCGCCGCCGTCTACGGGATCTCCTCCGGCGCGATCCTGTCCGCCCTCGCCACCGCGCAGGGCCTTCCGGTGACCAGGTTGGCCCTGTTCGAGCCACCGTTCCAGGTCGGTCCGCACGTGGGCGTCTGGCGGGATCTCACCGCGCGCCTCATCGAGCTGATCGCCGCCGACGACAGGGACGGCGCGGTGCAGCTCTTCCTCGGCGACTCGGTGGGGCTGCCGGCGGAGGAGATCACCAGGATGCGGTCGCAACCGATGTGGGGCGGGCTCACGACAATCGCGCACACACTGGTGTACGACTCGATCGTCACCGCCGGCGGGCGACTGCCCACCGGCCGGCTGGCGGCCATCACCGTGCCGACTCTCGCGGTGCACAGCACCGGCAGTCCACAGTGGCTGCGGGACGCGAGCGGGGCCGCCGCCGAGGCGGTCCCGGGCGGCCGGTCCATCAGCCTCGACGGTGGTTACCACGACGTGCCGCCGGCGACGCTGGCTCCCGCGCTGCGCGAGTTCCTGCTCGGTTGACGGCACCGGCGCAGCGGGTCACCCGGCGGCCAGCGCCTCGGTGACCAGGTCGGCAACGTCGTCGGGGCGCCACCCGTCGGCCACGCCGGGTCGGGCGGCCAGATAGCTGATGATCCGCTCGGTCGGCCAGCCGTGTGCCTCCCGTAGGCCGCGGGCGATCATGCCGAGGTAGATCGGCGCGGGCGGCCGGCACCGGGTGGCCGACGCCCCCTCGGGCGCGGTGAAGGTGAGCAGGGGCACGCCGCTGTGGCTGCCGGGGCAGATCAACGTCTCGTACCGGCCGGGGCCGAGCGTCGCCCGTCCAGCGGCGATGGCCGCCTCGATCGCCGCCCCGGTGGCGGGGATCAGGTCGGCGTCGGCACCGGCCGGGCGATACATCTCCTGGGCGGCGATGTCGGCGAACTGCTCCTCGGTGACCAGGTAGGCGCGGGCCGCGGCCTCGCCCGGCAACCGCGGGTCGTAGAAGGCCATGCCCCCGGTCCAGGCCCGGGACTCACCGGCGAAGTAGATCCCGCCGGGCAGCGACACCGGGACCGACCGGCTCGGTGGGCGCCGATCCCGGCAGCCCGGGTACGTCCGCCTCCCACCCGGCGGGCAGCCGCCACCGATGTACCAGGCCAGGCGGGCGGCGTGCATGTTCGAGCCGTACGCGACGTACCAGAGCACCACGGCGGGCTCCCTCAGGAGCTACAGGTCTGACCGGCCGAGTGGCTCACCTGCACGGTGTGTGTGACGCAGCCACCCGCCTCGACCAGGTGCAGCAGGAAGGCGGTCGGCTCGTCGACCCAGCCGATCTGGTCGTCGGCGCTCATGGTGAGCGTGGCCTGCCTCCACGTGCTGGGCGCCACGGTGAGCACCGTGCCCGCGTAGGCCGTGGTGACCGGGCGGTGCAGGTGGCCGGCGGCGACCCGGACGACGTGCGGGTGCCGCCCGACCACCTCGGCGAGCGCGGCACCGTCGGCGAGCTGGATGGAGTCGGCCACGGGGATACCGACCGCCACTGGCGGATGGTGCAGGCAGAGCACGGCGGGCACCTCGGGTCGCCCGGCCAGCACCCCGTCCAGCCAGCCGAGCTGCTCCTCGCCGAGTTGGCCACCGTCGCTGCCGGCGACGAGCGAGTCGAGCACGACGATCGTCGCCGCCTCGTGGTCGACGTGGTAGTGGGTCGAGAAGCCGCCGCCGAGCCACGGTGTGCCGCCGAAGGCGTCGAGCAGCGCCTCACGGTCGTCGTGGTTGCCGGGGGCCAGGTACACCGGCAGCGGGAACCGGCCGATCAGCTCGCGCAGCGCCTCGTACTCGTCCGGCCGGCCGTGGTCGACCAGGTCACCGGTGATCACCACGCAGTCCGGCCGCGGCCGCACGGCCAGCACCCGGCCGAGCGCGCGGTGCAGCCCGGCGGCCGGTGCGGCGGCGAGCAGTCCGGTGGTCAGGTGGGGATCACTGAGCTGAGCGATGAGCATGGGCGGCTCGCCTCCTCGGTGTCGAGGGTTTCACGCTATCGCCGGGCGCGCGGTTGCGGGGGTGACCAGACGCGGCAGTCCGCGCTCGGCCCGGCACCGTCTCAGTAGCCGGCGAGCTGCGGGGCCAGCGCGACAGTGACGAAGCGGATCGCCCGGCCCAGCAGGCACGTCACGGCGAAGGCGGCCGGGCGCATGGGTGTGCGTCCCAGGTAGACACTGGCGGCCAGCAGCGGCGGCAGGCCGGTGACGGCGCTGACCAGCAGCATCCCGGTCGACTGGTGGGGGCGTTCCAGCACCTCGACGAGTCGCGCGCCGGCCGCCTTCGGACGCGCCAGCATCGTGCCCAGTCGACCCGGCCGCGCCGGCACGGCGGGCGCGTCTCTGCGCAGCCGCCGTTGCAGCCACGTCGAGCGGATCGCGCCGCGCGCACCGAGGAAGATCAGGACCTTGCCGACGGTCTGACCGGCAGCGGCGGCCACGCCGAGCGCCACGGGCGGCGCGCTTGTCGTCGCGACGGTCGCGATCAGGTACGGCTCGGCCGGGGTGAACGGCAGGAAGGCCGACAGCAGCCCGACGGCCGCGGCCACCAGGACGGCGATCATGGTTGGGTGCGCGGGAGGCCCGCCGGCAGCTTGGCCGCGCAGGCCAACGAGACGACCTTCACCGCGGCGACCGCGAGGGCGAACGTGACGGCCACGGTCATCGGCGCGAAGATCGCCAGCAGCACCACCGCGGCGGTGTTCAGCGCCTTGGCCGGCGGAGACCAGTTCCACAGGTAGATGCGCCTGTCGACGCGGGCGAAGTAGTTCGGGCTGAGCAGCGGCCAGCGCAGGAACATCAGGCTCAGCAACTGGTCGACGACCATGAACTGGACCAGGAACACCGCGATCGGCAGGGCCGTGGCCGGCCGCAGCACGATCAGCGCGGCGGCGCAGGCCGACGTGCAGGCACGGTCCGCGACGATGTCGAAGACCGCGCCGGTACGCGTCTCCTGCCCCAGGCTCCGGGCGGCGGCACCGTCGAGGATGTCTCCGATCCAGTAGAGCAGGTAGGCGGCGACCAGCAGATGCGCGCTGCGCTGGGTCAGCGCCGCCACGGCGAGCCCGACGGCACCGGCCGTGCGTACGGCGGTGATGGCGTTGGGGACGTTGAGCAGCGTGACCGGCGGACTGAGGCCGACGGCTGTCATTCGGCGTCCTTGAGGATGCGTTGCATGTCGGCGGTGCGCCGGTTCAGGTCGGCCAACTGCGCGCTCACGTCGGCGAGTAGGCGTTGGGTCTCGGCGGCCTGCTCGGCGTACTGCCGCTGCAGTTCGCCCGCCAGCGCGGTCCGCGTGCGGACGCCCGCGTACCAGACGCCCGAGATGAGCAGGGCGGCGACGACGACGAGGAAGACCGAGGCGGTGACGTCCATCTAACGTGTTCCTTCCGGTGGGGCATTGCCGTCTCCGGCGTTGCTCAGGGTGGTGACGGCGGCCGCCACCACGTCGGGCGTGAGGTGCAACGAGAAAGGCGCGGTCTCGTAGTACTTGAGTGCCTTGCCGTCCTCGGACAACTCCAGATGTGCGGTGACCAGCCCGGCTTTTTCCAACTTCTTGAGGTGCACCTGCAGCAGTGCGCGGCTGATGCCCAGATCGCGGGCGAGCTGTGAGACGTACACGCGTCTGCCGGTCAGTGCGGCGAGCACCCGCAGTCGGTGCGGGCTGGCCAGCGTGGCAAGGACCTCGACCAGCCGGTCGCCGCTCAGCTCTCCCATAGCTCACCTTGGCTCATGCCAACTATTATTGGCAGGCGCAAACGCGATCGTCAACTCCGATGCCCGGTGGCACCGCCCACAGGCTGTGTCCACAGCCTGTGGATAGCACGTGTGTACGAAGCCCGGCCGTCGCGTCATCGTGAGTACGCTTGATCGTGCGGCTCGGCGCCGGCCGGGCCCCTCCCCTACCTGGAACGACGTGCGAGTGGATCATCAGCGAGTCAGCCGTGACGTCATCGTCCGCCTCCCGATGGCGTCGAGCGTGCCGGAGGCCTGTCGATGGACGGTCACCGCGCTGTCCCGCCACACGACCGCGACGATCTCCGTGCTGCTCGCGGCCCACGACCGTCTGCGCTGCGTCGCGGCGACCGGGGCCTGGCAGGTCTTCGCGACCGTGCCGGCGCGCACCGGCATCGTCGGGCGGGTGTACGCCACCGGCGCCCCCGCCGTCGTCCCGGACGTCACCGCCGACCCGGACTACCTTCCGGTACGCCCCGACGTGACCGCCGAGCTGTGCGTACCGGTGCTGGACCCGACGGGCCGGGCCATCGGCGTGCTCGACCTCCAGTGGAGTGAGCCAGCCGACCTGGAGCTGTGGCGGGAGACGGCACAGCGGCTGGCCGACCGACTCGGCGCGCGAATCACCGCGCTCGGCGGCCCACCCGAGGAGAGCCGCGGCGAGAAGCTGCTCCGGCACACCGCCGCGCTCTCCTCCGCGCTCACCGAGGCGGAGCTGATGGACGCGGCGGCCCGCGCCGCCCGGGAGGTCTCCACCCTCTCCACCGCGGTCCTCCTGGTCGCCGGCCAGCTCGGTCCACCCCCGGCGACGCCGAGCGACCTGGAGACCCGGATCCGTGCCGAGCTGACCGAGGCTGGCCCGGCGGCCCTGGCCCGGATGGTCGACCGGGCACACCGCTACGGCGCCGGATACACGCTCGGGGAGGCGGGGCACCCCCCGACCGAGGACTACCGACCGCTGACCCGGGCGGGGGCGCAGACGTTGGTCGCCGTACCGGTCGGGCCACCGGAGGCCGACGGCGTGCTGCTGGTCGCCGACGAACGCGCCCTGCGCCCGGACCCGACCACCGTCAGCCTGATGGACCTGCTCGCCGGGCAGGCCTGGACCAACCTGGACCGGCTCCGCACGCTGGCTCGACTACGCGAGCAGGCCAGCTCCGACCCGCTGACCGGGTTGCGGCACACCGGCCCGTTCGGGCAGCGGATCGCGGCGGCCACACCGGGGCGTACGGCCCTGCTGGCGATCGACGTGGACGGCTTCAAGACCGTCAACGACACGTACGGCCACCAGGCCGGCGACCGGGTGCTCGTCGGGTTGGCCCGCGCTCTGGAGGAGGCGCTCCGGCACGGCGACGAGCTGTACCGGATCGGCGGCGACGAGTTCGTCGCGGTGATCGAGGTGAGTCGCCCCGAGGAGGCGGTCCGGATCGCCGAACGGCTGACCGAGGCGGCTCGACGCGTCGGCCGCACGATCAGCGTGGGCGTCGCGCTCCCCCGCCCCGGCGAAACCCCCGACCGCACCCTGCGCAGAGCCGACCAGGCCCTCTACGCGGTAAAACGCCAAGGCCGAGACGGAGTCCTACTCTCCGCCGCCTAACCCCACACCCCACACCCCCGCGATCTTGCACTTTCTGTCGCCGGTTCGTCCACTTTCGCCCCTTTCGCCGCGACAGAAAGTGCAAGATCGCGATGCGGGGCGGGGCAGGGCGGGGCAGGGGCGGGGCGGGGCGGGGTGGGGGTGGGGGTGGGGTTAGGGGGTGCGGAGTTCTTTTGCTAGGAGTTCGGCGATTTGGGCGGTGTTGAGGGCGGCGCCCTTGCGGAGGTTGTCGCCGGTGACGAAGAAGTCCAGGGCCCGGGGGTCGTCCAGGGAGCGGCGGATCCGGCCGACCCAGGACGGGTCGGTGCCGACCGCGTCGATCGGCATCGGGAACTCCCCCGCCTCGGGGTCGTCGACCAGGATCACCCCGGGCGCGTTGCGCAGCGCCTCGCGGGCGCCCTCGGCATCGACCTCGGTGCCGAAGACCGCGTGCACGGCCACCGAGTGGGCGGTGACCACCGGCACCCGGACGCAGGTGGCGGACACCTTGAGGTCGGGCAGGCCGAGGATCTTCCGCGACTCGTTGCGGATCTTCATCTCCTCCGACGACCAGCCGCCGTCGGCCGACGAGCCGGCCCAGGGCACCACGTTGAGCGCCAGCGGGGCGGGGAACGGGCCCAGGTCGTCGCCGACCGCCTGGCGGACGTCGCCGGTGCGCGAGCCGAGCGCGCGGTCCCCGGCAACCTTCGTGAGCTGGTCGTGCAGGATGTCCACGCCGGCCTGGCCGGCGCCGGAGACCGCCTGGTAGGAGGCGAGCACCAGCTCCCGCAGGCCGTACTCGCGGTGCAGGGGCGCCACCGCGACGATCATCGCGAGGGTGGTGCAGTTGGCGTTCGCGATGATGCCCCGGGGCCGGTTGCGGACCTGCTCGGGGTTGATCTCCGGAACGACGAGCGGGACGTCCCGGTCCATCCGGAACGCGCCGGAGTTGTCGACGGCGATCGCGCCGCGGGCGACGGCGATCGGCGCCCACTCGGCGGAGACCCCGTCGGGGACGTCGAACATCGCCACGTCGACCCCGTCGAACGCCTCCGGGGTCAGCGCCTGGACGACGACGTCCTCACCTCGGCACCGCACCCGCTTGCCGACCGAGCGCTCGGAGGCGAGCAGCCGGATCTCACCCCAGACGTTGCGGCGCCCCGTGAGCAGCTCACACATCACGGTGCCGACGGCACCTGTCGCTCCGACCACGGCGAGGGTGGGCAGCGCCGTCATCGGCGCTACCTACCCGTCCCCGCGTAGACCACGGCTTCGGTATCGCCGCCAAGCTCGAACGCGTCGTGGATGGCGCGCACGGCGGCGTCGAGGTCGGTGTCCCGGCAGACCACGGAGACCCGGATCTCGGAGGTGGAGATCATCTCGATGTTGACCCCGGCAGCGCCGAGCGCGGCGAAGAAGCCGGCGGCCACACCGGGGTGCGAGCGCATGCCGGCACCGATCAGCGAGACCTTGCCGACGTGGTCGTCGTAGAGCAGGCCCTTGAACTTGACCGGCTCCTGGATCTTGCTGAGCGCGGCCATCGCGGTGGGGCCGTCGGCCTTGGGCAGGGTGAACGAGATGTCCGTCCGGCCGGTGCCCTCGGTGGAGACGTTCTGCACGATCATGTCAATGTTGATCTCGGCACCGGCGACGGTGTCGAAGATCGCCGCGGCGGCACCCGGCTCGTCGGGCACCCCGACGATCGTGATCTTGGCCTCGCTGCGGTCGTGCGCGACCCCGGTGATCAGTGCCTGCTCCACGGAAAGGTCCTCCATCGATCCGGTGACCATCGTGCCGGTGTTGGTCGAGTATGACGAACGGACGTGGATCGGCAACCCCGCCCGACGGGCGTATTCCACGCTACGCAGGTGCAGTACCTTCGCGCCGCACGCGGCCAGCTCCAGCGTCTCCTCGTAGGTGATGTGCCGGATGTGCCGGGCGTTGGGCACGATCCGCGGGTCGGCGGTGAAGATGCCGTCCACGTCGGTGTAGATCTCGCAGACGTCGGCGTGCAGGGCGGCGGCGAGCGCCACGGCTGTGGTGTCCGAACCACCCCGGCCCAGCGTCGTGACGTCCTTGGTGTCCTGCGAGACACCCTGGAAGCCGGCGACGATGACCACCGACCCCTCGTCGAGCGCGCCCTTGAGCCGCCCCGGGGTGACGTCGATGATCCGGGCGCGGCCGTGCACCGAGGTGGTGATCACGCCGGCCTGCGAGCCGGTGAACGAGCGGGCTTCGTACCCCAGGTTGTGGATGGCCATGGCGAGCAACGCCATGGAGATCCGCTCCCCGGCGGTGAGCAGCATGTCCAACTCGCGGCCCGGCGGCAGCGGGCTGACCTGGTTGGCCAGGTCCAGCAGCTCGTCGGTGGTGTCCCCCATCGCGGAGACCACCACCACCACGTCGTCGCCGGCCTTGCGGGCGGCGACGATGCGCTCGGCCACCCGCTTGATCCGCTCGGCGTTGGCGACGGAGGACCCGCCGTACTTCTGCACCACGAGTGCCACGACGGTGCACTCCCTCCCAGCGACCCTGAGCGTGCCGACGCCGCCGGAACCGGGGCCGGCGGCGCGTGTCAGTCCCCTTGAGGGTATCCGGCGGGTAACGACGGCGGGTCAGGTGATCCCACCATCCGGCCCGCGCGGGGCGGCCGGGCCGCTCCCACCAGCTCCGGCGGTACGCGGCGACGACACGTCCGACACGCCGGAACGAGCCTTCACCCGCTGGCGCCCACCAACAGTCCGCACCCACCAGAATGGGCCGGTGCCCGTCCTCACCCGCTCGGCCGTCCGCGTGCTCGGGCCACTCGTGATCGCCCTGCCAGCTCTCCTGGTCGCCTGCACCGACGCGCAGCCTCCGGCCCCGCCGCCCGCCGAGCCGGGCCCGGTGGCGGTGGACGCCGCGCGGGACGAGCTGGCCGCTCTCGCCGCGGCTGCCCAGGATCGCCACCTGGTGGCGCAGTACGTCTACAGCCAGACCGGTCAACCGGCTCGCACCATCACGTTCACGAGCGCGAACGACGGCAGCTGGCGGGTCGACGTGCCGGGCGGCGCGCTGGGCGGCGCCGCCGACATCTCGATAGCCGCCACGAACGACGGGCTGTTCCAGTGCGCCCTGCCGTCGGCCGGGCGACCCGAGTCGGCGAGCTGCGTACGCCTCGGTGAGCGCGACGACGCGATCCCACGCCGGTCGGACCCCCGCGTCCAGCATCCGCTCACCGACTGGCTGGACGTGCTCACCGACCGGCGCGCGGCGCTGGCGGTGGCCCCCGCCAGCCCACCCGAGGGCCTCACCGGGACCTGCTACTCGGTGGACTCCACCTCGGCGTCGCTCAACGCTCCGGTGGAGGTGGGCATCTACTGCTACGAGGGGGACGGCACGCCGACCGGGGTGCGGACCGGGGCGGGGACGCTGCGGCTGGCCGCACCGCCGGGTCCGGCGCCGGCCACCGTGCAGTTGGCCGGCCCGGTGGTGGTGGACCGGGACCCGCTCGACACCGCCGCGCCGCCGACCCCCGATCCGTCGGGTAGTCCCAGCACGGGAACGCCCTGATCATCGTCCCGTTACGGGTGCTCTTGACCACATTTGACGTACCCGGACAAGGGGACGAATCACCCATCGGGCACACTTCACCCATGGCCGATCTGACGTCGCTGCTCGCCTTCCGCTGGAGCCCCCGGGCCTTCGACCCGAGCGCCGAGTTGACCCCGGACGAGGCGGCCTCGCTGCTGGAGGCCGCACGCTGGGCGCCGTCGGCCGACAACCGCCAGCCCTGGCGGTTCGCTGTCGGCCACCGCGACGACGACACCTGGAAGCGGATCCTGATCAACCTGCCGGGCGGTGACCAGGGCTGGGCCCGACTCGCGTCGACCCTCGTGGTCGGCGCGCACACCGGCGGCGACGCCGAGCGGGCCGCGTACGACCTCGGTCAGGCCGTGGCCCACCTGACCCTCCAGGCCACCGCGCTCGGCCTGCACGTGCGGCAACTGACCCGCTTCGACCAGACCGGCCTCGCCACCGAACTCGACCTCCCCGGCGGCGTTCGCCCGCTGGTGGTCGCCGCCGTCGGCCGGCTCGGCGACCCGTTCACCCTGCCGGCCGACCTGCGCGCCCGGGAGACCGGCCTGCGGCACCGCCGCCCGGTCGCCGACCTGCTGCTGCGCTGATCGGTCGGCGGCTCACCCGCCGCCACCACTGGCCCGGAGCAGGACCCGCGCGGCGTCGGTGTTGCGGTAGAGCACGTGTCGGCCCTGCCGGGACCGGGAGACCAGGCCGGCGGCGTGCAGGGCGGCCAGGTGCTGGGAGACGTTCCCGGCGGACATCCCGGCGAGTCGGGCGAGGTCGGTGGTGGTCGTCGCCGTGTCGAGCAGGTGCAGCAGCGCGGCCCGGCCGGGGCCGATCACCCGGGCCAGCGGGTCGCCGGGTGGCGGCCCGGTCGCCTCCCAGAGCGTTCCGACCGCACGGACCGGGTACGCCCCGACCGGCAACGAGTCCTCCAGCAGATTCCACAGCACCCGCTGGTTGGAGAACACCGTCGGATTCAGCGCCAGCCCGCGCCCGCGCAGGTCGAAGTCCCGCCCGAACGGGTCGTCGGTGACCACCCGGTCGCCGAGCCAGCGCAGGGTCGGGTGGAGCTGCTCGAAGAGCCCGCTGGCACCGCCCCCGGCGAGCTGGGCGGCACGGTACGCCACGTCGGCGTCGAGCAGCGCGCGCATCCGCGGCCAGTCCGGGGCGATCGCCTCCTCGTGCCAGACCCGCACCGCGTCGACGAGCTGCGGCAGCAGCCCGCGGGGATCGGTGAGCAACGCCCGCCCGAACGCGCCCAACGGCCGGCGCGGGGTGGTCGCCAGCAGATCCCGGACCACCACGTCCGGCGGTGTCGTGGCGATCTGGTCGAGTTGCTCGGCCATCTCCACGTTCGGCCGGGGCGCCGGGGTGAGGAAGTCGGGCAGCCAGCAACGCGGCCGGGCCAGCTCCACAAGCGGTCGGACCCGGTCGGCCACCTCCGGACGCCGCAGGATCACCCGGGCGCGGTCGATCCAGGGCAGGTGAACCGGGTGGTGCACCGGGCTGCCGACCGCCCACATGCTCATGACCGTCTCGTTGACCGGCGACACGGCGAGCCGCACACCCGCCACGTCGGCCAGGCTGAACCGCAACTCGGACATGGCCACCCCCGGGGCAGGATTTGGTCCAGCCTAAAAGGCTCGACCGAGGTCGTGGGGGCACGGTTCACTCCCGGCCATGGGGGCCAGAGAAACCATCCGCACCGCTGTCCGAAACGTCGTGCCGCCGGCCGGGTTGACCCGCGCCCTGGCCGTGCAGGCGATGGTCTACGCCGTCGGCAGTGGCCTGTTCCACGCCGGCAGCGCAGTCTTCTTCACCCGGGCGCTCGGGCTCAGCGCCGCCCAGGTCGGGCTGGGGCTGTCCATCGCGGCGGGGGTGTCGCTGCTGGGCACCGTGCCGCTGGGCGGGCTCACCGACAGGTACGGACCACAACGGGTCTGGGTGGTGGGGCTGGTGCTGGACGCGGCGCTCTTCGCGACCTACCCGTTCGTGGGCGGCTTCGCCGGATTCCTTGCCGTGGTGGTGGCACTGGCCGCCGTGGACGCCTCGACCGGCGTGGCCCAGCAGGTCTACTCGATCAACGCACTGCCCCCGGCCGAGCGGGTCACGGCGATGGCGTACCAGCGTTCGTCACTGAACGTCGGGTTCGGGCTGGGCGCGGTGATCAGTGGCCTGGTGCTGGCGGTGGACACGATCGAGGCGTACCACGGGATGGTCTGGTTCATCTCGACGGTCTTCCTGGTGACGGCGCTCTTCGTGCGGCGACTGCCCCGACTGCCGCAGGTGACCCGGCCAACCGAGCCGATGAGTCGGCTCGCCGTGCTCCGCGACCGCCCGTTCCTGGCCGTCACCCTGCTGTCCGGGTTGCTCACCGCGCACCAGACGCTCTACCTGACGGTGCTGCCGCTCTGGATCCTCAGCCACACCGATGCCCCGAAAACCGTGATCGCCGGGCTGGTGCTGCTCAACACGGTCCTGATCGTGGTGCTCCAGGTACGCGTGAGCCGGGGCGCCGACACCGCGCCGGGCGCGGCGCGGGCCTCGCGACGGGGTGCCCTGCTGATCGCCCTGTTCTGTCTGGTCCTGCCGATCTCCGGGGCCACCCGGGGCCTGCTCACGGTGGTGGTGCTGGTGGCCGCCGCGACGTTGCTGATCCTGGCCGAGTTGATCGAATCGGCGGGGTCCTGGGGGCTCACCGCCACCCTGCCGCCGGCCGCCCAGCGCGGCGCGTACGTGGGGGCGTTCCGGCTCGGCACGCAGTTGCAGTATCTCCTCGCCCCGGCCGGACTGACCGCGCTCGGGGTGAGCACCGGCGGGTGGGGCTGGTTGCCGGCGGCAGCGATCTTCGTGCTGGTCGGGCTGGCTGTCGTACCCGTCGTGGCCTGGGCCGTACGGACGCCACGGCTGGGCGCCGAGGTCCCCGAGCCGGCCCGGACACCGGTCCCATAGTCCGGACCTGCCTTTCCACCCTCCGTTCCATCACGTAGGGTGACGTGGTCATGTGGCGGGCGCTTCTCCTCCTTAGCCGCCGCGACGAGGCCTGACCGGCCGGCACCTCGTCGCGGTGTCGCATCGCGCCGTCCAGCACATCCGATCTTCTTCTCGGCACCGCCGCGCATCGTCGCCCGGCAACTCGCCGACACCTTCCGATCTGCTGACGCCACATGTTCCAGGGAGCACTCCGAGATGGCTCAACCTGTCACCGACGCCGAGTCCGATCCGATCGCCCGGCAACGCCCGAGTCGGATGCCGTACCACCGCTACCAGCCGTACCGGGAGCAGTTCCGGATCGACCTGCCGGATCGCACCTGGCCCACCCGCACCGTCGAGGCCGCCCCCCGCTGGTGCGCCGTGGATCTCCGCGACGGCAACCAGGCACTCATCGACCCGATGTCGCCCGAGCGCAAGCGGCGGATGTTCCAGCTGCTGGTCCAGATGGGCTACAAGGAGATCGAGGTCGGCTTCCCGTCGGCCAGCCAGACCGACTTCGACTTCGTCCGGCAGCTCATCGAGCAGGACATGATCCCGGACGACGTCACGATCCAGGTGCTCACGCAGTGCCGGGAGCACCTCATCGAGCGGACGTTCGAGTCGCTGCGCGGCGCGAAGCGGGCCATCGTGCACTTCTACAACTCGACCTCCACCCTCCAGCGGCGGGTGGTCTTCGGGCTGGACCGGGACGGCATCGCCGACATCGCCACGACCGGCGCGCGGCTCTGCCAGAAGTACGCGGAGATCCACACCCCGGACACGGAGATCTTCTACGAGTACTCGCCGGAGTCGTACACGGGCACCGAGCTGGAGTACGCGCTGGAGGTCTGCTCCCGGGTGATCGACGTGATCGACCCGACGCCGGACCGGCCGCTGATCATCAACCTGCCGGCCACCGTCGAGATGGCCACCCCCAACGTGTACGCCGACTCGATCGAGTGGATGCACAGGCACCTGCCGCGCCGGGACAGCGTGGTGCTGAGCCTGCACCCCCACAACGACCGGGGCACCGGGGTCGCCGCCGCCGAGCTGGGCCTGCTCGCCGGCGCGGACCGCATCGAGGGCTGCCTGTTCGGCAACGGCGAGCGCACCGGCAACGTCGACCTGGTGACCCTGGGGCTCAACCTGTTCTCCCAGGGCCTCGACCCGATGATCGACTTCTCGAACATCGACGAGATCCGGCGCGCCGTCGAATACTGCAACCAACTGCCGGTGCACGAGCGCCACCCGTACGCGGGCGACCTGGTCTACACCGCCTTCTCCGGCTCCCACCAGGACGCGATCAAGAAGGGCTTCGACGCCCTCGCCGCCGACGCCAAGGCCGCCGGGGTGCCGATGGACGAGCACACCTGGGCCGTGCCGTACCTGCCGATCGACCCGAAGGACCTGGGCCGCACCTACGAGGCGGTCATCCGGGTCAACTCGCAGTCCGGCAAGGGCGGCATCGCGTACATCATGAAGAGCGAGCACCAACTGGACCTGCCGCGCCGGCTCCAGATCGAGTTCTCCGGAGTGGTGCAGCACGTCACCGATCACGACGGCGGCGAGGTCGACCCGGCCGCCATGTGGGAGATCTTCGCGACGCACTACCTGCTCGACCACCAGCCCGACCCGGCGGTCCGGCTGAGCGGCTACACGATCGGCACCGCCGACGGCAAGGTCGAGATCGAGGCTCAGGTCGTCACGGGCACCGAGCGGCACTCGCTCGCCGCGGTCGGCAACGGCCCGATCGACGCGTACGTCAACGCGCTCCAGTCGGTCGGGGTGGGCGTACGGGTGCTCGACTACCACGAGCACGCGCTCTCCTCGGGTGGGGACGCACAGGCCGCCGCGTACGTGGAGTGCGAGGTCGACGGCCGGACGGTCTGGGGTGTCGGCACCGACGCCAACATCGTCACCGCCTCGATCAAGGCGGTCACCAGCGCCGTCAACCGCGCCCGCGGCTGACCGCACGCGCCGCGCCCCCGAGGGTGGTTTCCTACCTCGGGGGCGTGGCCGCGGGCAGCGAGTGACAGGGCTGCGACGGTGGGGCCGGGCGGGGCGGCCGGTGCACGAGCACGAGGGCCAGCACGGCTCCGGCCAGCAACAACCCCGCACACCAGAGCAGGGCGCCCCGGAACGCTTCGGTCAGCTCGGCCTTCTGCGCATAACCGCTGCCGGAGAGGCCGACGAGCAGCGGCAGCGCCGCCACCGCGAGCAGGCCGCCGGCCCGGGACGCGGCGTTGTTGAAGCCACTGGCCACCCCGGAGAACCGGTCCTGCACGGCGGCCAGCACCGACGCGGTGAGCGGTGCCACCACCAGGGTCAGCCCGATGCCGAAGAGCAGCACCCCGGGCAGCACGTCGGTCCAGTACGACGCGCCCGGGTCGACGCCGCGCAGCAGCAGCAGACCGACGGCGGCCACCACCGGCCCGATGGTCAGCGGCAGGCGCGGGCCGATCCGCGCCGACAGCGCTCCGGCGCGGGCCGACCCGGCCAACAGCAGCAGGGTCATCGGCAGCAAGGCGATGCCGGTGCGGAAGGCCGACCACCCCACCACGTTCTGCAGGTAGACGGCGAAGAAGAAGGTGAAGCCGCCGAGCGCCGCGTAGACGACCACCGTGAAGATGTTCAGCACCGAGAAGAGCCGGCTACCGAACAGCCCGGTGGGCAGCATCGCGGCGTCGCCCCGCCGCCGTTCCAGCAGCACGAAGGTCACCGCGGACAGCACCCCGACGAGCGCCGCGATCAGCACCGGGGCCGAGTCGAAGCCACGTGCCGGCGCGTCCACCAGGGCGTACGTGACGCCGGCCAACGCGAGCGCGCCGAGCAGCGCGCCGGAGACGTCGAACCGCCGTCGGGTCCGACCCGGCCCCTGTGTCCGGGAGGCGCTCTCGTCCCGGCTCTCCGGCACCCAGCGCAGCGCGGCCAACACCACGAGCACGGCGATCGGCAGGTTGAGGAAGAAGATCCAGCGCCAGGACAGCGCGTCGATGAGCCAGCCGCCGATGAACGGGCCCAGCGCGGTGGACACCCCGGACAGCCCGGCCCAGGCGCCGATCGCCCGACCCCTGTCGTCCGGGTGGAAGCTGGCCTGGAGCACGGAGAGCGACCCGGGGGTGAGCAGCGCGCCGCCGGCGCCCTGGAGGAACCGGGCACCGATCAGCATTCCGGTGTCCTGGGCCAGCCCGCACAGCACCGAGGCGGCGGTGAACCAGACCACTCCGATGAGGAAGATCCGCCGACGACCGAAGCGGTCCCCGAGTGAGCCGCCGAGCAGCACGAACGCCGCCAGCATCAGCAGGTAGCCGTTGATGGTCCACTGGAGATCGGCCACGTTCGCCCCGAGATCCTGCCCGAGCTTCGGCAGCGCGACGTTGACGACAGTGCTGTCGAGGAAGACCATGCCAGAGGCGAGTACGGCGGCGAGGAGCGTGCCCCGGCCGGCGGCGGTGCCCATCCGGAGGGCGGGCGCCGGTACGGGTGCGGTCATCCCACCAATCTGCCCTGCGTCATGTGGGAGATGCCACGAAACGCCGAAACCATTCCCGGGTACTGTACGCAATCGCCGGGAGACCGCAAGCTGGAGAGGTGTCGTCTGTGCGTACCAGATCAGGACCGCGAGCGGCGGTGATCGCGCTCGCCGCGGCGCTGGCGCTCGGCGTGGCCGGTTGTGTCCCGCAGGACGAGCCGGTCACGCCACCGCCGTCGAGCGACGGCGGCAACGCGGCAGAGCAGCTCAGCCAGCTCACCGTGGCCGCCGCCGGCTCGATGAAGGGCTACAGCCGGGACCGCTTCCCGCACTGGCGGGACACCGGCAAGAACTGCGACGTGCGGGACAGCATCCTCCAGCGCGACGGCAAGGACGTGAAGCTCTCCGGCTGCAACGTGGTCGGTGGGCGCTGGGAGAGCGTGTACGACGGTCGCAGCTTCTCCGATCCCTCCGACGTGGACATCGACCACATGGTGCCGTTGGCCAACGCGTGGCGCTCGGGCGCCGACGAGTGGGACGACGCGAAGCGCGGTGATTTCGCCAACGACACCACCCGTCCGCAGCTCTTCGCGGTTTCCGCGTCCTCCAATCGGGCAAAGGGTGACCAGGACCCGTCCCAGTGGAAGCCGGCAAACCGATCGTACTGGTGCAAGTACGCCCAGGACTGGGTGACGGTCAAGCACCACTGGAGGCTGACGGTGACAAGCGCCGAGAAGGCCGCCCTGACCGACATGTTGGAGGGCTGTTGAGTGGGGAGCTACTCGTGACCGCCGCCGGGGAGGGCGGCCCGGCCGCCGCCGGCATGACCGCGGACGGCACCGCCGAGACGCCCGCCGCCGTGCCGGGCGCCGGCATGGTCGCGGATTCGGGAGGCGCGGCCGACCCGCAGAGCCGCACCAGCGACATCGTGCCCGGCCCCGGTGGCGTGATGACCGACGAGGTCGGCGTCGTCACCGGCGACCTGACGCTGCGCACCGAGTACGCGGACGGCAAGGTCACCCTGCGGGTGCAGTACAAGGACGCCGACGAGTGGTATTCGGTGACCGGCGCGTCTGTCGCGTTGGCCGACCCGGCGGGGCTGGACGCGGTACATGGCGTCGCGGTGGGCCTGCTGCACCGCCCCGAGGGCTGAACCGCCCGCGCCACGTACCGTCGGCTGAGCCGCCCGCGCCACGTACCCGTCCAGGGGCCGTCCGTCACCGGACGGCCCCTGGCGGCGTCACGGGGTGGGGATCAGCTCGCCCGGCGGGTCGACGGGGCCGGTGCCCTCGATCGGGCGGACCAGCTCCACCTCGACCTCGTGCGGCCGGATCCGGCCGGCGGCGATGTCCTCCGCGAAGTGGCAGGCGACCCGGTGGCCGCCGACGACGTCGCGCAGTTCCGGCCGCTCGTCGGAGCACCGGGTCGGTTGCGCCCACGGGCACCGGGTGTGGAACCGGCAGCCGGACGGCGGGTTGGTCGGCGACGGCAGGTCACCGGCGAGCAGGATCCGCTCCCGGCGGTCCTCCACGAGCGGGTCGGGCACCGGCACCGCGGACATCAGCGCCCGGGTGTACGGGTGCATCGGCTCGCGGTAGAGGTCGTCGCTGGACGCCTCCTCCACCAGCCCGCCGAGGTACATGACGCCCACCGTGTCGGCGATGTGCCGCACCACCGCGAGGTCGTGCGCGATGATCAGGTACGTCAGGCCACGCTCGTTCTGCAGGTCCTCCAGCAGGTTGAGCACCTGGGCCTGGATCGACACGTCAAGCGCGGAGACCGGCTCGTCGGCGACGATCAGGTCCGGGTCGAGCACCAACGCGCGGGCGATGCCGATCCGCTGGCGCTGGCCACCGGAGAACTCGTGCGGGTATTTGCCGAGGGCCGACGCGGGCAGGCCGACCGCCTCCAGGGTCTCGCGCAGCCGCCGGTTCGTCTCGACCTTGTCGCCGGCCAACCCGTGCGCCTTGAGCCCCTCCACCAGCAGCGACTCCACCGACTGCCGGGGGTCGAGGCTGGAGAGCGGATCCTGGAAGATCATCTGCATCCGGCGGCGGGCCTTCCGCATGGCCTCGCCCTTCAGCGAGCGCACGTCGACGCCGTCGAAGACGATCTCGCCCTCGGTCGGCTCGACGAGCCGCAGCAGGCCACGACCCAACGTCGACTTGCCGCAGCCCGACTCGCCGACCAGGCCGTACGTCTCGCCCTTGCGGATGCTCAGCGACACCCCGTCCACCGCGTAGACGTACCCGATGGTGCGGTCGAAGAGCAGGCCGCTCTTGATCGGGAAGTGGACCTTGACGTCGCGCAGCTCGATCAGGGGTTCGGTCTGTTCGGTCATCGGACCGCCACCTCCTCGGAGACGGGGTTGTTGCAGCGGAGGTCGCCGCCGGTGGCGGTGGGTTCGAGCGGCGGCGGTCCTTCGAGACACGCGTCCACAACGTTGTCGCAGCGCGGCGCGAAGGCGCACCCCTCGGCCCACGGGATGTTGTCGGCGACCGACCCGCGGATCGCGTGCAGTCGCTCACCGCGCGGAGAGTCCAGCCGGGGCACCGAGCTGAGCAGCCCGTGGGTGTACGGGTGCCGGGCGTGCGCGAACAGCTCGTGCCGCCGTTCCCGCTCGACCACCTTGCCGCCGTAGAGGACGTTCACGGTGTCACAGAGCCCGGCCACCACGCCCAGATCGTGCGTGATCATGACGAGCGCCGTGCCGGTCTCGTCGACCAACTGCTTGAGCAGGGTGAGGATCTGCGCCTGGATGGTCACGTCGAGCGCGGTGGTCGGCTCGTCGGCGATCAGCAGCCGAGGCTTGCAGGCCAGCGCGATGGCGATCAGCGCGCGCTGACGCATCCCACCGGAGATCTGGTGCGGATACTCGCTGAGCCGCCGCTGCGGGTCGGGGATGCCGACCGCGTCCAGCAGGTCCCGCGATTCGCGCAGTGCCTGCTTGCGATCCCGGCCCTGGTGGCGCTCCAACACCTCGGCCACCTGGACCCCGATCGGGATGACGGGATTCAGCGAGGACAGCGGGTCCTGGAAGATCATGCTGATCTCCCGGCCGCGGCGGTCGCGCATGTCGTCCGGTCGCAGTTTCAGCAGGTCGGTGCCGTCGAAGAGCACCTCACCGGTGACCTTGTTACCGCGCTTGGGCAGTAGGCCCATGATGGCCAGGCTGGTCACGCTCTTGCCGCAGCCGGACTCGCCGACCAGGCCGACCGTCTGCCCCGGCTCCACGGTGAAGCTGACCTTGTCCACGGCGGTGAAGGGCCGCTCGCCGCGCCGCTGGAACACGACGCTCAGGTCACGGACGTCGAGCAGGCTCATCGAGTCACTTCCTCACTGCTGTGGTCCTTCGCTCGCGACTGTGGGGCTCGCAAGCTCACTCCTCGCGCTCGCCCGAGACGGGGTCCGGGCACGCTGACAGCGTTCACCGTGGTCACCGCCGGTTCTTCGGGTCGATCGCGTCGCGCATCGCCTCACCCAGCAGGGTGAAGCCGAGCGCGACCACGATGATCGCGAGCGCGGGGTAGTACGCCAACTCCGGGCGGACCTCGAAGTAGCGCTGGCCGTCCACGCCGAGCATCAGACCCCACTCGGCGCGGTTGATGTCCGGGTCGCCGAGGCCCAGGAAGGACAGCGCCGCGGCGTCCAGGATGGCCACGGCGAAGGTCAGGGTCGCCTGCACGATCACCGCGGTCAACGAGTTGGGCAACATGTGCCGCAGCACGATGTTGCGCTCCTTGACGCCGAGCGCGCGGGCGGCCAACACGTGGTCGCTCTCGCGCTGGGCCAGCATCGAGCCGCGCAGCAGCCGGGCGAAGATCGGCACGCTCACGATGGCCACCGCGAAGATGACGGTCCACTGGCTCGACCGGCTGGCCATCGCGACGAGGGTGATGGCGAGCAGCAGGCTCGGCAGGGCAAGCATCACGTCGGTGAGCCGCATCAGGACCACGTCGACCCAGCCGCCGAACGCGCCGGCGATCGCGCCGATCAGGACTCCGAGCGCGAGACCGATGAGAGTCGCGAGCACGCCCACGAAGAGCGTCTGCCGGGCGCCGTAGATCATGCGGGACAGGAAGTCCCGGCCGAGCGGGTCGGAGCCGAACGGGAACCCACTGCTGGCTCCCGGGATGGTGTCCACGGTGAGGCCCTTGGTCAGCTCGTCGAAGCGCTGCACCGGGTCGTGCGGTGCGATCAGCGGAGCGAAGATCGCCACCAGGACGAACAGCCCCACGATCACGGCTCCGACGACGGCGACCGGGTTACGCCGCAGCCGGCGCAGGGCGTCGCGGACGAGGCTGATCCCGCCCCGGTCGGAGGCGCTCGCCTGGGCCAGTTCGTCGAGTCGTGCCTTCTTGCGGTCGCCGAGCAGGCCGATGCTGCGCTCGCTCATGCCGGGACGTGGCTTGTCGTCCCCGGGGCGGGGCGCCGGCGTGCCGGCCTGGGTGATCGGGTCACTCATCGCACACGCACCCTCGGGTCGATGAAGGCGTAGGAGAGGTCGACGAGCAGGTTGACCACCACGAAGACCAGCGCGGCCAGCAGGATGATCGCCTGGAGCACCGGGTAGTCCCGGCCACCGCTGATCGAGTCGGTGATCAGCGTGCCGATGCCGCCCCAGTTGTAGACCTTCTCGGTGAGCACCGCACCGGAGAGCAGCGCGCCGGTCTGCAGGCCGATGGTCGTGACCACGGGCAGGAGCGCGTTACGCAGGATGTGCCGGCCGCGGATCGTACGGTGGCGCAGGCCCTTCGCCTCGGCGGTCCGTACGTAGTCCTCGTCCAGGACGTCGAGCACGCTGGCCCGGGTGATCCGCACGATCACCGCCAACGGAATGGTGGCGAGCGTGATCGCCGGCAGGATCAGGTGCCACAACGCGTCCGCGCTGGCGTCGAACTCCCGGGTCAACAGGCCGTCGAGCACGAAGAACCCGGTGACGTTCGTGTTGTCCAGTCCGGTGGTGAGCCGCCCGGACGGCGGGAACCAGTGGATGTTCTGGGTGAAGACGTCCTTGAGCAGGTAGCCCAGGAAGAAGATCGGGATGGAGATGCCGAGCAGGGTGCCGGCGATGGTGAGGTTGTCCGGCCACCGTCCGCGCCAGCGGGCGGCGAGGTAGCCGAGCGGCACACCGAGTCCGACGGCGATGATCATCGCGGCGATGGCCAGCTCGATGGTGGCCGGGAAGGCGCGGCTGATGACCTCGGTGACCGGGTCACCGGTCCGGATCGAGTTGCCGAAGTCGCCGGTGACCACCCGCTGCATGAACTTGCCGTACTGCACCAGGATCGGCTGGTCGTAGCCGAGCGCCTTGGTCAGCAGCTCGCGACGCTCGGGCGTGGCCCGCTCGCCGAGCAGTGCCTCGATCGGGCCACCGGGCAGGTTCCGCAGCCAGACGAAGATCAGCGCCGACAGCGCTATGAGGGTCACCACCAACTGCAACAGGCGGCGGATTATGACTCGCAACATCTCTCACACACCAGACTCTCAAAGATCGCGGATCGGCCCGGGCCGGGAGGAACCCCGGACCCGGGCCGATCACGCCTACGGCCTCAGCCGAGGGACGTCACTTGCTGATGCTGACCGTGTTGAATCGCTCGTCGGTCAACGGGCTGGCCACCACGCCCTTGACATCCTTGGTGACGACGATGGCCGGCGGAGCGTGCCAGACCGGCACGGCCGGCAGCCACTTGGCGGCGATGTCCCGGTTGACCTGCTCCCAGGCCGCCTTCTTGCCCGCGTCGTCGACGATGCCGTCAGCCTTGGCGATGGCGTCGAACATCTCGGTCATCGACTGGTCGCCGAACTCGACCTTGGCCCGGCCGAAGAAGGTGCCGACGAAGTTGCCCGGGTCGTTGTAGTCACCCGTCCAGCCGAGGATGTGCAGGTCCTGCTTGCCGAACTGCTGCACGTCGTCCTTGAAGCCACCGTTCCACGGGCGAGGCACACCGTTGACCTTGATGCCGACGGCCTGCAGGTCGTTGGCGAGGACGGTGAAGATCTCCTGCGGGTTCGGCATGTACGGCCGGGTGACGTCCGGCGGGTAGTAGAAGTTGAGCGTCAGGCCCTCGGCGCCAGCGTCCTTGAGGAGCTGCTTGGCCTTCTCCGGGTTGTACTCGTACTTCTGCACGTCCGGGGCGTAGCCCAGCACCGTGTCCGGCAGGAACTCGTCGGCGACCTTCGCGCCACCCGGGCCCTTGGTCTGCACCAGCTGCTGGCGGTTGAGGGCGTAGGCGATCGCCTGGCGCACCCGCAGGTCCTTCAGCTTCGGGTTCTTCTGGTTGAGGCCGAGGTAGAGGATGTTGAACGCCGGGCGGTTGATGACCTGGAAGCCCTCACCCTCGAGCGCCTTGCGGTCGGCCGGGGCCGGGAAGTCGATGCCCTGGACGGTGCCGGCACGAAGCTCCTGCTTACGGGTGCTCTCGTCCTTGATGATCTTGATGATCATCTTGTCCACCTTGGCCTTGTCGCCAAAGTAGTCCGGGTTACGGTTCAGGGTGATCTCGTTCTTGGCCTTGTCCCAGCCACCGAAGGTGAACGGGCCGGTGCCGACCGGGTTGGTGGTGGCGAAGGCGCTGTACTCGAACGAGTCGCCGTTCTGCTTCACCGTGTTGGCGTCGTACTTCTTCAACGCCTCCGGGCTCGCGATCGACAGCGAGGTCAGCGCGAAGGCCCCCGGGAAGGCGCCCTTGTACTGGTTCAGCGTGACGACCGCGGTGCCGTCGCCCTGCGCCTCACACTTGTTGTAGACCGGCTTGCCGGCGGACTCGCTCTCGTTCTTGGCGAAGCCCCCGAAGACGTCCATGTAGTAGATCATCTGGGACTGGGCGGCGGCGCCCTTCATGTTGTACCAGCGGTCGAAGTTGAAGCAGACCGCGGCGGCGTTGAACGGCGTACCGTCGTGGAACTTCACGCCCTGACGGAGCTTGAACGTCCAGACCTTGCCATCCGGGTCGTGCTCCCAGCTCTCCGCCAGACCGCCCTGAAGCTCCGCCGTGCCCGGCTTGTGGCTCACCAGGGTGTCGAACATCTGCCGGACCGGCCGGAACGACTCACCGTCATCGTTGAAGATCGGGTCGAAGTTCTTCGGGTCACCGGCACCCGCGAAGATGAAGGTGCCGCCAGTCTTGGCCTCGCCACTGTCGCCGCGCTCGCTCTCCGCGCAGCCGGCCGCGCCGACCGCCAGAGCGGCAACGGCCGCGATGGCCACGGCCGTTTTTAGCCTTCTCGCCTGCATCTCTCACCTCTGTCATGCGCATGACCACGCCGAGCTGTGGCTCGGTCCGTGTGCGGGAGGCTATGACATGTCACACGTCAAGCGGAACGGGCGTTAGGCAATCGCTACCAAGCCGACACCTTGCGCCGAGGTCTGACAGTCGACGGCACGGCGCAGACAGGGAGCGACACATCGATCCGTGCCGGACCGGACACCGGAACGGGGGCGGCACCGTCGACGACGTCGCGACGCGTCAGGAGGGTGTCGGCCCGGGCACGGGTGGTGGGCAGTCCGCCAGCCGCTCGGCAACCGAACCCGCCGCGGCCGTACCCAGGTCGTGGAAGGTCACGCGGTGGCAGACGTCCGACCTGCTCACCGAGTACATTCTGCTGAAGAGGGCCTCTCCGTACACGATCACCGTGAGGTCGGGCAGCCTGCGCACCTCCCGCACCTGCACCCGGGCGTCCTCCGCGACCGCCGCCAACCGGTCGTCGGTCGGCGCCGGGTCGCCGTCGGCGACCACCGCGTCGGCGTACGCCTGCGTGAAGCGGGTCACGTCGGCTTCGGCTCGGGCCTGTTCCGCGCGGCCGTCCGTGGCCATTCGCCGGAACCCCACCTCGATCGCCACGGTGGGGACCGCGATGACCAGGGCCAGCACGATCACCAGCACCGCTGGGGTCCAGGACTGCCGGACCGGCTGCCGTGTCGCCACTCGCCACCTCCAAGTGGTACGCCGGTGGGTCCGCGCTCGACACGCGGGCCCATCGCATCCACTCAGTTGTATCTCATCGTGGCGTCATCGCCGGCAGACCGGCGGCCCAGGGATCAGACGGCCCGGCGCCCCTCGAAGGCCCGGCCGAGGGTGATCTCGTCGGCGTACTCCAGGTCGCCGCCGACCGGCAGCCCGCTGGCCAGCCGGGTCACCGAGATCCCCATCGGCTTCACCATCAGCGCCAGATAGGTGGCGGTCGCCTCGCCCTCGGTGTTCGGGTCGGTGGCCAGGATCAACTCCCGGATGCCGCCCCCACCGAGCCGGATCAGCAGCTCCCGGATACGCAGATTGTCCGGGCCGATCCCCTCCAGCGGATTGATCGCGCCGCCCAGCACGTGGTAGCGACCGCGGAACTCACCGGTCCGCTCGATGGCCACCACGTCCTTTGGCTCCTCCACCACGCACAGCACCTCGTCGGTGCGGCGCGGGTCGCGGCAGATCCGGCACTGCTCGGACTCGGCCACGTTGTAACAGGTCGTGCAGAAGCGCACCAGTTCCTTGACCTTGCGCAGCGCGCCGGCCAGGCGGTTGACGTCGGCCGGGTCGGCCGACAGGACGTGGAAGGCGATCCGCTGGGCGCTCTTCGGGCCCACGCCCGGCAGCCGCCCCAGCTCGTCGATCAGGTCCTGGATGGCACCTTCGTACATCTGCCGGCTCAGAAACCGGGCAGGCCGAGGCCGCCCATGCCACCGGCGACCGGACCCATCTTGCGCTCGGTCAGCTCGCGGGCGGCCTCGGCGGCGTTGTGCACGGCCGCGACCACCAGGTCCTCAAGCGTCTCCACGTCGTCCGGGTCGACGGCCTTCGGGTCGATCTTGATGGCCTTCAGCTCACCGGAGCCGGAGACGGTCGCGGTGACCAGCCCTCCGCCGGCCGTGCCGGTCAGCTCGGCCTCGGCCAGCTCGGCCTGGGCGGCGGCGATCTGCTGCTGCATCTTCTGCGCCTGCTTCAGCATCTGCTGCATGTTCGGCTGTCCACCTGGGCGCACGGATGGCTCCTTCTCGCACTCGTCTGCTCGGCCGCCGCCCAGCCTATCCGCTGGGACCGACCACGCCCTCGTCCGGTACGTGCCCCACGCCGAGCCCTCCGGGTACGGCTATCACTACCCCGAACCGGCCATCTGCCAGTAGTGCGCCGGGACCCGTCGCGCTGGTCTGCTCGACGGCATGAACCTCAACCGCACCGGCCGGGCCGGCGCGCTGTGCTGGGCGGCAGCCGCACCGGTATTCCTCGTCGCCAATCTGGTCACCGGACTGCGCTGGCGGCAGCCGGCCTACAGTTGGGCCACCCACAACATCAGCGATCTCGGCAACGCCCACTGCGGCATCTGGGACACCACCAGACCCCGCTACGTCTGCTCGCCCTGGCACCCGCTGATGAACGCCTCGATGCTTGTCACCGCCGTCCTGCTCGCCGCCGGGCTCCTGCTGACCTGGCGGCTCCTCGGTCGCGGTGGCGTGGTGCGCTCAGCGCAGGTTCTCCTGCTGCTGGCCAGCGGCGGCTACGCCCTGGCGGCCCTCTACCCGGCCGACATCGACGAGAACCTGCACGTCCTCGGCGCATTTCTGATCATGGGAATCGGCAACGTCGGCCTGCTGCTCGCCGGCTTCGCACCGGACACCACGACGCTCGGCCGGCGGCGACGGCTCACCCTCGCCGCCGGGCTCGTCGCGCTGGTCGGGTCGGTGCTGTTCTTCGCCCAGCAGGGCCTGGGAATCGGAGTGGGCGGCATGGAACGAGTAGCCGTCCTCCCCTTCCCTCTCTGGGCCTGCTGCCTAGGCGTCCTCCTAGCCGAAACCCACCCCGTGCGCGATCTTGCACTTTCTGCCCAGAAATAAGAGGGCATTCTCCACAAAACGGCGACCGAAAGTGCAAGATCGCCAAGCCGGGGCGTGCCTAGCGAGCGTCGACTTCGTTGATCTTCTCCGCGCCCAAGGTGTCCCGGAGGAGGCGTACCGCCTGCTCCTCGCTCGACTCCCGCGCGGTCTTCTCGTCGATGATCTCGTCCAGCGGCTCGTCGCCCGGGTCGAACCCCTCGAAGGCCGGGGCCGGTGCCGCGCCGCCGGGCCGGCCGGCCCGCGCGGGGCCGTCGAAGTCCGGGTCGTAGGGCGGCTCGCCGGCCCACTCGGCGTCCGCGACGGGCCGGGCTGCCGCTCCGGTACGCGCACCGCGCCCCGCCGCCGCCGCGCGAGCCGCGGCGATGGCGCTGCTCACCGGCGCACCACCGGCTGTCGCCGGCTGCCGGGCCGCCGGTGTCGGGTTACCCCGCCCGCCCGGCTTACCGCCACCTGCTGCTGCCCCACCCGAACCACCCGGTCCGGTGCCGTTCGCGCCGCCGCCATTGGGGTTACCGCCACTGGTGGGGTTACCGCCGTTGGCGCCGCTACCGTTTCCGGCGTTCCCGTTCCCGGCGCTGCCGTTCGCGCCGGCCGAGGTCGGCGCGGAGTGGGAACTCGACTCGTTTCCGGCCGCCACACCGCCGGGGCGTGCCGCCTCCGGCCAGTCCTCGTCATCCGTCGCCTCGGCGACGGGAGCGCCGCCGCCGGGGCGGGCCGCCTCCGGCCAATCGTCGTCCGCCGCCGGGGCGGACGGAACCGCGCCCCGCCCACCAGCACCAGGCGTGGGGGTCGAGCCAGGCGTGGGGTTCGAACCAGACGCGGCATTCGAGCCAGGCGCGGCATTCGAGCCAGGCGCGGCGTTCGAGCCGGACCCGGGGTTCGAGCCCGACGCGGGGTTCCAGCCTGAGCCGGGGTTCGTGCTTGGCGCGGGGTTCGTGCTTGGCGCGGCGTTCGAGCCGGACCCGGGATTCGAGCCGGACCCGGGATTCGGGCCCGACGCGGAATTCGAGCCCGACCCGGGATTCGAGCCGGACCCGAGGTTCGAGCCGGACCCGAGGTTCGAGCCCGACCCGGGATTCGAGCCCGACGCGGGGTTCGGGCTTGGCGCGGCTGGCGGCGCGCTCGTCGGGCCGGCGGCAGTCGGGGTCGTGGCGTTCGTCGGGGCGGGCGGCATGTCCGGCGCGGCGGGTCGGGCCGGCGCGGCGGGTTGCGAGCGCGGTGGGCTGGACAGCGACACGCCTCCGCGCTCGCCGGCCACCTCGCAGCGGATCTGCCAGCGCCCGCCCAACTCCTCGTAGAGCGCGTCGGTGAGCACCGCCGCGTGGTCGGCCATCATCTTGGCCAACACTGTGGACTTGACCGTCAGCACCAGCGTGTCGCCGTCGAGTTCACGCACCACGGCGTCGCGCATCAGGGCGGCGATCCGCTTGTTGGTCCGGTTGACCTTGCCGACCACGTCGGGCCAGACCCGGCGGACCGCGACGGCGTCCAACGCTGCGGCCGGCGCACCCGGTCGGGGCGGCTGGGGCGTGGCCGGGTCGGGCAGCACCGCCGACGGTGGCACCACACGACGAGGGGCCGACCCGGCGGGCGAAACGGGTGCCGACCCGGCGACGGCCGACGCACCGGGTGACGCCGGGATCGGCGAGTCGGCGGCCGAGACGTGCGAGGCAGGTGCGCCCGAGTTCGGACCGTGCGAGGCAGACGCACCGTATGACGCAGGCGCGCCCGAGGTCGGAGCGTGCGAGGCAGGCGCGCCGAAGGCCGGACCGTGCGAGGCAGGCGCGCCGGAGGTTGGAGCCGGTGCGCCCGGCACCGGGCCGGGCGAGGCAGGTGCGCCGGAGACCGAAGCAGCCGGGGCGGGAGCGCCCGAGGTCGCGGCGCTCCGGGTCGGGGACGTGGCCGGGTCGACAGCCCACGGCGGTGCGGAGGTCGGGGCGTTGACGGGTGCTGGGTTCGCGGCAGCCGGGACCGGAGCGGCGTGCTGTGGGCGTACTCCCGGGTGGTTGGTCGGCGCGGAGCCGGCGGCGGCCGGCGGCGCGTCGGTGCCGCTCAGGGTGAGCCGGCGTTCCATCCGTTCGAGGCGTTGGAGCAGGCCACCTGTGGAGTCGTCCGCGCCGGGCAGCAGCATCCGGGCGCAGATCAGCTCCAGCAGCAGGCGGGGCGCGGTGGTGCCGCGCATCTCGACCAGCCCGTTGTGCACGATGTCGGCGCAGCGCGACAGCGTGGCCGAGCCGAGCTGCGCGGCCTGGGCGGCCATCCGCTCGATCTGGTCGCCCGGGCCGTCGATCAGACCCTTCGCGGCGGCGTCCGGCACCTGCTGGATGACGATCAGGTCGCGGAGCCGTTCCAGCAGGTCGGAGGCGAACCGGCGCATGTCGTGGCCGGCCTCGGCGACCCGGTCGACGGTGGCGTACGCAGCGGCGCCGTCACCGGCGGCAAGCGCGTCGCACATCTCGTCGATCAGCGCCGAGTCGGTGACTCCGAGCAGCGCGACGGCCCGCGCGTAGCTGACCCCCTCCGCGCCGGCGCCGGCGATGAGCTGGTCGAGCACCGAGAGGCTGTCCCGCATGCTGCCGCCACCGGCGCGGACCACAAGAGGAAAGACCGCCGGCTCGACGGCGACGCCCTCGGCCTGGGTGAGTTGCTCCAGGTACGGGCGGACCACCTTCGGCGGAAACAGCCGGAACGGGTAGTGGTGGGTCCGCGACCGGATCGTGCCGAGGACCTTCTCCGGCTCGGTGGTGGCGAAGATGAACTTGACGTACTCCGGGGGCTCCTCGACCAGTTTGAGCAGGGCGTTGAAGCCCTGGGTCGAGACCATGTGCGCCTCGTCGATGATGTAGATCTTGAAGCGGCTGCTGGCCGGCGCGAAGAAGGCGCGCTCGCGCAGCTCGCGGGCGTCGTCGACACCACCGTGGCTGGCCGCGTCGATCTCGATCACGTCGATGGAGCCGGCACCGTCGGCGGCCAGCGAGCGGCAGGAGGCACATTTGCCGCACGGCTCGGGAGTGGGGCCCTGCTCACAGTTGAGCGAGCGGGCCATGATCCGGGCGCTGGTGGTCTTGCCGCAGCCACGGGGGCCGGAGAAGAGGTAGGCGTGGTTGAGCCGGCCGCTGCGCAGCGCCTGCGACAGCGGCTCGGTCACGTGCTCCTGACCGATGACCTCAGCGAAGGTACGCGGCCGGTACTTGCGGTAGAGCGCCAGCGTCACTCGTCCCGCCTCCTCTCGACCGAGCCATTCTGCGCCGGTCGGACGCGGGTGACCACCCACCCCGCCGGGCAGCATGGTCGGCGCGCGTTGACCGACTCGGCTTCCGGCCTTGATCGACTCGGCTTCCGGGAAATCGGGGCGTCCGCATGCCCGGGATGCCCCGACATCACGGATGTCGAGTGGATCAACCGGCCCACAGACGAAAAGGCCTCCCGTGCACCCGGCAGAGCTCGCTTATCCTTGCTGCCTTCCGGCCCTGGGGAGGTTCACGAGATACCGCCGCACGGGAGGTGCCGCCAAGCCTACCCGACCGCCCGTCGATCTTCAGGGGGTGGTGGGGTGGCCCGGCCGGCGGGGGCCTGTATCCTGGCTCGCGGAGGATTCGCCTAGAGGCCTAGGGCGCACGCTTGGAAAGCGTGTTGGGTTTACACCCTCACGAGTTCGAATCTCGTATCCTCCGCTCGCCTGAGCTGCACGAACGACAGGGCCGGCCCCCACGGGGACCGGCCCTGAGTCGTCTCCGGGGTGGCGTCAGCCCAGGCTGTCGTCTCAGTTGATGGTCGCGGGTCGCTCCGCCACCTCTTCGACGCTGCCGCCCGCGCCATCGAGGCTGCCGCCCAGCGAGCGCTCCGCGCTGTCCACAAGTTCTTTGTAGGTGAGCACCTCGACTCGATTGAGGTGGGTGTTGTACGTGCGCAGTGTCTCGTTGATCTCCTCCTCCGGTACATCCGGCTGTAGAGCCGGGTGCCCGATAAGTACAACTGCGCTCGTGCGCCGCGTCTCGATACCGAACTCTCGACGGATACGTTCCCGATTCTCGTCAAGGCCAACCAGATAATTGACAGCCTGCCCGACAGCATCGTGCACCTTTGAGGACGGCACCCAGGCATTTCTGTGTTTCTTGACCAGGGCTCCGTCCAATTTCATGGACAGCTTCAGCTCAACGACGTGTAATGCACCATCACCACGGATCAGCGGGATATCCATTTCATCGCCCGGAACAAGCCTCCGATGTGCGGCCTCACCCACAAACCTGCCTCCGAAGATCCACAGGTGACCCTGCAGAGACCGCTGAATCTCATGCTCCGATGCCTCAGGATCCTCAATGACACGACGCAATTCCTTCAATCCTGCAGCGCGTACCTGAAGTTCAACCGCCCTGAAGATCAGTCGACCTTCCGTGTCTGCAGCCAGGATGGCCATAGCCTCGGGTGACATGGCAAGCGATCGAGCAGCATCTCGGGCATCCTCGACGTCCAGCCGGCCGCTGCGGATCACGCGTTCTAGCCACAGCATGCGTTCGGCGCTTCCGCGGACGATGCGATAGCGCCCCGGGCGGTCCTCCGGGGCCTCCATCAACTTTGAGTCTTCACCGAGCGACCGAATCTGGGTGAGAATCTGTTCAGCGCTCGCATCCGGATTAGCATCCAAGTAGGCTCGGCCCTGTCGAGCAGCGAACTCGCAGGTCACGGCTACGATGTTGGCTGCCGTTGAAAGTAAACCGCTATCCCTAGCGGCCCCGTCCTGAAACAGCCTGTATCGTTCCTCGAATTCATGCTTCGTGATCCGACCCTCAGCGTAGTCGATCGAATCCTGAAGGAGTCTCACCACCTGCCACTCGTCGGCCATAGCGGCTTCATAGCGGGCATCACCGAGAAACGTGAGTAACTCTCGACCACCCTTGCGACTGCGACCACCGCTTATTAGATGCCCTCTTGTAGCTGCAAGAGCAGCCTTCACCTCTTGGCGGTCCGCAATCTTTTCGGTCTGCTCCAACTGCAGCTCAAGCGCCCAGTCTGCCCTGATCTCCATGGCGACATAATGCATGGCAGGTACGACACAAATCCGAATCCCCGAGTCGTCTCCGGGGTGGCGTCAGCCCATCACCCGGACACTCTCCGCGCCCCGCGCCGAAAGCCACCTCTCAAGGTCGCCGCCCCCGAGGGACCGGGTCCCGTCCTCGTCCAGGAAGACCGGGCCGATAACCGCGCCCTTCGCGCCGTCGAGCTGGCAGCCGAACATCCGCGCGCCGCTCAGCACCGTCGGCATGCTCGTGCCGCCGAGCGTGCACCAGCGCAGGCTGGCGTACTCCAGGTTGGCGTCGCGCAGCTCCGTCTTGTAGAGCTTTGCGGAATTGAGGATCGCGTGACCGAGATCGGCGCCGTCCAGCACCGCGTCGTCGAGTTGGGCCGCGACGACGCGCTCGGCGACTGCCCGCCCGCGGGTCGAACCTCGGCAGTCATGTGTCCCCTCGGTCGCTCAAGGTGATCATGTGAGCTGAGGGACATCAACATAGCCGGCGTTTGCACCGTGCCGCGCGAGACGCCATCACCCGCCCCGTGGTCTCATCGACGTCATGACCGAAGCGGCGTGGCAGTGGGACGAGACTTTGTACGCGGGCAGCGCCCGCCACTACAGCGTCGGACGGCTGCCCTACCCCGCCGGTCTCGCCGACGCCATCCGTACAGCGCTCGACCTCGACGGCACCGGTCGACTCCTGGACGTGGGCTGCGGGCCCGGATCGTTGACGCTGCTGCTCGCGCCCCTGTTCGAGGCGGCGGTGGGCGTCGACGCCGACCAGGACATGCTCGCGGAGGGGCGGCGCAGAGCGGACGGCGTCGGGGTGCTCAACGTCGAGTGGCGGCACCTACGCGCCGAGGCCCTGCCGGCCGACCTGGGCGTCTTCCGGGTGGCCACGTTCGCCCAGTCGTTCCACTGGATGGACCGCCCACTCGTGGCTCGGCGCGTCCGCGACATGCTCACGCCCGACGGGGCCTGGGTCCACGTGGGCGCGAACACGCATCAGGGCGTGGCCGGGGACGACCCGCTGCCCTACCCCCGCGCACCCTGGCCGCGGATCGACGAGCTGGTCGCGAGTTACCTGGGGCCGATCCGTCGGGCCGGCCAGGCGTTGTTGCCAGGGGGCACCCCCTCCGGTGAGGCCGAGATCATGCGCGAGGCGGGCTTCACCGGTCCCACCCGGATCACCGTCGAACAGGGGGTCGTCGTGGAACGCACCGTGGACGAGGTCGCCTCGGCGGTGTTCTCGCTGTCCAGTTCGGCACCGCACCTGTTCGGCGACCGGCTCCCGGACTTCGAGGCGGATCTGCGCCAGCTCTTGACGACTGCCGCACGGGACGGCCGCTTCGCCGAGAGGCGACGCGACATCGAAGTGGCGATCTGGCGCCCCTGACATCCGGGTCGCTGCGGCCGCACCGCAGTCACGCTGGGGTCGCCGCAGTCACGCCGCGGTCGCCGCAGTCGCGCGTGCCCGAGTGCGCGCCTGTAGAGCTGCCCCATTTGTGGGGCAGCTCTACAGGTAGGCGGACCCGGTGAGGCAGCCCGATCCGACCAGGCGGAAGCAGCCCGTCAGGCGTGGGCGCGGCAGAACGTCAGGCGCGAGCGCGGGCGCGGCAGCCCGTCAAGCGCGAGCGCGGCAGCACGGTCAGGCACGGGCGCGGGCGCGGCAGCCCGTCAGGCACGGGCGCGGGCGCGGGCGCGGTCAGGCGCGGGCGCGGGCGCGGCAGCACCGTCAGGCGCGGGCGCGGGCCCAGGAGAGGAAGCGTTCCCTCAGCCGGGTGGGGTCCAGCTCGGCTAACTGTTCGCCGGCCTCGGCCTGAAGCGTCGCCAGGTAGACGGTCAACGCCAGCCAATCGTGTCGATACTCGCCGAGCAACCGCAGCTTCGCCGCCGAGCAGGGCCAGGCGATGCCGCATGCCGCGCAGCGCCAGGTGGGGCGAGTCGGTACGTGATCCCGGTGGCGGCGGCGGGGCTTGGGCGGGCGGCGGGGCATGGGCGAGCCTCCTTTGCGGTGGAAGAGGGTCACCCCGCCCTCCCCGCCGGGGCGACCCTCTGACTGACGCCGACCGCCGGGCTTCTGCGCCTCCACCGGTCGCGCCGTCTTCTGTGGACCACCCTCGGGCGCGTCACCAGACAGATACACCGCGTAGCGATATGGTCCTCAGATATTTGAGACATCTCGATGGAGGGGCCGTGAACGACGCGTTGCGGGTGGCGCTCAGCGACACTGGACACACCACCGAATCTCTCGCCGAGACGGTCGGCGTCGACCCGAAGACCGTGGGGCGGTGGTTAACCGAGGACCGCATCCCGCATCCTCGGCACCGCCTGGCGGCAGCCGAGGCTCTCCACAAGAAGGTGCCGGACACTGGCCGGACACTTCAAGACGTCGTGATCCCATTTGGTTTCGTTCGTGGCAGGAGATCGAGCGAGAAGCGGTGTCGCTTCGGTCATACGAGTCGACCGTCCTGCCGGGGTTGCTGCAGACCGAGGCGTACGCCCGTGCCGTGTTGAGCGGCGCGGGCCTGATCCCCCGGGGTGAGATCGAGCGGCACCTCACGGTCCGACTCGGCCGACAGGGAGTGCTCAAGCGCGACGACCCGCCGCAGTTCACGGCGGTCATCGATGAGGCGATCCTCCGCCGACCGGTGGGTGGCCGGTCGACCATGCGCGAGCAACTGCTGGCCGTGGCGGCGGCCTGCGCCGAGCCGCACATCCGGGTGCATGTCGTGCCCAGCACGGTCGGCGCCTACGCCGGCCTCAACGGGCCATTCGTGATCGCGCACAGTCCTGACCACCGGGTCGCCGGCTACCTCGACAACCAACTCCAGGGCCAAGTCGCTAGCGACCCAGAGGACATCGCGGCCATGATGGCGGCATGGGAGAACGTGCGCGGGGAGGCGCTGTCCCACTGGCAGTCGGTCGATCTCATCAGGGAAGTGGCGGAGTCATGGAGCTGAACGGCACCCGGTGGCGCAAGAGCAGCCGCAGCAGCGGCAACGGCGGCAACTGTGTGGAGGTCGCCGACAACCTGCCCGACGTGGTCGGCGTACGGGATTCCAAGGACCCGAACGGCCCGGCGCTCGCCTTCGCGCCGACGGCCTGGCGCGCGTTCGTCAGCCAGCTCGCCCGGCGAGCCTGACCGCCCCCGACGCCTCGGTGACCCGCCCGGCTGACCGCGCGCCCAGCGAGATCTTGGAAACTTTCCGTTCCGCCTGAACGGAAAGTGTCCAAGATCTGAGCCGGTCACGGAGTTGGGCTCGCGGCCTCAGCCGGGTTCAACTCCGGTGGCCGGCCAGCATGCCGAGAAAGGCGGCGAACGCCTCCCCGGTGCGGTCGTGTTCACCTGTCGCTCGATCGTCGAGCAGGAGCCCACGCGCCACCCCGAGGACCAACGTGGCCAGCACATCCGCCTGGGGGTGACGGTCGGCGCGTAGCCCGCCGGCGATCGTGGGCAGCCAGTCATGCACCGCCATCACCGGGAAGTTTTGCCAGGGCGTCTCGGCCGGCGGCAGCGCTTGCACGACGCTGAACAGGCGCACGTAGCGTCGGGCAGCCGACCCGGAGAGGGTCGCCCAGGCCGCGGCCAGGGTGTCGACGTAGGGCGTGCCGGGGCGATGTCGCAAGGCATTCTCGAACAGCGCTCGCTGCCGCCGCCGGGCCTCGATCAGCGCCGACCGGACCAGCCGATCCTTCGTGCTGAAGTGATAGATCAGCATGCGTGGGCTTACTCCAACCGCCGCCGCGACCGGTGTCAACGAGGTGACCGGGAGTCCGTGCTCCAGCAGGTGTTCGACGCACCCGTCGAGGAGCCGCTCACGGATCTCCGGCTGTAGACGGCGTCCCATGCCGCCACTTTTTCACGTAACGATTGCTACGTCTAACGTCGAGGACGGAGCGAACTGGTGACGATCCTCCGACGGGAGACAGCGATGAATGTGGTGTTCGTGCACGGAGCCTGCGTCCGCGACGGCGAGTGGTGGTGGTCGCGGGTCGCCGCCGCGCTGCGAGCCGACGGGCTGGACAGCGTCGCGGTCCGGCTGCCGAGCTGCGGCGAGGTGGCGGGTGCCGCAGCCGACTTCGCGGCCGACGTAGCCGAGACCCGACGGGTGCTGCGCGAGGTCGGCCCGGCAGTGCTGGTGGGGCACTCCTACGGCGGGGTGGTCGCGACCGAGGCCGCCGACGCCGGCGAGGTCGCTCATCTGGTGTACGTCTCCTCTTTCCTGCCGGACGTCGGGCAGGCCCTCGCCCACCTCGGCCCGGCGGAGCCGGCCCCCCACCTGGAATTCTTCCCGGATGGCACATTTGGCGCGCGACACGAGTTGGTGCGCGACCTGTTTCTTCAGGACTGCGACGAGCAGGCGGTCGAGGGTGCGGTCGCCCGCCTGACCCGACAGGCCGCTTCGGTGCTCACCGCCCCGGTCCGGTACGTGGGGTGGCGTCACCTGCCGTCGACGGCGATCGTCTGTGCCGAGGACCGGGCCACCCCACCCGCCCTGCAACGGTCCCAGGCCGCCCGCGCGACCCGGACTGTCGAACTACCCGCCGGCCACCACCCGATGCTGTCCCATCCGCACCTGCTCGCCGATGCGGTGCGGACCGCCGCGGTGCCGCCGGGGCGGATCTGACCACAACCACAACCGGTACGGTGCCAGGCATCGACGGATCACACGACCGTCGTACACATGTTCTATCCACAGGCTGTGGATGGCGGAGGGATCGATGGGTTACCAGCTCAGCGCGGTGGTCGCGGACGCCGAGCTGCTCCGGGAGCACACCGCCGAGCTGGATCACGCGGTCCTCGGCGAGCTGCGCCAGGACTTCGCGCTGCTGCCGGTCACCCCGCAGTTGATTGTCGAGCTGACCGGATCACTGCCGGATTACGCGGCGGACGATCCCAGCGCCGAGCAGCCGTTCGCGCTGGTGCTGTCGCCGCCGCTGGTCGAGTTGCTGGCGGCCTGGTCCACATCGGGGCCGGTGGCGTACCTGGAGGCGGAGTTCTTCGGCGGCGACGGCTACCAGTCGGCGGCGGTGTGGCTGGGCGGGACTCTGTCGTGGGGCCCCCATTTCGCCGACGTCTTCGATGACCCGCGCGAGCAGTGGCCGATCAACTCGGCCCTGACGCGGCTCGGCGCGGAGCCGGGTACGTGGATCGACCCGTTCGCCGAACTGGGGTTGCACCTGGAACGGAACACCGACGGTTGGCTGGCGCACGGACGGCGTCGGCTCAGCGCCGATTACTGGGACGAGCTGGTCGAACAGTGGGAAAATCACTAATCCGGCGATCGGCAGCAACCTGAACGCTCCCGTCCCGTTGGGGACTGGGGGATTCCATGAAATTGCGACAATTCGCGTTTATTGCCACGCTGATGACGGCTGCCTGGATTGCTGGCAGCGGAGTGCCGCCGACCGGGCCGATCCCGGACGGCCGGCCCGCCGGCAGCGTGGAGATCATTGACCTGAACGGCCTGCGCAACATCGAGTTCGGTGACACGGAGCAGGAGCTGGCCCGACGCGGCATCCTGTTGACCAATATGGACGCCTGCGGGCCGACGCTCGCCGGCCACGACACCGTCAGCCCGGTCTTCGTGGAGGACAAACTGGTGCTGCTCTGGGTCGGTGACCCGATGCGGACACCGGAGGGCATTACCGCGGGCTCGCCCATCGACCAGGTCTGGGCCCGCTACCCGCAGGTCAGCCCTCTGCGCGCTCCGCAGGGGACATACCGTCTCGACGGGCTGCTCGCGCGCAGCGGCGACCGCGCGTACCTTTTCCTGCACGACGGACACACGGTCCGAAAAACCATCGCCGGGTACGCCGACTGGGCCCGCCGCCTCTTCGAGGAGGGTGCGGGCCCGTGCTGACCGGCGCAGACGGATCAACGTGACGCGGTGCTGACGCACTCGAGGTCGGTCGCGGGCAACCTGCCGTCGGCGAGATAGGCGATGACCGCCCCGTCCACGCAGGCGTTGCCATAGTTGCCGAAGACTCCGTGGATCCGCGCATCGCGCAGGGTGAGCAGCCGGGAGCCGGTCAGCGCTCGGTGCATCGCCTGACCGTGCCGGTAGATCGTCCGAGTGTCGCCGGTGGACTGCACGATCAGAGCGGGCACCGCGTTCCCCACCACTGTCGGCCGCTCCCGTGGCCCCTGCGGCCAGAATGCACACGGGTTGATCGCCCTGGTCAGCTCCCCGAACCGTGGCTCGCTGGCGTGATGCTGACGGATGTCCCGCCAGTAGTCCCCCGGGTCGCGGGACACCGGCACGTCGCCGCAGAGGATCGCGGCCTGCGCGCTACCCGTTGCCGACTCGGCGCCGGTCAGCAGGAACGACAGCGTGTCCGCCAACGACGCGGTGGGCGTCGCCGATCCCGTCGTCGCGGCCTGCCGAAGCACCTGGACCGTCTGGGCGAGATCGGCGTGGGTCTCGTCCCGGTCGTCGCTGAGCCGGTTGAGCAGCAGGAACGGCAGCGACTGTCGGTCGACCCGGTATTCGCCCACCCGCAGCGGACGGCGGGTGGCGGCGGCCCAGATCCCGTCCAGGACGGCCAGCACCTGCTGGCCCGTGCCGCCCAGGCCGTACCGGTCATGGTGGCGTGCCACCCAGTCAGCCCAGTCGCGCAGTGCGACCTCGTTGGCGGGCCCGGCCTCGCGCAGCACCCGCGCGCCGTAGCCCGCCGGGTCGACGGCGCTGTCCAGGACGACCCGGTCCGCACGCTCGGGGAACATCTGCAGGTAGACCGCACCGAGGTACGTGCCGTAGGAGTAGCCGAGGTAGGACAGCTTCGACTCGCCGAGCACGGCCCGCAGGAGATCCATGTCGCGGGCCGTGTTTCGGGTGGTCACGTGCGGCAGCAGCTCGCCGCCGCGACGAGCGCACCGGGCGGTGAGATCGCGCTCGAAGGCGATCAGCCGGTCGAAGGACGCGCGGTCCGGCCCGGCCGAGCGGCTCAAGGTGCCGGTCGGCCAGCCGCAGTCCAGTGGGGTGCTGCGACCGACGAACCGGGGATCCAACCCGATCAGGTCGAACGTCGCCCCGACGTCACCCAGCCACTGCCGGATCGGCAGGACATCCGACATCCCCGGCGCCCCCGGACCGCCGGTGTTCAGCAGCAGGACGCCGACCCGGCGCGCGGTGTCGGTCGCCGCGAGCCGGGACAACGCGAGGGTGATGGTGGCGCCGCGCGGGCGGGCGTAGTCCAGTGGCACGGTCAACTCGGTGCAGCTCGCGCCCGCCTGATCCAACTCCGCACCGGTCTGGTCGGCCGAATCCCGCTGACAGGTGTGCCAGAACAATCGTTGTCGCTCGTAGCCGCCCAGATCATGGGCATCGGCCCGAACCGGACCGGCCACGGCCGTGACGGTAATGGTGACGGCGGCCAGCACCGCTACCGTTCGCGTCGCGCTGGTGAGCACAGCATTCCAGGTCATCGCTCTCGTCTCCCTCGTCGTCGGATGTGTCGTCGGATTCGTCGTCGGGGAGCCCGGCCGGCGGCCGGTCACCGGGCCTCACAGAGCGCGGCGTGGAGGGTCGTCCGCAGCGCCTGCCAGCTCTCGTACGACGCCGGTTCGTCGTTCACGACGAGCTGCGCCCGTCGACCGTCGGCGGTGACGCCGCCCAGGGTGCGGAAGCCCGGCGTCGTCCCGCCGTGGCCCCAGTACAGGGTTCCGCCACAGTCGTCCAGCGGCGTCGAGATGATCCCGAGCCCGTATCGGGCGGCGGGCCACAGTCGGTCCGGGTCGGCCGGCACGGTCTCGGTCAGCGCGGCGAGGCGGACGGGGTCGAGTAGCTGACCGCCGAGCAGCGCGGCGAAGAAGCGATTCTGGTCGGCGAGGGTCGAGACCAGCGCCCCGCCGGCCCCGCCGTACGACATATTGAACTCGGTGACGTCTCGCCGCCGCTCGGCAGCGGCCAACGCGTAGCCGCGCGGATGCGCCCCCCGGATCCGCACCGAGTCGCCCGGCCAGTAGGTATCGGTCAGGCCCAGCGGACCGATGATCCGCCGGCCGATCTCCTCGCCGATGTCGCGGCCGGTGACCTGCTCCACGATCAGGCCGGCAAGGACGTAGTTGGTGGTCGAGTAGTGCCAGCCCGCACCGGGCGACGGCTGGGCCAGTGCCATCGCGACCAGCTCCGCCGACGAATAGTGCCGGTACCGCCACCGGTCCACCCGGTCCCAGTCCAGCGCGTCGACATGGTCGGGCAGGCCGCTTGTGTGCCGCAGCAGATCACGCACGCTGATCCGTCGACCGTCGTGCCCGATGCCCCGGACCAGGCCGGGCAGGTACGCCTCGATGGGGACGTCCAGCCCCAGACGGCCCTCGGTGACGAGTTGCAGCACCACTGTCGCGGTGAACGTCTTGGTGGAGCTGCCGATCCTGATCCGCTCGTCGACCTGCATCGGCCGGCCCGTTCGCAGGTCGGCCCGGCCCTCGGCGGCGGACCACCGGCCGCACTCGGGCCCGTGCACCTCGATGGCCGCGCCGGCCAGCCGGTGGATGGTGGTCAGGTCGTGCAGCGCGGCCGTCGTCGCCGGCCGGGTGGAACACCCCTGCCCTGGTCGGTGGGCAGCAGCCGGCGCGCTCGCAGCGCCGACGGCGAGCAGGACGACCCCGGCGAGCACGCCGAGACGTTGCGGTTTTCTCATGTCATCGACGCTAGGGACGGCCGCGTGCGCCGACGAGGGAGCAGGGACCCGAACCAATGGTGTAGCTGGCTACACTGCCCGGGCCTCCGTTGTGGACGCAGAATATGACGATGCGGCGGGCATGGTTCGCAACGACGTACCTGGTGACGGGCGGCTCCACCGCGCTCGTCGCGGTGGTCTCGATCGGCGCGCTGGCCGGGGCACTCGGGTTGAGCCTCGTCCTGGTCGGCCTCCCGCTGCTGGCCCCGGCCGTGCGCTTCCTCGGATGGCTCGCCGGCCTGGAACGACGCCGCGCGCACCGACTGCTCGTCGCGCTGGCCGGGGCCGAGCCCCGGGAGCCCGAGCCAACACCTGTCGAACGGCTACGCGCCGCCGCGGGTGACGTGGCCACCTATCGAAACGTGGCCTGGCTGGCCGCGCATGCCATCGTCGGAGTGCCGCTCACGGCCGGCGTGCTGCTGCTCTGGGTGTTCGCGCTCGGCGGGACGATCGTCCCGCTCACGTGGTGGGTCGCGCCGGACGAGGCACCACTCACCTTCGTCGTGCCGATCACGAGCTGGGGCGACGCACTGCTGGTGCCACCCCTGCTCGCGCTCGCCGCGTTGACGCTCCTGCGGTCGGCCGTTCCGGCCTTCGGCGTGGCGTACGCGCGGGCCGCCCGGACAGCGCTCGCGCCGTCGTCGCGGAGCCGGTTGGAGCGCCGGGTCACGGAACTGACCGCCACCCGGTCCGGCGCGCTCGACGCGCACGCGGCGGAGCTACGACGGATCGAGCGCGACCTGCACGACGGCACCCAGGCCCGGTTGGTGGCGATCGCCATCCACCTCGGTGTCGCGCAGGGTCAACGAGCCGCCGACCCGGCGCTCGCCGACCAACTGATCGACCGCGCCCGGACGAACGTCGAGGCCGCGCTGACCGAGCTACGGGCCGTGGTGCGAGGTATCTATCCGCCGATTCTCGCCGACCGGGGGTTGCCCGGTGCGGTGCACGCACTCGCGGCCGACTGTCCGGTGCCGCTCACCGTCCGGGTCACCCCGCTGCAACGACTACCGGCGGCGCTGGAGAGCGCCGCCTACTTCGTCGTCGCGGAGGCGCTGGCCAACATCGCCCGACACAGCCGGGCGACAGGCGGCGACCTGCGGGTCGAACACCGGGCGGGCCGGCTCGTGGTCAACGTGAGCGACGACGGCGTCGGCGGCGCACGGACATCGACCGGCACCGGCCTGACCGGCATCCGCCGTCGGGTCGCGGCGTTGGACGGCAGGGTCGAGCTGAGCAGCCCCGTCGGCGGGCCGACGGTGCTGCGCGTGGAGTTGCCGTGCGCGTCCTGATCGCCGAAGACAACATCCTCCTCCAGGAGGGGCTCAACCTGCTGCTCAGCACCGCCGGCTTCGAGGTGACGGCCGCGGTGGATTCACCTGCCGACATCCTCGCGGCGATCGACCGGCAGCGGCCCGACGTCGCCATCGTGGACATCCGACTGCCACCCACGTTCCGCGACGAAGGGCTCCGGACCGCCTTGACCGCCCGCCGGCAGCACCCGGGGCTGCCGGTGGTGCTGCTGTCCCAGTACGTGGAGCGCGCCTACGCGACCGAGTTGCTCGCCGACGGGCAGGGCGCCGTCGGTTACCTCCTCAAGGACCGGGTGTCCCGGGTCGAGCAGTTCCTCGACGCGCTGCGCCGGGTCGCCGCTGGCGGCACCGTGCTGGATCCCCAGGTCGTGGCGCAACTCGTCGCCGCCCGGCGTAGCCCGCTCGCCGGCCTCACCCCACGCGAGCGCCAGGTGCTCGCGTTGATGGCGGGAGGCAGCACCAACACCGGCATCGCCACCCAGCTCGTGGTCACCGAGCGGGCGGTGAGCAAGCACATCGGCAACATCTTCACCAAACTCGACCTGCCGCCCGACACCGACGTGCACCGCCGCGTCGCCGCCGTGCTCACCTTCCTCAACGACCCGGGCAGGTGAGCAGCGCTGAGCGGGCCGGTCCGCTGGGGACCGGCCCGTCCGTCACACCTGGTCAGGCGACGACATCAGCGCAACGACCGCCAGAAGTCGTACGAGTGGTCTACGGCGAAGGTCGTCGTGCCCGATGCCGTGCCATTCGCGAACACCCGCGCGTACGGGGCGGCACCGTGCAGTCGGGGCCAACCGGCCCGACCCGTCCGGGCGAAATCGCTCCAGACCCGGACCATCTCGTCGGAGAGCCGCTGCTGGGCGGGCGTGAACGCCTCGGCGTAGTCGACATTGAACAGGTACGGCAGTTCGGCGCAGTGGTACGCCCCGGTGGGGAAGGTCGGCTCCGGCCCCTTGGTGAAGAACGGCGCGTCGTCGTCGGCGAACTCGTACAGGTACGTCGGCACCCGTCGAGCGAACGCCAACGCGGCGGAGTAGATCGGTTCGGCGTAGTCGTGGTCGGTCAACACGGCGCCCAGCGTCTCGCTGGCGACCTGCTTGTCAGTGCGGGGATAGCGGGCCAGCACGTCCTCCGCCCGGTCGCCGAACATGCCGCGTACCTGGTCCCGGTACTGGTCGTCGGTGAGCGGGCACGACTCGGCCTCGTCCCCCGGCTGCGGCTCCGGGCAGTTCAGGCCGCTGTGCTCCATGCCCCACACCACGAGGCGGGACTCGTCGCGGTTCGTGCCGGTCAGCACCGGCACCGGATGCAGCCTTCCGGCGGCCAGGGCTGCGGCCGGGTCCACCGGCAACGTGTGGCCGTCGACGACCGGGCCGAGGTCGACACCGGCACCCGGGTAGCCGGCCGTTTCGGCCAACCGGGCGGGGTCACGTCCGCGCAGGCAGACGGAGACCGTACCCGGGTCGGTGCAGCCGATGTTCCGGGCGAACTCCTCGGCCGCCCGGGCGGCCTCGACCCGGGTCTGGACCGGGTTGGCGCACGAGTTGCTCTGCAGGATCGCGCGGTGGAACAGGCCGGCGGAGCCGGGTGCGGCGAGGTGCGCGCAGACGCTTGTCGCCCCGGCGGACTGGCCGAACAGGGTGACATTGCCCGGGTCGCCGCCGAAGGCCGCCGCGTTGTGCCGCACCCACCGCAGCGCGGCCTGCTGATCCTGCAGGCCGAAGTTGCCGGTGACCCCACCGGGACCGGCGAGGGCCGGATGCGCCAGGAACCCGAGCGCGCCGAGCCGGTAGTTGACCGTGACCACGACGACGTCACCGTCGGCGGCCAGTCGCTGCCCGTCGTACACGTCGCCCCTGCCGAACCGGAAGTCCCCGCCGTGCAGCCACACCATGACCGGTCGGGGTTTCCGCGCGGCAGTACGCGGGGTCGTGACGTTCAGGTGGAGGCAGTCCTCGGCCGCCGAGGCACTGTCCATCGGCAGCCCCTGCAGTTGGGCGCAGGCGGCGCCGGGCCTCGTCGCGTCGCGGACGCCGGTCCAGACCGGACCCGGCTGCGGTGGGGCCCACCGCAGCGGGCCCAGCGGCGGACGGGCGTACGGGATGCCCTGGAACGACAGGTGGTCGGCCGAGACGGTGCCGCGTACCGCGCCCTGGTCGGTTCGGACGACGGCCGCGCTCCGGCGGTCGGTCGCCGCGGCCGGGCCGACCGTCAGCGCCGGCGCGAGGAGCGCGACGGCGCCCATCACGACGGCCCACCTGGGGTACGCGATCCTGGTCATGATTCTCCTCCTGGTCGAAGCCGGTACGGCGTACGAGCCGTGTTGCGGTGAGCATGCCGATCCGTCAATCGTTCGCCCAGAGAGCTCTAGTACGCCGAGCCGTTCGACCGGCGAGCATCGACGGGGCGGCCGTCGGTGCTCTAGTGCGCTACGGTCACTGGCGACCGTCGGGAGGCGCACCGTGACCGAGTTCGACGAGTCCACTCCGCCCTATCTGCGCATCGTCGGGGAGTTGCGGCGGCGCATCACCGCGGGCGAGTTGAGCCCCGGCGACCGGGTGCCGTCGACCCGCCAGATCGTCCGGGAGTGGGGGGTCGCCATGGCGACCGCCAGTCGGGCGCTCACCCTGCTCCGGCAGGAGGAACTGGTCCGGGCGGTGCCCGGCGTCGGCATGGTGGTGACCGGTCCCGATTCGACGCCGGTCGGTCGGGCCGCACGGGTCGACGCAGGTCAGCGTCCGAGCAGAGGGGTGACCCGCGACCAGGTGGTACGCACCGCCACCGAGATCGCCGACGCCGAGGGGTTGGCCGGGTTGAGCATGCGGCGCATCGCCACCGAGCTGGATGTGCCGACCATGTCGCTGTACCGGCAGGTGCGGGGCAAGGAGCAGCTTCTGCTGCTGATGGCGGACGCCGCGTTCGCCGCCCATCGGCTGCCCCGCACGCTCCCGGTCGGGTGGCGTGCCCAGTTGGAGTTGCTCTGCCGACTCCAGTGGTCGATCTACCGCCGGCATCCCTGGCTGGCCCAGGTGATCTCGGTGACCCGTCCGCTGATGGCGCCGCACGCCGTCGCGCACACCGAGTGGGCTCTGCGCGCCCTCGCCGGGCACGGCGTGGACCAGCACACCCAGCTGCATCTGGTGGCCGCCCTGGCCAATCACGTACGCGGCACGGCGGTGAACCTGCAACAGGGGGCCGAGGCGGAGCAGGACACCGGCCTGACCGACGACGAGTGGATGGTGACGCAGGCCGAGGTTTTCGCCGGCCTGCTCACCGCCGGCGAGTTTCCGCACCTGGCGCGGCTGTCCCGGTCGGAGATCGATCTCAACGTCGACAGTCTCTTCGAGTTCGGCCTGCAACGCCTGCTCGCCGGGGTGGCCGAACTTCTCGAACATTGACGGATCTTGTCCACTTTGTGGAGTTTCATGCCAATATGGGGCGCGAAGAGGCTTTTCACCGTCGAGTGTCCTGAGGAAACATGGCGATCTCCGGCAGCACGGGCACGTCCCGAAAGATCATCGGGACGTCCAGGATGGCTACTGCGCTGACCCTGGTCGGCGCGATCACCGCCCTGGCCGTGCTGGCCGTCCCCCGCAGCGCGAGCGCTGCCGAGCTGCCGGTGCCGCTGGGCGCCGCCGCCAACTTCGCGGTCCTCGCCGGCACCACGATCACCAGCACCGGGCTCAGCGAGGTCAACGGTGACATCGGCGTGAGCCCGGGTACCGCCGTGACCGGCTTTCCTCCCGGGCAGCTGAACGGGTCACTGCACTCCAACGACGCCGCCGCCGTGGCGGGTCAGAGCGATCTGGCCATCGCCTACAACGACGCCGTCGGACGAACCACCACCGAGGTCGTCTCGGATCAGCTCGGCGGGACCACCAAGACCACAGGCGTGTACGAATCCGTCGCCGGCACCTTCAACATCACCGGTGACCTGACCCTCGACGCGGAGGGTGACCCGAACGCCGTCTTCATCTTCAAGACCACCACCACGCTGATCACGGGCGCGTCGAGCATGGTGAACCTGGCCAACGGCGCCCAGGCGTGCAACGTCTTCTGGCAGGTCGGTAGCTCTGCCACGCTGGGCGCCAACTCCACACTTCGCGGCAACCTGCTGGCGTTCACCTCGATCACCGTGGGCGCGGCGCTCGAGGTCGACGGCCGAACCCTGGCGATGAACGGCGCGGTCACCATGGACACCGCCACGATCACCCGCTCGACCTGCGCGGTACCCGGGGATCTGTCGATCAGCGCACCGACGACAGCCGACCTGGGCAGCGCCAGCCTGGGCGGAGTCGTGTCCGGAAGCCTGGGTCCGGTCACGGTGACGGACGAGCGCCTGCTGTCCGCGCCGACCTGGACCGCGACAGTCGTCGCGACGGACTTCGTCACCAGCGGTATCCCGGTGCACACGATCTCCAACACCAACGTCTCCTGCTGGTCGGGACCGGCCACCTCGACCAGCGGTATCGGCACCTTCACCTCGGGCCAACCCACCGCCGGTGACGCGGAGATCATCAATGTCGAACGGACGGCGTTCACCCTGACCAACGGCATCGGCAACAACTCAGCGACCTGGGATCCCGTCGTCTCGGTCCAGATCCCGCCGACCGCCGTCGCGGGCGCCTACTCCGGCACCGTCACCTTCTCGGTCGCCTGAACGGGCACCACAGACGAGGCGTGCTCAATCCCCAGGCCGCAGCGGCGACAGGCTCCGCGTCGGCGCAGGTGGTAGGCGATGGTGGCGGCACCGAGCCCGACCCCCCAGGCGATCCAGAAAATGCTCGGGACGTGCACGGCCCAGGTGCCCCGGACCTCGGGCGTCCAGAGGAACATCAGTCCAGCCGGGATGATCGTTACCGCGACGATCGACGCGGGGATGACGGCGAGGGCGGGTGGGACGCGTCTGCCGGCCCGGAACCAGATCCAGCGGGGATACACCTCGCCCCACCGTCCCACCAGCCCATGGGTGAGTACGCCACCCACCGCCGACGCCACCGCGCAGCCGAGCCCGACCGCGAGCATCGCCGGCGTTTCCTGCATCATCCGCAGGAAGTCCGAGGTCACGCCGAGTGGGACACCGAGAGCCCAGGCGATCCTGGTGATCTCGTAGGGCAGCGGGGCGAGGCAGGCGACCACGACGGCCCACCTTCCCCACCGCAGCAGAGTCTGCCGAGACGGCCCGTCGCCGGCCCCGTGACGGCGTCCACAGTGCACGCATGCGCCCCGGACCCGCCGACGGTAGGCGAGGGTGGCGGCGGCCCAGAGCAGGCCACCGACAAAGATGATGATCAGGTTCGTCCGGTGCCAGTAGAGGATGTCGCCGACACCGCCCTGGTCGCCGGGCACGCCGGTGAAGGCGAAGACAAGCAACAGCGGCGCGAACGCCACCAGGATGATCAGGGTGTAGTCGGGAATGATCAGGATCAGCCCGCCCGCCATGACCCATCCGAAGACAGCCAGCCCCACGGACAGGCGACCGGGCCGGGCACGTCGCGTCATCACCAACGCGATGACCGCGCCGGCCAGCCCGAGTACGGCGATGACCGGGGCGACGACCTCGACGCGACTGCCTTCCAGGAAAGACCCCGACGCGCGCTCCGGGTCGATCGGCGCGAACGGGAACCCGTCCCCACCGGCCCACCAGTACAGCCCCAACACCCCGTACACGAGCGAGAAGGCCGCGGCCAGGTAACCGGACCACGTCGGCCAGTGCGCCCACAAACGCCAGGTCACGGTCGCGACCGTTCTCGGCGCCCCACCGTCACACACCGTCCAGATCTGAACATGCCGCTCCTTCCCAACCATCGGTCGCTGACACGTCCAGCATCACCACACGTCGACGCGGCCGAATCCCTCAGGCGAGCCAGTCGCGTCCCCTCAGCAAGGGAGCCGGTACGCGGCGGGCCGGAGTTGATCTCCGCGTGGCCGTCGGCGCGATCCAGGCACGGGCGCAGTACGGGTCGTCGACTGGGCGACCCACGAAAAAACGCCCGGCTGACCCTCGCGGATCAACCGGGCGTTTCTGCACTACAGAGCGGTGGCGGAGGGATTTGAACCCTCGGAGGGCGTTAACCCTCACACGCTTTCGAGGCGTGCTCCTTAGGCCGCTCGGACACGCCACCGCCGACGAGGGTACAGGACCGCCGGTTCGGACGCCGAACCGGTATCGCCCGCGCCGGCCTGGCAGGATCTTTGTCATGAGTACGCACATCGGCGCGAAGCCGGGCGAGATCGCCGAGCGGGTCCTGATGCCGGGCGACCCCCTGCGGGCCAAGTGGATCGCGGAGACCTACCTCGAGGGCGCGACCTGCTACTCGACGGTTCGGGGCATGCTGGGCTTCACCGGCCGCTGGAACGGCGTCGAGGTTTCCGTCCAGGGCTCCGGCATGGGCATGCCGTCGGCCTCCATCTACGCCCACGAGTTGATCAACGAGTACGGCGTGAAGACGCTGATCCGGGTCGGCTCCTGCGGTGCTCTCAGCACCGACCTCCAGTTGCGCGACGTGGTGGCCGCGATCGGGTCGTCCACCGACTCGAACATGAACCGGATGCGCTTCGACGGGTTGATCGACTACGCGCCGGTGGCCGACTTCGGGCTGCTGCGTACCTCGGTCGAGGTGGCCGAGCGGCGCGGCATCAGCATGCACGTCGGGCCGATCCTGGCGGCGGACGCCTTCTACACGGACCGGCCGGACCTCTACGACACCCTCGCCGACTACGGCGTGCTGGCGGTGGAGATGGAGTCGGCGGCGCTCTACACGATCGCCGCGCGGTTCAAGGCCCGCGCGCTGACCGTGCTGACCGTCAGCGACCACATCAAGACCGGTGAGAAGACCACCTCCGAGGAGCGGGAGCAGACCTTCAGCCAGATGGTCGAGATCGCCCTCGACACCATCATCGCCTGACCGTTCGGACGAGAAGGACCCCGAAGAGCGGGATGACGGGCGCGATCCGTCATCCCGCTCTTTCGCATCGAGGCGCGCAGCTCAGACGGCGGCCAGCGCCTCCGTCGGCGATAGGCGGGCGGCACGTACCGCCGGGTAGAGGCCCGCGAAACCGCCGATGACCACCGTCGCGCCCACTCCGCCGAGCATCGCCCAGGCCGGCACCACCGTCGGCCAGTCCTGGGAGAACGCGTACCCCGAGGTGACCAGGATGCCCAGCACCACCCCGCCGACCCCGCCGAGCGCGGAGAGCAGCAGCGATTCGGCGAGGAACTGGGTCCGTACCTGGCCACGGGTCGCGCCGAGCGAGCGGCGCAGGCCGATCTCGGCCCGCCGTTCCAGCACCGAGATCACCATGGTGTTCGCCACGCCGACCCCGCCGACCAGCAGGGCGACCGCGCCCAGGCCCAGCAGCAGCCCGGTGAACGCGTCGTCGGTCGCCTGGGCGGCGGCGAGCGCGTCCGAGGGACGGGACACCTCGACCTCGTTGGGCGCCTTCGGGTTGGCTGTCGCGCCGAGCACCGAGCGGACCGCCTCGACCTGTGCCTCCCGCGCCCGGGTGTAGATGGTGGTGGGGTGCCCGTCGAAGCCCAGGTAGTCGGTCGCCGCCGGCCAGCCGACCAACGCCGCGGTGTCCAGCTCCGGAGCCAGTGGCGCGGCGGCGAGGATGCCGACCACCGTGAACGTCCGCCCACCCAGCCACACCTGCACCTGCGGGTCGGCCGCGATGATCCCGAGCCGTTGCGCCGCGGTGGCGCCGAGCACCACCGCCGGATAGTGGGCGGTCGCCTCGTTGAGCCAGGTGCCGCTCGTCAGCTCGGCCCCGACGGTGCCGAGCAGGTCCAGCCGGGCGGCCCGGGTGGCGATGCCACCGGTCTCCGCGGCCGGGATCCGATCCGACCGGTAGACCTTGGCGTCGGAGACCTGCCCGGTCGCGGACACCTCGGTCACCGGGCCGATCCGCCCGATCATGGCGATCGACTCGTCGGGCAGTTGGGCGTCCGCCCCGAACAGGGTGTTGCCCGGCTCGACGGTGAGCAGGTTGGTGCCGAGCGCGTCGAGCGCGCGGTCCAGCTCCGCCCGGGACGACGACGAGATCCCGACGACCGCGATCATCGCGGCGATCCCGATGGCGATGCCCAGCGCGGAGAGGAACGCCCGCAGCGGACGGGTTCGCAGCCCCACCCCGCCGACCCGCAGGATGTCCGCCGGTCCCAGCCGGGCCGGGGTCAACGTCGCCATCAGCGGACCCCTCCGGGCGTACCGGCCGAGTCGTGCCGCACCGCGCCGTCGCGCATCCGCACCTGCCGGGGCAGCCCCTCCGCGATCTCCCGGTCGTGGGTGATCACCACGACTGTGGTGCCGGACCGGTGCAGCTCGTGCAGCAACTCCAGCACCCCGGCGCCGGACGCCGAGTCCAGGTTGCCGGTCGGTTCGTCGGCGAGCAGCACCGTCGGCTCGCCGACCACCGCCCGCGCCACGGCCACCCGCTGCCGTTCCCCGCCGGAAAGCTCGTGCGGCCGGTGCCCGAGTCGGTGGCCCAGGCCAACCCGGACCAGCGCGGCCTCCGCGCGTTCGCGGCGCCGACGCAGGGGTACGCCGGAGTAGAGCAACCCGTCCGCCACGTTGTCCACGATCGGGACGCCGGGAGCCAGGTGGAACTGCTGGAAGACGAAGCCGATCCGGGTGGCCCGCAGGGCGGACAACTCCCGGTCGGTCAGTTTCGCCGCGTCGTACCCGTCGATGAGCACGCTTCCCGACGACGGCCGGTCCAGGGTGCCGATCAGGTGCAGCATCGTCGACTTGCCCGACCCGGACGGGCCGACGATCGCCACCAGCTCACCGTGGCCGATCCGCAGCGACACGTCGTCCAACGCGACGACGTCTCCCGCGTACCGTTTGCTGACCCGGTCGAGCACGATCACCTCGCCGGTCATCTCGGCACCACCACGGTCGTGCCCTCGGTGAGGTCCGCGCCGGTGACCTCCACCCGGCCGTCGGCGAACAGCCCCGTGGTCACGGCGACGACCCGGCTCGCCTCCCCCTCGGCGATCTGGACGCCGTACCCGCCCTCGGCGAGCGCGAGGAGCGCCGACACCGGCACGGTGAGGACGCCCTGGCGCTCGGCGGCGGTGAACACGACGTCGGCGCTGGCCTGGTCGAAGCCGGCGAGGGCCTTCGGGTCGGCCACCGCGACCGTCACCTCGATCCTGGTCTCGGCGTCGCCGGACTGCCCGTCCGCGCCGGCGGCACCTGCCTGGATGACGGTTTCGACAGTGCTGACCGTGCCCGCCACCGTCCGGCCGTCCGGCAGCCGCACGCCGACAGTCGCGTCGCGCTTGGCCAACCGCTTGTCGTCCACGTCCAACTCGACGCTCACCACCCGGCTGGTGCCGGTGTAGGTGAGCACCGCCTGGCCGGGTTGGGTGAGGTCACCGACGTCGGCCTGGTGGCTCTCCACCCGCACCTCCCGGTCGGCGTACACGATCCGCCCCGGCTCGACCCGACCGCTCTCGGCCAGACCGAGGTCCTCCTGCCAGTCCCGGACGGCGTCGGCGGTGGCGCCGGTGTACTCGTCGTCGACAGTGAAACCGGTGTGGCCCAACGCCCTGAGGTTCCGCTCGAACTGCGCGACGTCGGCACCCTCCACCCCGGGGGCGAGGGTCCGGTACGCGGGCAACCCGCCGTAGAGGAGCACCACCCCCTCGTTGTCGACCGAGTAGAGCGCCCCGCCCCGCCGTACCGTCGACCCGGTCGGCGGCAACGCGGTGATGGTGCCGCTGAGCCTCGCCGTGGCGGTACGCGTCGCCCCGTACCCCAACTCGCCCTCGGCGGTCTCCGAGTCGGCGAGGGTCTGCCGGGTGACGGTCGCGGTGGCCGGTGGTGCGCCGCCGGCCTCGGCACGGTCTCCGCCGCCGCCGACGCCCACCGCGGCGCTCACGCCCACGGCGGCGACCAGCAGGACGACGCCGCCGATGACGGCGGCGCGCAGCCGCACGCGTCGGGAGACGCCGGTCACCGGCCGCCCCCGAACTGTGGCGCGTTCTGCCGGCACTTCTCCATCGCGGCCTTCATGGCCGGGTCGCTGATGTCGATCGCGTTGCCCCCCTGCCCGATGCGGACCCTGCCGTCGGCGTCCGGGTCGGGGAAGTCCGGCACCCCGTTCTCCCGCATGCACTTGGCGAGCGCGCGCATCTGCTCGGCCTGCTCGGGGTTGAGCTGCGGTCCCTGCCCACCGTTGGGCAGCTTGTCCTGGCACTTCTCCATGGCCGCCTGGACCTTCTGCCGATCCACGTCCGCTCCGAACCGGAAGCCGGGACGGCCGCCCGCCTCCGGGTCGGGCATGTCCACGCCGTTCTCCCGCATGCACCTGGCAAAGGCGAGCTGTTTGTCCGAATCGCTGACCGGCGCGGCGCTTGCCGTGGCGCTTGTCGTCGCCCCACCGGCGGTCGCCACCCCGCCGCCGTCGTCGCCTCCCCCGCCGCACCCGGCCACCGCCAGGGCGAGCAGGACGGGTATCGCGAGCATCTGTCGCCGCATGGTGTCCACCTCCGCTGTGGGTCCGACGCGACTCGTCGAACGTCGGCACCCAGTGCACGGCAGCGGGTGTATCCCCGGCGTTACCGTCGGCGGTTATGCCGCCGTTACCGCATCCCGAGGACCATGGAGGGGTGAGAGTGCTGGTTGTCGAGGACGAGACCGTGCTGGCGGACGCCATCGCGGAGTGGCTGCGGCGGGAGTCGTTCGCGGTCGACGTGGCGTACGACGGTGACGCGGCGCTGGAGCGGCTCGGCGTCAACGAGTACGCCGTGGTGGTCCTGGACCGGGACCTGCCGGTGGTGCACGGCGACGACGTGTGCCGGGCGATCGTGGACGCGGGCGGGGAGACCCGGGTCCTGATGCTGACCGCGGCGGCGGCGGTCCGGGAGCGGGTGGCGGGGTTGGCGCTCGGCGCCGACGACTACCTGACCAAGCCGTTCGCCCTTGTCGAGTTGTCGGCGCGGGTGCACGCGCTGACCCGGCGAGCCCGCCCGGCGGCCCCGCCGACGCTGCGCCGCGCCGGTATCCAGCTCGACCCGGCCCGACACGAGGTACGCCGGGACGACCGGCACGTGGCGCTGTCCCGCAAGGAGTTCGCGGTGCTCGTCGAGTTGCTGCGCGCCGACGGCGCGGTGGTCTCCGCCGAGGATCTGCTGGAACGTGCCTGGGACGAGCACATCGACCCGTTCACGAATGTCGTCCGGGTCACCGTGATGAAGCTGCGCCGCAAGCTCGGTGACCCGCCGGTGATCGAGACGGTGCCCGGCGCGGGGTACCAGATCCGATGAAGCGCCTGACCATCCGTGCCCGACTCACCCTGATCTACGGCGGGCTCTTCCTGCTGGCCGGCGTGGTCCTGCTGGCCGTCACGTACGTGCTCGTCGATCAGCGGATGCCGCAGCCGTTCGGGGTGAAACTGAGCGACCTGCCGAAGACCGCCCCCACGACGCCCAGCGGGCAGAACATCGACAATGTGCGCGCCCTGTTGCAGGACGCGCAGGACGAGGCCAAGCGCAACGCCCTGGAGTCCCTGCTCACCCAGGGTGGCATCGCGTTGATCGTGGTGTCGGCGGTGGCGATCGCCTTCGGTTGGCTGCTCGCCGGCCGGGCGTTGCAGCCGCTGCACCAGGTCACCGACACGGCCCGGCGGATCGCCGGTGCGGACACCGCCGGCCGGGGCCTGCACGAGCGGATCGCGCTCACCGGCCCCCGCGACGAGGTACGCGAACTCGCCGACACGTTCGACGAGATGCTGGAACGGTTGGACCGCTCCTTCGACGGGCAGCGCCGGTTCGTGGCGAACGCCTCGCACGAGCTGCGTACCCCGCTGGCACTCAATCGGGCACTGGTGGAGCTGGCGGTCAGCCGGCCCGAGGCGTCGGCGGAGACGCGCCGGTTGGGTGAGTCGTTGCTGGCGATCAACGAGCGGCACGAGCGGCTCATCGACGGCCTGCTGACCCTGGCCGACTCCGAGAACGAGCTGACCGAGCGTACGCCCGTCGACCTGGCCGAGGTCTGCGCGCACGTCATCGACCAGGTGGGGAGGCAGGCGCCCGACGTCCCGGTGCGCCGGTCGCTGGCACCGGCCCCGGTCAGCGGTGACCCGGTGCTCGTGGAACGGCTCACCGTCAACCTGGTGGAGAACGCGGTGCGGCACAACCTGCCCGCCGACGGTTGGGTCGAGGTGCGTACCGCCCTGATCGACGGCCAGGCCACCCTCACGGTGACGAACACCGGTCCGGCGATCGCCGGCTACGACATCGAGACGATGTTCCAGCCGTTCCGCCGGCTGTCGCGGGAGCGGGTCGCCGGCGCGCGGGGCTTCGGGTTGGGGCTGTCCATCGTCCGCGCGGTGGCCCGCGCACACGGTGGCACAGCCGACGCGCAACCTCGCCCGGCGGGCGGTCTGATCGTCACGGTCACGCTGCCCGTGGCCGGACCGCCGGAGTGACCAGGCGGGGTGTCCTCAGCGGAAGAAGGCGCGCAGGACGGCGGCGGTCTCGGCCTCCAGGACGCCGCCGTAGACCTCGGGTCGATGGTTGAGCCGGCGGTCGCGGAGCACGTCCCAGAGCGAACCGGCCGCGCCGGTCTTGGGCTCCCACGCGCCGAAGACGACTGTGGAGACCCGGGCCAGCACCAGCGCCCCCGCGCACATGGTGCAGGGTTCCAGCGTGACCACCAGGGTGCAGCCGTCCAGCCGCCACTGGCCCGCCCGCTCGGCGCCCCGGCGCAGGGCCAGCACCTCGGCGTGCGCGGTGGGATCGCCGGTCAGCTCCCGCTCGTTGCGCCCGATGGCCAGCTCGGTCCCGTCCGGTGCGTAGAGCACCGCGCCCACCGGCACGTCGTCGACATCCGTGGCACCTGTGGCGGCACCGGCGCCGCCGGTGACGGCGACCTCCAGGGCACGGCGCATCCACAGCTCGTGTCGCTGCCGACGGCCGACCTCACCCGGGTCGGCCAGGCCCTCGTGCGCTCCCGGTCCGGCACGCCCCACCGCACCGGGAGTCGGCTGCCCCGGCCGGATCGTTTCCAGTGCCGGGTCGGTGGCGTCGGCCGGCTCAGACCTCACGCAGCTCCTCGACCTCGTCGACGCAGCCGAGCACCTGGCAGATCTCGGCGGTGACATCCGCCGGCAGCATCCCCTCGTGCGTGCACAGGGTCAACAGCTTCTGCGCGGAGATGCCCAGGTTGGCCAGCAGATCGGCCTCACCCACCGGATCGGCCTCCGGGTCGACGACGGGCTGCTCGCTCTCCTCGTCACCGGTGGTCACCGGGCGTGGCTCCTCGTCGCCGTCGAGCCCGGTCACCGAGGTCTTCAGGTCGCCGACCAGCAGCGCGCCCAGCGGGGACTCCTCGGCGTACGCGGAATCCGAACCGAACACCCGCAGGTCCTCGCCCTCGTCGAGACGCAGGATCACCAGGTACGCGTCATCGGCCTCGACGAAGAGCAGCGACACGTCGGCCTCCTGGTCGACGTCACGAAGCCGCTCGGCGACCTCGTCGATGTCGGTGGCGCCACGCAGGCTGACCTCGGCGGCGGTCCAGCCACTGTCGTCGCGCACCACGGCCGCAGCGAAGTACGACACGGTCCCCCCAATAGCCCTCGACACAGCGTCGACTCGTTACGCGTGCACGTTAGCCGGTCGGGTCGGCAGGCGACTCGTCAACGCCCCGAAGGGCCGGTCATTCGTGTCAAAGTCGGATCAGCCGGTTACTCGACGGCGGGTAGCGATGAGCTGGCGCAGATGCTCGGTGCGCTGCCGCTGGGGTCGGCTGCGCTGACGGACCGCGCGGGCGCCCGCCAACTCGGCGAGCAACTGCAGGCGGCGTCGACTGCGATCGGGGTCCTGTCGCGGGGTGGTCCAGGCCATGGACCCGAGCGTGCCGAGTCTCGGCGGCTACGTCAAGACGGCGTTCGCTACGCAGCCAACCGGGCACACGCCGCAGTCGTCGACAACCGCCCGATCACCACAGCGGCCAGTCACCACTCGTGGCCCAGCGGACCGCCACCACGGCGGCGGCGATGCTCCAGCCACCCGCCGTGACGATGGCCACCCCGGTGGCGACCCCGCGGTCGCCGAAGCGGACCAGCACCAACGCGGTCAGCCACGCCAACAGGCCCGCCACCACCGTCCACCACGCGTAGCTTGTGACATCGGTGCCGAGCAGGCCGAACAGCAGCAGCCAGGTGGCCGCCGCGCCACCGCCGGCCGCGACGCCGCCACCGGTGACCGGGTGCGGCTCGCGGTAGGTGGGACGGGACGGGGGCCCGGCGGGGAAGAGCCCCGACGGGACACGCGCCACCTGCGCTGCGGCGACACCGGGGTCCGGGCCAGGATCGGGTCGGGCGATGGTCACCGTCGCTGCCCTCCCTCACGCGCGCCGCTCGTGCTCACGGTACCGGTTCTGCCAGGATGACCGGATGCCCTCGCCGACGATCAGCCGCCGCGCGCGTTCGGCGTACCCGATCCTGCTGCTTCTCGCCCCGGTGCTGGCCGCCGGCTGCGCGACCACCCGGCCGGGGGTGCCGTCCGACGGCGCCCCGCAGACGCCGTCGGCGGTCTGGGAGACCGGCGACCAGCCCGTGTCGCCGTCGGCCGCGCCGACGGCGACCGTCCCGGCCCGCCCGAAGCCGTCGCCGGCCAGCCCGTCGGCGACGGCACCGCGCGCCGGGGTGCGGCATGTCTTTCCGGTACGCGCCGGCAACGTGGACTACCACCCGACCCACGGCGCGTACCCCGCCACGGATCTCTTCGCGAACTGCGGTGAACCGTTCGTCGCCGTGACCGACGGGACGGTGCTCGAGGTCAGTCGCGTCGACAGGTACACCAAGGGTGGACCGCAGGGCCCGGACAACGGCGGCCTGTCGGTCTCCCTGCTCGGCGACGACGGCGTGCGTTACTACGGTTCGCACCTGAGCGTCGTGTCCAGCGGCGTCGACGCCGGAGTGCGGGTCCGGGCCGGGCAGCAGCTCGGCAAGGTGGGGCGCACCGGCAACGCCAACAACGTCTGCCACGTGCACTTCGGCATCTCGCCGCCGTGTAAGGGCAAGGACGGCTGGTGGATCCGGCGCGGCGTGCTCTGGCCGGCGCGGTACCTGGATTCCTGGCGCGGCGGCGGCAATCGGGAACCGGCCGCCGAGGTCGTCACGTGGCAGCGCAAAAACGGGTGCCCGAAGGCTCCCTGACCGGTTCCGCAGCGACTAGGTTCGGTGGGATGAAGGCCCGGGACCCCATCGCCGACCTGCGCCGCATCGCGTTCCTGCTGGAGCGGGCCAACGAGGCGACCTACCGGGTACGCGCGTTCCGGTCGGCGGCGACGGCGTTGGCGGGCCTGCCGGCGACCGAGGTGGCCGCGCGGGCCGGCAACGGCACGCTCACCGAGTTGGCAGGTGTCGGCGACGTGACGGCCCGCTGCGTGGCGGAGTCGCTGGCCGGGGAGGAGCCGGTCTACCTGCGCCGGCTGGTGGCGACCGAGGGCAGCGACCTGGATGCCGAGGCCACGGCGCTGCGCGCCGCCCTGAAGGGCGACTGCCACACCCACTCGGACTGGTCCGACGGCGGCTCGCCCATCGAGGAGATGGCGCTGGCCGCTGTCGAGTTGGGCCACGAATATCTGGTGCTGACCGACCACTCGCCGCGGCTGACGGTGGCCCGGGGGCTGACCGCCGACCGCCTGCGTCGGCAGCTCGACCACGTGGCGCAGGTCAACGCGGCGCTGCCGGAGGGGTTCCGGATCCTCACCGGCATCGAGGTGGACATCCTCGCCGACGGCTCCCTCGACCAGGACGACGAGCTACTGGCCCGGCTGGACGTGGTGGTCGGCTCGGTGCACAGCGGCCTCAAGGACGAGCGGTCGAAGATGACCCGGCGCATGTTGGCCGCGGTCGCCAACCCGCACCTGGACATCCTCGGTCACGTCACCGGCCGGATGGTGTCGTCCCGCCCGGCCGGGGTGACCGGTCCGGGCGACCGGGGGCACCGCGCCCGGACCAGGGCGGAGAGTGACTTCGACGCGGATGCCGTCTTCGCCGCCTGCGCCGAGCACGACACCGCCGTCGAGATCAACTCGCGGCCGGAGCGGCAGGATCCGCCGAAGCGCCTGATCCGTCGAGCGCTGGAGGCTGGCTGCCGGTTCGCCATCAACACCGACGCGCACGCGCCCGGCCAACTCGACTGGCAGCGGTTCGGCTGCGAGCGGGCCGCCCTCTGCGGCGTCCCCGTCGACTCGGTGGTCAACACCTGGCCGGCGGACCAGCTGGTCGCCTGGACGCGCGAAAAGTCCTGACCGACTCGACGTCTCGGGCCGAGCCGGGCCGGGCCGGCGCCCCTCAGTGGTGGGCGGGCTCGGCGACGGGAGCGGCGGGAGCGGCGGGAGCGGCGGGAGCGGCGGCGCCGACCACCGGGCGGGCCTCCCGGCGCCCGAACACACCCTGCGCGACCGCGACCCCCAGCAGCACGATGAGCGCGCCGACCGGCTGGTGCCAGTTGAGCCGCTCGTCGAGCGCGACGGCTCCGATCAGTACCGCGAAGATCGGGATCAGGTACGTGACTGTGGACGCGGTGCTCGCGCCGGCCACCCGGATGTTGCGCATGTTGATGACGAAGGCGAGCCCCGTGCCGAGCGCGCCGAGGGTCAGCACGCTGGCGACCACACCCGCCGACAACTCGGTGGGCAGCGGCGGCAGGCCGGCGACGAACGGGGCGACGACTGCCAGTTGCGCGGCGGCGAGCAGCAGTTGGGCGGCGGAGAGCGACAGGCCGGAGTGCTCGCTACCGGCGATGAACCGCTTCTGGTACGGGATGGCGACGCCGTAGCAGGCGGCCGCGCCGAAGCACATCAACTGCCCGGTGAAGTGCGCTCCGCCGATGCCCTCCCAGACCCCCAGCACCACAAGCACCCCGAGGAAGCCCAGCCCGAGACCGATCGCGCTCCGCACGGTCAGCCGCTCGGTGCGGAAGACCAGCACCGCGAGCGGCAGCACGATCAGGGGCGTGGTGGCGTTCCAGATGCCGGCGAGCATCGACTCGACCCGCTGCTCGCCGTAGCCGAACAGGGTGAACGGCACGGCCACGCCGAACGCGGCGACGACGGTCAGGTGCGCCCAGATCCGGGGCTCGCGGGGCAACCGGTCGCGCAGCACGGCGAGGACGACGAGCAGGGTCAACGCGCCGGCGGCGACCCGGTAGAGGGTGAGCTGGACCGGGTGCAACTCGGCCACCCCGACCTTGATGAACAGGAAGCTGGAACCCCAGATCGCGGCGAGGGCGACGAAGCCTGGCAACCAGGCGCGAACCGGCGCCTTGTCAGGAGTGGTATCGGCAGTCACCCCTGACACTCTGCCGGAACCCACCGACAAAGTCGCGCGCCTTTCGGACCTTGCGCCGCTCGTCACGTCAGTGGCCTGAACACGACAAACGTCGTCGACACGGAGGCGGGGCGGTCACGTAGGGTCGCAGCGTGGGACGAATCGATGAAATCGCCAACCGTTACGTGGCCGAGTGGGCGCCGTTGAGCCCCACCGGCGCGACCTTCGTCGGCATTGCCGGCCATGAAGACAAGCTCGACGACCTCTCACCGGAGGGTTACCAGGCGCGCGCCGACCTCACCCGCCGGACGCTCGCCGAGCTTGAGGTGACCGAGCCGCAGACCGAGTCCGAGCGGATCGCCAAGGAGTCCATGCAGGAACGCCTCGGCCTGGACCTGGCCCGGTACGACGCCGGCGAGACGACGAGCGGCATCAGCGTGATCGAGAGCGGGCTGCACGAGATCCGCATGGTGTTCGACCTGATGCCGACCGCGACCAGCGACGAGCAGGCGAACATCGCGGCCCGGCTCAACGGCTTCGCCGGCGCGCTGGAGAACTACAAGGTCACCCTCCGGGAGGCCCTCGCCGCCGGTCAGGTCAGCTCGAAGGTGCAGCTGGTCGAGGTGGCCAAGCAGTGCGACATCTGGGTCGACCCGACCCAGGACAACTTCTTCCACGGGCTGGTCGAGCGGCTGGGCGCGGAGGGCTCGCTCGGCGCGGAGCTGCGGCGGGGCGCGGCGGCGGCGACCGCGGCGACCGCCGAGTTCGGCCAGTTCCTGCGGACGGAGTTGGCCCCGCACGGGCGGGACAAGCAGGCCGCCGGCCGGGAGCGCTACGAGCTCGCCTCGCAGTACTTCCTCGGCGCCAAGATCGACCTGGACGAGACGTACGCCTGGGGCTTCGCGGAGTTGGCCCGCCTGGAGGCGGAGATGCGTGTCGTCGCGGGGCGCATCGCCGGCTCCGGTGCCACCGTCGACGAGGCCGTGGCCAGGTTGGACGCCGACCCGGCCCGGACCATCCAGGGCAAGGAGGCGTTCCGGGACTGGATGCAGGCCCTCGCCGACAAGGCGATCGCCGAGCTGCACGGCACCCACTTCGACATCCCGGAACAGGTACGCCGCATCGAGTGCTGCCTCGCCCCGACCAGCGACGGCGCCATCTACTACACCGGCCCCAGCGAGGACTTCTCCCGTCCGGGCCGGATGTGGTGGGCGGTGCCGCAGAGCATCACCGACTTCTCCACCTGGCGGGAGGTGACGACCGTCTTCCACGAGGGTGTGCCCGGTCATCACCTCCAGGTGGCGCAGACCGCTGTCCGGGCCGACCTGCTCAACCGCTGGCAGCGACTGCTGTGCTGGGTCTCCGGGCACGGCGAGGGCTGGGCGCTCTACTCGGAGCGGCTGATGGACGAGCTGGGCTACCTGGATGATCCGGGCGACAAACTGGGCATGCTCGACGGCCAGGCGATGCGTGCCGCACGGGTGATCGTCGACATCGGGATGCACCTGGAGCTGGAGATCCCCAAGGACAATCCGTTCGGCTTCCACCCGGGCGAGCGGTGGACGCCCGAGCTGGGCTGGGAGTTCATGCGGGCGCACTGCCGGGTGCCGGACGAGAATCTGCGCTTCGAGCTGAACCGCTACCTCGGCTGGCCGGGGCAGGCGCCGTCGTACAAGGTGGGTGAGCGGATCTGGCTCCAGGCCCGCGAGGACGCCAAAGCCCGCAAGGGCGCGGATTTCAACCTGCGGGAGTTCCACCGGCAGGCGCTGGACCTGGGCAGCCTGGGCCTCGACCCGCTGCGTCAGGCGCTGGCTCGGCTCTGAGACGACGGCTCTGAGTCACGACGGCTCCGAGTCGGCGACGGCTCCGAGTCAGCGACGGCTCCGAGTCAACGACGGCTCCGAGTCAACGACGGCTCCGAGTTGGCGACGGTTCCGAGTTGGCGACGGTTCCGAGCGCCGGCGGTACGACAACCGCCGGCGCTCCCGACCGTACGGCGGGTGCGGTTCAGCCGAGGGTCAGCGCCAACGCCGGTCGGGCGGTCAGCGTGTCACTCGTGACGTACGCCAGGTCGATGGCCGGGTCGGTGAACGTGATCGGGATGGGCGAGGTGACCGGCACACCGTCGGGCAGTGGCAGATCCGGCGTCAGGGTGATCTTGATGCCGATGAGCCGGCCGACGAACCTGGTGGCGTAGAAGGCCACGTTTCCGCTGACGGTCAGCCGGTCCGTCGCGTACCGCTGGTTGCGCCCGGCGGGGCCGTCGGCGCTGAGCAGGAAGTCGTCGGTCACCGCCTCACGCATGCTGAACTTCAGCACCTTGAGGTTGCCCGTCACGGTGCGCAGATCGGTGACGCCTTCGAACCGCAGCCCGGTCATCCGGACCGATGATCCGGTGAGCTTGGACGGCGTCTGCGCCACCGTCGGCAGGGTGGGATCGGCGGCGATGCGCGGCAGCGGCTTGCCCGGCTCCACCCTGCCCGGCCCGGCGGGGGTCGGCGTACCCGGCCGGCCCGGGGTTGGTGCGCCCGGCCCTTCGGGGGTCGCCGTGCCCGGGCCACCCGGGGTCGGCGGCGGGCAGTTGCCGTCCGTCGGCGTGCCGGTCGGTCCCGCGGTGGGCGTGCCGGCCGGGCTGGTCGACGGCGTCGGGGTCTCCGCACGGCGTCCACCACTGAGCAGATCGCCGACTCCGTCCAGGATGTCGGTGACCACGTTGCCGTCCGGGTCCGGGCTCGCGGCCGGCGTGGCCGGGCTGTGGCTGGGCGACGGGCTGGCATCCCGGGACGGGGTGGGGCAGGCGGTCGGGGCGAGCCGGCTCGGGGCGGCCCGCACCACTCGGGGTTGGACGGCAAGCACACCGGCGGCCAGGCCGAGCACCAGCAGAACGATGCCGAACGCTCGGCGCGGATCGGTGGCTCGCCCCGACCGCGCGGGCGGCTCGCCGCCGTCGGACGCCGGGGCCGCCGTCGGAAAGGCAGCGCCGTCGACGCCAGTCCGCTCGACAAACGACCCCTCCACACCGGCCAACTCGACCCCCGACCGCTCCACGCCAGCCGGCTCGGCCATCGGCCCCTCACCGCCAGCCGGCTCGACATCCGACCGCTCCACACCAGCCGGCTCGACCATCGGCCCCTCACCGCCAGCCGGCTCGACGCCAGCCGGCTCACCGCCTGCCTGTGGCGTGGTCGGTGTCCAGGCGAACGCGAGCGCACTGCCGACGATGCCGAGCAGCAGACCGACGAAGAAGCCGCCGAGGTTGAGCCCGATCAGCGAGTAGACCGCGGTGACCGCCGCGACGATCGAGTAGAACAGGCGCTGCGCCGGCGTGAACCACAGCAGCAGACCGCAGGTGACCAGGATGACCGGGATCAGCAGCGAGAGTAGACCGCTCGCCCCACTGTGGAAGCTGAGGCCGTTGAGGGTCATCCGGGTGGACGCAAACATCTCCAGCCCGGCCAGGGCGGTGAGCAGGCCGCCGGTGAACGGCCGACTGCGCCGCCAGCGGCGGAAGAGCCGCCACGCCTGCGCCGGACCACCGGGCCGGGCGTGGGACGGGTTCGCGGTTGTCACGTACTCCTCCTGGCCACGCGGGGAAAGGGACACGGGCCGGACCCGCGGCGGTGGCGCACCGCGGGCCTCGGCTCACCTCAGAAGCACTCCTTGCCCTTGGCGTCCTCGCCCACGTTCACCTTCAGCCGAAGCCCGACCAGGTTGAACGTGGCGGCCGTGGTGTAGCGGGACACCTGCTGCAGGTTGGTGATCGTCACGTGGTCGGAGTTCTGGCCGAACGAGCCGGCCTGCGCCGTCGGGTTCAGGTCGGTGGCGTCCCGACCGATCTTGATGTTGGTGAAGGTCGCGTTGCCGTCCAGCGAGTCCATGGCGATCAGCAGGTCCTTGGCCCGTGCGGGCTCCTTGCCCTCACCGGCGTTGATGGTGAGCACCACCGGCAGGCCCGGCAGGTCCGCGCGGACGGACTGGCAGAGGCTGTACAACTCGGCGCTGCTGATCTCGGAGAGCGCGATCGGGTGGACCTGACCGGCCTTTCCGTCCTTGCCCTTTTCCCGGACGATGCCGCCGTACTGCTTGAAGCCGTCGCCCTCAAGGCGATCGGCGCCGATCTTGAAGGTCTGACCGGAGACCGTGATGTCGGACGCGATGGCGCCTGTCGACATTCCGAACAGGATGGCGCCCGCGGCGGCGGTGGCGGGCACCGCCATGGCGGCGAACCGCCGCCACCGGGTACGACCCTGATTGTTCAACCGATCCTGCACGGATTCCTCCTCGAGGTGGGTGCGCGCGGCTCGCCGGTGACGGTCTGGCGGCCCTGCGTGGGCCCGACATCTGTTACCGGCGGGTAACGATCGGGGTTGATGGTGCACCCGTTGGGGCGTAGGTCACAACCCCCGGCTTACCCGGCAGTAACAGGAGCTCGGACCAGCGCCAGCGCGAGGTCACGAAGGGTCGCGGCAGTTACCGGCAAAAGACGGCAAAACCGACGGAGGTACGTGCGATTCGCCGCAACTACTGCGGAGCGTGACGACATATAGTCGGATTACAATAATGTAACGACTGTAAAGCGGGCGGTTTCCCGCGCAGCCCCACCGGTCAGGACGCGGCCAGCCAGTCCTCGAGAAGGCGGTGGTCGATCGCGTCGACGCGCCCGAGCGTACGGCCGGAAGCCACCCGGTCCCGCAACTCCGCCCGGGTGAACCAGCGCGCCTCCAGCAGCTCCTCACCGTCGACGCGTACCTCGTCGGACGTGGCGGTGGCCCGGAATCCCACCATGAGGCCGGCGGGGAACGGCCAGGCCTGCGACCCCTGGTAGGTCACGTCGGTGACGGTCACGCCCGCCTCCTCGGCCATCTCCCGACGGACCGCGTCCTCCAGGCTCTCGCCGATCTCCACGAAGCCGGCAAGTGTCGAGAACGCGTCCTCGGCCGCACCGGCGTGCCGGGCCAGCAGGCACCGATCCGGCGTGCCGGGTGCCTCGACCAGCACGATGATCGCCGGTTCGATCCGGGGAAAGAGGAGACGCCCGCACTCACCGCCGGTGCAGGTACGCATGTGCCCGCCGCCGTCCGCGACGGCCGGCGCCCCGCACGTCCCGCAGTACCGCTGCTGCCGATGCCAGTGCAGCAGACCCCGGGCGTACGCCTGGACGGCCGCCTCACCCGGTTCGAGTCGCCCGACCAGGGCCCGCACGTCGACCGAACGTGCCGCACCGGCCATCTCGACGGCGGCCCGTTCGGGGAGTGCGGACAGGTCCACGGCGAACACGGCGACGTCACCGTCGAGCCCCAGGAAGACCGTCTCACCCGCGGCGGACCGGACGAGCGACGCCCGCTCCGCGGTGAGCCGGACCGGCCCGTCCGCGTCGACGAGACAGCGGTCGCGCCACAACGCCAACACCACGGTGCTCGACTCGGCGAGCAGTGCGCTCAACCGGGTCGGATCGGTACGCAGAAGACCCGCCCGGTCCAACCAACCGCCGCCGTACGCCAACACCCGCTCCGCAGTGTCCACCCGGTCACCGTGCCACGTCTCCGGTCCGCCGCCGGCACCGCCCCCGTGCTCCGACGACACGAGCGACACGCGGTAGCAGCACCGGATGGGCACGGCCGGGCATTCGTTACCGTAGGTGCCTCCGGGAGCGCGTATCTCCCGCGGCACCCTGGCGATCGAGGTTGCAGTGACGCTGTACGGCGAAAAGAGTCCCACCGCCGACGACCGGCCCACCGTGCAGGTCACCGCTGTCACCTGGCCGGACGACGGACCGGTGACGACTCCCGCCCCGGGCGATCCGGAGGGCGGCCCGAGCCGACCCCGCCGCGTACGAACGCTGCTCGCCGCAGGCGTCACCGGTGGCGTCCTCGCCGCGGTGGCGGGTGCCGGCGCCTGGGCGTACGCCGGTGACGTTCCCCGTGGCACGAGCGTGCTCGGCACCGAGCTGGGCGGCCGGAGCCGCGCGGACGCCGACCGGGAGTTGCGGGCCGAACTGGACCGGCGGGCGGCGGCTCTCGCCGGCCCATTGAAGATCACTGTCGACGGGCGGACCGTCGAGATCAATCCGGCCGAGGTGGGGTTGGCCGTCGACGTGCCGGCGACAGTCGCGGCAGCGGCCGCGGCCGACGCGCACCCGGTCAGCCGTCTGGTCGGCTCCCGCACGGTCGACCCGGTGGTCACCGTCGACGTGGACCGGTTGGACGACGCGCTCCGTAAAATGCTCGGCGACCAGGCCCAGGGAATGACGATGCCGGCAATCACCTACCAGGGCACCACGCCGAAGGTCGTACAGCCCAAGCCGGGGTTGACCCTGCAACCGCAGCGCTCGGCCGAGGTGGTGCGCGCCGGCTGGCTGGCCGGCACCCCGGTCACCGTGCCGCTCGTGGAGAGCCACCCGGCGACCACCCCGGAGGAGCTGGACCGGCTGGTCACCGAGCTGGCCAAGCCGGCGGTCGCCGCACCGGTCACCCTGCGTACCGACAAGGGGTCGGTGCAGGTCCCGCCCGCCGCCATCGCGAAGAGCCTGCGGTTCACCGCCGACAAGGCCGGCAAGCTGACCCCGTCGGTGGACGTCAAGCGACTGCGGGCGGCGCTCGGCGACAGCCTGGCCACCATCGAGGTGCCGCCGAAGGACGCCACGATGACCATCGTCGGTGGCCGACCCACCACCAAAGACGGGCGACCCGGGCAACAACTGGACGCCGCGACACTGGGTCAGAACCTGCTGGCGGTCCTCCCGAAGGCGGACGGCCGCGAGGTGACCGGCGAGCTGAAGCCGACGCCACCGGAGCTGACCGCGGAGAAGCTGGCCGGCCTGGGCATCAAGGAGCGGGTGTCCACCTTCACCACCCGTTTCACCGGCGGCATGGCCTCGTCGCGCAGTCAGAACATCGCGACAATCGCGAAGGAGGTGGACGGCACCGTCGTCCTGCCGGGCAAGACGTTCTCGTTGAACGGGCACACCGGCGAGCGCGGCTACGCACAGGGCTACCGGGACGCGCCGGTCATCCTCGGCGGCAAGCTCGTGCCGGGCGTCGGCGGCGGCACCTCACAGTTCACCACCACGTTGTTCAACGCGACCTACTACGCCGGACTGGAGGACGTCGAGCACAAGCCCCACTCGTACTGGTTCGACCGCTACCCGGCGGTCATCGAGTCGACGATCTTCTGGCCGGACCTGGACTTCAAGTTCCGCAACAACACGGAGTACGGCGTCCTCATCGACACGTCGCACACGTCCAGCACGATCACCGTGTCGATCTGGAGCACCAAGATCTACGACAGCGTGAAGACGGAGTACGGGCCGCGTCGCAACATCACCACACCGAAGCTGATCCACCTGGAGCCCGGCCCCTCGTGCATCGCGACAAACGGCATCAACGGTTTCGCCCAGGACGCCTTCCGGGTCATCAAGAAGAACGGCGCGGTGGTCAAGCGGGAGAAGTTCACCTGGCGCTACGACGCCGAGCCCCGCTACGTCTGCGGGCCGAAGCCCTCCTGAGCCTCGACTGTCCGGCGCACGAGCCGAACACTCAGGACCACCGTGACCACGACAAGCACCGTCCCGGCGGTCCAGAGCGGATAGGCCACCGTTCGGGTGTCCAACGACGTCTCGTGGGACCTGCCGTCATCCGCGGTTGCCCAGCGGTACAGCCAGCTGAGCAGGTAGAGGACGGCGGTGCCGACGACAGCCACGAACCACGACCAGATCGTCCGGGCCGGCGGCCACCGCACCGCATCTCCCAGCCACTCCGTCGTACGCCGCACGTAGTACTGCCAGGTGACGACGGCAGCGACCGCGACGAGTGCGGTGAGTATCCACAGCCAGTCCGCCGCAGCCGGCACGAATCCGTACGGGAACGGTTCGCTCAGGATCATGTACGCGTAGAAGGCAGGCACCGCGTCGACGTTGCCATGGGTGGCGATCTCGATGCGGGACTCATAGTGCCCCACCGTGAGAATGGTGCGGACCACATCGACGACCGCCCACACAGTCAGCGCGACCGCTGACAGCCGCGCCGTGCCCCGAAGCCCGCGTGAGGGCTGATTCGACGTGCGCGCCGCAACGTCTGGTTCGCCGACAGGCGGCCTCATGAGCACTCCCACGTCCCGAAGGTAACCACGGAAGTATCGACCTGACCCGGTGCCAGCGCGACCCCGTCCAGATCTGACCCGGTGCCAGCACGATCTTGTCCAAAGTTGACCCGGCGCCGGCGCGACTCCGTCGAGACCTGGCGCCTTGCCTGTGTCGTGCGGCGCGGGCCGGATCGTCCGGGTGAGCACGGCACGGGCCTAAGGGTGCGGTCCTTTGATCGACTCGGGTTCCTGGATATCGGGGTGTCTGGCACCTGCGGATACCCCGACATTGGTGATCGACTCGGATTTCCGGGATATCGGCGGGTTCCGCACCCGCAATTCCCTGACGTCAAGGACGCCGAGTCGACCACTTCGCGGCCCGCCGGCTACCCGGCGAGTTGATCGCCCGTCCAGAGTCGTCCGACTCGGCTTTGCCAATATCGGGGCGTCAACCGGGCACGGATACCGCCGATTCGGTGACTCCGAGTCGATCAACCGATACGTGCGGCCACGCAACCGATACGAGCCCAGTGTCATACGAGCCCCGCGTCGCCTATCCGCAGACTGCAGACCGCAAGGCCGCAAGATCGTGCAACATCCTGGTTGTAGTGGTATCCGCTCGGCGGTGAGGCCACTACATCATGGATCGAGCGTGACCTTGCCGGTTCCGGGCGTCTTGAACCCGCTGTTCCCGGCCTCACCGTCATCGGGTAGCCCTGAGGTCAGGAAATCCGGGTCGATCAACCAGAAGAGGCGAACGCAGATAGGGCCACCCCGTTGGGGGTGGCCCTATCTGAAGGATTGTCCGGCGGCGTCCTACTCTCCCACACCCTCACGAGTGCAGTACCATCGGCGCTGGAGGGCTTAGCTTCCGGGTTCGGAATGTAACCGGGC
>NZ_JBICSY010000004.1:0-688919 GCF_043197345.1 Micromonospora sp. NPDC049175 | reverse complement strand
TCACCACCATCGACCAAGCCGGCCTCAACCATGTCGCCGACGAACTCAACGACCGCCCCCGCATGACCCTGGGCTGGGCCACCCCAGGTGAGAAGCTGACCCAGCTCCTCGGTGTTGCAACCACCAGTTGAGCCCGCCGCGCGAACGGAAAGTGTCCAAGATCTGCGAACAACGGCCGCTCAGGCCGGGGGGCAAGCACCCAGCCGGCGCGCTCGACGGCGCGTCGCGCGCCCATCACCGGGCCGGGAACGCCGCTGGCCGGCACGCCCGACGGCGCGACGGGCATCGCACCACGCATCGGCTAGCACCGGCCAGGGGCGGAGACGCCGCTGGCCGGCACCCCCCGGATTGCGGGGTGCCGGCCAGCGGGCGATGTCCTGCGGTAGTGGCGGTGCTGGGGTCAGCTGTTCCAGTACTGGCCGACCAGATCAGCGGCCTGCTGCTCCCACTGGGCGTACGCATCCGGGTACGCCGACACCTGCACGGTCTGCGCGGCCTCGGTCAACGGCATGTCCTGCCACCCGTCAACCTGACGCAGCCCCTTGAGGAACGCGGTCGTGGAGTAGGCGGGGTCGGTGATCTGCTCCGGCGTACCCCAACCCGAGCTGGGGCGCTGCTGGAACAGACCCAGCGAGTCATGGTCGTTGGCGTCGCCGAGGTGACCCAGGTTCTCCAACTTCGACTCCTGCAGACTCGTCGCGATCGAGATCACCGCGGCACGCTCCGGCAGACCCGCCTTCTTCGTCGCGGCGATGATCGCCTTCGCGTTGGCGACCTGCTCATCATTCAGGCCGATACGCGACTGGTCGCCCTGCGTCCCGTGCGGGATCAGCTTGCCCACATCAGGCTTGTCCGCCTGCACCGCGACCGCAACCGGCTTACCGTCGACCGGGGCGGCGGCGTGCGCGGCGATCGGACCGGCGAACACACCACCAGCAAAGGCCAGACCAGCAACAGACAGCACACTCTTACGCACGATCGTGTTCATGGGGGAAGCTCCTTCGGGGGTAGAACACCCCACCAGAAACGGCAGGATGCGAGCACCTCGTCCGGCGCTGAACAAGCAGAGAAAGTCATTGGGGGTCGACGCCCACCGGGCATCGGATCGGCGACCTACGAGCGAGGGCTCATGGCGCCGGGTTCATCGGTAACGACCGGGGGCCGGGGGTCATTCCGGGGGTGGCCCATCCGTCGGCACCCACATGGAGGCGGTCACCGGGTGGTCGTTCGTGGGGACTGTAACGACCGGACCGGGGCCCGCATTCCGACCCCGCTGGGCGGGGCGGCCGACCCCGTTGGCGGGGCGGCGAGCCGGTGGTGCTGCGATCGTCAGGGTATGTAACGACCCCGCCCCGGCCACGATTCCGGCCCACGGATGCGACCGGTCACAGCCCAGGACCGCCTTCGGCCGGACAAATCACCCACATCGGGCGCCGACCACGACCCCGAGCCACCAGCACCGGGCACGATCCACTCGGCTTCGCGGACGTCGGGGCATCCCGGACACCCGGACACCCGATATCAAGAACGCCGAGTCGATCAAGCCCGGTCGCCACGCCTGGCCGGCAGGTGCGGATTGCGGCGTTCACCCGGCGAGGCGGGACCGTACCTTCGCGGCGCAGGCGTCCAGGACGGCCTGCGCGTCCAACCCCAGGCTCTCGATGGCCACCAACGCCGTGAAGGCGACGTCCGCCAACTCCGCCGCGACGTCCTCGCGGGTGTGGGTGACACCCTTGCGAGGATTCTGCCCGAGCAGGCCGATCCAGGCGGCGGACGCCTCCCCCGCCTCCTCGATCAGCTTGAGGATGCGGCAGGTCAGTTCGGTCTGCCCGGTGCCGTTCGCCGCGTCCAACCAGTCGCGCGACGCCCGCGCCGCATCCCAGATCAACTCGTCCACGCCGATCAGTCAACCCGACCGGCCCATCCGCCCTGGCAGCCGGGTACGCGCGCTCGGACCAACCACGAGCAGGCAGCCAGTCGATCCGAGCAGCCATTGACACGTGTCGACGGCGGTCCTAGGTTCAGGACGCTACCGGCCGGTAGGCAACCGTCCCGCCTGGTCGCCCGCGGGGCGACATCCGTCCGATGGGGAGCATCGATGCTGTCCGCACCCGTTCGTACCCTCCGCCGGCTGCTCGCCACCACCGTGACGCTGACCCTCTCGGTCGGGTTGGCCGGTGCCGCGCCGGCCGGCGCCACCGGTCGCGACCCGAGTGGCGGCCAACCGCTGCCCGGATACACGATCGAGAACCCGCCGTTGGCTCCGCTGGTCGTGGGCGGCAGGCCGACGACGGTACGCCAGGGCGTACACCGCCACGCCGGCTACCTCATCGAGGTCCCCGCCCGGTGGAACGGCAACCTGGTGCTGTGGGCGCACGGCTACCGGGGCCAGGGCACGGTGCTCACGCCGGAACCGCCGGCCTTCGGGTTGCGCGAACGTCTCCTGGAGCAGGGGTACGCCTGGGCATCGTCGTCGTACGACCGCAACGGCTTCGACATCCGCTCCGGGGTGCTGGGCACCAGGGACCTGGTCGACCACTTCGGACGGATCGTTCGCCGACCGCACCACACCTACCTGGCGGGGGTGTCGATGGGCGGGTACGTCATCGGTCGCTCGCTGGAGCAGTACCCCGGCTACTACGACGGGGCGCTGCCGATGTGCGGGGTGCTCGGTGACCAGACGCTTCTCGACTTCTACCTGGACTACAACCTGGTCGCGCAGGCGCTCGCCGGGGTGCCGGCCCATCCGACGCCGGCCGACTACCTGACCACCGCGGTGCCCCGCATCCAGGCGGCGCTCGGCCTGGCGGGGCTGACCCCGACCGGGCCGGACACCACCACCGAGCGGGGCAGGCAACTGCGGGCGATCACGGTGAACCGCTCGGGCGGGCCGCGTCCCGGTGCGGACGCCGCGTTCGCGGTCTGGAAGGACTTCCTCTTCTCCATCAGCGTGCCCACCGGAAGCGGCGACTCCCCCGCCCAGCGGCCCGGTCAGCTCTCCACGAACCTGGGCACCAGGTACACCCCGAACAGCCCGGTGGACGTCAACGCCACGGTGCGGCGGGTCGCCCCGGAGAACGTCGTACAGCGGCTCCTGCCGACGCTCACCGAGGTGCCGCGGATCGCCCGTCGGCCCACCGCGCCGGTGCTCAGCCTGCACGGCCTCGGTGACCTGTTCGTCCCGTTCAGCATGGAGCAGGCGTACGCCACCGACGTGGCGCGCAACGGTCGCGGCAGGCTTGTGGTGCAGCGGGCCATCCGGTCCACGCAACACTGCGAGTTCACCCCGGCCGAGGCCGGCGCCGCCTGGGACGACCTGGTGTCCTGGGTACGCACCGGCAAGCGCCCGGCCGGTGACACCGTGACGGATCCGGCGGTGGTCGCACGGCCCGACTACGGCTGCCGGTTCAGCGACCGGGACGCGTACGCCGCCGGGGTCGGCACCCGCCGCCTCTACCCGGCCTGCTGATCGCTATCGACGCCAACCGGCCGGCTCCCCCGAGGGGGAACCGGCCGGCGGTGGTGCGGGTGTCACCACATCTGCTGGACGATGTCCGCCGCCTGCTCCTCCCACTGCGCGTACGCGTAGGGGAAGGCGGAGACCTGGACGGTCTGCGCGGCGGCGGTCAGCGGCAGGTCCTGCCAGCCACCGACGTTGCGCAGTGCGGTGAAGAACGCCGTGGCGGCGTACTCCGGGTTGGTGATCTGGTCGGGCGTGCCCCAACCGGACGACGGACGCTGCTGGAACAGGCCCTGCGAGTCGTGGTCGTTGTACGCGCCGAGGTGGCCGAGGTTGTAGAGCTTCGACTCCTGCAACGAGGTGGCGACGCCGATCACCGCGCCCCGGTCACCGACGCCTGTCTTCTTGGCGGCGTCGACGATCGCCCGCGCGTTGGCGAGCTGGGCGTCGTCGAGCGGGATGCGCGACTGCGCGCCTTCGATGCCGTGCGGGATGAGCTGGTCGCGGCTGGGCTTACCGGCCGGCGGCTTGCCGGTGGCGGAGCCGGTGGTCAGCCCCGACTCGACGGGCTGCTCGTCCTGGCGTACCGGGGTGGCGGCCTTGGCCTTGCCGGTGGCCAGGTCGATGGCGGCCACGGCGCCCTCGTGGGGCCCGGAGGTGACCGGGGCGGCCGCCGCGGTCGGAGCGAGTGCCAGGCCGCCGAGGGCGGCCACGCCCACCACGCTCAGCGCGGTCTTGCGGTACGAGTCCTTGGCGATGGCGGGGAGCCATCGGGTGAAGTAGACCTTCACGATGGTGGCCCTCTCGATCGTGCGGAACGCTCCGGGGTGAACGCTCCTCGGGAGTTGACCGCGGAAGAGGGTTTGGGCTCCGACGGTACGGGGGACACAACCGGGTTCACGTGTCGGGCATTCCGGAAATGCCGGAGCCGCCCCACCGACGGTCCGGCCACGCCGCAAAATCGGACGGACGGCGCGGAGCACGCGGTAACCGGGCCGCCGGGGCGGAGCGGAACGCAACCGGGCGGCCTGCGGGACGGGGCAGCGAAAGCCGGCACGGGTGCGACAAAACCGGATGATCGACGCGGCGCGGCCGGATGAGGTCAGGCGGGACGCGCGATCACGGCCGACGACGGCACGTACGCGAGGAGGGCCGCCTGCGTCGGGGTGAGAACTGTGGAGCGGACCCCACCCGGGTCAGACGTCGCCGTCAGGGTCGGGGTCCACGGTCCGCTCCTGCGGCCTGCCCAGCTCCTGGAAGACGGTGATCTGCAGGTCCGCCGGGGCGTCCAGACGGGAGTTCAGCGACTGCCACGGTGTACGCGTCGGCGGTGCGATCTCGCTCGCCCCGGCGGCGACGAGCCGGGCCGTGGTCGCCCGCGCGTCGTCCACCTCGAAGGCCACCCGGATGCGCGGGGCGACCTGTCGGCCCACTTCGACCTCGTCGATCATGCGTTTCTGTGCCGGGTTGGTGATCTCCAGGGTGGCCCGACCGGCGTCCAGGATCACCACCCGGGCGTCTCCGTCCCCGGTGAACGCCGCTTCCTCGGGCAGACCGAGGGCGTCCCGGAAGAACGCCACCGCGGCCTCGTGGTCGGCTGCCTCCACGACGAGGCGCAGCTGACGGACGACGGGTGCGGGGTGCTCGGCGGCCATACGCCGGATCGTAACAACGCCCCTGGGACGCGTCCTGGCGCGCTTGTCGCGGCACCTCGTGGAACAGGGGTGGACAGTGGTCACCGCCGGGTTGACACCTCAACCATTGATAGGCTCGCGCCGTGACGGAGCCGCGTTGGTTGAACGAGCAGGAGCAGCGGGCGTGGCGTGGCCTCATGGCGATGGAGGAAGGCCTGGTGGCCTTCATGGATCGCCAGCTCCGCACCAACTGCGGCGTCTCGCAATCCGACTACCGGGTGCTGGCTCACCTGTCGGAGGCGCCCGACGGGCGGTTGCGATCGTTCGAACTCGCGGGTCTGCTGCAGTGGGAGAAGAGCCGGCTCTCACAGCACCTCTCCCGCATGCAGACGCGGGGCCTGGTGGTGCGTGAGCGCTCGGAGGTCGACCAGCGGGGGGCGACGGTCACCATCACCGCGCAGGGGACGGAGTTGATCGCCGCTGCCGCCCGGCAGCACGTCGCCGACGTCCGCGACGTGGTTATCGACCAGCTCACCCAGACCGAGCTGAAGACCCTGGCCACGATCACGGACAAGGTACGCCGACGACTCGCGGCACTGGATCCCGCCACGCGAGGCTGATCCGCCGGCAATCACTCGTCGACCCGACGCCCGCCACCGGGCAACTCGTCACGGCCCTGAGCACTCGCTCGGGGCCGTTCGGCGTTTCCGCACCGGCACCCGCACGAGAGAGGCGCGGCTCACAGCGACACCATCACGCCTTTGGTTGCTACGTTAACCAACTCGCCGTACGCTTTGGTTAACACGTTAACCGAATTGAGGATTGCCATGAGTTCTGCTCCGAGCGATGTCATCCGGTCCGGCGAGCACCGACTCAGCCGCCTGGACGAGAGGGCGAAGCACACGCTGTTCACCGGTGCTCGCACGGCCAACACCTTCGCCGAGACCCCGGTGACCGACGCCGAGCTGACCGGAGTCTGGGAGCTGGTCAAATGGGCACCGACCTCCGTCAACTCCCAGCCGCTGCGGGTGCTGTTCGTGCGCCCGGGCGAGGGCCGCGACCGGCTCGTGAAACACATGAACGAGCGCAACCGAGCCAAGACGGCCACGGCTCCCGCGGTCGCCGTACTGGCCATGGACACCCGTTTCCACGATCACATGCCGGCCGTACTGCCGCACAAGCCGGAGATGAAGGACGTCTTCGCGGGCAACGACGCTCTGCGCGCGGGAACCGCCTCGTTCAACGCGACGCTCCAAGCTGGCTACTTCATCCTCGCCGTTCGTGCCCAGGGACTGGCGGCGGGGCCGATGGGCGGCTTCGACGCCGCGGCCGTCGACGCCGAATTCTTCCCGGACGGCCGGTTCCGCTCGCTCCTGGTGGTCAACATCGGTCACCCCGGTAAGGACCCCTGGCACCCCCGACTCCCCCGCCTCAGCAACGACGACGTGGTGCAGTGGAGTTGAACGAGCGCGGGAACGCGCCGTCGACGACCTCCTGAAGGCCGGCCGCTCTGAGAGCCGGCAGGATCACGCGCCAGCTTCGTCGCAGCGCCGGCCCTGCGCCTAGGCTGGCACCGTCGGAAAGGGAGCGACGATGGTCGAGACGTACGGCGACGACGCGTACCTGCTGCGCCCGGTCGGTCGGGTCGCCTCGCCGCTGACCGACGCGGCGAGCGCGCCCCGGCAGGGCGACGAGGGCGCGCCGGAGGCCTGGCTGGTCTTCGACGCGCACGTCGCACCGGCGCTGCGCGACCTGCGCGCCGGCGTCGAACTGTTGGTGCTGACCTGGCTGGACCGTGCCCGCCGCGACGTGTTGGCGGTGCGCCCGCGGGGCGACGAGAGCCGGCCCGAGACGGGTGTGTTCAGCACCCGCTCCCCGCACCGACCCAACCCGATCGGGCTGCACCGGGTGCGGGTGCTGGCGGTGGACGGGCTGCGCGTCCGGGTGGCCGACCTGGAGGCGTTGGACGGCACCCCGGTCCTGGACGTCAAACCGGTGCTCGGCGCGGCCGACGAGCGCTGAGCCCGCCGACCGCGCCCCGCACGGGGTCTCAGTGGCCCCGGGCCAGCCACTCGTCAAGGTGTGGCGCCTCCGCGCCGATCGTCGTGTCGGCGCCGTGGCCGGTGTGCACGACGGTCTCCGCCGGCAGGGTGAGCAGACGGGTCCGGATCGAGCCGACGATGGTGTCGAAGTCGCTGTACGAGCGGCCGGTGGCGCCCGGACCGCCGGCGAAGAGCGTGTCGCCGGTGAACACCACACCCAGCTCGGGGGCGTGGAAACTGCACGCGCCGGGGCTGTGCCCGGGGGTGTGCAGCACCCGCAGGGTGGTGCCGGCCACCTCGATCTCCTGCCCGTCGTGCAGTTCGCCGTGCGGCGGCAGGTGCGGGTGGACCATGTCCCAGAGGACCCGGTCGGCGGCGTGCAGCAGCACCGGCGCGCCGGTGGCCTCGGCCAGCTCGGGCGCCACCCGGACGTGGTCGTCGTGGGCGTGGGTGGCCAGGATCGCCCGGACCCGCCGGTCACCCACCAGGGCGAGGATCGCGGGGACGTCGTGCGGCGCGTCCAGGACGACACACTCGCTGTCGTCACCGATCACCCAGACGTTGTTGTCCACGTCGAACGTCTGCCCGTCCAGGGAGAACGTGCCGGCGGTGACCGCGTGGTCGACGCGGGCGGTCATCAGAACACCACCACCGAGCGGAGCACGTCGCCGTGGTGCATCCGCTCGAACGCGGTCTCGACCTGGTCGAGCGCGATCTCCTCGGTGACGAACGCGTCCAGGTCGAGGCGGCCCTGCAGGTACAGCTCGGTGAGCATCGGGAAGTCCCGGCTGGGCAGGCAGTCGCCGTACCAGCTGGACTTCAGGGCGCCGCCGCGCCCGAAGACGTCCAGCAGCGGCAGCTCGATCCGCATCTGCGGGGTCGGTACGCCGACCAGCACCACGGTGCCGGCCAGATCCCGGGCGTAGAACGCCTGCTTCCAGGTCTCCGGTCGACCCACCGCGTCGATCACCACGTCGGCGCCGAAGCCGCCGGTGGCGGCCCGGATCGCCTCGATCGGGTCGGTCTCGGACGCGTTGACGGTGTGCGTGGCGCCGAACTTCCGGGCCCAGTCGAGTTTGCGGCTGTCGGTGTCCACCGCGACGATCGTCGTGGCGCCGGCCAGGACCGCGCCGGCGACCGCCGCGTCTCCGACGCCACCGCAGCCGATCACCGCGACCGAGTCGCCGCGGGTGACGTTGCCGGTGTTCATCGCGGCGCCCAGCCCGGCCATCACCCCGCAGCCGAGCAGGCCCACGGCGGCCGGTCGGGCGGCCGGATCCACCTTCGTGCACTGCCCGGCGTGCACGAGGGTCTTCTCGGCGAACGCGCCGATGCCCAGCGCCGGGGCCAACTCGGTGCCGTCGGTCAGGGTCATCCGCTGCTTCGCGTTGTGGGTGTTGAAGCAGTACCACGGGCGGCCCCGGCGACAGGCGCGGCAGACCCCGCAGACCGCACGCCAGTTGAGGACCACGAAATCACCCGGGGCGACGTCGGTGACGCCCTCGCCCACCAGCTCGACGATGCCCGCCGCCTCGTGGCCGAGCAGGAACGGGTAGTCGTCGTTGATGCCACCCTCGCGGTAGTGCAGGTCGGTGTGGCAGACGCCGCAGGACTGGATCCGGACGACGGCCTCACCCGGGCCGGGATCGGGCACCACGATCGTGGTGACCTCGACCGGTGCGCCCTTGCTGCGGGAGATGACTCCCCGGACTTCCTGGCTCACTTCGCCTCCTGCTGGTGGTGTGCGGCAGGGCCGGAAGCCGGGTGGGCGGGTGTGCCACGGGCTCGGCGGTGGGCCCCGGGCGAACCTACCCCGACCACCACGGCCGGCCCAGCCGGCCCGGCGGGTTATCGCGGGCGGTCCGGGGTACGCCTGCCGCATTCGACCACGGCAAACGGGGAGTGATCATGAAGCTCGCGCACCTGCCGCTCCGGCTGAGCATCGGCGCGTACTTTCTCAACTCGGGTCTCGGCAAGCGGACCCTGGAGGGCGCCGCCGCGGAGGGCCTCCACGGGATGGCGGTCGCCGCCATGCCGCAACTCGGTCAGTTGGACCCACCGCGCTTCGCGAAGCTGCTGTCGTACTCGGAGATCGCGCTGGGGGCCGCGCTGCTCGCGCCGTTCGTCCCGACCCCCCTGGTCGGGTTGGGCCTGACCGCGTTCGGCGCGGGTCTGGTGCAGCTGTACCTGAAGACGCCGGGGATGCGCGAGCCCGGCAGCATCCGCCCGACCCAGCAGGGCGCCGGGCTCGCCAAGGACGTCTGGCTTGTCGGCGCCGGGCTGACCCTGGTGTTGGAGGGGCTGACCCACGGCCGTCGACGCCGGTGAGCCCCACCTGAGGAGCGGCGGTGACGAACTCCCGTGCGGTGCGGCCGTTCTACCGGCCGATGCGCCCCCGTCGTCGCGACGAGCCACACCGCGCGGCCACCCCGCTGGAACTCTTCTTCGACCTCTGTTTCGTGGTGGCCGTCGCGCAGGCGGCCGGCAGCCTGCACCACGACGTCGCCGAGGGCCACCTCGGGCACGCCGCGACCAGCTACGCCATGGTGTTCTTCGCGATCTGGTGGTCGTGGGTCAACTTCACCTGGTTCGCCTCGGCGTATGACACCGACGACGACGTCTACCGGATCACCACACTTGTGCAGATCTCCGGGGCGCTGATCCTGGCGGCCGGCGTGCCACGCGCCTTCACCGACGGCGACTTCGCCGTCATCACCTACGGGTACGTGGTGATGCGACTGGCGGCGGTCGTGCACTGGACCCGAGCGGCGATCGGCGACCCCCGCCACCGGGCGGCGGCGCGCCGCTACGCGATCGGCGTGACAGTGGTGCAGCTCGCCTGGTTGCTGCGGCTGACGCTGCCCGCCGAGTGGGGGGTCGCGACGTTCGTGCTGTTGGCGCTCGCCGACCTGCTGGTGCCGGCGGTGGCCGAACGCCCCGGGATGACCCCCTGGCACCCCGAGCACATCGCCGAACGGTACGGGCTGTTCACCCTGATCGTGCTCGGCGAGGCCGTCCTGGCCATCTCGATCGCGATCCAGACCGGGCTGGACGCCGGGGAGCACGGCCTCTGGTCTCTCGCGGCGGCCGGCGCGGTCATCGTGTTCGCGCTCTGGTGGCTCTACTTCGACCGGCCCAACGAGGCGCCCGACCGACTGCCGTACTCCCTGATCTGGGGCTACGGCCACTACCTGATCTTCGCCGCGATCGCCGCGATCGGCGCCGGCCTGGGGGTGTCGGTGGACGTCGAGCGGCACCTCGCGCACGTCTCCGCGGGCACCGCCGGGTACGCGGTGGCCATCCCGGTCGCCGTTTTCCTGCTCACGGTCTGGGTGCTGCACGTCCGCCGGCAGCAGCACGGCGCGGTGGTCGTCGCATTCCCCGTCGTCGCGCTGCTGGCGCTGCTCGCGCCGCTCGGGCCGGCCCCGGTGTCCGTGCTCGCGGCGCTGCTCGTCGCGCTCGTGACGCTTACCGTGCTGCTGCGCCGCCGCGACGTCGGGCCGAGCACCGCGGTCACCTGACTCGCCGACGGCCATTCCGGTGCGGCACCGAGCGGGACGGCCCGCGGGTAGGCAGAATTACGGCATGCCTCGCCGCCGATGGTTGCTGGCCGATCAACTCGGGCCGCACTTCCTCGACGACCCCGACCAACCGGTGCTGCTGGTGGAGGTCCGGGACCTGTTCCGCCGCCGGCCGATGCACCGACAGCGGGCGCACCTGATCCTGTCCGCGCTGCGCCACCGCGCCGCCGAGCTGGGTGACCGGGCGCTGCTGCTGCGCACCGACACGTTCCGGCAGGCGCTGGCGCAGGTCGGTGAGCCACTGGAGGTGTGCCATCCGCACTCGCGGGCGGCGCTGCGCTTCGCAGAATCGGTGCCGGAGCTGACCGTGCTGCCGCCGCGCGGCTTCATCACCAGCCGGACCGACTTCGCCGACTGGGCGGACCGCGCGCGCCGCGGCACACTGCGGATGGCCGACTTCTACAGGCACGCCCGCCGCCGCCACGACGTGCTGACCGCCACGACCGGGCCGGGACGCCGACCGCGACCCGAGAGCCGCGCCGCGCCTGTCGCACCACCTCCACCCCCGCCGATCGTCGAGGATGACATCGACGCGGAGGTCCGCCGTGACCTGGACCGGTGGGCCGCCGACGGGGTGCGGTTCGTCGGCCGCGACGGTCCCCGGCGGCACCCGGCCACCCACGCCGAGGCGCAGGCCCGACTCACGCACTTCCTGACCCATCGGCTACCCGGCTACGGTCGCTACGCCGACGTGATGAGCGGTGCGGACCCGCTGCTCGCGCACTCGACGCTCTCGTCCTCGTTCAACCTCGGGTTGCTGCACCCGGAGCCCGCGGTACGCGCCGCCGAGCAGGCCTGGTGGGCCGGCACGGCCCCGCGTACGGCGGTGGAGCCGTTCATCCGAGGGCTGCTCGGCTGGCGGGAGTTCCTCTGGCAGCTGTACTGGTACTTCGAGCCGCGCTACCGGGGGGCGAACTGGCTGGCCGCGACGGAGCCCCTGCCGCAGTGGTTCGCCGAGTTGGACGCCGACGCGGTGGAGGCCCGCTGCCTGTCCGACGTCCTCGCCACCGTCCGGGACGGGGCCTGGACGCACCACACGCCCCGGCTGCTGGTGTTGGCGAACTACGCGCTGCAACGCGGCTGGCGCCCCACCGACGTCGCGGACTGGTTCCAGCGCTGCTTCGTCGACGGCGCCGACTGGGTGATGAACGCGACGGTGATCGGCATGAGCCAGTACGCCGACCTGGCTCGGGTGGACACCCGCCCGTACGCGGTGGACGGCACCGACATCGACGAGATCAGCGACTACTGCTCCGGCTGCCGCTACGTCCCGGAGCAGGCGCTCGGCGACCTGGCCTGCCCGTACACCGGGGGTTTCGAGAGTTTCCTGCACCGCAACCGGGTGCGCTTGGCGACCGATGCGCGGCTCGCCGCCGAGTTGGCCCGCCGCGACGAGCCGGAGCACCGCGAGGCGGTGCTGGCCCAGGAGGAGAAGCGGGGCAGCACACCCCCGTGACCGCGCCGCCGGTCAGGCCACCTCGCGGGCCGCGTCGGCGTCGCCGGGGCGAGGCGCCGGCACACCGGGGACGGGTGGCGCCGGGCGGACGACGCGCCGGTTCAGGCCGGCGACCAGCAACCGGTTGTACGAGGCCGGCAGGACCCGGGCCAGCAGGTCCGGCAGCTTCGCCGACCAGCCGATCAGCACCCGGCCGCGCCTCCGCTCGACGCCGCGCAGGATCACCTCGGCGGCCCGGCTCGGCGCGATGGTGAGCAGTTTCTCGAACTGCTCCCGGCCGGCCGCGTACTCCTCGGGTGAGACGCCGCTGCCGATCCGGGCGTTCGCGGTGATCCGGGTGCGGATCCCGCCGGGGTGCACCGAGGTCACCCCGATGCCGTCGTCGACCAGTTCGTGGCGCAGCGCCTCGGTGAGGCCGCGCACCGCGAACTTGCTCGCCGAGTACGCGGCCTGCCCGGCCGGCGCGATCAGCCCGAACAGGCTGGAGACGTTTACCAGGTGCGCGCCGGACTCCGCCTTCAGCGTCGGCAGCAGTGCGTGGGTCAGCTGCGCCACGGCCCGGAAGTTGACGTCGATCACCCAGCGGAACTCGTCGAACGTCACCTGGTCGAACCGGCCGCCGAGGCCGACGCCGGCGTTGTTCACCAGCAGCCGTACGCGCGGGTGCCGCCGACCGACCTCGGCGGCCACCCGGGCGGTGGCGTCCGCGTCGGCGAGGTCCACCAGGTACGTGTGCACCTGACGGTCCGGGTGGTCGGCGCGGATCGCGGCGGCGACCGCGTCCAGCCGGTCGGCGTCGCGGTCCAGCAGGACCAGGTCGGTGCCCCGGCCGGCAAGCGCGTGCGCCAGCGCCGCGCCGATCCCACTGGCCGCCCCGGTGACCACGGCTGTCGCGCCGGTGAAGTCGAATCTCCGCACGATCGGTGCTCCTCCGCTGACGGTTACCGGCGAGCGGCCGGACGGGTCGGGACGGGACGCGGGGCGGGCGCGGTGGCGCGGGAGAAGCGCACCCCCTCGTCGGTGAGCCGGCCGTGCCGCATCAGCAACACGTCGCGGGCGTAGTTCTGGTGCAGCCGCCATGGTGCGCGCACGCCCTGCCGGGGCAACGCGTCGAGACTGCGCAGCACGTAGGAGGAGCGCAGGTCGATGAGCGGCACGCGCGCGTCGTCGTCGGGTGGGAGCGGGGTGACGACCTGCTGGCCGGTGCGGTCCAGGTGGCGCAGCAACCGGCAGACGTACCCGGCGACCAGGTCGGCCTTGAGCGTCCACGACGCGTTGGTGTAGCCGAGGGTCAGCGCGAAGTTGGGCACCCCGGACACCATCATGCCCTTGTAGGCCACGGTGCTGGCGAGGTCGACCTCGGCGCCGTCCACGCACAGGGTCAGGCCACCGAGGGCGAGCAGGTTGAGCCCGGTCGCGGTGACCACGATGTCGGCGGGCACCTGGGCGCCGGAGGTCAACCGGACACCGTGCGCGGTGAGGGTGTCGATGGTGTCGGTCACCACCGACGCCCTGCCCTCGCGCACGGCGGTGAACAGGTCGCCGTCGGGGGCCACGCAGAGGCGCTGGTCCCACGGGTCGTACCGGGGCGCGAAGTGCCTGTCGACGTCGTACCCCACCGGGAGCCGGCCGGCGGCGGCCCGGCGCAGCAGCCGCCTCACCAGGCCGGGGGCGCGGCGGCTGAGCTGGAAGGTGGCGGTGGACAGCAGCACGTTCTTCCAGCGCGCCACCGGGTACGCGGCGGCCGCCGGCAGCCAGCGCCGCAGCGCGTCGGCCAGCCGGTCGCGCGAGGGCCGCGCCAGGACGTACGTGGGTGAGCGCTGGAGCATCGTCACGTGGGCGGCCCACTCGGCCAACGCCGGCACCAGGGTGACCGCGGTGGCGCCGCTGCCGATCACCACCACCCGCCGGCCGGTGTGGTCGAGGTCCTCGGGCCAGTGCTGCGGGTGCACCAGCCGCCCACCGTAGGCGTCGACGCCGGGCAGGGCCGGGGTGTATCCCTCGTCGTAGCGGTAGTAGCCGGTGCAGGCGAACAGGAACGAGCAGGTCAGCACCACCGTCTCGGCGGTGTCGGTGCGCTGCGCGTGCACCGTCCAGCGGGCGGTGTCGCTGTCCCAGTCGGCGCGCAGCACCCGGTGCCGGAAGCGGATGTGCCGCTGCACGTCGTACTCCCGGGCGGTCTCCCGCACGTACTCCCGGATGGTGGCGCCGTCGGCGATGGCCTTCGGCGCGGTCCACGGCTTGAACGAGTAGCCGAGGGTGAACATGTCCGAGTCGGACCGGATGCCCGGGTAGCGGAACAGGTCCCAGGTGCCGCCGACGGCGTCACGCGCCTCCAGCACCGCGTACGTCTTGTCCGGGCAGTCGCGGCGCAGGTGGCAGGCCGCGCCGACGCCGGACAGGCCGGCGCCGACGATGAGCACGTCGACGTGGTCGGAGGCCATCGCGTTCCTCCAGCAGGGGGCGGTGGTCGGACCCTAACACCGCCCCCTGATGGCCGGAAACTAGTCGGACACCCGGGTCGAGGTCATGATCCAGTTGGTTTCCCAGGTCTTTTCGCCGTCGACCGAGAACGCCTGCTCCCAGCGGGCGGTGGTCGCGCTGATGTCCGACCAGATGAACCGGCACCGCACCGGTCGGCCCTCGTGCTGGTCGTCGGCGTAGAAGCGGCCCACCCCGTCGACGAAGCGGCCCACCATCGGCGGCAGCCCCAGCACGCCGTCGACGCTGCTCATCCAGTAGATCGACCACTCCTCGCTGGCCGGGTCGAAGATCCGGACCGTGGCGCCCGCGGAGCCCTTGGTCGGGAAGGTGATCTCGTCGAAGTTGCCGCCACCACCGAAGAAGCTGTGCGCGACCGACACCCCCGGAAACTCCTCCCACTCGTCGGAGCCCACCAGCCGCTTGCGCAGCCGCCGGTTCACCACGTTCCACGTGCCCACATAGAAGTCGAAGTCGCCCATCAGCGGCCCACCGGCCCTTCCGCTCGCGTGTCGTTGAGATATCCAGTCAGGTCGGGTGCCTCCGGCGCAAGGACGTGCCGAACCCAGGCGGCCCGTTCGTGCTCCAACACCGCCAACTCCCACACGCAGCCGACGGCGGGTCGACCGACCTCCACGAAGTGGGTCGGGTCCTCGTCCGGGCAGTCCAGCGCCGGCTGCCCGGCCGCGGCGACCCGGACCTCCAGCGCGTTGTCCCACACCCAGCTGTACGCCAGCAGGTAGGCGCCGGTGTCCGCGCCCCGGTGCAGCACCACCCAGCCGGCGGCCGGGGTGCCGTCGTCGTCGAGGTCGACGAGCAGCAACGGCAGGTGGTCGTACGCGGCCTTCTCCACCTCCGGCTCGATTGGTTGCTCCGGCTGGTCTATGTGGTAGCGCTTGAGCTGCCGGCCGTCCACAGTGATCGGTCCGGGCGCCCGAAGTTCCTTGTCGCGAAATGCCATGCCGGGACGGTAGGACGGGTCCCCTGACAACTAGTGTCAGTGAAGTGCGGGCTTCTCGACTTCTTTCCCTCCTGCTGCTGCTGCAGCAACACGGCCGGCTGACCGCCACCCAGCTCGCCGAACGGCTGGCCGTCTCCCCCCGCACGATCTACCGGGACGTGGAGTCGCTGCACGCCGCCGGCATCCCGCTGTACGGGGAGGCCGGGCACGCCGGCGGCTACCACCTTGTCGACGGCTGGCGGACCCGGCTGACCGGGCTCACCGCCGACGAGGCCGACCGGCTGTTCCTGGCCGGGTTGCCCGGCCCCGCCGACGAGCTGGGTTACGGCGACGTGGTGGGCGCGTTGCGACTCAAGCTGCACGCCGCGCTCCCCGCCCCCCTGCGCGACCGGGCGACCCAGCTCCAACAACGCTTCCACCTGGACACCCCCGGCTGGTACGCCGACGGCGACGCCTCCCCCGAGCTGTCCCGCACCGCCGAGGCGGTCTGGCGGCAGCACCGCATCGAGGTGCGCTACCGCGGGTGGAACGGCGAGGTGACCCGGGTGCTGGAGCCGTACGGCCTGGTGCTCAAGGGCGGCCGCTGGTATGTGGTGGCCGACCAGCCCGGCCGGGGCGCTCCGGCGACCTACCGGGTCAACCAGATCCTCGCGCTGACCCCGCTGCCGCAGGAGTTCGTCCGACCGGCCGACTTCGACCTGCCGGCCTGGTGGCGGGCACACGTGGTGCAGTTCCGGGCCCGCCTGCACCGCGACGAGGCCACCGTCCGGCTCTCCACCGCCGGCCGGCAACGGCTGCGCGAGATCGGCAGCGATCCGGTGGTGACCGCGGTGGACGCCAGCGCCCAGCCGCCGGACGCGCGGGGCTGGGTGACCGCGGTGCTGCCGATCGAGTCGCTCACCCACGCCCACGGCGAGTTGCTGCGCCTCGGCGCCGACGTCGAGGTGCTGACCCCTGTCGCGCTGCGCGAACGCCTGGCCGCCACCGCCGCCGGGCTCGCCGCGCTCTACCCGCCCGACCCGACGACGCCGCCGACCGCGTGACATAGGTCGCTCAGGTTGGTCGGTGGGACCGCTCTGGGAGACTCTGTGATCGTGGACGCGCTCTCGGTACGGGGACTTAGCCGCAACTTCGGCGACCTGGTCGTGCTCGACGACGTGAGTTTCACGCTCGCGGCCGGCCGGATCGCGGTGGTGCTGGGGCCCAACGGCAGCGGCAAGACCACCCTGCTGCGCTGCGTGGTCGGCGCCGACCGGCCGGACGCCGGCGAGGTGCTGGTGCAGGGCCGCCGGGCCGACGAGACCGACCCGCAGGTCCGGGCGCTGGTGGCGGCCGCCCTGGACGACATCGACTTCTTCCCGGACCTGTCCGTGGTCGAGCACCTGGAACTTGTCGCGTACGCCCACGGGGGCAACGCCGAGCCGGTCGAGGAGGTGCTCACCGAGTTGGGTCTGGAGCCGGCCCGCGACCAGCTCCCGGTGACCCTGTCCAGCGGGCAACGCCGCCGATTGGCGCTGGCGTCCTGTTTCGTGAGGCCCCGCCGTGTGCTGATCCTGGACGAGCCGGAGCAGCGCCTCGACGTACGCGGGCGACAGTGGCTGGCCGAGCGGCTGGTGCGGGAACGCGAGGCCGGCACCGCCGTGCTGCTGGCCTCGCACGACCCGGAGCTGATCGACGCGGTGGTCGACGAGCGCATCGAGATCGGCAGGTGAGCGCCCCACCGGCCACCATCGCCGCCACACCGGCCGGGGTGCCCACCGCCCGGCAACTGCGTACCCACCTGCGCCGGGCCCGCAGCCGACACCACGATCACTCCCTCGGTGAGGTGCTGGGCGACGCGTACGTCATCGTCCTGTTCACGGGCATGTACGGCTGGTTCGCGATCAGCGCGAGCCGTGACCTGCTGGATTCGCCCACGGTGGGGCAGGCGGAGCCGGGGGTGCGCTGGTGGCTGGCGCTCGCCGCGCTGCTGGCCGGCGCCGGCCTGGCCTGGCGTGGCCTGCGCGCGCTGGGACCGCTGCTGGTCACCCCGGCCACGCAGAGCTGGGCGACGAGCGCGCCTGTCGACCGGCGGGCGTGGCTGGCGCCACGGTTCGTCCTGCTGCTGGTCGGTGCCGCGGTGGGCACGGCGGTGCTCGGGTTGGCCGTGGCGGCGCTCGGCGGGGCCAGCGATCCGGCGACGCTGGGTTGGGCGGCCGCGGCCGGCGCGGCCTGGGGTGCGGCGGCGCTGGCGCTCAGCGTCGTCGCCCAGAGCAGCCGGGCGGGTCGACGGTGGCCGGCGGTGGCCGGCGCGGCGCCGATGGTGGTGGCCGCCGTCGTCACCGCAGTGGTGGTGCTCCTCGGTCACCTCGGCGACGGGCTGCCCCGGCCGGCGGTGACGCCGACAGTCGCGCTGTTCGCCCTCGCGCTGCCCCTCGCGGGACTGGGCACGATCCGCGCGGTACGCGCGTTGCCGCAGGTCGACCGGGCCACGCTCACCACCGGCGCGCAGTTCGCCAACGCCGCCGCCACGGCCACGATCCTGCTCGATCCGAGCCTGCTCACCGGCCTGGTGGAGAGCCGCCGGTGGCGTCGGATCGGCCGGGTCAGCAGCCGCCGGTTGCTGCCCGGCCCCGCCTGGTGGGCGTTTCTGCAGGCTGACGTACGCCGGTTGCGCCGCCACCCGAGCGCCCTGCTGCTCTGGGTGACGCTGATCGGCGTGCAGTACGCCGCCGCGCTCGCCCTGCCCGGGTTGGCCGGGGCCGCGCAGGTGGTGTTCGCGTACCTCGCCGCCAACCGGCTGACCGGTGGCCTGCGGTCGATCAGCCGGTCACCCGGACTGCGCCGGGCACTGGGCGGCAGCGACGCGCTGCTGCGCGGGATCCACGTGGTGGTGCCGGCCGTCGGCGCGGGGCTGTGGTGGTTGCTGACCCTGCCGACAGTCGAGCCGGGGCCGTCCTGGCTGGCGCCGACGCTGGCGCTGGGAGTGGTGGCCGCCGCGTTCCGGGCCGGTACCCGCCCGCCGATCAACTACGGTGGCGCGACGGTCAACACGCCGTTCGGCATGATCCCGGTCGATCTGGTGCGCCAGGGCTCGCGCGGTCCGGCGCTGCTCGCCGCGCTGGTGCTGGTGCAGCTGTTCCTGGGCTGAGCCCCCACCCCACGGCCGGGGAGACGGCCGGCGGCACTGGCGGTGATCAAAACCGGCGGCGGCCGAGCGCGGCGGCGATCTGCGCGACGCCCTCGTCGATCTCGGTCGTCGTACGGGCCGCGTAGCCGAGCACGAGGCCCGGCGGGTAGGGACGCTGGCAGTGCCAGGACAGCGGTTGCACCTTCACCCCACGCGCCAGCGTCGCCGCCGCCAGCTCGGTGTCGACCACGTCGTCGTCCAGCGTGATCATCAGGTGCAGGCCGGCGGCGGCGCCGTGCACCGTCGCCGACGGCAGCGCACGGCCCAGGGCGGCGATCATCGCGTCCCGCCGACGGATGTGTCGACGGCGCAGCAACCGCAGATGTCGCTCGAAGGCGCCGGAGGTCAGCAACTCCGCGAGCACCAGTTGTGGGAGCACGGCATTGCCCAGGTCGGCGTTGCGCTTGGCGGCCACCACCGCCTCGCGCAGTCGCGGTGGCACCAGCAGCCAGCCGACCCGCAGGGCGGGGGCGAGCAGTTTGGAGACGCTGCCGGCGTAGCAGACCTGCTCGGGCAGCAGGCCCCGCAGCGCCGGCACCGGCGCCCTGTCGTAGCGGTGCTCGGCGTCGTAGTCGTCCTCGATGATCAGACCGCCGGCCCGCGCCCAGGCGACGAGGTGGCGGCGGCGGTCACCGTCGAGCACGACGCCGGTCGGAAACTGGTGCGCGGGGGTGAGCATCACCGCCGGTACGCCGCTGGCGGCCAACTCGTCGACCCGCAGCCCGGCGTCGTCGACACTGATCGGCGGGGTGTCCATCCGCCAGTTGTTCAGGTGCTGCCGCACGCCGAGCGAGCCCGGGTCCTCGACCGCGATCCGGTCGACGCCGGCGGCGGTGAGTGCCTGGGCGAGCAGCCCGAGCGCCTGGGAGACGCCGGCCACGATGATCACCTCGACGGGGTCGACGCTGATCCCGCGGTTGCGGGCCAACCAGGCGGCGACGGCCTGTCGCAGCGCGGGCGCGCCGCACGGGTCGCCGTAGCCGAGGTCGGCCGCGGCGAGGCGGCGCAGCACGGTCCGCTCGGCGCGCAGCCAGTCCGCACGGGGAAAGGCGGTCAGGTCGGGTACGCCGGGCGTCAGGTCGATTGTCGCGTGCGCCGCGCGTACCGCGTCGAAGATGTCGGTGCCCGGTGCCGGCGGGAAGGTCGCGAGCGGTGCCGGCGCGGCGGCCGGGGCGGAGGTGGACGCGGCCGGCGCGCCGACGACCACCGTTCCGGCCCGGCCCCGCCCGGTGACGTGCCCCTCCTCGGCCAGGCGCTGGTACGCCTCGGTGACCACGCCCCGGGAGACACCGAGGTCGGCGGCGAGCACCCGGGTGGGGGGCAACCGTTCGCCGACGGGCACCCGTCCCTCGGCGATGGCCTGCCGCAGCCGGTCGGTCAGCCAGTCGGTCCGTCCGCCCGGCTCCGCGTCGGCGAGGCTCAGGTGCAGGAAGTCCGACCCGGCCGTTATGGACCCCTCGGACATGGTCGGTTTGGCTCTGCCCATCGGGCCATTGTGGCAGCAGAGTGAACAGGAGCCCGACCTGCCAACCCCGCCGGAGGACGATCGTGACCATCCCGTTCCTGATCACCACGCTGATCGTGGTGGTCACCCCCGGCACCGGGGTGCTCTTCACCCTCTCCGCCGGCCTGTCCCGGGGCGCCCGCGCCGGGGTGCTGGCCGCGTTCGCCTGCACGCTGGGGACGTTGCCGCACCTGCTGGCGGCGATGACCGGGCTGGCCGCGCTGATGCAGACCAGCGCCGTGGCGTTCGAGACCGTCCGCTACCTCGGCGTCGGCTACCTGCTCTATCTGGCCTGGTCCATGATTCGGGACCGCGACGCCTTCGCGGTGACGACCGACGCCCCACCCCGCTCGGCGCTCCGGGTGATCGTCTCCGGGGTGCTGGTCAACCTGCTCAACCCGAAGCCGACGATGTTCTTCGTCGCGTTCCTGCCGCAGTTCGTGGACACCACGGCACCGGGCTCGACCCGGGTGATGCTCGGCTGCGGCGCGGTGTTCATGCTGCTCACCTTCGTGGTGTTCAGCGGCTACGGCATCTTCGCGGCCCGGGTACGCGACCGGGTGCTGACCCGCCCCCGCGTGACCGACTGGCTGCGCCGATCCGCCGCCGGCACGTTCGTCGCGCTCGGCGTGACCCTCGCCCTCACCGAACGATAGGACCACCGTGCAGTTCGAACATTCTCCGCAGCTTCGCGACGCGTACCCCGATCTGGTCGCCGGTGTGGTGCAGGCCGCCGGTATCACCGCCACCGCCGACGTGGCGGCACGCACGGCAGTTCATCTCGCCGAGGCGCGGCGGCGGTTGGCCGGTGGAGCCGAGAGCGGGTTCCCGGAGATCCAGGCGTGGCGGCGGGCGTACGCGGCGATGGGGCTGCGCCCCACCAAGTACCGCTGCGCCGCCGAGGCGCTGCTGCGTCGGCTGCGCCTCGACGGCGAGCTGCCCCGGGTGCACCCGCTCGTCGACCTCTGCAACGCCATCTCGGCCGCGTACGCCATCCCGGTCGCGGCGCTCGACCTGGACCGGGTCGACGGCGACCTGGTGGTCCGGCCGGCACACGGCGACGAGGCGTACCTGAGTTTCGCGGGCGACACCGAGCATCCCGAGCCGGGCGAGGTGACATTCGTCGACTCCGCCGGGCGGGCACACGCCCGACGGTGGACGAACCGGCAGAGCGGCTGGTCGGCCGTGCGGGCGGGCACCTCGTCGGTGCTGATCGTCGCCGAGGCGCTGCACCCGGGAGGCGGGCCGGCCGTGAGCCGCCTGGTCGCCGACCTCGTGACGGAACTGACCATCCGGTGGTCCGCCCCGACGGCCGCCGCGGTGCTCACCGCCGCCGCGCCCCGGTTCCGCACCCCGGCGGGCGACGACCGGGGTCAGGCGGTGTCGCCGGGCAGCAGGTGACGGTAGCCGGGGATCGTCTCGCCGAACCAGCCGGCGACGCTGGCCAGCCCTCGCTCGTTGAGCTGCGCGTCGTGGATCGGGTACGCCGCGGCGGCACCCACGGCGGCGGCGAACCGGATCGCCTCGTCGAGGCGCAGCCAGGACCCCTGGGCCGGGACGAGCAGGGTCCGCACCGGCTCGTCCGGCACGTGCAGGGCGTCGCCCGGGTGGTAGAGCCCGTCGCCGATCAGGTAGCCGAGGTTGGGGCAGTCGGGCTGCCCCTCGTGGATCGCGGCGTGTCGGCCACCGTGGGCGGTGACCTCGATGCCGGCCGCCGTGAAGCGTTGCCCGGCGCGGACCCGGGTCACCGGCAGCGGCACGAGATCCGGCAGTCGGGCGCCCTCCGGGGCGTACACGGGGACGCCCAGGCCGGCCAGGCGCAGCACGTCCACGTGGTCGGTGTGTTCGTGGGTGACCAGGACGGCGTCCGCGCCGACGAGGGCACGCGGCTCGCTCCATGTCCCCGGGTCGACGACAAGCACCCCGCCGTCGTGCTCGATCCGGACGCAGGCGTGCGTGAATCGGGTGATCCGCATCCGGCGACGGTACGCCGTCTGATCGGCAGGAGCGGGCGACGTCAACGCATCGGCGCGGCCGACGCCCGGACGATGTACGCGAACTGCGCCGCGAACGCCACCACCGCGACCAGCACCCCGACGGCGACCGTCACCACGCCCCCGGCCCCGACGGTCGCGGCCACCAGAGCGACGCCGAGCCCGGTCAGCACCGCGTTGACCGCGCCCACGAGTGCGGCGGTGGTCAGCAGGAACTCCCACCGCCCCGGTCGCGTGCCGACCAGGTTCCAGGCGGTACTCATGGCGTCGTCGGCCACCACCGCGTCGGCGAAGAAGTCGTGCTCGCCCGCGAGATGATGCTGGTAGTAGGCCCGAATGCGCTGGATCCGCCGCAGGTCCAACGAGTTCTCCACGGTGGTCTCCACCAGCCGCAGAAACGTCAGCACCCCGAGGATGACAAGCGTCGGCAGCACCGCGGCCAGGTACGGCCGGACCAGCTTGTCGTTGCTGGCGACGAAGCCGAGGCCGATCAGCGCCGCCGACAGGACCGACAGGAAGATGGTGGCGCGGCCGGTGGCCTCGGCGATGGTGCCGGCGCGGGACGTCTGCAACGCGTAGTGCTCGGTGGTCAGGACGGAGAGAAGCGCCTGCTCGCGTTCGCCCTCGTCCACCCCGCCACCCTCCGTGGTCGCACGACTCCGTTACCGTCACCCTATGAGCGGCGGAGCTTCTCCGAGCGGTGAACCGGCCGCTCGGAGAAGGGGACAGCGCCCAGCAAAGCGGGCACGTATCCTCCGAATTCCGGTGATCAGCAAACGGCGGTGGGCCGACCGACAGCGGAAGGGGACCGGATGCCCGGGTGGGCTGGTCGAGGCGGGCGGCAACGACGCGCCTTCGTCGTCGGTGGGGCCCTGCTCGGGGTCGCCGTCGTCATGCTCGTGGGCGCCTGGCGCAGCACCGGCTTCCTGAGCGACCTGCTGCTCAACCTCGGTGCCAGCGTGGTGCTGGCGGCCATCTCGTACGTCATCTTCGACCCGCTGTTCGAGGAGGCCCGCAAGGCACGGGTGCAGGAGCACCTGAGCTTCGACCAGCAGGCGTTCGTGACCCGGTTGCACCGCTCCGGCCGCCGGGTGCGCATCCTCGACACCTGGACGATCCTGTTGGAGCAGCGGCACCGGGAGGAGACGCTGAGCGCGATCCGGACGGCGCTCGCCAACGGCGCGCAGGTGCAGCTTCTCCTGCTCGATCCGGACTGCACCGCCGCGCAGCAACGCTCCGAGGAGTTGGAACGGCAGCGGGTCGACGTTCCCCGGCAGATCCGCACCAACCTGCGCCACCTGGTCGCCTTCACCGACGCCCTCGACGCCCGGTTGCGGCAACGCCTGCAGATCCGGCTCTACGACGCGTCCCCGTCGATCCAGCTCTACCAGTGGGACGGGCGGGCGTTGATCTCGTTCTTCCCGATCGGGAAGCTGTCGTTCAACGTCCCCCAGCTCGAGGTCGACATGGACAGCCCGTGGGGCGGGTTCGTGCACGCCCGGTTCGAGGAGTTGTGGGAGCACGAACAGGCCACCCTCGACCTGGAGCGCTACTGGTCGGTCATGGTCACCCTCCTGCACGACGACTCGGACGTGGCCGAGGTACGCGTGCCGTACGTGACGGTGGACGGGCAGCACTACGTCGACTGCCGTGGGTTCCGGGTGACCGGGCAACTGACCGCGCGCGCCATGCTGCCGCCCCGCGCGCCCGGGGCGTCCCCCGCGATGTTCGCGCTGGCGGAGCCCGCCGACGAGGACCACACGCCGGCCGACACCGTGAAACGGCACTTCGACCAGAAGTACGGGCACGCCGACGGGGAGCGGGCGATCTACCGGTTGGTGCCGCCACCGGGCACCTCCCGTCCGCCGGCGCCCCGCTCGGCGGCGGCCGACGACACGCACGGACGGTGACCCCCACCCGACCGGTCGGCTCGGGGCGCGAGACAATTGTGGCCTCGCCCCGAACGCCAGGAGGACCGGCCACGTGTCGCCCAGCACCGCACCGCCGCCCGGGTCGGCGCAGCTTCGCGCCGACTGCGGACGCTGTTTCGGCCTGTGCTGCGTGGTGCCCGCGTTCGCCCGCTCGGCGGACTTCGCCATCGACAAGCCGGCCGGGCGGGCCTGCCCCAACCTCGGTCCGGACCACCGCTGCGGCATCCACACCGAGCTGCGCCAACGGGGGTTTCCCGGCTGCACGGTGTTCGACTGCTTCGGGGCCGGGCAGCAGGTCGCCCAGGTGACCTTCGGCGGGCGGGACTGGCGGGACGCGCCGGAGACGCTGCCGGCCATGGCGGAGGCGTTCGCCGTGCTGCGCCCCCTGCACGAACTGCTCTGGTACGTCACCGAGGCGCTGGCGCTGCGTCCGCCGGCCGACCTGCGCGACGAGTTGGTCCGCGCCCGCGCCGAGACGGCGGCACTGACCGAGGGTGACCCGGCGCGCCTGCGCACGGTGGACGTCGCCGCGCATCGGGACCGGGTCAACCCGCTGCTGTCCCGGGCCAGCGACGCGGCCCGAGCACCCGGGGGCGCCGACCACCGGGGCGCGCACCTGCCCGGCGTCGACCTGCGCCGGGCCGACCTGCGCCGGGCCAACCTGCGCGGGGCGCTGCTGATCGGCGCCGACCTGCGCGGCGTCGACCTGAGCCGGGCCGATGTCACGGGCGCGGACCTGCGCGGGGCCGACCTGCGCGGGGCCGATCTGCGGAGCACGCTTTTCCTGCACCAGTCCCAGCTGGACGCCGCGCGGGGCGACGCACGCACCGTCCTGCCGGCGACCCACACCCGGCCGCCGCACTGGACGGCGCTGCCGCTCACCCCGGTCCGCCAGCCCTCCCGGGCAACCGCCTCCACCGGCCGCCGCCGACGGCGCTGAGCGCGAGGTTTCGGCCGGTACGACGCCGGGTAGCCAGCGCCGACGCGGACCGGCATCGACGGGGGGCACGGCGTGGGCTACCGAAAGCGCGACGGTGAGTTGCCGGGCGACCCGCAGCACAGCGAGGACGAGGCCGGCCAGGTGCCGCTGGTGCAGGTCGAGGCGGACACCGAGGTGCCCGCGCCGGCGGACACCGACGTCCGGCCGGACATCGTGACCGAGCCCGACAACTCGGGTGTCGCCGGTGGTTCGTCCGGCAGCAGCGGCGGCGGGTCGAGCATGCCGGGGCACCCCGACGCGACCCGCTGACCCGGGCTCAGCGGCTGGTCAGTGCGGCTCGCGCCTCGGTCATGCCCTTGTTGGCCAGCCCGTCGGCCCGCTCGTTCTCCGGGTGGCCGTTGTGCCCCTTGACCCACAGCCAGGTGACCTCGTGCCGTTCGCAGGCCGCCTCCAGCCGCTGCCACAGGTCGGCGTTCTTCACCGGCTGCTTCGCGGCGGTCCGCCAACCGTTGCGCTTCCAGGACGCCAGCCAACTGGTGATGCCGTTGCGCACGTACGTGCTGTCGGTGTGCAGCTCCACGGTGACCGGCCGGTTCAGGCTCTCCAACGCCTGGATGGCCGCCATCAGCTCCATCCGGTTGTTGGTGGTCGGCGTGGCCTCGCCACCGCACAACTCCCGCTCGTGGTCGCCGTAGCGCAACAGCGCGCCCCAACCGCCCGGCCCGGGGTTGCCACTGCACGCCCCGTCGGTCCAGATCTGCACGCCCCTGCCGGCCGCCGCGTCCACCATGCCCGGCAACCTACCGGGCGGTGACGTCGTCCTCCCCGCTCGGGGGGCCGGCACGCCGAGGCGACGCCCCGCCCACGGTGCCCCAGGCCCGCCCCCGGTGCCCCGCCTGCGGTGCCCCGCCCACGGTGCCCCGCCCAGGGTGCCCCACTGGCGGGGCAGCTCTACAGGCGGCGCAGGACACGACACCGGTCAGGTCCGACGGGTCGCTCCACCCGCGCCGGGCTCCGCGCCCAGCGGATCCCCCACCACCGCGGGCGGGACTGCCGGCGCCGGGCGGGTCGGGCGAAGCCGGTCGAGGGCGCGGTGCGCCGCGTCTCCGGCGGTGGCGGCGATCATCGGCAGCAGCCGGGTCGAGTTCATGATCGCGACCTCCTCGGCCGGGGTGGTGAGCCCGTCGAGGAAGCGCAGCACCCGCTCGGCCGGGTTGCGGTCGAAGAGCCGGTCGAAGAAATCGGGGCCGCCGACCCCGCCCCGGTCCAGCGCTCGCAGGGCCACCGCGTCCATCCACAGGTGCCGACGCGGGTACGCGGCCTGCGGCACCGGCGGCAGTCCCGTCGCGAGGGAGCGGGCCACCTGGTCGGCCTGGCGGTACATGGCGGAGAACGTGAAGCCGGTGGAGGGTCGGGTCGCGCCGCCGGCCGTACCGAACCGGACCACCCGGGGCGAGGGCCGGGCCGGGAACGGCGCGTCGGTCATCGGGATCACCCCGTTCTCCACCTCGCGCACCCGCAGCCCGGCCGGGTCCAGGCCGAGCAGGTCGCGGTAGCCGGCCAGTGCCGCGTCGTACCCGGCGTCGGTGAGCAGGTCGGGCGAGAACTCGGTGTACTCGACCAGGGCGTACCTGTCGCTCACCGGCAGCACGTACCCGAACGAGACGCCTCGGCGTGGCTGCGGGGTGCGGAAGTCCATCAGCACGGCGCGCACGGGGTCGAACACCGGCCGGTCGGCCTCCAGCCACCACCCCCGGAAGTGCTGCAACCAGGTGGTTCGCCCCGCTCGCACCGGCGGGCGGGGTCGGGAGTCGAGCACCCAGGCCGCCCGCACCACGCGCCCGTCGCCGGTACGCACCAGCACCCGCGTGCCGTCGTCGGTCACCATCTCGGCGGGGGCGACGATCCGGGTGGCACCGAGGCGACGTTCGGCATCGGCAGCCCGGTCGTAGACCGGGCCGGAGCGGAGCATGGCGTACCGCAGCGGGGTCAGGTCCAGGACGCGGCGCCGCGCCGTCGTCGCCACCTCGACCTGCTGCCAGCTCGCGCTGAGCAGCGGGTCCAGGTCGGTGCCCGGGTGGCCCCAGAACGCCCAGGTGCGGTCCTGACCGCGTCGGTGGACCGGGTCGACGACGGCGATACGCAGGTCCCGGACGCCGTGCCGGTCCAGCGCGGCCAGCAGCAGCGACGCCGCGCCGCCACCGCCGAGCAGCGCGAGGTCGACGTCGAGCGGCGCGGAATCGGTCACCCGCACCACGCTGCCACACCGCCGCCCGCCGCCGCCCGCCGCACCACTCAGGGCACGGGCGTGCGCTGCTGCTCGACCGCGGGCGGGTCGGCATAGGCGCGCGTGACCGCCGCGCGGTCGAAGACCCGCCAGGTGGCGGCGGCGACGCCGATGGCCACCACCAACCCGACCCAGTACGGCGCGGTGATGCCGAACCGGGCGGCGAGCACCCCGCCCAGCAGCGCGCCCACGCAGTTGCCACCGGCCGCCACGAAGAGGGTCGTGCTGGCCACCCGCCCCTGCAACGCCGGCGGGGTGAGTCGTTGGCGCAGGGAGTTCGCCACGATGTTCCACAACGCGCCGTGCACGCCGAAGGCGAAGAGCGCGAACCCGACCACGATGGTGCTGCGCGACGCGGCCAACGCCAGGTGCAGGCCCGCCTCGACGAGCAGGCCGATCCGGATCGTCCAGGTGGCGCTGATCCGGGCGATGATCCGGTCGCCGAGGAACGCGCCGAGCACCCCACCGGCGGCCATGCAGGTGAACAGCAGGCCGTAGCCGACGGAGGAGAGTCCGAGCCGCTCGCCGGCGAGCAGCACCAGCACCGCGAGCGCGGCGGTGAGGGTCACGTTGAGCAGACCGATCAGCACGGCCATCGTGCGCAGCAACCGCTGGTTCGCCAACCACCGCAGCCCCTCGACGATCTCGCCACCCATCGAACGGGTACGGCGTTCGTGCGTCTCGCCGGCGGAGGCCCGGAAGTCTCCGCCGATGAGTGCCGCCAGGACGGCGCTGAGGGCGTACGTGACCGCGTTGACAAGGAACGGGCTGCCTGCCGAGAGCGCGAACAGGAAGCCGCCGAGCGGGCCGGCGAGCATGCTGTGCATGAGGGTGGCGCCACCGCTGAGCCAACCGTTGGCGCGCTCCAGGCGGTGTCGCGGCACCACGCTCGGCACGATGGCCTGGCTCGCCGCGCGGAACACGATCTCACCCGTGTTGACCAGGAACAACACCGCGTACAGCAGGGCCACTCCGCCGTGGCCGGTGAGGATCGCCGTGGCCAGGACGGCGAGCGCGACCACCCGGACCAGGTCGATGACGATCATCAGGCGGCGCCGGTCCATCCGGTCCACCAGCACCCCGCCGGGCAGGGCGAAGAGCAGCCACGGCAGCCACGCCACGGCGGACGCCCCGGCGACCACGAGCGGGTCGTCGGTACGCGACGCGACGAAGAGCGGCGCGCTGACGGTGGCCAGACCGCTGCCCAGGGCCGACAGGGTCGTCGCCGCCCAGAGTCGGGCGAACGTCGTTCCCAGACCAGCTCCCACGTTCGGTGTCACGGCGAGCGAACCTACCAGCGTTTCGGCCGGCGACCACGGCCTTTATCCACCCGTCCGGCCGGTCGCGCCCATCGGCTCGTGGACAGCCGACGCCATACCTCGCCATCGACCCAGGGACGACAGCTCGCAGCTCTCCCCGCCTTCCGGTGGACACGTGACGGCAACGAGGAATTCTCATTTTCACCTGATCGAGGACCCAACCCACCTAGTGTTGGGCACACCGGTGCTAGTCACGGAGTTGGCCACCCGAACGACGTCCCACGCAGTCAGCGGACGAAAAGTGAGGGAAGACGCGTATGAAGGTCTCAACAGCACTCTGCTCGGCGGCGCTCGGCGTGGGCCTCGGCACGCTCCTGCTGCCAGGCGCCGCACTGGCCGACACGACCGTGTCACCGGCCACCACCCCGGTCGGTGGGACCGTCGTGCTCACCGCGACGACCTGCAACCCGAAGTCGGGTGACGCCCTCTTCCGGGTCACCGGCCCCAACCGCGACCAGAACGTCCGATCCACCACGGCCGCCGCCGGCGGCGGGCTGAGCGCCGAACTCTTCACCGCCGGATTCACCCTGGGCACGTACACGGTGGCCGCGACCTGCGGCGACGGCAGCTCGGCGGGCACCGCGACGTTCACCGTCACCCCGATCGGCGGCGCGCCGGCCGGCTCCGGCGGTGACCGCCGCGACACCGGCGCTCTGGCCGCCGGCGGCACCCTGCTCGGCACCGCCCTCGCCGGCGCGGTGGTCCTGATCCGCCGGCGACGCCCGGTGTCCACTGTCGCCTGATCGGCGACTGCTCCATCCCTGAGGACGGGTGCCCGCACCGGTGACACCGGCGCGGGCACCCCGACGATGCCCTACGGAGGTGTGCCCACGTGTGGTGGCGGCGGACCCTACCGGCCGTGGTGGCCCTGCTCGGAGTGACCGGGCTGGGGCTGATCACCGTCGGCCTCACCGCCGACCCGACGCGGCCACCACCACCGCCGGCCGACGCGCCGAGGCGCACCCATCCCGCGCCGGACCTCGCGCCGCTGCCCCGCGCCGCGCCGGTCCGGGTGCGGATTCCCGCCATCGACGTACGCGCGGAGGTCGTTCCGGTCGGCGCGGACACCGCCGGGGTGCTGGAGGTGCCGCCACTTGACAAGCCCACCCTCGCCGGCTGGTACCGGCACGGGGTCAGCCCCGGCGAAACCGGCAACGCCGTCCTGGTGGGACACGTCGACTCCCCCGCCGGACCGGCCGTCTTCTTCGACCTCGGCCGGCTGCGCGGCGGCGCGCAGATCCAGATCACCCGTGCCGACGCGCGGGTCGCCACGTTCACCGTGGACGACGTCCGCGCGTACCCGAAGGAGCACTTTCCCACCACGCTCGTCTACGGCCCGGCGGACGCCGCCGGGCTACGCCTGATCACCTGCGGCGGCCGGTTCGACGCCACGACCGGCAACTACGTCGACAACGTCGTCGTCTTCGCCACCCGCACCGCCTGAACACCGTCGCCCGCCTGTCGGGCCCCCGACCCCGCTCGGCAGAATGCGGTGGCACCATCCCCGGCGGGCACCGTGACCGGGGCGGTGCGCGGGCGACGGGGAGGCACGCGGTGGATCAGCGACCGGTACGGGACCGGGCGGGTCGAGGCGTACGTGCCCTGGCCCGTCGACTGCTCGGCCGGGTCGAGGGCGACTCCCCCACCCCGCGCCGGTCCAACCCGGACGCGGTCGTCGACTGCGCCGTCTACGTGGACGGTCGGCGCGAGCCCGGCCAGCGGCACTACGCCGACGCGTACGCCCGGGCGCGGCACGGCCGCAACGCCTTCGTGTGGCTGGGTCTGCACGACCCGGGGCCGGCCGTGCTCGCCGCGGTCGGCCGGACCTTCGGCCTCGACGAGCTGACCGTCGAGCAGGCCCTCGCCGACGGGCACCGACCCACCGTGCAGCAGCACGGGCCGGTCACACTGCTGGTGCTGCGCACCGCCGGGTACGTGGAACACGACGAGCTGACCGACACCTCCGAGGTGATCGACACCGGCGACGTGATGGTGCTGCTCGGCGACCGGTTCGCCATCACCGTGCGGCACGGCGCCGCCGGGGCGCTGCGCAGCGTCCGCGCCGACATCGAGCGCCGTCCCGCCCTGCTGGCCACCGGGCCCTGGGCGGTGGCGTACGCGGTCTGCGCCCGGATGGTCGACACCTACCTGGAGGTGGCCGGGCACGTGGAGCGGGACCTGGAACGGGTCGAGGAGGCGGTGTTCGCCCGCGACCGCGCTGTCGACATCCAGCACATCTACCAGCTCAAACGGGAGGTGGTGGAGTTCAAGCGGGCGGTGCTGCCGTTGCAGGCGCCGATGCGGACACTGCTCGACCCCGACGGCCCGCCACGCGCCCTGCACCGCTGGTTCGTCGACGTGGACGGCCGGCTGGCCCGAGCCGTCGACCGGGTCGCCGCGTACGACGACCTGCTCACCTCGATCGTGCAGTCCCGGTTGGCGCAGCTCGCCGTCGAACAGAACAACGACATGCGCAAGATCGCGGCGTGGGCGGCCATCGCGGCCACCCAGACCGGCATCGCCGGCATCTACGGCATGAACTTCGACCACATGCCGGGGCTGGCCTGGCGGCACGGCTTCGCCGCCTCCCTCGCCCTGATGGCCGTTGTCGCCCTGGCCCTGTACCGCCTGTTCCGCCGCTCCGGCTGGCTCTGACCCCACCCCACCCACCCCACCCCAGCCCAGCCCAGCCCAGCCCAGCCCGCCGATCTTGCACTTTCTGTCGTCGTTATGCCTCTCTTGTCCCTTATGCCGCGACCGAAAGTGCAAGATCGCGGGAGAGGCGCGGTACGGGGCGCTCGGCCGTACGGCAGGATGGCGACGTGGGTAAGGGTGCGGGACGACGACGGGCGAACGTCACGACGGGACGGGGCTGCCCGTGCGGCTCGGGCCAGGCGTACGCGGACTGCTGTGCGCCCGTGCACGGCGGCGACGCGCAGGCACCGACCGCCGAGGCGCTGATGCGCTCCCGGTTCAGTGCCTTCGCCCTCGGCGACACCGGCTACCTGCTGCGCAGCTGGCACTCCTCGACCCGGCCCGCCTCGCTGGAGCTCGACCCGGGGCAGCGGTGGACCCGACTGGAGATCGTCGAGACCGAGCGGGGCGGCCTGCTCGACGCCGCCGGCACCGTGACGTTCCACGCCCACTACCGCGACACGGGCAAGCCCGGCACCCTGACCGAGCACAGCCGGTTCGTCCGCGAGGACGGCCGATGGGTCTACGTCGACGGTGACCAAACCTGACCGCCGCTCGTCGGCACCTGACCAACAAGGCCGCCGAGCCGGCCGCCGAGCCGCCCGCGGCCCCGTCTCCCGCGTCCGCCGCGGCGCAGACCGAGAGGATCGCCGACGGCGGCCTCCTCGGGCCGCCGCCGGCCACCTCGTCGATTCGGGGTGATCAGTCCGGCAGGTCGGCGGCCAACCGGGCGAGGCCGGGGAGGATCTGGTCCCGCCAGCCGGGCCCCATCCGCGCGAAGGCGTCTCGGGCCCGGGGGTCGTCGAGGTCGAATCCCGAGTGGTCCAGGAACAGCCGGGTGCCGTTGCCCTCGGGAACCAGCCGCCAGGTCAGCGTCCAGTTCTCGTTGAACGTGTAGACGAGACGCCGCTCGGGCTCGACCTCGGTGACCTCGCAGGCCACCGCTCCCCAACCGGGCATCTGTAGGTGGAAGCGGTGGCCGACGACGTCGCCCGGCACCCACCAGCGGGCGAGCAACTCCGGCTCGGTGAGGCTGCGCCAGACCTTCGATGGCGGCGCGGCGATGAACTGGTCCACGGCGATGGTGGCGGTATCGGTCATGGTCTCCTCCTGGAGCATGTTGGCGAGGGTACGGAGGCGGTGACGCCAGAACCGCTCGAAGGGGTGGAGCCAGTCGCCCACCTGGGCGAGCGGCTCGGCGGTCAGGTGGTAGTGCCGTTGTCGTCCGCTGGGCTGGTCGTGCACGAGCCCGGCCCGCCGCAGGATCTGCAGGTGCTCGGCGACGGCCGGCCGACTCAGGTCGAAGCTGGCGGCGAGGTCACCTGCCGTGCGGGGCCCGTCGGTCAGGATTTCCAACAAGCGTCGGCGGACCGGGTTCGCCAGCGCGAGGAAGAGGTCGTCGTCGGGCACGTCAGGAATGATGCGTCGGAGCTTCCCGACATGTCAAGAACTCCCGACATAACCTTACGTGACGGTGGCGCGAATCACTGCGACTCTCAGTCATCAGCCCTTCCGCCACCGAGGGCGAGTTCGGCAGGCGACCGGCGGCGGGCCAGTAGCACCAGCGGCATCACGAGGTACGCCCCGGCGATCAGCGCGAACGCCACCGCGTTGCCGGCCGCCGTGGCGAGCAGACCGTAGACGGCGTACGTCACGATGATCAGCACGTCGGTGGCCATCCCGGCCAGGGAGGTGACGGTGGCGCGGCTGGTGCCCGTGATCCGGGCCTGGAGTCGCGCGTCGGCCAGCACGGTGGCCAACTGCGCGGCACCGAAGGCCACCGCGAGCAGCACGAACCCCGCCGGGTGCCGAAGCAGAGCACCTCCGGCCAGTGCGACGCCGACCAGCCCCAACAGCGCGCCGTACCCTCGGCTGCCCAGCCGCTCTCCCGCCGGGGCGAGCAGCCCGCCGACTGTCACCCCGGCCCAGAGCAGCAGGAGCAGCAGGGGTACGGCCTGCGCTCCGACGCCGGTGTCCAGGGCCAGCAGCGGTGTGTACTCGTCCAGGGCACCCCAGTCGGCGGCGACCACGGCCACCAGCAGCACGGCGGCCCGTACCGGCGGGTGGGTGCGGACCTGCGCCACTCCGGCGCGCAGCGTGTCCCACCACCCCAGGTCACCATCGTCGTGCGGGCTCGCGGGTGGGACGGTGTCCGGCTCGTCCGGTCGGAGTGGTGCGGCACCCACCGACCGAGCGGCCAGCGCCGACTCGGGGACCGGGACGGACACGGCGGCCGGGGCGCGGTGCTCCGGGAACTGGGTGGCGACCACCGCGGCGAGCAGGCAGGCGAGCACGCTGGCCGCGCCGATCGCCGGGTACGCGCCGGCGGCGAGCACCGGGCCGGCGAGCACTCCGGAGAGCACCACGCCCAGCACGCCCGCCGTCCGGGCCCGCCCGAGCACCCGGGCGTAGCGGCCGACCGCGCCGAGACGATCCAACTCGGTCCACACCAGTGCTTCCAGGGCACCGGAGACCAAGGCCCCGCCGGCGCCCCAGAGCAGGAAACCGACCGCGAAAGCCGGGTACGACGGCAGCGACACCCACAGCGCGTACCCGGCGGCGGTCACCAGCGGGGCGAGGCACAGCAGCAACCGGCGGGACACCACGTCGGCCCACGCGCCGGAGGGCACCTCGAACAGGATGCCGGCCGCCGACCAGATGATGAACAGCGACGAGATCTGCCCCACCGACAGCCCGGTGTCGGCGAAGAACACCACGTACAGCGGGTAGAGCAGCACGAGGTCACTGAGGAACGCGTACCCGTAGAGGGTGGTCGTCAGCCGGCGAACCGCCGGGTCGGGCACGCGCAAAGCGATGGGGATCATGAGGCCTTCCCGTGGGAGTGGAGACGGACACCGGACGTGCGGTGCCCGTGGCGGCCCACGGTTTCGGCCTACGGTGCGGGATCAATGTCGCCAGGTCATGTCGGCGATGCTAGCCGCGTCCCGCCGTGTCGGCGAGCGCTTTCGGCGTGCCGGACAAGGACAGCGGGGTGCGGTCCGTTGCGGACCCCACCCCGCTGGCACCGCGGCGAATCAGCGGCGGTTCGGGTCGATCGGCGGGATGACAGTGGTGGTCTCGCTGTCGTCGCCGGCGCGCTGTCCGGGCACCGCACCGCCGGCACCGGTGCTGACCACCTGGGTCGTGTCGGCGTCGCCACCCCGGCTGACCACCTGGGTCGTATCGCCACCGCCACCGCCCCGGCCGACCACCTGGGTCGTGTCGGCGTCAACACCACCTCGGCTGACCACCTGGGTCGTGTCGGAGTCGCGGCCGACCACCTGGGTCGTGTCGGAGTCGCCAAGCGCGGCCGGCACCCGCTCGGTGTCCAGGTCGGCCGGTCGGGTCACGATCTGCGTGGCCTCGGAATCGGCCGGTCGGGTCACCACCTCCGGATCGGCCGGTCGGGTCACCACCTGCGTGGCCTCCGGATCGGCCGATCGGGTCACCACCCGCGGGTCGGCCGGCACGGTCACCACCTGGGTGGCCTCCGGATCGCTGGCGGCCTGCGACGGCCGCACCGGGTCGGTGGCGGCGGCCGACCGCCGGGCCAGGTCGGCCTCGGCGTCGCGGCGACCGGCCCGGTAGGCGCGGGTGTGCGAGGCGATCACCTGCGACTCCTGCTCGGCACGGCTCAACCACCCCTCCCAACGGCTCTGCATGGGACGGATCAGGCCTCCGCCGACACCGACGACGAGGATCCCGCCGACGGTGGCCAGCACGGCGATCAACACGGGCGTGGTGACCGCGGTGGCCACCCCGATCTGGTTCAGCGCGGCGATGACGCCGAGGCCGAGAATGAACACCGAGGCGATGTTGGCCAGCACCCGGCCGTACGACAGCCCGCCGAGCGCGCCACTGATGATGTCCTTGACGGCATTGGCGATGGCGGCGGCGACCACGACGATGACGATCGCGACGAAGGCTCGGGGCAGCCACGAGATCACTGCGGCGAGCAGGTCGGAGATCGGGTTCGGCCCCCAGATGCCGAAGGCGAGCTGGAGGGTGAACAGGAGCACCGCGTAGTAGACGAGCTTCGCGACGATGTCGCTGGCGTCGTACCGGGAACGACTCAGCGCCCGACGAATGCCGCCGCGTTCGACGGCGCGGTCGAAGCCCACCCGCTCCAGGACCTTCTCCACGATCTTCAACACGGCCTTGGCGATCAGCCAACCAGCCACCAGGATCGCCAGGAAGGCGACGGCCTTGGGCAGGAAGAGCATCACCGAGCGGAGGGCGTCGCCCACCGCGTCGCTGACGTTGTCACTCATCTGGTCATTCCTTTACGCGCAGCCGGGGATGGTCAGTCTCCGACCTACCCTCGACCCGACGTGCGGAAACGCCAGCCACCGACGGCCCGGCCGGCTGGATCGTGGGCGCCGCCCCCTAGCGCGCCGGCAAGTCTTGGCAATATTCTCCGGAGTGCGTGCGGCCACTGGAGCTACTTTTCATCCCCCCGCCGTCGGCCGCAGGAGGAGATGTCATGCACGTCGACCATTCCGAAGTGGACCGCCGGACACTGCTGCGGGCCGGTCTCGGCGCCGCCACGGTCGCCGTCGTCGGGAGCGAACTCGCCTTCCCCGCCACGGCACAGGCCGCGCCCGGCACCGACCTGGACTGGATCATCAGCTGTGACGAGTGGGCCGCCCGCCCGCCCAAGGACCCACTGTCGGTGAGCGCCATCGCGACCAACAAGATCATCGTGCATCACATGGCGTTTCCCAACGTCACTGACTACTCCCGCGAGCAGGCGGTCAAACTGGCCCACGACTGCCAGGACCTGCACATGGACGGCAACGGCTGGTCGGACACCGGCCAGCACTTCACGGTGAGCCGCGGTGGTTACGTGCTGGAGGGCCGCCGGGGCAGCCTGGAACGCCTCGAAGCCGGCGACCGGCAGATGATCTCGGCGCACTGTCCGGGCGAGAACGGCCGGGCCATCGGCATCGAGAACGAGGGCACCTACGTCACCGAGACGCCACCGAAGGCACTCACCGACTCGCTGGTCAAGCTCTGCGTCGCCATCTGCCGGCAGTACGGGCTGCACGCGTACGACATCTTCGGCCACTGGGACTTCCGCACCACCGAGTGCCCGGGGGCCGCGTTCTACCGGCAGTTCCCGGAGCTGCGGCGGCGGGTCCACGCGGCCCTCGGCACCAGGCCGGGTGACGTGCCGGCCCGCCGCTGGCCGGACCTGTGGCGCTTCGTCAACTCCCCCTCCGTCCGGGTGGTGCAGCACCTGCTCGCCTACCGGGGCTATCCGGTGACGGTCAGCGGCACGTTCGACGCCGCGACGGTGGCGGCCGTCCAGGACTGGCAGGCCCGTAACGGCATTCCGGTGGACGTGGACGCCACCCTCACCACGCCGACGTGGGAGACCCTCGCTCCGGAACTCGACCAGCACGCCACCGGCGCGCCGGTCACGGCGGTGCAGGAAATCCTGGCCACCAAGGGGTACGCGGTCACCGCGACCGGGGCGTACGACCACGCGACCCGGGCGGCCGTGCAGGATCTGCAGGCGCTGCACGGCCTGCCCCGCAACGGCAAACTCAGCACGAGCACGTGGTGCACCGTCGTCGGCGGGTCGGTCCGCCAGTCGTTCCGGCACCGCTGAGCGGTGGTGGCGGTGCGGGCGTCCCCGCACCGCCACCGGGCCTGCCACCAGCGCGATGGTGCGACCGGGGCGGTTTGGCGCACGGCGCGGGCGGAAAGACTGCCGGTATGAGATGGGCCCGTCGAGCCGTACCCGCTGTCGCCACCGCCGTCGCGGCGCTCGCCGCGCGGGATCTGATCCAGCGCGACCACGCGCTGCTGCGCAACTTTCCGGTGCTCGGTCGCGCCCGTTACCTGTTGGAGGCGATCGGGCCGGAGCTTCGGCAGTACATCGTGGCCGGCAACGACGAGGAGCGACCGTTCACCCGTGACCAGCGCCGCTGGGTGTACGCGTCGGCCAAGCAGGAGAACAACTACTTCGGCTTCGGCACGGACAACGACATCGAGCACACCCGCGGTTATCCGATCATCAAGCACCGCACCTTCGGCCGGGCGGTGCCGCCGTCGACCCCGACCGCCGGGCACGACGTGCGGTTGCCCTGCGCGAAGGTGCTCGGTGCGGCCCGGGGGCGAGCCCGTGCCTTCCGTCCGGAGTCGGTGGTCAACATCTCCGGAATGAGCTTCGGGTCGCTCTCCGGCAACGCCGTCACCGCGCTGAACAAGGGGGCCGCGCTCGCCGGCTGCCTGCAGAACACCGGTGAGGGCGGCCTGTCGCCGTACCACCGCAACGGTGGTGAGTTGGTCTTCCAACTCGGCACGGCGTACTTCGGCTGCCGCGACGAGCACGGCCGGTTCAGCCTGGACCGGCTGAAGAACCTGGTCGCCGGCGCGCCCGTGCGGGCCTTGGAGATCAAGCTCAGCCAGGGCGCCAAGCCGAGCCTCGGTGGGCTGCTGCCCGGGGCGAAGGTGTCCGCCGAGATCGCCGCCACCCGGGGCATCCCGGCTGGTGAGGACTGCGTCAGCCCCTCCCGGCACGCCGAGTTCTCCGACTGCGACAGCCTCCTCGACTGGGTGGAGTTGCTGGCCGCCGAGACGGGCCTGCCGGTCGGCATCAAGTCGGCCGTCGGCGACCTGGGCTTCTGGCGGGAGCTGGCGACCCTGATGCGCGACACCGGTCGGGGTGTGGATTTCGTGACGATCGACGGCGGCGAGGGTGGCACCGGCGCCGCACCGCTGATCTTCAGCGACTCCGTGTCGCTCCCGTTCCAGCAGGGCTTCTCCCGGGTCTACAAGGTCTTCGCCGAGCACGACCTGCACGAGCGGGTGGTCTTCGTCGGCGGCGGCAAGCTCGGCCTGCCCGACAACGCCGTCGTGGCGTTCGCGCTCGGCTGCGACATGGTCAACGTGGGTCGGGAGGCGATGCTGTCGATCGGCTGCATCCAGGCCCAGAAGTGCCACACCGACACCTGCCCCACCGGCGTGGCGACGCAGAACGCCTGGCTGTCCCGAGGCCTGGACCCGGCGTTGAAGTCGGTCCGGGCGGCCAACTACCTGCGGACGTTGCGCCGCGACCTGACCAAGGTCGCCGAGGCCTGCGGGGTGGAGCACCCCGGCCTGATCGGCACGGACGCCGTGGAGATCCTGGACGGCCGCACCGGCTCCACCCCACTGCACGAGGTGTACGGCTACCAGCCGCACTGGGGGCTTCCCTCGCCCACCGACCAGGCGGAGATCGTTCGACTGATGGCGCCGGAGGGACCGCGGGGCGGCAGCGCCCCTCCGTCGGCCACCGCCGTCGGCTGAGCCACACACTTTCCAGTTCACCTGCCGCGTCACTTCGCGCGTGGGCGGCCCGTCGGCGATTCGTCGTTGCCGACACCAAGCCCGAGCCAGACGAACCCACTACGCCCGCCGCCTCACCCTCTGCCGACTCGTGCTGCCAGCACGTGATCGGCCTGATCCGTCCCCCATGAGAGCTACGGCGAAGTGTTCTCCACACGGGGATGATGTCGCACGGTGGAATCCCTAGCGTTATCCGGGTCAGCAGGAGCGCCACAACATAAAGGATTGCCGCCATGACCCGCAGCTGGTTCGTTCGGTTCGCCCTCATGATCCTCACCACGCTCGCGGTGTTCGTCGTCGCCCAGGGCATCACCACCATCCGCCGGGACGACACGACCTGGGCACTCGCGTCCGGTGTCGTCACCGCCGTCCTCGCACTGGTGGCCTATCGGTACGCCACCCGCCGGATCGAGAAGCGCCGGCCGACCGAGCTTTCCAGACCACAATGGCTGGTCCCCGGCGCCTTGGCCGGCGGAGCCCTGTTCGGCCTGGTGATGCTCGTCATCTGGCTGCTCGGCGGGGTGGGGACGGTGACGTTCAACTCCTGGATCGGCCTGGCCGCCATGACCAGCATCATGATCAACGTTGCGGTCATCGAAGAGACGCTCTTCCGGGGCGTGCTGCTGCGGATGGTCGCCGAGCGGTTCGGCGGTTGGGCCGCACTCGCCGTCTCGGCTCCGCTGTTCGGCCTGCCGCACCTGCTGAACCACGGAACCGACGTGATCGGTGCGCTCTCCATCACCGTCTGCGCCGGGCTCCTGCTCGGTGGCGCCTACCTGGCGACCGGCTCGCTATGGCTGCCGATCGGCCTGCACCTGGGTCTGAACTTCGCCGAGTCAGCGGTTTTCGGCATCGTCACCGTCGACAGCCCGCTGCCCGACTTCTCGCTCTACAACACCGTCCTGGCAGGATCCGATCTGGTCACCGGCGGAGTCGGCGGACCGGAGGCGAGCCTGGTCACACTCACCGTACTCACAGTGCCCGCGGTGGCCCTGATCTGGTACGCGGCCGCCACCGGACGGATGCGCCGTACCCCGGTCTCCACCCCCACCGAAAGCCGCCCCCTGACGAACGTCGCACGATGAAAGGGGTCCAGCTCAGCACGGACACCCGCACCAGCAACGACTACGGTGCCCTGTCGTGGCCGAGGTGATCGATACCGGCCCCCTGCTCAGGCGTTGGCGGGGCTGGGACGTCACGGTCCGGGACTCCCCCGCGGCGGTCCTGCTGCTCCTCCTGAGCGTGCCGACCCTCGCTACCTCCGGAACCCAGTTCGGCGACCTGCCCACCCGCGCATTCGACGGGTGGGCGCTCGTCGCCGTGCTGCTGGAATGCGTGCCGATGGCCACCCGGCGACGGTGGCCGGGGGCGAGCATCATGGTGACGGCGCTGGGGTTCGGCATCGACCAGGCGCTGTCGTACCACACCATCGGGGGCACCGCCCTCGTGCTGGGAATGGTCAGCGCGGGCATCCACGTGGAACGCCACCGGCGGCCGGTGATGGCGCTGCTCACCGTCGGATTCGTCGGCCTGGCCGTGTTTCTGCACCAACAGGGGGCCTCGGACCCGTTCGTCGTGTGGCTGCTCTCCTACCTGCTTTTGGCGGCGGCCTGGGCCATCGGGTCACGGCTGCGCTCGGCCCGCACGCTGAAGGCCGAGCGGCAGCGGCACATCGCCGAATCGGTGCGCACGGCCGAACGCACCCGGATCGCCCGGGAACTGCACGACATCGTCACCCATCACGTGACAGCGATGGTGTACCAGGCCGAGGCGGCCCGCTATCTCGCCGCCGATCCGGCCCGCCTCGACGAGAGCCTCCGCGCGGTCACCGGAACGGGCCGCCAGGCCATCGCCGATCTGCGTCACCTGCTCGACCTGCTGAACCCCGACCACGACACCTCCGGACGGAAACCGACGATCGGATCGTTGGACACACTCCTCGAACAGACCAGGAACGCCGGACAGCCGGTGGACTTCGTCGAGCAGGGGACGCCGACGGACACGGCCGGCAGCGGCGAGTTCGTCACCTACCGGGTGGTCCAGGAGGCGCTGACGAACGCGCTGAAATACGCGCACGGCCAGCCGACGGCAGTGCGGGTGTCATACGGAGAGAAGAGGATTATGGTGCTGGTGAAGACCCTGGGAACGACGTCGACAGCAGGCCCCGGCGGATCCGGACGTGGGCTCTCGGGATTACGCGAGCGGGTCGAGACGCTGGGTGGAACATTCGACGCCCGGTTCGACGACGAGGGTTTCCTCGTCGAGGCGGAGATCCCGGCGTGATCGGGCCGGTCCGGGTGATCGTCGCCGACGACCAGGCGCTGGTGCGTACCGGGATGGTGACGATCATCGACGCTCAGCCCGACCTGTCGGTCGTCGGGGACTGTGGCGACGGCGAGAGCGCGGTTTCGATGGCTGCGGACCTGCGCCCGGACGTGGTGGTCATGGACGTGCGGATGCCTCGCCTCGACGGCATCGAGGCCACGCGGCGGATCGCGGGCGCCGGGGTGACCGATCCGGTGAAGGTGCTCGTGGTGACGACCTTCAACCTGGACGAGTACGTGTACGAGGCGCTGCGCGCGGGGGCGAGCGGGTTCCTGCTGAAAGACGCCCCCCCGGCCCAACTGCTGCACGGCATCCGCACCGTCGCGATCGGCGCGTCCCTGCTCGACCCGGAGGTGACACGCACCCTGGTGGGTCGGTACGCGTCCCGCATCCGCCCCGCCGAGGAGAAAACCCTGCCCCAGCGTCGGCTGACACCACGTGAGCTCGAGGTCCTGCGGTTGATCGCCGACGGGCGATCGAACAACGAGATCGCCGCCGCACTGACGATCACCCCGGAGACCGTGAAGACATTCGTCTCCCGCATCCTCACCAAACTCGACCTGCGGGACCGGGTTCAGGCCGTCGTCTATGCCTACCGCAACGGAATCGTCACCTAGTGCCTCGACAGGCAGCCTTGAACGGCTAGTCGGGGTGGCGGATCTTGGATCCGGTAGCTCAGGTCCAGGGCGGCGATCATGTGTCGCACACCCAGTCGACCACCGACGCTCCGAAGCCGCATTCGAACCCGCCATCATTCCCACGTCACGCCGACGCCTGATCGGGGATAACGCGTGGAGCCGCTGTCGACGACACCCGTATCGTGGCGCGGTGCTGATCAGACGCGAGACGCCCGCCGACATCGATGCCATCCGGGCGGTACATGCCGCCGCCTTCGCCAAGGCCACGGGCGATGGCGCGGCGGCCCCGGCAACACCGGCCCAGGCAACACCGGTCGAGGCATTCCTTGTCGACTCGCTGCGCGCCGACGAGGGCTGGCTGCCCGCGTACTCCCTGGTGGCGACCGATTCGGACGGCCGGGTGGTGGGGCACGTGGTGGCCACCCGCGCCCGGGTGGCCGACGACCCGGTCGCGGTGGGCCTGGGTCCGCTCGGGGTGCTGCCGGAGTGGCAGCGGCGCGGCGTCGGCAGCGCGTTGATGCACGCGGTGCTCGGCGCGGCCGACGCCCGCGACGAGCCCCTCGTGGTGCTGCTCGGGCACCCCGGCTACTACCCGCGCTTCGGGTTCCGGCCCGCCGTCGAACTGGGCGTCACCCCGCCGCAGCCATGGGGTCCGCAGTACTTCATGGCCCGACCCATGAACGCCTGGCGCGACTCGATCCGGGGCGAGTTCCGCTATGCCCGCCCCTTCGAGGACCTGTGATCGCCCCACGCATCCGCCGGCGGCGCGCCACCGACCTCGACGGATGCGTCGCGGCGCTCGCCGAGGTCCACCGGGTCGACGGGTATCCGCTGAACTGGCCCGCCGACCCACACCGCTGGCTGCGCGAACCGCACCCGGCACGCGCCTGGGTCGCCATCGCCGCCGACGCCGGCTCGGACGCCGGCACTGACACCGACTCTGGCACCGGGGCGGCAGTTGTCGGGCACGTCGCCGTGCACCGGCTGCCCGGCCCGGCGAACGGGCTGCCCGCCCGACCGACGGCCGAGGTCGCTCGCCTCTTCGTGGTGCCGGCCGCCAGAGGGTTGGCGCTGGGCGGCGCACTACTGGAGCGGGCACGGCAGTGGGCGAGCGCGCGCGGGACCGATCTGGTGCTCGACGTGACCACCGGCGACGCCGCGGCCATCACCCTCTACGAGCGCACCGGGTGGCGGTGCACAGGTGTCAGCACCGCACCATGGACTGCCCCGGACGGCGGTCCGGTGTCGCTCCGCCGCTACACGCTGCGCGCCGACGCCACCCCGGCCATCGCCGCGAGGCGGCGGGCGAGCAGGCCCGCGGCCTCGCGCAGCTCCGGCGGCTCCAACACCTCCACCTCGTAATCCAGGCGTGCGAGGTGCGCGGCCAGCCAGTCCAGGCTCTCCCCGCCCACGACCAGCACGCACCACCCGTCGCTGTCGTCCTCGACGCGCCCCACCTGGGGCGGCACCAACGCCCGTACCCGGTCGGGCTGGGCGTGCACCCGCGCGCGGGCCACATACCGGTACGGCGCTCCGGTCACCGACCGCTGCACGAAGGCGACCGGATCCGGGTGGTCGCGCGCCCGGAACCGCCACGTCGTCGCCTCCGCGCCGCCCATCCGGTCCAGCCGGAACGTACGCCAGTCGTCGCGGTCGACGTCCCAGGCCATCAGGTACCAGCGGCGGCCTGTCGTGACCATCCGGATCGGCTCGACGGTCCGTTCGTTCTCCCCGCCGTCGCGGGCGGCGTAGCTGAACCGGACCCGCACGGCGTCGCGACAGGCCCGTGCGAGAGTCACCAGCAACTCCGCGTCGATCTCGGCCACCGGACCGATCAGTGTCTCCGTGGAACCGTGCACGGCCCGCACCTCGGCGCGCAGCCGCGACGGCATCACCTGGTCGAGCTTCGCGAGCGCGCGCAACGCCGCCTCGCCCGCACCGGCGACCGTGCCGCCCGAGGCGAGCCGCAGGGAGACCGCGGTCGCGATCGCCTCCTCGTCGTCGAGGAGCAGCGGCGGCAGCCGGGTGCCCGCGCCGAGTTGGTAGCCGCCGCCCACGCCCGCCGTCGCGTACACGGGGTAGCCGAGCACCCGCAGACGCTGCACGTCGCGGCGCACACACCGGCTGGTGACCCCCAACTCGGCAGCGAGTTCGGTGGCCGTCCAGGACGGTCGCCGTTGCAGCAGCGCCAGCAGCCGAAGAACCCGCTCGGTGGTCGCCTCGACGCTCATGCGCCGATCGTTGCACGAATAGCGGAACGACCCTGTCCGCTATCCGCGAGAGGCTTCAGATCATGACCGACAACGACCAGGAAACAGGGAGCTGACATGGCCCGCGACATACAGATCACGTTCGACTGCGCCGACCCGGGCGCACTGGCGACCTTCTGGGCCGAGGCGCTCCGCTACCAGGTGCAGGCGCCCCCCGGAAACTTCGAGTCGTGGGACCAGGCGCTGGAGGCGATGGGTGTGCCGCCGGAGAACCGCAACGACGCGTCGGCGGTGGTCGACCCCGACGGCTCGGGGCCCCGGCTGTTCTTCCAGCGGGTCCCGGAGCCCAAGCAGGTCAAGAACCGCGTACACGTCGATGTGCGGGCCGCTCCCGGGCTGGAGGGGGACGAGCGGATGGCGGCCCTGGAGGCGGAGGCGGACCGGCTCGTCGGGCACGGGGCCACAAGGCTCAGCCGGCATGAGCCCGCTCCCCCGCTGGGGGCCGGCCACCTCATCATGGCCGACCCCGAGGGCAACGAGTTCTGCCTGGACTGAACCGCGGCGTTCACCCAGCTCACCGCAGTGGTCGCCGGACGCCATGCGAACATGTGTACGTGTCGTCCGGCGCCCACATCCTGCACGCCGACCTGGACGCGTTCTACGCGTCGGTCGAGCAGCGTGACGACCCACGCCTGCGTGGGCGGCCGGTCATCGTCGGCGAAGGCGTGGTCCTCGCGGCCAGCTACGAGGCGAAGGCGCGGGGCGTACGCAGCGCGATGGGTGGCCAGCAGGCGCGCCGGCTGTGTCCGAACGCGATCGTGGTGCCGCCCCGCATGTCGGCGTACACGGCGGCCAGCCGCGCGGTCTTCGAGATCTTCCGACAGACCACCCCGCTTGTCGAGGGGCTCTCCATCGACGAGGCGTTCCTGGACGTGGGTGGCCTGCGGCGGCTGGTCGGGTCGCCGGCCGAGATCGCCGAGCGGCTGCGCCGGGAGGTGTGGGCACGGGTCCACCTGCCGATCACGGTGGGGGTGGCCCGCACGAAGTTCCTGGCGAAGGTGGCCAGTGGGGTGGCCAAACCGGACGGGCTGCTGGTGGTCGCACCGGACGCCGAGGTGGCGTTCCTGCACCCGCTGCCGGTCGAGCGGCTGTGGGGCGTCGGCCCGGTCACCGCGGCGACGTTGCGGGAGCACCGGATCCGCACCGTCGGCGAGGTGGCCCGGCTGGGCGAGGCCGCGTTGGTGTCACTGCTCGGGTCGGGTGCCGGGCGGCACCTGCACGCCCTGGCGCACAACCGCGACCCCCGCTCGGTGCAGGTCGGCCGCCGTCGCGGTTCGATGGGCGCGCAACACGCGCTGAGCCGTACGCCGCACGACCCGGCGGAGTTGGACGCCATCCTGGCCGGTCTGGTCGATCGGGTCTCGCGGCGGATGCGGGGCGCCGGGCGGGCCGGACGCACGGTGATGCTGCGGCTACGTTTCGGCGACTACACCCGGGCGACCCGCTCGCACACGGTGGGCAAGGCGACCGCCGACACGACGCCGCTGCTCGCTGCCGCGCGGGCGCTGCTCCGGGCCGCACTGACCGAGATCGATCGCCGTGGTGTGACGCTGATCGGTGTGTCGGTGGGCAATCTGGACGACAATCCGGTGCAGCCGGAGCTGCCGTTCCACCGCGACCCGGGCGCGGAGCTGGATGCGGCGGTGGACGCGGTGCGCGACCGGTTCGGATCGGCGGCGCTCACCCGCGCGGTGCTGCTCGGCCGGGGCCCGGCCGTGGAGATGCCGCTGCTGCCGGATTGACCGATCTGCGTGCGGTGTCCCGGCGACCGCTGCGACCGGAGACACATCACAGCAGGTCGGCGGTTTAACCCGCGGCTGACGGGTGACCCTTGTGGGGTACAGCCTGACAAGGGGGGACCCGCAATGTCCGACGACGACACCAGCAACCGACCGAGCCGCCGCGCCGAGCGCCCGCACGACGTGACCGACCCTCTGCTGTGGCAGCTGGCGATCGACGTGCTCAGTGCCCACGAGCCGGACGACGAGGGTCACTGCCGCAACCTCCAGTGCGCCGGGCAGTCCTGGCCGTGCGCGGCCCGCAACGGCGCCGAGCAGTCGCTGCGGCTGGCCCGCAGCACCCCCGACTCGGTCGAGATGACAATCGACGGCGACGACAGCGACGAGGGTGCCACGGGCTGGCCCGGGGAGAGCGCCGCACCCCGCTGGGGCTGGAACGCCGGCCCGGTCGCGTCGCACCGGGGACCGAAGGCGTCCGCCTCCGCGGCGTGACGGCGTCCCCCCGGGTACGAACGCTGGGCTGATCCGCACCACACGCACGAACGCTCGGCCGGTGACCCGGCCGGGCGTTCGGCCGTGGTGGCGGAACCGCGCCGTTCAGCTCTCGTGGCGAAGCCACGCCGTTCAGCTCTCGTGGCGAAGCCACGTCACGATGCGCCGCAGCAGTTCCACGTGCCCCGGCGACTCGTACGACCGGGGGTCGTGACCGAGCGCGTCGTAGACGACCCGGCTGCTCCCGACCGTGCGCGCCCAGACGAGCGGGTGGGTGGCGCCGCCCTCGTCGTGGACGTAGAGGGTGTCGACGTCGACGCCGTCGAGCAGCTCCAGGTCGGTGTAGCGCTCGTCGTAGACCTCGAAGTCCCCTAGACCGGTAGTGATCGGGTGCTCGACGTCGGTGCGTCGGATGAGGGTCGACCCGATCGGCGGGTGGAGGGTCCGGCCGCGGTCCCAGGCGGCCCCGACCGTGGACCGCCAGGTCGCGAGCTGGGGAAACGCGATGGTCGCGCTGTGCAGGGCGAGCAGGCTGCCGCCACCGGCCAGGAAGTCGTCGAGGACCCGGCCGAACTCCTCGTCCTCCGCGATCGGGGTGGTGCGGTCGGCGCTGGCGTTCACCACCAGCAGGCGGGCGCCGTCGAGTGCGGTCGCGAGTTGGTCGACCGTGGTCACGATCGCCACCTGGCCCCTGTCGCCGACGAGGTTGGCGACCGCCGCGCTCGTCTCGGCCAACGCGTGCCAGGCATCGGCGTGTGGGCCCTCCCCGCTGAAGATCACAGTGTCGACCGGCATGACCGCGCCCCATCCATCAGGTGGAAAATCTAGACATCACGACATACCCCGCCGCCGCAACCCAGCCACGGCGACGAGCAAAAGGGCCAGGCACAGAACCGGAAACCAGTCCCCGGTACGCGAGTAGACAGTGCCCCATCCGGTCGTCGGAGCGGCGGTGACCAGCAGCTCCGCGTCACCGGCGGTGGTCGTCTCACCCACCAGTGCGCCGCCGGGGTCGGTGACCGTCAGTCGGCCGAGCCAGGCGGCGCGGACCACGGTGAGCCCGTTCTCCACACCCCGGACCCGGGCCATCCGGCTGTGCAGCCAGCCGTCGGAGGTGAAGTCCAGGGCGGGAACGAGCAACACCGACGCGCCCGCCGCCCGATACCGCCGGACCAGGTCGGGATAGTCGAGGTCCTTGCAGATCGCGACCCCGAACCGTCCCTGCACGAGCGCCTCGTCACCCGGTGTCATCCAGTCCTCCAGGCCGGGGACCAGGTGTTGTTTGGTGTACGTGGTGATCGTCCCGTCCGGGGCCAGCACCAGCGCGACGTTGTACGCCGTGCCGGCCCGCCACAGCACCGCGCCGACGACCACCCGGGCCTCGGTCTGCCCGAGCGCGTCCACGAGCAGGGGCAGCGTCGTGTCGGTCACGGCGAACACCTTCTCCGGCAACACGACGACACGCGCTCCCCGGTCGACCAGACCCGCGACGCGCGGACCATAGCGGGTGAGCAGGTCCCGCCCGGCCGGTTCGTCGATCCGGAGCCCGTCCTCGGGCTGCCACAGGGCGACCAGGCCGACGGTCAGCGGCGCGCCCGGTTCCGGGGACCGGCTCAGTGACCAGACCGACCACGTGCCGACGCCGACCAGGAGGGCGAGCAGGCAGGCGAGGGCGGGGCGTGGGTTGTCGAGCCGGCCGACGCGGGTCGGGAGTGCCACGCCGAGCAGGGCGGCGAGGGCGATCGGGACGGCGAGCAGCAGGTAGGTGACGCCCCAGACGCCGGTGAGGGCGGTCCACTGGATGACCGGGCGGACGTCGGCCTGCGTGTAGGCGAGACTCCACCACGCGCCGTTGGGGAGCAGGCGGGACGCGGCGTACTCGCCCAGCACCCACAACGACGGCACGGCGAGGACCGCGGTCACGGTCCGCCCGCGCAGCAGCAGCACCCGGGCGAGCAGGACCGTGCCGCTCGCCAGGCCGATGCCGAGGCCGAGCACACCGGCCACCGCGGGCACCGGTAGGCGCAGGGTGTCGTGGTAGTACCCGACCAGGCCGAGCTGACCGATCGACCAGGCGAGAATCGTCGCGCCGAGCGCGGTCCTCGGGCGTACCCGCACCGAGGCGAGGACCAGCGGGATCGGGGCGAGCCAGGTCAGCGCGGCGACGGGGTGCAGCCCGGAGCCGCCGAGCCAGAGCAGGCCGCTGAGGAGTGCGGCGACGATCGTCATCATGCGTCGATCGTGCGGCCGAGGCGGCGGGGGCGGATCGCCGTACGAGCCGGGGGTGATCTGGTCCCGTGGAGGGAGGCGCGCAGGCGCCGGGCCGGACGATACTGCCGACGTGAAGCGGTACGTCAATCTCGCCGTCACCGTGGCCGCCGTCGCCGCGACCGTGCTGCCCGCGCTGGCCGGCGGGCCACGCGCCTGGTGGGTGCTGCCGCTCGCGGTCGCGTCGTCGGTGCCGGTGCTGTGGCGGGACCGCGCTCTGATTCCCGTCGCCGTCGTCGTGGGCGTCGCCACGACCGTCTCGGCCACGCTCGGCGCGCCCCCGCTGTTGCCGGTCGGCCCGCTCGTCTGCCTCTACACGTTCGCGGCGCGGTCCTCGCTGCCGATCCGCCTGCTCGGCGTCGTGCTCACCGCGGCCGGGCTGGTGGTGTCACTGCTGCATCCACACCCGGACGTGGAGGTGCTGCGGTACCTGTCGGTCGCCTACGTCTTCTCGTACGCCCTGGGCACCAGCGCCCGCGCCCGCCGCACCCAGGCCACCGCCCTCGCCGAACGCGATCGTCGCGTCGCCGGTGAGCGGGCGGCGGCCGTGCTGCGCGAACGCACCCGCATCGCCCACGACCTGCACGACATCCTCACCCACGCGGTCGGCGTCATGATCGTGCAAGCCGAGGCGGGGCCGCTGCTGGTCCGTCCCCACCCGGACCGCGCCGACGCCACGTTCGCCACGATCGCCGCCACCGGCCGCGACGCGGTCGTCCAACTCCGCCGCGCGGTCGGCAGCCTGCGCGAGCCCGCCGACCACCCCCTCGACCAACCGGGCCTGGCCCACCTCGGCGCCCTCGTCGAACGCGTCCGCGCCACCGGGCTGGACGCCGTCCTCACCGTCGCGGCCGGACCGTCGGAGCCCGTGCGCGCAGAGCGGTCCGAACCGCCGGCCGGACCCGGCCGCGGGGTGCCTGTCGAACCGCCCGCGGACGTCGGGGTCGCCGCCTACCGGATCGTGCAGGAGTCCCTGACGAACGTGGTCCGCCATGCCGGGGCGGGCTCGGTCCGCGTCCTGCTGGACCACACGGCGGAGGCGCTCACCGTCTCGATCACCGATGACGGCCGCGGTGACCGGGCCTCCGGCGTGGACCGGCCCGGGTACGGGATCGTCGGTATGCGCGAGCGCGCCCAGGCCTGCGGTGGAACCCTGCGCACCGGGCCCGCCGAGGACGGCCGCGGCTTCACCGTCACCGCCATCCTGCCCCTGCCGGCGGTGGCCTGATGCTGGCGGTCGCCTCGCGGCACCCGACGCCGGGGTGGTGCTGATGCTGCGCGTCGTGCTCGCCGACGACCAGGACCTGTTCCGGGCCGGGTTCGCGACGATCCTCGGTGCCGAGCCGGACATCGAGGTGGTCGCCGAGGCCGCCGACGGCGCGGGCGCGGTGCGTGCCGCCCTCGAACACCTACCCGACGTCGTCCTGATGGACATGCGGATGCCCGTCCTCGACGGCGTCGCCGCGACCCGCCAGGTGTGCGCCCGTACGCCGAGCCGGGTCCTGGCCCTGACCATGTTCGACACCGACGACTACCTGTACGCGGCGCTGCGTGCCGGTGCCAGCGGCTTCCTGCTCAAGGACGTCCCCCGAGCCGACCTGGTGAACGCGGTACGCGTGGTCGCCGCCGGCGACGCGTTGCTCGCCCCCGGCGTCACGGCACGGGTGATCGGTGAACTGCACAGGCGCGGTCACCCGGATCCGGCTCGGGCCGCCGCGGTGACCGCCCTGACCGCTCGCGAGACGGACGTGCTGCGCCTGATCGCGGCCGGTCTGTCCAACGCCGAGATCGCCGCCCACCACCACCTGAGCGAGCACACGGTGAAGACGCACGTCGGCAACGTGCTCGCCAAACTGCACCTGCGCGACCGGGCCCAGGCGGTGATGATCGCCTACGAGTCCGGCCTGGTGATTCCCGGCCAGTGACGTCGGCGGCCGGCGGATCCCGCTGTGCGGGAGGCCGCCGGCCGCAGGGGTGACGCCGGTTACAGGGTGCGGGCCAGTCGGTCGGCGAGCGTACGGGTGAAGCGGGCCGGATCGGTCAGCTCGCCGCCCTCGGCGAGCACCGCCAGGCCGTAGAGCAGCTCGGCGGTCTCGGTCAGGGCGGTGGGGTCGGTGCCCTGCTCGTGGGCCTTGCGCAGCCCGGAGACGAGCGGGTGACCGGGGTTGATCTCCAGGATCCGCTTGGTCGCGGGGATCTCGTGCCCCATCGCCCGGTACATCTTCTCCAGGGTCGGGGTGAGGTCGTGGGCGTCGCCGACGACGCAGGCCGGTGAGGTGGTCAGCCGCGACGACAGACGGACCTCCCGGACGCTGTCGGTCAGGGTGGTGCCCAGCCAGTCCAGCAGCGCGGCGAACTCCTGTCGCTGCTGCTCGCGCTCGGCCTCGGCCTGCTGCTTCTCCTCGTCGGTGTCCAGGTCGATCTCGCCCTTGGCGATCGAGCGCAGCGGACGGCCGTCGTAGGTGCCGACCCGCTCGACCCACACCTCGTCGACCTGGTCGGTGAGCAGCAGCACCTCGTGGCCCTTGGCCCGGAACGCCTCCAGGTGCGGAGAGTTCTCGATGGCGGCCCGCGACTCGCCGGTGGCGTACCAGATGTCGCTCTGGCCGTCCTTCATCCGGGACACGTAGCCGGCCAGGTCAGTCGGCTCGGCCGGGTCGTGGGTGGAGGCCACCGACAGGATGTCCAGCAGCGTGTCGCGGTTGTCGGTGTCGTCGATCAACCCTTCCTTGACCACGGCGCCGAACTCGGTCCAGAAGGTGCGGTAGCGCTCGGCGTGGTTGGCCTTCAGGTCCTTGACGGTGCCGAGGATCTTCTTGACCAGGCGGCGGCGGACGATCTGGATCTGCCGGTCCTGCTGGAGGATCTCCCGGGAGATGTTCAGCGACAGGTCGTGCGCGTCGACCACACCCTTGACGAAGCGCAGGTAGGTGGGGACCAACGCCTCGCAGTCGTCCATGATGAACACGCGCTTGACGTAGAGCTGGACGCCGCGGCGACCCTGCGGGGAGAACAGGTCCAGCGGGGCGTGGCTGGGCAGGAAGAGCAGCGCCTCGTACTCGAAGGTGCCCTCGCCCTTCATGTGCACGACCTCGAGCGGGTCGGCCCAATCGTGGCTGACGTGCTTGTAGAACTCGTTGTACTCGGTGGCATCGACCTCGTCGCGGGGCCGCGCCCAGAGCGCCTTCATCGAGTTGAGGGTCTGCACCTCGCTGGTGGCGGGGGCGTCGTCGGTGCCGGGGCGCTCGACGGTCATCCGGATCGGCCAGGCGATGAAGTCGGAGTAGCGCTTGACGATCTCCCGGACGGTCCACTCGGCGGTGTAGTCGTGCAGGTTGTCCTCGGTGTCGACCGGCTTGAGGTGCAGGGTGACCGTGGTGCCCTGCGGCGCCTCGTCGACCGCCTCGATCGAGTACGTGCCCTCGCCGGTGGACTCCCACCGGGTGCCGCCGGTCTCGCCGGCCTTGCGGGTCAGCAGGGTGACCCGGTCGGCGACCATGAACGCGGCGTAGAAGCCGACGCCGAACTGGCCGATGAGGTCCTGCGAGGCGTGGGCGTCGGCGGACTCGCGCAGCTGGCGCAGCAGCTCGGCGGTGCCTGACTTGGCGATGGTGCCGATCAGCGCGACGACCTCGTCGCGGGTCATCCCGATGCCGTTGTCCCGCACGGTGAGCGTGCGGGCGTCCCGGTCGACCTCCAGGGCGACGTGCAGGTCGTCGGTGTCGGCGACGAGGTCCTTGTCGACGAGCGTGGCCAGCCTCAGCTTGTCCAGCGCGTCGGACGCGTTCGAGATGAGTTCCCGCAGGAAGACGTCCTTGTTCGAATAGATCGAGTGGACCACCAACTGGAGCAGCTGACGCGCCTCGGCCTGGAACTCCAACGTCTCGGCCTGATTGCTCACACCGTCTCCCTTCTCGGCTCGTGCGGAGGTTCGCGGAAAGGATACGAGTCGTCACCGGCCGCGTGGTGACCGCATCCCCGTCGTATTCCCGATCGGGACGGACCGGCTTCGTGAGATAGCTGACTTTGGTGTACAGAAGTCAGGTGGGATAGCGTCACCACCATGAAGATCGCAGGAAGCACCGCCCTCGTCACCGGCGCCAACCGTGGCTTCGGCCGGCACCTGGCCGCCGAACTCCTCGCCCGGGGCGCCACCGTCTACGCCGGCGCCCGCAACCCGGACACCGTCGACCTACCCGGCGTGACGCCGGTGCGCCTCGACATCACCGACCCCACCTCGGTCGCCGCCGCCGCCAAGCTGGCCGGCGACGTGCAGCTTCTGATCAACAACGCCGGCATCGAGACCGGCACCGATCTGCTCGAAGGCGACCTGGACCTCGTCCGACTGGAGCTGGAGACCCACTACTTCGGCAACCTGTCGATGATCCGGGCGTTCGCGCCGATCATCGCGGGCAACGGCGGGGGGACGATTCTCAACGTGCTCTCCGCGCTGTCCTGGGTGAACTTTCCGGCCGTCGGCGCGTACGGCGCCGCCAAGTCGGCCGAGTGGGCGATGACAAACGCGCTGCGCGTCCAGCTCGCCGAGCGGGGCGTGCGGGTCGCCGGCCTGCACGTCGGCTACATGGACACCGACATGGCCGCCGGGGTTGACGCCCCGAAGTCCGACCCGGCCGTGATCGCCCGGATCGGAGTGGACGGCATCGAGGCCGACGCCTACGAGATCGTCACCGACGACACCAGCCGTCAGGTGCAGGCCGGGCTGGCCGGCGGCGTCGCCGCGCTCTACCCGCAGCTCCCCTGACCCGCGACGCGACGGGCCGCCACCGCAACGAACCGGTGGCGGCCCTTTCTCGCCGACGCGGTCAGCTCGCCAGCAACGTCACGTCGTCGATCACGAAGCTGGTCTGCAACGACGAGTCCTCGGTGCCGGTGAACCGCAGCGTCACCGTCTGCCCGGCGAACCCGGCCACGCTAAAGCTGCGCTGGGCGTAGCCGGCGGCGGCGTTCAGATTCGAGTACGTCGCGAGCGTGGTCGAGCCCACCTGCACGGTGAGCCGGTCGTACGCCGTGGAGCCGGTGGTCTCGGCGGTGTCGATGTGCAGCCAGAAGGACAGCGTGTAGCTGGCGCAGCCGGCCGGCAGGGTCACCGACTGCGACAGACTCTCGGTGCGGGTGCTGCCGTTGCCGTTGAGCCACGCCTTGTACGACCCGGTCCGGGCCGGCTGGCCGCTGGCGTTGGTGATCACGCCGGAGGACGCGGTCCACGGCGTGCCGCCGTTCTCGAAGCCGCCGTTTCCGACCACCTGACCACCGGAACAGCTCGGGGTGCCGCCGCCGACGGCGAGCTGCCACAGCGCGTACGCGACGCCGTCGGCCGCCCGGTTCAGCACCGTGGCGCTGACGTTCGCCGTGGTGTCGCAGGAGCGGTGGTAGCACGGGTCGTACGCCGAGTTGGCGGTGCCGCCCCACTTGGCCGCCTGCGAGCTGGACTTGCGGGCGCTCGCGCCGGCCGCGTAACCCGAGGTCGGGATGCCGGCCTGCTGGAAGTAGTAGTCGTCGGAGCGACCCTGTCCCTCGACGTTCTCCTCCGGCGACAGGCCCAACGAGTCCCAGTACGCCTTCAGCGGCGCCGCCGTGGTCGAGCTGACCCGGTTGATGAAGTAGCCACCGTTGACCGAGCCGACCATGTCGAAGTTGTAGTAGCCCTTGATATATCCCCGCTGGGTGCTGCTCAGCGAGTTGACGTAGAACCGGGAGCCGTTGAGCCCCTGCTCCTCGTCGGTCCACCAGGCGAACCGGACCTTCTTCGTCATCGTCGGGTTCTGCGCGGCCAGGACCAGCGCGTTCTCCAGCAACGTCGCCGAGCCGGTGCCGTTGTCGTTGATGCCCGGACCGGCCGAGACGCCGTCCAGGTGCGCGCCGAACATGACGACCTGGTCGGTCGGGCCGCCGGGCCACTCCGCGATCAGGTTGTTCGAGGGATACGTGCAGCTGGAGCAGTACTGCTCGCTGACGGTGTAGCCGGCCGACTGCAACCTGGTCTTGACGTAGCTGAGTGAGGCGGTGTAGCCGGCCGAGCCGGCCCGGCGGTTGCCGCCGTTGCTGCTGGCGATGGCGTTGAACTGGGTCAGGTGCGCCTGGACGTTCGTGACGGAGATGTCCGGTGCGGCCAACGCGGCGGCGGACGCGGCGATCGGCCGGGCCACTGTCGCGGTGGTGGGCGACGCGGTCACCGGCTGGGCGGCCAGCGTCACCGTCATCCCGGCGAACACGGCGAGCGCGACACCCGCGCTCAGCGTTCTGCCTCTCATGGGGGCTCCTCGGGGTTGGAGAGATACCCGAGACACTTACAGATATCAATGTTGCGAGCATCGGTCGTTCGTCCCGAACCACCGTCGCTTCGACGGTAGGTACCGGCGTCGGCACAGGTGAGTAGAGGTGTCAGGATGGGTAGGTAACGCCAGCAGGGGTCGTCGGGCCCGGAACGGGGGCTTGCGATGGGGCCGGACCAAGCGTGACGGGACCCGGCATCGACCTGTTCACCGGTGGTGGTGACACCGGCCGGCTGATGGCAGAGCTGGACTGGGCCCGCACCCCACTCGGCCCGGTGACCGACTGGCCGCAGAGCCTGCGCGCCGCGGTCCGGACGGTGCTCTCGTCCCGGTACCCCATGCTGCTGCTCTGGGGAGAGAGCTTCTCCCAGCTCTACAACGACGCGTACTCCGCCCTGATCGGCGACAAACACCCGGCCGCGCTCGGCGACGACGTCCGGGTGACCCTGGCCGAGGGATGGGACGTCCTCGCCCCGCTCATCGAGCAGGCCACGGCGACCGGGGTGGCCAGTTGGGTCCCCGCCCTGCGACTGCTGCTGGAACGGGCCGGCTACCGCGAGGAGGCGTACTTCAGCGTCTCGCACGCCCCGGTCCGCGACGACGACGGCCAGACCGTCGGCGTGCTCACCGTGTGCAGCGAGGTCACCGAGCAGGTGGTCGGCGAACGTCGGCTGCGACTGCTGCGCGACCTGTCCGTTCTCGGCGACGGACGCACCGTCGACGTGCACGCCACCGGCGCCCGGCTGACCGACGCGATCGAGGGCCACCCGCTCGACGTCCCGTTCACCGCCATCTACCTGCGCGACGGCACGGTGCTGCGGCGGGTCGCCCGCACCGGCGGCGACCAGGGGTACGCGCGGGCACTGCCGGACACCGTCGAGCTGGCCGACCCCGGCCCGGCCGCGGACGTGTGGGGGCTGGCGGACGCCGCGCAGGGTCGACCGACCGCGGTGTCCGAGGTCGCTGACCGGTTGGCGTTGCCCGGCGGCCCGTGGGGCGACCCGGTCCGGACCGCGCTGGCACTGCCGCTGCCCTCGGGCGGCGAGGATCAGCCGCTCGGCGTCCTCCTGGCCGGGATCAGCCCCAACCGAGGTCTGGACGAGGCGTACCGGTCCTTCTACCGACTGCTGGCCCAGCAGATCGCCGTGGCGCTGCGCAACGCCCAGGAGTACGAGCAGGAGCGGCGCCGGGTCGAGGCGCTTGCCGAACTGGACCGGGTGAAGACCGACTTCTTCGCCAACGTCAGCCACGAGTTCCGTACCCCCCTGACCCTGATCCTCGGCCCGCTCGCCGACGCCCTCACCGACGCCACGGCGCCGCTGCCGGCGGCGCAGCGGGAGCGGGTGGAAACCTCCTGGCGGAACGCCACGCGACTGTTGACCCTGGTCAACAGCCTGCTCACCTTCTCCAGCCTGGAGGCCGGGCGGGCTCGCAGCGACGCCCGCGTGCTCGACCTGGCGGCGCTCACGGCCGAGCTCGCCAGCGTGTTCCGGGCCGCCGTCGAACGGGCCGGACTCACTCTCGAGGTGGTCTGCCCGCCGCTGCCCCGGCCGGTCACGATCGACCCGGTCAACTGGGAACGCATCGTCACGAACCTGCTGTCGAACGCCTTGAAGTACACGTTCATCGGCCGGATCCGGGTCACCCTCGAAGCCGACGACGAGGAGATCCGCCTCATCGTCGCGGACACCGGCATCGGCATCGCCGAGGCGGACCTGCCGAAACTCTTCGAACGCTTCCACCGGGTCCGCGGCGCCCGCGCCCGCAGCCACGAGGGCACGGGCATCGGCCTGGCCCTGGCCTACGAGTTGGCCCGGCTGGAGGGCGGCGCGGTGCGGGTGACGAGCAGGGTGGGTGTCGGCAGCACGTTCACCGTGGCGCTGCCCTGGTCGGCGGCGGGCCGCACGGCGGGGAGCGGGCCGTCGCCGGTCGGACGGGGTGACGCGGCGCGGGCCACCGTCGAGGAGGCGATGGGCTGGCTCACCGAGTCGGGCGGCGATCCGGCGGAGCCCGGCGACGTGTCCGGTCCGGCCGTGGACGAGCTGGTCGGCGCACGGATCCTCATCGCCGATGACAACGCCGACATGCGGGCGTACCTCAGCCGGCTGCTCACCGGGCAGGGCTGGCGGGTGCGGGCCGTCACCGACGGCCGGCAGGCCCTCGACGAGGTCCACCGCGAACGGCCGGACCTGGTCCTCACCGACGTGATGATGCCGGTGCTGGACGGCTTCGACCTGGTCCGGCGACTACGCGCGGACCCGGCGACCCGCACTCTGCCGGTGCTGGTGCTGTCCGCCCGGGCCGGTGGGCAGGCCAGCGTGGAGGGCCTCACCCTGGGCGCCGACGACTACCTGGTGAAGCCGTTCGCCGCGGCCGAGCTGATCGCCCGGGTCCGGGCCGGCATCCGGCGGGCCCGCAGCCACACGGTCGGCGACGTCACCGCACCGACAGTCGACACGGCGTCGGCGCGGCCCGACCCCCTCAACGCCGTCGCGCCGCCCCGGACGGTCGCACCCGGGCAGGACGCGCCGGTGCTGGCGCGGGCCGCCACCGACCGGAGCGGGTTGGGCGACGTCCTGGACGTCGGGTGGACCTACCCGTCCGCACCCACCTCGGCGGCGGCCATGCGTCGGGACGTCCGGCTGAGGCTTGACGACCTCGACGTCGACCCGGACGTGTTGGAGGATCTTCTGCTCGCCGCGTCCGAGGCGATGAACAACGCGGTCGAGCACGCGCAGCAGCCCAGCCGTCCGGAGGTGCGGGTCCGGCTCCAGGTGGGCGGCGGGCTGATCCGGATCTCGGTGCGGGACTTCGGCACCTGGCGGGACCGCCGGCCGGCGATGGACCGTGGGCGCGGCGCCTTGCTGATGAACGCCTACGGCGACGTGCGGCTGGTCTCCACCGCCGAGGGGACGACGGTGACGATCGAGCGCCGGCTGGCCGATCCGGCCTGAGCGACAGGCCGGCGCGTCAGAGTCGGCGACCGCTGGCGTCGCGGGCGATGATGCCGTCGAGCGGCTCCCCCGGGGTCAACTGGGCCGGGTCGAACCAGAAGATCACCACCTGCTTGTCGACACTCCAGCGGGCCAGTCGGGCGTCGACCTGCCGGCCGGCCACCGTGCCGATGATCCGATGGGCGGGGCCGACGAAGTATCCGAAGGTCGGCACCGGCGCGGTCGACGAGCTCTCGTCGTAGCCGATCTCGTGGAACCCGGGGCTGCGGTCGGACCCCTCGACGTCGTTGGCCAGGATGTCCGTGGTCAGGGCGCCGTTCGGTGCCTGGCGACCGGCGGCCAGCCCGATCGTCACCTTGGGCGCACTGAGCACGGACAGCCCGATGACGTAGTACACCCGCCGGTCGGAGCCGTGCCGCACCCCGCTGTCGATTATCTGGCCCAGGGGCTTCGGGGGAGGCACGTCGCGGGCCATCGTCGGCGGTGGCGTCGACTCGACCGAGCCCGGGGCCGTCGGCGAGACAGCGGCCGACGGCGGAGCGACGGCGACCGGCGGTGGGCGCTCGGGTCCGGGCCGATCGTCCGGCCGCGTGACGACCCCCACCGCGACGACGGCGGCCAGTCCGGCCGCGAGCGTCGCCGCTCCCGCTCCGGCAACCCGCCGACGGGTACGGAGCCGCCGCCCCTCGCGCAGGACCAGGTCCAGGTCGAGCGCGGTCCCGGGGCGCTCGGTGGCCCGCATGGCGTCGCGGAGCAGATCCCACTCGCTCATCGGCGCGCCTCCCTGTCGGCTGTTCGCGGCGAGGCGGCGCGCAGCTTCTCCAGGGCTCGTGAGCTGGTGCTCTTGACCGTGCCCACGGATACGGCGAGTTCCCGAGCCACCTGCGCCTCCGGAAGGTCGAAGTAGTAGCGCAGCACGACGATGGCCCGCTCACGAGGGCTGAGCGCGCCGAGGATGGCGATCAACCAGCGCCGGGTGGCCACCTCGTCGGCCACGTCGCCGCGCCGCTGCTCCGGCACCTCGTCGGTCGGGTACTCCCGCATCGGTCGCCGCCACCCGTCGACCAGGTGGTTGACCAGGGTGCGGCGGGCGTACCCGTAGGCGTCGTCGTCGTGGATCCGTGACCAGGACGCGTACGTGCGGACCAGGGCGGTCTGCGCGGCGTCCTCGGCCAGGTGGTGATCGCCGGTCATGAGGAACGCGGCATGCACCAGTCGCCCGGACGCCGCCCTGGCGAACTCGACGAACTCCGCGTCACCCCGCGCCACCCCGAGCCCTCCCCCGTGCCACACCCCAGAGACGGGCGAGGCCGGGGAAAAGTTGAGTCCAGATCACCTCAACCTTTTCCGGTGGTCGCCCGTCTTCTCCTCCGCGCCGCCGCCGACCGGCGGGCGAGGGGAGAGACATGTCGACGAAGGTTACCCGCCGGTGGCGTACCGCCTCTGCGGTGTTACTCCTGGTGGTGGCGCTGCTCACCGGGTGTGGGCTGCCGACTGCCGGGCAACCCGACGCCGATCCCGTCGCCGCTGGGCCACGGCCCAGCGAGCCGGCCGCGGTCACCGCCTCCGGTCGGCCGACCGGAGTCGTCGGTGTCCCGCCCAGTTCCGCGCCGGCCGTCGGGGTCAGTTACCCCGCCACCGGCGGCAACCGCTGGACGACGGCACCCGCCGAGGCGGCACCCACCGGAGCGACCGAGGGTCGGTTGTTGCGCTACCGGATCGCCGTGGAACGCGACATCCGGGGTCTGCCGGTGGGCGACGTCGCGACGGCCATCTCCGCGACGTTGAACGACCCCCGCGGGTGGACGGCCGGCGGGACGTGGCGGCTGCGCCGGGTGGGCGCCGGCGATTCGACCGACTTCACCATCTACCTGGCGACTCCCGGCACCCGCGACACGCTCTGCCAGGACGTGCCCGACGCCTACACCTCGTGCCGCAACGGTGGCCGGGTGGTGCTCAACGTGGCGCGCTGGGTCAAGGGGGTGCCCGATTACGGAGCGAGTCTGGCCACCTACCGCGAGTACATGGTCAACCACGAGGTGGGGCACAAACTCGGGTTCGGTCACGAGCGGTGCCCCCGGCGGGGCCGGCCGGCGCCGGTGATGCAGCAGCAGACGTTGGGCCTGCACGGCTGCACCGCGAACGCCTGGCCGTACCCGACGGGCACCGACCGCTACAGCGGGCCGGTCGGGGTCTACGACGACGCCGTCCCGCGGCGCGAGGGCGCGTACTCGGCCCCGTGAGGTCGCGCCTCAGGTGGGCCGGCGGCGTTCCTGTTCCAGTCGCTCGTCCTGTCGGCCCATCTCGTAGATGGCGTTGAGGCTGGTCGGCAACCGGCTGACGTTATCGGGCAGGGGGCCGGGATCCGGTGCCGGATCGGCGCCCGGACCGGGACCGGGCGCGGCGGCGGGGACCGGGGCCCGGCGGCGCAGGAACAGCACCGCCAGCACCGCGAGGACCACCACGACCAGCAGGTACGACGTGGGTGGCCAGGCATTCGAGGTGGGGGTGGCGAGGGCCGGCGGGACGGTCGGCGCGGGGGTGTCGCCGTCGCGGCGCGGCACGGCGGCCCCGGGGGTGCCGGTGCCCTCGCCAGCGGTGGAGCGATCGGGGGCGATGGGTGCGGGGGGACCGCCCGCCGAGGTGGTGGGCACCGGGATCGCGGTGGACCGGACCGGGCCGGGCGGACCGGCGGCCGGTGGCCGACTCGGCGTGGGCGCCCCGGTGGGGGTGACGCTCGGCGGCGGAGGGGCCGTCGGCGTGTCGCCGCCGAGCAGGCCGTCGACGATCTGGCCGACGCCACCGATGATGCCGCCGATTGGATCCGAGGTGGCCGACGGGGACGGCGCGGGCGCGAGGGCGAGGGTCAGCGCGAGGACGACGACGGTAGGCATGACGCCACCTCCGATGTGCCGAATATGCCAGGCACCGTATCGCATCGTGGGATGGCGTGGGCGACACCGGGGCGGGGGCGCGTCTGGCGCTCGCCCCCGCCCGCGATGTCGCTGCTGGATCAGACGGGCAGACCACCGACCTCTGTGGAGATCCACGAGCGGATCGACGGCAGGTCGACGTGGTTCACCGCCCGACCACGAGCGGCTCGACGTCGGACGCGCCGGTCCAGGTGTACGTCGTACTCGCCGGCGCGACGAGGCTGCCGGCGAACAGCGAGTTGACCCGGCTCGCCTCGGCTGCGCTGGGGGTCGCGTTGCGGCAGGACACCGGTGCGCTGCTGCCGGACATCAGGTCGGAGCAGAGTCCAGTGCGCCGGTCCGGCAGGCCCAGGATGTGGCCGACCTCGTGGGTGGCGATGCGGGTGCGGTCGTAGCCCTGGTTGACGGCCGTGCGGCCCATCCAGATCCGGCCCGAGCCGAGACCGGTCGGCTGCGCGCGGGGCCAGCCGTCGTCGACGTAGATGGTGATGCTGGCCGGGGTGCCGGCCAGGAGTCGGACGTTACTGACCCGGCTGTTCCAGATCTGCGCCGCCTGGTCGAAGTTGGTGCGGAACTCGCCGGTCCGACTCGCGTCGTAGTAGACGGTCCGAACGGCGGCGGCCGGCGTACCGGTGGCGAGCTGCGTCCCGGCCGCCGCCAGGATCGCCACCAGCATGGCCAGCGCCGCGCGTCTCAGTTGTCCTCGGAACATCGGGCACTCCCCTGCGCTCGTCGACGGCCACCGGCCGCGACATCATCGATGCTCGTAGATATTAATGTGACGGCTATCGATGTTCGGCATAGCGGAAGCGTCATACCGCCGACACGACTGCTACGACCCCGAGCAGTCCTACGGCTCCTGCCTCGTCGTTCAGACGTGCAGGGTGGGCCGGTAGGTGAGCTCCTGGGTGCCGCCGTCGAGGGTCCGGCTCTCGATCAGCTCCAGGTCGAAGTCGGCCGCTCCCGAGAAGATCGGCTCGGTTCCGGTCTGTCCGGTGATCACCGGGAAGAGCGTCACCTGGACGTGGTCGACAAGTCCGGCCGCCATCAGCGCCCGGTTCATCGACAGGCTGCCGTGTGAGCGCAGGGGCACGTCGGACTCCTCCTTGAGCCGGGCGACGACGTCGACGGCGTCGCCTCGCAGGACTGTCGCGTTCGGCCAGTCGAGGGGGCCTTCCAGCGTGTTGGACACCACTGTCGCCGGAAGGCTCCTCATCCGGGTCACCCAGGCGTCGCGGACCTCGGACTCCTCGGTGCTGGCCGCCAGCATCTGCGCGAACGCCCGGTACGTACGGGCGCCGAAGACCATGCGCTGCTCCTCGCCGTAGACGGCCAGGCGGTGCGCGAGCAGCTCGGGGCCCTGCTTCCCCCAGTAGCCGCCCCAGTTGCCGCTGGTGCTGCCGAAGCCGTCGAGACTGGAGAAGACGTCGACGGTGTAGGTGGCGGTCATGATGTGCTCCGTTCACGGGTGAGTGCGGTACGACGAGCCCGCAGGTGGGCCCGCTCGGTCTCGTTTGTGGCCAGTGCGATGGCCTGGTCGTAGGCGGCTCGGGCCTCCTCGTCGCGGCCGAGCCGGACCAGCAGCTCGGCGCGGGTGGCCGGCAGCCGGTGGTAGCCCGGGAGGTCGAGGTCCACCAACCCGGCCAGGGCCAGCGCCGGTCCGTGCACCTCGGCGACGGCAACCGCACGGTTGAGCGCGACGACCGGGCTCGGCGTGAGCGCGAGGAGCTGGTCGTACAGTGCCAGGACCTGCTGCCAGTCGGTGGCCGCGCCGTCGGTGTGCACCGCGCCGATCGCGGCCTGGATCTGGTACGGGCCGGGCTGGTCGCGCCGCAGGCAACGCCGGACCAGGTCGTGCCCCTCGGCGATGAGCGCCCGGTCCCACAGTGACCGGTCCTGGTCGGCCAGCAGCACCAGCTCGCCGGACGGGTCGAGCCGGGCCGGGCGGCGCGCCTCGGTCAGCAGCAGCAGGGCGAGCAGCCCCAGCACCTCGGGCTCGTCGGGCATCAACGCGGCAAGCTCGCGGGTGAGTCGGATCGCCTCGGCGCACAGGTCCGTTCTGATCAACGGTCCGGCGGTGGACGCGTAGCCCTCGTTGAACATCAGGTAGAGCACGGTGAGCACGTACGGCAGTCGGTCCGGCAGCTCGTGTTCGGCGGGTACCCGATAGGGGATGCCGGCGTCCCGGATCTTCTTCTTGGCGCGCACGATGCGCTGCGCGACGGTCGACTCCTGGATCAGGTAGGCCCGGGCGATCTCGGGCACGTCGAGACCGCCGAGCAGGCGGAGCGTGAGGGCGGTCCGCGCGTCCGGACCGAGCGCCGGGTGGCAGCAGGTGAAAATGAGTCGCAGCTGGTCGTCCTTCACCGGTCCCACCTCTCGGGGCTCGTCCTGGTGGTGCAGCAGCAGGGCCTGGGCGTGCCGCGCCTCCCGTGTCGACTCCCGGCGGAGCCGGTCGACGGCCCGGTTGCGGGCGGTGGTCACGATCCAGGCACCCGGGTTGGGCGGTGGGGTCTCCCACTTCTCCAGAGCCTTGGTGAAGGCGTCCTGGACCGCCTCCTCGGCGAGGCTGAGGTCACCGAGAAGGCGGGCCAGGGTGGCGACACAGCGGCCGTACTCCGCGCGGTAGATGCTGCCCAGGTCCATGTCTGTCGGCTGGCTCCCGGTCAGGCCTGGGACAGGTCGTTGAAGGGTCGCACCTCGATGGGGCCGCAGGCCGCCGCGCACTTCTCGGCCCAGGCCAGCGCCTGGTCCAGGTCGTCGCACTTGATGACCCAGAACCCGGCGATGTGTTCCTTCGTCTCGACGAACGGCCCATCGCTCATGGTGGTGGCGCCGTTCTCGACCCGGACGACCGTGGCGCTGTCCGGCGACCGGAGCCCTCCGCCGAAGACCCAGGCGCCGGCGGCCTGCATCTCGTCGTTGACCCGGTCGGTCTCCCGGAACATGGTCTGCGTCTCCTCGTCGGACATTTCCGGCGCGCCCTCGACGGCGTGCACGGACAGCAGGTACTGCTTCATGACGGTCCTCCAACCGTTGGATGGTGAATGGCGACAGGTCAGGCGGCCAGGCGGCGCGCGATAGCGGGGATGACGATCGCGGCCGCGACCAGGTGGGTGAGCATCAGCAGCGCCTTGGTGGCCGCCCCGGCGTCGACGATCATGTCCGGCACCAGCGACAGGACCGTCAACACCACAGTGGTACGCACGAACGAGCGCCGCGGACGCCCGGCGAAGCGGGACAGCAGCGCGGCGAGGATCACCCCGACCAGCGAGAATACGGCGGTCAGCACGCCGAAGCCCGACACCGGGATCGGCGCGTCGGCCACGTCGAGGCTGATCCCCGCCGCGCGGCCGACGGCGGCGATGGCCATGGTGGCGGCGCTCGCGGCGACCGTGGCGACGAGACCGGTCCGGATCAGCGCGCCGACGGTCGACGTGGTGGCGGGGGTGGTGGTGGTCGCTGTGGTGGTCATCGTGCCCTCCGGTGGGTCGGTGACCCGCCGCGGTGGCGGGCTCTCACCAGGGCTACGAATGGGACCGACCCCGATCGACAAGCACGCCCACCTTTTGTCGAAGATTTTTGGTTCGGTGGTAAGAACACTCGGCCGGCGGGGACACCGCACGCCGCTCGGTGTGCGGTGTCGCCCGCCGGGTCGTCAGTAGTTCACGTAGGCGGTCACGGCGCGGTGCTCGGAGTACTCACCGCCGGTCATCGACGGCGTGATGGTCGCCGCGTTGCTGAAGCCGTTGCCACTCTTGACCAGCAGGAAGTCGATCCGCCGGCTGCCGTTGGTGTCGTACGCCGAGGAGCAGTCGCGGCTACCGCACTTCTCGGCGATCGGGTCGCGATAGCCGTCGGCCCTGCCGTCGTTCCACCAACCCGCGTCCTCGGGCTCGGCGTTGGCATCACCCGCCACGATCTTCAGGGCGCCGCCCAGGCGGTCCATCGCCTCGTCGGCCTCCTTGATGTTCTCGTCGGCACACAGCGGGCCGTGCCAGGTGTTGGTCGGCCAGTGGATCGAGGCGACCGACACGTCCTCGCCACGGACGCTGTCGTGCAACCGGACGGCGATGTTGTGGACCCGGTCCTGGCTGCTGCGCGTGGGTTCGAGGTTCTGACACCCACCGGTGCCGGCGTCATAGTCCTCGGGGGCGTCGGATCGCCACCGGGTGGCGTCCTCGAACGTGAACCGGTCCGAGCGGTAGACGACCGCGTTGGTCTGCTGGTTCTTCAACTTGCCGCAGGTGCTGGTGTAGCCCATCGAACCCGGGCTCGCGATCGCGATCTGCCCGGCGTAGGTGCCGGGCAGCTCGTCGGAGAGACGCTGCGTCAGAGTGTTGAGCTGCGTCTGGTTGGACACCTGCTGCACCGTGAAGATGTCCGGGCTCAGTGGTCGGCCCTTGAGATAGGTGATCAGTCGGTCCCAGCTGTACCCGTCCGCGCAGGAGCTCGGCAGCCAGTTCTCGATGTTGTTGTTGTAGACCACCAGGTAACTCGTCGAGGTGTTCACGGCCGCCTGGGCGCCGGTCGAACTGGCGACGCTGACCGCCGCGCTCGTCAGGACCGTGGTGAGCACGGCGACGGTACCGCGCAGGAGACGGCTACTACGAATGGACACATTCGCTCCTCTGTACGCCGAACAGCCGGCATCGACGTGGGTGAACCGGTAGGCCTCAGAGCGTGCGCTGGTATTCCTCCCAGGTTCGCTTCGGGCTGACCGCTGGGCCATCATCGACGCCCCGGTTGGCCAGGCCGTTACGACCGAGGTAATAGTCGCCTGCCTGGTTCTGCGCACCTGTCGACTGGTCGGTGTCGGAGAGCGCGATGGCGTGGATGTGGTAACCCCAGTCCCCCTGGTCCGGGGTCCGCAGCCACGCGGCGAAGCCCACCGTGCGCAGTCGACGCAGCACGTCCGTCCGGACCGCCGAGGAGAGACCGCTGACCGAGAGGTCGAGCGCGCCGCCGCCGTCGTGCGTGCCGGCAGAGGCACCCACACCGCTGCTGTACGAGCCCTGCGTGATGGCGAGCTGGCGGCCGAGCAGGCGTTCGGCCTCGATCAGCATCGACCTGGTGCGCGTGTTGACCTGCACACCGCGCAGGGTCACCACACTGCCCGGCGAGATCGCCCTGACCACTGTGTACCGTCCCTCGCCGAGCGACCGCAGCGACGACGGGCCGGGTAGACCTGTCGCGTCGAGACCGGTGTAGCCGAGGGACCGCTGGTACGCGGCGTACGCGGCGATCGTGGTGGTGCCGAAGTGACCGTCGACGTACGCCGACGAGAGCAGCCCTCTCGCCTGGAGTGCGCGCTCCACCAGCAGGACGCTGTCCTTGGCCCCCTCGGTCAGCGCGGTGTCCGGCCGACGAGGGTCGATCTGGGCCGCCTTGATCAGCGCCTCCATGTTCAGCTCTGGCAACGCGGCCGCGGCCGCGTTGCCAGCCAGCGGTACAACGCCGACCACGGCCGCTGCTGCGGCGACGAGCAGCTTCCTTCTCGTGAGCACGCTTCCTCCGTAGGATATCAACCAATCCACATGGACGGATGAAGCTAGTCTTCAATGCGCGAGCCGAGTTGTCACCCCGTTGGAGCGTACGAACCTCCAACGGTGACCGTTGGTCACGTCCGCGGGGGCGGACGCGGCAGTGAGCGGTATGCCGCAGATTCATAACCATGACTCTGCGGCATACCGCTCAACACTCACTCGTCTAGGTGACGGAGCCCTGCCGGGTCGGGTCGGGTGCCTGCGCGACCGCCTCGTCGGTCAGGTGCCAGATCTCGCGCATCGGGGCCCACCAGTCTCCCGAGCCGGGCTCGGCGATCGACTCCTGACACGGGTCGGTCAGCTTCCACCACTCCTGCGTCTGCGGGTCCGCGGCGATCAGCCGCGAGTCGGCCTCGTAGTCGTCGCCGACGTACTCGTAGTAGCCGAAGAGCAGGTCGTCGTGCAGGAAGATGGTGTAGTTGCGGAAGTTCGCCTCGCGCAGCGTCTGCTCGACGCTGGGCCAGACGTCGGCGTGGAGCCGCAGGTAGGTTTCCCGCTGCTCCGGGCGGAGTCGGATCACGCAGCCATGACGTTGCACGTCGTGCCCCTTCGTGTGAGCTGATCGGATCGAGCCGGGCCCGCAGACCAAGCGACCGATGATCTCAGTAGCCCGCGTCGAGATCAACGCCTGGTCGGTGCCAGGTGACTCCGCTTCCGAAGCACGCTCAGCTCAGGGAATCAGCCCGAACGCCAGCAACGAAGGCTCGCCAGGTGGCCGCAGCGAACGCCAGGGCCGGCCCCTGCACATCCTTGCTGTCTCGCACACCGACGACGTCACGGAGGTTGTCAGCAACCTCAACGCAGTTACCCGAATCGCTGCTCCTGGTGCTCTTGCGCCAGGTAGCGCCGGTCAGATCACCCATGGTGCCTCTCCTTGATCTTGTGCATCAGCTTGCACGAATCCTCCACGCTCAGAGCTTGCTCCCTGAGCGTGTTCCACACCTCGGTGCCACGTGGGGCGGCTGTGGCCGCTCCACCACACCACCAGAAGTCCTGGCGAAAAATGCGAAAGGGAGCCTTCCTGCGAAAGAAGGCCCCCTTCTGTTCCGGAGTGCGTTCAACTCGCGGCGTCAGCCCGAACGTCAGCAATGAAGGCTCGCCAGGTGTCCGCAGTAAAGGCCAGAGCCGGCCCCTGCACATCCTTGCTGTCTCGCACGCCGACCAACCCAGGAAGGTTGTCGGCCACCTCGACGCAGTTGCCCTCGTTCGCGCTGAAGCTGCTCTTGCGCCAGAGAGCACCAGTCAAGTCACTCATCGTAGGTCTCCTTAATCACCGTGCTGATTAGATCCTCTGACGCGCGCTCGCTGAGTGCAAGATCCAAGAGCGTCTGCCAGACCTTAGAGTACGTCTCAACCTCACTCGGCCGATCCAGGTAGAGACTGCCGGTCAGAGACTCGCAGTAGACAGTGCTTGGCTCTGCCGTTCGTGTACCAACCGCGGGAAAGTCAAGCAGCACGAACGCTCCGGCAACGGACGCGCGGTGCGGCCCGGTGGCCAGCGGCAGCACCCTGACGGAGATGTTCGGGGCCTGAGCAGCGTTCACCAGGTGGGCAAGCTGTGCGCGCCACGCGTCGATGTCGCCGATGGGTCTGCGGACTACCGCCTCATCAATGACCGCATGGAAGCTGAGCGCCGCCGGGCTGCGCCGGGTCAAGAGCTTCTGCCGCTGCATCCTCAGGGCAACCTTCTGATCCACCTCCTGAGCACTGCGGTTGGGCTTGGTCTGGAACACCGCAGCCATGTACTCGGGCGTCTGCAGAAGGCCAGGAATGAGGGTCGATTCGTAATGGCGCACCTGAGCGGCTGAGGCTTCCAGCCCTACGTACAACTCAAACCAGCCCGGGATCACATCGCCATAGGCATGCCACCAGCCACGAGACTTACTCTCCCTGGCAAGGCTGACCAATACCTCAGTCAGTTCAGCAGACGTGCCGTAACGCTGACACATCAAGATCACATCATGGGTCCGCAGGGAAGTCTGACCACTCTCCAGCCGATACATCTTGGCTCGCGACCATTCAAGATCACTGGCTGCGGCCTCCAGGTTGATCCCTGCTTCCTCCCGCGCCTGTCGCAGCAACCGTCCAAGCTGCCGCCTCGGGACGGAGGAACCGGCTTCACTCATCCACCCTCCCAATCTCACTTCGTGCGCCCGTGTGTCTCATTTCGAACAGCTTGCAGGGCCAGACGACGCAGCGTCAATCTCTAAGCGCCAATTTCGAAGTGAGACGTTGCAGATCTGTACCCGGCGCATGGATTGTGGCTGGTAGATGGCCTAATCGTGATCTCTCGGGAGGCGGATGTGCGTCGATGGAAGTGGTTCCAGCGTTCGGACGAACCGATCGACGTTGTCGAGCGCTCCGCCTACCAACCCGTGGCGTGCGATCCTCCTACGCCACCAGTGCAGCCGGATCAGGCCACGAGCAAGCGACGAGCGCGCATGCGTGGCAACCAGCGAGACGACCGTCATGATGCGTGAGGAGATCAGGCCCGAGCCGCCGTTCTTGGTGATCATGGCTGGCTACGTGATCGACTTTCATCATCGCGACGTCTGCTCCAAGTGCCGCCCTGATGGCTCGTGCCCTCGTCTGCGACAGGCCGCCGTACGCCTCAACGCCTGGCGCGACCGGGAGAACCAGCGGTCGTGAAGGCAGGTGACGTGCTGCGACTGGATCGTGCCGCCAGTGTCCAGTTCATGATCCCGATTGCGGTGCGGGTGATCAGAAGGCTCGACTGGCCCACCTACCACGGCTGGTGCTGGATCGACTGCTACCAGCTCGACAGCAGAGGTCACGCCATCGCCCGACGCACCCTGTTCGTTCAGCCCGAGCACGTGCGGTACGCGCACGCTGGCGGCTGACCACCGGGTTCACCTGCCGGACTCCTGGTAGAAACGCAATCGTTTCGTCGACTCAGTGCGAGGCAACTCACGAAAGCCTGCACAATCAGCCCTCCGCGAACTAGTGTCAGTACGACATCGTTTCGCGGGGGGTCGGGATGCTTGGTGGTCAGCAGGTGGGCGCGGGCGCCGGGGTGCCGGCCGCCCGGGGTCCGCGCTGCACCGACAGCGACCTGTTCGGCGTGGTCATCGACCTGCTGCGCGAGGTCGGCTTCGACCGGATGACCATCGACGCCGTCGCCGCCCGGGCCCACGTCAGCAAGGCCACCATCTACCGGCGCTGGGACGGCAAGGCCGAGTTGGTCGTCGCCGCCCTGCGTGACCGGCACGTGGGTGTGCACAACCCGCCCGACACCGGCAGCCTGCGCGGTGACCTGATCGAGTTGCTGCGCGCCACGGCCGCGATCTGCGTGGCCGACTGCGACCTGATGCAGGCGCTGACCTTCGCCATGCGGACCAACCCCGAGTTGGAACGCCTGGTACGCCACCAGGTGCTGCCGGCCGGGCGGGTGGCCAGCACCGCCATCCTGGTCCGGGCCGCCGCCCGTGGAGAGATCCCACCGGAGGCCGGCGAACGGGAGTTGTTCCACGATCTCGCGCCCGCGCTCACCATGTCCCGCATCGTCGCGCACGGCCTGCCCGCCGACGACGCGTTCCTCATCCAGGTCGTCGACCAGGTGCTGATCCCGGTACTCCGCTACCAACCCGACCGCCCGTCACAGGCCTGACCCATCGACATCCGCAACACGGAAGGCTTCACCATGTCCGGAACCACCTCGACCGCACCTGGCGCACCCGGCGCCGGGGCGTCGACAAGCGCGCCGCACCCGCGGCGCTGGATCGCGCTGGCGGTCATCGCGGTCTCGCAGCTGATGGTCGTCCTGGACGCCACCATCGTGAACATCGCGCTGCCGCAGGCGCAGGCCGACCTGGGCATCACCGACGCGAACCGACAGTGGGTGATCACCGCCTACACGCTGGCCTTCGGCGGCCTGCTGCTGCTCGGCGGCCGGATCGCCGACTACTGGGGCCGCAAGCGCACGTTCATCGTCGGCATGACCGGCTTCGCGCTCGCCTCCGCGCTGGGCGGTCTGGCCACCAGCGGCGAGATGCTCTTCGCCGCCCGCGCGTTGCAGGGTGCCTTCGGCGCGCTGCTCGCCCCGGCCGCGCTGGCGCTGCTCACCGTGCTGTTCACCGAGGCCACCGAGCGGGCCAAGGCGTTCGCGGTGTACGGCGCGATCGCCGGCGGCGGGTCGGCTGTCGGTCTGCTGCTCGGTGGGGTGCTCACCGAGTACGCCGACTGGCGCTGGTGCCTGCTCGTCAACATTCCGGTCGCCGCCATCGCCATCGCGTTCGCGATTCCGCTGGTGCCGGAGAGCCGGGCGCACGGCAACACCCGCTACGACGTACCCGGCGCGATCGTGGTGACCGCCGGCCTGGTCTCCCTGGTGTACGGCTTCACCAAGGCGGCCGAGGACGGTTGGGACGCCACCGCGACGCTCGGATTCATCGCCGCGGGCGTGGTGTTGCTCGCCGCCTTCGTGGTGATCGAGCTGCGCTCCAGCCACCCGCTGCTGCCGCTGCGCATCGTGTTGGACCGCAACCGGGGCGGGGCGTTCCTCACCTCGACGCTGATCGGCGCCGGCCTGTTCGGGGCGTTCCTCTTCCTGACCTTCTACTTCCAGGTGGTGCTGCAGTACAAGCCCCTGGAAGCGGGTCTCGCGTCGCTGCCGGTCACCGCCGGTGTGCTCATCGCCGCGGGTGGCGCCAGCCAGTTGATGCCGCGACTGGGCGCCAAGCCGCTGATGGTCGCCGGCGCCGTGCTCGCCGCCCTGGGCATGCTGGTGCTGACCCAGATCGACGCGGACACCTCGTTCCTCACCCACCTGCTGCCCGCCCAGGTCATCCTGGGCCTCGGGCTGGGCTTCACCTTCGTCCCGCTGTCCAGCCTCGCCCTGGTCGGGGTGCCGGAGCACGACGCCGGCGCGGCCAGCGCGACGCTCAACGCCACCCAGCAGATCGGTGGCTCGCTGGGCACCGCGCTGCTGAACACCTTCTACACCAGCGCGGTCGCCGCCTACCTGGTCGGCCGGGCGCCGAACCCGGTCACCCAGGTCGATGCGCTGGTGCACGGTTACCGGGTGGCGTTCGCCTGGGGGGCGGCGCTGATCGTGCTCGCCGGCCTGGCAACCCTGATCCTGGTGAAGGTGCGCAAGGAGGACGTCCCGACCGGCACCACCGTGCACATGGGCTGAGCCGACCGACGTGGCCGCCGGCCGGATCGCTCCGAGCGTGGGGTGGGCCGGCCGGCGGTCACGTCCGGTAACGTCCCGACCATCGTCGAATATCCGTTTGAGGAGATCCATGCCGACCCCTGCTGACCAGATCATCACGGCTCTGCGCGCGGGCCACGAGGAGCTCGCCGCGCTCGTCCGCGACCTCAAGGAGGACGACCTGCTCCGCCCGTCGGGTGCCAGCGAGTGGCAGGTGTCCCAGGTGCTGAGCCACCTGGGCAGCGGCGCCGAGATCAACCTGGCGACGCTGGAGGCCGCCCGCACCGGCGCGCCCGGCCCGGACGGGGACTTCAACCGTGGCGTCTGGGCGCGCTGGGACGCGATGTCCCCGGCCGAGCACGCCGCCGGGTTCCTCGCCGCCAACGAGCGGCTGGTCGAGGCGTACGAGGCGTTGGACACCGAGACCCGGGCCACGATGCGTGTCGACCTCGGCTTCCTGCCGGAGCCGATCGACGTGGCCACCGCGGCCCGGTTCCGACTCAGCGAGTTCGCCCTGCACCAGTGGGACGCCGAGGTGGCGTTCAACCCGTTCGCGGCGGTGACGCCGGGGGCGGTGGCGCTGCTGCTCGACCAGATCGGCGGCATGCTGTCCTGGACCAGCCGCCCGCAGGAGCTGGCCGGGCGGGAGGCCACACTGCTGGTCCGGCTGGACACCCCCGAGCGGACGTTCGGGCTGCGGCTGGGCGAGAAGGTCGAGATCGTCGACGCGCCGGAGCGTCCCGACGGGGAGCTGGTGGCTCCGGCCGAGGCGTGGCTGCGGTTGGCCACCGGACGGCTGGGCACCCAGCACACCCCCGAAGGGGTGCGGGTGACCGGCTCGGTGACCCTCGACGACCTGCGCCGGGTCTTCGTCGGCTTCTGAGCGGCGGCCGTGCGGGCCGGTCAACCCGGCCCGCACGGCACGTCAGCCCTTCACGCAGACCACCTGCTTGAGGTGCGCCACCACCTCGACCAGGTCCTCCTGCTGGGCCATCACCTCGGTGATGTCCTTGTACGCGCCGGGGATCTCGTCGACCACCCCGGCGTCCTTGCGGCACTCCACCCCGGCGGTCTGCGCGGCCAGGTCCTCCGTGCTGAACGTCCGCTTGGCCTGCGCCCGCGACATCCGCCGCCCCGCCCCGTGCGACGCCGAGCAGTACGCGTCCGGGTTACCCCGACCCCGCACGATGTACGACCCGGTGCCCATCGAGCCGGGGATGATGCCCAGGTCGCCCCGCCCGGCCCGGATCGCGCCCTTGCGGGTGACAAGCACGTCCACCCCGTCGTAGCTCTCCTCGGACACGTAGTTGTGGTGGCACGAGATCGACTCGTCGTAGGAGATCTGCGGGAAGTGCTCCCGCACCACACCGCAGAGCAGGGCCAGCATGACGGCACGGTTGCGCCGCGCGTACTCCTGCGCCCACCACAGGTCCCGCCGGTAGGCGTCCATCTCCGGCGTCCCGGCGAGGAACACCGCCAGGTCCCGGTCGGGCAGGTCGGCGTTGTGCGGCAGCCCCCGGGCCACCCCGATGTGCCGCTCGGCCAACTCCTTGCCGATGTTGCGGGACCCGGAGTGCAGCATCAGCCACACCCGCCCCTCGTCGGCGCCACCCTGCTCCAGGCAGACCTCGATGAAGTGGTTGCCCCCGCCGAGGGTGCCGAGCTGCCGCCGCGCCCGCGTCTCCAACTGCGCCACCCGCCGGTCCAGACCGGCGAACCGGCCCCAGAAGTCGTCCCAGCCGGCCTGCTCCAGGCCACGGATCCGACGCGTGTCGACGGAGTCCTGCCGCTGGGCGAAGCCGACCGGGATGGTGGCCTCGATCGCGGACCGCAGCCCGGCCAGGTCGTCCGGCAGGTCCGCGGCGGTCAGCGAGGTGCGTACCGCCGACATCCCGCAGCCGATGTCGACGCCGACCGCCGCCGGTGAGACGGCCTGCCGCATCGCGATCACCGAGCCGACCGTGGCGCCCTTGCCGAAGTGCACGTCGGGCATCACGGCGACGCCCTGCACCCAGGGCAGCGCGCCGATGTTGCGCAGTTGCTTGGCGGCCTGCGGCTCGATGGCGTACGGGTCGGTCCAGACCCGGACCGGTGCCCGGGTACCGGCGAGAGGGGTGAATCCCATCGTGGTCTCCTCCTGTCGTGCGATGACCGTTAATGATCAGGTGCGAGCGCGGCGGCGGTGCGCGGATACGAAACGGCCGCCCGATCCCGGTGGGATGGGCGGCCGGCGGACGCGTCAGCGTCACGTCAGTCGCGCCACCCCGGCTGATTGCGCCGCAACGACCGACGGACACAGGTTGTGGTGGTGCCGAGCAGGGCCGCGCCGGCAGGGAGCAGACGCCGGGCGGCAACGGTGCGGACGCGCTGTGGCACGGCGTACTCCCTTCGGGGTGTGCTCGGTTGACCTTGCTTCGACGAGACTAGGAGGTCCCCGGGGCGTCCGCAATGGATATCGCCGTTACCGGCCGCCGACCCGGCGGGCGACCGCCAGCAGATACTCCTTGCGATCCAACGGATTGTTGTCCCAGCGGGCCCGGGTGGGGGCGACACCCGACACCGGGCGGTATCTGACGAACTCGGTCTCCAGGACGCCCTCACCCCGGGTCAGCGCGGGCAGCCGACGCTCCAGCGCGTGCACCAGGCCCGCCGGGATCTCGCCCCGCACCACATACGAGGTGCCCCGCCCGACGGTGTCCGTCGGCACCGCGTCCAGTCGGGTGAGCGCGGGCAGCAGCGTGCCGAGGACGTCACCGGGCACCTCCAGCCGGAAGCGGTGCACCGGTTCGTGGACCCGCGTGCCGGCACGGGTGAGCGCGGCCATCAGCACCAACGGGGTGAGGTTGCGGAAATCCCCGGCGGTGCTGGACATGCTCTTGTCGAAGCTGCCGTGGGAGTGGCTCTGCCGCGCCCAGTAGCCGGCGTGGGTCATCGTCACCTCGCAGTCGGGAACCTCCCACCCGGACAGCCCCTGGCGCAGGGTCCGGCGCACGGACTCCTCGACGGCGGCGAAGAAGGCCGGTGGCATCGACCCCAACTCGACGCCGAGGTGGAAACTCACACCGGCGCCGGTCGGCGCCGCCGCGATCCGCAGCCCGACGGTGGCCAGGAAGGGATTGGGCGCCACCGCGATCACCTCGACCGCCCCGCCGACGCCGCACACCCGCTCCACGTGCACGACGCTGGTCTCCCGGAACGTCACCCGCACGCCGAAGTCGTCAGCCAGGGTGGCCTGGATGACCTCCTTCTGCACCTCGCCGTAGAGGGACACGCTGATCTCGTGGTGCCGGTCGTCCTGCCGCAGGTTGATCAGGGGATCCTGTTCGGCGAGCTGGCTCAACGCCGCGTGGAGCGTGACCCGGTCGACGGGGCGCTCCGGCACCACCACCGTCTCCAGCGTGGGCGGCGGGAAGTGGCGGTCCGCGCCGGCACGTTCCGGGGGTACGCCGACCGGGTCGCCGATCCGCGCCTCCGTCACACCCCAGAGCCGGGCGATGTGGCCGGCGCCGACCGACGACGCCACCACGTCAGCCCCCAGGGTGGCGACACGTATCGCCGTGACCAGCGCGGCGTCGGCCCTGCCGACGCGGACCCGATCGCGGACCCGGATCGTGCCGGCGAAGAGCCGGACCAGGGCGATCCTCTCCCCCGCCGGACCCCGCTCGATGGCGAAAACGGTGCCGGAGAGCGGGGCGTCGACGTCACCCTGAGCTGTCGGCAGCAGTTCGGTGATCCCGGCGAGCAGCGCGTCCACGCCCGCGCCGGTGATCGCCGAGCCGGCGTACACGGGCTGCACGAGCGCCTGGCGGGTCCGCGTCGCCAGCGCACCGCGCAGTCGCGGGTACGGCACCGCCGACGGGTTCGCCACCCAGTCGGCGAGCAGCCCGTCGTCCTGCCCTGCGAGCACGTCGAGCAGCCGGTCGGTGAACGCCTCGTCGGCGGGGCCGTACGGCGAGCAGCGGGCGGCACGGGTCCCCGGGATCTCCACCGAGCCCATCGCCACCACGGCCGGGGAGAGCTTCTCCGCGACGGCCCGCACGACCCGCTCGGGGTCCGCCCCGGCCCGGTCGACCTTGTTGACGAAGATCAGCGTCGGGATGCGCAGCCGACGCAGGGTCCGCATCAGCAGCCGGGTCTGCGGTTGTATCCCCTCCACCGCGGAGATCACCAGCACCGCGCCGTCGAGCACACCGAGCACCCGCTCCACCTCGGCGATGAAGTCCGGGTGGCCGGGCGTGTCGATCAGGTTGACGGTCACGTCGTCCAGCACGAAGGAGACGACGGCCGAGCGGATGGTGATCCCGCGTTGCCGTTCCAGGGCCAGGGAGTCCGTCCGGGTGCTGCCCGCGTCGACACTGCCGAGCCGGTCGGTCACGCCGACGTCGTGCAACAGCCGTTCGGTCAGGCTGGTCTTACCGGCATCGACGTGCGCCAGGATGCCGAGGTTCAGGGTCTTCACGCGGCGTCAGGTCCTTCAGGTAGGCGACAGATACCTTCTGGTCGGACATCGACGCAGCGCGCATTGGTGCTCCCTGACTGTTGGTGGCGGTTTCGGGTAGTTCAGCAGGCCATCGCGGCTCGGACAACCGATTTAACGGGCACTCGCGTTCACGTTCCGTCCGGTTCCGCGACGCCGCGTGCTCACCTGACGCGGCTAGGTTCGCGCGGCACCGTCCGCCCCTGTTCCGGGAGAACCACAATCACCGCCACCTGGCCGTCGCACCACGCCGTCGCCACCCCACCGGACCTGCCTCGGGCGGACGCGCATCGGGAACCGGGCGACACCCGGTCCGGCGCGACGGTGGCGAGTTGGGTGCTCCCCGCGCTCGTCGCGCTTGTGCTGGGCCGGTGGCGGCTGACCGGTCCGGCACTCTGGGCCGACGAGTTGGCCACCTGGGGCGTGGTCCGGTTGAGCTGGTCGCAGCTGTGGCAGCTCGCCGGTTCGGTGGACGCGGTCCTGACCCCCTACTACGCCCTGATGAAGGTGTACGTCGCCGTGGCCGGCACGTCCACGGCCGCGTTGCGGCTGCCCTCGGTCGCCGCCATCACCGTCGCCACGGTGGTGGTGACCGCGCTCGGGCGTCGACTCGGCGGCGCCGGAACGGGCCTGGTGGCGGGGCTGCTCTTCGCCATCCTGCCGGTGACCTCCCGGTACGCGCAGGAGGCCCGGTCCTACGCCCTGGTGATCCTCGGTGCCGCTGTCGGCGTGTGGTGCCTGGTCCGGCTGGTGGAGGAGCCCGCGCGCCGTCGCCTCGCCGGGTACGCCGCCGCCGTGGGCGTCGTCGGGCTGCTGCACCCGCTCAACGGCCTGCTGATGCTCGCGGGTCACGCCGTCGCGGTCGGCTGGTGGCAGCTCTCCCACCGAGCCGAGGGCTGGCGGACCGTACGGCGGTGGGTGACGGCGGCCGGCGTGGGCGTGCTGCCGGCGCTCGCGCTGTCCGTCTGGGGTCGGGGGCAGACCGCCCAGGTGTCCTGGATCGCGCGCGTCGACCTGGGTGCCCTCCAGGCGTTCCCGGAACGGCTGTTCCACTCCGCGGCCGTCGGCGGGCTCGTCCTCGTCCTCGCGGTTCTCGGCGTACGCCGCGCCCCGGCGTACGTCTGTCTGGCCGGCGCGGCGTTCGTCCCGATGGCGCTGCTGTTGCTCGCCGGCACCCAACTGCACGTCTGGGTGGCCCGCTACGTGCTTGTCGTGCTGCCGCCGTTGGCCGTGCTCGCGGCGTCCGCCCTGGCCCGCGTCGGACGATCGTCGGCCATCGTCGCACTCGCCCTGGCGGTCGTGCTGGCCCTCCCCGCACACGTCACCATTCGCGCCCACGCCGGTCACAGCCAGGACTCGTACCGCATCGCGGCGGTCATCGGTCCCCGCTACCGACCCGGCGACGTCGTGGTGTTTCCCGACAGCCACCCGAGCATCCCGTGGTCACCACGCGACATCTACGAGCGCTACCTGCCGACCCCACGCCCCCCGGACGTGCTGCGCGTCGCCCCGCAACGCAGCGACGGCAGGTTCCTGGCAACCGAATGCCCGGACGCCGCCTGCCTCGGCACGCCACCGCGCATCTGGGTCGTCGGGGCCGATCCCGCGGCCGACCCGCTGTGGGGCATGGCGGCCGGCAAGCGGGAACGGATCAGCGTCGGCTACCGGGAGGCGCAGCGCTGGCGGTACCCGCTGCTGAGCATCACCCTCCTACAGGGCATGAGGGTGTAGTGCCAAGCCCTCGGTCGAGCCAGGACTGAGTTCGGGCGGCCATCCGGGCACGACCGACCCAGACCCGCGGCGCGGCGCGGTAACGGACCGCCGCCGAGCCGCGCTCCCGAAGCCGTAGGGCAGACTCGCGGGCATGGTGGAGACCTCGGTGCGGCTGCTGCGGCTCCTGACCCTCCTACAGGTTCGCCGGGAGTGGTCCGGCGCGGAGCTGGCCGAACGGCTGGCCGTCACCACCCGCACCGTCCGCACCGACGTGGAGCGCCTACGGGTGCTGGGCTACCAGATCGAGTCCCACCCCGGGGTCGCCGGAGGCTACCGGCTCGGCGCCGGCTCGGCCCTGCCGCCGCTGCTGCTCGACGACGACGAGGCCGTGGCGGTGGCCGTCGGGCTGCGGGCCGCGGCCGGCGGTTCGGTGACCGGGATCGAGGAGACGTCGCTGCGGGCGTTGGCCAAGCTGGAGCAGTCGTTGCCGTCGCGGTTGCGGCACCGGGTGGACGCCCTGCGGGCCGCGACGGTCTCCGCCGCGGGCGGCGGCCCGACCGTGGACGCCGGCACGCTCACCGCCATCTCGACGGCGGTGCACCGCACGGAGCGCCTGCGCTTCGACTACGCCGGGCACGACGGCACGGCCACCGTGCGCGACGTCGAGCCGTACCGGCTGGTCTACACCGGCCGGCGCTGGTACCTGCTGGGCTGGGACACCGACCGGGCCGACTGGCGGACCTTCCGCGCCGACCGGATCCGGCCCCGGGTGCCGACCGGCCCGCGCTTCACCCCTCGGGAGCCGCCAGGTGGTGACGCGGTCGCGCACGTGCTGCGCGGCGTCGGCTCCGCCGCCTGGCCACACCCGGCACGGGTACGCCTGCACGCGTCGGCCGACCAGGTGGCCCAGCGGATCCCCACCACGGCGGGCCTGCTGGAGGCGATCGACGAGCGGACCTGCCTGCTGCACACCGGTGGGGAGTCGTTGAGCAACCTGGCCGCCTTCCTCAGCACCATCGAGGTCGACTTCGACGTCCTCGACCCGCCGGAGCTGCGTGCCGTCGTGCGTGCCGTCGCCGCCCGGTTCGGTCGGGCCGCTCAGGTGTCGTAGCGGCCCCGGCGTCGCCGGTGATAGGCGTAGGCGACCGCGGCGAGCAGTGGCCCCCACAGCAGCAGCGGGAGATAGCAGGCGTAGAAGATCCGGGCCTCCCACGCGCCGCCCTGGGTGGGAAAGTCCGGCGGTAGCGGCGTACCTCGCATGGTGACCCCGGCGAAGATCCGGGCGAAGGCTGCGGTCCACAGGACGGTCAGGACCGTCGCGCCGAGCGTCGCGGGGATGAGGGCGGCCGGCGTCGGCACCCGGCGGCCCCCCAGCCAGGGGATCCAGCGCGGGAACCGCTCTCCCCAGCCGGCGACGAGCCCGACGGCGGTGAACGCGATCAGCTCCGCCACGATCGAGAGGCAGACGACGTACACCCGCCCGTCGAACCCGATGCCGTCGCGGAACGCGACCGGAAGCCGCCAGAGCCCGGACGGCAGCACGGTGAACGGGATGACGTAGGCGGCGATCCGTGCCCAGCGGGGCACTCCCGCCACCGGGGCGTGGGCACTGCGCCACGCCCCGGCCAGTCGATCACTTGTCGTCATGCCGCTCACGCTAGGAAGCGAGTGTGCGCGGCACCTCCCTCCGGCGAGGGAGCGCGCTCCCCCTAGGACTGCGGCACCAGCCGGAAGGACTGCGCCGCGGTGCCGTTGCAGGTGTACTGGACGAGTTGGACGCTGTCCGCGGTGGACGCTCCGGGCACGTCGAGGCACTTGCCGCTGAGCCGGTTGACCAGGCGGTAGTAGCCTCCGCCCTCCGATTCGGCACGCCACTGCTGGTTGTTGCCACCGCTGTAGGACCAGAGCTGGATCCGCGCCGAGTCGGCTGTCGACCGGTCGGTCACGTCGAGCACCTGGGCGCTGTTGGTGCGGTTGTTGACCCGCAGGTAGCCGCCGCTGGTCGGCGCGAACTGGTACTGCTGCGCCGCGCTGCCGTTGCAGGCGTACTGCTGAATGGCGGTGCCGTTCGCGCTGGCGGCGGCGCGGGCGTCCACGCACTTGCCGTTGCCTCGGTTGACCACCGTGTGCCAGGCGGTCGGTGAGATGCCGTCGGTCGGCGGAGGCGTGGTCGGGGGGACGGTGCCGACCCCGGCGAGCCAGTGCAGCCCGTCGATAAGCAGTTGGTTCTGCTGCGCGCTGTCGAACGTCGACGACAGCCCGGTGTTGGTGCTGTAGTTCATGGCGTTGTGGCCGAAGTTGGCGTAGAGCATCTTGTACTGCCGGTTGCTCCACACCAGCGGGTAGTACCCGCCGTACCAGGACTGGTTGGGGTCGGTGCCGACCGGGAAGCTGGACGGGTCGACCGAGGCGAGGATGTCGATGTTCGGGTTCTGCCGCAGGTCGTTGCTCCAGGAGTACCACTCGCTGATCGACGACGGGAAGGTCGCCGGGAGGTTGCGGGTGGCGGCGTGGGTGCGGTTGTCGGCGCGCATCGTGACCCGGGTGGGTCCCCAGGTGTTCGTCTGGAACGAGCCGGTGCCGAGGAAGGTGTTGTAGTACCAGCTCCAGCTCGACGGGTTGTCGGTCCACGCGCTGACGTGGAAGCCCAGCCACGCCCCGCCGTTCTGCATGTACTGCTGGAACGCGGCCCGCTGCGCGGTGGGCGGCGCGTCGTCCAGGAACATGACGACCTTGTACTGGGCCAGGTTGGCCGTGTTCAGCAGACCCCAGTTGTTCGTGGCCTCCCAGGAGAAGCCGTGCTGGGCGGCGGCCTGCGGGAACCAGGCCCGGGCGTCTTTGACGAAGTCGATGTGCGCGGCGTCCCAGGTGCCGTTGTAGAAGGCCAGGACCTTGAACGTCGGCGCGGCCTGCGCGGACCGCGAGGCGGTGACCGTGAGGCCGGCGCTCACCGCGACGACGAGGGCGACGAACACCGACAGGATTCGTCTGGTACGGGAGGAGAGTTCTGCGATCACCTGATCGTCCCTTCGGTGGGGACGCGCGCCGCCGCGTCGACCTACATCTGTTCACAAGGTTTACAGATAGACGAAAGGTTATGCCGTGGCACCGGCGGCGTCAATCACGGTCGGCCGATCGGGTGGGATTCCCGTGACAACGGGTACCCCGGCGCGATGACCAGCCCAGACGCCGTCGACGTCGACGTTCCCCTCGCCGTCGACGTGCCGGCCGCGCCACACGACGCCAGCGGCGAGTGGGTGCCGACCCGTGACCTCGCCGGGCTCGCGCCCGCGGCCCGGCCGGCCCGCCGCTGGACCCCGCGCCGGGTGGTGGCCACCCCGGCCGCCCTGGAACACCCGCACGGCCAGCGGATCGTCGAGCGGGTGCAGGCCCAGGGCATCGAGGTGGAACACCTGCGATCCAACCGGCTCACCGGGGTACGCGGAGAAACCGACCGGGAGACGTACGCGCGGGCCAAGGCCACCATGGCGATCGTGGTCAGCCCACCCTCGCGACGCGCCCTGCAACCCATCGCGCCCAGCGCCGACTGGCGGGTCGACCTGGCCGAGGGCTGCCCGGCGCACTGCCAGTACTGCTACCTCGCCGGCTCGCTGTCCGGCCCGCCGGTGACCCGGGTGTACGCGGACCTCGACGACATCCTGGCCGGTCTGGCCGGGTACGCCGGGCGCGGGACGGTGACCAGCCGCAACGCGCGACGCGCCGACGAGGGCACCACGTTCGAGGCGTCCTGCTACACCGACCCCCTCGCGTTGGAGCACCTGACCGGCAGTTGGCGGCGGGCGGTGGAGCACTTCGCCGCCTGGGACGCGCCCGTGCAACTGCGCTGGACCACCAAGTACGCCGACGTGGACACGTTCGTCGGGCTGCCGCACGCCGGCCGTACCCGGGTCCGGCTCAGCGTCAACTGCGCCCCGGTCAGCGAGCGGTACGAGGGCGGCACGGCCCGGGTGCCGGAGCGGCTGGCCGCGCTGCGCCGGCTCGCGCTCGACGGCTATCCGGTCGGGCTGACCATCGCCCCGATCATCGCGCTACCCGACTGGCGGGACCGCTACGGCGAGTTGCTCGACCAGGTCCGCGCGGCGGTCGACGGGGTGCCGGAGCTGGACCTGACCGCCGAGCTGATCACCCACCGGTTCACCCCGGGCAGCAAAGAGGTGCTGCTCGGCTGGTACCCCCGCACCCGGCTGGAGATGGACGAGGAGTCGCGCAGCCGCAAACACGGCAAGTTCGGCGCGGTGAAGTACGTCTACCCGCGCGACACCATGGCCGAGCTGCGCGGCTGGTTCACCGCCGAACTCGCCGCACGGGTGCCGGCCTGCCGGATCCTCTACTGGACCTGACGTCCGGCTTGTTTCGGAAAACTTTCGCGAACCTCGCCGTCGTTGCTTGACGACAACCGGCTCATCTACCAGAGTCGATGTGGGCGTAAGTGGCGTGCCGTCGGGAGCTCGGCCGCCAGCGGGGCATTGCGGCACATTTGGTGTCGGCTGCGACGGGTGACACCTGTTAACGCTCACAATGCGCCGCACCGCTGTCCTGGTCACGGTGGCGGCGTGACCCGACAGCGATCTGTCGATGTCGTGGCAACCGTGTCGGTTGCGTTCCGCACCAGGACCTGGGCGGCCATTCGTGGCCCCCGCCTCCGCACTGGCAGCGGCCCGATCTTTCAGGAGAATGATCTATGAGGAGACCCAGAGTCATCAGGGCCGCCGCGGTCTCGGCCGGCGCGGTGCTCGTGGCATCGACAGCGATCGCCGTGGCGATGCCGGCCGGGGCGGCAGCCGCCGGTTGTGCGGTGGATTACAGCGTGTCGTCGCAGTGGCAGGGCGGATTCGGCGCCACCGTCGCCATCACCAATCTCGGTGATCCGGTCAGCAACTGGACGTTGGCCTGGTCCTACAGCGCCGGACAGACCGTCACGCAGGCGTGGAACACGACACTGACCCAGAGCGGCGCGGCGGTCACCGCCAAGAACGTCAGCTACAACGGGGCGATCGCCACGAACGGCACCGTCTCGTTCGGCTTCAACGGCTCGTGGACCAGCAGCAACCCCGCTCCGAGCAGCTTCACGCTCAACGGGGTGACCTGCACCGGCGACCCGGAGCCCACCACGCCACCGCCGACCAGCCCACCGCCGACGACCCCACCGCCGACCACGCCGCCGCCGACGACGCCACCACCGACCACCCCGCCGCCGAACGGGCCGGCGGACATCACGGTGAACAGCGCGACCAAGTACCAGACCGTCGACGGGTTCGGTGCCGCGCAGTCAATCTGGGGTAGCGCGTGGTCCACGACGGACACGCAGACGCTCGTCGGGTTGGGCGCCAACCAGTTGGGTCTGTCCATCGTGCGGACCGGTCTGTCGCCGGAATCCAGCGAGTGGCCAATACATGCGGACTCGCTGAAGACGGCGAAGGCGTACGGGTCGAACGTGAAGATCCTCGCCTCACCCTGGACCGCGCCGGCCGCGTGGAAGACGAACAACAGCCGGGTCAACGGCGGCAAGCTGAAGACCGACTACTACGACGACTACGCGAACCATCTCAACAGCTACGTCCAGTACATGCGCGGCCAGGGCGTGACCATCGACGTCACCTCGGTGCAGAACGAGCCCGACTGGCACCCGAACTACGACTCGATGGACTGGAGCGGCACCGAGCTGCGCACCTTCGTCCGCGACCAGGGCACCAAGGTGCAGAACACCAAGCTGATGGTCGCCGAGGCGGTGAACCTCAACTACAACTTCACCGATCCCACCCTCAACGACGCGACCGCCCGCAACAACATCGGCTACATCGGCGGGCACCTCTACGGCACCGAGGAGTCGGGCCGGCTGCGGCCGTACACCCTGGCCCAGCAGTACAACAAGCCGGTGTGGATGACCGAGTGGAACCTGCACGCCGCCGACGGTGGCGGCTCCAACATCTGGGGCAACCCCGCCAACGCGGCGGTGTGGAACGAGACCCTCGACGACATCATGCGCACCGTGCACAAGTCGATGGAGGCCAACTGGAACGCCTACATCTGGTGGTACGGCAAGCGCTACTACTCCTTCATCGGTGACGGCGAGTCGGCGTTCGGCACCGTCGCGGGCGCTCCGCTCAAGCGCGGGTACGCGTTCTCGCAGTACGCCAAGTACGTCCGCCCCGGCTACCAGCGGGTCGCGCTGACGAAGAGCTCGAAGGCCTCCCCGCTGGAGGTGACCGCCTACCAGGGCGACGGCAAGGTCACCCTGGTGATCCTCAACCGCTCGAACAGCGCGGTCAACAACACGGTGGTCCAGGCGCCGCAGAACGTCACCCGGGCCGAGCACTACCTCACCTCGCAGAACGCCAACGCGGCAAGCCAACCGACGAGCGTCAACGGCGGTCAAGCCACCATCAACGTCGGCGCCCGCAGCATCTCCACACTCGTGTTCACCCTCTGAGGTCCGCACCACCCAGGCGGAAGTGTGGGTGCGGCTCGCGCAGCCGCACCCACACGCGTTCCTCGACACCCACACCGAGGGACGCCCTGGCCTGCCTCGGACCAGACCGACCGCACGGCCGGCGGCGCGTCAGCCGACCGACGAGCGGGCGACCGGCGCGGCGAAGAACGTGTCCGGGTACGGCTCGTCGCGCAGGCTGTAGTGCCACCACTCACGGTCGTAGTTGACGAAGCCGGCGTCGGTCATCAGCCGCTGCAACAACCGTCGGTTGTCCCGCGCCGTCGCGCTGATGCGGGCGTCGGCGGTGTGCGCCCGGGAGTCGAAACAGTCGAACCCCGTACCCATGTCGATGCTGTTGTCGGCGAAGCGCCGCCCCCGGGGGGCGGTGCAGGCGACAAGCGGCTGCCCGCTCCGGTACGCGGGCTGGCTGGCGGCGGGTTCGTCCACGAGCGTCAGGTCCATCGTGCTGCCGCGGCTGTGCGCGGTGGGCGCCCCGATGCAGCCCTCGGCGAAGAGCTGGTCCTTGGCCAGGTCCGGGTAGAACTCGGCCTTTGTCTGCTGCTCGCCGGGGCGCTTCGACCAGGCGACGAAGTCGTCCACCGCGGGCTGGGGGCGGTAGCAGTCGTACACCTTGAGGCTGTGCCCACCGGCCAGTGCGGCGTCCTGCACCCGGCGCAGCGACTCGGCGGCCTGCCGGGTGAGCAGGCACAGCGGCTCGGGGTAGCCGGTGATCGGGCGTCCCACGAAGTTGTGCGCGGTGGCGTAGCGGATGTCGGCGTGGATGCGCGGGTCGAGGTCGGTCAGCACCACGAATCCGGGCAGCCGGCCGGCGGCGGAGCTGGACGTCGCGGGGCCGGACGTCGCGGGGGTGGACGCCCGGGGGGTGGGACTTACCGGCGTCGACCGCGGGGCGGCCGGCGCGGGGCGCGGCTCCGGCCGCGAGCAGCCGCCGAGCAGCGCGGCGAACGCGAGCGCGACGGCGATCCGGTGACCCACTTCTCCTGTCTATCAGCCGGGACGGCTGCCGGGGCCGGATGCGCCGGTTCCGGGCCGGCCCCGCCCGGCAGCGCCGATCCGGTCAGCTCTCGGTCAGGTGGGCGCGCAGGAAGACCAGCGCCGCCTCGTCGTCGTCGATTCCGCCGGCCTCGTGGCCGTTGTAGCGCCACACCGCCAACTCGGTCGGCCCGGCGTGCGCGTTGGCCGCCGCGTAGACCGTCGACGGCGGCACGATCTCGTCCATCAACGCCACCGAGTACCGCGCCGGGCGGCGGCAGCGCCGGGCGAAGTTGACCCCGTCGACGTACGCGAGGGTGCTCAGCACCCGCTCCTCGGCGTCGCGGTGGATCGCCAGGTAGTCGCGGATCTCCCGGTAGGGGCGGGCGGCGGTGGTCACCACCGCGCGCGGGATGTCGCAGAGGAACGGCACGAACGCGACCACCGCCCGCACCCCGGGTGCCAGCGCGCCGGCCGCGAGCGCCAACCCGCCGCCCTGGCTGTGCCCGAGCACCGCCACCCGGGTCGGATCGACGAGCGGCAGGGTCCGGACGGCGTCCACCGCCCGGACCGCGTCGGTGATCAGCCGCCGGTAGTAGTAGGTCTTCGGGTCGGCGATGCCCCGGGTGGTGACGCCGGGCGCCTCCGGTCCGGCCGCGCCGAGGTCCGGGGTGTCGCCTCGGCTCCATCCCGAGCCCTGCCCCCGGGTGTCCATCTGCAGGTGCGCGAACCCGGCCGCGGCCCAGAGCAGGTTCTCCAACGGGTGCCCGCGCCCGCCGCCGTAGCCGGCGAACTGGACCACCGTCGGCAGCGCCGTGTCGGCGCCGCGGGGCACCCGCAGCCAGGCCCGCACGGACTGGCCGGCGAACCCCGCGAAGGTCACGTCGAACACGTCGATGCTGTCCAACTCGGTCGCGACCGGCTCGGCCCGCACCGGCCAGCCCGCGTGCCGGGCCTCCGCCAGGGTGTCGGCCCAGAAATCGTCGAAGTCCGCGGGGTCCTGGACGACGCCGCGGTAGTCGCGCAGCTGTTCCTCAGGTAGATCGGTGTACATGCCGTCCTCGGTCGACGAAGTTCCGGAAAGATTCCGTAACTTTGCCGAACGCTAGAACCGACCTGGCATGTCGTCAACCCCCGTCCGTGAGGCAAGATGGCGCGTGGAACGGGCACACCGTTCCGGGATCATCGGTTGACGACGTCTCGTGGTCGTTCTTCCGGCTCGGTGAAGGAGACGCGGGTGGGCGCGGACGACGGACGCAGGGTGACCATCACCGCGATCGCACGGGAAGCCGGGGTGTCGGTGCCGACCGTGTCCCGGGTGCTCAACGGTCGCTCCGATGTCGCCCCGGACACCCGGGAGCGAGTCGAGGAATTGCTGCGCCACCACGGCTACCGGCGACGCACCAGCCGCAGCGTTCGCCGCGCCGGCCTCGTCGACCTGGTCTTCAACGACCTGGACAGCCCCTGGGCCGTGGAGATCATCCGGGGTGTGGAGGATGTCGGGCACGGCGCGGGTGTCGGCACTGTGGTCTCCGCGATCCACCGGCAGCCCACCGCGGCCCGGCAGTGGCTGCAGAACCTGCGCACCCGGGCCACCGACGGCGTCATCTTCGTGACCTCGCACCTGAGCCCGCCGCTGCACGCGCAACTCCGCCGCCTCAACGTGCCGGTGGTGGTCGTCGACCCGTCCGGCGTGCCGGCCATGGACGTCCCGACGATCGGCGCCACCAACTGGGCCGGTGGGCTCGCCGCGACCGAACACCTGCTCGCGATCGGGCACCGACGCATCGGCCTGGTGGCGGGGCCGACGCACCTGCTGTGCAGCCGGGCGCGCCTCGACGGTTACCGGGCCGGGTTGGAGGGCGCCGGGGTGCCGGTGGACGACGCGCTCGTCTATCCGGGCGACTTCTACCACGCCTCCGGGTTCGCCGGCGCGACCGCGCTGCTCGACCTCGCCGACCCGCCGACCGGCATCTTCGCCGCGAGCGACCAGATGGCCTTCGGCGTCTACGAGGCCATCCGGCGCCGCGGGCTGCGGGTGCCCGACGACGTGAGCGTCGTCGGCTTCGACGACCTGCCGGAGGCCCGCTGGGCATCGCCACCGCTGACCACGGTGCGCCAGCCGTTGGTCGAGATGGGACGGTTGGCCGCCCGGACCGTGCTGCGCCTGGCCCAGGGCGAGGGCATCGACTCGCCCCGGGTGGAACTCGCCACGGAACTCGTCGTCCGCGACAGCACCGCCCCACCGTCCGGGTCGCCCGGGCCGTCGTGAGGCCCGACCTGGGTCGGTAACCGGTTGGACCAGTTCCGATCCGCTCCCGAGAATTTCGGTTGCCGGGCCGACTCCGGCCCGGGGCGGTGAGCGGCCGAGGGCCGCCCACCGCGCCGCGTGCTCAGTGGTGGTGGTGCGCCCGGACGGCCTTGCGAATGGTCACCGGCAGCGCGGGCGCGCCGTCGACCGGCGCCGGGTCCTCGGCGGTCGGCGCTACTCCCCCGGCGGCGATCCGGTCCAGGGTGGCCAGCCCGGCCGCGTCGACCTCGCCGAAGATCGTGTAGTTGGGGCGCAGCGCCGAGTTGGCGTACACCAGGAAGAACTGGCTGCCGTTGGTGTCCGGCCCCGCGTTGGCCATGGCCAGCACACCCCGGGCGTACACGCGGCGCTCCCCGGTCGGGTCGGTGGGCGCCGGTGGCAGGTCGGTCGGCAGTTCGTCGCGGTACCGGTATCCCGGGCCGCCCTCGCCGGTGCCGGACGGGTCACCGCACTGCAACACGCTGAGCGTCGGGTACGCGGTGAGCCGGTGGCACGGGGTGCGGTCGTAGAAACGCTTGCCGACCAGGTGCAGGAAGCTCTGTACGGTGCACGGCGCGGCGGCCCGGTCCAGCGTCAACCCGATCGGTCCGTGGTTCGTGGTCAGGGTCACCCGGACGCTGCCCCGGGCCGGGGTGCGCCGCGGGTCCGGCGGCAGCGGCACCGGCCGGGCCGCGGGCTCGTCGGGTGTCTCGGTGTACGCGCACGGGCCGTGGGTGGTGCGCGGCGGTCGGGTGGCGGCGTCAGTAGCGGCGGAAGCACCCTCGGGGGCGGCTGGCGCGGCGACCGCGCTCGCGGACGCCCCGACGACGAGCGCCCCGGCGAGTACGGTCACCCCCGCGAGGCGGGACAGGGCGCGCACCGGCCGGCGGGGTGCCGCTCCGCCGCGGCACGGTTCGAGTTCACTCGACACTGTGATCCTCCTGGACTCGTGGTGCCAGAAAGACCGGAGTCTATGGAGGCCAGCGCCCGATGTCGATCCGTCCGGGCAGTCGGCGGCTCAGGGCAGCCGACGGCGACGCCGCCACAGCAGCCCGCCCAACAACGCCAGCACCCCCGCGCCGCTCACCGCGGTCACCGACCACAACCACCCCGAGCCGGTACGCGCGGGCCCGCTGGCCGCCGCCGGCCGGGGCGCGCCGGGCGCGGCCAGCGCGGACGGTGTCGCCGACGCGGTGGCGGTCAACTCCCCCGCTTCGACAAGCCGGCCCACGGAGGCGTTCCGGGGCAGCGTGAAGCCCCAGTCCAGCAGCGCGGCACCCTGCTCCCAGCCGCGCAGCGGCGCCGATTCGGCACCCAACAGGGTCACCACCAGCCGCCGCCCGCCGCGTTCCGCCGCACCCACGTAGGTGTGCCGGGCCAGATCGGTGAAGCCGGTCTTGCCGCCGAGCGCGCCCGGATACCGGTAGATGAGCTGGTTCTCGTTCTGGATCTGGAAACCCTTCGTGCGCTGCGCCGCCTGGGTGGGAATCTCCGTCTCCTGGGTCAGCGCGTACCGGCGGAAGGTCGGCTCGGCGAAACAGGCCCGGGCGATCAGCGCGAGGTCGTACGCGCTTGTGAACTGTCCCCTGCCATCCAGCCCCGACGGGGTGACCGCGTGGGTTTGCAGCGCGCCGAGCCGGTGCGCCTGCTCGTTCATGGCGCGTACACCGGCGGCGCTGTCCGTCCCGCTGCCGAGCCGGGCCAACGCGTTGGCGGCCTCGTTGCCGGAGTTGAGCAGCAGCCCGAGCCAGATGGTCTCGATGGTGTACCGACCGCCCGCGACCAGGCCCACCGCCGAGGAGCCGGGCTCGATGAACATGTCGTCCTCGGTGACCGTGACCGTCTGCTTCGGGTCCAACCGGGGCAGCATCGTGGCCGCCAACAGGAGCTTCTGCACGCTGGCCGGCGTGCCGTACTCGTGTGGTCCGCAACCGCCGAGCACCTGGCCGCTGTCCAGGTCGGCGACCAGCCACGACGTGGCGGTGATCGCCGGTGGCGCGGCGGCGTCGGCCGGCACGACCAGGCCGGTCGTGTCCAGGGCCGCGCCGCCGACCACCCGCTGCTCGGGCACCGCGGGCGGGGGCGAGGGCCGGGGCGGACGGGACATCGCCGGGGCCGGCGCCCGTGGGCAGCGCACGGTTGCCTGTGCGGACGCTCCCGCGGCGGCGACCGGCGCGGGAGCGAGCAGGACGGCGGAGGCCGTGGCCGCCAGCAGCGCAGCTCTCATGTGCCCGACCCTAGTCAACAAGATCGCCCGGCGGGACGGGATGCGCCTGTCGGTCAACCCGCCTCGCCGCGACCATGCAGGTAGTCGTGCAGGGCGGCCGTGCCCCGCAGCCGGCGCAGGCTGCGGATGTGCAGGTCCTGCTCACGGCGGGCGAGTTCGGCACGGACCCGCTGAGGGCTGCCGGTGGTCCGCAGCTCCGCCAACACCGCCTCGATGATCTCGAACGGGTACGCGCCCCGGCGCAGCAGCGCGATGACCTGCGCGGCGCGGAGTTCCGCCTCGTCGTACACCCGGTAGTTGGTGCCCGGGCGGCGGCCCGGGCGCAGCAGTTCGCGCTGCTCCCAGAGTCGCAGCTGGGAGGTTCGCACCCCGACCAGGGCGGCGACCTCGCCGATGCGGGCGGCGCGACGGGGTGCGGGCCGGGACGCCGGTGGGCTGGCCAGCACGGTCTCGAAGGCGCCGAGCACCCGGCGGATCTCGGCGCGTTCCCGGTCCACCTCGGCGTGGCCGCCGTCGAGCGCCGCGAGGGCCGCCGACAGGTCACCCCTGTGCACCGCGGCCATGATCTCCCGGGCGCGGCTCCAGCCGTGCCCCTCGGCCAGCCGCCGCGCCACGCTCAGCGCGCGGGCGTGCTCGGTGGTGAAGATCCGGTAACCGCTCGGGGTACGCCGAGCCGGCGGCAGCACACCCTGCTCGACGTAGTTGCGCACCTGCTGCACCGAGATCCCGACGGTGGCCGCCAGGTCCACGGCGCGCAGCCGATCCTTACCGGCGACGTCCACGCCAGCCACCGTACCGCTTACGTCGTGATTTGAGACTTTCCCGGACGTGCTGCCGCACCCTGCGCTTGATTGTCGACGAAAGTCTCTACAGGCGGATGAATGAGACAATGGAACCCGCCAGCATCGGCGGGGCAGATCCCGCCACGACTCCGTGAAGGGTTCGCATGTCGCAGCCAGCATGGTCCGCCGCCGACAGCCACGACATGATCGAGGTACGCGGCGCGCGGGAGAACAACCTCGCGAGCGTCTCGGTCGACATCCCCAAACGCCGGTTGACGGTCTTCACGGGCGTCTCCGGGTCGGGCAAGTCGTCGCTCGTCTTCGGCACCATCGCCGCCGAGTCCCAGCGCATGATCAACGAGACCTACAGCGCGTTCCTCCAGTCGTTCATGCCGAACCTCAACCGGCCGGACGTCGACTCGCTGCGCAACCTCAGCGCGGCCATCGTCGTCGACCAGGAGCGGATGGGCGTCAACTCCCGCTCCACCGTCGGCACCGCCACCGACGCGTACGCCATGCTGCGGATCCTCTTCAGCCGGCTCGGCCAGCCGTCCATCGGCGGCGCCGGTGCGTTCAGCTTCAACCTGCCCGAGGGCATGTGTCTCACCTGCGAAGGACTGGGACGGGTCTCCGACCTCGACATCAACGAGTTGGTGGACGTCGAGCGCTCCCTCAACGACGGCGCCATCACCGTGCCGAACTTCGCTGTCGACTCCTGGTACTGGCAGACGATCGTCGGCTCCGGCCTGTTCGACCCGGACGTCAAGCTCCAGGACTTCACCCCGCAACAGTGGGAGGACTTCCTCCACAAGCCGTCCACGAAGATCAAAATGGGCAGCAACAACTGGACGTACGAGGGTCTGGCGGTCAAGGTCAAACGGCTCTACCTGGCCAAGGACCGCGAGTCGATGCAACCGCACATCCGCGCCTTCGTCGACCGGGCGGTCACCTTCACCACCTGCGGCGACTGCGGCGGCACCCGACTCAACGCGGCGGCCCTGTCGTCGCGCATCGCCGGACGCAGCATCGCCGACTGCTCCGCGATGCAGATCAGCGACCTGGCGACGTTCGTCCGGGACATCGACGACCCGGGGGTCGCGCCCCTGACCGCCAACCTGCGTGAACTGCTGGACTCTCTGGTCGAGATCGGACTGGGCTACCTCAGCCTGGACCGGGAGTCGGCCACCCTCTCCGGTGGTGAGGCGCAACGGGTCAAGATGGTCCGGCACCTCGGCTCCAGCCTGTCCGACGTCACGTACGTCTTCGACGAACCCACGGTCGGCCTGCACCCGCACGACATCGCCCGGATGAACGACCTGCTGCTGCGACTGCGCGACAAGGGCAACACGGTGCTGGTGGTCGAGCACAAGCCGGAAACCATCGCCATCGCCGACCACGTTGTCGACCTCGGGCCGGGCGCCGGCACCGACGGCGGCCGGATCTGCTTCACCGGCGACGTGCCCGCGCTGCGCCGCTCCGACACCCTCACCGGCCGGCACCTGGATCACCGGGTGACCCTGCGCGAGGCGGTACGCCCACCGACCGGGCAGCTCGCCATCCGCCAGGCCGACCTGCACAACCTGCGCGACGTGGACGTGGACATCCCGCTCGGCGTGCTCACCGTGGTCACCGGCGTGGCCGGCTCCGGCAAGAGCTCCCTGATCCACGGGTCACTGCGCGGCCGATCCGGGGTGGTCATCGTGGACCAGTCCCCCATCCGCGGGTCCCGGCGCAGCAACCCGGCCACCTACAGCGGGCTGCTCGACCCGATCCGTACCGCCTTCGCCAAGGCCAACGGCGTCAAGGCGGCCCTGTTCAGCGCCAACTCCGAGGGCGCCTGCCCGGCCTGCAAGGGGATCGGGCTGATCTACACGGACCTGGCGATGATGGCCGGCGTCGCAAGCGTCTGCGAACGGTGCGAGGGGCGACGCTTCACCGACGAGGTGCTCACGTACACGCTGCGCGGCAAGAACATCAGCGAGGTGCTGGCCATGTCGGTCACCGAGGCGTACGCCTTCTTTCCGGGTGGTCCGGCGCACCTCGTCCTCGGTCGACTGGTCGACGTCGGGCTGGGCTACCTCAGCCTCGGCCAACCGTTGACCACCCTGTCCGGCGGGGAACGGCAACGACTCAAGCTCGCCATCCACCTGGCCGAGAAGACCACCACGTACGTCCTGGACGAACCCACCACCGGCCTGCACCTGGCCGACGTGGACCAACTGCTGGCCCTGCTCGACCGGATGGTCGACGCCGGCAACACGGTGATCGTCATCGAGCACCACCAGGCGGTCATGGCCCACGCGGACTGGCTCATCGACCTGGGACCGGGAGCCGGCCACGACGGCGGCCGGATCGTCTTCACCGGCACACCCGCCGACCTGGTCGCCCGAGGTGACACGCTGACCGCCACCCACCTGCGCGAATACGTCACCGAGCCGGCGGTCACCCGAAGGGGCTAGGCCCAGCGGGGCCGCGCGGCGGGGGTAGGCCCGGCGGCGGGGGCGGTCAGGCGACGCGGCGCAGCCAGCGCCGCTGCCAGGGCGTCTCCACCGCCTTGGGGTGGTAACCCTCCCGGACCCACGCCACCGCCCGCTCGGCCGGCAAGCCGTCGAGGATCGCCAACGCGGCCAGCGCGGTCCCGGTACGCCCCACCCCACCCCGACAGGCCACCTCGACGCGCACACCGTCGTGGGCACGCCGCAACGCCGCCCGCAGAGCATCGAGGGCATCCGCCCGATCGGTCGGCACCCAGAAATCGGGCCACCGGATCCGCCGGTGCGGCCACGCCGGAACCGGGCCGGGCGCCAACAGCAGGGCGAAGTCGGCGGGCGAGGTCAAGGCTGCGACGCGGCGTCCGCGCACCGTCGCACCGCTGGGGAGTACGAGCAAACCAGACTGCTCGGACCAGGACGGAGAAGCGGTCACCCGACCCATTGTGCCGCTCCCGGCCCAACCGGTGGGTACAGACAGCGCCGCCCCCGGCCTTGTGGACCGGGGGCGGCGCTGGTGTCGGTGTGCAGGTCGCCTCTCGGCGAGTGGCGCGACGCGGCTCCAGCCAAACGGTATTCCGCGACGGCGATATTAGGTGAGGCCCGGGGACACTGAGTCACACCGACACCCTCCACAACCAGCCGGTCCCCCACGTTGTTCCCCCGTGCCCACCCCACCCAGGCCGATCACACCGTAGTGCCGGTGGGCGGCAGCGGGCAGCGGGCAGCGGGCGGCGGGCGGCGGGCGGCGGGCGGCGGGCGGCGGGCGGCGGGCGGCGGGCGGCGGGCGGCGGGCGGCGGGCGGCCGCGAACCATCGAGCCGGGAATGCCGCTGGCCGCACACCCGACGCGGCGCGACGGGCATCCCACCATCCACCGGCTGGCACCAACCAGGGCGGAAACGCCGCTGGCCGGCACCCCCGGGGTTGCGGGGTGCCGGCCAGCGGTCGGTGTTCTGCGGTGGTGCCGGTGTCAGCTGTTCCAGTACTGGCCGACCAGGTCGGTGGCCTGCTGCTCCCACTGGGCGTAAGCGTCGGGATAGGCGGAGACCTGCACGGTCTGCGCGGCGTCGGTCAGCGCCATGTCCTGCCAGCCGTCGACCTGACGCAGGCCCTTGAGGAACGCGGTGGTGGAGTACTCCGGGTTGGTGATCTGCTCCGGCGTGCCCCAACCACTGGACGGGCGTTGCTGGAACAGGCCCAGCGAGTCGTGGTCGTTGGCGTCGCCGAGGTGGCCCAGGTTGTCCAGCTTCGACTCCTGCAGGCTCGTCGCGATCGAGATGACCGCGGCGCGCTCGGGCAGGCCGGCCTTCTTCGTCGCGGCGATGATCGCCTTGACGTTGGCGGTCTGCTCATCGTTCAGGGAGATGTGCGACTGGTCGCCCTGCGGCTTCGGCGCAGCGGTCTGCACGGCCACCGCGACCGGCTTGGCATCCACCGGGTTGGCGTGGGCGGCGATCGGACCGGCGAAGACACCACCGGCGAACGCGAGACCAGCAACGGACAGCACGCTCTTACGCATGATCGTGTTCATGGGGGTAGCTCCTTCGGGGGTAGGAACACCCAGCGCCAGGGGGAAAGCGGCAGGGTGTGAGCACCTCGTCCGGCGCTGCACAAACAAGGGGGAAGTCTGGGGGTCGGCGGCCTGCGAGCGGTTGGGCTCGTGGCGCCGGGTCCAGGTGTAACGGCCCGGGGGCCGGGGTCATTCCGGGGGTGGCCCATCGGTCGCGCTCTCGTGGAGGCGGTGCCCGGTTGGCCGTTCGTGGGGACTGCAACGACCGAGCGCGGGCGGGCATTCCCACCCCGAGGCACGGGGGCGCGAGCCGGTGTTGCTGCGATCGTCAGGATGTGTAACGACCCCGCCCCGGCCACGATTCCGGCCCACGGATGCGACCGGTCACAGCCCACAACTCCCTTCGATCGGACAAACCACCCACACCACGCGGCATCCACGACCCCCGAGCCGCCGCCACCGGGCACGATCCACTCGCCTCAGCGGAAGTCGGAGACCACGGACACCGGACACCCGACACCCGACACCCGGACATCACGGACACCGGGTTGATGACGTCCCGGCCGGGCCTGAGGATGCGGGGTCAGGCGCCCAGATAGCGATGCGGGGGTCAGGCGCCCAGATAGCGCAGCACCGCGAGGATTCGCCGGCTGTAACCTGTGGTCTCGCCGAGATCGAGCTTGTCGAAGATGGCGTTGACGTGCTTCTCCACCGCGCTCTGCGACACGTGCAACCGTTGCGCGACAGCGCTGTTCGTGTGGCCTTGGGCCATCTCGTGCAGGACGTCCCGTTCGCGCGGGGTGAGCCGCCCGAACGGGTCTGGCCGTTGCGAACCGGCCACGACCTGCCGAACCACCTCCGGGTCGAGTGCCGTGCCCCCGGCGGCCACTCGGTTCAGCGCGTCGAGGAAGTCGTCCACCTGGGCGACCCGGTCCTTGAGCAGGTAGCCCACCCCCTCGGGACGGTCCGCGAGCAAACGGCCGGCGAAGCGCCGCTCCACGTACTGGGAGAGCACCAGGACACCGGTTTCGGGCCACCGTCGACGGATCTCCAGGGCGGCCCGCAGCCCGTCGTCGGTGTGGGTGGGCGGCATCCGGACATCGGTGACGACCACCTCCGGACGGGTTCGCGCGACCGCCTCGAGCAGTTCGTCGGCAGTGCCGACCGCCGCGACCACCTCGTGCTCCTCCTCGGCGAGCAGCCGCGTCAGGCCTTCGCGGAGCAGGGTCGAGTCTTCGGCGAGGACTAGCCGCACGGCAGCTCCGCCAGCACGGTGGTCGGGCCGCCGACCGGGCTGGTCACCAACAGCCGGCCGTCGAGTGCGGCGACCCGTCGGGCCAGGCCGGCCAGGCCTCGCCCGGCGGGGTCCGCGCCGCCGACACCATCATCGTGTACGCGCAACCGGACCCACCCCTCCCGTACCCCGATCTCGACCGCGACCAGCGTAGCGGCGGCGTGCTTCGCGGCGTTGGTGAGCGCTTCGCAGGCCACGAAGTACAGCACCGTCTCGATCTGCTGATCGGGGCGGATCGGCAGGTCGCAGTGGATCCGCACCGGCACCTCGGAACGACGGGCGACCATGGTGAGCACCGCACCGAGGTCGCTGCCCTCCAACGCCGACGGGTAGACCCGCCACGCCACCTCGCGCAGTTCCTCGACGGCCCGCTGCACGTCCTCGTGTGCCTGGGCGAGCAGGGCGGCGGTGCGATCGGCGTCGCGGGCCCGCCGAGCCCGGCCGAGCAGCATGCCGAGGGCGACCAACCGCTGCTGGAGGCCGTCGTGCAGGTCGCGTTCGATGCGCTGCCGTTCGGCGTCGACCGCCGCGAGGACCCCGGCCCGGCTGCTTGTCAGCTCGTCGACCCGCCGCGCCAGCTCGGCCCGACTCCCCGGGCCGAGCAGCCGCCGAGCCAACCGGACGTCCAGCGCGGCGACGCTGGCGAGGGCTTGGACGTTGAGCAGCAGGAGGACCACCCCGACGGCGACCTGTGCCAGCGTGTCGACAGGGGACAGCTCACCGCGTACCGCCGCGCGGAGCACGATGCCGGCCAAGACCAGGCCGACGCCGAGCATCGCGTACGCCAGGAGGCCGAGCGCGCCGGGCACCAGTCGGGCCGCCAGGTAGCCGATCTGCCGGCGGGTCGCCACCGGGTGGACCGGGAGCGTTTCGCCCTCGGGGAGCAGCAGTCGACGGAGTCGGTCGCGTTCCCAGCGGACGAGCCATCCGGCGTACCGCTGGGTGAGCCTGGTGACCCCGCGAGCGGCCGGTGGCGCGGGGGCGGACACGGCGGTCGCGACGGCCGTGACGACCAGGAAGGCAAGCTCGACAGCGGCGGTCACGCTGCCGGCGGCGACGCCGACCGGCAGTCGGAGACGGGTCCACCACCTGTCGATCCGGGACTCCCCGGTCACCTGCCCTCCCCCTCCCGGGCCGAATCCGTCGTCCACGGCCCTGCTCCGACAGGTGGAGCAGAGCCAGGAAGTGCTAGCGCTCGTCCGAGGTCCACGAGCCGCTTCGGTAGAGGGTGCCGCGCCCGCCCGGGTCGGGCACGCCGAGCGCCGGCTCGCCGTGCCCGGGATCGGCCGGCTCGGGGTCGCGGGCGGCCCGGCGGGCGCGCAGCACGCGGGACCCGACGAACCAGGCGGCCGCCGCCGCGCAGACCACGATCACCACTTTCTGCAGCGTGCCCGCGTACCCCTCGACGAGGTGCCAGTTGTCGCCGAGCAGGTAGCCGGCGAGCACGAATGTGGTGTTCCAGATCAGGCTGCCCAGCGTGGTGTAGAGCAGGAAGGTGCCCACCGGCATGCGCTCCACCCCGGCCGGGATGGAGATCAGGCTGCGGAAGATCGGGATCATCCGGCCGAAGAAGACGGCCTTCACGCCGTGCCGGAGGAACCACGCCTCGGTCCGGTCCACGTCGCTGAGCTTCACCAGCGGCAGCCGGGCCACGATGGCGCGCATCCGGTCGCGGCCCAGCGATGCGCCGACCAGGTAGAGCGCCATCGCGCCCACCGCCGAGCCCAGCGTGGTCCAGAAGATCGCACCGACCAGACTCATCCGGCCCTGCGCCGCGACGAACCCGGCCAGCGGCAGGATCACCTCGCTGGGGATCGGCGGGAACAGGTTCTCCAGCGCCACGGCCAGGCCGGCGCCCGGCCCGCCGAGTCGTTCCACCAGGTCGGTGACGTAACCGACGAGGCCACCCTGCGGTGGTTCGGCCGCGGCGGTGGGGGTTCCGGTGGCGAGCAGGGCGTGGGACGTTCGAATCATGCGCCCACCGTACGAAGCGATCCTGAGAGCCGACCATGCGGTTGACCTCCCGGCCGCGCGACTCGACCACACCGCTGAGGGTGTGGAAAACCGCACCCCACTGCGGCTCGCCGTCGTGCAGCCGCGGTGCGTACCCCGGGATGTCGCGACAAACGCGCGGACGCACGCCGCCGCGGTCCGCGCGGCGGGCGCCCGGGTGGTGGTCTTTCCCGAGCTGTCCCTGACGGGGTACGAGTTGGACGCGCCGGTCGTGCCGGTCGACGATCCGCGGTTGGTGCCGCTTGTCGAGGCGTGCGCCGAGACGGGCACGGTGGCCCTCGTCGGCGCGCCGGTCGCCGGCGACCACATCGCGGTGCTGGCGGTGACCGGCACCGGAGTGACGGTGGCCTACCGGAAGATGTGGCTGGGCGCCGCCGAGGCCGATCGGTTCCGGCCGGGCGAGACGCCGGTCGTGCTCGACGTGGACGGCTGGCGGGTGGGGTTGGCCGTCTGCAAGGACACCGGCGTCACCGCGCACGCGGAGCGGACCGCGGCGCTCGGCATCGACGTCTACGCGGCGGGTGTCCTGGAGTCCGCGCGCGACGCCGCCGTGACCGACCAGCGGGCGCACCGGATCGCCACCGCCCACCGGGTCTGGGTGGCGGTGGCGAGTTTCGCCGGCTCGACCGGCGGTGGCTACACCGAGGCGGCAGGACGGTCCGGGGTGTGGACGCCGGAGGGAAAGGTCCTCGCGCGCGCGGGCACCGAGCCGGGAGAGTCGGTAGCCGTGACCCTCCCCGACACCGTGCGAAACGCCGCCGGCTGACTCGCACGTGTCGTACGCCTCGGGCAGGATCGGCTGATGAGCACCGTCCCCTCCCGCCTGTCCGTGGTCACGCTGGGAGCACGTGACATCGGCGCGCTGCGGTCCTTCTACCGGTCCCTGGGGTGGCCCGAGCTGCCGGCCAGCGACGACGGCTGGTCGGCCTTCCTGCTCGGTGGCGTCCTGTTCGCGCTCTTCCCGCTGCCGGAGCTGGCCGCCGAGGCGGCGCCGGGCGTGCCCGGTCCGGCGGGAGGTTGGTCCGGTGTCACCCTGGCCTGCAATGTCGACAGTCGCGGGGAGGTCGACAGGGCCTTCGCCGCGGCGGTCGCTGCGGGCGCGACGGTGGTGGCGGAGCCGACCGACCGGCCCTGGGGTGGGCGCTCCGGTTACGTCGCCGACCCGGAGGGCAACCGCTGGGAGATCGCCTGGGCCGGCTCGGCCCGCTTCGACGAGCGCGGCGCGCTCGTCGGGTTCGGCTGAGTGGCAGGTGTTTGCGCCTCGTCCACGACCTTGGAATGCTTCGCGGGTGACTTCCTTTCCCGGGACCTTCGCCGACGATGTCATCGACCAGCCGGCACAGGCGCAGGTCGAGACGTTCATCGACGAGCATCGCCGAGCGCTCAACGGCTGTCTGGACGGGCTGACCGAGGAGCAGGTGCGCCGCTCGTTGGTGCCGTCCCGGACCACGCTGCTGGGTCTGGTGAAGCACGCCACCTTCGTGGAGAAGGTCTGGTTCGACGAGGCCGTCACGTGCCGGTCCCGCGCCGAGATCGGCATCCCCGCCACCCCGGACGAGTCGTTCAGCCTGGACGACGACGACACGATCGACAGCGTCCAGCGGGCACACCGCGAGGCATGCGCTGCCTCCCGCCGCGCGACGTCCTCGCTGGGTCTGGACGACATCCTGCGCGGCAACCGGCGCGGTCCACTGCCGCTGCGCTGGGTGTACCTGCACGTGCTGCGCGAGTTGGCCCAGCACTGCGGGCACGCGGAGATCCTGCGCGAGCAACTCCTGGCCGAGTAGTTCGGGCGGTCAGCCGGCGTCCAACACCTCCCGCAACCGTGCCGCGAACTCCTCCGGCTTGCCCGCATAGCCGAACTCGCCTCCGAGGAAGCCACCATGGTGACTCGGGAACACCACGGCCTCCTGGCCGAGCAGGGCCGCCAGGCCGAGGGCCGTCCGCGCGGTGTACGTCCCGGCCGACTCCTCGCCGACGGCGACCACGATCCGGGTCGGCGCCGAGGTGAGCCGGCTCGCGTCGGGCCGGTAGTCGCTGATCGCCCAGGACAGGTCCGACAGCAGCGGGTCGTCGCGGTTGCCGTCGTCCTCGGTGGACAGGCCGAACGTCGCCGGGTCCGGCGCGGACTGGGCGAAGTAGGCGTCGGTGAACTCGCCCTGCCACGACGTCATCGCGATGAACGCGGCCATGCCCGCGCCGGCGCCCTTCGCCTGGTACGCCTGGTAGAAGTCGGCCCGAGCGCGTTCGGCAGCCCCGGCGTCGGGAAGCACGGCGTTGATCGGCGGCTCGTGCGCCACCAACGTGACGACGTCGCCCGGGTAGGCCGCGACGAGTTCGAGCGCCGTCACCGCGCCGCCGCTGCTGGCGAACAGGTCGACCGGGCCGGCCCCGAGGGCCTCGATCAGGTGGTGCAGGTCGGCCGCCTGCTGCTGCGGCGTGTGGTCGGTGCGGCCGTCCGTGCGGACACTACGGCCGAGGCCGCGCGGGTCGTAGGTGACCACGGTGCGGTCCGTGAAGTGCGGGGCGAGCGCGGTGAAGCCCTCCGCGGCCATCGGTTGACCGATCATGAGCAGGACGGGGCGCCCGCCGGACGGGGGCAGCGGACCGCGGACGTCGTAGACCAGGTCGACGCCGGGCACGGCGAGGGTGTGCGTCTGCGTTGTCGTCATGTCGGTGAGACTACGGCCGGCGGAAACCGATGGGCGAGCACGCCGTGCCGGCGATCTCGGCCCGGCACCGCCCTGCTGGAGGCCCGGCACGGCCCTGCTGGAGGCCCGACGCGGCCCTGCTGGAGGCCCGACGCGGCCCTGCTGGAGGCCCGACGCGGCCCTCCTGGATCACGCCCTGGCCCAGCCGCCCAGGTCGCCGAAGCGGCGCAGCGTCCAGCGGGCCGGCGGCCAACCGCCGGGGTCGTGATCGGTCGTCCACTCGGTGATCGAGGCCGGGGCGACGTCCAGGTCGAACGCCCGAAAGATCGGCTGCGCGGCGAGCGCGTGGAAGGCGCCCTCGACGGTCTCGCTGTGACCGACGAGCACCACTGTGGCGCCCCGGTGTCGATGCGCGATCTCCATGATCGCGCGGCTGACCCGGACCACCAGCTCGGCCCAGCTCTCGTTGCCCTCCTCGAAGGGACGGAACACACCCCCACCGGCCACCGCGTGGTCGGTCCGGAAGCGGGCGGTCGGCAGGCCGTCGGCGTACGGGGGCGTGTGCCAGGTGCACAGGCCGCAGTCGGCCACCGGTCGGACGCCGAGCGCCGCGCCGATCGGTTGCGCGGTCTCGACGGCTCGGCGCAGGACGGACGAGTAGACGGCCACCGGTCCGTCGCCGGCGACGTCACGGGAGAGCCGGTTGGCCAGGTCGTGTGCCTGCTCGTGGCCGAGGGCGGTGAGGCCTCGGCAACCACGCGGCCCACCCACGATTCCCTCGACCTGGTGAAGCGACTCGCCGTGCCGTACGAAGATCAGACGTGTCCGCATCGGCACATCATGCCAGCGGCATCGACAGCGCTGTCAGTCGTCCGTACGGCCGGTGGAGAAGCTGCTGGCCCGGGTCAGCAGAGCGTCCAGTTGGGCGCCCGTCTGCGCGGGCAGCCGGTCGCGTTCCACAAGCTCGGCGAGGTGTTCGCGCAACTCGGCGACGCGTTTGGCCCGGTCCCTGGTGTGCCGGTCCAGGTCGGTGAGGTCGTCGCGCAGGTCTGCGGCGGTCTTCCAGTCGACGTCTCCGCGGGCGACCGCCCCGGCGAGGACCGCGGCGAACTCGCTCGTCACCTCCCGGAGGCTGACCGGCACCTGCCCGGTGGTCGGGGGCGCGGTGCTGGCGCTGGGTCGGGGTGCCGCCGGCGTCGGCGAGTGCGTGGTGGGCGCGGGTTTCGGAGCGGAGGACGACGGCGGGGCGGCCACCTGGGGCGAGGTGGGCGCGCTCGGCGTGCCCAACTGCCCCTCGGCGAGCAGGGCGCCGACGCCGACCAGCACGGCGAGGCCGGCCGCGACCAGCACGGCGAGGGGTCGACGTGAGCGGCGGCGGGTGGGCTCGGCGGCGACCGGGGCGGGACGGACCGCCGAGCGGTCGATCAGGGTGGGCGGGTGCGCCACGGGCTGGATGCGCAGCAGCTCGGTGGGCGGCTCGACAGGTTGGCCGGCGCCGAAGCGGCGGGCCAGGTGCGCGGCGCTCGGCCGGTCGGCCGGGTTGGCGGCCAGACAGGCGAGGGTCAGCTCGGCGATGTCGGCGGGGAGGCCGGGCACCCGCAGCGGCGGCACCGGAGTGCCGCGCCGGTGCACCTCGAGGGCGTCCTCCCAGCTCTGCACCGGCAGCGGCGCCTGCCCGGTGAGGGTGCGGTAGAGCAGCGCGCCGAGGGCGTAGACGTCGCTGGCCGGATCGGGCGGGCCCGCGGTCAGTCGCTCCGGGGCGAAGTAGGCGGGGGTGCCCATCAGGGGCTCGCCGGACTGGCCGTCGAGTCCGCCGAGCGCGGCGATGCCGAAGTCGAGCACTTTGGCGCCGGTGTCGGTGAGCATGACGTTGCCCGGTTTGACGTCGCGGTGCACGACGCCGATGCGGTGCGCGGCGGCGAGCGCGGCGGCGATCTGCCCGGCCACCCGGACCGCCTCCGGCCAGGGCAGCGGCCCGTTCCGTAGGCGGTCGGCCAGGTTGTGACCGTCGACGAGCTCCATCACCAGGTACGGGACCACGACGCCGCCGGCCAGGGTCGCCTCGGCGTAGTCGTACACCTGGGTCACGTGTGGGTGGGTCAGCCGGGCGGCCGCGCGGGCCTCGCGTCGGATGGTGGCCCGCAGTTGCGGATCGGCCGCGAGCTGCCCGGCGAGGACCTTGATCGCGACCGGTCGGCCGAGCACGTCGTCGTCGGCCCGCCACACCTCGGACATGCCACCGAGACCGATCCGCTCGTGCAGCACGTAGCGGTCGTGGAGACGGAGGGTGGGCATGAAGGGTGACATGGCCTCACCAGTCTGCCTGGCCACGCCCCACTCGACCACCCTGCGTGCCCGGACCCACACTGTTCGTCCCGTGCGTACCGGAATGAGTTTCGAGCGGGTCAGGAGCAGCGCGGCGCGGCGGGCAGCGGTCGCGGCTGGATGCGGTCGGCGAGGCGGCGCAGGGCGACGGCGGCGGCCTGCCGGGTCGGGGCCAGCAGGGCCGGGCGGACGCGTTCGACCTGGACCGGGGCGTTCGGTCGGGCCGAGTTGACGTGCCGGTTCATGGCGTCGAGCGCGGTGACGTATCCGGTGGGAAGTTCCATGGTCAGCTCCTCGGGACAGGTCCGGTGGAGGTCCGGACGACGAGTGTGGTGGGCAACAACACATGGCCGGCCGCGGCGTCCGCGGGCGGGTCGAGCAGGAGTTCGGCGGCGATGCGGCCCTTCTCCTCGGCGGGCTGCCGGACCGTGGTGAGGCCGGCAGCGGCGGCCTCGGGGACATCGTCGAAACCGGTCACCGAGACGGCCGGTCGGATGCTGCCCGGCTGCCGCTCGAGGGCGTCGAGCACACCGAGGGCGAGCACGTCGGAGCCGGCCAGCACGGCGGTCGGCGGCGTCGGTGAGTCGAACAGGCCGGCGACGGCGGCGGCTGCCGCCGGGCGGCTGTTGCCCGCGGCGTTGAGCAGGGTCAGGTCGGCCCACTGGACGCCGACCTCGGCGAACGCGTCGGCGAATCCGGCGAGCCGGCCCCGGGTGGTGGGGTGCCCCGCCTCGTGCACGCCGGACAGGCGGAGCGGGCCGGCGGGGGCGTCGGGGACGACGGAATCGGCGAGCAGCGCCACCCGGCGATGACCGAGGCCGGCCACGTGTGCGGCGACACCACGCGCGGCGGCGCGCTCGTCGATGCCGACGAACCGCTCGTCCGGGCCGGCGTCGTCGCGGGCGGCGGTGCTGACGAACGGCAGCCCGCGGGCGCGGATCACGTCCAACGCCCATTCCTCGTCGGCGACGCAGTAGACGCAGAACCCGTCCACGGCGGCGTTCTCCACCGCCCGCCGGGCGTCGGTCACCGCCGGCGGCAGCGGCACCAGCAGCATGCTGGTGCCGTGCCGCTCGGCGGCCACGCCGACCCCGGCGAGGAAGCGGACCGCGAACGGGTCGGTGAAGGCGTACGACAGGTGCGAGGTGAACAGCACGCCGATCGACCCGACGAAGCCCCGGCGCAGGGACCGTGCGGTGGGGTTGGGGCCGGGGTAGCCGAGTTGCCGCGCGGCGTCCAGGATCCGCTCGCGCAGGGTGGCCGAGAGCTGGTCGGGGCGGCCGTAGGCGTTGGACACGGTGCTGCGGGAGACGCCGACAGCGTCGGCCACGGCTTGCAGGGTCGGCTTCACCGGCACCTCTCTGTATCGATTCAGTCTGTATCGATACAGAGACTAGCTCGACCGGTCGGCGTCGGTCAATACGTGGATCCGGACCCGGGAACCGCCGCCGCTGACGAGCACGTCGGACCCGCCAGCACGGCGGTCGGCGGCGTCGGCCTCAGGGCTCCAGCACCAGGCGCCCCCGCAACCCGCCGGCGGCCAGCCGCTGGTGTGCCGCCGCCACGTCGGTCAGCGGCAGCCGCCCGGCCAGCCGCAGGCTGAGCTGGCCACTGTCGACCAACGCCGACAGCTCGGCCAGGAGCGCACCGTCGGCGTGGACCTCCTGCACGACGACCCGGGTGGCGCGCAGCGGCGGCGGGGCGAACGGCGCCACGAGCGCGACGAACACTCCCCCACCCCGCAAGGCCTCGTGCGCGGCGACGCCGACAACCGCCGCGTCGACCACCGCGTCCACCCCGCCCGGCACCACCGCGCGAACCGCCGTCCCGAGCCGGTCGGTCCGCGCCACGAACCAGTCCGCGCCCAGCGAACGGACCAACTCCTCGTCCCGCACGTCGGCCACGGCGACGGTCCGGATGCCACGCAACGCGGCCAGTTCGAGCAGAAGCCCACCCACCCCGCCGGCCGCGCCGGTGACCAGCAGCGTGCGCCCGGCGTCCAGGCCGGTGAGGGCGAGCGACCGGGACGCGGTGAGACCGATCAACGGCAGCGTCGCCGCGACCTCCGGGGCGACGGTACGCGGTGCCCGCGCCACCGCCCCCTCGTCCAACACCACCCACTCGGCCTGGGTTCCGGGCGCGGACAGCAGGTCCCGCAGACCGATCACCGCGGCACCCACCGCGAACCGCCGCACTCCCGGCCCGACCGCGTCCACGGTCCCCGCCACATCCCAGCCCAGCCCCACGACGGGCAACGGGGGCAGCAGGCCGGCGGCGGTCAACGCGCCACTGCGGGTGGACAGGTCGATCCGATTGACGCCGGCGGCGGCGACGCGCACCCGTAGTTGCCCCACCCCCGGCTCCGGTTCGGGCCGGTCGGCTATCTCCAGAACCTCGGGGCCGCCGAACCGGCGGACGATCACAGCTCTCATGCCGACGACGCTAGAAGCGTTAGCATCCGGCGAGAAGAAGGCACCGCGAGGTGCCCTGGGTACCCGGGAGGGACACGATGGCCACCATGACCGCCGGCGAACGCCGCGAGCGGGACCGGCGCTCGTACAACGCCTTCCTGGCCGAGTGCCCGGGTCACGAACTGCTCGCGACGCTCAGCGACAAGTGGTTGACGCTCGTGGTGAGCGCGCTCGCCGACGGGCCGCGACGGCACAGCGAGCTGGCCCGCACGGTGGCCGGGGCAAGTCAGAAGATGCTCACCCAGACGCTGCGCAAACTGGAGCGCGACGGCCTGGTCAGCCGGTCGGTGACCGTCGGCGTGCCGGCCCGGGTCGACTACCAGCTCACCCCGCTGGGCGAGAGCCTGCTGCCGGTGCAGCGGGCGATCAAGGCCTGGGCCGAGACGCACATCGGTGAGGTGCACGCCGCGCGGGCCCACTACGACGCCCCGGAGAGCTGAACGCCTCCACTCGGGAGGCGTCGCCCGGCCGGGTCAGGGAAGGCGGGCGACCGCGCCGTACACGCTCACCTCGACGGGCGAGGGACGTGGCGGCGGCTCGTTCTCCGCCCGCCACTCGGCGACCGAGACGATGCCCGGCTCGACCATGTCGAGGCCGGCGAAGAAGCGGGCGAACTCGTCACTGCCGCGTAGGTTGATCAGCCCGTGCGGGCCGCCTTCTCGGGCCTTCGCCCGGAAGTCGGCCGCGACCGCCGACGGAAGGTAGTCGTGGGTGCCGTGCGAGGCGGCCAGGTAGCTGCCGGGCGGCAGCGCGTCGAGCACCTGCCGCACCAACGCGTACGGGTCGTCCTCGTCGGGCAGGAAGTGCAGGACCGCGACCAGCATGAGCGCGACCGGCTGCGACAGGTCGATGGCGCGGCTCAACTCCGGGTGCGCGAGGATCCGCTGCGGGTCGCGCAGGTCGGCGTCGATGTAGGCGGTGGCGCCCGTCGGCGAGCTGCTCAACAGCGCGCGGGCGTGGGCCAGCACGATCGGGTCGTTGTCCACGTAGACCACCCGGGATTCGGGCGCGATGGCCTGGGCGACCTCGTGGGTGTTGTTGGCGGTCGGGATGCCGGTGCCGATGTCGAGGAACTGCCGGATGCCCGCCTCACGGGCCAGGTAGCCCACCGCCCGCTGCAGGAAGCGGCGGTTTTCCAGGGCGGCGGTGCGGACGGTCGGAAAGGCGGCCGTTATCGCGTCGCCGGACTCCCGGTCGGCCTGGAAGTTGTCCTTGCCGCCCAGCCAGTAGTTGTAGCGGCGCGCCGGGTGCGGCACCGAGGTGTCGATCCGGTCGCTCGGCGAGCCGGCCGTCGTGCCAGCAGCATCGGTGGTCAAGGCAGCCCCCGCAATGACGAGTGTCCACTGTCGCCGTTCGCGGACCATGGTAGTGCCACGTCGGGTGGGGCCGCGGCCCCACCCGACGATCACGCGGGATAGAGGTCGTCCAGCAGCCGGCCGAGAATCTCCGCCGTACGCTCGGGTGGCTCGGCCTCGACACAGAGCCGTTCCATGGCCACCGCGTAGTAGTCCAGGTCATCGCGCTTGTCGAGGTAGATCGCGCTGGTGAGTTGTTCGATGTAGACGATGTCGGGCAACTCCTGGTCGCCGAAGCGCAGGATGGTGAAGGCGCCCCCGGCGGCGGCGTGCCCCCCGGCGGCGAACGGGATCACCTGGAGCCGGATGTTCGGGGATTTGGTCGCCTCGATGAGTGCGGTGAGCTGACCGCGCATGACCTCGGCGCCGCCGATCGGTCGACGCAACGCCGCCTCGTCCACCACGGCCCAGAGCTGCGGCGGGCTGTCCCGGTGCAGCAACTGCTGACGCTGCATCCGCAGGGCGACGCGTCGGTCGATCTCGCCCGGACCGGCGGTGCCGTGCCCGAGCAGCACGACCGCCCTGGCGTACTCCCGGGTCTGCAACAGGCCGGGCACGAACTGCACCTCGTAGCTGCGGATCAGCGCGGCCGCGGCCTCCAGGCCGAGGTACGACTGGAACCAGGTCGGCAACACGTCCCCGTAGCGGTGCCACCAGCCGGGACTGTTGGCGTCCCGGGCGAGCTTGAGCAGCGCGTCACGCTCGTGTTCCTCCGTGACGCCGTAGAGGGTCAGCAGGTCGGAGACGTCGCGCTCCTTGAAACCGACCCGGCCCAGCTCCATCCGGCTGATCTTGGATTCGGAGGAGCGGATCTCCCAGCCGGCGCCCTCGCGAGTTACCCCGCTGGACTCCCGCAGACGGCGCAACTGGGCGCCGAGCAGCATCCGGAGCACCGTCGGCCCGGTTGTCGGGCCACCCTCGGCAGGAACCATCGTCACGTGCGGACCTCCGGACACCAACCCGTGATGGCCGGGCACCCCGGCCCGGCCGACGTGTAAGCATGCCATGGACCGACAGTGAGGTGAACTCCTCCGGACCGGCGATTCGGTCCCGTCGCCGGGACGCTCCCGCGGACGAACGGTCAGTTGATGAGGTGATCGAAGTCGCCGTCTCGGGCACCGAGCACGAAGGCGGTGATCTCGTCCACCGTGTAGATCAGTGCCGGCCCCTCCGGGTGTCGCGAGTTGCGGACCGCGATGCCCGCTCCTTCGGGCAGTTCGGCGAGTTCGACACAGTTGCCGCTGGGGTTGCTCCGGCGGCTCTTCTGCCAGGTCAGCGGTGGCAACTGGTGGATCGGTACGCCATTGGGTGGCTGCTGCATGGAGGCGTCTTTCTGCTCACGAGCCCGCCGGTGGCCGTGGGAGGAGCGGTGACGGCGAGGGGGGTGCCATATCGACATCGGACGGTCATGCACGTGCATCTGCTATTGCATCTGCACCGGACGGCGAGCATGATAACGCACGTGATCGGTGGCCATCCGTTCACTATGAGTTACCCCCGCAGGGGCAACTATCAGGCAAAACGTGGCCCGGACGCGGCACACCGCGTCGAGGCGAGGCTGGGGGCGGTCGAGGCGATGGGAGGGTTCGTGCCGGATCCGATGAGTGTCGCCTCCGGCATCTGTGCCGCTGGCGCCCTGCTCTCCTCCTGGCAACTACGCCGACGGGCGCTGCGCGCCGAGACCGAGATCGGGCACCTCCACGCCGAGCTGGCCGCCGAACGGCACGCCGCGAGCCACGACCCACTCACCGGGCTGCCCAATCGCCGCGCCTTCTACCGCCTCGCGGCCACCCTGCTCACCGACGCGGCCGGCGAGCCGCTGATCGCCGTCGTGCTCGACCTCAACGACTTCAAACAGATAAACGACCAGTACGGGCACGCCGCCGGCGACCAGGTGCTGATCAGTGTGGCCGAGCGGCTCGCCGGCTTCGCCGGGGACAACCTCGTCGCCCGCCTCGGCGGAGACGAGTTCGCCGGACTGCTCTCCACCCCCACCGTCGACCGGCGCTGGATCGAGCACGCCACCCGCCGCCTGAGCGAGACCGTCGCCGCGCCGATCCGGCTGAGCGGATGCAGCGTCCGGGTCACCGCGTCCGTCGGGCTCGCCCCGGTGACCGGTCCGGCCCAGCTCACCGACGCGCTCAGTCGTGCCGACGCGGCCATGTACCAGGCGAAGAGCCTCGGCGGCGCCCGGTCACCCCGGCAACTCGTCGACAGCGCCCGCCTGGCCGAACGCTGACCCGGCGGGGTCACCCCCGGAGCTGACCGGGCGCGCCGAACCATCTGGGCAGTTGGCCGAGCAGGCCCGTCTGGTCGTCGCCCACCCAGGCCACGTGGCCGTCCGGTCGCAGCAGTACGGCGGGTACGTCCAATTCGTCGCTGACGTCGACGACGTGGTCGACCCGGTCCGACCACCCGGCGACGGAGAGCCGCCCGGTCTGGTCGAGCAGCAGTCCGCGCCCGGCGTGCATCAGCTCGTAGAGGCGCCCTCGCCGCAGCCGCACATCGCGCAGGTGTCGCCCGAGCAGGTCGTGGCCCTCACCGACGTCGTAGCGGACCCCGATCGCGGTGATCTTCTCGATCAGGTACCGGTTGACGTCCTCGAAGTCCAACAGCTCCGACAACAACTGGCGCACCGCCCGAGGGCCGGGCTGGGGCGACAGCAGCTCCATCTGCGCGCGGGTGTTGTTCAACACGTCGGAGGCCACCGGGTGCCGCTCGGTGTGGTAGGTGTCCAGCAGCCCCTCCGGCGCCCAGCCGTCGATCTCGGCGGCCAACTTCCAGCCAAGGTTGAACGCGTCCTGGATTCCGAGGTTGAGGCCCTGTCCCCCGGTCGGCGGATGGATGTGCGCCGCGTCCCCGGCCAGCAACACCCGGCCGACCCGGTAACGCTCGGCCAGCCGGGTGGCGTCGCCGAAGCGGGAGAGCCAGCGCGGTGAGTGGACGCCGAAGTCGGTGCCCGCGTACACCCGCAGTTGGTCTTTGAAGTCCCCGATGGTCGGCGGGACCGCGCGGTCCTCGGCCACCCCCTCGGCGGGGACGAGGACGCGGTAGACCCCGTCGCCGAGGGGCCCGAGACCGAAGCGGAGATGGGTCTTGCGGACCTCGGCCACGACCTCCGCCACCGCCTCCGGTGGCACCCCCACCTCCATCTCGCCCAGCAGGGTGTCGACCCTCGAAGGCTCACCCGGGAAACCGACGCCGAGCAGCTTGCGTACGGTGCTGCGGCCACCGTCGCAACCGACGAGGTAACGCCCGCCCAACCGCGTGCCATCGGCCAGCTCCACGGTCACCCCGTGGTCGTCCTGGCTCAGCCCGACCAACTCGCTGCCGCGCCGGATCTCGACGCCGACGTCGCTGGCGTGCTCGCCCAGCAGGCGGTCGGTGCTGGTCTGCGGAATGCCGAGGACGTACGCGTGCGCGGTGTCCAGCCCGCCCGGCGACGGCTTGGGAATGGCCGCGAAGAAGCCGCCGACCGGGTGCCGCGTGCCGAGCGCGAGGAACCGCTCCAGCAGACCGCGCTGGTCCAGCACCTCGAGGCTGCGCGCGTGTAGGCCGAGCGCGCGGACGTACCTGGTCGGCTCGGTCTGCTTCTCCACCACGAGCGGACGCAACCCGTGCAGCCGCAACTCGCTGGCCAGCCACAAGCCGGTCGGTCCACCGCCAGCAATGATCACATCGAGCACAGAATCCCCCGATTTTCCCGAGTTTGGGCTTCGGCTGAGGATTCTGCTGCACCACCCGGGTCTTGCCGCAAGGCCCCGGCTGCGCTATATGGTGGGAGTGGCGAGGGGGGCGACCCCCTCGCCTTTGTTCTTGCCAAACCCGGACGTGGTCGCCGCTCAGCGCCGGTGCTCAAGGTCGCGCAGCGCCGCGTCGGCGAGGGTGACCAGACCTACCGGCGACACCAGTCCCCGCACGATTCGCGCCGCTCGGTCCCGGTCGGGCGCCTCGGCGTTCGGGTCCAACGCCTGGCGGGTCCAGTCACTGAGGTCGTCGAGCGCGCGGACCGCGAGGAACCATGCCAGGCGGGCCGGGTCGATGTCCGCCGGACCGTAGCCGGTGAGTACGGCGCGCTGCTGCCCGGCGGTGACCGGCGCGAACGCGCGGACCCCACCCCGGACGAACATCAGGTCACACTCGGGCGGCGCGAGCACGGCGTCGTCCCAGTCGATCAGCCACACCCGCCCGCCCGCGCCGAGCAACAGGTTGCCCAGGTGCGGGTCGCCGTGACAGAGGACAGGTGCGGGCCCATCACGCAGGGAGGCGGCCCCGCGCTCAACCTCACCGGTCAGTGCGCGCACCCGGTCGGCCGCCGTGGACCACACCGCCGCGAGCTCGGCGAGCACCGGACCGGCGGGGTCGGCCGGGTCGGGGTCGCGCAGCCGCTCGGCCATCGCGCGGGTCGCGGCGACGATCGAGGGGTACGCGGCGCCGCCCGACGGCAGCAGCCGGCTCAGTTCGTCGGTCACCGGCACCGCGTGCACGGCTGCCAGCACCTCGCCGTACGCCTGCCAGTGCGCGTCGGTCATCGGGCCGTCGAGCGCCCGCTGGTCGGAGACCCACGGCACCACCGAGAGGCGGTGGCCGTCGTGGTCGACGGACAGGTCTCCGTCGCGGGTCCGCAACGGCGCGGCGATGCCCGGCACTCCCTGTCGGGCCAGGTACGCCGGCACGGCCAGACCGGCAGCGGTGCCGCCGCCGCTGAGCTTGACCGCGTACCGGGCGCCGTCGGCGGTGGACGTCAGCCACAGTCGGGCGTGCTCGTCGGCGCCGTGGGTCACCCGCTCCATCGAGGTCAGCCGTAGACCGAAGTTCGCCCGGACCCACTCGGCCACCTGCCGCGCGACGTCTTCGGTCATGCGGACATGGTGCCAGCGGTGTCCGGGGTGTCGTAACGGTCGTCCCAGAGCAGGCGGTCGGATGCGAGTGGGGGGTGTCCGGGGCCACTGTCCGGGTATGGGACAGCGGCCCCAGACAACTGCCGGGAAGGAACCGACGTGGCGACGATTCGCGCCCTCGTGCTCAACTGCACCCTCAAGCCGTCACCGGCCCCGTCCAGTTCCGAGCAGCTCGGTCGGGAGGTGCTGGCCGAGCTGGCCGCGCAGGGCGTCGAGGGCGAGCTGGTCCGGGTCGTCGACCACGACGTGCGCTTCGGGGTATCCACGGACGAGGGCGACGGCGACGGCTGGCCGGCGATCCGCGCCAAGCTGCTGGCGGCCCAGGTGCTCATCATCGCCACGCCGATCTGGCTCGGTCAGCCGGCCAGCGTCTGCAAGATGGTCCTCGAACGCCTGGACGCCGAGCTGTCCGAGACCGACGACGCCGGTCGGCTGCTCACCTACGGTAAGGTGGCCGGCGTCGCCGTCGTCGGCAACGAGGACGGCGCGCACCACACCATCGGCGAGGTGCAGCAGGCGCTCAACGAGGTCGGATTCACCCTCGCCGCCGCCGCCGCGACCTACTGGGTCGGCGAGGCACTGCACAAGGTGGACTACCGCGAGGTCGGTCCCAAGCCCGACACGACCGGCCGCACCACGAAGGCCCTGGCACTCAATACCGCGCACCTGGCACGACTGCTCGCCGACCAGCCGTACCCACCGCCCGACGCGCAGGGCGCCGCGGTCGGCCCGAGCCGCGAGTAGGCGTGAACAGTGACGCACCGAGCACCACCGCCAGCGTCCCCGCAGCAGGTCGACAGGGGCAACCGCGCCGGGCGCGCGGTCAGCGCCAGCCGTAGCCCGCGCGCAGCGCCTGCCCGACCCGGTCGAAGCGGGGCCGATCCAACACGGCGCCCTCGCGGCGGATGCTGTCCTCCCGCATGGTGAGCACCCGGTCCAGCCGAACCCAGCTCGGCCGGTTGTCCCGGTCCCACTCACCCGGCCCGAGCGCGAACCAGTGCCGCTGCCCGTCCCGCTCGCTCTGACTGGACAGCATCAGCCCGAACAGCGTCCGACTGTGCCGCCCGACGACAAGCACCGGCCGGTCCTTGCCCTGCCGGGGATCGTCCTCGTACGGCACCCACGTCCAGACGATCTCGCCGGGGTCGGCCTGACCGTCCCGCTCCGGGGCGTAGGTCAGCTCCCGTCGCTGCAACGCGCTCACCTGACGGCGGCGGGCCACCTGCGCGGGCGCCGGCCCGGTACGCCGGGGCGACGGGATCACCGCGCCCACCCGGGAGATACGCGCCGCGACATTCCTCAACAGACCAGCCACGGCGGGCAGCCTACCGGTCGCCGCGCCGGCCACCGGCGTGGGAGTTGCTGCGGCAGACTGGGCCCATGATTGACGTACCCGACGACCTGCCGATCCTCGAACGGCGTGCGGTGCGGGTGGTGGTCGTCGACCACACCGAACGAGTGTTGCTGTTCCACACCCACGACCCGGACCATCCCCGGCTGGGCAGGTGGTGGGAGCTGCCGGGTGGCGGCATGGACCCCGGGGAGACCTACCGCGACACGGCGGTGCGCGAGCTACGCGAGGAGACCGGCATCGTGGTCGCCGCCGACCAGCTGGGCGCACCGACCTGGCGTCGGCGGGCGAGTTTCCTGCACCGTCAGGTGCGGCACGTCCAGGACGAGGTCGTCGTCAGCGTACGACTCGCGGGCCCCGGCCCGGACGTGGACGAGGCGCACCGCCTCGACTACGAGCGGGAGGACTACTTCGACTTCCGCTGGTGGCCGCTGCCGGAGGTGGTGGCCAGCCCGGACCGGTTCTACCCCGGTCAACTCCCCCGGCTGATCACACCCTTCCTGGCTGGCGAGGAGATCGACGAGCCCTTCGAGCTGTGGTCGTGAGCCGGGCCGGCGGGCAGAGTGGGGGCATGACGACCGTTCCGCACGGGCCACTCGCCGCGTACGCCGCGCGGTTGCACGCCACGATCGGCGACCGGCACCACGTCGCCTCCCCGCTCGGCGCCTGGCTGCTGCTCGCGGTCTGCGCCACCGCGGCCGACTCCGACCCGGCCGCCGAGGACCTGGCTCGCGCTCTGGGCACCGACCTGGCCAGCGCGGCGGAGGTCGCCCGAACGCTACTGGACGCGCCGCATCCGCTTGTCGCGTCCGCCACCGCGCTCTGGCACCGGGCGGGCCAGGGCGGCGGGTCGACCGGTTGGCGGGCCACGTTGCCCGCGACGACCGAGGTCGGCGCGCTGCCCGACCAGGCCGGGTTGGACGCCTGGGCGCGCGAGCACACCGACGGCCTGATCGACACGTTCCCCCTGAAGATCGGCCCGGAGGTGGTCTTCGCCCTGGCCAGCGCGCTGGCCACCCGGATCTCCTGGGCGACCCCGTTCGACGCCGCCGACGCCCGCGCGCTCGGCGCCGGCAGTGCCTGGGCGCGCCGGCTACGCCAGGTGTTGCGCAGCCCGGCCCAGGGCCACCGGTGCGCCATCGTGTCCGGCACGCCTGTCGGCGACGTGATCGTGCACGCCGCGCCGGCCCAGAGCAGCGACGGCCCGGGGCTTGTCGTCCTCTCGGTGGCCGCCGCACCGCAGGTGTCGCCCGCCGAGGTGCTGGCCCTCGCGTACGATCTCAGCGCCGGCGCGGCCGACGGCACGCCGCCGGCCGGCAGCCGATCGCTGTTCGACCTGCCGCTCGGCGAGACAGCGCTGTGGACGCTGAGCGAGGAGCGGGTCCGGACCCGGGCCCGCGACGGTCGCGAGGAACGGCACACCGCCGTGCTCCCCTGCTGGTCGGCCCGCAGTGAGCACGACCTGAGCGCTGCCGAGCTGGGCTTTCCGGCGGCGACGGTGGCGCTGGCGGGAGCGCTTGCCCAACCGGTGCGGGGCTTCGAGGCACGACAGACGGCGCTGGCCCGGTACGGCCGGTACGGCTTCGAGGCGGCCGCGGTGACCGGGATGTTCGGGTTGGTCAGCCTGCCGCCGGAGGGCGTGGCCCGCACCGCGGAGCTGCGCTTCGGCCATCCGTACGCCGTGGTGGCCCTCGCCACCGACGCCCGGCCGGACGGGACGACCGGGCCGTGGCACGGGGTGCCGGTGTTCTCCGCCTGGGTCACCGAGCCGGAGGAGCTGTCCGACTCCGCGACGTGAGCCCGCGATCAGATGCGCGCGGACGGCGCCGTCGGCGCGATGATTGGCTCGTGTTCCGGGCAGCACGGCGCGGGGCGGCTCAGGGCAGGTATCGCGGAGCGTCGCCGTCGCGCGGCAGTCGCGCCACCAACTGCCGGAACTCCCGTACGGTCATCGCCGACCGCAAGGTGCCGAAGACCGCGCCGGTTCCCGCTCGAGCGGTGGCCGGGTCCACTCCGGCGCGCTCTCCCACCCGACGTAGGAACTCCGCCGGGCCGGCGTCCGGTGGCGGAGAAACCGGGGCGGCCCCGCCGACCTCCAGCCCGACGCCGGTGTCCAGCCCGTCCACACCGTCACCCGGTCCGCCGAACCCGGCCGGGTCCAGAATCGCCCCGGCCCGATTCGGGACAGAGCCGGGCAGGTCCGGGAGAGGTCCCGTCAGGTCCGGGGCCGGGCCCGTCAGGTAGCCGTCGACCTCGTTCGGTAGGTGCCCGACGAGGTCGTCGGGCGCGCCGCCGGTCACCCGCTCGGCCAACGTCTGGAGTACGGCGCGGGCGAGTGCGGCGGCCTGCTCGGCCGGCAGGCCGGACCGGCGGGACACCGCGTCGATGAAGTACGGGAACCCGTCGCGGTCGGTCACGTCGGGGCGGTTACCCCCGGCCGGGCGCGACAAACGGCGCCGTCAGCGCAGGAGGTCCTCGGCCCGCAGGTGGTCGAAGATGAGGTGGTCGACAGGCGAGGTACGGTGCCGGTCGGCGTAGCCGAGCCAGGCCATCTCGGCGATCTCGCTGGCTGGCCGCAGCCGTCCCTGGTAACCGGCCCGGTAGCAGGTCATCCGTACGGTGACACCGCCCGCGTGCCCGTGCGCCTGCGCGGTGAAGGTGCCCACGTGCACGGCGTGGTCCACGTCCACGTCGACGCTCAACTCCTCGTCGATCTCCCGGCGCAGGGTCTCCAGGTCGGTCTCTCCCGGCTCACGCTTGCCGCCCGGCAGATACCAGACGTCCTTGCCCGCCGACCGGGTGCTCAGCACCCGCCCGTCCTCGATGAGGATCCAGGCCACCTTGTCGATCTCGCGCACGCCGCCCCTTCCGGTCGAAGATCGGGCACGCTACCAACAGGTGGCCGGGGCGCGATCACTCGGCCAGCAGGTCGAGCAGCAGCGCGGCGGTCCAACTGAACGCCGGCGAGCCCAGCCCGGCGCCGGTGTCCGGGTGGAAGTACTCGTGGCAGCCGGCCCCGCTGACCAGGTCGATCATCGAACGCCGCAGTCCGGCGGCCAGCTCCGGGTGCCCGTGCGCGAGCAGCCCACGCCGGACCAGCCAGCCGATGTTCAGCCAACTCGGTCCGCGCCAGTAGCGCAGGGGCTCGAAGTCACCGGCGGTGCGGTCGTAGGTGGGCAACGGCCGGTCCATCCGCCGGGCAACCCCGAACCGCGCCGAGCGGGCCTCGACGGCCAGCGCGTCGGCCTGCCGCGCGGGCAGGTCGGGCAGGATCAGCGGCGTCAACCCGAGCACGGTACGGGCGCTTACCAACCGGTCGGTGCGCAGGTCACGGGGCTGGAACGTCCCGGTGTCGTGGTCGTAGAGCCGGCGGAGCAGCGCCTCGGTGACCTGGGCCGCGCGAGCCCGGTGCGGTCCCGGATCGGCGCCGACGAGCACGGCGATCTCGGCGAGGGCGTGTTCGGCGGACCCGAACGCCGCGTTGAACAGCGGGCACTCCACCAGAAAGGCATGATCGTCGGCCAGTCGGCGGTCGGAGTAGCCGTGGTCCCGGTAGGCCGCGACGATCGCCAGGTAGCGCGCGTAGTCCAGGTCCGTGGGGCGGTGCGCGGCGTCGGCGTGCGCGGTGTCGTGCCGACGGTACGCGCGCATGACGGCCGCCTCCGCCGCGACGGCGGCCATCGGCTCGTCCCAGGCCGGGCTGTTGTCCAACCCGGACTCCCAGGGGTGCACGATGCAGACCAGCCCGTCACCTGCCACGTCCCGCCGCGTCGCCAGGTAGCGCTGCTGGGCGACGAGCGCGGGATAGAGCCGGCGCAGCGCGGCCAGGCCGGTGGGATCGGGCGCCCGCTGGTACGCCAGCCACGCCGCGAGCGCGTGCACCGGTGGCTGGACCAGGCCTGAGGTGTCCACGGCGGGCGTGCCCGCGACGCTCGCCGAGCGCCACAGCTCCGGGCCGGGGAAGTACGTGCCGACCCGCATCGCCGGGTTGAACACGATGTGTGGCACCCGCCCGTCGGCCCACTGCGCCCGGAAGAGGCTCGCCAGCTCCCGCCAGGCGCGCTCGGGGCGGACCTGGGCCAGCCCGATGGCGATGAAGGCCGAATCCCAGCTCCACTGGTGCGGGTAGAGGGTGCGCGAGGGCACGGTGTGGTCCCGTTCCCAGTTGGCGTCGAGCGTGTCGACGGCGAGTTGGCGCAGCCCGGCGACGTCGGCCGGCCCGCCGGTGCGGGCGGGGTCGGCGTCGGCCGTCACACCGCCGGCGGTCACGCGGCGGCCTCGCGGGGCTGCGCGTGTCGCAGGACCGTCGCAGCCTGTTGCAGGGCCCGGACCGGGTCGCCGCGCAGCCGGCACTCCAGGGCCAGCCAGCCCCGGTAGTCCAGCTCCAGCAGGGTCCGCAGCAGCGCCGGCCAGTCCAGGTGCCCGGCACCGGGCTGGCACCTGTTGGAGTCGCTGACCTGCACGTGCCCGAGGTACGGCGCGGCGGCACGCAGCGCGCGGTGCATGTCGTCCTCCTCGATGTTCATGTGGAAGGTGTCGGCGACCACCCGGACCGACGGCATCCCGAGCGCGGCGCAGAGCGCGACCGCCTCGTCGAGACGGTTGACCATGTGGTCCTCGTACCGGTTGAGGGGTTCGAGGAAGAGGGTGACCCCCTCGGACCTGGCGTGCTCGCCCAGCTCGCCGAGGGCGTCGAGGAGGACCTGCCGGTCACCGGCCGGCGGACGCGGCGGCTCGAACGGTGGTAGCCGGCGGGAGAACATCCCCCAGGACGCCGGGGTCATCACCCCGACGCCGCCCAGCTCGGCGATCACCGAGAGCTGCGAGCGCAGGTTACGGACGGCGTCGGCGGAGCGGGCCGGGTCGAAGTCGCCGATGAAGTGGTCCATCTCGACGCAGACGGTGGGCAGCACGGCCCCGCCGGCGCGGGCCCGGCGCAGCTCCGGCAGGCGGCGGGCGAACGCGAGGTCGCCACGCCCGCGTAACTCGATGCCCTGGTAGCCGAGGGCGAGCGCGAGCGCGTACTTCTGGGTCAGGTCGGTGCCCGGCAGGAGTTGTTCCTGGCAGGCCAGCGCGATGGTGGTCATCTAGAACCTCAGCACCACTTGGAGGACGTCACCGGCGCCGCGGTCGAGCAGCGCGAGGGCGTCGGCGACGGCGCTGGCGTCGACGATGTGGCTGACCAGCGGCATCGGGTCGAGGCTGTGCTCAGCCACCAGATCCATGAAGGTCTGCGCCACCCGGTCGCCGGTCCACCGGCCGGCCATGCTCGGCGCGGGGGTGGGTCCGGAGACCTGGGCGGCCACCAGCTGGATGCGGTTGTGGTGGAACTCCTCGCCGAGGCCGAGCGCATCGGCCTGGCCCTGGTAGAAGCCGGCGGCCACCACCCGTCCGGCGTGTGCGGTGGACCGGATCGCCTCGTGCAGCGCCGGGTACGCGCCGGACAACTCCAGGCAGACGTCCGCGCCCCGGCCGCCGGTGGCCAGACGTAGCACTGCCGCCGCGGATTCGGTCCGGGCGTCCACGGTGGATCTCGCGCCGTAGTCGGCGGCGTGCGTCAGCCGGCCGGGCACCGGGTCGACGGCCACCACCCGGGCGCCGGAGAGCACGGCGAGCCGGGTGGCGAGCAGCCCGATGACGCCCTGCCCGAAGACACCGACCCAGTCGCCGAGGTGCAGGTCACCGGCGAGCACTGCGGTCAGCGCGATGGCGCCGGGACGGGCGAAGACGGCGGCGAGCGGGTCCAGCCCGGCGGGGAGTGCACGGACCGCGCCGGCGGCGAGCACCGCCTCGGCCCGGTGCCCCCAGATGCCCCACACGAGCTGCCCCGGGTGCCGGTCGGTGACCTCCGGGGACACCTCGATGATCTCGCCGACCTCTTCGTAGCCGAAGCCGATCAGCGGGTAGGGAACCGGGGTCTGCCGAGGGACGAACATCCGGGCGGTGTCGTCCCAGTCCTTGCTGAGCCGGGGATTACTGCCCCGGTAGAGGGTCAACTCGGTGCCGGCGGAGATGCCCGAGTAGCAGGTGCGGACCCGGACCTGACCGGGGCCGAGCGGATCCGGCGGGCAGGGCTCGAGGCTGATCCGTCGAGGCCCGGCGAGAGAGACGACCCAGTTGCCCATGTGTCACATCCCGGTAGCACTGGGCTCCAGGATAGCAAAAAATATCCATATGTCTTGTTACTGATCTATCGAACGTGTTGAATCCGTCATGTACCCTTCGAGAGGAGTGCCACCGATGTCAGCACCTCCGAGGCGGATACTCGCCACCACCCTGATCATGGCACTGACAGCGTCCACCCTGCTGGCCTGCGGCGACGACGAACCGGACAGCAACAGCAAAAAAATCACCGTCTGGAGCCTGGAAGACGTCGCCGACCGGGTCACCGCCACCAAGGCGATCATCGCCGACTTCACCGCCAAGACCGGGATCCAGGTCGACCTCGTGACCGTCAACGAGGACCAGTTCCCCTCCCTGATCGCCGCCAACGCCGCCGCCGGCGACCTGCCCGACGTGGTCGGCTCGGTCTCCCTGGCCGGCATCCGTACGCTCGCCGGCAACGAGCTGCTGCACGCATCGGCGAACGCGGAGGTCGTCGACAAGCTGGGCAAGCAGACGTTCTCCCCCCGGGCGCTGGAGCTGACCTCCGACGACGGCAAGCAGCTCTCCGTCCCCAGCGACGGGTGGGGGCAGCTGCTCGTCTACCGCAAGGACCTGTTCGCCGCCGCCGGCCTGCCCGCCCCCGACACGTACGAGCGGATCACCGACGCCGCGGCGAAACTCAACACCGGCGGCGTCGCCGGGATCACCGCGGCGACCTCCGCAAGTGACGTGTTCACCCAGCAGACCTTCGAGCACCTGGCACTCGCCAACGGCTGCCAGCTCACCGACGACTCCGGAAAGGTCACCCTCGACTCACCCCAGTGCGTCGAGGCGATCCGCTTCTACGGCGACCTGATCCGCACCAGCTCGGTGAAGGGCGCCCAGGACGTGGACACCACCCGGGCCACCTACTTCGCCGGCAAGGCGGCCATGGTCATCTGGTCGCCGTTCATCCTCGACGAGCTGGCCGGGCTGCGCAACGACGCCAAGCCGACCTGCCCACAGTGTCAGACCGACCCGGCGTTCCTCGCGAAGAACAGCGGGTTCGTCACCGCGATCAAGGGCCCGAACGGCACCGAGCCGGCACAGTACGGCGAGATCAGCTCGTGGGCGGTGCTCGACGGCGCCGTGGCCGACCCGGCCAAGTCCTTCGTGGAGTACATGCTCAGCGACGGCTACCCGCGCTGGTTCGGCATGTCCCCCGAGGGCCGCTTCCCGGTCCGCAAGGGCACCACGGCCGAGCCCGAGGCGTACCTCACCGCCTGGAACACCAGCCAGGCCGGCGTGGACGCGAAGAAGCCCCTCACCGACGTGTACGGCGAGGAGGTGCTCGCCACCCTGCGCCGCAGCCCGGACACCTTCCAGCGGTGGGGGCTCACCCAGGGGCAGGGCAAGCTGGTCGGCGCCATGCTCGGTGAGCTACCGGTGCCCAAGGCGCTGACCGACGTCTACTCCGGCAAGTCCGACGCCGCGGCTGCGGCCAGCCGGGCCAAGAAGGACGTCGAGGCCATCAAGGCGGGCGTCAATTGACCACCACCGCGCCCGAGACCGGCCGCTCCCCCAGCGGGGAGCGGCCGGGACGGGCCGCCCGCCGTCGCCCACTGACCCTGCGCCGCCGCGAATCCCGTGCCGGGCTCGCGCTCGTCGCACCGACCCTGCTCGTCACCATCGCGGTCATCGGCATTCCGATCGTGTGGACCGTGGTGCTCGCCTTCCAGCGGGTCCGGCTCGCCACGTTGCGCAAGACCGGTCTGTTCGGCGATTTCACGATGGACAACTTCGACCGGGTGCTGCACACCCCCGGCTTCGCCGAGACGCTGTGGGTCACGCTGATCTACAGCATCGGCGGCACCGTCGGCTCGATCCTGCTCGGTCTGGTGGCGGCCCTCGTGGTCCGCCGGCCGTTCCGGGGCCGCACGCTGGTCCGGGCGTCCATGCTGCTGCCGTACGTGGCGCCGGTGGTCGCGGTGACGTTCGTGTGGCAGGTGATGCTCGACCCGCAGCTCGGCATCGTCAACGCGTGGGGCCAGCGCCTGCTGGGCTGGGACACTCCGGTGCCGTTCCTGTCCCAGGAGTCGACGGCGCTGAGCACCGTCATCGCCTTCGAGGCGTGGCGATACTTCCCGTTCGCGTTCCTGTTCCTGCTGGCCCGGCTCCAGGCGGTGCCAGGTGAGTTGGAGGAGGCCGCCCGGGTCGACGGCGCGACGCCCACCCAGCGGTTCCGGCACATCCTGCTGCCGCAACTGCTGCCGGTGATCGCCCTGCTGGGCGTGCTGCGCTTCATCATGACGTTCAACAAGTTCGACGACGTCTACCTGCTCACCGGTGGCGCCGCCGGCACCGAGGTGGTCAGCGTGCGGGTGTACGAGTTCCTCACCGCCCGCACCGACATCGGCGCGGCCTCCGCGCAGGCGGTCGTGCTGGCCGTGGTGCTCATCGTGTTCGTGGTGATCTATCTGCGCTTCTTCGGACGGAGGGTGAGCTGATGGACCGGGACATGGTCGAGACGGTCAGCCTGCGCTGGCTGCGCCGCCTGGTGATCGCCGCGTTCCTGGTGGTCACCGTCTTCCCCTTCTACTACATGCTCGTGCTGTCGGTGCGCCCCATCGAGAAGTTGCTGCTCGACCCCGGCGCGCTGCTCGTCGGCTTCGGTGAGCTGACCGTCGCCACGTACGCCGAGGTCCTCAAGGCCACCGACGACGGTGGCCAGGGGTTCCTCACCTTCATCCGCAACAGTGGGCTGGTCGCGGTCGCGGCGACCGTGCTCACCCTGCTGGTGGCGATCCCCGGCGCGTACGCGGTGGCCCGGCTGCGGTTCTTCGGCCGACGGCAGGTCGACTTCCTGTTCCTGGCGGTCTACCTGTTCCCGTCGATCGTCATCGCGATCCCGCTGTTCGTGGCGTTCAGCCTCGTCGACCTGCGCGGCTCGCTGTTCGGCCTGGTGCTGGTCTACATCTCGCAGACGTTGCCGGTGTCGGTCTACATGCTGCGGAACTACTTCGAGACCATCCCGGTCAGTCTGGAGGAGTCCGCCGCCATCGACGGCGCTGGTCGACTCGGCATCATCCGCCGCGTCAGCCTGCCCCTCGCGATGCCGTCGATCATGGCGGTCGCGCTCTACGACTTCATGATCGCCTGGAACGAGTTCCTCTTCGCCCTGTTGTTCCTTATCGACAAACCCAACCGTTGGACGGTGTCGCTCGGGTTGTCCCTGCTCTCCGACGGGGTGGAGGTGCCCAAGACGGTGCTGATGGCCGGGTCGGTCGTGCTCACCCTGCCCATCGTGATCCTCTTCTTCGCCAGCGAGCGGCTGCTCACCGAGGGGCTCACCAGCGGCGCGGAGAAGGGATGACCGTCTCCCCCGGGTCACCGGCCGCGTCCCCACCGGCCCGGTTACGGTGGCCGTATGGCCAACCCGACCCGCTGGGCGACCGACACCGGCCCCGAGCACTCGCAGTGGTACATCGACAGGTTCCGGAAACTCGCGGCCGAGGGCGCGGACCTGGCCGGCGAGGCTCGACTTGTGGACACCCTTGTCGCGCCCGGCTCCCGGATTCTCGACGCCGGCAGCGGCACCGGCCGCGTCGGTGCCGCGCTGGCCCAGCGCGGCCACACGGTGGTCGGGGTGGACGCCGACCCCGCCCTGGTGGCTGCCGCCCGCGTCGACTATCCCGGCCCGACGTGGCTGGTCGCCGACCTGGCCGAGCTCGACCTGCCGGCGATGGGTGAGGCGGAGCCGTTCGACGGGGCGGTGCTGGCCGGCAACGTCCTCGCCTTCGTCGCCGTCGGCACCGAACCGGAGGTTCTGCGCCGGGTCGCCGAGCACCTGCGGCCCGACGGCGTGCTGACCGTGGGCTTCGGCACCGAGCGCGGCTACCCGCTGACCGCGTTCGACGCCGACGCGGTGGCCGCCGGGCTGCGTGTGGAGCAGCGCTTCGCCACCTGGGACCTGCGCCCGTGGCGCGACGACGCCCCGTTCGCGGTGAGCGTTCTGCGCCGCCCGGCCGACTGACACCCGGCCCGGTCGGGCGGCCCCGGCCCGGTCGGGCGGGCGGCATCGCCCCTCAGTCCGGGGCGGCGACGGCGCGGGCTGCGGCCGGGTCGAGGGTGGCGCCGGCGGGCACCAGGCTGACCAGCCCGGCGGGCAGCCGCACCGGGCGCACCTCGCGGTAGCCGAGCATCGGCAGCACCTCCCGGTCGGCCAGCACGTAGCGTCGGCCCAGGTCGGTGACCACGGACACCGCGCCGCCGGACGCGCCGGGCGCCGCGGCGGCCTCGACCACCGCGCCACGACCCGGCTCCACCACCACGTGGTCGGCCAGCACCGCGCCGCCGCCGGGCGCGGTCCGCGGTGTGGCCGCCAGGTCCCGCAGCGGTACGCCCCAGCGCACCTCGGCAACCCCGCCGTCGTCGGCGACACGGGTGCACAGGTCCCCGTCGTCGCCGGCCGCGAGCCGGGGCGGGGTCGGCGGTGGGGCGTTCGCGCCGCTCGGCGCGAGGTCGGGCACCATGGGCAGCGCGGCGAATCGGCCCAACGTCATCGGCACCGGCTCACCCTGCCCGGTGCGCGCCAGCAACAGCCCGGCCTGCAACTCGGTGATGCCGGCCACGCCGGCGTCGACGGCGACCGCGTACTGCCGGCCGCCACCGGAGTTGCTCACCAGGTAGACCGTGCCGATCGCGGCGCCCGGCACCCGGGAGGCGGGCTGACCCAGCCCGGGCAGGTCGAGCGGGGCGAGATCGCTGCCGGCGGGCAGGGAGTTGAGCAGTGCGGGCGCCACCGCCACCGCCTGCGCGCGGGTGGTGGCGAGCGCCGCCAGCACCCGGCTGGGATCGCGGACGAGGTAGCGCCGCTGGTGCCAGACCAGGTGCAGCCCGCCGTCGGGGTGCCGCAGCAGCAACGCCTCGTCGCCCAGCAGCCGGCCACCGCCGGCCTCGGTGCCGATCAGCAGCGCGGAGCGGGGCGTCTCACCTGCGGGGGCCGTCGAGCAGACCGTCCACCCCGCCGTGGCCAGCCGGCCGGGGGCGGGCAGCGAATCCGGCGCGTCGGCGATGCCCAGCGGCAGCCCGCGCGGCACGCCGTCGATCGTGCGGCGGGAGACAAGCACGGTCTTGGACCGGTCCGCGCCGACGATCAGCAGCGCGGAGGCGTAGTTGAGCACCGGGTGCAGCTTCTGCTCGCGATAGACGAACCGGGCACCGGACTCCTTCTCCACGATCACCGCACCCGGGTCGCGCCAGCCCTTGCCACCCCCGGCGAACAGGCCGTAGAGCGCGAAGCCGCCGAGCCCGATCGCCGCGACCAGGACGCTGGCGAGGCCGGCCCCGGCCAGCCGTCGAAACGGCGACTGCGCGGGGTCGGTCTCCCGCATGACCAGAGCGGCGACCGCCCGCTGAACGCTGAACTGGTACGAGTGCAGCTGGTCCTGCCGCGACGGCATGGGGTCCCTTCCGGTGGATCGGCCGGGCACAGAATAAGCGTTGCGTCGATGTCTCGGGACCCTGCGTGTCCGGCACGGGGCAACCGGTACCATCCGGGGACGAATCCGGCGGCGAGAGGGCACCCGTGGGCGCGCGTTTCGAGGAGCTGGCCTGGCGGGAGACCCCGATCGGCGCGATCAGCCTGCGCCGACGCCGGGATCCGGCCCTCCAGGTCGAGGTGTACGAGGTCAAGCTCGACGACGAGTACCTGATGTCCAGCCTGTTCCCGGTCGCGGAGATCGAGCTGGCCCGGCTGGGCCTCGCCGAGGTGGCCGGTGACTCGCTCGACGTGGTGGTCGGCGGTCTCGGGCTGGGCTACACCGCCTGCGCGGCGCTCGGCGACCCACGGGTGCGTTCGCTGCTGGTGGTCGAGGCGATCGAGGACGTGATCGACTGGCACCGTCGGGGTCTGCTGCCGTTCGCGGCGGGGCTCGCCGAGGACCCGCGGACCCGGTTCGTGCAGGCCGACTTCTTCGCGGCGGTGGCCGGCACCACCGGGTTCGACGCCGACGTGCCCGGGCGGCGGTTCGACGCCGTGCTGCTCGACGTCGACCACTCCCCGCGCAACGTCCTGCACCCCAGCCACGCGGCGTTCTACCCGCCGGCCGGGCTGCGTCGGCTGGCCGCCCTGCTGCGCCCCGAGGGGGTCTTCGCGCTCTGGTCGGACGACCCGCCGGACGCCGAGTTCACCGCGGCGCTCACCGAGGTGTTCCCGAGCGTACGGGCGCACGTCGTGCCGTTCGCGAACCCGCTCACCGGCGGTGAGTCCGCCAACACGGTCTACGTGGCGCGCGCCGAAGGCTGAGCCGGCCGGACGGACCCCGAGTCGATCGGAAGTAGCGCGTCTCACCTCACGCGGGCATGGTGGCGGCCGGATCGGGAAAGGTGACCCCGTGCCCGCCGCACCAGGCGCGGCCGGTTACCGGAGGTGGACATGCGTGCACTGCTCTGGGTCGTCGGCGTGGTCGCCGGCGTGCTGATCCTGCTCGGGCTGATCCTCGAGGCCGTCCGCTGGCTGATCATCATCGGTCTGATCGCACTGGTGATCGTGATCATCCTGGGTGTGGTCAAGGGGCGGCAGGCGATGCAGCACCAGAGCCGCCGACGCTGACAGTCGGCACGCTCAGAACCAGTCCGGGCTCATGTCGAGGGTCGTCCGGTCCCGGCTGTCCAGCAGGTCGAACTGCGGGCCGGTGCGGGGCAACTCGACGCGGAAGAAGTAGCGCGCGGCCTGGCGCTTGCCGGCGTGGAACGCGTCGCCGGCCTCCTCCGGCGGCAGCGCCAGCACCTGCTCCAACCACATCCACGCGATCACGACGTGCCCCACCGCCTCCAGGTAGGCGGTGGCGTTGGCCAGCGCGAGCACCGGGTCGCCGTCGGCCCACAGCCGACGGGTGACCGCGGTCGTCCGGTCCACCGCGGCGGCCAGCCGGTCCGCCAGGTCGGCCACCTCGCCGCCGACCTTTCGGCCCCGCTCGACGGTGTCGCCGATCGTCGCGGTCAGCTCGGCGAGGCCGGCGCCGCCCCGCATGGTCATCTTGCGGCCCAGCAGGTCCAACGCCTGGATGCCGTGGGTGCCCTCGTGGATCGGGTTGAGCCGGTTGTCCCGGTAGTGCTGCTCCACGTCGTGATCGCGGGTGTAACCGGCGCCTCCGAGCACCTGGATCGCCAGGTTGTTGGCATGTAGGCACCACTGCGACGGCCAGCTCTTGGTGATCGGGGTGAGCACGTCCAGCAGCAGGTGCGCGCGCTCGCGGTCCGGCTCGGCGGGGGCGGTCTGCTGCTCGTCGAGCAGCCGGGCGCAGTAGAGCACAAGCGCCAGCGCGCCCTCCACGTAGCTCTTCTGCGCCAGCAGCATCCGTCGTACGTCGGGGTGGTCGATGATCGGCACCTGCGCCGTCGCCGGGTCCTTCGCACCGACCGGACGGCCCTGCGGCCGCTCCCTGGCGTACGCCAGGCTCTTGAGATAGCCGGTGTAACCCAGCGCGGTGGCGCCGGCCCCGACCCCGATCCGGGCCTCGTTCATCATGTGGAACATCTGGGCCAGGCCCTGATGCGGCGCGCCGACCAGGTGGCCGACCGCGCCCGCGCGACCGCCCGGGGTGTGCCCGCCGTCGCCGAAGTTGAGCAGGGTGTTCGTGGTTCCCCGGAAACCCATCTTGTGGTTGAGCCCGGCCAACACGACGTCGTTGCGCTCGCCGAGTGACCCGTCCGGGCCGACGAGCACCTTGGGCACGATGAACAGCGAGATGCCCTTCACGCCGGCCGGGCCGCCGGGGATCCGCGCCAGCACCAGGTGGACGATGTTCTCGGCCAGCTCGTGATCGCCACCGGAGATCCACATCTTGGTGCCGAAGAGCCGGTAGGTACCGTCCGCCTGAGGCTCGGCCCGGGTGGTGATGTCGGCGAGTGAGCTGCCGGCGTGCGGCTCGGACAGGCACATGGTGCCGAAGAACCGGCCGTCGAGCATGGGCCGGACGTAGGTGTCCACCTGCTCGGCACTGCCGTGTGCCAGCAGCAGGTTGGCGTTGCCCAGGGTGAGGAACGGGTACGCCGAGGTGGCCACGTTTGCCGCCTGGAACCAGGTGAAGCACGCCGCCGCGACGGCGTGCGGCAGTTGCAGACCACCGACCGAGGCGTCCAGCCCGGCGGTGAGCAGGCCCGTCTCGGCGAAACTGTCGAGCGCCGCGCGGACCTGCGGGAGAAGCCGCACCCGCTGCCCGTCGAAGGTGGGCTCGGCGAGGTCGGCGGCGCGGTTGTGCGGGGCGAACTGCTCGGTGGCCACCCGCTCGGCGAGGTCCAGGGCGTCGTCGAAGGTCTCCCGGGAGTGCTCGGCGTAGCGGGGACGCTCGACGAGTTGGCACACCCCCAACCAGTCGTGCAACAGGAAGTCGAGATCTCGGCGGGAGAGCAGGGTGGATGGCACGGCACTCCTCAGGGGCACGGGGGTGGGTCGAGCCTGGACGACGGCCCAGGGTCGCCACGGCCCATCCTGGCGGATCGACGGGGCGCGCACCACCGGGCCGGGCGGGGGTCGACGAGCGGAACGTGTCACACCGGCCGACTAGGGTCGCTGCTCGTGACCGAACCCGGAGACGTCCCGCCCGAGGTCCTCGGCCGGCTGCGGCCGATCTGCCTGGGGCTGCCGGAGACCTACGAGGAGCCCGCCTGGGTGGGGACCCGTTGGCGGATCCGCAAGCGGACCATCGCCCACGTGCTCACCGTCGACCCCGATCGCCAGCCGCTCCTCGCCCGGGCCGCCGCACTCGACGAGCCCGCCTGCCTGCTGATCTTCCGGTCGCCACTCGACGAGATCGCCGGTCTCCTCGCCACGGGGCACCCCTTCTACAAACCGGACTGGAGCCCGAACGTGCTGGGCATGATCCTGGACGGGCAGACCGACTGGGAGGAGGTGGGCGAGTTGCTCACCGAGAGCTACCGCATCATGGCCCCGAAGCGGCTCGCCGCCCAGGTCGGGCCCCCGACGCCGCCGGTCGGCTGAGCGCCGGGAGCATCCCTCTGTCCCGGCACTGGGCCACGACTGAGCGCACACCCGCCGATATGCTGCCTCGCATGCACCGGAGCCGCGTCTACGCCCTGCTGATCGATGCCCCCGAGGCGGAGGCCGCGCAGGCGGCGGAGTTCTGGTCGGCGGCGCTCGGCGTCAGCACCCGGTCCGATCCGACGGAGCCGCAGTTCGTCGGCCTGCACGAGGCGCTGCCGGGGCTGGTCACGGCCGTGCAGGCGGTGGACGACGCGCCGCGCTACCACCTCGACATCGAGACCGACGACGTGTCGGCCGAGACGGCCCGCCTGATCGACCTGGGCGCCACCGAGGTGTCGCGGTGGTTGGAGTGTCGGATCCTGCGGGCCCCCGGTGGGCATCTCCTGTGCGTGCTGCCGGTGGCGAGCGCACCGGAGGTCTTCGCGGCGCAGGCCCGCACGTGGCCCTGAACCGCCAGACTGTCACAGGGTGGCGCTAGGGTCCCGCCCCATGGCTGATTTCGTGTTGGTGGCAGGGGCGTGGCTGGGGTCGTGGGCATGGGACGAGGTCGTGCCGCCACTGCGTGCCGCCGGGCACGACACCTACCCGTTGACCCTCTCGGGTCTCGCCGAGCGGCAGGGCGTGACCGCTGGCCAGCAGACCCACGTGCGGGACATCGTCGACGAGGTCGAGCGGCGCGACCTGCGCGATGTGGTGCTGGTCGGGCACAGCTACTCGGGCATCCCGGCGGGTCAGGCCGCCGAGCGGATCGGCGACCGGCTGACCAGGGTGGTCTTCGTCGACTCGGAGGTGCCTGTCGACGGCGGGTCGTTCGCGTCCGGTTGGTGGCAGGGGCAGGCGGCGTTCGAGACGCTGATCGCCGACAACGGCGGCTACTGGCCGCCGCTCGCCGCGGCCGACTTCGACGGTCAGGGGCTCACCGACGAGCAGGTCACCCGCCTGATCGAGGGCTCCACGCCGCACCCGGGTGCCACGCTGAGCGAGCCGGCCGTGCTGACCCGGCCGTTGGGCGAGCTTCCGGCGACGTACGTCAAATGCCTGCTCGACGGGCCCGAGCCCAACGACACCGTGGCCAAGCTGCTGACCAGCGACACGTGGCGACTGGCCACGATGGCCACCGGCCACTGGCCGATGATCTCCCAGCCCACCGAGTTGGCCGGACTGCTGCTGGCGGAAACCAGCTGACCGGCCCGCCACGCCCAACGACCGCCGCGGCGCTTGCGCATCCGGGCCACGGCGAGCCACCCCGGGCCACATCAGGCCGTCTGGTCGTCCAGGGTCCTGATGTGGCGCACCGGTGACGCGAGCAGCCACAGCACGGCCAGCACACCACCGAGGCCGGCGACGACCAGAGTGGGTCGCAGCCCGATGGTGGTGCCCAACGCGCCACCGACGAGCGCGCCGAGCGGTCGGACGCCGTAGTTGACCGCGCTGTAGGCACCGGCGCGGCGTCCGCGCGCGTCGTCGGGCGTCACCGCGGTGAGGAGGGCGTTGAGGTTGACGTCCATCAGCATCACCCCGACGCTGGAGACCGCCTCGATGGCCGCCAGCGTGGCCACCTTCGTCCAGGTCGGCCCGGACACCAGGGCGGTCAGCGCCAGTGGCGCGGGAAAGAGCACCGCGCCGATCATCGCGGTACGACCCAGCCCGATGGCACGCGAGATCCGTGGCGCGAGCGCCGCCCCCGCGAGTCCACCGACTGCCCCGAATCCGAGGGCGATGCCGATCGCGCCGGCCGAGAGGTCGAGTTCGCGACTGGCGTAGAGCACCAGCAGGGCGCTCGCGATGAAGGTGAAGAAGTTGACCGTGCTGGTGCAACCGAGGGCGGCCCGCAGCACGGGGTGCCGCAGCACCAGCACGAGCCCCTCGCGGATCAGGCCGAGGGTGGACGTGTGGCGCGGCGGCGGAGGCGGTTCGGTCACCGGGATGCGGCGCAGCAGCAGCGCGGAGCCGAGGAAGGACACCGCGTCGACGACGATCGCGGCCGGCGCGCTCAGCGCCTGCACCAGTCCGCCGCCGACGGCCGGCCCGGCGAGGAACGACAGTGACCGGCTCATGCTCAGCTTGCTCGTCGCGTCCACGTACGCCGATCGCGGCACCAGGGCCACGAAGAACGCCTGCCGGGCCATGGCGAACAGCACCGCCGAGGCGCCGGTGAGCAGCGCCACCAGGTAGAGCTGGGTCAGGGTGACCGCGCCGAACAGATAGGCCACCGGCAGGCTGAACAGCACCGCGGCGCGGACCAGGTCCGCGATGATCAGGAGCCGCCGCTTGTGGGTGCGCTGGTCCACCCAGGCGCCGAGGAACAGGCCCAGCAGGTTGGGCAGCCAGATCAACGCGGTGAGGACGCTTACCTGCACGGGCGTCGCGGTGAGCAGGGTGACGGCGATCAGTGGCAGGGCCAGTTCGCTGATCCGATCACCGAAATCGGAGATCGTCTGACCGATCCAGAAGGTGCGGAACCGCCTGTCGCGAAGCAGGGCCGGCGGGGGCACCGCGTCGGTGGCGCACACGGTCTCGGCGCCGGTGGCGTTCACGACGCGGCCGGGCCGTCGCTGGTTTCGGCCGGGCCGTCGCCGACCCCGGACGGGGGGTCGTCCGTTTCGGCCGGGGCGTCGTCGCCGGGCTCGGGCAGGAGGTAGCGCAGCATCCGGACGATCCGCGCGCCGTCCGGGGACGACTCCTCCTTGCGCCGCACGTACGGAGCGATCAGCTCTTCGATCGACTCCTCAAGCTGCCGCAACTCGTCGGCGGTGGCCACGAACCGGGTGTCGGCCATGCCGGCCAGAGCGCGCCACTCGGGGTCCAGCCGGGGCTCCTCGCGCAGCAGCCACTGCTGGGGCGCGTCGGCGTTGCGGGCGAACATCTCGCCGCGCAGCTGTTGGCCGGCGGACTGCCCCTCGGCGCTGTCCGGCACGGTGAATCGGAATCCCCGGGCGACGGCCTGCCACCAGCGTTCCCGCTTGCTGGTGGCGCCGTCCCAGTCGGTGACCAGACCGAACGTCGCGAGGTGCCGCAGGTGCCAGCTGACCACCGACGGTGTGGCGCCGACGTGCGGCGACAGCCCGGTCGCGGTGGCCGGGCCGTGCCGCTGCAGGTGTTCGAGGATCGCCAGCCGCACCGGATGGGCCAGCGCCCGCAACGCCTGGGGCTCGCTGATCTCGAAATCCCCGTACGGATTCTTGAGAGACATGTTTCGAAAGTAGTCTCTCACGTTGGCTCCGGCAACCCCGAGCCGCGCGCGACCGCCCGGCGATCAGGCGATGCCCAGCCGCGCCAACGGCTCCACCAGCTCCCGCTCCTCGTAGCTCAGGTGCGACAGCAGGGCGTCGGTCAGCAGGTCCACCGCCGCCCGCAACTCGGCGAGACCGTCCGGAGACCCGACGTACGCGACAAGCGCCCGGTCGACGCCCTCCAGCACGTCGTGGATGACGTGGTGCTCCTGCTCCAGCCGGTCGACGACCGGGCCGAGTCGGGGGTCCCGCGCCCGCAACCGAGGAAAGAACGACTGATCCTCGATGGTGTGGTGGGTGGTGACGATCCGGCAGTACGACTCGCAGTAGACGCCGAGCGTCCAGCGGTTCTGTCGCATCGTCATGGTGTTGATGTGGGACCGGGCCGCGCCGGCGTCGATCTCACCGGCCGCCACCTGCTCGATCAGATCGTGAATCTGGGCCAGCTCGCCACGCAGGCCGTCGTGGACCTGCACCAGGTGCGCTCCGGTGGCCTGCTCGTGCGGGGTGTACGTGCGGTCCGGGTCGGGCGCGGGCCCGGTCGGCCGGGTCGACTCGTCCCAGACCTGCTGGTCGCTGCGCCGCACGCCGTCGTCAGGGGTCGGCACCACGGCGAACGCGCCACCGGTCACCGTCGCGCGGCTCGGCCGCACCCCCGGCTGCGACGCACGTCCGGCGCCGGGCTCCGACGCACGTCCCGCCCCGGGCTGCGGCGAACGTCCCGGCTCCGGCGCACGCTCCGGCTCCAGCGCACGCCCCGACCCCGACTGCGACGCACGCTCCGATTCCGACTGCCGCGCAGGCTCCGGCTTCGTACCACGATCACGCTCGGCCGCGACCAGCTCGCGTACCGCCGGAGCCACCTCACCGGCGAACCGGCGCAGGTCGTCGGGGTCGTCGCTGCCGAGGATAAAGGCGCTGACGCCCTCCCCCAGCGCCAGCTCGGCCAGCTCCCGCGCCCACTGCTCGGCGGGCCCGTTCAGTGGCCCGCGCCCGGCGGCCGAGAACTCCCCGGAGATGTTGAGCAGCCGGCGCACGTCCCGCGGTGACCGGTCGGCCTTCCGCGCGGCGTCGTCGATTGTCGCGTTGCCCCTGGTCAGGTCGCCCGGCTGGAGATAGCTCAGCGACGGCAGCCAGCCGTCGGCCCGGCGACCGGTGAGCTGGAGCATCCGGGGCTTGTACGCGCCCAACCAGATCGGCACCGCGTGCGCCGGCGCCGGCCCGCGCTTGGCGCCTCGCACCCGGTAGAACTCGCCGTCGACACGTACGCCGCCACGCGCCTCGGCGTCCCAGACCTGGCGGATGACCTCGATGGCCTCCGCCAACGCGCGTACGCCCTGGCCGGGGGTGAGGCGTCGGCCGCCCATCGCCTCGATGGCGTCCCAGAACGCTCCCGCGCCGAGACCGAGACCGACCCGGCCGCCGCTGAGCAGGTCGAGGCTGGCCACGCTGCGGGCGAGCACCGCCGGCGGGCGCAGCGGCAGGTTCGTCACGTTGGCCGCCACGTGCACGCGGCTGGTCCGGGCCGCGACGAAGCTCAGCAGGGTCCAGGTGTCGAGGAACGCGGGCTGGTACGGGTGGTCCTGGAAGGTGACCAGGTCCAGCCCGACCTGCTCGGTCAGGACGGCGAGGTCGACCGTACGGGTCGGGTTGTCACCGCTGGGGGTGACGAACGATCCGAAGACCAGGTCATGGCCGTAGTCGCTCATCTGCGAGCCTCCCGATGTCACGCGACGCCCCGATCGAAGCGTCATGACCAGAACCTTATGTCAGACAGAACATCTGCTGCCAACAAGGTCTTCGTCACTGCGCTATTGTCGGGGGATGACGGGTGCCCCGCACTGGCCGGACCGGCCCGATCCGCTCGACGACGACCTGGGCTGGATGCTCGGGATCGTCTTCCGTGGCTATGTCCGGGTGGCCGAGCACACGCTCACCGACTTTCCCGGCGGCCCACGCGGCTACCAGGTGCTCACCGCCGCGATCACCGGGCCGGCCCGAAACCAGGGTGCGATCGCGGAGGAGCTGGGCATCGACCGCACCGTCCTGACGTACCTGATCGACGACCTGGAACGGCCCGGGTTCGTCGCCCGTCGGGCGGACCCGGCAGACCGGCGTAACCGGCTCGTCGACGTCACCGACGTCGGCCGCGCCGCCTGGGAGCAACGGCGTCTGGCGCTGCGGCAGGTCGAGTCGCGCCTGTTGGGCACGCTCACGCCGGCCGAGTCGGCGACGCTGCGGGCACTGCTCCAGCGGGTCGCCTGCTCCGTTCAGGCGACGGACCCGCTGCGGGACCTCTGCGAGGTGGTGTCGCAGGTGCAACCCACGCCGCACCAGACCGACGCCCCGGCCGGCCGCGGCGGGCGGAGCGCCGCCCCCCGAAGCCGTCGCCGCGCCACCGACTGACCCCGGCGACGGCCGCCGGGCAGAAACGCGACGCGGGCCCGCCCGGCACCCCGACGAGGTACGTCGAGCGCGGCCGGACGGACCCGCTGGATGGCGCGTGGGATCAGCGCACGTGCACGAACACCGGGTTCGAGTAGAACCACAGGTCGTCCCACGGGCTCTCCAGCCCGTCGGCGAGCGGCTCGGCCTCGTCGGTGCTGGTGCCCCGCACCCGCGCGTAGGTGTCGGCCTCGACGTTGCGCAGCGTGTGCCGGATGACGTAGTCCTGGCCCTGCCGACGCCAGTCGCGCGGGCCGAACCGGGCCACCACCTTCGTGGTGGGGTTGGTGTCGGCGTCCAGGCTGGCGCTCGGGCCGGTGATCTGGCCGACGATCAGGTCGACCCGACGAACCTCGGGACGGTCCCCGTTCCCGTTCACGCCGCCCAACGGACGGAACGTGATCTCGATCTCGACATCGGTACGGCTGCGACGGCTGACCGTGATGGTCTCGCCCACCTCGGCGGTCTTGCCCTGGGATTTGGCGGTGACGTCGAGACTGCGGATCAGGTCGCCGGTGGTGACCCAGATCCGGCCGTTGCGCAGACCGTCCATGATGTCGCCGTAATCCTGGCGGGCGTGGACGTAGGTCTTGCTGTACTCGCCCGGCCAGAAGTCGGAGCCGCCGCGGGTCCAGTGCACGTGCGAGTCCGACGTCGCGGTGATCCACCAGCGCCGCCCCTCACCGAGCAGCGAGTCCCACAACCCGCCGACCCGGGCGGTCATCTGGTCGAAGCCGCCGTAGGTGGGGTGGTTGCCGTAACCGCCGCGCTTGCCACCGTTGAGGGGGCCGGCCTGGTGCCCGGGCGCGCCCTCGAAGCCGATGTAGACGTCCGGAGCGGCGTTGTTGCCGTTGCGGAACTCCCGCGGGGTGTCCTGGCCGTAGACGCCGAGCCCGGGCGCCGAGCGGGACGCGTGGTGGGCGATCACCAGCGGCTTGTGCGGCATCCCCCGGGCGACCTTGAGGAACTCCACCATCTTGGCCTCTGTGTCCCGGGCCGGGTCGGTGGGGAACGCGTCGTACTTGGCGAACCGGCTCTCCAGCTCGAAGAGTTGCTTCGCCTCGTCGTCGTGGCGCGGGATCATCAGCGTGTGGTGGTCCAGCGAGGGCGCGTCGAACTCCATCCCCCAGAACTGGAGCACCTCGGGGACCAGCTTGCGGGAACGCAACAGGTCGGGGTACGCCTGCTCGATGTTCACCTTGGAGTGGGTCGGTCCACCGTGGTCGGTGCACATCGCCCAGGTCAGACCGAAGTGCTTCGCCATGATGGCGTTGGTGACGATCGGGTAGACCGCGTCCGCGCCCTTGTGGAAGACGATCGGGCTCTTCGTGGTGTCGAACTCGCCGCTGTACTCCGAGTGGACGTGGTGGTCGCCAGCGCGCCACACACGGTTCTTGGAGTTGCCCCGGTCGCCCGCGTCGTCGCCCGGCCGACGATCCTCGTCAGCCCACGCCGCGCTGGCGCCGACCAGCGGGCTGGCCGCGGCCAGCGTCGCGCCGACGCCCGCGTACTTGACCAGCTTGCGCCGGGACAGCTGCGCGTGTTCGGTCTCTTCGGGTTGCTTGTCTCGCACTGCGGGCCTCTCCTCGATCAAGCGAATTGCTCTTTCGATCAAGAAGCCTCGAAGAACGTCGTGAACATCCGTCGTACGGAGAGCGGGTCCACGATGAACACCCAGGCCTGACCTGCCAAAAGACCTGTCGACGATAGCAGCGGGTCACCTGTCGACCGCAGGGCGTTCCGGTCCGGGCCGGCGGCCTGGACGGGACCGTCAGGGCACCTGCCGGGTGTCGTGGGGCGTCCGCGCGGCCGACGGGCCGGTCGGCGCGGTCACCACCGGCGGTGCGACGTCGACGGCGGGCAGCACGGCACGACCGGTGACCGGAAGGACAAGCGTGCTGCGACCGAGGTCGACCCGGACGGTGGCGTCCCGGTCGGCGGCCTCGGTGAACTGCGGGTCGCTCTGGCCGAGGACCAGCCCGAGCACGTGCCCGGCGGGCACCACCGCGTCGTACGCGTTCAACGGGACCGTCACCGTGTACCAGCGGTCCGGTCGCAGCGGCGTGGTGAACCGCAGCGAGCGGTGGTGCGCGGCGTCGAGCCATCCCCGGGTCAGCACGGCGTGGTCGGAGACGGCGGTGACCTCCTCGGTGTCCCGGTAACAGGCGTCGTCGACGTCGGTGGAGGCGCCCCAGCAGGACTCGGTGTCAAGTGTCCGCACTCCCCCCGCACCGTCGAGCAGGATCCGTTCGGCGGTCCCGTAGTCGACGAGGCGGGCGGTCAGCTCGGTGGTGGGCCGATCCACGCGGATCCGCAGCCGCACCGACGGGCTGCCGGAGATCCGCAGCGCGGTGGGCAGCGCGGCGGAGAGGAAGACCAACCGGCCGGCGGTCGCCGTGTTCGGGGTCGCGACCAACTCGTCCTCGAACAACGACTCGTCGACGTACTCCTGCTCCTGACCCGGCCGCGCGCCGCGCCCGCCGAGCGTCCCGGTCACACCGTCACCGGCGCCGAGGGCCACCCGCACGTCCCGGGTGCCGGGAGCGGGCCAGTCGCGCTGCGTCGTCCACGTGCCCGGCGCGGTCTCCAGGTCGACCCGCGGCTCGTCCATCACCCCGTTGCGCAGCCCCTGCAACCAGTAGTCGAACCAGCGGTGCAGGGCGGCCACCCACTCGGCGCGTCGAACGTCGAACGGGTCCTGGTGACCGGTCTGGTGCAGCCAGAGCTTGCGGGGCACACCCTGCTCGGCCAACTCCTGCCACCAGCGGCCGAACTGGTTGGTCGTGACGTTCAGATCGTTGAGGCCGTGTGCCAGGAAGACGCTGGCCCGGACCCGGTCGGCCGAGGGCCGGTAGTCCCGCCGCGCCCAGAACCCGTTGTAGTCGCCGGTCTCCTCGGCGCTGTCCGCCCGCAGCCGTGCCAACACCTGCGCGCAGGCCTCCTCGGGGCGGCCGTTGACGACGGAGTGCAGATAGCCGGGATAGTCGGTGGCGACAAGCGTCCCCCGGTAGCGCATGTAGTCGTACCAGCTGGAGATCGCCGAGATCGGCACGATTGTGGCCAGCCCCGGCACGCCGGTGGCGGCGACCCCGTTGGCGACCGAGCCGTCCCACGACTTGCCGATCATCCCGACCCGCCCGGTGCTCCAGGCGGCGCTGACCGGCCGCCCGGCGGCGTCGTACGCGCGGGCCCGCCCGTTGAGCCAGTCGATCACCGCGGTGGCGCTGCCCACCTCGGCGGGACCGCCGACGTCCTCGCAGCCGGTCGACCGGGCGGTGCCCGCCAGGTCCACGGCGGCGAAGGCGTACCCGCGCGGGACGAAGTAGTTGTCGTAGAAGAGCGGGACCTTGGCGATCACGCCGGCCGCGTCGTACGTCTTCAGCTCGCCCTCGTTGCCCCGACCACAGCAGAGGTAGTAGGGCGAGGCGTCCATGATGACCGGCACGCGTACGCCCGCGTTGGCGGCCTCCCGGGGCCGGACGAGGTCCACCGCCACCCGGTCTGGCACGCCGTCACCGTCGCTGTCGGCGCGGGTCTGGACCCAGACGCTCTCCCGGATGGCGTCGGCATAGGAGTAGACGGGGACTGTCTGGTCGCCCACCACGTGCGGCGGGAGCGGGCGGTGCCGCGCCGCCGTCTCGACCGCGGGAACGGGTGTCGGGCCCGAGGCGACCGCCGACGCGGCGGGCAGTGCCGCCACCAGCAGGCCGGCCAGGACACCGGCGACCCCTGCGGGGGCACCGGCGGACAGCGGTGCGAACCTCATCGATGTCCTCCCAGGGAGCGACACACGTAACACGTTCCATCGAATCGATGTGTGTCTAGCTTAGTGCCCGCGGCGGGCCCCGGTGCCGGACAAACAGTCCTCGGACGACCGCGCGGGCTGACGCACTGCTCAGATCCGGGCGCGGGGCAGCCAACCGAGGAATCGGAGCCGGACCCGGGGCAGCGGCACGGCGGGCAGATCCTGGGCGGCGGCCACGAGGCAGGAGCCCAGATAGACCGCGAGGGCGGTGCGCGCTCCGCCGAACTCGGCGAGCAGCTGGCTCTGCTTCGTGGCGCAGGGCCACTCGCGACCACATCCGGTGCAGGTCCAGCTCGGTGGGTTGGGCAGGTGCTCCGGCAGTTTCGCGCGGCGGTACCGGCCGACGACGCTGTTGTCCGCGCGTACGTCGCGGCGGCGCGGCATCGGGCGCCCGTTGCGGGGTGCGCTCGGCCGGGCCCCCGGCAGGTAACGCCCGACGGTGCCGAGCAGCACCCCCACCCGGATCAGGGCGTCCGGCCCGACGTGGTGGGCCAGCAGAGCGGTCATCAGGTAGTGCCCCAGCAGGTCGAACGCCTCGCGGGTCAGACCGAGGTCACGGCAGAGGTCGACGAAGCCCGGCGTGGTCAGCGGCACACGGTTGTCGAGCGCGCGGCGCAGCACCTCGCGCAGGTCGGCCCCGAGTCGCTGCACGACGTCGCTCTCACCCAGCCCCAGGCTGTCCTCGTCCACCACCCGGGCCAGCGCCTCCGCCACGGCCAGTCGAACGACGCGGTCCGGATCAGTACTGTCCAAGGCGCACCCCTCTCGTCGGCGGGTCACCCGGCGGCGGCCCGATCGCCAGCGACGCCGGGGAATCATGAACAAGATTTCGCTGTCGCCCGCGACGATGGCTAGGACAGTGGACGCAGAACCCGCGGACGGGCTAGTCGGAAAGCGAAGTCGACAGGCCGACACACTGCGGTGATTGGTAGGACGACTGACGGTGATTGTCGTATGGTGACATTCCCATCTACGGATATTGTGTCCACTTAGCTTCTCGCCGACCAGCCAGTCACGACGCCACCTCGACCGGTCGCTGCCGTCCCGCTCGCGACGTTCCACCTCACTGCACCGCCGGCCACCGCCATGCCGAGTCACCGCCGAACACCTCGGCACGTTGCGACCTGGCCGCCGGCACCAGCTCACCTCCCGGCGGCACCTCCACCGGACGGAGACAGCGGATGACGTCAGCACCACTGCAGACCCGACACTTCGACAGCCGCGACCCGGTGGCCATCCACGAGTTCCTGTCCGCGACGTACGACCCGAAACTGCGCCTGGACAGCAGGAACCGGTTCCGGCTCACACATCAGCGCGTCGACGCCGGCCCCTTCGCCATCGCGACCACCCGGCAGACCGGGCACCTCGACATCGGCGCCAGCACCCTCGACGGGCTGGTCCTCGGGAGCACCCGCACCGCCCGCGTCGATCGCGTCTGCGCCGGATCGGTCAACCGGTTCGACCCCGGCGACGTCTTCCTCGTCACCAAGCCGGAGGAGGCCTGCTCCGTACGCTGGCATCCCGGCGAGGTGGAGCTCTGCGTGCTGGATCTGGCGGTGCTGGAGCAGGTGGCCACCGCCGCGCCGGCCCGGCGACCCGGTCGGATCCGATTCACCGACCTGGGTCCCGCCGACGAGGCCCTGGCCCGACAGTGGCGCACCACCACGAGCTTCGTCAGCGACGTCGTCCTGAACAACCCGACCGTCAGCGCGCAACCGCTGGTGATCGGCAACGCCGCGCGGATGCTCGCCGCGGCGGCGCTCGCGGTCTTTCCGAACACCGCGTTCACCGAGCCGACCGCAGCCGACCGACACGACGCCAGCACCGCCACGTTGCGACGGGCGATTGGTTTCATGGAGGACCACGCCGACCGGGACATCAGCGCGGCCGACATCGCCGCTGCCGCGGGCGTCTCGCTGCGGGCGGTGCAACTGGCCTTCCGCCGTCATCGCGGCACCACCCCGATGGCGTACCTGCGGCGGATCCGGCTCGCCCGGGCACACCACGACCTGCTGCGCGCCGACCCGCGCCAGGAGACCGTCTCGGCGATCGCCAGTCGGTGGGGGTTCGCCAGCCACAGCAGGTTCACGGCCCGGTACCACGCCAGCTACGGCGTGCCGCCCCGCGAGACGCTCCATGCCTGAGACGGGCACGGGCCAGCCCGACGGGTACGGGACGCCGGTCCCCGGTGGACCGGAGAGCCCCGTCCCGGCGACGACACCCAGGGACGAGGCGGCTGTCGAGCGGCGCCGCTTCCTCCAGCGCGACGATGTACGCGACCTGGTGGCGGATCAGTTGGGCAGCGCCCGCAGACTCACCACCGTGGACCGGCTCACCGGTGGCAGCAAGAAGGGTGTCTACCGACTTCGACTGGACGATCACGCGAGCGTGATTCTCTATGTGTGGGCGGCTGACGAGAACTTCTGGCCCGCGTCGCCGACCGTCCCGGACGACCCGTTCACCGACGCGTCGGGCGCGGACCTGTTCGTCATCAGTCACGCGGCCCTGACCGCCGCGGGCGTACGGGTCCCGCGGCTGCTGATGCTCGATCGGGGCGGCCGCTATCTCCCCTCCGACATCGCGCTCGTCGAGGACGTCGGGGACGTGACCCTGGAAGCGCTGATGGCCCGCGACCCGGTCGCAGCCGCCGCTCCGCTGTCCGCGCTCGGTGACTCCTTGCGCCGCATGCACACCACGCTCGGCTCGCACTACGGCAAACTCGCGGCCATCAGCGGCGGCGAGGCGGCCCAGACGCGATGCGCGGAGGACGTCGTCGCGGACCGAGCACTCGGCCATCTCGACGCGGTGGCGACCCGCGACGCGCGACTCGCGGACGCCCACGACCGGGTGGTCGCCCATGTGCGTCACCTGCGCGGCGCGGTTACCGCACGACAGGTGTACGGGCTGGTGCACGGTGAACTGGGGCCCGATCACGTTTTCGTCACCCCTGCCAACGAACCCGCCCTGATCGACATCGAGGGCCTGACGTACTTCGACGTCGAGTGGGAGCACGCCTGGCTCCGGCTGCGCTTCGGCGACGCGTACCCGGCGCTGCGCCCCGTCGACCTCGACCCGCACCGGCTCGAGTTCTACCGGTACGCGCAGGTGTTGTCCCTGATCGAGGGCCCGCTGCGGATCGCGGAGACGGACTTCCCCAACCGGCAGTGGATGCTCGACCTCGCCGAGCGGAACATCGCCAAAGCACTCGCCCCGCTCTGACGGCTAGGCCCGGTCGCGCTCGTGGGTGTCGCGGGCCGTCTGCACCTCGGGCACCGAGGCTTCCAGCAGGTCGGCGAGGCCGCGCAACTGCTCGGCGACCCGAGCGCCGAGGGGGGTCAGCGAGTATTCGACGCGCGGTGGGATCGCGGTGAGCACCTCGCGGGTAAGCATTCCGTCGCGTTCGAGGGTCTGCAGGGTCTGGGAGAGCATTCGCTCGCTGATGCCGTCGATGCGGCGACGCAGCGCGTTGAACCGGTAGCGGCTCTCACCGAGCGCCAGCAGGGCGAGCGAGGCCCACTTCGAGGTGACGTCCTCGAAGGCGGCGCGGGAGGTGCACCCCCGCGCGAAGACATCGCTGACGAATTCCTGGGTAGGCCCCGCCGGGTCCTGGGCCGGCATGTCGTTCACCTCACCAGCCTACCCGACGGTTACCTATCAGCTCGTGCTGTAGATTCGTAAGTGCTGGCAAATCGTCACCGTCCAACCGGAGGTTCCCATGCCCACCTATGCCGTCACCGGCGCCACCGGCCGGCTGGGCCGCCTCGTGATCGAGCAGTTGCTCGACTCCGGCGTACCCGCCGCCGAGATCGCCGCCATCGTCCGCAGTCCGGAGAAGGCCGCCGACCTGGCCGCGCGCGGGGTCGAGATCCGCCAGGCCACCTACGACGACCCGTCGACGCTGCCCGGCGCCGTGGCCGGCGTACGCCGCCTGCTGCTCATCTCCGGCGACACTCCCGGTCAGCGCGTCGCACAGCACACCGCGGTCATCGAGGCGGCCACGCTCGCCGGGGTCGAACGCCTGATCTACACGAGCATCCTGAAGGCCGACACCACCACGAACCCGCTCGCCCCAGAGCACAGGGCCACCGAGGAGGTCCTCGCCTCGTCGGGTCTGACCCACACCGTGTTGCGCAACAGCTGGTACATCGAGAACTACACCGACCAACTGCCGCAGTACCTGCAGACCGGCACGATCCTCGGCGCCAGCGGGGGCAGCAAGATCTCCGCCGCGACCCGGGCGGACTACGCGGGCGCCGCCGTCGCGGCGCTGACCCGCCCCCAGGACGGTAACGCCGTCTACGAACTGGGCGGGACCGCGTTCACCTTCGACGAGTTGGCCGAGGCCGTCACGGAGGTCACCGGCACGACGGTCGTCCACCGGGACCTGTCGGCCGCCGAGCTGGCCTCGACCCTGGAGAACGTGGGGCTCGACGCCGGCACCGCCGGGTTCGTCGCCGCACTCGACCACTCGATCGCCCTCGGTGAGCTGGCGACCGACAGCGACGACCTGAGCCGGCTGCTCGGCCGGCCGAGCACCCCGCTGCGCGACGCCGTCCGGGCCGCGCGGGCCTGACCCTGGCCACCACGCGGGGTGATGTCGGGCGGGCGACGGGGCACACTCCCCCGTCGCCCGCCCGGCGTACGGCGTCTACTCCGCCTCGTCCTCCTGGTCGGCGAGCTCGGCCAACACGTCGGCGGCGTCGCGATTGCCCGCGTCGGCGAGCCGTCGAAGTTCACCGACGTCGGCCCGCTCCGCCGCCACCTCGACGAGTTGGTCGACCGCGTCCCGGTCGCCCCGATCGGCGAGACGCCGCAGCTCGTCCATGTCGCCGAGTTCGCTGGCGAGCTCGACGAGTTGCGCCGCCGCGTCGGCGTTGCCGCTCTCCGCGAGCTGGCGCAGCTCCGCCAGGTCACCCCGTTCGCCGGCAAGCTCGACGAGCTGGTCGATCGCGTCCCGGTCACCGCCGGCGGCCCGTTCCCGCAGGTCGGCAAGATCAGAATCTGCCATCGCACACCTCTCACCAGCGCACGTGCGACCTTCTCGTCGCCCGTCGGCGCTCACCGACCGGTCTCGCCACCACCGAAAACCTAGACCAGTAGGGACCGCGTCGGGGAACGGAACGGTCGACCCCACCTCGGCGCCAGCCCGGTCAGCCCGCCTCGGACGGCTCGGCGAGCAGCAGACCGCTCAGCAGACCGCGCAGGGCCCGCTCGAAGAGATCCGTTCGGGGCGCGGGCGCGGGGGGCTGGCGGAACGCCGCGACCAGGTGCGGGTACGCCGCGAGGTCGGCACCGGCGAAGCTGAACGCCCCGGAGGCGGCCTCGCTGCGGGCGAAGAGGGTCACCACGCCGTTCATCATCGCGATCGCCTCGAACTTCGCGGTGACAACTGCCGGCACCGGCTCCAGGATCCGAATGCAGTTGTCGAACCAGGCCAGGCTCTCGGGGCCGATGCCGGAGGTCCGGTGACTCACCTCGATCAGCCACGGGTGCGCACGGTGCAGAGCCAACTGCCGGCGGCCCAACAGCAGCATCGAGTCCAGCCAGTCTCCCTGGGCCTCCGGATAGGGCCGCAACTCCCCCACGACCCGGTCGGTCATCAGGTCCAGGAGATCGTCGCGCGACGACAGGTAGCGGTAGAGGGATCCCGCGCCGGTGCCGAGCGCGCCGGCGACAGCACGCATCGACACCGCGGCAAGCCCTTCGCTGTCGGCCAGGGCGATGGCGGCCACGACGATGGCGTCCCGGCTGTGCGCCGGGGCGGGGCCGCGGCTGCCGCGTTCGGGCCTGCCCCAGATCGGCTGCCGAGCGGAGTCGCCGTCGCCGGCTCCGGTGGATGCGTCGCTCACTGATCTACTGTAAACTGCAAACGTCGTTCGCAGTTGTTGTCGTGGCAGAAGGGTGGACGATCATGGAACGGATCAGCGCACGGGACGGCGCGAGCGTCGTGCTGCACTCCACGGGAGAGGGGCCCGGCATCGTCGTGGTGCACGGCGGCGGTGTCACCATCGACGTCTACCGCCGGCTGGCCACGGCGCTCGCCGACCGGTTCACCGTGCACCTCTACAACCGACGGGGACGGGCCGACGCACCACCCAGGTCGATGCCCTACACGGTGGAGCAGGAGATCGACGACCTCGCCGTGGTGCTGGAGCACACCGGGTCCGGCAACGTCATCGGCCACAGCTCCGGCGGTTTCATCGCGCTCGAGGCAGCACTCCGGCTGCCGATCGACCGACTCGCCCTCTACGACGCCGCGGTCTCCATCGACGGCGGATTTCCGTCGGCGTGGCTCGCACCCGCCCAGGCGGCGCTGCGGGCCGGTGACATCGCTCGGGGCCTCGCCATCACGGCCGCCGGCATCAACCCACAGATGGCAGCGGGGAAGCTCCCGCTCGGCGTACGGATCGCGATCATCCGCGCGTTCATGCGCACCCCGATCGGCCGGACGATGGCCGAGTTGCTGCCGTTGACGCTTGACGAATCGGCGCTGATCCGAGCGCACGACGGCCCGGCCAGCCAGTGGGCCGGAGTGACCGCCGACGTGCTGCTGGCCTACGGCGCCGATGGTCCGCCCTACTACCGGGACCTGAACGCGGCGTTGGCCCGCGCACTGCCGCGAGCGCGGACGTTGACGGTTCCGCGCAGCGGCCATGACGCCGTCAACCGGGCGTACCCCAGGATTGTCGACCCGCTCGCCGAGTTCTTCGCGGCCCCGGTGACGCCGGAGCGGACGAGCCACGCCTGAGCGGGATCACACGGTCGCCCGCGATCATTGATCTTGGCTAGGCTGGCGGGCATGCCCGCCAGCCCCGTGCCCGCCCAGCGGCGTGAGCCGGGCCCACCCGAGCAGCACCGATCCCGTTGGACCGCGCACTGCGCCAGGCTCGCCGGGTCACGCCCCTTCGAGATCGTCATCGTGGTGGTCATCCTCGCCAACGGGGTCGTCCTCGGCCTGGAGACGTACGACGACCTGACTCCGGCGGGCACCGCGCTGCACTGGCTGGAGCTGGTCTTCCGCGCCGTCTTCGTCGTCGAGATCGGCGTCCGGCTGGCGGCGTACGGCAGGCGTCCGCAGGACTTCTTCCGGCACGGCTGGAACGTCTTCGACTTCGTGGTGATCGCGGCGATCTTCATACCGGGCCTGCACGGCGATCCCGCGCTGCTGCGCGTCGTACGGGTCGCCCGCATGGTCCGGTTGGTGCGGTTCTCGCCGGGCCTGCGGACCATCGTCTCCGCGCTGTGGCGCAGCCTGCCGGGCGTCACCGGTTTCCTCGCCCTGGCCGTGGTGACCCTCTACGTGTACGGGATGGCCGGCTGGCTGATCTTCGGCAGCCGGTATCCGGACGAGTACGGCGACATCGGCAAGTCGCTGCTGACGCTGTTCGTGCTGCTGTCGCTGGAGACGCTGCCGGACCTCATCGAGCAGGGCATGGCCATCTCGCCGTGGACGCTGCTCTACTACGTCAGCTACGTCGTCATCACCGTCAACCTCCTGCTCAACATCCTCATCGCCGTCATCGTCAACTCGATGGAGGAGGCACGCCGGTTGGAGATGACCGAGCGGCTGGCCCCCGACTACGACGAGGACGGCGACGGCGTACCGGACGAGGTGGACCGCATCGCGCTCACCCAGCGGCTGGACGACCTGCGGGCGGTCATCGCCGAGTTGGAACGCGAGTTGCGGATCGACCGGGACGACGGGCACGGCCGGCCGCACCGGGACGGCAGCCGCACCAGACGGTGATCCGACCCTCGCGCTCCGTGCTCCCCTTCGGATAGTGTCGACGGCGGTCCCACCGCTCCGGCCGAAGGGCACCGCCATGACGACGACTGTCGACAGCGCCCATCCCGACGCCGCCGTGGCAGATCCGCTCGGCACGGTGGTCGACGAGGTGATCCGCCCGCGGTCGGCGATCGTCGACCGGGAGGGGACCTTCCCCCGACCGGGTGTCGACGCCCTCGCCGCGGCCGGCCTGCTCGGCCTGGCCTCCTCGACCGAGGTCGGTGGCGGCGGTCACGGCATGCGTGTGGTCGCCGAGGTCGTCGAGCGGCTGGCCGCCGAGTGTGGGTCCACCGCGATGGTGGTGCTGATGCACTACGCGGCGACCGCCGTCATCGAGGCGCACGGCCCGCGCGAGGTCCGCGCGGCCATCGCCACCGGCGGCCATCTCGCCACGTTGGCCTTCTCCGAGTACGGTTCGCGCAGCCACTTCTGGTCACCGACCGGCACCGCGAGCACCACCGACGACGGCACGGTCCGCCTCGACGCCCGCAAGAGCTGGGTCACCTCGGCCGGCGAGGCCAACAGCTACGTCTGGTCGAGCCTCCCGCTGTCCCGCGACGCGGGGCCGATGACGCTCTGGCTCGTGCCCGCCGACAGCCCCGGCCTGACCGTGACCGGCGATTTCGACGGGCTCGGCCTACGCGGCAACGGCTCCCGGCCGATGACCGCCGACGGGCTCCGCGTCCCGTCGACGGCGATGATGGCGGCCGACGGCGCGGGGCTGGACACCGCACTGGGCGCTGTTCTCCCCTGGTTCCTGGTGCTCAACGCCGCGTTCTGTCTGGGTCTGGCCGACAGCGCGGTCGCCGAGGCCTGCCGGCATCTCACCGGGACGACGCTCACGCACACCGGCGCCGCCCTGCGCGACGCGCCAGTTCCTCGCCGCGACCTCGCCCGACTGATGATCCGCACCGACGCTCTGCGCGCTTTCCTGGGCGACACCCTCACCGCGCTGGAGACCGGCCGCGACGACGCGATGCTGCGGGTATTGCAGGTCAAGGCCCTCGCCGGCGAGACCGTCGCCGACGTGACAGATGGCGCGATGCAGCTCTGCGGCGGCAGCGCGTTCCGCCGGGAGTTGGGCCTGGAGCGCCGTTTCCGCGACGCGCGCGCGGCCCGGGTGATGGCACCGACCACCGACGCCCTGCACGACTTCGTCGGTCGGGTCGCCACCGGGTTGCCCCTGTTCGACGAGGCCAACCGCTGATGCCGGCGCCGAGGGTCCTGATGGGCGCTGTCGCGTACGACCCCAAGGTGGTGACCATCTGGGAGGGTTTCCGAGCCTGGTTGCGCGGGCGGGGCCTGGACTTCGACTTCGTCCTCTACTCGCACTACGAGCGACAGGTCGAGGATCTCGTCGCCGGCCGGATCGACGCGGCCTGGAACTCGCCGCTGGCCTGGTTGCGGGCCGAACGGCTGGCGGCAGCCACCGGCACCGCCGTCCACGCGCTGACCATGCGCGACACCGACCAGGACCTCACCTCGGTCGTGGTGGTGCGTGCCGACTCCCCGGTGCGACAGGTCGCGGATCTCGCCGGGAGGCGGGTGGCCGTCGGCGCGGTGGACAGTCCACAAGCAACGCTGCTCCCGCTGGACCACCTCGCGACCGCCGGCGTCGACGTCGACGTCCGCCGCTTCGACGTCGGTGTCGGCCTGCACGGCGACCACGTCGGCGGGGAGCGCGACGCGGCCCGCGCCCTGTTGAGCGGGGAGGTCGACGCCGCCTGCATGATCGACGCCAACCACCTCGGGTTCGTGCGGGAGGGCACGCTGCCGCCCGAGGGCACCCGGATCGTCGGGCAGACCGCGCCCTACGACCACTGCAACATGACGGTCCGCGATCCGGAGTCCGCCGGGGTCCAGCTCTTCGGCACACTGCTGCTCGGCATGTCGTACGCCGATCCGCAGGTGCGTCCGCTGCTCGACCTGGAGGGGCTGACGGCCTGGAAGGACGGTCGCACCAGCGGATACACCCTGCTTGCCAGGGCGGTCGACGTCAGCGGCTTCTACTCTCCCGACGGGCGGGTGACGGCCACGGACTATCGCCCGTGAGCGGCCCGCCGGCCGCCGACGTCGAGGTCCACCTCGGCGATCTGGGCTTCGGCCGGGGAGCGCACCTGCTCGTGCAACGCGCCCTGGCCGGCCTGCCACCCGGAGGCCGGGTGGCGGTGCTCGGTCGCGACCCGGCGTTGCCCGTCCACCTGCCCGCCTGGTGCCGTGGTCGGGGTCATCGGGTCGAGTCGCCGGCTCGGGGCGACAGCGGTGATCTGGTGGCGGTGGTCGTACGGGGGACGGCGGACGACGACCGCTGGTTCGGCGCGGAACGGGCCGGGCCCGCGCTGCCGTCGGCGCTGAGCAGCCGCCCACCGGCGCGTTGGGGGCTCGGCGCCCGGGGCGCGCTGCTCGAGGCCGGCGGCCCCGAGGCCCGGTTCGACCTGGACGACCGGGACCTGGTGTGGGCCGAGATCGCCCCGCAGTTGTACGCGCAGGCGGCGGCACGACAGTGGGATCCGCAGGCAGCGGTGCCGTGGAACGATCCGTTCGTGCTGCCGGCCGACGTCGAGGCCGCGGTGGTGCAGGTGATGACCTACCTGGTGGAGAACGAGCAGGCCGCGCTCGTCGTACCGGCCCGGTTCGTGGGGCGCATCCACCCGCACTTTCGCGAGGTGGTGCAGCTTCTGGCCGTGCAGATGGCCGACGAGGCGCGGCACATGGAGGTGTTCAGCCGACGGGCACTCCTGCGCGGCGTCGAGTTGGGCACGTCGTCGGCCGGCGGCCGGCAGTCGCTCTTCACGCTCGTCGCGGAGTCCGACTTCGCACTCGCCTCGTTCCTGCTCTCCGTGCTCGGCGAGGGCAGCTTCGTCGATCTGCTGTCGTTCCTGCACCAGTTCGCCCCCGACCGGGTGACGCGCCGGATCTGCTGGCTCGCCATGCAGGACGAGCGCCGGCACGTGCTGTTCGGCATGGCGCACCTGGAACATCAGGCACAACTGGACCCGCTGCTGCGGGATCGGCTGCGGGCGGCCATCCACCGCCGCCACGACGCGCTGGTCGACACCGCGGGCCTCAACGCGGACGTCTTCGACGCGCTCGTGGTGCTCGCGTCGGGTGGTTGGCATCCGGACGAGGTGTCCGCCGGCTTCGACCGGGTGCAGGCCCTGCAACACGCGATGGATCAGGGCCGCCAGCGCCGGCTCGTCCGCCTGGGCTTCCGGGCCGACGAGGCCGCCGCGCTCTCGGCCCTGCACACCCGCAACTTCATGTAGGCGATCCCCGCGCATGCCACGGCGTGCGCGGGGATCGCCCGACGGCAGGTCAGCGAGTGGTTGTCACTGGCCGAGCAGGGTCCGGATCTGACGCGCGTAGCCGGCCACCGTGAAGTCGGGGCTGACGGAGTCCACCAGGATCAGGTCGTTGATGGTGTGGTTGACGCGCAGCGGCAGGATCGCCTGGTACTCGGCGGAGTTGTACCAGGCCTTCGCGGTCTCCGCGTCCGGGAACTCGATCAGGACCGCCGAGCCCTCCCAGGAGCCCTCGATGACCTGCACCTGGGCGTCCAGGACGAGCCACTTCGCGCCGTACGGCTTGGTGGTGGCCTCCACCTGCTCCAGGTAACGCAGGGACTCCTCGGTCGGCACTCCGCCCGGGATACGCAGGTGGTTGATCAGATAGGTGCTCATGTCGCACTCCTTGCGGGTAGGTGATGGGTCTCCGGTCGAAGGCGTACGACCGGTCGTCTTAAATTGGATGCACGCCGCGCGAACTGGCCGGACACGCGCATCAGTGCGGGTGGGGACCGACACGGATCAGGTGAGGATCCGCCCCGTGGTGATCGTGAGGAACTCGTGGAGGGCGGTCAGGTCACCGGAGGCCTTCGCCCGCGCCGCCGCACCCTCGTAGCTGGAGACGATGAAGCCGGCCAGGTCACCGGCGGGCTCGTCACCGTGCATCTCACCGGCAGCTCGCGCCTGCTCGATCGCCACGGCGAGCACGGCGACCCAGCGACTGAGACCGGCGTCGACGGCAGCCCGCAAGACGTCGCTGTGCGCGGGAATCTCACTGGCGAAGTTGCCCAGCAGGCAACCGCGATCCCCCATCGTGTCGCCAAGGCCGGTGATGTATCGCAGGTGGCCGACGATCCGCTCGCGCGGCGTCCCACCCCGCTTCTCGTCGAGCATCTCCAGCCCCATTGCCGCCGAGTATCTCGCCACCGAGTCGAGGGCGAGATCCTCTTTACTGGCGAAATGGTTGTAGAAGGTGCCCTTGGGCGCACCGGCGGCGGCGACGATGTCCTGAACGCTCGTCCCGTTGTAACCGCGCATGTGGAACAGATCCAACGCGGCGTCGGACAACCGCTGCCTGGTCCCGGCCGAGGTCGACGACTTGGGTCGTGGCATGTCGTGACGCTCCTTCGCTCGGGCCCTGGCTGACACCACTACGATATGACCGGTCGTCTCGAAATGCCAGCGATGTGACCGCTGTCATCCCGCAGTACCGTGGAGGGCCATGACCAGCGACTCCAGCGCGGTCCGCGAGGCACTGCTGCGGCTGCGCGAGCAGACCGAGGCCCAGGCCACCGCCCTGGAGGGCGACCTGCGGAGCCTCTTCGAGGCGTCCCGGTCGTCGAACGCCGACGACGAACACGACCCCGAGGGCAGCACCATCGCCTTCGAACGCGCGCAGCTCACCGCCGTGCTGGGCGCGGCCCGCCGCCGCCTGGCCGAGCTGGACGTCGCGCTGGGCCGGGTCGACGACGGCAGCTACGGCGTGTGTGAACGGTGCGCCCGTCCCATTCCCGCCGAGCGCCTGCTGGCCCGCCCGTCGGCGCGGACCTGCGTGGCCTGCGCCAGCCGGCGGTGACGGTGCCGGCGGCCCCACCCGACGGCGTCGACACCGCCCGGCACGACTGCCGGCAGGACCGCCGGCATGTTGACTCCTGCCGGGCGTCCTGCCTGTCTCCCGGCAGCGGCCGTTGCTTGACTCAGCGGCATGACATCACTTCGGAAAGCGATCACCCATACGGTGGTCGTCGGGGCACTGGTCGGCGCGACGGCGCTCACCGGTCCCACCTCCGCGTACGCGGAGTCCGGCCAACCGGGGGCCGCCGGGGCCGCCAAGTCCCTCCTCGACATCATCCCGGCACAGACCCTGGACCAGATGGTCGCCCAGGCCCCACTTGTCGACGCGGCCAATGTCATCCGCACCGCGGTGGACCGCGCGCCGGCACGCGGCTATGCGGGCATCGGCCTGGTCGACGACCACGTCACCCTGTGGTGGAAGGGTGCGCCGCCCACCGACATCGCCGCGGCCGTCACCGCCGCCCGCCGCGCCGCGCCGGTCGAGGTGGCCAACGCCACCTACTCCCGCGCCGAACTGCGCAAGGCGGCCACCAGACTCACGCCGGTGGTGGAGGCCGACCCGACGGACGCCAGCCACGCGGTCCGGCTACGCACAGACGGCAGCGGCATCGAGATCGCCGTCGACCGCACCCCGAGCGCCAAGCTGCCGAAGCTACCGGTCACCGGCGTGCGTACCAGCCTCGTCGAACGCGACCAGATGGTCGAACGGTCACGGGCCAACGACGCCGCGCCGTTCGACGGCGGGGCCGGCATCGGGTTCACCACGCCCGGGTGTACCGCGGGCTTCGGCGTACGCAACGCCGACACCAACGCCGGTTACATCCTCACCGCCGAACACTGCGGTGCCATCGGCTCACCCTGGCACGTCGGCTGGAACAAGAAAACCGGCACCGGCACCCTGGTCGGCTACGCGGTGGACAGCAATGACGACCACGACACGATGATCATTTCGACGGCCACGCCCGGCAACCACCTCTACGTCGGCGGCCAGCAGGACGAGGTCCGCGCCCAGGTCATCGGCTGGACCGAGGTCTTCCCCGGCCAACTGCTGTGCCAGTCCGGCTACACCTCCGCGGGTGCCATCGGCGGTCCGGTCTGCAACCTGCGGGTCGACTACCACTACGACGACATCGAGGACCTCGTCGAGGCCACCCAGCTCGACGGCAACGAGGCCGCACGGGGCGGCGACAGTGGCGGCCCGGTCTACGCCGTCAACGCCAACGGCACCGTGCTCGCCGCCGGCACCACCACCCGATCGGCCGGTCGGGGCTTCGGCTTCCAGGACTTCGCCACCGCCCGCGACGACTACGGCAACATCGTCCCGGCGACGAAGATCGCCAGCACCTGCCGGGTCTCCTTCGTCGTCACCAACTCGTGGGTCACCGGCTACAGCGCCAGCGTCACCGTCTACAACGACGGCCCGGCCGCCAACGGCTGGTCGTTGGGCTTCACCTTCCCGGGTGGACAACTCGTCGAGGGCCACTGGAACGGCCTCTTCCAGCAGGCCGGCTCGGCGGTGACCGTCACCAACGAGAACCACAACGCCAGCATCCCGACCGGCGGCGCCGTCAACTTCGGCTTCACCGCGAGCGGCCCCCCCGCCACGTCGGCACCGTTCACCCTCAACGGCACCACCTGCAACTGACCCCTGTCCCTGCACACCGGGCCCCGCCGCACCGTCGGCGGGGCCCGGTCCGTGTCCGGGATCAGGACTCGGCAAGCTCGCGTCGCAGGGTGGCGCGCAGGGTCCGCACCTCCGGGGCATCCAGTTCGCCGCACCTGTCGAGCGCCCGCTCGCGCAGCAGGCGGGCGTCGGCGGCCCGGCCCGGAGCCGAGCCGGCCAGCGCCGCGAGCGCGGACAGGGTCTGCGCCTCCCACCACGGGCAGGACAGCACGGCATACAGGGCCAGCGCCGCCCGCAGCGCCTCGGCCGCAGCGTCGACCTCGCCCAACGCCTGAAGCGCGAGCCCGTACCGGTGGATGGCGACGGCCTCGCTGAACGTCGCGCCGGACCGGTTGAACACCTGCCGGGCGCGGGCGTACTCGTCGGCGGCGGCCCGCCACCGGCCCAACCCGGCCAGGTCCGCGCCGAGACTCATCATCGCGCCGGCCCGGGCCACCGCCGCGCCGGTACGGCTGAGACCGTTGCCCTGGGCGTAGAACGCCAGTACGTCGCGGTGCAACTCGGCCGCTTCGGAGAACCGGCCGAGTGCGGCCAGCGCTCCGCCCAGCACGCTCGCCGCGCTGTGCTCGCCGAGGGCGTACCCGATCTCGCGGAACAGGCTCATGGCCCGGCGGGCACTCTCGACGGCCGACCCGCCGCGGCCGATGCGGATCAGGATGGCGGCGGTGTAGGCGAGTGCCCACGCCTCCTCCCGGCGGTCCCCGATCCGGCGGGCCAGTTCCAGCGCCCGGGCCAGGGCGGCCAGCCCGTCGGTGTTGCGGTCCCGGCAGAAGTACCGGGCCCAGCCCAGGAAGTTCAACAGGACGGCCTCGTCGCGGGGGCTACCGGCAGCCCGGGCCGCGGCCACTCCCAGCGAGAAGATCTCGTCCCAGGAGTGCCGGTGACTGTTGGCGTCCGAGTACCAGTGCAGAGCCCTGGTGACCGCGACCACGTCCGCGTGCCGGCCACTCCGGGCCGCGTCGCGCAGCGCCGCCAGCCAGTTGCCGGACTCCCGATCCAACCAGTACGCCGCCGCCCGGTCGTCGTCGAACGGGGAGTCGACCCGACGGGCGACCGGCTCGAACATCAGGCCGGCCTCCCGGGTACGCCGCAGCAGCCAGCCGACCATCTGCTCGTGCGCCGCTGTCCGGCTGGCCTGCGGTTCCTCGGCGTCGAGGCGTTCCTGGGCGTAGAGCCGGACCAGGTCGTGGAACTGGTACCGGTCCCCCATGGTCAGGAGGACGCTGGCCTCGACCAACTCCTCCAGGGCCGCCGCCGCGGTCTCCTCGTCGGTGCCGGCCACGGCGGCGACCAGCGCGGGTTCGAAGTCGGTGCCGGGAATCAGCGAGGCCCGCCGGAACACCCGCGCGGTCGTCGGGTCCAGTTGCCGGTAGGAGACCTCGAACGCGGAGCGGACGCCCAGGTCCCCAGCGGTCAGCACGGTCAGCCGCTGACGCTGGTCGCGGAGCAGGTCCACCAGCCAGCCGACCGACCACTGCGGACGGCTGGCGAGGCGGTTGCCGGCGATCCGGACGGCCAGCGGCAGCCGGCCGCAGAGTTTGACGATGTGGTCGGCCGCGGCCGGCTCGGCGGCGATCCGGTCGGCACCGACGATCGCCTCGAGCAGCAGTCGACCGGCCGTCGGGGCGAGCAGGTCGAGCGGCAGGCGGACCGCGCCGGCGAGACCCGTCAGTGGACGCCGGGAGGTGACCAGCGCGAGGCATCCCCGCCCGGCCGGCAGCAGTGGGCGTATCTGTGCCTCGCTTGCCGCGTTGTCCAGAACCACAAGCAGCGGCCGGTCCCGGGTGAGGGTGCGGAACAGACCACCCCGCTCGGCCGGCGACACCGGCACCCGGCTGTCCGGCACCCCGAGCGACCGCAGCAATCCGGCCAACGCCTCGGACGGGTCGATCGGGCCGTCCGGCGAGGCGCCCTGCAGGTCGACGAAGAGCTGACCGCCGGCGAAGGCCGAGCTGAGCCGATGTCCAGCGGCGACGGCGAGGCTGGTCTTGCCGATCCCCGGCGGCCCGTGCAGCACCACCACCGAGGCGCTGTCCGGCCGTCCCGCGGTGACGTCGGCGGCCAGCGCCGAGAGCCGTTCCAGGATCTCCGCCCGGCCGGCCAGGTCCGGAACGGCGGCGGGCAGTTCCCCGGGTACGACCACCGCCGGGCGGCCGTGCGGCACCGAGAGGCGATCGTGCGGCACCTCCGCGCGGTCGCCAGGCACCGTGACGCGGTCCTCCGGCACCTCGGCGTGATCGCCCGGCACCCTGACGCGGTCCTCCGGCACCTCCGCGCAGTGGTCAGGCACCGCCGCGCGGTCCTCCGGCACCGCCACGCGGTCCTCCGGCACCTTCACGCGGTCCTCCGGCACCTCCGCGTGGTCCTCCGGCACCGCCGCTCGGTCGTGCGGCTGCCGCTCGACCCGGGCCAGGGCGACGAAATGGTCGCGGTCCGCCCCGGCCAGCCGCAGGGCGTCGGCGAGCAGAACCACAGTCCGTCGTTGCGGGCTGCGCACCCGGCCGCGCTCCATCTCCCGGATGCCACGGACACTGGAACCGGCCGCTTCGGCAAGCTCCTCCTGGGTCAGCCGCCGCTCCAGGCGGAGGGTCCTGAGGAGACCTCCGAAATGGTCACGCCGCACCTGACTCTTGGGCATGCTCCCCCACCCACCCAGCGCCCGCACTTACGTAACGTGCATCGATGGTCGCATGTACGTGACGAGTTGCGGCCCGCTGTGCACCGAGTGTGAGTATCACCATGGCGGATCCGGCGGTCCTCGCCCACGCTGTCGTCTGGTCGATCCGACCGGCCCAGTCGGCCCTGTCGCCGCGCCCCCGGGCGCGAGGAAGCCTCCCGCCCGGGGGTGGCCCTGCCGGACTGACCCGTACCGACGAGCCCGGGCGACTGACGCCTGCCGTCAGGTGATGGCGGGACTGCGGCGTTCCAGCAGGACGACGTCACGCCAGCGGCCGTGGTGGCGACCGACCCGCTCGCGTACGCCGACGACCCGGAACCCGGCCCGCCGGTGCAGCGTCAGGCTGGCGGCGTTCTCCGGGAAGATCCCGGACTGGATCGTCCAGATGCCGGCGGCCTCGGTGGAGGCGACGAGCGCCTCCAACAGCAGCCGGGCGACGCCGCGGCCCTGGGCGGCTGGATCCACATAGACGGAGTGCTCGACCACACCGGCGTAGACCGCGCGGGTCGAGGTCGGCGAGACGGCGATCCAGCCGAGAACGGTGCCGTCGGGGTCGACGGCCACGAACCGGTGCCCGGTCAACCGGGTCGCGTCGAATGCCGCCCAGGTCGGCGCGGTGGTCTCGAAGCTGGCGTTGCCGGCATCGAGGCCGGCCTGGTAGATCGCCAGCACCCGGTCGGCGTCGGCGACAGTCATGGAACGCACGGTGATCTCAGCCATCAGCAGGTTCCCTCCAGATCAGAGGCTGTCTGCACGTAAACCTAGGCCCGTCACCCACGAGACGCCCCACCCACGGAGCAGGGGGCCGCCGGGGTCAGCGCGTTCCCGCGTAGACGGCGCGGTCGCCCAACTCCTCCTCGATGCGGATGAGCTGGTTGTACTTGGCGGTGCGGTCGGAGCGCGACAGCGAGCCGGTCTTGATCTGGCCGCAGCCGACGCCCACGGCAAGGTCGGCGATCGTGGTGTCCTCGGTCTCGCCGGAGCGGTGCGACATCACCACCCGGTAGCCCGCCTTGTGGGCGGCGTCCACCGTCGCGAGGGTCTCGGTGAGCGTGCCGATCTGGTTGACCTTGACCAGGATCGCGTTTGCGTAGCCGCCCTCGATCCCGTCACGCAGGCGGTCGACGTCGGTGCAGAAGACGTCGTCGCCGACCAACTGCACCCGCTCCCCCGCCAGCGCGGTCAGCCGCTTCCACCCGGCGATGTCGTCCTCGGCCATCGGGTCCTCGACCGAGCTGATCGGGTACCGGGAGACCAGGTCGAGCAGGTAGTCGACGTGCTCCTCGACGGTGCGCCGCCGCCCCTCGCCGACGTAGTCGTAGACGCCGTCGGTGAAGAACTCCGAGCTGGCCGGGTCGAGGCAGATCGTCAGGTCGGCGCCGGGCTCATAGCCGGCGTCCTCGATCGCGCGCAGCACGAAACGCAGCGCCTCGTCGGCGTCGGTGAAGGTCGGCGCGAAGCCGCCCTCGTCACCGACGTTCGTGCTGTGCCCGGCCTCCGCCAGGGACCTCCGGAGGGTGTGGAAGACCTCCGCGCCCATCCGGACCGCCTCGGCGAACGTCCGCGCCCCTACCGGAGCGATCATGAATTCCTGGAAGTCCAGCGGGTTGTCGGCGTGCGCGCCGCCGTTGATGATGTTCATCATCGGCACCGGCAGCAGCCGGGCCCCCACCCCGCCGACGTAGCGGTACAGCGGCTGCCGGTGCGCCGATGCCGCCGCCTTTGCCGCCGCCAGGGACACCGCGAGGATCGCGTTGGCGCCGAGTCGACTCTTGTCCGTCGAACCGTCGAGAGCGATCATCGTCTCGTCGACGAGCGCCTGGTCCTCCGCGTCGAGCCCGATCACCGCGTCGGCGATCGCACCGTTCACGGCGGCGACCGCCGTCGTGACGCCCCTGCCGTGGAAGCGCGTGTGATCCCCGTCGCGCAGCTCGACAGCCTCGTTCGCTCCCGTCGACGCCCCGGAGGGCACGGCCGCGCGCCCGCTCGACCCGTCGGTGAGCACCACGTCGGCCTCCACGGTCGGGTTGCCCCTGCTGTCGAGGATCTGCCGACCCCGTACCCGGCTGATTGCCGTCATCACACACTCCCTGCTCAGGATGCCTTTTCATCGCCAGACTGGCAGGAAACGGCCGTCCTGGCACCGCGATGATCGACACGTTGACCCGTACCCCGGGGTACGGGTTTAGGGTCGCGGGATGCGGGTGGGTGAACTGGCACGACGGACCGGGACGACGGTCCGGGCGCTGCGGTACTACGAGTCGGCCGGGCTGGTCGTGCCCCGACGGCTGGGCAACGGCTATCGGGAGTACGACCCGATCGCGGTGCGCCTGGTGGCCCAGATCCGCGAGTTGATGGCGCTCGGCCTCACCGTCGAGGAGACCCGCCCGTTCGTCGAGTCGATCGCCGGTGGCGCCGACGACGCCGACGTGTGCGCGGCGGCGGTGGCCACGTACCGCAGCACCATCACCGGCCTGCAGGAGCGGATCGGCAGGTTGACCGCCCAGCGGGACGCACTGGACGCGCGTCTCGACGCGGCCGCGACCCAGGTCGTCCCCGGCGGTGACACGGTCGGCGCCGACCCCGCCACGCTGGTCGGGACCCGCCTGCCGCAGCTGTCCTTCTACGGCACCGACGGCCGACCTGTCGATCTCGGCGCGCTCGGCGTCGGACGCAGCGTCATCTTCGTGTACCCCCTGACCGGGCGGCCGGGCGTCGATCTGCCCAACGGTCTGCTGGAGGTCCATGGCGCCCGGGGCAGCACCGAGCAGGCCGCGTGGTTCCGCGACCACCACGCGGAACTCCGCGCGGCCGGCGCGGCGCGGGTGTACGGCCTGTCCGCGCAGTCGACCGGTTACCAGCGGGAACTCGCCCACCGGCTGCGGCTGCCCTACCCGCTGATCCCCGACCCGCGGCTGACCCTGGCCGCCGCGCTGCGGCTGCCGACGCGCACCGCGGGGGACATGACGCTCTACGAGCGGTTGACCCTGATCATCGCCGACGGCGAGGTGGAACACGTCTTCCACCCGATTCCGGACCCGGCGTCGCACCCGCTGCACGTGATGCGGTGGCTCACCAAGCGACGCCAGGCCCCGGGATCGGTCGCCGCCTAGAAGTCGTCGTCGAAGGCGACGGTGCCGGCCACCCCGACCTGGTACGCCGACACCCGCCGCTCGAAGAAGTTGGACAGCTCCTGCACGTCCTGCAGCTCCATGAACGCGAACGGGTTGCTCGACCCGTAGTGCGGGGCGATGCCGAGCTGGGCCAGGCGGCGGTCGGCGACGTGCTGGAGATACTCCCGCATGTCGGCCAACGTCAGGCCGGGCACCCCGTGGCCCACCAGGTCCTCGGCGAACTGCACCTCACACTCGACGGCCTCGGCGAGCATCTGCCGCACCTGGTCGGCGAGGTCGTCGTCGAACAGGTCCGGTTCCTCGGCGCGGACGGTGTCGACGACGTCGAAGGCGAACGCCATGTGCATCGACTCGTCGCGGAACACCCAGTTGGTGCCGGAGGCGAGGCCGTGCAGCAGGCCGCGGGAGCGCAGGAAGTAGACGTACGCGAACGCGCCGTAGAAGAACAGCCCCTCGATGCAGGCGGCGAAGCAGATCAGGTTGAGCAGGAACGTCCGGCGGTCGTCCCGGGTCCGCAGCTCTCGCAGGTCGCCCAGGGAGTCGATCCAGCGGAAGCAGAACTCGGCCTTACGGCGGATCGAGGGGATGTTCTCGATGGCGGCGAACGCCTCGAAGCGTTCGGCCTCGTCCGGCACGTACGTGTCGAGCAGGTTGAGGTAGAACTGGACGTGCACGGCCTCCTCGAACAGCTGCCGGGACAGGTAGAGGCGACCCTCGGGGCTGTTGACGTGCTGGTAGAGGTTGAGCACCAGGTTGTTGGCGACGATTGTGTCGCCGGTGGCGAAGAACGCCACCAGCCGGCTGACCAGGTGCCGCTCGGCCGGCGACAGCTTGTCCAGGTCGGCGAGGTCGGCGTGCAGGTCGACCTCCTCGACGGTCCAGGTGTTGCGGATGGCGTCGCGGAACCTGTCGAAGAAGTGCGGGTAGCGCATCGGGCGGAGGGTGAGGTCCATCCCGGGGTCGAGCAGCATGTGCGTGGTCCTCGTGTCGGTGGTGGCGGTGGTGGCGTCGGCGGGGGTCACTGGCAGGCCTCGCACGACTCGGGGTTCTCCAGCGAGCAGGCCAGCGCCTCCGCGTCGGCCGCCACCGGCGCGAGCACCGCGACGGTGGCCTGCTGGATCCGGGTGGCGGGGCGGGAGCGCAGGTAGTACGTGGACTTCAGCCCGGCCTTCCAGGCGTACAGGTACATCGAGGAGAGCTTGCCGATTGTCGGTGCGGCCAGGAACAGGTTCAGCGACTGGGACTGGTCGATGAACGGGGCCCGGGCGGCGGCCAGGTCGATCAGAGCACGCTGCGGCAACTCCCAGGCGGTGCGGAACAACTCCCGGACGCCGGCCGGCAGCTCCGCGATGTCCTGCACCGACCCCTCCGCCCGCTTGATCGCCGAGCGGATCCGGTCGGTCCACAGGCCGCGGGCCTTCAGCTCGCGGACCAGCGCGGTGTTGACCTGGAGGAACTCCCCCGACAGGGTCTCGCGCTTGAAGAGGTTGGACACCTGCGGTTCGATGCACTCGTAGCACCCGGCGATCGACGCGATCGTCGCGGTCGGGGCGACCGCCACCAGCAGCGAGTTGCGCAGCCCGTCCGCCTGGACCCGCTGGCGCAGCGCGTCCCACCTGGCGGTCTGCGTGCCCTGGACGCCCCACAGGTCGGGCTGCAACTGGCCGCGCGCGGCGCGGGTCTGCGCGTACGCCGGGTGCGCGCCGAACTCGCGCGCCAGGTCGGCGGAGGTCTCCAGCGCGGTCAGGTACAGCTCCTCGCTGATCCGGGTGGACAGCTCCCGGGCGGCCGGTGAGTCGAACGGCAGCCGCAGCGCGAAGAAGACGTCCTGGAGACCCATCAGCCCGAGCCCGACCGGCCGCCAGCGGGGGTTGCTCGCCGCCGCCTGCGCGGTCGGGTAGTAGTTGATGTCGATGACCCGGTCGAGGAAGGTGACGGCGGTACGGACCGTGGCGCGCAGCCGCTCCCAGTCGATGCCGCCGTCGGTGAGGTGCGCGGCGAGGTTCACCGAGCCGAGGTTGCACACGGCGGTCTCGGCGTCACTGGACACCTCGATGATCTCGGTGCAGAGGTTGGACAGGTGCACCACGTTGCCGTCTTCGGCGGTCTGGTTGCAGAGCCGGTTGGCGGCGTCCTTGAACGTCATCCACCCGTTGCCGGTCTGGGCCAGGGTGCGCATCATCTTCCCGTACAGCTCCCGCGCCGGGACCTGCCGCACGTGGCGGCCCTGCGCCTCGGCCTGGCGGTACGCGGCGTCGAACCGCTCCCCCCACAGGTCGGGCAGCTCGGGCACCTCGTGCGGGTCGAACAGCGACCACATCTCGTCGGCCTCGACCCGGCGCATGAACTCGTCCGGGACCCAGTTGGCCAGGTTGAGGTTGTGGGTGCGCCGGGCGTCCTCGCCGGTGTTGTCCCGCAGTTGCAGGAACTCCTCGATGTCCGGGTGCCACGGCTCCAGGTAGACGCAGGCCGCGCCCTTGCGCCGGCCGCCCTGGTTGACGGCGGCGACGCTCGCGTCCAGCGTGCGCAGCCACGGCACGATCCCGTTGGACTGCCCGTTGGTGCCGCGGATCAGCGCGCCCCGGGAGCGCACCCGGGAGTACGCGATGCCGATGCCGCCGGCGAACTTGGACAGGTTGGCGACCTGGGCGTAGCGCTGGTAGATCGAGTCCAGCTCGTCGCGTGGGGAGTCGACCAGATAGCAGGAGGACATCTGGGTGTGCCGGGTGCCGGAGTTGAACAACGTCGGTGAGCTGGGCAGATAGGCCAGGCTGGACATGAGTCGGTAGAAGTCGACGGCCTCGTCCGGCGTCTGGGACAGCCCGCAGGCCACCCGCAGCAGCCAGTACTGCGGGGTCTCCAGCACCAGGCGGCTGGTGGGGTGGCGCAGCAGGTACCTGTCGTACACCGTGCGCAGGCCGAAGTACTCGAACCGCCGGTCACCGTCCGGATCGACGGCGTCGTCGAGCATCGGGGCGTGCGCGGCGACGAACGCGGCGGTGTCGTCGCCGATCAGGCCCTCGGCGTGGCCGATCCGGATCGCCGCGCTGAACGAGGTCACGCCCTGCCGACGGACCTCCTTGCCGACGTAGCTGGAGAGCAGCCGGGCGGCGAGGCGGGAGTACTGCGGTTCCTCGCCGATCATCTCGGCCGCGGTCTGGATGGAGAGCCGGTCCAGCTCGGCAGTCGTCGCGCCGTCGTACAGGCCGCTGATCGTGCGGGTGGCGACCCGCATGGGGTCGACGTCGGTCAGGTCGTCGGCCCACCGCTCGACCGCCCGGACGATCTTGTTGACGTCCACGGATTCGGTGGCGCCGTTGCGCTTGCGGACCTGCATCGGCGTCCGCCGTACGGCCGGGTCGCCGACTGCCGGGACTACCTCGGTGACTGTCACCACTCACTCCTCGCGAGTTCGAGACCTGATGGCCCCTCGAACGCGTGGAGACAGACACCGGCGGACGCCACGCCGGGACGGCGTGGGTCAGGTGGCGTCGGCCGTCCCACGCGGCCTCGGACCGCCGCTCACCCGGGTGTGGGTACGCGGCGCGCTGGCAGGTCTTCGGACTCGTGGGCACGACCGGGTTGGCCGGTCTCCTACTGGCCGTCGCTTCCCAGGCCGATTCGTGGCCCAGTGCTCATGACGGCTGTCGTTCCCACTCACCGCTGCGGGACAGTCCCGGATTTCCACCGGGTTCCCTCTTGCCTCGACCGCTCGGGCTGAGCGGTCGAACCAGCTGCGCTCGACACCATATATAGGGACGCTGCCGTTGTCACACCCCACATGTCGGTCTCGGGCGTGTCGACGGCGACGCCCGTGATGGTCGTCACCGGCCACGCCTACCGGGCCGGGTCCCGTCGACGCGCGGCCGGCGAACGCCCGCGCGGCACGCGGCAGGCCGAGCGGGTGTCGACATTCGGAAAGGTGTGATGTATTAAGTCTTTAGATGTAAAGACCCCTACCCATACTCGACGGTCAATGCAACTTTCCGGAGTGGACATCCAATCTTCCGGACCACTATCCACTTCTCGCGTCACCGTCCCCATCGGTCTCGGGGCGCCTCCGCAGCCCGCGGCGTCGCCGGCAGTCAGGGCGTCTACCAGCGCGACACAGACCGCCATCGCCCCGGCCGGGGCCTGCGGACCAGGCACGTCGACCACGCCGACGGCACGTCGACGAATCAGCGGCGCGGGAAAAACATTAGATGTCTTCGATTCCCGGGTGATCGACGTCGTTGACGCGTCGGATTGACCCTCCGTATACTCCCAGAGATCATCTGATCTTTAGCCTAACCGGGCGAGGAGCGCATGCCGCAGATCACCGCCGTCACCGTCGAGGACGTCCGCTTCCCCACCTCCCTGACCGCTGACGGCTCCGACGCCATGAACAAGGACGGCGACTACTCGGCGGCCTATGTCGTCCTGCACACCGACGGCGTCGACAGCACCGGTGCGCCACTCGCGGGCCACGGTCTGACCTTCACCATCGGCCGGGGCAACGACATCGTCGTCGCGGCGGCCGTCCACCAGGCACAGCGTCTCGTGGGCGTGGACGTCGCGACGATGGCGTCGGACATGGGCGCGGTCTACCGCCTGCTCACCTCCGACTCGCAACTGCGGTGGCTCGGCCCGGAGAAGGGCGTCGTCCACCTGTCGCTGGCCGCCGTGCTGAACGCGTCGTGGGACCTGGTCGCCCGGGTCGCCGGCAAGCCGCTGTGGCGGCTGCTCGTCGACATGTCCCCCGAGGAACTCGTCGACATCGCGGACCTGCGCTACCTGTCCGACGCGCTGACCCGGGACGAGGCGCTGGCCATCCTGCGCGCCAAGGAGGGCACGAAGGCGGCCCGTCTCGCCGAGCTCGACCGGACGGGCTACCCCGCCTACACCACCTCGGCCGGCTGGCTCGGCTACGGCGACGACAAGCTGCGCCGGCTGTGCCAGGAGGCGGTGGACACCGGCTACGGCTACGTCAAGCTGAAGGTGGGCGCCAACCTCGAGGACGACATCCGCCGGTGCGGCATCGCCCGGGAGATCCTCGGCCCGGACCGCAACCTGATGATCGACGCCAACCAGGTGTGGGACGTCGGTCAGGCCATCGAGTGGGTCAAGGCCCTCGCCCAGTTCGAGCCACTGTGGATCGAGGAGCCGACCAGCCCCGACGACATCCTGGGCCACGCCGCCGTCCGCCGCGCCGTCGCTCCGATCGGAGTCGCCACCGGCGAGCACTGCCACAACCGGGTGATGTTCAAGCAGTTGTTCCAGGCCGAGGCCATCGACTTCTGCCAACTGGACACCGGCAGGTTGGCAAGCATCAACGAGATCGTCGCCGTGCTGCTGCTCGCCGCGAAGTTCGACATCCCCGTGTGCCCCCACGCCGGCGGTGTCGGGCTGTGCGAGATGGTCCAGCACGTGTCGGTGCTCGACTACGTCGCGATCTCCGGAGATCTCACCAACCGGGTGACCGAGTTCGTCGACCACCTGCACGAGCACTTCACCGACCCGTGCATCATCCAGGACACCGGCTCGGGCAGCGGTTACGTCCTGCCCCGCCAGCCCGGCTACTCCACCCGGATGCGCCAGGAGTCGGTCGAGCTCTACCGGTTCCCCGACGGCGGCTACTGGGCGACGACAGACCCGACTACGGTGTCTTCTCCGGAGTCGTACGTGATCGCGGGTGGGACGGCCACGCCCGCCGGCCGCTAGGGGGATGTCATGTCGCGCACCGACGAGGTGGTGAACGGCATCAAGCGGATGATCCTCGAAGGGCACTTCAAGCCCGGGGACCGCCTGCCCATCGAGAAGGACCTCGCCGAGTCGCTCGGCGTCTCGCGGGGCTCGCTGCGCGAGGGGATGTCGGCTCTGTCGATCCTCGGCATCGTCAACATCCGCCAGGGTGACGGCACCTACGTCACGAACCTCGACGCGCCGCAGCTGCTGGCCCCGATGGGCTTCGTGGTCGACTTCCAGGGCCAGGGCGACGCACGGCACGTCCACATCGTCCGGCGGCTGCTGGAGTGCGAGGCCGCCCGGCTGGCGGCGACCAGGATCACCGACGAGGCCCTCGCCCAGGCGGGGGTGCTCCTCGACGAGGCCGCGCGGATCGCCGGTCGGTCGCCGCAGGAGCACGAACGGATCATGGAGATCGACATCGCGTTCCACCGGATCATCGCGGTGCACGCCGACAATCCGGTGCTCGTCGGTCTGATCGAGGCGTTCGCCGGGCGCACGCTGCGCGGGCGGCTCTGGCGGAGCCTGCACGAGGAGGGCGCGGACCGGCGTACCCACGACGAGCACGTCGCGATCCTGAAGGCCCTCGTGGCCCGGGACCCGGAACGCGCCCGGATCCGGATGGCCAACCACCTGATCGGGGTGGAGGAATCGCTGCACGGGCAACCCGACGACGGTGAGGCAAACGTCGAGCCGGCGCGGTTCTGAACAACCACTCCGGCGTACGGCGACCCGCTACGCACCCGCCCCCGGCCCGGCGGCTCCGGGGCGCGCCCTCGATCACGTGATCGCGCGCGCCCCGGTCGACGACTTCAGCGGTCGTCCCGCTCTCCGGCGGTGCTCCCGGTCATCGCCGCGACCAGGTCGTCGGTGGTGACCTCGTCGGCGCGCAGCCGGGCCGCCCGGCGGCCGAGCCGCAGCACCTCGACCCGGTCGGCGATCTCGAGCACCTGCGGCATGTTGTGGCTGACCAGCACCACCGACATGCCGGCGTCGCGGGCCCGCCGGACGACGTCGAGCACCCGCCCGGTCTGGACCACGCCGAGCGCCGCGGTCGGCTCGTCGAGGATGACCACGTTCGTCGCCCAGATGATGGCGCGGGCCACCGCGACGCACTGTCGCTGCCCACCCGACAACATCGCGATCGGGGTGGTGACCCGGGGGATCCGCACACCCAGTTCGTCGAGAGCCGCGGCGGCGCCCTGCCGCATGGCGCGCTTGTCGAGCAGACCCAGCCGGCCGAGCGGCCCGGAGCGCAGGATCTCCCGACCGAGGTAGAGGTTGGCGGCCACGCTGAGATCGTCGGCGACGGCGAGATCCTGGTAGACCGTCTCCACACCCGCACGCCGGGCGTCGACAGGCGTGGAGAACTGGACGGGACGACCATCCACCCGGATCTCGCCCTCGTCGGGCGGGTGCACACCGGACAGCGTCTTGATCAGGGTGCTCTTGCCGGCGCCGTTGTCACCGATCAGCGCGACGACCTCGCCCCGGTGGACCGTGAAGTCGGCGCCGCGCAGCGCCTCGACGTGCCCGAACCGCTTGACGATGCCACGGGCTTCGAGGACCGGAGGATCCTCGGAGGTCGGTTGCGTGTCGCTGTCGGCGGTTGCCGTCGGGGTCGTGCCCATCACTGCACCGGGGGGTTGGCGCAACTCGGCTCGAGCACCGCCTTGATCTCCGCGGAGTCGATGTTCTCCTTGGTGACGAACGTGACGCCGGTGTCGGCCGATGCCAGCGGGGCCTTGTCCCGCAGGTGCTTGACCATCTTGTCGACGCCGAAGTAGCCCATCTTGAACGGGTTCTGCACGACCAGCGCCGAGATCTGACCGCTGCGCACCCCGGCGATCTCGTCCGGGGCGGCGTCCCACCCGATGATGACCACCTTGCCGGACTTCCCGGCCGCCTGGATGGCCTGCGCGGCGCCGAGCACGCTCGGCTCGTTGGCCGCGAAGATGCCGGCGAGGTTGGGGTTGGCGGTGAGGATGTTCTCGGTGACGCGCCGCGCCTCGTTGACGTCGCTGCGGCTGGGCTGCTGGCCGACCAGCTTCAGGTTGGGATACTGGGCGAGGCCGGCCTTGAAGCCGTCCACGCGCTCGGTGTTGGTCTGCGATCCCGGCTGGAACTCCACGAGCGCCACCTGGTGGTTGCCGGGGCCGAGTTCGGTGGCGAGCAACTTCGCCGCCTCGGTGGCCGACGCGCGGTTGTCGGTGGCGAACAGCGGCACGCTCGACGGTTGCGGGCTGGTGCCAGAGTCGATCATCGCGACCGGGATCTTCGCGGCGAGCGCCTGGTCGGTCGCGGGCGCCAGCGCGCTGGAGTCGGTCGCCGCGTAGACGATGCCGTCGACCTTCTTGGTGACGAAGTTCTGGATCAGGTTGACCTGGCCCTCGACATCGGTCTCGGTGGTCACCCCGTCCCACTGCACGGTGACGTCGCCCGCGCGTTGCGCGGCGCACTCCGCGCCCGCCTTCACGGTGTTCCAGTAGTCGGCGCCGACGGCCTTGGGCACGACGGCGAGCTTCAACGGGCCGCTGGCGTCCTTCGTCGCGCCGTCGCCCCCGTCGCGGACCTCGACCCCGCCGCAGGCGCTGAGCAGAGCGGTCGCCGCGGCCGCGGCCAGAACCGCCCGTACGCCCAGGATCGACCGTCGCGTCCGCCGGCTGGTGGTGGTGTGCGCCATGGTGTGTGTCCTTCCTCGTTCGGAGTCTCGGAATGGCATGTCAACCCCGTGATTCCAGCCGCCGGCGGCGGTACTGGTCGAAGTAGACGGCGGCCCAGATGATCAGGCCGACGATCACCTGCTGGTAGTGGATGCTGATGTCGAGCAGGACAGCGCCGTTGCGCACCAGGGCGATGAGGAACGCGCCGATGATGGTCCCGACGATCCGGCCCTGACCACCGAACAGACTGGCGCCGCCGATGACCGCGGCGGCGATGACATCGAGCTCCAACGAGATCCCGTAGTTGGGCTGGCCGGAGTTGACGCGGGAGGCGGCGATCATGCCGCCCAGCCCGACCAGCACACCCGCCAGCACGTACACCCCGGTCAGGTGACGCCCCACCCGGACCCCGGAGCGGCGAGCGGCCTCCAGGTTGGAGCCCATCGCGTAGGTGTACTGACCGAAGCGGGTCTGGGAGAGCAGGAAGGCGACCCCGACCGCGACCAGGACGGTGATCAGCACGGCGAACGGAATGCCGAGGATCTCGCCGTTGCCGAGCAGCTGGAAGGATCGGGGCAGGCCGTAGACGCCGACCGCGCCGGTGATGATGAAGACCAGACCGCGGCCCACGGACATCGTGCCCAGTGTCGCGATGAACGGCGGGATCCGGGCCACGGTCACCAGCAGGCCGTTCAGCAGACCGGCAAGCGCGCCGACGCTTATCGCGACCACGGTCGCCGCCCAGAGCGAGAAGCCGAGATCGCGCACGACCATCGCTCCCACGACGCCGGCGAGCGCGGCGACCGACCCCACGGACAGGTCGATGCCCTTCGTGATGATGACCATCGTCTGCGCCGTGGCGATGATGGCGATCACCGCGGTCTGCGCTCCGATGTTGAAGAGATTGTCCGCGGTCAGGAAATAGGGACTGGCGAAGGTCAGCGCGACGAACAGGACGACGAGCGCGGTGGCGGCGGTCAACTCGGAGACGGCGTGGGAGATCCGTTCGCGGAACCAGTCGCTGAGTTCGCCGCGCTGCGTGCCGGCGGATGCCTCGACGGTGCTCATCGTCGGATCTGACCTCCCCAACCGTGGCGCCAGCGCGGGACGGGGGAGTCCCCGACGAGCCGGCAACCTCTGACCCACCGAACCTCCCGGCAGGGTACGTGAGCTTGTGCCCACGTACCCGTCGAGATAGGTCGGATGTTTCCCTCGATCAGGCGTTACCTTGCCACGCATTGACTCATGTTGCCAAGGTCTTACGGGAGTGTTGTCGTCGTTACCCGGCTCGGCCACGGCATACGTCAGATCAAACCGCCGCTCCTCGGCAGGCCCGGCCCGAGGTGCGGCCGGTCAGTCCGCGCGCCGCCGCGAGGTCAGGCCGGGTCCAGCCGGTACGCCCGGCGGGCCGTCTCCCGCCAGATCGCCGCCCGCTCGTCGTCGCCCAGCGGGCCCAGCAGCTCGGTGAGGGCCTCGACCCAGCGCGGGTACGAGGACGCGAGCAGAGACACCGGCCAGTCGGAGCCGAACATCAGCCGGTCCGGGCCGAACGCGTCGAGTGCGTGCTCGACCGCGGGCCGAAGGTCCGCCGTCGTCCAGGAGGGGCCGTCCACCTCGGTCACCAGACCGGAGAGCTTCGCCGTCGTGTTGGGCTCGGCAGCGAGCGCCCGCAGGTCGCGCGGCCAGTCGCCGAGGCCGGCGTGCCCGAGCGAGGGCTTGCCGAGGTGGTCCAGGACGAACCGCATCTCGGGCAGGTCGCGGACGAGCCGGGTCGCCGCCGGCAACTGGTGGTCGCGTACCAGCAGGTCGAAGGCCAGGCCAGCGGCACCCACCGCGGCGATGCCCCGCCGGATGTCCGGGCGGTCGAGGTACGCCGGGTCGGGCTCGGACTGGACGAGGTCGCGGATGCCCACCAGTCGCTCTCCGCCGCGCGCCGCCCGGAGCCGGTCGAGGCGATCAGCGACGTTGTCGGCAGTGAGGTCGACCCAGCCGACGACACCGGTGATGAGGGGATCGTCGGCCGCGATGCCCAGCAGCTCGGGCGTCTCCGTCCGGGCTGCGATGGACTGCACCACGACGGTCTGGGTGACTCCGGCGGCTCGGGCCACCGGGGCGAGATCGAGCGGGGTGAAATCGTTGTCGATCGCGGCCATGGTGTGCGGATCGATCCAGGGCTGCGGGTGCCGTGCGCGGACCCAGAGATGATGGTGCGCGTCGACGATGCCCCGGTCCGACGCGGCCTCGGTGCTCGTCATCGAACATGTCCTGGCGTGCTCACGTGCTCTCCCCCACCCCGCCCAGTCATTGGTCAGACGTCCGGGTCGACTCGATGATTCGGAACCGATCCGGCAGTTTGACCATGTTAGCGGTAACAGGAGGCCTGCGGGGCCGCCAAATGGGTGCTTCAGCGCAACCAAGCATCATATCTTTAGAATTCAAACTTGTCGATACCACTACTCACCGTGGACTGCCGCCCTGCTCACGGGGTCGGGTTGACCGCCTGCGGCGACCCCGATACCGTCGACCCACTATCTGCGGCGACGCGAGGGAAGCCGGTGTGAATCCGGCGCGGTCGCGCCACTGTAAGCGGTCCCGACCCAATGGGGCCGCGAGCCAGGACGCTCGCTCGTCCGCAGCCTTGCGATGGGGACGCGTCATCCCCGGGGAGGTTCGTGTCTGATGTCTACTTCCACGTCCAGCCAGCCGTTGGTGCACCCCGCTGGCAACACCCGTCTGCTGTGGACGGTCCTCGCCACTGTCGTCCTGCTCAGCCTGCTGGCCTACCTCGTCGCCTTCGATCAGGGAGCGGTCTCGCGCAGCGGGACGTACCTGCACGAGCTGATGCACGACGGCCGGCACCTGCTGGGTGTCCCGTGCCACTGACGTCGGCCACCGCCCCGTCGTTCGTCACCGTCCTCGTCCGCGGATTGCTTGCCGGCCTGCTCGCCGGCCTGCTCGCCGGGGTGTTCGCCTATGTCGCCGGCGAACCGCGCGTCGAGGCGGCCATCGCGATCGAGGAGGCGGCGACGCACGCCGAGCCCGCGACCGGTGGGCACGACCACGAGGACGCCCTGGTCAGCCGGACCGGCCAGCGCGGAGGCCTGTTCCTGGCCACCAGCCTGTTCGGCGCCGCGATGGGTGGCCTGCTGGCCACGGCGTACGTCCTGCTGTCCCGCCGGAGGCGGACCTACGACGACGGCCGCTCGGGCCTGCTGCTGGCCGGCGCGGCGCTGCTCGGCGCGGTGATCGTGCCGTTCCTGAAGTATCCGGCGAACCCGCCGGCCGTCGGCGACCCGGCCACCATCAACCAGCGCACCGTCACCTACCTGCTGATGGTGGTGCTCGGCCTGGTGGCGGTGTGGGCCGGCTCCCTCGGCTATCGGGCGGTCGGCAACACGGCGCCGCTCTGGCAGCGCGCCGCCGCGGCCGCCGGCGGGTTCCTGCTGGTCGCCGTGGTGTCCTATGTGGTGATGCCCTCCTTCCAGGAGGTTCCGGCGGACTTCCCGGCGACCCTGCTGTGGGACTTCCGGCTGGCCTCGCTCGGCACTCAGGTGGTGCTCTGGACCGGGATCGGCCTGGTATTCGCGGCCCTGATGCACCGCGACCTGCGCCGCCGGACCGCCACCGCACTGCCGAGCAGGTGACCGCCACCAGCCTCCGGCTGGTCGCCCACGGTCACACCGTCGCCCTGCGTCGGGCCCGCTTCGGTGGGCCCGACGACGGTCTGGACGAGGGGGGCCTGCGCGCCGCCCGCGCCCTGGCCCACGCCGGAGCGGACCGACCCGGGCGCCTGAGCGCCGGCACCGCCTGCCTGTCCAGTCCGGCGGCGGCGGCCACCCAGACCGCCGACGCCCTCGGCCTGCTGCCGACCATCGAGCCGGCGTTGGCCGACTGTGACTACGGCGACTGGACCGGACGGGCACTCGAGGAGATCGCCGCCGAGCAGCCGCGGGCGCTGCACGAGTGGCTGTCCGCACCGGACCGCGCGCCACACGGGGGCGAGTCGGTCACGACGGTGCGGGACCGGGTCGGTCGCTGGCTGGACGGGCAGCGCACAGCCGGCGGGCGGATCGTCGCGGTGACCCATCCGCTGGTGCTCCGGGTCGCTGTCGTCCACGCCCTCGACCTGCCGGTGTCGACGTACCGACAGGTGGACGTGGAACCGTTGGCGATCGTCCGGCTCACCAGCCAGGGCACGCGCTGGCACCTGCGGCTGGGCACCTGACGTCACCCCTCCCCGGCAGGGCGGGGCGGGTCGTGGAGACGGCCCACCGATGGTCGGGAAGCCGAGTGGATCACGGTGCGGCGATGCCGGCGGGGGGTCGCCGATACTTCCGGCCGCTTTTCCGGATCAATGCGCCTGTCGACATGGCAGCCGGCTTGATCGACCGATGATCGAGCCCTCTGCGTCCCGGCGCTTCTGCCAGTAGAGCACGGGGTGGAGCTCGGAGCGGTGCCGCTGCCTTGTTCCGGAGGAATACCGGAACTTGTTGACGCATCGGAAATCCCGCTGTAATACTCCGATCCATCGAGGTCAATGCGATCGGCTTCGCGGCGGATTCGGTTGGCCTCCCCACTCACCCACACCCGACCGGACCGCGCCGCCCCCGTTCCAGGCGCGTCCGGCCCGCGAGAAGGGGCATCAGATGAGCAAGGTCTCCCCCGGCCCGGCCCTGCGGTCGAGGCGTTTGCGCGCGGCACTGGCCGTCCTCGCCACCGCCGTCGCGGCGTGCGGCGTCGTCCTCGCCGCCACCTCGGCCCCGTCCAGCGCCGCCTCCTGCAACGGCTACGTCGGCCTCACCTTCGACGACGGACCGACCGGCAGCACCGGCGCGCTGCTCAACGTGCTGCGCGGCAACGGCGTACGGGCCACGATGTTCAACGTCGGTCAGAACGTCCAGAACAACCGCTCCGCGGCGCAGGCGCAGGTGTCCGCCGGCATGTGGGTCGCCAACCACAGCTGGAACCACGCCCACATGACCTCGATGAGCCAGTCGCAGATGCAGTCCGACCTGTCCCAGACCAGCTCGGCGATCCAGTCGGCCACCGGCGTCCGACCGCAGTTGTTCCGTCCGCCGTACGGGGAGACCAACGCCACCCTCCAGTCGGTCGCGTCCTCGCTCGGCATGCGCCAGGTGATCTGGGACGTGGACTCACAGGACTGGAACGGCGCGAGCGTCAGCCAGATCGTGTCCAACGCGAGCCGCCTCCAGGCCGGTCAGGTCATCCTCATGCACGACGGGATCCAGAACACCCGCGACGCGATCCCCCAGATCATGGCCAACCTGACCAGCCGCAACCTGTGCCCCGGCATGATCTCGCCGTCCACCGGTCGCGCGGTCGCGCCCGACGGCACGACCCCGCCGCCCAGCACCGGCACGCCGCCGCCCAGCACGGCGACCCCGCCCCCCGGCACCGGCGGCTGCACCGCGACGGCGACGACCACGAACGTCTGGGGCGACAGGTACAACACGTCGGTGACGGTCAGCGGCGCCAGCACGTGGAGCGTGGTGGTGGCGATCACCGCGCCGCAGCGCGTCTCCACCGTCTGGAACGGCAACGCCACCTGGGACAGCAGCGGCACGGTGATGACCATGCGTTCCAACGGCAGCGGCAACACCTTCGGCTTCACCACGATGACCAACGGCAACAGCAGCGCCCGTCCGCAGGTCCGTTCCTGCACCTCGGGCTGACCGCACCGGGCCGATCCGGTGTCGGCGGGTGCCCGGCGCTCTCCGGGCACCCGCCGATTGTGTCGGTGGCGGTCGTTAACGTGTGGGCACTGTCGCCGCGCCGGCCCGCCCAGGTCGGTCGCTGACCCCCCGGAGGCCCTCATGTCCCAGGAGACGACCTACCTCGAACTGTCCGAAGTGGACGGTGCGCACAAGTTCTACGAGGTCATCGTCGACAACGCCACACTGACCGTGCGCTACGGCCGGATCGGCGACCAGGGGCAGGTCAAGGCCAGCGCCTACCCGGACAACGCTCGGGCCCGAGCGGCCGCGGCGAAGAAGATCGGCGAGAAGGTCCGCAAGGGCTACGCGCCGGCGGTCCCGGGCGTCCGACAGAAGCGCAGCGTCTCCCGGCGGCAGATCGTCAGCACCCGCTCCACCGCCCACACCGCCCCGGTGCTCTGGCGCTACGACTCCGGCGCTCCCGCCTTCGGCATCTTCGTCGACGGGCGGCACTGCATGGTCGGCAACGAGCACGGTGTGATCACCACGCTCGACCACGACGCCCGGGTGCGCGGGCAGGTCCGCCTTCCCGACGGGGTGAAGTGCATCGTCGCCGACGACGCCTGGATCTACGCCGGCTGCGACGACGGCAACGTCTACGACCTCTCCGGCAAGGTGCCCCGTGTGGCGTACGCGATCGCCCCGGAAATCGACATCTACTGGCTGGACATCCACGACGGCGTCCTGGGCGTCTCGGATGCCGACGGCGGGATCACCGCCGTCGACCACGAGGACGAGTTCCTGTGGCGCAGGCCCGGGCGGGGGCGTTCGGCCTGGATGGTGCGGTGCGACGACGACGCCATCTACCACGGCCATTCGCGGGGGGTGACCGGCTACGAGTGGCGTACCGGCCAGGAGCTGTGGCACACCAGCACCGGCTCGGTGCTGTTCGGCTGGCAGGAGCGGGGCAGCGTGTTCGCCGGGACCAGCACCCGCGAGGTGGTGCGGCTGTCCAAGGCCGGTCGACCCGAGGGCAGCTACCGGTGCGACGCCCCGGTGTTCTCCTGCGCCACGGCCGAGGGCGGCCGCTACGTCTTCGCCGGTGACAGCCAGTCCTCGATCTACTGCTTCGACGCGGACGGCACCCGGCTGTGGAAGCTCGGCACCGGCTGCGGCTCGGCGTATTCGATGCAGTACCACGACGACCGGCTCTACGTCGTCACCACCGGTGGTTACCTGGCCTGCATCGACGCGAGTGAGCCGGCGATCCGGTCGGCCCAGGCCGGGGACGTGCCCGAGGTGCGCGACGTCAAGGCCCCCCGCCAGGCGCCACTGCCGGTGCAGCCGACGATCGTCGAGGTGACAAGCGACTCGGGCGCGGGCGTGGTGGTGCAGTGCCTCGACGATCGGGGCCGGCTGCGGGTCCAGGTGCTGTCCGACGGCTACCGACACGACTGGTCCGTGCAGTTCCCCAAGGGGATCCGCGAGCCGGGCGCCCGCTACCTGGTGACCGAGGTCCGCGAGTCCAGCCGGGGCGGGTTCTACCGGGCGTTCGGCGACATCCGCCGCCTGCGCTGACTGTCGGTCGCGGCCGTCGCGCCGGCACACCGACGGGACACCGGCCGGCCTCGCCGGTGTCATAGGGTGCCGGCATGGCGCAACCCGTCCGGGCCGAGGGCGGGGGCGACGGGGCCTGGTGGGCCGCCCCGCCCATGCGGCGGGTGAGTCACCTCCCGGCCGTCGACCCCGAGGTGCTGCGGGTGGCACTCGACCCGTTGCCGCCGGCGGCGCCGACGGTCGTGCACTTCCGGCCCGCGACTGTGGGTCCGCTCGTCGACCTCGTGGACGATCTCCTCGACCAGTTGGACACCGCGGCGCTCGCCATGTTCCCCAGTTGGCTGGCCGGCGCGGACCGGTTCGAGAGCGAGGGCACGCTCGGCGTGGCGGCGGTACGCGCCCTCGCGGCCCATGCGGCAGCCCGCTCCCGACACTTCGGCCCGTTTCTCGCCGACCTCGCCGAGCGTGCGCTGCGCGGTCCGCGCCGGCCCGCCGGCCGGTCCCACTTCGCCCCGGGGGTACGCGCCGCCGGGCTCGCCCGCGTGCTCGCCGAGGCGTACGACCGGGAGGGCTGCGTAGTTGTCATCGCCCTGCCCGACCTGGGCGCGGATGCCGAGCGGACACTCGTGGCCGCCGCCGAATGGCTCGTGCGGCACGGCGGCTTCACCGTGTGGTTGGCCGGCGGGCCGCTATGCCACGCCGACCGGGTGCGGTCGGTGCCGATGCTGGTGCCGGCGCGATTCGCCGAGTTGGCCAGCTCGACCGACCGTCCGCCGGCCACGTCCGCACAGCCGGACCCGACGGTGCTGGCCTGGCCGCCGATCGCGGGCGTGCCGCGTGGTGACAGCGCGGCCGAGCAGGCACTGGAACGCGCGCTCGCACCGCACGACTGGGCGCGGGGCCGGCGGTGGAACCACACCTACGAGTGGCATCCGCTGGGTGCGTCGTACCGGCTGGATCTCTTTTGGCCCGTCGAGGGTCTTGCGGTCGAGGTGGACGGCCCGGAGCATCGTGGGCGAATCGCTTTCGCCAACGATCGGCGGAGGGACGTGCAGCTGCAACTCCTCGGGCTGGACGTGCTCCGCTTCACAAACGAGCAGGTGCTCACCGACGCGCCGGCGGTGGTCGACGGGATCCGTCGGCTGCTGGCCCGGCGACGCGCCGACGGCACGCACACCCATGGAGATGAGAGATCATGACCAGCCCGGCGGACGTCCCGCACCTGACGCCGAACCAGATCAACGCCCTCGTGGTGCTGATGGTCGAGGCGCGCCGAGTCACAAACGTCGAGCTGAAGGAGCTGGCCGGTTTCACGCTGACCGGCCAGGACAACAAGAAGCTCGTCGACCTGGGTCTGGTGGAGACCGATCGGACGCACCGGCCGTTCGCCCACGAGCTGACCGACGAGGGCTGGCGGGTGATCCGTCACCTGCACACCTCCACCCCGCCGAAGCAGGGCGGCTCCACCACCCGGTCGCTGTTCGTCGTGCTGTCCAACCTGCACCGTTCGCTGGACCGGCTCCGCGTCAGCCACGGCGACTTCTTCAAGCACACGGAGGCAACGGCCCCGGCGACCAGCGAGCCGCGACACGAAGCACCGGCGCCCGCAGCGGCGGCGGCACCCACGGCGGCAGCACCCGCAGCGGCGGCACCGGCCTCTCCGGCGGAGGTGGAGGCGCTGGTTCGGGCGGCGTACCGGGAACTGGCCGCCGCGCCGGGCGACTGGGTCGGCCTCGCCGATGTCCGCGACCGGCTCGTCGACACCGACCGGGCGTCCCTCGACGCGACGTTGCGGGCGATGGTCGGCCGGGCGGACGTCCGCATCATCCCGGTGGCGAACACCAAGTCGTTGACCGCGCGGGACCGCGCCGCGGCCGTTCGCATCGGGAACGAGGACAACCACGCCCTGGCGATCGGCCCGGCATGATCTCGGACGACCAGCGGGCCGCGCTGGAAGCGGTGAGTCTCAACCCGGCGGTCACCCCGGACGACGTCTGGAGACCCAGCCCGCACAACGTGCCGGAGCTGCACGAGAAGGTGGCCGCGGAGATCCTGCGCGGGGTGGCGCGGGCCCGCACCGACGACACGAGCATGCCGCTCGGCGTGGCCATGCAGGGCCGCGCAGGTGCCGGGAAGACGCACCTGCTCGGGGCGGTACGCGAGCGGATCCAGCGTGACGGCGGCTACTTCTTCCTCGTCGACATGGTCAGCGGAAAGACGTTCTGGGAAAGCGTCGCCCTGGCCCTGGTGGAGGGCATGGGCCGCGCCCACGTCGGCTGGGGCACCCAGCTGAAGACCTTCCTGCGCCGACTCACCCCGCAGCTCGGCCTGCCGGTGGAGGTCCGCGACGCGGTCGCCGGTGCCCGACCGGTGACCCGTGCGCAGCTCGACGCCTTCATCTGGGCACTGCGCGCCCGTGACCGGGAGGTCGGGCGGGACGCCCAGGACACCGCTCGGGCGCTCGTCCTGCACGGTGCCATCGACTTCGAGGCACAGGACGTGGGGTACGCCCACCTCATCTCCGAACCGGGCGACCCGGCCGCGCGGGCGGCGTGGGGGTTGAGCGGCGCCATCCGCCCCCCGCAGCAGATCGTGCAGGACATCTCCCGGCTGATGGCCCTGACCCTGGACCCCACGGTGATCGCCGTGGATCAGCTCGACACGCTGTTCGCCCAAACCAGCACCTCACTGCTCAACCAGCACCAGGGGCTGGAGGACGGGCAGGCCAAGGTGCTCGGTCCGATCGCCGACGGCCTCCTCAAGCTCCGCGACATCACCCGTCGTACGCTCGTCGTCGTCTCGTGTCTGCCGGACACCTGGGTGCTGATGACACGTACCGTGCCCACTCCGGTCGGTGACCGCTTCCGGGCGGCGACCCTGCCCGACCGGATCCCCACCCCGGAGATCGGGCAGGCCATCGTGGCGAAGCGCCTCGCCGCTGCGTTCGGGGGTCCGCGTTTCGTGCCACCCCACCCCACCTGGCCGATCTCCCCCGCCGCCTTCGCCGACGCGCCCACCCTGACGCCGCGCGCACTGCTGCGCCGGGTGGACCGGCATGTGGCCTGGTGCCGTGACCACGACGAGGTGGTCGAACTCGACCGACTCATCGACGGCACCAACTCGACGCCGACGGCGGGCACCGTGCGCGGCGCGGCGGCGGACCCGACGACTGTCGAACGCAGCCTGCGCGAGTTGGACGAACGGTTCGCCGAACTGGTCGAGGCCGCGGATGTGTCGGCCGCCGTCGACCCGGCTGGCGAGGACGAGCACATGCCGCCGCTGCTCGCCGCCGGCCTGGCCGCCTGGATCGCCGAGCAGGCGCCGAGCGGTGCCACCTACAAGTACGATCCGCCGCCGGGGCGCAAGCCCGCTCTGCACGGCCGGTTGATCGAGGTGCTCGACGAGGCTACCGAGAACGAGGCGCACTGGTGCTTCCGAGCCGTCGCGCACCCGAACGCCATCGCGGTGACCGCACGAGTCAAGGCCGCCTGCACGCTCGCCGGACTGGATCGGGACCTACCCCAACGGCGACTGATCCTGCTGCGCAACGGCGGGTGGCCGACCGGCAGGCGTACCACCGAGGTGTTGACCGGCTTCGACGCGGCCGGCGGCGTGCGGCGCGGGGTGCCGGAGGCGGACCTGCGGGTCTTCGCGGCACTGCGGGTGCTGTCGAACGAGCCGTCCACGGCCCTGCAGGAGTGGCTGGTGTCGCGTCGTCCGGCCAGCGGCACCGAACTGTTCCGGGCGGTCCTGCCCGGCCCCGAGCAGCCCCGCGACGACGCACCGCCGGCAGGTCCCGACGACGGGCTGCCGCCGCCGCGAGGTCCCGAACCTCCGTGGGGTGGTGCCGAGCCTCCGCCGGGTGGCACCGCGCCTCCGCCGGGCGGCGAGGCCGGCCCGACCGGCTCGCCGGTCGACGACGGGACCGGTGGGCGGTCGACAGCTCCGACCGCCGTGGCCGGACCCGCCGACTCCGGCGACCTCGCGGTCGACGCCAACGGTGCGACCATCGGGCTCGGGCGGACGGTCGACGGCGGCCATCCGTTCACAGTGGCCCTGGAATCATTGCGCCGACACACAGTCGTGTTCGCCGGGTCTGGTTCGGGCAAGACGGTGCTCATTCGTCGACTGGTCGAGGAGTGCGCCCGCGAGGGAGTCTCCGCGATCGTGCTCGACCCCAACAACGACCTCGCCCGGCTCGGTGACGCGTGGCCCCAGCCGCCGAGCGGCTGGGACCCCGGCGACGCCGAACGCGCCACCGACTACCTGGCACACACCGAGGTGGTGGTGTGGACGCCCCGAGTCACCGCCGGTCGGCCGCTGAGTTTCCAACCACTGCCCGACTTCACCTCACTGCGGGACTGGCCCGACGAGTTCGACCAGGCGGTCCGTTCCGCCGTGGAGGCGCTCGCGCCCCGCGCCGGCGTCGATCGGTCGAGCAGGCTCGCCCAGCAGGGCAAGGCCGTCCTCACCGAGGCCCTCCAGGCCTACGCGCGAAGCGGGATGGTGGGTCTGCCCGGCTTCACCGAGTTCCTCACCGACCTGCCCGAGGGGGTCAGTCGGCTGGCCCGCGCCGGAAAGCTCGCCGAGGAGTTGGCCGAGGCGCTCAAGGCGGCGATGGTGACCGATCCGCTCTTCGGTGGGGTCGGCGCACCTGCCGATCCGGGGCTGCTGCTGACTCCCTCGCCGGGGCGGCGTGCCCGGGTGTCGGTGATCAGCTTCGTCGGCCTCACCTCCGACCACCAGCGGCAGAGCTTCGTCAACCAGTTGCAGATGGCCCTCTTCGCCTGGATCAAACGGCATCCGGCCGGGGACCGGCCGTTGGGTGGGCTGTTCGTGATGGACGAGGCGCAGACGCTCGCCCCGTCGACCGGCACCACGGCCTGCACCGCCAGCACGATCGCGCTGGCTTCGCAGGCCCGCAAGTACGGGCTCGGGTTGGTCTTCGCCACCCAGGCGCCCAAGGGTCTGCACAACCAGATCTCCGGAAACGCGACGACGCAGTTCTTCGGGCTGCTCAACGCGCCCGCGCAGATCGACGCGGCCCGGCAGCTCGCCGAGGCCAAGGGTGGGCGACTTCCGGACATCGGCTTGCTCGACAGCGGCGAGTTCTACGCCGCCGGGGAGGGATTCTCGTTCGTCAAGGTCCGTACCCCGCTGTGCCTGACCCACCATCCGAGGGCGCCGTTGACTCCCGAGGAGGTCGTCGCCCGCGCCCACCCGGCTGGGTAGCCTGAAGCCCATGATCTTCATTACCGCCAAGTTCCGGGTCCTGGCCGAGCACGCCGACCGGTGGCCGCAGATCGCCGCCGAGTTCACCGAGGCGACGCGGGCCGAGCCGGGCTGCCTCTGGTTCGACTGGTCCCGCAGCCTGGACGACCCGACCGAGTACGTGCTTGTCGAGGCGTTCCGCGACGACCAGGCCGGCGCCGCCCACGTGCGGTCCGACCACTTCCGCGCGGCGCAGGAGACCCTGCCGCCGCACCTGGCCGAGACGCCGCGCATCGTCAACGCCACGGTGCCGCAGGAGGACTGGTCGTTGCTCGGCGAGATGGCCGTACCCGAGGGCCGCTGAACGTCGCTCGGGACGGGGCCCCGGCCCGCTGACCATCGTCGCGGTCCGGGGCCGCCGGCCGGCGCTGGCGTCTCCCGACCCGCTGCCTCAGCGGAGCCGGCGGGCGGTGAACCGGGCCGGCGGATCGGCGATCACGTCCTGGGCGGCGACAAGCTGGATCTCCCGGGTGCCGGCCGCGAGCGTCGCCTCGAGAACGGCGAAGACGGAGCCGATGGTGCGTTCGAGCGCGGTCGCCGGCGAGCCGGTCGTGCACAGGTGCGCGAGGTACAGCGCCGCGGTGACGTCGCCGCCGCCGTTCGGGTTGATGGGCAGCAGCGGGGTGGTCACCGCCCAGGCGCCCTCGTCCGAGACGGCCACCACCTCCAGCGAACCCGGCGGCAGGTCGCCGTGCAGCACGCTTGTCACAAGGACGTGGCGCGGCCCGGTCGCCCGCACCACGTCGACCGCGTCGAGCACCTCCGCCAGCGAGTTCGTCGCCCTGCCGGCGAGGAAGTCCAGCTCGAACTGGTTCGGGGTGATGATGTCCGCGCGGGGCACGACGGTGTCCCGCAGATACTCCGGGATGCCCGGCCGGACGAACATCCCCCGTCCGACGTCGCCCATCACCGGGTCGCAGCAGTACACCGCGGTCGGGTTTGCCGCTTTGACCTTCTCCACCGCGTCCAGGATCACCGCGCCCATGGCCGGGTCGCCCTGGTAGCCGGACAGCACCGCGTCGGCGCTGCCGAGGACCCCCCGGTCCTCGATGCCCGCGATCACCTCGGCCACGTCCGCAGCCGGCAGCATGGGCCCACGCCACGCGCCGTAGCCGGTGTGGTTGGAGAAGTGCACGGTCACGACCGGCCAGACCTCGTGCCCGAGCCGTTGCAGGGGGAAGGCCGCCGCCGAGTTGCCGACGTGACCGTAGGCGACCGACGACTGGATGGACAGGATCTTCACCGGCCCATCATCGCCGTCGCGGCCGGTGCCACGCGCACGGCCCGCCGAATCTGTCGGGTGGCCCACTCCCCGCCCACCCGGTGTCGGCACGACGGGCGGCCCGGACCTCGTCGTCCGGGCCGCCCGCGCGGTCGTACGGTCAGCCGCCGAGGCTCGCCGCGGCGGAGGCGATCGACGAGGCGAAGTAGCTCACCTGGGTGTAGACACCCGGGTAGTTGGGTCGGGCGCAGCCGTTGCCCCAGCTGACGATGCCCACCTGGATCCAGGCGTTGCCGGCGTCGCGGCGGAACATCGGGCCGCCCGAGTCGCCCTGGCAGGTGTCCGTGCCGCCGCTGGCGTAGCCGGCGCAGATCTCTTGCGCGGGGATGAGGTCGCCGCCGTAGTTGGCGTTGCAGGTGGAGTCGCTGACGAACGGGACGGTCGCCTTGAGCAGGTACCGCTGCTGACCGCCGCCCTCACGCGCGGCGCCCCAGCCGGCGATGGTGAAGGTGCCGCTGTCGTAGGCGGTCGTGCTGGCGATCGGCAGGGTGCCCAGCCCGTTCACCGGGGTGGCCAGCCGGATCAGCGCCCAGTCGCGGCCCGCGCCGTTGTAGCCGGGGGCACGGTAGACGTAGTTGGACCGGACGGTGATCCGGCTGGACGACTGGAGGTCCACCGCTCCGACGGTCGCGGTGATGCTGGTGTTGGTGCCGGTCGAGCCCACGCAGTGTGCCGCGGTGAGCACCAGCCGGGGGCTGTAGAGCGCCCCGCCGCAACCCATCGAGAGCCGCACCATGAACGGGAACTCACCCTGGGCGGCGCGGGTGCCACCGACGACGTTCGGCGTCATGGGGTTGTCGGCCGCCGCGGCCGGCGCGGTGAGAGTGAGGCTGGCCGCGGTCACCGCGGCCAACGCGGTGGCCAACAGGCCAGTGAGGGTACGCCAGCGAACCATGCATTCCTCCGCATCAGGATGGCACGCCTCGTGAGCGCACCCCATTCGAGATAGCGGTCATCATATTGAGAGATATGGATCTCGCGGGCCATCCTCTCTGGGTCGTACCACCGGGGCTATGGATCTCGCCTCGGCGCACGGGCGTTGACGACAGGACCATCGCGGCTCTATAACGTTGTACAAGAAATGACGGATGTCGATGCGCCTATGACCACCCGATGCCCACCACCCACGCGCTTCGGGCCTGGCTGTACCGCCCGCGGCGACTCGCCCCTCGGAGACGGCATGACACGTCAGGTCCCCATCCGCCCCGCCCTGCCGCTGCTGCTCATCCTCGCCCTGGTCGTCGGCGTTCTCGCCGCGCCAACCCGGCCGGCGTACGCCGCACCGGCCAAGACACCGCCACTGACCACCCCCTGGACCAGCCAGGCCCTGGTCGGCACACCACTGCCCGAGTACCCGCGCCCGCAGATGACCCGGCCGGACTGGCTCAACCTCAACGGCGAGTGGCAGCTACGTCAGTCGGCCACCGACGACGCCCCGCAGTTCGGTGTCGGCCTGCCCGAGCGGGTCAACGTGCCCTTTCCGGTGGAGAGCGCCCTCTCCGGCATCCAGCGGGCCGCCAACGACAACCGCAACTACCTGTTCTACCGGCGTACCGTGACCATCCCGACCACCTGGTCCGGTCGGCGGACCCTGCTGCACTTCGGGGCCGTCGACTGGCAGAGCACCGTCTGGGTCAACGGCGTCCGGGTGGGCGCGCACACCGGCGGCTACGACGCCTTCACCTTCGACGTGACGCCCCAGCTCACCGCCGGCACGAACGAGATCGTCGTCAAGGTCTGGGACCCCACCGACACCCGACAGAACGGCAGCCTGCCAGCCCTCGGCAAGCAGACCAAGACGCCCGGCGGCATCTTCTACACCCCCAGCTCGGGCATCTGGCAGACGGTGTGGATGGAGCCGGTGCCCACCACCTCCATCGCCAGCGTCGACGTCCAGCCCAACCTCGCCACCAACACCCTGCGGGTCCGGGTCTTCGCCCGGGGCGACGTGAGCGGCCACAGCGTGCTCGCCGAGGCGCTGAACGGGAGCACAGTGGTCGGCTCGGCCACCGGCGGCTTCAGCGAGTTCAGCGTCCCGGTGCCGAACGCGCGCCGCTGGTCACCCGACGACCCGTTCCTCTACAACCTCCGGGTGACCCTGCGCGGCGCCGGGGGCAGCGCGGTGGATCGGACCACGCACTACTTCGGCATGCGGGAGATCACCACCGGCCTGGTCGACGGGGTGTTGCGCCCCAAGCTCAACGGCCAGTTCGTGTTCCAGGTCGGCACCCTCGACCAGGGTTTCTGGCCGGACGGGCTCTACACCGCCCCGACCGACGCCGCGCTCGCCTTCGACCTGCGCAAGCACAAGGATCTCGGCTTCAACATGGTGCGCAAGCACATCAAGGTCGAACCGCAGCGCTGGTTCTACCACGCCGACCGCCTCGGCCTGCTTGTCTGGCAGGACATCCCGTCGCTGACCGCGCAGGACGTCGACCCGACCGACGCCCAGCAGGCACAGTTCGAGGCCGAGGCACGCGAGATCGTCGACGAGCACCGCAGCTCGCCCGCCGTCGTCGCGTACACGCCCTACAACGAGGGCTGGGGTGAGCGGTCCCTCACCGACACCCGGCGGGTCGCGCAGAACATCAAGAACCAGGACCCGACGCGGCTGGTCAACCCGCACAGCGGCCACAACTGCTGTCAGTCCCTCGGCGACCCCGGCAACGGCGACATCGACGACTGGCACGTCTACCTCGGGCCGGACTCCCCCGTGCCGTCCAGCAGCCGGATCGCCGTGCTCGGCGAGTTCGGTGGCCTGGGCCTGCACACCCCGGGCCACGAGTACAGCCCGAGCGGCGGCTTCTTCGCCTACGAGTGGCAGTCGACTTCGAGCGCCCTCACCGACCGGTACGTGGGGCTGGTGCAGGGCAGCCAGAACCTGATGCTCGGCAAGGGGCTCAGCGCGTCGATCTACACCGAGATCACCGATCTGGAGGGCGAGCTGAACGGGTTCCTCACCTACGACCGGCAGGTGATCAAGATGGATCAGGCGCGGGTGCGCGCCGCCAACACCGCCCTGATCAACGCCTCGAAGACCGTCGGCAGCTCGGCGCCGGTGGCCCTGCCGGTCGACACCGGGCGGTCGTTGCGGGTGACCACGCCCGGCTTCACCAACCGCTACCTGCGGCACCGGGACAGCCTGGCCTACACCGAGGTGGTCGACGCCGCGAGCTCCAGCCTGCTCAAGGCCGACGCCACGTACACCATCCGGGCCGGGCTGGCCGGCACCGGTTGCTATTCGTTCGAGTCGGTCAACTTCCCGGGGCAGTACCTGCGCCACCAGAACTCGCGGGTCCGCAACTCACCCGACGACGGCTCGGCGCTCCTGCGGGCCGACGCCACCTGGTGCGCGCGCGTCGGACTGACCGGCACGGGCGTGTCGTTGGAGTCGTACAACTTCCGGGGCAGGTACCTGCGGCACTACGACTCGGAGATCTGGCTCAGCAACGGCACCGGCGGCGACGCGTACAACACACCGACGTTGTGGGCCGCCGACAGCACCTGGGCCATCGCCACCCCGTGGGCGCCCTGACCCCGCAGGCGACGACGACGTGACGCTGGCCCGTCGCGGGAGGCTCCGGCCTGGCGGAGAGCCTCCCGCGACGGGCCGGGCCGCTGGCGCGCGTCCCGGTCGGGCCGCAACCGGGCACGGGCGTCACCTGGCGTACCGGAGGTCGTTTCTCCGGTCATGGGGACGGTGGCAAGGACCGAGGCGCAACTTGCATCCAGCCGACCTCAGCCGTCCATTGCAATACGCAATCAGGCCCGCAATAAATAGATGCTGGCCAATCTTGACTTGCGCATCCGCTCGGCGCACCGTGAAGAGCCAGAGGCAGTTGCGCGCCATTATCGGCCCGACTGACGTGGATCGCCGAATGGAGGCGCTGCCGGGTTTTCGCGCCGCGTTCACCAGGAGGCGTTCATGCGGTTGGATCCGTTCGCCGGAGTTTATCTCACCGATCCGGCAGGCATGTGGCGGCGAATTCTCGACGACCCCGGCGAGGTGCACTACGCCGAGGACCTGGACCTGTGGTTGATCAGCAGGCACGCCGACGTCCGACGTGCCCTCGCCGACGCCACGACGTTCACGAACGCCCTCACCCTCGCCCCGGTCTACCAGGTGTGCCCGGAGGCGATGAGCGTGCTCATGCAGCTCGACGCGCCACCCACCACGGCCGCCGCGGACCCGCCCGTGCATCCCCGCACCCGCCGGGCACTGCGGGCGACCTTCGCGAACACCGCCGAGCGGGTCGAGGCCGAGTACGGCGCGATCGTCCGGCGGCGGGTCGAGCAGTTGGTCTCCCGGCTCGCCGCCCGCCAGGGCGAGCGGGTCGACCTCATCCCGGAGCTCGCCACCGAACTTCCCCTGCTCGTGGTCCTGGACATCCTCGGGGTGCCCGACGTCGACGTCGCGCGGATCCGGAGCTGGGCGGACGGTCAGATCGCTCTGGTCTGGGGGCAACCGGACCCGGCCGAGCAGGTGCGCCTGGCGCAGGGCCTGCTGGACTTCTGGCGCTACTGCGAGGATCTGGTCCGCCGGCGCGTCGACGGTGGACACCCGGGCGACGACTTCATCGGCCGCGCCCTGGCCTACCGGGACGACGACGACGCGGTGCTGACCGTGCCCGAGGTGGCGAGCCTGGCCTTCAACCTCCTGGTCGCCGGCCACGAAACCACCGCCGGCCTGCTCGCGCACGCCCTCGACCAGGCGTTGTCCAGTCCCCGGCACTGGTCGGACCTCGCCGCCGACCGTAGTGCTGTCCCCGCGTTCGTGGCCGAGACCCTGCGGTTCGCGCCCGCCATCGACGGCTGGCTGCGGACGACCAGCCGCGACGTCACCCTGGGGACGGTGACGATTCCCGCCGGGGCGCGTTGCCTGCTGCTGATCGGGGCGGCAAACCGCGACCCCGCGGTTTTCGCCCACCCGGACCGGTTCGCGCCCGGCCGGGCGGACGTGGGCAATCACCTGTCGTTCGGCCACGGCCCGCATTTCTGCATCGGCGCGGGATTGGCGCGACTCGAGGCCGAGATCGCCATCACCAGACTCACCGAAGCCATTCCCGGTCTCCGTCTGGCGACTGCGCAACAACGGTCGTACAAACCCAATGTCGCGTTTCGCGCCCACCACGCGCTGGTCGCGGTCATCGATATCAGGGCGCCCGCCGACGGTGCGGCGACGCGCGGTGCGGCGGCCACCGAAGCGGCTGCCGCCTGACCGTGAGCGTGTGCCAGCGGGCTCACCTGCGCCGGCCGAGCGCGGACCGGGGGCGCCGCTCACCTGGCCCGGCGCAGCTCGGCCCGCGCGGACACCTTTTCCGCTTTGCCCGGCGATTCATGTCGGTGAACGTCTTCACACCCATCGCATCCTGGGTTAAGAATTGCCCTCTATGATTGTTCAGCTCATCGGCGAATCTCGATCTGGAGTCCGCTGCTGATTCCCCGTAGCCACGAAGGTGAGCGCATGGAGCACACGTCCCCGTCGAGCTCTGCTCCCTCCGTGGCCAGCGAACGGTTCCGCTGGGAACTGCGCAACTGCCGCGTTCGCCGGGGCCTGACCCAACGGGCCCTGGCGGATCTGGTGCGGTTCAGCCGGGAGACGGTGGCGGCGGTCGAGTCGGGTCGCCGGTTCGGCAGTCACGAGTTCGCGCTGCGCTGCGACGACGTACTCGGGACCGGCGGCCGGCTCGCGGCGTTGTGGCCACAGGTGGCCGCCGAGCAGTTGGCGGCCGACGGCCGCCGCGGACCCCGCGCCCCGGAGCCAGCCCGGCGGGATCAGCCGGTGCCGCGCCAGCGCGCCCGGCGCGACGCGCGCGACCCGGGCGCCGTGGTGGACGCGATCGACGAGCTGCGTGAACTGATCGGTCAGGTGCTCAACGGCCCACCCGACCAGGACGACGCGGAGCGGCGACACCCCCGGGCCGACCCCCTCGACGACCAGCGCTGACCACACCGTTCCCGATCGGTCTCGCGGCGTCACCGGGCGCTGACGATGGGTACAGATGCTGGTACGGGCAGTTTGTACCACGGCCAGGTCTGGTCTACGAGCGCGGCTTCCGGCCGAATGGGACTTGCATTCGGCAACGTGCGGATAGACCGTCATCGACGAGTCGTGGGAGTCAATCTTGGCGTCGAGCACCCGGTCCCACGCGGCCAGACCCTACCCGACGCGCCAACGCGGCTGGAAGATAGCCGGGCGGATGCGCCTCATCGTCGCGGCACCCCTCGTCGCCGTGATCGGCTTCGCCGGTCTCGCGCTGACCGAGAGCGCACGGCAGACCGTACGCGCCAGCGACCTGCGGATCCTGGCACAGGTCGGCGCGGAGGCCGGCGACCTGGCCTACCGGCTGCAACGCGAACGCATCGCCGCCGCCGACCTGCTCACCTACCCCACGCCGGAGCAGCAGGACACCTTTGGCGTGGAGCTGGCCGCCACCGACGACGCCGTCGCGCGCTACCGCGCACAGCGCGACCGGCTGCCGGCCGACGCCGGCACCAACCGCGCTCTCCTGAGCCGCATCGACGCGGCCCTGGACAGCCTCGCCCCGCTGCGCACCCAGGTACGCACCGCGGCGCACGCCTCGGTGTCGGCGATGACCTTCAGCTACCGGATCGCGATCGCCGACCTGATCAGCTTCCGGGAGAACATCTCACACGGCGTGGTCAACACCGCGCTCGCCGACGGGATCCGCGCCTCGGCGGCCCTGTCGAAGACGGCCGAGGCCCTCGGTCAACAGCAGGTCGCCGTGCTGCGCGCGGTCGCGGGCGGCGAACTCACCCCCGCCATGCAACAGGACATCACCGCGGCCCGGACCAGCTACACCGAGTCGAGCCTGTCGTTCCTGGCCCTGGCCCCGCCCGAGTGGAGCGTCTGGTGGGAGCAGGCCGGCACCGGCAAGGAGGCGCTCACCCTGCAACGAATGCAGGACGAGGTGTCGCGGGCCCAGCCGGGATCACGACTGCAACTGGAGACCGCCGGCTGGGTCTCCACCACCCAGGCGCGTGCCGCCCGCCTCGCCGACCTGCGCGCACGGGCCGACGCCGCGGTCGGCGACGACGTCCGGGCCGCGCACGCCGACCAGCGCCGCCGGGCCGTGGCCGAGGCCGTCGGCGTCCTGCTGGCGCTGCTCCTCACCGCGCTGGTGACCTGGGCCGTCGCCCGGCAGATCACCCGACGGTTGCGTCGCCTACGGGACGCGGCGAACGCCGTGGCCTTCGAACAGCTCCCCGCCGTGGTGGCCCAGCTCCAGCAACCGGGCAGCGCCGCCGTCGACCCGCACCGGCTGGCCCGCCAACAGGCCTCCGCCGCCCTCGAACCGTCCAGCGACGACGAGATCGGCGAACTGGGCCAGGCGTTCAGCGCGGTGCACCAGGCCGCCGTGCGGACCGCCGCCGAGCAGGCCGTGATGCGCGCCAACACCGCGGACATCTTCATCCACCTGAGCCGCCGTGAACAGCGACTCGTCGACGCCGTGCTGGCCCAGGTCGACCTGGTCGAACGCGACGAGACCGATCCCGACCGGCTGCACCAGCTGTACACGTTGGACAACCTGGCCACCCGGATGGGACGGATCAACGCCAGCCTGCTCGTGCTCGGCGGCGTCGGTGTCGGCCGCGTACGCCAGCGCGACGTCCCCCTGCAACAGGTGCTGCAGGCGGCGCTGTCCCAGATCGAGCACTACGCGCGGATCCGGCTCGGCATGATCGACGGGGACGTCGCCGTGGCGGCGAAGACCGTCGACGAGGTCGTGCACCTGCTCGCCGAACTCATGGACAACGCCACGACGTACTCGCCGCCCGGCAGCGAGACCTGGGTGAGCGGTCGAAGCCTGGGCGACCGTGTCATCGTCCAGATCAGCGACGAGGGCATGGGGTTGTCCCCGCAGCGGATGCAGCAGCTCAACGACCTCCTGGCCCGCCCACCGGCGATCGACGTGGCGGCCGTACGGGCGATGGGACTTGTCGTCGTGGGCCAGCTCGCGGCCCGGCTGGGCGCGACCGTCCAACTGCGACGCGGCCCCCGACGCGGCACCCTCGCCGAGGCGACGCTGCCCGCGGCGATCATCCGGTCGCTGCCACCGGAGGAGTACCTGCTCGCGCCCGGCCGCCTCTCGCGGCGGGCGGCGCGCACGGCCAGCCCGCCGCCGCCGTACCAGCCGCGTCCCGAGCCCACCGCCGGACGTCCCCCGGCCGACCGGGTCCTGCCGGCGGCGCCGGTGTTCCGACCGACTCCCCCACCCCCGGACCGGGGTGACGCGCCCACCGAGGAGCTGCTCATCTTCGAAGAGGTCAACCACTGGTTCCAGACGGACGCCGCCGACGGCACCGACGACCGAGAGTGGTCCAGCCCCGCCGACGAGGCCTGGCACACCGCCGCCCAGGCGCACACCCCCGACGTCGCCACGACCACCACGGCCGGCCTGCCCAAACGGGAGCCGCAACGGCATCTCGTGCCCGGCGGCGTGAGCGTGCCCCACCAGCAACAGCGGTCCGAGTACCGCGACCCGGCCCAGGTGGCGACGGCGATGGCCGCGTACGCGCGGGGTGTGGCGAACCGCAGGCGCACCCCCATCAACCTCGGCAACACATGACGCGACAGGAGAGCACGTGAGCGACCAACAGGACCTCGGCTGGCTGCTGGACAGCTTCGCCGCGCGCGCGAGCGAGGTCAGCCATGCGATCGCCATCTCCAGCGACGGCCTGATGGTGGCGGCCACCCGTGACCTGCCCCCGGACCGGGCCGACCAGTTGGCCGCGACGGGCAGCGGACTGGTCAGCCTGCTGCGCGGGGCGGCGGCCTTCTTCGACGCCGGCGCGGTGATCTCCAACGTCACGCAGCTGGAGGGCGGGTTCATGTTCTCCATGGCCTTCAACGACGGCGCCTCGCTGCTGGTGCTCGCCGCGCCCGAGTGCGACGTGGGCAAGGTCTCCTACGAGATGACCGAGCTGGCCAACCGCATCGGGGACGCCCTGACCCCCGCGGCTCGGGCGGCACTCGCCCGCAGCCGCTGACCACCCCGGCGCCCCCACGCCGGAGACCCTCTTCCTCTGGAGTTCAGACATGCCTCACCTCACCTCTGGGCGCAGCCATGCCCTCACCGCCACTCTGCTCGCGGTCGTCCTGACCGCCAGCACGGCCTGCGGCGACGACGCGCCGGGCACGAGTGCCGGCGGCCCGATAAAGATCGGCCTGCTCGCGTCGCTGTCCGGGACGTACCAGGCGGTCGGTACGGAGATCCGCGACGGCTTCCAGCTCTACCTGGACACCCACGACGGCAAGCTCGGCGGTCGACAGGTCGACCTCATCGTCGCCGACGAGGGCAACGGCGCCCAGACCGCGGTCCCGGCGGCGACCAAACTGCTCAAGCAGGACCGGGTGTCAGTGCTCACCGGCATCGTCGGCGGCGGCTCGGTCGCCGGGGTCACCCCGCTGCTCGACGAGACAAAGGTGCCGCTCGTCGGCTCCAACGGGCGACCGGAACTCAAGGACGTCTCCCGGGTCTGGCACACCTCGTACCTCTCCGACGAGCCCGGGGAGGCGATCGCCCAACACGTCCGCGACAACGTGCAGGGCTCGGTGTACGCGATCGGCCCGGACTATCAGGGTGGCTGGGACGAGCTTCGGGGGTTCACCGACACGTTCGGCAAGATCGGCGGGAAACTCGCGAACACCGACGGCAAGACCACCTTCACCCCGTTTCCAACCACCACCAACTTCACCCCGTACTTCGCCCGCATCAAGGCCTCCGGCGCGGCGGCCGTCTACACCTTCTACGCCGGCAGCGCCGCCGTGGACTTCGTCAAGCAGTACGCGCAGTCCGAGATCAAGGACGTCCCGCTGTACGCGGCCGGGTTCCTCACCGAGGGCGGCGTGCTCAACGCGCAGGGCGACGCGGCCCGGGACATCTTCTCGGTGCTCAACTACTCACCCGACCTGGACAACGCGGAGAACCGCGCCTTCGTGGCGGCGTGGAAGGCCAAGCACGACGGGTCGCCGACGACCTACGCGCTCGCCTCGTACGACGCGGCGGCCGTCCTGGACCGGGCGGTCGGCGCCGCCGGGAGCAACCCGACTCCGGACGCCATCAACACGGCCATCGGCCAGCTCGGTCAGATCGCCAGCCCGCGTGGCACCTGGCAGTTCTCCACCACCACGCACTCCCCGGTGCAGAAGTGGTACCTGCGGCAGGTCCGCCAGGACGGCCGCGCGTTGTCCAACACCGTCGTGGGTGACCTCGCGACCGTCGGCCGGTGACCGCGGTGGCGGCCGGCCTGAACCGGATCGACCCGTACCTGATCCCGGCGCTGGACGGGGTCGCCTACGGGCTGCTCGTGTTCGTCGCCGCGTCGGGCCTGGTCTTCTGCTTCGGCGTCGCCAACATCCTCAACCTGGCACACGGCCTGCTCTACGCGATCGGCGGCTACACCGCCGCGGCGGTGCTCGACGGTGGCTGGGCCAGCCTGGCGTTGGCGCTGCTCGTCGGCGTGCTGGCCGCCGCCGCCGCCGGTGCGCTCCTGGCCGGCCTGCTCACACCTGTCGCCACCGGCAACCACCTCGGTCAGGCGCTGTTGACGTTCGGTGTGGCGCTGGCCGGCGGCAGCCTGCTCGTCGCCGGCTTCGGGCCCGACGATCCGCAGGTCCGGGTGCCCGCCCTCCTGGAGGGATCGGTGGTGGTCGCCGGGCACCGCTACGCCGCGTACCGGTTGGTCTTCATCGTCGTCGCGGCGGTGCTCGCCGTCGCGCTCTACCTGGTGGTGCGGCGCACCAGAGCCGGGATGCTGGTCCGCGCGGCGGTCGACGACCCGGAGATGGTCGCCTGTCTGGGCGTGAGCCCGGCGCGGATCCGCACCGGTGTGCTCGCCGCCGCCGGCGCGCTGGCCGGTGCGGCCGGGGTCCTTGGCGCGCCGATCATCGGTCCCGGCACGGGCACCGCCGACACCGTCCTGTTGCTGTCCCTGGTGGTCGTCGTCCTCGGCGGTCTCGGGTCGATGGGGGGCACCCTGCTGGCGGCGCTCGCGATCGGCGAGATCCAGACGCTGGGCGTGGCGCTGCTGCCGTCCGCCGCGCCGTTCCTGTTGTTCGCCGCCATGGCGGCGGTGCTGGCCGTGCGGGCGCGGGGCCTGGCCGGCAGGTGGAGGGCGGCATGAGAGACGAGGTGGTTCGGCGGGCGCGGGGCGCCGTCGCGGCGCTCGTCCTGGCCGGCCTGGTCGTGGCGCCCTGGGTGGTCGACGACTACACCACGTCGATCCTCGCCCGGACGCTGGCGTTGGCCCTGGTCGGGGTGAGCGTGGCCCTGCTCACCGGCGTCGCCGGCATGCCCACCCTCGGGCAGACCGCGCCGTACGCGGCGGGCGCCTACGCGTGTGCCGTGGTCGGCAGCCGGGTCTCCGACGTCGGCGTCGTGCAGCTCGCCGTCGCGGCGGCCGCCGGGGCGGTGCTGGCCGCGCTGACCGTGCCCCTCGTCGTGCACGCCCGGGGGGTGATCGTCCTGATGATCACGTTGGCCATCGGTGAACTCGCCGTCACCGTCCTCGGCCGCTGGCGGTCGGTGACAGGTGGCACCGACGGGTTGGCCGGCATCGCCGCGGTCCGTCCGTTCTGGGGGCTCCCGCCGCTCGCCAGCGACCAGGCACGCTACCTGTACGCCCTGGTCGTCGTGGCCACGCTCGTCGGCGCGGTGCTGGTGCTGCTGCGGACCCGGGCGGGGCTGCTGCTGCGCGCCGGCCGGGACGACGAGACGCGGCTGCGGGCCAGCGGTCACCGGGTGCCGCTCTACGTCTCCGGCGCACACGTCGCCGCCGGGGCGATCGCCGGCGCGGCCGGTTCGCTCCTGGTCGTCGCCCAGCAGTACATCTCCCCCGCCGACTTCGGTTTCGACACGTCCGCGCTGCTGCTGCTCGGCGTCGTCATCGGCGGCACCGCCTCGGTCGGTGGCGCCCTGGTGGGCGCGGCGCTCGTCATCGCCGTCCGGGACTGGTTGTTCGGGGTGCTGCCCGGCCACGCGCCGCTGGTGCTGGGGCTGCTGTTCGTGGCGACGGTCTACCTGCTGCCCGGCGGCGGCATCCGGGCCCGGGGCAGGCTGCGCCCGTCGGGCGTCCCGGCACCACGGCCGGACCCGTCCGTCGCCCAGGAGCAGGCCACCGTCGGGGAGCTGCGCCGATGACCGGCCTGCTCGACGCCCAGGAGGTCAGCGTGCGGTACGGCTCGCTCGCCGCGCTCGACGGCGTGGACCTGTGCATCCACGACGGTCAGCGGCACGCGCTGATCGGCCCGAACGGGGCCGGTAAGACGACACTGCTCAACGTCCTCGGTGGTGCCACGAAACCGCAGCGCGGCACCGTGCGGTTCGACGGACGGGACATCGGCCGGCTCGGTCCGGCGGCCCGGGCGCGGCGGGGCATCAACCGCATCCACCAACGACCGGCGGTCTTCGCGACCCTCACCGCGACGGAGAACGTGGTGGTGGCCGCTCTGCCACGGGTCATCCCACGCCGCCGGTGGTGGCCGGGCGGAGGCCGACGCGCCGCACAGCACCTGGCCGGCCCACTGCTGAACCAGATGGGGCTCGCGGATGTCGCGGCGGTGCCCGCCGGGCACCTCGCCCACGGGCAACGACGCCAGTTGGAGATCGCCATGGCCCTTGCCGGTCGCCCCCGCCTGCTGCTGCTCGACGAACCGGCGGCCGGGCTGTCCGCCGTCGAGGTCGGCCGGCTCGTCGAGCTGCTCCGGGCACTGCCCCGGGCCGTCGCGGTGTTACTTGTCGAACATCGACTGGACCTGGTGTACGCCCTGTCCGACACGGTGACCGTGCTGCGCGACGGCCGGACGTTGGCCGCCGGGACGCCTGACGAGATCCGCTCCTCGCCGCTGGTGCGGCAGGCCTACGCCGACGGGGTGGCCTGATGTTGTCGGTCGATCGCCTGTGCGCCGGCTACGCCGGAGGGATGGTGCTGCACGAGGTCAGCCTGCGGGTGCGTCCCGGCAGCATCCAGGCCGTGGTGGGTCGCAACGGGGCGGGCAAGAGCACGCTCGTGCACACGATCGCCGGGCTGGTGCGGGCCTCCAGCGGTCGCATCGAGATCGGCGGTGTGCACGTGGCCGGCCGACAACCACACCGCGTCGCCCAGTCCGGCGTCGGACTCGTCCCGCAGGGCCGACGGGTGTTCTCCCGACTGACCGTGGCCGAGCACCTGCACCTGGCGGCCGCACCGTGGCGGGCCGCCGCCCCCGGTGGCGAGGGCTGGACGGTGGCCCGCACCCTCGACCTGCTGCCCCGGTTGGCGGCACGGCTGCGACACCGTGGCGGCGAACTCTCCGGCGGCGAGCAGCAGATGTTGGCGATCGCCCGCGCCCTCCTCGGCCAACCACGGGTCCTGCTGCTCGACGAACCGTGTGAGGGCCTCTCGCCCGATCTGGCGGCGCGGGTCCGTGAACTCGTCAACGGTCTCGCCGCCGACGGCCTGACCGTGCTGCTCGTGGAGCAGCAACTCCAGCACGCGATCGAGATCGCGGACCGGGTGGCGGTGCTGGAGTACGGCCGGGTGGTCTACGACCGACCGACGGCCGAGGCCCGCGTCGATCCGGCGCCGCTCGCGGCGATGTTGAGCGTCGCCGCCGCTCCGCCACCCCCACCCAACCGGGCGGCCCCTCGGCTCTGGGCCGACACCCCGTAGTCACCCTTCTCGGAGAGGTAGACACCCATGACAACCGCTACGAGCGATGGCGCGTACACGTTCGACAACGGCGCACCCGACGCCGTCGCCCAGATGCACGCGCTGGAGTCCTTCCTGGATCCGATCACGACGCGTCGCCTGGCCCGCCCGGTGCTGCGACCCGGCGCTACCTGCTGGGAGGTCGGGGCGGGTGGCGGCTCGATGGCCCGGCGGATCGCCCGCGCGACCGGCGGCCAGGGCCGCGTGCTGGCCACCGACATCGATCCCACGCACCTCCGCGCGGAGGGCAACCTGCGCGTACGCCGGCACGACGTGCGGACCGAACCGCCGCCCGGGGACGCGTTCGACCTGATCCACGCCCGGCTGGTGTTGCTGCACCTCCCCGATCGACGGCGGGTCCTCCGGACGCTCACCGGCGCACTGGCTCCCGGCGGGTGGCTGGTGGTCGAGGAGTTCGACTGCACCGCGCTGCCGCGGGTGCTGACCGCGCCGACCGACGACGCCGCGAAGCTCTTCGCGCAGGTCATGGACGCCATGATGGGTGTCCTGGAGGACCACGGCGCAGACCTGGGCTGGGCGCAGGACGTGCACACCGAGATGGCCCTCGCCGGCCTCACCGAGCTGGACACCATCACCCACTCGCAGAGCTGGGCCGGTGGATCGACCGGGACGTCGCTCTACGAGACGAACTCCCGCCAGTTGGAGCCCGACCTGCTCGCCGCCGGACTGGCGCCCCAACAACTGCACGCCTTCCGCCGGCTGGTCCGCGATCCCGGGTTCGCCGTCATGTCGTACCACTTCGTCTCCACGCGGGGTCGTCTGCCGAGCTGAGCAGGCGGACCACCGCGCGGAGAGCGGTCGCGCCGTTCGTACCGCTCCCGTGGCAGCACGCCCCCCGCTGCGTTCCGGACAGCGCTACGACGGCGTCGACCCCACCGGCCGGGCTCCCTCCCCAGGAGCCCGGCCGGTCCGCGCGTAGGCCAGTCCGGCTCAGCGGGGAATGGTTTCCTGGCCGGCCAGGACAATCAGATCCTCGGGGCAGACCGACAGCGGCGCGGTCGCTCCGTCTAGCCAGACGAGATAGCCCACCGGCGGACCAGATGATCCCCACCTGGCACCGATGATCGTGCCGGAGCGCGCGTCGTTCGGCTGGGTGAGCAGGCGCACTCGGGTGCCTGACGCATGTCCGTCGTCGGCGACGATGAGCAGCGCGTCGAGGGTCTGGCGGGCACCGACGACCGGCAACCCTTCCACGTACGGCTCACCCGCGTACCCCAGGTGTGGCGTCATCATCGTGTGCAGGAGCGCGGCTTGCCGGATCGCCTCCTGGCGTACCTGCCCGTCCGCGCTGTGTCCGGCGATGTCCAGCGCCTTCTGGATGCTCGACCAGAGCCCCAGCGGCTCCTGGTCGAGTAGTCGGCGGGCCTCGCGGTCGACTTCGGCGCAGGCCGTGTCGAGCGCGGTGTCCTCGCCCAGCTCCGCGATCCAGGCGAGATCCCCCACCACGGGCAGCAGTCCTGGCGACTCTGTCGCGACCACGATGTACAGCATCGCGAGCAGTTCCTGCCGGCCCTCGCCGTGGTAGAGCACACCCACCCCGGTTCCGGTACCCCCACGGCTGGGCGGGAAGCGCTCGGCGAGGTGTTCGGCGCGGCCCCCGGGTAGGGCCGCTGCCCGCCTCGTGTCTGAGACCCGCTCCTCGAACGACCGCCGTTCGCGGCGTTCGACGAGCAGCTGGCGATGCGGGTCGAACCCGATCGGGTAGATCGTCCGCCCGTACGTGGCGAGGGTTTCGCCGGGTCGCAGACCGACCGACTCGAGGTGGCGGGCAGCCACCGAGTAGGCGAGACCGGTCTGGGCGGCGTGCTCGCGGATGGCGCGCTTGCGGGCGCGTCCCGGGGCTGAGGTTCGGCGGGGGGTGGAATCAGACATGACGCCTCCGGTGCAGCCCCACGCACTCCACCGAACAGGCGGCGTGACCGGCACGCCGGGAGTCGACACAACGGCGCGGAGTCGGAGACTCTTGGCCCCGGGCATGCGGTCGGGCGTGGGCCACCACATCGGGCGCGGGCAGGCGCTCTGCCGCCGCCAGCATATCGCGACTTCGACAATCGGTGCGGCCGTGCGAGCGCCGGCCGGTCCGTACGGCGGACGTCGAGTCCGCACCACGGGCCGGCCGACGCCGAGCGGTCACCTCGGGACACGGAAGCGCAGGTGCGTGACGTGTGGCGATTCGATCACCGCGGTCCGTTCGAGTGCGATGGGGGCGGTGCCGAGGTCGTCGAACAGGCGCGTGCCGGTACCGAGGAACACAGGTACGAGTTGGACGTGGATCTCGTCCACCAGCCCGGCCTTGACGAACTGTCGACATGTGGTGGGCCCACCCATGATGAGGACGTTCCGGTCGCCCGCTGCCTGTCGCGCCTGGCGCAGCGCGCTGTGGAGCCCGTCGTCGACGAATGTGAAGACGTCGCTCCTCATCCGCAACGGGTCGCGTGACTCGCGGGTGACCACGAAGCACGGCACCGGAAACGGAGTGTCCTGCCACAGGTCCACGCCGACATCGAACGTCCGTTTGCCGATCACCACGGCACCGGTCGTGTCATGACGCTCTCGTACCTGCGCGGCGTCGACCCCGACCGGGGTGACGCCGTCGGCGGCCACAGCGCGATCCTCGTCAGCCTGGAACAGCCATTCGTGCAGGCGCTCACCGCCTCTGCCCATCGGTTGTTCATGGGTGACGTCAGGGCCGGCGGCGAAGCCGTCCAACGACACGCTCATGCTCAACACCGTGCGGCCCATCGGCCCTCCTTTACCCGTAGACAACCGCCCGACGGAGCGACACGCTCAGTCCTGCCAGCGGTAGAGGTCGCGCAGCAGGGAGATCTCGGCGCCGTGGTGGATCAGCTCCCTGTTGACGTGCAGCACGATGCCCTCCAGGGGAAACCGTTCGGGACCCACAGTGGGCGGATTCTCCAGGTCGACGTCCGAGAGGTCGCGGACCCCCGCGTCCCACCTGCCGTACATCTCGTCGAGCTGTTTCAGCGCCTCGTCGGCGGTCCCCGCGTAGGCAAGCGAGTCGGCCTCCTGGCCGCCGAAGTGCCATTCGACCCGATAGGCCAGGCAGGAGACGATGATGTGCGCCAGCCGCCAGGCAATCGTGGTCACCGGCGCGGGCACCGGGTCAGGGGACGCGGAGTCCATCGTCCACTCCCCCGAACCTGCCGACATCGGTGCGGCCGACGTGCCGCGTGGACGGATGCTCCAGCAGCCACGAACCGGCTCCCAGAAGTACTCCTCATCGGTTAGACCGTCCAGCCGGGGCCGCAGGTTCTTCTGCCAGTGCCGGTCCAGCTGGTCCGCAATTCGCTCGCTTCTCGTCACGTCCGCAACCTACACACGACGACAGCCGGACGACGACCCTCGCGCACGCGGACGCTGGCCGTGGGCGCGTACCGCGCGGCCTGACCTGGTCCCGCGTGCGCGCGGCTTGATCGACTCGGTTCTGCTGGGGTCGGGGTGTCGCGGGCGTGTGGATACCGCGATCTCGCGAAAGTCGAGTCGATCAAGCTGCGCGGAGGGCCAGGGACCGCCCGCTGCCCGTGTCAGCCGGTGTCGGTGGCGTGTCGGGGCGGTGTCAGCAGAGCCGTGCAGGCTGTCCGCATGACAGCTGACCTGGTGATCGAGGCCGAGGGCCTCGTGAAGACATTTGGAAAGACGAGGGCGCTGCAGGGCGTGGACCTCGCGGTTCCCCGGGGGACGGTGCTCGGGGTGCTCGGCCCCAACGGCGCCGGCAAAACCACCGCCGTCCGCATCCTCTCCACCCTGCTCGCCCCGGACGGCGGAACCGCCCGGATCGGCGGTTTCGACGTGGTACGGGACGCCGAGCGCGTTCGGCAGAGTATCGGCCTCACCGGCCAGTACGCCTCGGTCGACGAGGACCTGACCGGGCGGCAGAACCTGGAGCTGTTCGGCACCCTGCTGGAGTTGGGGCGTACGGGCGCACGGAAGCGGGCCGCCGAGCTGCTCGACTGGTTCGACCTGACCGACGCCGCGAACCGGCCGGCCAAGACCTACTCCGGCGGCATGCGGCGCCGGCTGGACCTGGCCGCCAGCCTCGTCGGCTCCCCCGACGTGATCTTCCTGGATGAGCCGACGACAGGCCTCGACCCGGCCAAGCGCGAGGACATGTGGGACGTGGTCCGCTCGCTTGTCGGCAACGGCTCGACGGTGCTGCTCACCACGCAGTACCTGGAGGAGGCCGACGCGCTCGCCGACGCGATCACGGTGATTGACCACGGCCGGGTGATCGCGCACGACACCCCCGAAGGGCTCAAGCGGGTCGTCGGCGGGCAGACCCTGGAGGTCCGTCCGGCCGACGTGGCGCAACTGCCCCGGACCGCCGCGATCCTGACCGAGGTCGGCTCCGGCGCGCCCGCCGACGAGATCCGCAAGGGCGTGCTCGCGGTGCCGGTCACCGACGACGCGGCCCTGACCGAGAGCGTGGCGCGGTTCGCCTCCGCCGGCATCGCGGTCACCGAACTATCCCTGCACCTGCCGAGCCTCGACGAGGTGTTCTTCACCCTCACAGGGCGTACGGCAGCAGAAGACGACACCACCCGCCCCACGGAGGTCGCGGCATGAGCACTCTGATCGACGCACCACCCACCAGGAATCGGGCGCTCTCGACGACCGCCCCGAGCCCGCGACCGTTCCGGCTGGTCCGGCACTCGTTGGCGCTGGCCAAGCGCAGTCTCATCAAGACCTGGCGTACGCCCGAGGCACTCATCGACGTGACCCTGCAGCCGGTGCTGTTCCTCATCATCTTCGTGTACGTCTTCGGCGGCGCGGTCGCCGGATCGACCCACGACTACCTGCAGTTCCTGCTGCCCGGCATCCTGGCGCAGACCATCGCCACCGGCGCCATCGCGATCGGCGTCAACCTGAACACCGACATCGCCAAGGGCATCTTCGACAGGTTCCGGTCGTTGCCGATCCCCCGCTCCGCACCACTTGTCGGCGCGGTTCTCGGCGATGTCGTCCGGTACGTGATCGTCACGGTGTCGACCCTCGCGATCGGCTACGTGATGGGCTTCCGGATCGAGACCGACCCGTTCCGGGCGGTTGCCGGGTGTCTGCTCGCGGTGTTGTTCGCGCTCTGCCTGAGCTGGCTGCCGGTGCTCGTGTCGATGAAGGTGCGGACCGCGGGTGCCGTGCAGGGTGTGATGTTCGCGCTGATCATGCCGCTGAGCTTCGCGTCGAACGTGTTCGTCGGTGCCGACACGTTGCCCGGCTGGATGCAGGCGTTCGTGGACGTCAACCCGATGACCCACCTGGTGGCGTCGGTGCGCGGCCTGTTCCTCGGCGCCCCGCTCGGCAACCACGTGTGGTGGACGCTGGCCTGGTGCGCCGGCTTCGTGGTGCTGTTCATGCCGCTGGCGCTGCGCGCGTACCGCAAGAAGATCTGACCTACGCGAGCAGGTCGTCCATCAGCTCGCGGATCCGGGCGACGACCGCGGCGGGTGGCCGCTCGCGCCACGCGGCAAGCAACGGCTCACGCTGTTCCTCGTCACCGAGGAGGGCGGTGAGCCGTTCGCCGTTCTCGGACGGGAAGAACATCTCGATCTGGCTGCCGATCCGCTTCGCGAGTGCGGACAGTTCGCGGGCGGTGGCGATGTCATCCCGGTACGCCGCGAGCTCCGCGCCGCCCGCGGCCCACGCCCCGATCACCGGCAGGTCCCGTGAGGTCAGCGCGTCGTCGCGGACAAGCGACAGCATCGCGGTCGCCTGGGCCGCGGCGTCGTTCCCCGACACCCGCCGAGCCTCGGCGACCCGCAGGTAGAGGATCGCCGCCGTGGTCCGCAGCATCACGCGCGGCTGGGGCAGCGGCCCGCTCCAGCCGGCGAGGATGCGGGTCACCTCGTCGGCGTGGGCGAGCACGTCGTCGTACCGCTTGCGCTGCCAGGCGAGGCGGGCCAGGCCGAGGAACGCCTGCGCGGCGTCGATCTGCTCGGACTGGCCCAGTGTGGCCGTCTCGCCCAGTCGCCGCTCCGCGTCCGCGTCGCCGGCGAGGGCGAGCTGCGCGTCCAGCCGGACCCGGATCGACCGCGCGTCCTGTGCGGCGCCGACCAACTCCATGTGCTGCACGCTGCGCGTCAGCCATTCCGCCGAACGGGCATCCCCGCTCGGGACGAGGAACTGCCCGACGGCACCGGCCGCCATCGCCATGCCCCAGTGGTCGCCGGCGGCCTCGAAGCGGTGGTACGCCTGCTCGGCGTCGCCGATCGACGCTTCCGGCAGGCCGCCGTTCTCCCGGACCGCCGCGCGCGCGAACAGCCCGAGCCCCTGCACGTACGGGTCCGGGTGCGCGATCATCTCGGTCGCGCTCTTCAGGTTCTTCTCCAGGTCGGAGAGGTCGAAGCCGGGCAGCGCCGACGCGAGAGCGGTCAGCCGGGACGACACCGCGGCGGGACGTTCGGCCAGCAGCGTCCGCAGCGCCCGGCGGGCGAGCACGGCGGGCCGCAGGTCGGCGCTGACGCCGGCGTTGACGCTGATCACCACGCACATCCAGGCCAGCCGCTCGGCGTTGGGCAGTGGCCGGCCGCTGGCCGTGCCGCGCAGGATCGCCGACCGCAGCCGCCGCTGCGGCTCGTCGATGTGCAGCAGCCCGCGCGCCCAGGCCAGGACCTCAAGGTGCAGGCCACGCACCGACCAGAGGTGGAACAGCGCGGTGGCGACGTCCACGGCGGCGGGCTCGTCGTCCGCTCCCATCGCCCACCGCAGGGCCGCGACCAGGTTGTCCTGCTCAGCGGCGCACTGGTGCAACGCCTCGACCTGGCCGGGGCCGACGAAGTGCCCGGCCAGTGCGACGGCCTGCTCCCGCGCCCACCTGACCAGACCGGCCATGGCCTGATCCCGGGCGCCGGCCGCGTCCAACCGGGCCTCGCCGTACTCACGGACCGTTTCGAGCATCCGGTAGCGCGGCGGGCCGTCCCCCTCGACCAGGGTCAACAGGGACTGTTCGACGAGGGTCGCCAGGCCGCGACGTACGTCCGGGGCGTGCGCGACGGCGGCGGCGAGGTCCGCGGTGAACGGCGCGGGGATGGCCGCGACCCGCTCAAGCAGGACCCGGTCGTCCTCGGCGAGCAGCTCTCTGCTCCAGTCGACCAACGCCCACAGGCTCGCGTGCCGCTCGGGCAGGCCGCGCAGGGCGTCGTCGAGCAGCGCGAACCGGTCGGTCAGCCCGGCGAGCACGTCGTCGATCGGCATGTGCCGCAGTCGCGCGGCGGCCAACTCGAGGGCCAGCGGCAGGTTGTCGAGGCGGTGGCACAGCGCGAGCGCCCGCGCGGTGTCCCAGGTCGGCACGGCGCCGCCGGCCCGTGCCCGGGACTCGACGAGCGCGAGCGCGTCGGCGTCCGGCAACGCGGTCAGTCGGTGGACCAGTTCGCCGACCAGGCCCAGTGGGGCGCGGCTCGTCGCGAGCACCGCGACCTCCGGCGAGGCCGCCGCGACCAGGTCCGCGACGACGACGGCCACCGCGTCGAGCACGTGCTCGCAGTTGTCCAGCACCAGCAGCCCGTCCAGGTCGGGCGCCACGGCGCGCAGTCGCTCCTCGGGGCTGAGGACCCGCCGCTCCAGGCCCAGGTTGGCGCCGGTCGCCGTGGTGTCGGCACCGCCGAGCGCGGCGAGCACCGTGGGCAGCACCTCCTCGGGCGCGCGCAGGCCGGCGAGTTCGATCACGCGGACCGCCCGCCCGGCCGCTGCCGTACGCCTCGCCACCTCGGCGGCGAGCCGGGTCTTGCCTGCCCCGCCGGTCGCCACGATCGTCAGGACAGGTGTCTCGGCGAGCCCGTCGGTGACGGCCTTCACGTCCCGCTCCCGGCCCACGAGGGCGGCCATGGGGCGACGCCACGCGGCGGGCAGCGTGATCCGCGCCGGTTTCCGGGGCGGCGCCGCGACGGGCGGTGCGGCGAGTTCACCGCGCAGCAACGCCAGGTGAACGTCCGTGATCACCGAGGACGGGTCGGTGCCGTACCGGTCGGCCAGCTCGGCCCGGAGTCGCTCGACCACCTCCAGCGCCTCCGCCTCGCGCCCCTGGGCGGCGAGCACCCGGACGAGCAGTGCGGCCGACGGCTCGTCCGGGGGCGTACGCGCGACGAGCCGACCCAGGTCGACCTCGTCGAACGCACCGACGCCGGCGAGTGCCGCCTGCGCGCGCAGCGCCGTGACATCCGCGAACAGGCGGGTGTCCTCGCTGGTGACCAGCTCCGGGACTTCGGGGAACAGGGCACGTGCCTGATCGGCCAGGCCGCGGGCGGCACGGACGTCGCCACAGTGGAACACGGTCCGCGCCCGGTCGACGAGCGTGCGCGCCTCGACCGCGTCGACGGTGACCTCCTCGGCGGGCAGCCGGTAGCCGCCCGGCACCGCGACCACGGGCAGGCCGAGGCGGCGGACTCGGGACACGAGGGCCTGGACGGCGCCGGTGGCGTCGTCGGGCGGCGTCCCGTCCCAGACGGCGTCCACGAGCAGACTCGTGGAGACCGCGCGCCCCCGCGCATCGACGAGCGCACGTACCACCGCCGCGAGGCGTTCACCCCGGACCGGCCGGCCGTCGACGGCGAGTGGGCCCAGGGTCTTGATCTGCACGGAACCAGCATCCCTCACGCGTGCACCATCCCCACCACCGACGGGCGCCCGGCGGGCCGCGACCCCTGCGCTGGCTTGACACGCGGGCATTTCCTTAGGTTAGCCTCACCTAATGCAGAACGAGTTGGCGTCGGTCAACGGGGAGCGCAGCCTGTCCGGCGTCGACCTCCACCTGGGCTATCACGGCGTGCCGGTGGTGCACGGTGCCGCGATCACCCTCCGCGCGGGTGCCGTGACCGCACTTGTCGGGCCGAACGGCAGCGGCAAGTCCACGCTGCTGCGGGCACTGGCCCGACTGCACCCGATCGAGGCCGGAATCGTGCACCTCGCCGACGGCGTCACGGCCGCCAGCCTCGCGGCCCGGGAGTTCGCCCGGCGGGTCACCCTGCTCGCCCAGAGCAGGCCGGTGCCCAGCGGGGTCACCGTCCGCGACGTCGTCGGCTACGGTCGCCACCCCTACCGGGGGCGCTGGCGCGCGGAGGACCCGCAGGGTCCCGCCGCGATCACCCGCGCCATGGACGTCACGGGCGTCGCGACGATGGCCGAGCGTCCCGTCGACGAACTGTCCGGCGGTGAGCTGCAGCGCGTGTGGCTGGCCACCTGCCTGGCCCAGGACACCCCGGTGCTGCTTCTCGACGAGCCCACCACGTTCCTCGACCTGCGCTACCAGGTGGAGATCCTCGACCTGGTCCGGGACCTCGCGAACGACCACGACGTCGCCGTCGGCGTCGTGCTGCACGACCTCAACCAGGCAGCCGCCGTGGCGGACGAGGTCGTCCTGTTGCACCACGGACGGGTCCGCGCCACCGGCACCCCGGCCGCGGTCTTCACCGAGGACGCCCTCACCGAGACCTACGGGATCCGCATCGAGGTGACCACCGATCCGCTCAGCGGACTTGTCACCACCCGCCCGGTCGGGCGGCACCCGATCCGCGCCCTGGTCTGAACACCCCTTCATCCGCAACAGAGAAAGACCGTCATGACCCGTACCCGTTTCACAGCCCTTCTCGCCGTCGTCGCCGCGTTGACGCTCGGCGCCTGCGGCACCACCGAGAACGCCGCGAAGCCGGACCCCTCCGCCGCGGCGGCCGGCGGCCCGGTCACCCTCACCGACGGCCGGGGCAAGGAGGTCACCCTCAAGGCCCCCGCGACAAAGGTCGTCGGGCTGGAGTGGGGCGAGGTCGAGATGCTCGTCAGCCTCGGCGTCATGCCCGTCGGCGTCGCCGACCCGAAGGGATACGGCACCTGGGTCACCGCCGCGAAGCTCGACCCGAGTGTCAAGGACGTCGGCACTCGCGGCGAGCCCAGCGTCGACTCGATCGTCGCCCTCCAACCCGACCTCGTCGTGATGGAGGACGACCGGGGCGCCACCCTGATCAGCCAACTGGAGAAGTACGTCCCCGTCGTGGTCGCCAAGGGCAGCGACGCCACCGACAACCTCGCCCGGATGCGCAACGACCTCACCATGATCGCGAAGGCGGTCGGCAAGACCACCGCGGCGGAGAAGCTGCTCACCGACTTCGACGCGGCCATCGCCGACGGCAGGAAGAAGATCGCCGACGCGGGAGCCGCCGGCCGGCCGTTCGCCATCGCCGACGGCTGGAAGGAGGGCAGCACCGTCAGCATCCGGATGTTCGGCAAGGGCGCGCTGGTCTCCCAGATCGGCATCCAGCTCGGCCTCACCAACGCCTGGACCGGCAAGACCGACGAGGTGTGGGGCCTGGGCCAGACCGACGTCGAGGGCATGACGGTGCTCAAGGATCCGAACCTGCGCCTCTTCTACAGCGCCTCCGACGGCGACGACGTGTTCGCCAACGGTCTCGCCGGCAACGCCATCTGGAAGTCGCTGCCCTTCGTGCGGCAGGGCAACCTGCACAAGATGCCCAACGGCATCTGGACCTTCGGCGGGCCGCTCTCCGGCAAGCAGTACATCGACGAACTCGTCAAGACGTACGCGGTGTGAGCGTGCTCAGCGCACCCCCACGTCCGGAGCCGGCCACCCGGCCGGCTCCGGACGGACGCCCGGCCGCGCCCCGCGTCGCCGTCGTCTTCGTCGCCGCGACCCTGCTGCTGCTCGTGGTCGGCGCGGTGCACCTCACCCAGGGCACCTCGAACGTCGGCGCCCCGGACCTGCTGCGGCTCGTGACCGGCACCGACGACGAGGCGGCCCGCGTCCTGATCGCCGCCCGGCTGCCCCGACTGCTCGCGGGGCTGGCCATCGGCGTCGCGCTCGGGTTCGCCGGAGCCGCATTGCAGTCGATCGCCCGCAATCCACTCGCCTCGCCCGACACCCTCGCGGTCAACGCGGGCGCCCACCTGGCGATCGTCTCGGTGGCCGCGTTCGGCGTCTCGCTGCCCGCGCTGCCCGCCGGCGGCCTCGCCTTCTGCGGGGGGTTGGCCGCCGCCGGCCTGGTGTTGGCGATGTCCTCCGGCGGGCAGGCCGGCACCACCCGGCTGATCCTCGCCGGCTCGGCGACCGCCCTGGCGCTCGGATCGGTGACCACCCTGCTGCTGCTCCTGTTCGAACAGGCCACCATCGGCCTGTTCGCCTGGGGAAACGGCTCACTGGTGCAGAGCGACCTGACCGCGCTCACCCAACTGGCCCCGGTGATCGTCGCCGCGATCGTCCTGTTGATGCTGCTCGGGCACCGCCTCGACATCCTCGCCCTCGGCGACGACACCGCCACCGTGCTCGGGCTCGACGTGCGGCGTACCCGGCTCACCGTCATGGTGCTGGCCGTGCTGCTGTCCGCCGCGGCCGTCACCCTCACCGGTCCGGTCGGCTTCGTCGGCCTGTGCGCCCCGGTGATCGTCCGGCTGCTCGGCCCCGTGGTGCCGGGGGTGCACCGGCACCGCATCCTGCTGCCGTTGTCCGGCATCGCCGGCGTCATCATCGTGCTCGGCTCGGACGTGCTGTTGCGCGCCGTGATGGGCGGGCAGGCCGGGGTCGACATCCCCACCGGCGTGGTCACCACCCTGTTCGGCGCGGCGATCCTGATCTGGCTGGCGCGCCGGCACCGCGACGCCGGCCCCACCCGCCGCCCGCCCGGCGGGCACGCGGCCGTCCGCTCCGCCGCGTTCCACCGCGGCGTCGTCGCCGTCACCGCCGCGGTGACCGTCTGCGCCGTGACGGTCGGCATGCTCGCCGGCGACACCTGGGTGCTGCTCGGTGACGTCGTCAACTGGGTCAACGGCAGCACCGGGCCCGCGTACACCTTCGTGCTGGACCAGCGGTGGCCGCGTGTCGCCGCGGCGGTCCTGGCCGGCGCGGCGCTCGCGGTCGCCGGCACCACGGTGCAGGCGGTCTGCCGCAACCCGCTCGCCGAACCCGGCATCCTCGGCATCACCGCCGGCGCCGGGCTGGGGGCCGTCTCCCTGCTCACCTTCGTGCCGCTGGCCGGCGTCTGGGCCGTCTCCGGCGTCGCCGGACTCGGCGCGATGCTCGCCTTCGCCCTGGTCTACGGCCTGGCCTGGCGCGGCGGGCTGAATTCCGACCGGCTGGTGCTGATCGGCTTCGGCGCCTGGCAGGGAGGGATGGCGGTCATCACGTACCTCGTCGTCGCCTTCGACCCGTGGAACACCGGCAAGGCGCTGACCTGGCTGTCCGGCTCCACCTACGGTCGGATGCCCACCCAGGTGCTGCCGGTGCTGATCGCCCTGCTGGTGCTCACCCCGGCCGTGGTCGCCGCCCGTCGCGACCTCGACCTGCTGGCCCTGGACGACGACACCCCCCGGGTGCTGGGCGTCCGGCTGGAACGCACCCGGCTGGTCGCGCTCGGGGCGGCGGCGCTGCTCACCTCCACCGCCGTCTCGGCCGTCGGGGTCATCGGCTTCGTCGGCCTGGTCGCCCCGCATGCCGCGCGGGCGCTCGTGGGCGGGCGGCACTCCCGGGTGCTGCCGGTGGCCGCCCTGCTCGGCGCGGCGCTGGTCAGCATCGCCGACACCCTCGGCCGGACGGTCATCGCTCCGGCCCAGATCCCCGCCGGCCTGGTCACGGCCATGATCGGCGCCCCGTACTTCGTCTGGCTGCTGTGGCGCTCCCGCGCCGTGGCGAGCCCCACCCGGTAGACGCCGGCCCGAGTCGAGAGAGGCACCATGACCGAGACCCTGCCCATCGCGCCGTACCGCGTGTTCGCCGTCACCGTCCGCTCGGTACGCCGACTCAGCCCGTCCTTCACCCGGGTGACCTTCACCGGAGCGGACCTCGACCGCTTCGCCGACAACGGTGACGACCAGCGGATCAAGCTGGCGCTGCCGCTGCCCGGTGAGCGCGGGGTGGATCTTCCCCAGGGCGCGGACTGGTACGCGACCTGGCGGAGCCTGCCCGAGCACCGACGCCCCCCGATCCGTACCTACACGGTGCGGGCCGTCCGACCGCACCTGGCCGAGGTCGACGTCGACCTGGTGCTGCACGGCGACGGCGGGCCGGCGACGCGCTGGGCGCGGCGCGTGAGCGAGGGCGACCAGATCGCCATCGTCGGGCCGGACTCCGCCTACGACGGTGACCACGGCGGGGCCGAGTTCCGCCCGGCTGCCGGGAGCAGCCTGCTGCTGGCCGGGGACGAGACGGCCGTGCCGGCGATCGCCAGCATCTGCGAACGCCTGCCCCGCGAGGCCCGGGGCGTGGTCCTGCTGGAGGTGCCCGACGGCGACGACGTGCTGCCGTTCGCCGCGCCCCCCGGCGTCGAGGTGCGCTGGCTGCCCCGAGGCGTCGATGCCCATGGCAGCCAGCTGGTGCCCGCCGTCGCCGTGGCGGCGGAAGAGCTGCTGACCCCGGGGACGGCGCGGGCGAACCAGCCGGTCACGGACGTGGACGTCGACACCGAGATCCTGTGGGAGGTCCCCGACGAGGTGACCGCGACGCCGCTGTACGCGTGGCTCGCCGGGGAGGCCGGCGTCATCCGGAACCTGCGCCGGCACCTGGTGACCGAGCGGGGCCTGGACCGGCGGGCGGTCGCCTTCATGGGCTACTGGCGTCTCGGCCGCGCCGACGACGCCTGAGGCCCCACCGCCGCCACGAGGACGACAGGCGCACGCGAGGTGCGGCGCGGACCACGAGGTGCGTACAGTTTCGGGTCGGACTTGGGGCGGGCCGGCTGGACCGGCACGGGATACGGGACGAGACACAGACGCATGACGGTGGACAACATTACCGATAACGGTCAAGAGGGCATTGACCGAAGCCGGCTGGAGGCCTGCCTCAGCGTCTTCGAGGCGTTGGAGGAGCTGCCCTCGGACCACCCGGACGTGGTGCGGGTGCAGCGGGCCACCGCCCGGCTCTACAAGGTGATCAAGCAGCGGCGGCGCGAGGAACGGCGGGACGCCATCCTCGCCGCCGACCGCGCGGTGACGGAGGCCACCGCCACCGGCGCACCGGGGCGGATCGACGACGAGACCCAGGGCATCCCGCTCGCGTCCTCCGCCGCGGGCGAGACGGCGGGCTTCCTGCACAACCCCCGCGGCTGCTACGTGTGCAAGCAGCGCTACCGCGAGGTGGACGCCTTCTACCACCAGCTCTGCCCGTCCTGCGCCGCGCTCAACCGGGAGCGCCGCGACGCCCGTACCGACCTGACCGGCCGGCGCGCGCTGCTCACCGGCGGCCGGGCGAAGATCGGCATGTACATCGCGCTGCGGCTGCTGCGCGACGGCGCGCACACGACGGTCACCACCCGGTTCCCGCACGACGCGGTCCGCCGGTTCGCCGCCATGCCCGACAGCGGGGACTGGCTGCACCGTCTGCGCATCGTCGGCATCGACCTGCGCGACCCCGCCCAGGTGATCGCCCTCGCCGACTCGGTCAGCAGCCAGGGCCCCCTGGACATCCTGATCAACAACGCGGCGCAGACCGTCCGCCGCTCCCCCGGGGCGTACGCGCAGCTCATCGCCGCCGAGGCCGCGGCCCTGCCGGACGGCCCGCTGCCGGAGCTGATCACGTTCGCCAAGCCGGACGGCCAGGGCGGCCCGGTGGGCAGCCTGACCGCCGGGCCACAGTCGACGGCGCTCACCCCGCACGCGCTCACCGCGCTGGCGCTCACCAGCGGTTCCGCCTCACCGGAGCGGATCGCCGCGTCCACCGCCATCGACGCCGGGGGTCTCGTGCCCGATCTCGACTCGGTCAACAGCTGGGTCCAGCGGGTGCAGGAGGTGGACCCGGTCGAGCTGCTCGAAGTGCAACTGTGCAACGTCACCGCGCCGTTCGTGCTGGTCAGCCGGCTCCGGCCGGCGATGGCGGCCGCGTCGGCCCGACGCAAGTACGTGGTGAACGTGTCGGCGATGGAGGGCCAGTTCGGTCGCGGCTACAAGGGGCCGGGGCACCCGCACACGAACATGGCCAAGGCCGCGCTGAACATGCTGACCCGCACCAGCGCACAGGAGATGCTTACCGACGGCATCCTGATGACGAGCGTCGACACCGGCTGGATCACCGACGAACGCCCGCACCCGACGAAGATGCGGCTGGCCGACGAGGGCTTCCACGCCCCGTTGGACCTGGTGGACGGCGCGGCCCGGGTGTACGACCCGATCGTCCGCGGCGAGCTGGGCGAGGACCTGTACGGCTGTTTCCTGAAGGACTACGCGCCCTGCGCCTGGTGATCGCCGGGTACGGACGATGAGGAGAGTCATGTCAGCTGATCGTGAATCGTGGCCGACGCTGGACGAGCTGCTGCGCGAGGAGACCGAGCTGGAGCTCGCGGGCCTGTCCGAGACCGACGCGTACGAGTTGGGGCAACTCGCCGTCGCCGCCGCCCGGGAACAGCGGTTGCCGGTCTCGGTGGGGGTGTGGCGGGCCGGTCGGCAGCTGTTCCACTGTGGCCTGCCCGGGTCGACGGCGGACAACGACGGGTGGTTGCGTCGCAAGGGGCGCGTGGTGATGCGGTTCGAGCACTCCTCGCTCTACATGGCCCGGTTGTGCCAGGACAAGCAGGTGACGCTGGCCGAGAAGTTCGGTCTGCCGGCCTCCCGGTACGCGGCGGCCGGCGGTGCGGTGCCGCTGCGCGTACGCGGCACCGGCGTGGTGGGCTGGGTCGGCGTGTCCGGGCTCCCGCAGGTGGAGGACCACCGCTTCGTCGTCGACATCCTGCGCAAGCTGCCCCGCTAGGCCCTGTGTCAAAGCCCCTGGTCAGCGTGCGCGCTGGTTGGCCCGCAGGGCGCCGAGGAGCACACCGGGCCGGGCCAGCGTGAGTGGGTGTTCCCGCATGGAGACGACCTGGTTGAACCGTCGCGCGATCGCCACGTCGGTGACGGTCGCGGCGATGATCTGCCGGCTGGCCCAGCTGGTGATCCGGTGCCCGCGCGGGTAGGGCCCGTCGACGTGCGGCAGCGCCAGGTCGGCCGAGGTCGACGTCGACCACGCGGCGTCGACAACGATCTTCTGCAACGCGAAGTACTCACGTGCGGGGGCGGTCAGGTCCGGCCGGCCGCGCAGGTACGTCGACAGGCAGGCCGCGTGCAGGGCCGCCGCCGTCATGCCCTGCCCGTAGACCGGGTTGAACGACGCGACGGCGTCGCCCACGCTGACGAGCCCGCCCGGGAACCGCCCCAGCGCGTGGAAGTCCCGCCGCCGACTGTCGGCGTGGTGGTAGGTCTGGACGTCGCCGAGCATCTCCTGGCCGGCGACGTCGCCGAACTCGGGCGGAAACTGCTCCCGTAGTCGGCGGACGAAATCCTGCGCCGTGCTGCCGGGGCGGTTGTCCCCGTAGCCGGCCATCATGGCCATCCACCGACCGTCCTCGATGGCGAAGAACGCGGCGCCGGCCACGTCCGAGGCCATCTTCGGGGTGTTCAGCGCCAGTGCGACAGTCGAGGACGGGGCCGTTTCCGGGCGGCGGAACAGGGCTGTCGCGTAGTTGAGGTGCACGGTCATCCGCCGGGTGACCGGTCGGTCCCAGCCGGCCTGCTCCAGCCAGGCCGACAGCTTGCTCGACCGCCCCATGGCGTCCACCACGAGGTCGCCGCTCTCCACGCCGAGCACCCCACCGACGTCGCAGCGCACGCCTGTGACCACGGTGCCGTCGAACACGAGACCCGTGGCACGGGCGGTGACCGTCTTGACGTTCGGCAGTCGCAGCACCTGTTGGCGGATCAGTCCCTCCAGGAGCGGCCGGCTGCCGGCCAGGCTGTCGGCGTCGTCCGGGACGACGACCCGCAGGCGACCGTCGAGGTAGTTGCGCCTGGCCGCGGGCGGCGCCTCGACCGCACCGCGCGCCAGGGCCTCCTCGCGGAAGCCCGGAAACAGCCGCTCGAACTGGAGGAAGCCGCCGGGCAGCAGCGCGTGCAGCTGCGTCCCCTGGGGTACGCCGGGGCGCGCGCCGCTCACCTGCGGGTCGTCCCGGTCGATGATGACGACGCTGTCGGCGTAGTCGGAGAGCACGCGAGCGGCCAGCAGGCCGGCGACACTGCCGCCGACCACGACTGCCGTGCCCAGCACCGGGGTCGGCTGGTCGGGGGGTCGCACCGCGTTCAGCTCGGCGAAGATCCGGGCGCGGGAGAGGGACATCGTGCTCTCCAAGGGTATTGATGGTCGGTCGGGGTGACGCCCGCCGATCGTTGCACAAGCACCGCACATTTACCGAACGTGTCCGCATGGTGACTAGCTGTGGAACGGCGGATGGGCATGGCCGAGGTGGGAGGACTCGGTTGGCGGACGTCGATGTCAACTGTCACGATTCCCGGCATGCCCATTGCGCGTCGCACTCTGCTCGGGGGCGGTCTGGCCGCCGTGACCTCCGCCCTTGCCGGCTGCGCCGACGACGGCGCCACGACGCCCGGCCTGGGCGATCCCGGCGACGCGGCGACCGCGACCGACGCCGCCGGAAACCGGGTGGGCTTCGGCTCGGCGGGCAACAGCGCGGCGCCGTCCGGCTCGCCGAGCGCCACCGCGACACCGGGTGGCGTGCCAGCCGGCCAGGCCCGGTACGCGCAGGGCGTGACGGCGCTGCTGCGCAAGCACCTCCCCGCCACCGGGCAGACAGTTGCGCACAAGGGCTTCCCCGGTGCCGTCGCGGTCGTCCTGGTCGATGGGAAGACGACTGTGCACATCGCCGTCGGGGAGGCGCTGCGCTACGGCGCCGGCCCGAAGCTGCTCCCGGCGGGCCAGCGTGTCGCGATGCACCCCGACTCCATCTTCGACCTCGCCTCGGTGACGAAGGTCTACACGGCCATCCTGCTGCTGCAGCAGGTCGACAAGGGCCGCGTCGACCTGGGCGCCCCGGTCCGCGACTACCTGCCGGGCTTCACCGGGACCGGCACGGAACGCGTCACCGTCGAGATGCTGCTCACCCACACCAGCGGCCTGCCCGTCGGTGCCAAGGTCACCGGCCTCGCCGACAACGCGGCCCGCTGGAACGCCGTGCTCACCACCGGGCTGGTCTCCGGCGCCGTGCCCGGGGACACGTTCCGCTATTCCAGCGTCGGGCTCATGGTCGCCGGCAAGATCGTCGAGAAGGTCACCGGCCAGCGGCTCGACCAGGCGCTCAAGAGCAACCTCACCGGCCCAATGGGCCTGCGCGACACCGGTTTCACCCCCAACACGTGGCTGTCGAGCACCGCGAAGACCGGCCGACTCGTCGCCACCGACGCCCGATCGTCGCGCGGCCTGCTCCGTGGCACCGTCCACGACGACGTCGCCAACCACCTCGGCGGCGTCGCCGGTCACGCCGGCGTCTTCGCGACCGCCACCGACCTCGCGGCCATCGGTCAACTGCTCCTCGACGGAGGCACCCACCGGGGCAAGCGGATCCTCGGCGCGGCCACCGTGCGCCGGATGCTCACCGACCACAACGCCGGAAAACCCGCCGTCGACCCGGAGCGGCCCAACCGGACCGCCGCCCACGGCCTCGGCGTCGTCCTCAACCAGAGTTGGTTCATGGGCCGGCTCGCCTCGGCCCGGACCTTCGGTCACACCGGCTTCGCCGGCCCCTCGCTCCTGGTCGATCCCCGCCGCAAGCTCGTCCTCGCCCTGCTCACCAACCGCGCGCACCCCAACTGGAGTTGGTCGAATCCCGATCCGGTACGCGCGGCGGTCGGCGACCTGCTCGCCAAAGAGGTCGCCTGAGCATGTGCGGAAGGTGTGGACCGCCGAACCTCACACTGACACGATACTTGCGCTAGCAGTGCAAATACTTCGTCTCGAACGGTGGAGGATCGATGCACACGTCTCGCCGGAGATTGCTCTGGACGGTGGCCGGGGTCACGCTCGCCGCCAGCCTGTCCGTCACCCCCGTCCCGCGTGCCGCCGAGGCCGCCGCCCCGCCGGCGTACCGTCCGGTGGTCTTCGTGCACGGCAGCGCGGGATCGGCGGCGCAGTTCCAGTCCCAGGCCAAACGTCTGACCAGCAACGGCTATCCGATCGACGTCATCGAGGCCCACGAGTACGACTCGCCGAACATCGCCACGATCCTGCCCCAGGTGTACGCGGGGCTCGACGCGCGGATCACCCGCCTGCTGGCGGCGACCGGCGCGGATCGGGTCGACCTGCTCGCGCACTCGCTGGGCACCTTCGTCATGCAGGGCTACCTCAACAGCTCACCGGCGCGCGCGGCCCGGGTGGCGCACTACGTCAACCTGGACGGCCGCACCGCGACGACCCCACCCGGCGGGGTGCCCACCCTCGCCATCTGGGGTGAGGGCGACCCGGCCCGCGCCATCGTCGGCGCGACGAACGTGCACCTCCCCGACCAGTCACACACCCAGACCGTGTCGTCGCCGGAGTCGTTCGACGAGATCTTCCGATTCCTGCGTGGTCGCCCGCCACACACGACGCGGATCGTGCCGCAGCTCTTCGGCACCGCCCGGGTTTCCGGCCGCGCGGTGCTCTTCCCGAGCAACGTGGGCGTCACCGACGCGACCCTGGAGGTCTACCCGGTCAACCCGTTGACCGGCGGTCGGCTGTCGCAGCGGCCCGCGCATCGGGCGCCCCTGAGCGGCGACGGCGCGTTCGGCCCCGTGCCGGTCCTCGCCACGGCCCGCTACGAGTTCGCGATCGTGCGCGCGGGCGCGCCGACGCACCACTTCTACTTCCAGCCGTTCCGCCGCTCGGACTCGTTCCTGCGCCTCGCGACAAGCGTGCCGGGCGAGGGCCTCAGCGCGCTCGTCGACACCAGCGACCGACACACGGCGCTGACGATCCAGCGCCAGAAGGAGTGGTGGGGCGACCAGGGCGACGCCGGCGACCACCTCTGGATCAACGGCAGGGATGTCCTGAACGCGGCGAACACGCCACGCGCCAAGAGGACGATCGGCATCTTCGCCTTCGACGACGGCAGCGACGGTGTGACCGACCTGTCCGCCCCGCTGCCGGAGTTCTTCAGCCAGACCTTCATCACGGGCATGGACGTGTTCATCCCGGCCGCCCCGGCGCACCTCGGCCTCGTCGGGATCACCGTGGGTCAACGCGGCGGCGGCCACGCCGTGCTCAACGTGCCCAACTGGAGGTCGAGCGCCCATCGGGTGACGGTGAACGTCGACGACTTCTGAACCGCCCGCCGTGGGTCTCCGGCCACCTCAGCTCGCGACGGTGGCCGGGACCCGCTCGCGCGTCCGCCGACCGACGGCGAAGCTGACCAGCCCCAGGACCAACCCGAGGACCGCGAGGACCGCGCCCACCCGGGCGGGCGCGAGATAACCGAGCCCGGCGGCGATGGCGACGCTGCCCAGGGCGGCGCCCAGGCTGTTGGCGATGTTCATGGCCGACTGGTTGACCGCCGCACCCATCAGCTGCGCGCCCGGCGCGACGGTGATCAGGCGGGCCTGCAGGACCGGGCCGAGATAGAGGCTCGTCGCACCGACCAGGAACGCCCCCACGAACAGGCCGACCGGGTTTGCCGCGACGAGACTGAACGCGGTAATGCTCACGATCATCGCGACGAACCCGATGACCATGCTCCGCCGCAGGTCACGGTCCGCGAACCACCCGCCCAGAGCATTGCCGACGGTCATGCCGAGGCCCACCGCGACAAGCGCCCACGGCACCGTCGCGGCGGAGAGCCCGGCGACGTCGGTGGTCACCGGCGCGATGTAGCTGTCCACCGCGAAGAATCCGGCGAAACCGACCGCGCCCGTCGCGGCGACCAGCCAGACCTGCGAGGTGCGCAGCGACCGCAGCTCGGCAGCCGGCGAGCCGTCGGCCGCCGCGGCGACCTCCGGGACGACCGCCAGCACCGCCAGCAGGGTGAGCACGAAGACACCGGCGATGACCAGGTACGCGACCCGCCAGCTGGTCGCCTGCCCGAGCCGCGTGATGAGGGGTACGCCGACCACGTTGCTCACGGTCAGGCCGCTGAGCACGGTGGCGAAGCCCCGGGCCTCGTTACCGGGACCCATCAGCGACGCCGCGAGCAGGCCGGCCGCGCCGAAGTACGCGCCGTGCGGGAGCGCCGCCGCGAACCGCGCCACCAGCACCAGGTCGAAGGTGGGGGCGACCGCGGAGCCGACCGTGCCGACGGCGAAGAGGACGAGCAGCCCGAGCACGAGCCTCTTGCGGGGCAGGCGCGCGCTCAGCGCGGCGATCAGGGGCGCGCCCACGACCACGCCGAGCGCGTACGCGGTGATCATCCAACCCGCTCGGGCGACAGCTCCCGACGACGACTGGGCGTACTCCCGCGAGAGCAGACCGCGTGCGATGTCGGGCAGCAGGCCCATCGCCACGAACTCGGTCAGGCCGATCGCGACGCCACCCAGTGCCAGGGCGACAAGCGCCGCCACCCGTCGACCTCTGCTCATCTCGATCACCGAGAAAATTTAGCAACAGCGTTGCGTAATAGGGTGTCGAGATGACTCGCATCACTGCGGACGTCAGGTTCCTCCGCGGCTACAACGAGGCACTGGTGCTGGGCGTGGGTCGTACCGCTCGGCGGTTCGAGCGGTCGACTGTGGTCCAGGCCACCGGCCTGACCCCACAGGCGGTCTCCAAGGTCATCGCCCGCCTCAGCGCCGCCGGACTGATCCGTCCCACCGCCGCGCGCCGACCGGGCGTCGGCAAGCCCGCGGTCGTCTACGAACTCGTCCCCGACAGCCGGTACGCCATCGGCGCCCACGTCGCCCGGCGCACGCTGCGGCTGGCTCTGGTCGACCTCGCCGGCACCGTCCGCCACTCGGCGGTCAGCCCGTTGCCCGACGACTTCACCCCGGAACAGCTTCTCGACGCCCTGGCGGCCGGCGTCGACACGATGACCGGCAGCGCCGACGTCCGGGGCCGGCTCACCGGCGTGGGCATCGGCATGATCGGCCCACTGGACCACGCCCACGGCCTGGTCCGCGGCGCCCACGGCCTGCGGCACTGGCACGACGTACCGCTGCGGGAGATCGCCGAGAAGCACCTGGGGCTGCCCGTCCACCTCGACAAGGACGTCACCGCGGGGATCACGGCCGAAGCCTGGCGACACGGCGCGACGTTCGGCGACGCGGCACTCATCATGATCGAGTCCGGGATCGGCGGGGGCCTCTGGCTGGGCGGCGCGGCCCACCGTGGCGCGCACACCAACGCGGGAGAGTTCGGCCACACGGTCGTCGACCTGAACGGTCCCCGCTGCGTCTGCGGCCGGCACGGATGCCTGGAGATCGTGCACCACCACGCCACCGAGGCCGGCGACCTGGCCCGTGCCGCCCGCGTCGTGGCCGTGGGCGTCGTCAACCTGCTCCAGACCCTCGACCTCGCCCACGTGGTGCTGGCGGGCGCGGATCTCCTCCGGCACCCGGAGACCTACCTCGCGGCCGTCAGCGAGGCCGTCGAGGCGGACGCGCGACGCGTGGACTGGCTCCGTACCCGGGTAACCGTGTCCAGCCTCGGCGCGGACGCCATCGCCGCGGGGGCCGCCATGCAGATCCTCGACAAGCACTACGGCATCCCAGAGCTTGCCCCGACCTGAGTGCGCGACGACGCCCCGCACCGCCGCAGGACCCGCTGCCGGTCGCGGACCACGCAGCGATGCACCGTGACGGCCGCCAGGGGCGTGTGCTGGCCGGGGAAGCGCGGTGGGAAGTAGACGTTAGTGACAGTCCTGTTATGGACGAGAGAAATCGAGCTCGTACCTGTCCGAAGCTGACACGTAGAAAATCTCCGATCATTTCATGGTCGCCAGCATCAAGGTGTGGTTCGACCACTATTGGCATGGAGCGCTTCTTCAGCGCCCGATCTTTGACAGGTTGGACTTTTAAAGTTCGGAGATTATTCAAGAGACAGGTCGCCGGCATATGCCGATATCGACGTCACGGCTGCCGCGTCCGACTGCACCTGAATACGAGCCGATCCCCACAGGACTTCCAGCATCAGCGAATCATCCTGCAAGGCCAACTCCATACTGGCCCAACCGCGGTGGTTCCAGCCCGTCAGGGAGAGATCCTTGACACCGATCATCGTCAGGCCGACCTGCACGACATTGAAGCCCTGATCACGCCATTTCCTCGGCGCACTCGTCGGGAATTCCGGCAGATCGAATCTCAGGACGGCCGACGGGCCATCCCGCTGGAGCACAATCTCGTGCAACAGGATCTTCTCCAACGAAGGCGGGCTATTCGCTCCGTAGATGGAGCGCACGCCGCGCGGATCTTCGACTAAATCCAACCAAGTGGGCACTGGCGTTACCTCACAAAAGGATAGTGGCCGTGGTTCCCGGAACGTGTCCCGTTCTCGTATTCTCCGGCGGCCGGACATTGAAGGGCGGCCCCGGAGCAGTACCTACTCGGCCACTGCGGCGTGCCACTGCCGCTCTTTCGCGCCGGCTGAGCGGCCACTGACCCTGATTCTTTGCTCACGGCCGTGCCACACGCCGGTTTCAGACCATTCAAGCACGCGAAATTGAAACACTAGTGCACAAATAGGGGCCGCAACCATACCGAGCGAATGAGACCATCTCGAACCCCGACCGCTACCCCCTGTGCGATCTCTACCACCGACGCCGTCGCGCCGTCATCGAGCGACACCCGAAGAAATCCAGCAGCCTGATCGAATTCGGCTTTCCAGTCGCCGCCCCGAAAGATCGACAAGGAGACTCCCGCCTCTAATTCATCGACTGATACCAAGCGCAGAACTCCGGGCACAACATTCGGCCGAGGAAGGGTCGCTGCAGACCATGAGGTGGCTGGGAAATAACCCCAGGCGAAGAGGAGCTCACCCGTTTCAATCCCCACCTCCAATTGAAGAGTGTCAGCGACCAGGCTAGTTAGACCCTCATCTCCTGAGCGCCGACGAAAATCCTCACCATCAGTCACCTCGTAGGAAAAGCTGTGTTCCTGGGCGCGGAATAGAAGCCGACCAGCAAGTGGGTCTCCGACCTGCATTTCAATCTTTGGAATCATTTTACGAAGTTCCAATGCAAGACTGTGTTTGTGTTCGTGTCAACAACAAGCTCCCACGTCCCCTCCGAGCCGTTCATCGCGCCGGGAGTATCCCACCTGAGGGCACCTGGCGCACCACGTGGATCGAGCCGAGGCGCCGACCCGGCCATTATCTCCCGTAGCAAGAGCCCATCGTTTCGCCCCTGGAACGGTCTCTGTGGAAGTCCATGCCGGGGTGAACTCGCCTTCCCTACGGGCACACCCGCGTGATCCGTGACGGTCTTGGTCATGCCGAGGGTCTCGACATCGATACGACGCGCCATGTCGTCGATGGTGCATGGAGTCAAACCCAGCGGGTCAATCTCGTGCGCCGGGTTCGGCACGTAGGAGTGGACCTCGGCGTTGGCGAACATGCCAAGCGGGTCGGCCGACACATAGCGGGCGGTGTCAGGGTCGTAGTAGCGGTGGTAGTTGTACGAGGCGCCGGTTTCCGGGTCGTGGATCTGTCCGGGGAAGCGGAGTGGGCAGTCGACTCCGGTGGCACTGGTGTGGGTCGGGATGCCCCAGATGGTGGTGCGCTGCTGCCAGGCGATCTCGCCGTCGGGGCTGACCAGTTCGGTGGGTGTGCCGACCAGGTCGGTCACGATCGCGTAGAAGCGGCGGTCGACCTCGTCCTGGTCGCCTGGGCCGTCGGTCTGGCTGATCGGGGTGAACGTGCCGGGGGCGTACTCCCAGGTGCTGGTCCGGTCGCCGTCGTCATGGCGGTGGGTCTGCTCGATCAGGCGTGGGCCGTCCCAGGCGAAGTCGACCTGCTCGACCACACCGCCCTGGGCGTCGAGGCGCTGCTTGGCGACCCGACGGCCCAGGGCGTCGTACCGGTAGCGCCATCGGGTGCCGTCCGGGGTGGTGACGGCGGTCAGTCGGTCCTCGCTGTCCCAGGTGTAGCGCCAGGTCGAGGGCCTGGTCGAGCGTTCCTTGCGCTGCCGCAGCGTGACCCGGCCCGCGGCGTCGTGTTCGTAGCGCACGTTCCCGGCCCGACGGATCAGGGTGCCGCTGTACTCCCGCTCACCGCGAGCGCCACCGTCGCCGTCCGCACCGGGCCAGGCGGCACTGGCCACGTTGCCGGCCTCGTCGTAGGCGTACCGCTCGGTCCACTCGGCGGCCTGCATCGCGGTGATCCGGCCGGCCCGGTCCAACTCCAACCGCCGCTCCCCGGTGACCTGGTCGGCGACACGGGTCAGGTAACCGTCAGCGCGGTACTGGTAGGCCCGGTGGGCGACCAGGTCCGGCACGGCGGCTGGCCCAGCAGGGCTAGCGGTGAGGATCTGGGAGAGCAGCCGGTGGTTGGCATCCCAACTCTGGGTGAGAGCCAGGCCGCCGACGGTCCGCCGGGTCTCCCGGCCGGCCGCGTCGTGGGTGAAGCTGACCGTCGCGCCGCCGGTGTGCAGCGCCACCGGCCGGTGGCCGGCGTCATACTCCCAGGCGCTGTCGACCCCGGAGGGGGTACGTCGGAACGTCCGGCGGCCGAGCGCGTCGTAGGACGAGGTGATGGTTTGCTCGTCGCGGATCTCGGCGAGTACCCGACCGAGTGGGTCGCGGTCGAACCGGAGAGTGGCCTCGGGTGCGGTGGCGTGCAGCAGCCGACCCGTCGGGTCGTACCCGAAGGTGGTGATGCCCTCGGCGGTGCGCTTCTCCACGACGTTGCCCAGCAGGTCACGGACCATCTCGATGGTCTGCCCGGCCCCATTGGTCCGGGCTGTGACCTGGCCGGCACTGTCGTGCGTGTAGGTTTGCGTCCGGCCGTTGAAGTCGGTTTCGGCGACAAGTCGCCCGCCCGGGTCATAGTCGTAGCGCCAGGTCAGCCCGTGCGGGTTCGTGACAGTGGTGAGCCGCATCTCGGTGTCGTAGCCGAAGGTCAGCCGGGCGCCGTCCGGCCCGGTACGCGCCACCGGCAGGTCGAAGGGGCCGATCTCGAATTCGGTGGTCGCCCCGGTCTGGCCGGTGTGAGTGACCAGGTTGCCTTCCGGGTCGTAGGTCCACTCCTCACTCACCCCGTCCGGGCCACGCCGCCACGCCAGCCGCCCCTCGACGGTCCAGCCAAGATGGGTGGTGCCGCCAAGCGGGTCGATCACCTCGACAACCCGTCCGGCGGAGTCCCGCCGGTAGGTCGTCACCGCGCCGGTGGGTTCGACGACTTGGCTGATCAACCCCACCGGATCCGTCGCCACCACCAGAGTGCTGTCCAGGGCGTCGGTCACCCCGCTGAGGTGACCGCTCTCGTCGTAGCGGTAGCGGGTGGTCGCGCCCATCGGATCGGTGACCATGGTCAGGTTGCCGCGCTCGTCGTACTCGCGACGCCAGATCGCGCCGTCGACGTCGGTGACCAGGACCGGCTGATGCAGGTCGTTGTACGCGGCCGTCGCCCGGCTGCCGTCCGCGCGGGTGACCTCGACCAGATTGCCGTCGTCATCGTAGGACCAACGAGTCGTCCGCTCCAGGGCATCGGTCTCGGACAGCTTCCGATCGAACCCGTCCCACGTGAAGGCCGTGGCATGACCCAACGGATCGGTGACCCGGTCGGTCTGGCCACGCTCGGTCAGCTCGTAGACGGTGGTGTGCCCGAGCGAGTCGTCCACGGCGGTTTTCCGCTCGACCGGGTCGTAGTGCAACCGTGCGGACAGGTACCCGCCGGAACCGGTGGCGGCGACGCAGCGTCCCTGCTCGTCGTAGGTGTAGTGGTACTCCTGCCCGTTGCGGTCCTGCCAGCGGGTCAACCGACCGTCGTCGTCATAGCCGAACCGCAGCGGCAGCCCCGATGAGTTGATCACCTCGGCGAGGTGACCGGCCCCGTCGTAGCCGAACCGCACCAGGGTCCGCGCCTCACCAGAAGGTTCCGCGTCGAGCAGGCTCAGCGCCGCGACCTGACCGTGCAGGGTGTCGACAGCGATCCGATACCCACCACTGTGCCGAACCTCGGTGACCACACCGTCGCGCCAGTCCAGGTCGATCCGGTGACCGTTGCGGTCGGTCACGGCTGTCAGGGGTAGCACCCGAACGGGGCCGCCATCGCCCTCCGGCACGGACTCGGGCTGGCCGGGCGCTGCCTGCAAGTCCGCCACCGCCCGAAAGTCCGGTACTGCCTCGACGTCGGGCACCACCTCGAAGTGCAGGGCACGACCAGTCTCGGGCTGCTCAACGCGATAGCCGTCGGCGGTCCGGGTGAGCGGCCAACGGGGACCCGTCGCCGGCAGGACCTGCCCGCCGGTCACGGGCGTCGGGTAGGTGAGGACCATGCCGTCCTCGGCGACGAAGCACACCCCCTGCTCGTCGACCTCGACCCGCTGATCAAGCGTCGACGCCCACGACGGCCCGAACCACCTACCCACCCGATACGACGACACGTGACTACGGTTCAGCACCAGCGGCAGCAGGCCGGGCAGCTCCACGTCAGTCTGGGCAAGCACCACCTCACCGCTGGCCACGTCGATCGGATCACCCGCGCACTTACGCAACCCCAGCGGAATACTCGGACGAGGCATCCTCGGCAACGCCGCACGCGCCTTGGCAAGGCCCTTGGCCAACGTCGGCAACCCACGCTTTGCCAGGGCCAACACCGGTCTACCGAGCATCGCGAGCCGACCGATAGGCACAACCGTCAACACCGTATCGATCAACAAACTCGTCAAACTGCCCTTACCCGTCGCCGCGTAGATCGACGCATCGATCAGCAGAGCCGCCGCACCCGCAGCGATCGCGATCGGACCCATGATCGGCGCGAGAATCGGAATGAACGACAACAACCCCGCGACCAGCGACACGATCTTCAACGCACCCGACAGCTGCGCCAACAACTCCTGATTGTCCCGCACGAAGTTGGTGAACTGACCCTTCAGATCCCACCACTTCGGATTCTCCTTGAACCGCAAACCCTTCGCATCATTCACCGCCCGCACACAGTCACGCACCGCCGTGGCCAACTCACCCCGCAACGCACCCGCCTGGCCCACACACTCGTCCCAGTCCCGCTGCGCCTGCGACAACGCCGAACCCGCAGCCCCCGCATCCGAGCGATACGCATCCGGCGCCGCCGCCGCGGCTTCCTCCGGCGGCCGGTCGGCGACCTCCCGCTCATGACGCTCATCAGCCTGCCTCGCCCGATCAGCCCGCCCCCGCGCCGCCTGCAACGCCGCCCACAAACCCGGAGCACGCTGCGCCAACGGACGCATCCGATCCTGCAACGACGACAACGACCCCGCGAACACCGTCAACCCGGTCGACACCCTGCCGAACGCATCACCCGTGACCCGCAAATGCCCCGGCATCTGGGCATTGAGCCCCTCCCGGAACAGATCACCCTCCGGACCCACGAACTGACTCGTATCCAAACCCGTGATCTGCCCCGCCGCCTGCGACGCCGCCGACCCAAAACCCTGCCACCGCGACGCCGACGACCGAACCGCCGACGGATCACCATCCATCCTGAACAGATGCGCCGGAAACTCAGCCATCGCGCCCGGACCTCCCCCGTGTCCACGCCAACAAGCCGCACTACGCATCGAAGATAGACATGCGACAAACGCGGACGACATCTTCAGTCGCATATCTCGCACAGTCTGCGCAGGCGACATCGGACGGCGGTGGGAAGCCGGCACAATCCGGGTCCACCGGAGGCAGCCGTCCCCCGGGAACCTTCTACCGAGCGGCCTGGGCGGGGCCTCGCGTCAGTCGGCCGTCACCATCGCGGTGCCCCGCATTGGTGCGGACACCGCCTCAGGGCGTGTGTCAAAGCCCCTGGCCGGCCTGAGGACTTCGACACACGCCCCTAAGACACGAGGGCGGGGGCTTCCGTCCGGGTGCAGCCGTTCCCCGGGCTCTCGCTGTGGGCGATGACCGCGTCGAGCCGGTCCCTGGCCTGCCGGAGGTGGGCGATCTGCTGATCGATGCGGTCGCGTTCGGCGCGCAGCAGGGCCCGCGACTCCGGGGTGTTGACCTGCGCGTCGACGCAGGGCAGCAGGTCCAGGATGGTCCGACTGGACAGGTCCGCGGCGTACAGCATCTGGATCAGGTGCACCCGGTCGACCGCGCTGTCGAGGTAGTGGCGCTGACCGCCGCTGCTCCGTTCGGCCGTCAGAAGTCCCTGCTCCTCGTAGTAGCGCAGGGCTCGCACGGACACCCCGGTCTGCGCGGCTAGCTCTCCGATGCGCATGGCCCCTCCCCCGTCGGTGACACCAGTCACACAAACTTGTCTCTCACGTCAGCGTCAGGTTCTAGCGTAGCCCGCGTACGGCTCGTCGTGGAATTTGCCAGCAGGCATCCATCACGAAGATCACCGGTTCGATCGCGCTGGCCACCGGCGCCAATCGTGGCCTCGGCCGGCACTTCACCCGGCAGTTGCTGGAGCGCGGGGCGGCCAAGGTGTACGCCACCGCCCGCCACCCGGAGCGGGTGGAGCGCGTACGTCAAGGCGTCCCTGGCCAACGACCGGAGCGCCTTCTACCGTCCCGCCGGGCAGTCATAGCCACCCCGCCTGTCTACCTTTCGTGACCATGAGGGAATCGGAGCGTGATGCCGCATCGGAATGCTGACGGCATGCGCAGAAGACGAATCCTTGGGACTCTATTGCCGCTGCCACTGCTCAGCCTTCTGACCGCCTGCACTCCGCCGGATGAGCCTCTTGTCGCCCTCGCCGTCCAGGACGGTCAGCCGGTGGGCGTTCTGGTGACCTGCGGCGGCAGCTTTCCGCGGCTCAGCATCTACGAGAACCACCCGGACGACGGGACCCAGCACCCGCTGACCAGGTGGGCCGTCAGCGGCCCATCCACGAACGACATCGTGGAGGTTGCCCTGCTCGGTCAGCCGCCGGATGGCTGGGAGGTCGACGCCGCCACCGACTTTTCCGACTCGGGGTTGGGGACTGTGGTGGACGTCGAGCCGCTCACCGAACTGCGGCCAGAGGTCACCTACAGCGTCGGCGGGCGCAGCGGGCATAACGCCATCTCTGTCGATTTCACCCTCGCGGATCTCCCGCGGATCGGCCCGGACCAGGTGCTGGCGCCGGGGGGGCGCAATTCGACGAAGATCGTGTCGCGGAAGACCTTCCAGCGCAAGGCCCGCGACAGTTGCTGATGAAAGGCGTCACCGTGCGGGGCGCGGGACCGGGGGCCGACGGGCTCGATCCCCACCGTCTCGAACCGGCACTCAACCATGTCGAGTGCGAGCGGAGCCGCCGATTACAGTTTTGGGAGAAGAATCAGGGAGATGAGACCGATCTAACAGGCCTGCGGTTCCGTAAAACTGCTCGGGCAATCGCAGAACGTCATTTAAGCGAGACTTAATCGTCGCACCGGGAAGCGAGCCGGCGGTGCACTCGTATTCTTCGTTCTCGGAAGAAAGGTGCACCCTCGTTGATTAATCTACGATCCACCCCTGGACAACGCCGTTCCGTCACCGCCCTGTTGCTGCTGAGCGTGGCGCTTGCCGGCGGATGCAAGGAGGCCCCGGGCACCCCCGGCGCGTCTGGTCCATCGAGCGACACCGGTATCGGCTCGCCCGGCCCGGAGGCACCGACGTCCGGTGTCCCCGGTGACGCCTCTCCCCCGCCGAGCGCGTCGAGTGCGCCGGGCACCCCGAGCGCGTCGGCGACCCCGTCCGCCTCGGGAAAGCCGGTGACCCCGCCGACCGGCGCCGCCCCACCGACCGTGGCCGGTGGCTGGATCACCATCGACCCGGCCGCGCAGGCATCCGCGACGCGTGCGTTCTTCGCCCGCAAGCCCAAGCCGGTGACCGGCAACCCGGTCAAGGTGCCCGAGTTCAACGTCGGCTGCAAGACCAGCCACCACAACAGCGACGACCCGATCGTGCTGCCGAAGCTGGTCGGCGGCTCGCACAACCACACCTTCTGGGGCAACACGTCGACCGACGCCACCTCGACAGCCGAGTCACTGCGGGCGTCGACGGCAACCACGTGCAACTCGCCGGACGACCAGTCCGCCTACTGGGTGCCCACCATGTATCAGAACGGCAAGGTCGTGGACCCGACGGAGGTGACCGTCTACTACGGATCGCGTCTCAAGGACCCGAGCAAAACCCAACCCTTCCCGTTCGGCCTGCGAATGATCACGGGTAACGCCAAGAACCAGGTCGACACCCCGGACAAGCAGGGCAACCACTTCTGGTGCGCCGGCATCGGCGGCGAAGTCGGCCGCAGCGCCGACAAGACCTTCCCGGTCTGCGCCAAGACCGCGAACATCGTCCGGCAGATCACCTTCCCCGACTGCTGGGACGGCAAGCACCTGGACAGCCCCGACCACAAGGCGCACATGGCCAACGGTGACCACACCGGGGCCTGCCCGAAGAGCCACCCGGTGCCGGTCCCCTCGGTGTCGTTCGTGATCTCGTACCCGCTGAGCGCGAACACGGACGGCATCACCCTCGCGTCCGGCACCTCGTTCTCCATGCACGCGGACTTCTTCAACGCCTGGAAGGACGAGGCGCTCGCCGCGCGGGTGCGCAACTGCCTCGACCAGGGCGTGAAGTGCAACTCGGCCGGCAACTTCTAGCCGGCGAGCACGACGCAACGGCCGGTCACCCCCCACTCGGGGGTGACCGGCCGTTGTCGCACGAATCGACTAGAGCCGGGCGGCGCCGGCCGCGGTGGCCTCCTGGACCGCCGAGGTACGGCGAAGCTCAGCCCGCTCGTCGCCAGCCTCCTCGCGGTCCGGGGCGGCCACCCGGGCCGCCCGGTTGCTGCTCGCCGCCGCCTGCTCACCTGTCACGCCGCCACGGATCCGGTTGTTCGCGGCCACCTGGGCGGCCGGGTCGTTGGACGTCACGGTCAACCCACCGTTGATGATGTTGTCGTCGACGGTGACACCGCCGGTGGTGTTGGTGACGCTGACGTCCGTGCCCCAGTAGCCGCCGGAGGCGCAACTGTCGAGGGTGCCGTTCGGGCCGAGCTGCACACCACCCAGGTTGCCGGCGAAGGTGGCCCGACCGCGGACCGCGCTGCCGCACACCACGCTGCCGGTGGCGCTGTTCAGCACCGACAGCGTGCCGTCGACGAACGAGTCGTGCACGTCGGTGTAGTAGGTGCCGGTGCTGCTGAGGTTGCGCTGCACCTGGGTGCCCCGGTCGAGCCGGACCTCACCGGCGCCGGCGGTGACCGTCCCGGCGATCGTCGACTGCTCCACGAACAGGAAGCTGTCGACGGTCGCGGTGCCCTTCGGCCGCACCGTCACGTTGCCGCTGCTGGCATCCTTGAGGAAGACGCCGTAGCCGCCGGCGGCCAACACCACCTGACCGTCGATCGTCGTCTCGGTGGCGTCGAGGTAGCCGTCCGCGGCGACGCGTACCTCACCGCTGACCCGACCACCGGCGACCACCAGGTTGGCGCCGGCCGCGACGGTGACGTTGCCGGTGATCGTGGTGCCGGTCAGCGCGCAGGACTCGCCGGCCGGCACGAGCAGGTCGTTGGGCACGGTCACGGCACCGCCGGTGCCGATGCAGTGGGTGACCAGGTCGGCGTGTGCGGTGGGCGCCACCCCGAACACCGAGGCGGCGACGACGGCGCTCACGGTGGCCAGCTTGGCGACGGTACGTCCGGGCATCGTTGTACTCCCTGTCGATGAGGTTCGAGGACTCATGCGCCGACGTCCGATCGGGCCGCGGCCCGGACGATGGCGCCCTGCTGCCGCCGGTTGAGCGTGCCGCCGGTCACGAGCGCGGCGGTGACCGCCTCGACGTGCCGGACGAACGCGGCGTGGCCGGGGTAGTCGGCGTGTTCGTCGATCAGATCGTTGACGGTGCAGCCGTCGCCGGTGTCGACGTTCGCCACTCCGGTGTCGTCACCGTCGATGATCACCGTGGCCCGGGTGTCCGACGCGGGGCAGCCGTCGGTGCCGTCGGCCACCACCGTAAACGTGGCCGACTGTTCGGTGGCGGTGTTCCCCGCGGTGTCGGTCGCCCGGTACCGCAGGGTGTGCGCACCGACCGTGCGGACGGCGACCGGGCCGGCGTACGCGGTCCAGCCACCGGTGTCGAGCGCGTACTCGATCGACGCCACACCCGAGCCGTCATCGGTGGCGGTGACGGTGACCGTCGCGCCGCCGACGTACGCGCCGTCGTCGTTCTGGTCGCCCGCCACGGTGGCGGCGACAGTGGGTGGGGTGGTGTCCTCGGCCTGCGGCTCGACGACGGTGAGGTGGAGCATCTGCTCGGTCGACGTGTTTCCGGCGACGTCGGTGGCCCGGTAGTGCAGCATGTGCATGCCCACGGTGGTCACGACGATCGGGTTCGCGTACGCGGTGAAGGCTCCCCCGTCCAGCGCGTACTCGATGGTGGCGACGCCGGAACCGGCATCGGTGGCGGCCAGCGTGACGGTGGCCGTACCGATGTAGTTGCCGTCGCCGTCCTGCTCGCCGGTCGGCGTGGCCGTGACCACCGGCGCGGTGGTGTCCTCCTCGGTCGGTTCGACGATCCGGAACGACACCGAGCCGACCGCGCTGGTGTTGCCGGCCTGGTCGGTGGCGCGGAACTGCACCGAGTGGTCGCCGATCGCGGTCACCCGCACCGGCTGGGTGTACGGCTGGAAGGTGGTGTCGTCGACCTGGTACTCGACGGTGGCCACACCGGAGTCGGCGTCGGTGGCTGTCACGGTCACCGTGGCCGCGCCGAGGTAGTTGCCGTCACCGTCGCGGTCACCCGAGACGGCGGCGTCGACTGTCGGCGCGGTGGTGTCGCCGCCACCTCCGCCGTCGGTGACCACCAGTTCGCCGACCATCTGGCTGTGGCCCGGGATCGAGCAGAAGTAGCGGTACCGGCCCGGGGTCAGATTCACCGTCGCCTGGTGGCGGCCGTCGTTGGCGTCGAACGGGTTGGCCAGGATGTTGAGCGTGACGTCGTGGTTGTAGCCCTCGGTGCTGGTGTCGAAGGTGAGCGTGTGCGGCATCCCGGTGGTGTTGCCGGTGGCCGCGCTGTTCTCCCAGATGATTGTGGTCGCGCCGGCCACCGCCTGGGCGGGGGCGGACTTGTAGCGGGTGGTGTTGTCGTCGGCGGTCCAGGTCAACACCTGGTCCGCGGCGACGCGCGGGGCGGCGCTGGCGGGCTTGGCGGCAATCGGGATCACCGTGAGCAGGAGCGCCGACAGCGCGGCCGTGAGTCGTCGGGTCATCGTTTCTCCTAGAGTTCCCGCGCGCGGATGTTGCGGAACTCGGCCAGGTCGTTGTCACCGTGGTTCTGCAGACCGATGAAGCCGCTGAGGAACTGCCGCAGGTCGGTCGGCGGATCGCCGGCACGGGAGGACTGCTTGCCCGGCGTGTTGTCGAACTCGTTGATCACCACGCCGTTGCGGATCATCGTGTAGTGCTGACCGACCACGCGGATCTCGTAGTCGTTCCACTCGTTCTTCGGGGTGACGCCGGCCTGGGCGAGCGGCACCGGGTCGAAGTTGTAGACCGAGCCGGTCTTCTGCGGCTCGCCTGTCTCACCGTCGTAGATCTGGATCTCGTGTCCGCAGTAGATGGCCATCCAGGCCGGTGAGGTCCGGGCCGACCCGACGGTGCCGCAGCTGTCCGGTGGCCGCTGGTCGAGCGGGGTTCGCAGGTCCGGGAACCTGATGAAGACGCCGGTGTTGGCCCGTCCGGTGCCGGGGGCGATGTCGCGGAACTGCAGCCTCAGCGAGAAGTCGGCCAGTTCCTTCGTGTGCCAGAGCATGCCGAGGCCGCCGCTGGAGCGCAGCGACCCGTCCGGCTGGATGCTGAACGATCCCGTCGGCGCCTGCTGCCAGCCGCGCAGCGACTCGGCGGTGCCGTCGAAGAGTGGCTCGTACCCGGTGTGTCCGTTGCGCCCGATCTCGGACGCGGCGGCCAGCCGGGTGAGTGTGCCGCTCTCGCGGGCGTTGAGCAGACCGTCGTCCTGGAGTGCGCGGGTCACCGCGGTCACGTGGCGGACGAAACTGTTGTGGTCGGCCCAGGTGCTCTCGTCGTCGATCAGGTCGTTGACCGTGCAGCCCTGCCCGACCGTGCGGCTGGGCACCCCCGTGTCCGTGTCGTCGAGCCACACGTTCTGCCGGTCGTCCGGGACCGCGCAGCCCACCGTGACAGTGGTCTGCACCGTCGCCGTCGCACCGTCGGCGTACGTGACAGTCAGTTTGGCGGTGTAGGTGCCGACCCTGGCGTACGTGTGCCGGGGGTTCGCCTCGGTCGACGTGGCGCCGTCGCCGAACTCCCACCGGTGGCTGACGCCGCCGGAGCGCGCGCCGTCGAAGGCGATGGTCAGGGGCTTGTTCTGGACGGCCACGGAGGTCGCCGCCGGTGCCGGGGTGGGCGCGCCGCCGGTGTAGGTGATCCGGATGAGCTTCTGGTTGGGGTGCAGGCTGAAGAACCCGCCTCCGTAGTCCAGCAGGTAGAGCGCGCCGTCCGGGCCGAACTTGGCGTCCATCCAGCTCTGCAGGCGGGTGTCGCCGTTGCCGCTCGGGATGATGGCGCGCAGCGTCTCGGCGTAGACCGGCGGGGCCGCCGTCGGCACTCCGGCCTCGTCGACGGTGACCGCGACCCGGTTGGCGGCGTTCGACTGGTCGCCGATGAACCACTTCTCGTCCCAGTACGCCGGCCACGCCACAGTGCTGTTCGGGTCGACCCGGTCGCGGTGGTAGGTGGGGCCGGACATGATGGCCTGCCCGCCACCGCGCAGGTACGGCTGCGTGTAGGTGGCGTCGGCGGCGACGTAGGTGGGCAGGCCGCTGCCGTCGGCGCGCTTCGGGAAGACCGGGCCGCCGCCGTCGGGCGAATACCAGATCATGTTGTCCCGGGCCGCCGGGATGTCCACGAGTCCGGTGTTGCGCGGGGAGGTGTTCTTCAGGTTGTCGCAGTCGTACCAGCCGGTCAGCACGCTCGCGTCGGTGCTGCTGCGGTCCCGGTACGGCTGCCGGTTGCCCATGCAGTACGGCCAGCCCTGGTTGCCGGCCGAGGTGATGATGGTGGCGGTCTCGTACTTGGCCGGGCCGAGGGTGGGACTGGGCGACGCAGCGTCCGGGCCGACCCAACCGGCGGTCAGCCACTGGTGCTCCGGGTCGATCTGCAGGCGGGCGATGTTGCGCACGCCCATCACGTAGATCTCCGGGCGGGTCTTCTCGGTGCCCGGCGGGAAGAGGTTGCCCTCCGGGATGGTGTACGTGCCGTCGGCCTCCGGGTGAATCCGGATGATCTTGCCGGCGAGGTCGTTCGTGTTGCCCGAGGTGCGGCGGGCGTCCTGGAAGGAGATGCCCTGGTACTCCTGGGTCCAGTTGTTGCCGGAGTAGCCCTGCGATCCCTCGGAGGAGTTGTTGTCGCCGGAGCCGACGTAGAGGTTGCCCTTGGCGTCGAACGCCATTCCGCCGCCGGCGTGGCAGCAACTGTGGATCTGCACCGGGAACTTCAGCAGATCCTTGCGACTGGCCTGGTCGATGCTCTGCGCCGCACGGTCGTAGGTGAACCGCGAGACGGTGCGCTGCCCGACCCGCTGCACCCGGTCGATCGACTCGTGCGGCATCCAGTAGACGTAGAGCCACCCGTTGTCGGCGAAGGCGGGGTCGGGCACGATGCCGAGCAGGCCCTCCTCGTTCTTCACCAACTCGGAGCCGCTGCCCCGGTTGCCCATCACCTCCAGGGTGGTGAGCAGTTTGACCTGCTTGGTCCGCGGGTCCCAGGAGTGGATGGTGCCGCAGCCCAGGCCGACCTTCGGGTCGTTCCAGTCCGCGATCGGGCCACTCGGGCAGGCCGCCTTGCCGACGTAGAAGACCGTGCCGTCCGGCGCGATGGTGAGCCCGTGCGGCTCGCCGATCTGGTCGAGCTGCCCGGTCTGGTTGGCCGCGGTGAGTCGCTCCACCTTGTAGTTAGCGGCGATCGTGGCCTGGCAGTCGCCGCGTACGCGACCGGTGGTCCAGTTGAGCGCCCCGGCGAGGTGCGCGCGGAACGCCTCCTCACCGTAGCTGCCCTCGGTGTGGCCCATGCCGGTGTAGAACGAGCGGCCTCCGTCGTAGTCCCGGCACCAGGACACCGGGTGGAACGGGCCGTTGGCTCCCGGCCCCGGGTCGTAGTGCCGCTCCTCGACCTGGGCGAGCGTGTGCACGCTACCGATCGGGTTCGGGTCCCAGTTGTCCCAGCGGTCGGACCGGGTGATGGTCATCGGCAGCGACGCGGTGGCCGGGTGTTTGCGGTCCAGGATGTCGACCACCGCCCGGTTCACGGGGGTCGGCGGCGGCGCGGTGGCCGTGCCGGTGAACAGGCGCAGGTCGGCGAGCTGGATCAGCGGCTCACCACTGTTGGCGGTGATGTTCAGCCGGTAGCGGGTGAACTCCTGCGGCGTGGCGATGTCGAACCGGCGGGTCTGCAACCGGTCCCCGAAGGTCTGGTTGGTGCGCCGGTCCAGATCGGACCAGTTCTGCCCGTCGGTGGAACCCTGCAGGGTCCAGTCCTTCGGGTCCCGCCCGACGAAGTCGTTGGCCGACGTCAGCGCGTACCCGGTGATCCGTGTGGGCGCGGCCAGTTGGTACGCCACCCAGGCCGTCGGGGTGCGGACCAGCCACTTGGTGTTGGCGTCGCCGTCGGTCAGCTTCTCCTTGGTCTCGGTCGGCGGGTTCTCGCCGCTGGCGGTCACCGCGGCCACCGGCTCGGCCACCGGAATGGCACCCGCCGGGCGGGTGCCGATCAGGCCGGTGAACCAGGCCGAGTCGACCTGGGCGCGGGCGGCGTCGGCGATGCCGACGAAGCCGCCACCGGCCTTCAGGTAGCTCTGTAGCGCCGACTCCTGGTCGCGGTTGAGCGCGGCGCCCGTCGCGGAGAGAAAGACCACGCTGCGGTACGCGGACAGCCCGGTCGCGGTGAACACGCCCGGGTCCGTGGTGACCGTGACATCGATGTCATGACTGGCGCCAAGCTGTTTGATGGTGTCCACCGCGCGGGTCACCGGGTCCTGCTGCTCGGCCACCGGGCCGTGGAACACGAGGACCGCGGTCCGCGCCGCCTGCGGGGCGGCCGCCGTTCGGGGCGCGGCCGCCGCTCCCGGTGCGGCTGCCGCCGTCGACGCCGGGATCAGTGCCGCGAAGGCCGCTATCGCGGCAAGGAGTCGTCGTGGTTGTCTGGTCATCCCCGTCCCCACTTTCGGTTGGGTCAGCCTGCGTGCGTGTGGGTGTGGCCCTGGAACCGGTGGATCGCCTCCTCGGCGCCCGGTGGCATGCTGCCGTCGGCGTTGCGCACCAGGAAGATCCCGGCCATGCCGCCGTCGGAGTGGTTCTGCACGTGGCAGTGGTACATCCACGCTCCCGGTCCGACGCCCTCGCCGGCCAGCACCTGGAAGCCGAACGAGCTGCCCGGGTTGAGGTCCTTGTTGTCGATGACCAGGCTCGGGTCGCTCGGTCCCTCCAGCATTCCGGTGCGGTTGTCCGCCCAGCGGTGCGCGTGCAGGTGGAAGGTGTGGAACAGGTTGCCGTGGCCGATGGCGACCCACTCCACCCGCTGGCCCAGGTTCGCCTCGAAGATGGGCGTCTCCGGTGCCATCCGGTTGTTGATCATCATGTCGTGGAACACGACAGTGAACTGCTTCTCCGGCAGGATGTCGCCGCGACGGCGGACGATCAGCGCGCCGTACAGCCCCTTGGCCACCCCTGCGGTGCCGTGGTCGGTGCCCATGGCGTGGTCGTGGTAGTGCCAGTAGCCGGCACTGCCCGGCATGAACCGGCGGCCCGCCGCGGCGACCATCTCCCGCGAGCGCCAGACGTACGTGCGCGTCTCGCCCGGGTTGTTGAACGAGGCGTTCAGCGGACTGCCGTCCGAGTCGGTGCTGTAGTCCACCCCGTGCGGATGGATGGAGAGCCGTTGGTTCGTGGTGTTGACCAGGGTGATCTCCAGGGTGTCACCCTCGTAGATCTCCAGGAGCGGACCCGGCACGGTGGCCTGGCCGGGCGCCAGACCGTAGCCGAACAGGCCGCCGGGCAACTGCTCGGCGTAGATGGTGACCTTCTTCGTGACGCCGGCGGCAGCCCGGGCGGGGCTGGGGCCGAACGCGGTGCCGACCGCGGGGGCGGCCGCCCCCAGCGCACCGGCGGCGAGCGCCCCGGTGGCGATCAGGGATCTGCGGGACAGGTGACGAGGGGAGCCAGTGGCGTGATCGTCCATGGGTCTCCGTTCCCGACCGGGCGAAGACGCGACGAGGGCAGGGTGCAACGACCGCCGAGCACGGGGCGGCAGCACGACTGAGGTGAGGCTCGTCGCGGACTTTGCTCGGAAGACTCAGAGCTTTCGGTGGATGTCTGAAACTTATGTAGTCCATCGACGAAAGTCCAGGTCTGATTGCAAAAAGTTTACCTTGACATTACGACGTACTTCGATTGACATGATCCTGACACAGAGCCTGCGCACACCGCACGACGCCGGGCTGCCCTCGATGGGGCAGCCCGGCGGACAGGCGTACGAAAAGGGGCGTCAGAGCTGGTGGCGGTCGTCGGCCGGCAGGCCCGGCGCCTGCGGCGGCTCCGGCGACTGCTCGGGCTGACCGAGCTGCGCGACACGGGTCGGGTCGAGGACCCGGGAGAGGAACGCACGGGTCCGTTCGTGCTTCGGGTTGCCGAGCAGCTCCTGCGGCGGCCCCTGCTCGACCACCACACCCCCGTCCATGAACACGACCCGGTCGGCGACGTCACGGGCGAACGCCATCTCGTGCGTCACCACCATCATCGTCATGCCGTCCTCGGCCAGCTTGCGCATGACGGTGAGCACGTCGCCGACCAACTCCGGGTCGAGAGCCGAGGTCGGCTCGTCGAAGAGCATCAGCTTCGGCTCCATCGACAGGGACCGGGCGATCGCCGCCCGCTGCTGCTGCCCACCGGAGAGTTGCGCCGGGAACGCGTCGGCCTTGTCGGTCAGCCCGACGCGGTCCAGGTTGGCCCGAGCGACGCGCTCGGCCTCGGCCCGGCCGCGCCGCAACACCCGGCGCTGGGCGATGGTGAGGTTGTTCAGCACGGTCAGGTGCGGGAAGAGGTTGAACGCCTGGAAGACCATGCCGATGCCGCGGCGCACCGCGTCGATCTCGACGTCCGGGTCGGTCATCTCGACCCCGTTGACCCAGATCCTGCCGGCCGTCGGCTCTTCGAGGAGGTCGACGCAGCGCAGCAGCGTCGACTTACCGGACCCGGACGGCCCGATGACGCAGACCACCTCGCCCTGGCCGACCTCGAAGTCGATGCCCTTGAGCACCTCGAGCGGCCCGAACGACTTGTGCAGGTCGCGGATCTCGACGGCCGGACGCGGTTTCGTGCTCGTCATGCGGGTCACCGGGCCTTGGCGTAGCGCAGTTCGAGGCGGCGGACCACCTGGGACAGCGGCAGGGTGATGATCAGGTAGGCGAGACCGGCCACCAGCAGCGGGGTGGCGTTCACCCGGTCGTTCAGCATGTCCCGACCGAACTTGGTGACCTCGATGGTCTGCGCCGTCACACCGAGCACGTACGCCAGCGACGAGTCCTTGGTGAGGAGGATGAGTTCGTTCGTCAGCGGTGGGATCACGATCCGGAACGCCTGCGGGACGACGATCGTGCGCATGGCGGTGAAGTGCGACATACCGAGGGTGCGGGCCGCCTCCATCTGCCCCTTCGGCACGGCCTGGATGCCGGCCCGGATGGTCTCCGCCATGTACGCCGCGGCGGTCAGGCCGAGACCGATCGCGATCGAGCCGAACACACCGCCCGGAATCTCGCGCTCGGGAAAGGCGATGGGGATCCCGTAACCGACGAGGAAGAGCACCAGCAGCGCGGGCAGGCCCCGGAACAGCTCGATGTACGCCGTCGACAGCCAGCGGTACGGCGCGACCCGGGACAGCCGCATCAGCGCGAGGACGGTGCCGAACACGAGGCCGAAGGCGAACGCGCCGAGCGTGTAGAGCACCGTGTTGCGCAACGCGACGGTGATGATCGTCGGGAACATCGACTTGATGATGTCGACGCGGAAGAACGCGTCGGCCAACCGGTCCCAGTCCGCGGCGAAGAGCACCGCGGCGATGATGGCGATGAAGACCAGGTACTGCAGCCCGAGGGACAGCCGCTCCCGCTGGCGGCGTCGCAGCTTCACGTTCGCTCGTTGCCTTCCCGAAGGTTACCGACGCGCAGGACGCGCGCTCTGCTGTTGAGTGCGCGGACGCGCGCTCTGCGGCTGGACGCGCCTGACGCGCGCCCCGCTGCTGGAAGCCGTTCTCACGCGCTCGGCCGCTTGCCGATCCACTTCTCGTAGATCGTGTCGTAGGAGCCGTCCTGCTTGGCCTTGGCCAGCGCCTCGTTGATCTTTTTGAGCAGTTCCGGGTTGCCGTCCTTCTTCACCGAGAAGCCGTACTGCTCGCCGGTGTCGAACTCGGCGGCCACCTGGAACCCGCCCGGGTTCTTCTTGAGGTACTCGCTCCAGACCGGCAGGTCGTTGATGGCGGCCTCGACCTGACCGTTGGCGACGGCCTGCTGCTCGGCGGCGAGATCCTCGAACTCGACGAGCTTGAGGCCCTTCTCCGCCTCGAACTTCTTGGCGTAGTCGCGACCGGTGGTGGCCGCCTGGACGCCGACCTTCTTGCCCCGGAGGTCGTCGAGCGACTTGTACGTCTTGCCGGTCTTCACAAGCATCGCCTGGGTGGCGTCGAAGTACGGGTCGGAGAAGTTCATGACCTTCTGCCGCTCCGCGGTGATCGTCATGCCGGCGGCTGCCGCGTCGCACTTGCCGGTGTTCAGGTCCTGACCGGACTTGATCCCCTCGAACGGGGTGTCGATGATCGTCTGCGCGACGCCCAGGTCCTTGGCCACCAGGTCCATGATCTCGACGTCGAAGCCGGTCACCGTGCCGCTGGCGTCCTTGGACTGGAACGGCGGGTACGGCAGGTGGGTGCAGACGGTCAGCTTGCCCGCCTGGACCAGCTTGACCCCGCTCGCCTGGACCTCACTGTCGTCCTTCTTGGCGCATCCCGCCGTCACGGCGAGGGCGGCGACCGCCACGACGAGTCCGGCCTGCCGAACAGCGTTCTGGAACCTCACGGCTGTGTCCCTCCGGTTCGGCTCACCGGTCACCGGAAGCCAGGTTGGTGCTGAGACTTGAGACAGGCGACGGTACCCGATTTCAGCGAGCCGGTCCCAGATCACGCCGGGCCGCTCGACCGACGGGCCAGCAGCGGCCGCCGCGAAACCCGACACCCGAGCAGCAACGAGCCCTCAACCGCCGGTGCCCTCGGGCGCCCCGTCCGGGGTGAAGGCCGATCCTTCGGGGTCTGTGGTGAGGAACACGTGTTGATGGCCGTGGCCGGCGTCGACGCTCACCTGGTCGAGCTGGGTCGCCGCGACCGACCAGCTCGTGACGGCCTCGGCCGCCTGCCGCGCGGTGATGTCCAACAGGGCCGCGCGTTGTGCCGTCGGCACGCTGGCGGCCAGCGCGTAGGAGTCGACGGCCAGGGACGCCTGCTGGATCGCCCCGCGCAGCCCACCTCGCGCCACGTTCGTGGCGGTGGACCCCGACGGCGGGTCGGCGAACGGCTTGGCGGCTTCCCGCATGGTCTCCTGCCACCGCTTGGCCTGCTCGGGGTCCGGCGCGCGGCCGGCTGACGTCTCCGTCTTGAGGGCGGTCAGGATCGGAGCCACCTGGCCGCTGACCGTGCGGGCCGTCTCCGTCAGCTCCACGATCTGCTGAGCGTCCCGCTTGGCGTCGGCCTCTTTGATGGACGCGATGGACGCCTCGACGGCGTCCGGTCGCCCCACCTGGTAGCCGATCAGCCCACCCACCAGGGCGGTGACGAGCGCGACCGCCGCGGTGACCGCCACGAGGCGCACCGTACGGCGACGACGCACGTCGGGCTTGTCCGACAGGTAGGAGGGCCGGCCGGTGCGACGCGCCATCGCATCTCCTCACATCGATGGTGTGTGGGGCCACAGGTTAGCCGCCACACGTGACGCCCGTCGATAGCGCCGCCGGCATCGAGGTGACGCCGCCGAGCCCGACGAGCCCCGACCGATGGCGATCGGCCGGGGCTCGTCGGTGTCCGGCTGTCAGGCGATGTCGAACCGGTCCAGCTCCATGACCTTGGTCCAGGCGGTCACGAAGTCGGCCACGAACTTGTCGCGGGCGTCCTGGCTGGCGTAGACCTCCGCGAGGGCGCGCAGCTGCGAGTTGGAACCGAAGATGAGGTCGACCGCGGTGGCGGTCCACTTCACCTCGTCGGTGGCCAGGTCGCGGATCTCGTACACGTGCTCGTCGGACTTCGACGCGCTCCACCGGGTGCCCGGGGAGAGCAGGTTGGCGAAGAAGTCGTTGGTGAGCACACCCGGCCGGTCGGTGAGGACACCGTGCTGGCTGCCACCGGTGTTGGCGCCGAGCGACCGCAGACCGCCGACGAGGACCGTCATCTCCGGCGCGGTCAGGTTGAGCATGTAGGCCCGGTCGACGAGGAGCACCTCCGGCTGGGTCTTCTCACCCGGACGCAGGTAGTTGCGGAAACCGTCGGCCCGCGGCTCCAGGACCCGGAACGAGTCGGTGTCGGTCTGCTCCTGGGTGGCGTCGGTGCGACCCGCCCGGAACGGCACGGTCACCTCGACGCCGGCGTCCCGGGCCGCCTTCTCGACGGCTGCCGACCCGGCCAGCACGATCAGGTCGGCGAGCGAGATCTTCGCGCCGCCGGCCTCGTTGAACTCCCGCTGGATGCCCTCCAGCGCCTTCAGGACGGTCGCCAGCTGCTCGGGCTGGTTGACCTCCCAGCTGCGCTGCGGCTCCAGACGGATCCGCGCCCCGTTGGCGCCGCCCCGCTTGTCGGTGTGGCGGAAGCTCGCGGCGGACGCCCAGGCGGTGGAGACCAGCTGGGCGGTCGTCAGACCGGAGTCCAGGATCTTCGCCTTGAGCGCGGCGACGTCGGCGTCACCCACCAGCTCGTGGTCCACGGCCGGCACCGGGTCCTGCCACAACTGCGGCTCCGCCACCCACGGCCCGAGGAAACGCTCGATCGGGCCCATGTCGCGGTGCAGCAGCTTGTACCAGGCCTTGGCGAAGGCCAACGCGAACTGGTCGGGGTTCTCCAGGAAGCGGCGCGAGATCTTCTCGTACGCCGGGTCGACGCGCAGCGACAGGTCCGTCGTGAGCATCGTCGGCCGGTGCTTCCTGGCCGGGTCGAACGGGTCCGGGATGATCGCCTCGGCGTCCTTGGCGACCCACTGCTTCGCGCCACCCGGGCTGGTGGTGAGCTCCCACTCGTAGCCGAACAGGATCTCGAAGAAGCGGTTGCTCCACTGGGTCGGCACGTCGGTCCACGTCACCTCGAGACCGCTGGTGATCGTGTCGGCGCCCTTGCCGCTGCCGTGGGTGTTCAGCCAACCCAGGCCCTGCGCCTCCAGCGGGGCGCCCTCGGGCTCCGGGCCCACGTGGTTGTCGGCGACGGCGGCACCGTGGGTCTTGCCGAAGGTGTGGCCACCGGCGATGAGGGCGACGGTCTCCTCGTCGTTCATGGCCATCCGGCCGAAGGTCTCGCGGATGAAGTGCGCCGCCGCGGCCGGGTCCGCGTTGCCGCGAGGACCCTCCGGGTTGACGTAGATGAGACCCATCTCGGTGGAACCGACGCCGGCCGCCATCTCCTTCTCGGAGGCGTAGCGCTCATCGCCGAGCCAGGTGTCCTCCGGGCCCCAGAAGATCTCCTCGGGCTCCCAGACGTCCTCGCGACCGAAGCCGAAGCCGAAGGTCTTGAAGCCCATCGACTCCAGGGCGACGTTACCGGCGAGCACGAGCAGGTCGGCCCACGAGATCTGCTGGCCGTACTTCTGCTTGACCGGCCACAGCAGCCGGCGGGCCTTGTCCAGGTTGGCGTTGTCCGGCCAGCTGTTCAGCGGCGCGAACCGCTGACCGCCGTCGCCGGCGCCGCCCCGGCCGTCCTCGATGCGGTACGTGCCGGCGGCGTGCCAGCTCATCCGGATCATCAGGCCGCCGTAGTGGCCGAAGTCGGCCGGCCACCAGTCCTGCGAGGTGGTGAGGACCTCGGTGATGTCCCGCTTGAGGGCCTCGACGTCGAGCTTGGCGAACTCCCTGGCGTAGCTGAAGTCCTCCCCCAGCGGGTTGCCCTTGGACGAGTGGGCGTGCAACACCGAGAGGTCGAGCTGGTTGGGCCACCAGTCCCGGTTGGTGCGCGGACGACCGCCGGTCTTGGGAGTCGGCGAGTCGATCGCCGGGTTCTCGCTCTCGCTGCCGTGCGCGGTCACCGAGTCGTGCGCGACCGGGCAGCCGGCGGCCGCCTTCTGGTCCACGCCCTGCGCGCTGGTGGGGCCGTTGTCCTGGGTGTCGCTCATGTACTTCCTTCCGAGCTTGCGGATCTCTGGGGCGTGCGTTCGGTCGCGCAGTCGGGACAGAAGCCCCAGTAGACGACCTCCGCCTCATCGATCACGAAACCGTGGTCGACCGAGGCGGTGAGACAGGGGGCGTGACCGACGGCGCACTCGACGTCGGCGATCGCGCCGCAGGAGCGGCACACGACATGGTGGTGGTTGTCCGCGACCCGGGACTCGTAGCGGGCGGTCGCGCCGGCCGGCTGGATACGCCGGACCAGACCAGCGTCGGTGAGCACGCGCAGCACGTCGTACACCGCTTGGTGGGAGACCGTGGGATGATCCGCCCGGACCAGCGCGATCACCGCGTCGGTGCCGACGTGCGGATGGTCGCGCAACGCCGCGAGCACCGCCAGTCGGGGCCGGGTCACCCGCAGCGAGGCGGCCCGCAGTTGCGCCTCGAAGTCGGACATCACCCGGCGAACACTAGCTCACTATTCTGGAACGAATCAAGTTTTGGCCGGTTTCGGGCCGCCGTGTCGACGGATGTCACCCGCGCCGCGCGGCGAGGGGAAAATAATCCGGGCGCCATGTCGAGAACCGGCGACCGGCTCCGTCCCAGGGGTGAACGTGGCCACGAACGGCCGCACCCGCACCGAGGAGAACACGATGGCGAAGTACCTGCTGCTCAAGCACTACCGCGGCGGCCCGGCCGGGGTCAACGACGTACCCATGGACCAGTGGACGCCGCAGGAGATCTCGGCGCACGTGGCGTACATGAGAGATTTCGCGGCACGGCTGGAGCAGACCGGCGAGTTCGTCGACGGCCAGGCGCTCGCCCCCGAGGGCGCCTGGGTGCGCTACGACGGTGAGGGTCGCCCGCCGGTCACCGACGGCCCGTTCGCCGAGACCAAGGACCTCATCGCCGGCTGGATGACGATCGACGTCGACAGCTACGAGCGCGCCGTCGAGCTGGCCGGGGAACTGTCCGCCGCCCCCGGCAAGGACGGGAAGCCGATCCACGAGTGGCTCGAGCTGCGCCCGTTCCTGACCGAGCCGCCCACCATCACGGAGTGACCCGGTCATGAACGAGGCCCTCATCCGGAGCCTCACGCCGAGCGTGCTCGGGGTCCTCGTCCGCCGCGGAGCCGACTTCGCGGCGGCCGAGGACGCCGTGCAGGACGCGCTCGTCGAGGCGGTCCGTGTCTGGTCGACCGACCCGCCGCGGGACCCGAAGGGCTGGCTGGTCGCCGTGGCCTGGCGCCGGTTCCTCGACGCGACCCGAGCGGACGCGGCCCGCCGCCGACGCGAGGACCTCGTCGACGAGGAGCCGCCGCCCGGCCCCACCCCGGCGGTGGACGACACGCTCCAGCTCTACTTCCTGTGCGCCCACCCGTCGCTGACGCCGTCGTCCGCGGTCGCGCTCACGCTGCGCGCCGTCGGTGGGCTGACCACCCGCCAGATCGCCCAGGCCTACCTGGTGCCGGAGGCGACGATGGCGCAGCGCATCAGCCGGGCCAAGCGCACCGTCTCCGGGGTGCGGTTCGACCAACCCGGCGATGTCGCCACCGTGCTGCGCGTCCTCTACCTGGTCTTCAACGAGGGCTATTCCGGCGACGTCGACCTCGCCGCCGAGGCCATCCGGCTCACCCAGCAGCTCGCGGCCGCCATCGACCACCCCGAGGTGGCGGGGCTGCTCGCCCTCATGCTGCTGCACCACGCCCGGCGGGCCGCTCGGAAGGGGCCCGACGGCAGCCTGGTGCCGCTGGCCGAGCAGGACCGCGGCCGATGGGACACCGCGTCGATCGCCGCGGGCGTCGAGATCCTGCAGGCGGCCCTCGCCCGCGACCGACTGGGCGAGTTCCAGGCCCAGGCCGCCATCGCGGCGCTGCACGCCGACGCGCCCACCGCCGAGGAGACCGACTGGGTGCAGATCGTCGAGTGGTACGACGAACTCGCGCGACTGACCGACAGCCCGATCGTCCGGCTCAACCGCGCGGTGGCCGTGGGCGAGGCCGACGGCGCGCGCGCCGGTCTCGCGGCGCTCGCGGCGCTGGATGACACGCTGCCCCGCTTCACGGCGGTCGCCGCGTACCTGCACGAGCGCGACGGCAGTGTGGCGACGGCAGCCCGGCTGTACGCCGAGGCGGCCCGGAAGGCGTCCAACCTGGCCGAGCGCGACCACCTGACCCGGCAGGCCTCCCGACTCAACGCCCGCCGCCGCTGACCGGCTCGCGCCTGTCGACTGCCGGGGTGTTGAGGTCCGGAAAGTCTCCGGAAGTTTCCGGCCACTGTTTCCGGCGTCCTCTTCGGTCGACGCACGACGCCCACGTGCACGGCAACTTCTGATCGACTACTGACCTGGATAGACATCGCCCTGCGGCAGATCGCCGGTCACCGCGCGAGGACGGCCATGTTTCCGAAAATTGTTGACAAGTCGACGGCCAGGTTAATACGGTCGCCATCGACGGACCTCAATCGCCGTCAGCACCAGTCACCGCGACCCACTCCTCCGGTCGTCGCGCAGAACGACCGGCCACCACCACGCGGTACACGCCGGTGGCCGTCCCGGGCCACCGACAGCCTGCGGGCCGTACCGCACTGCTGGCCCCCGCCAGCCGTCACCAGGAGGCAACAGTTACATGACCGACACCAGCAACACCACACCGAGACGGCGCGGCCGCATGCGGCTGCTCCTCGGCGCCGCGTGCACCGTCGTCCTGGCCGTCACCGGCACGATGACGGCCACCAACGCGTACGCCGAGGCCGACCGGACGCTCACCTCCAGCCTCACCGGCACACACAACGGCTACTACTTCTCCTTCTGGAAGGACGGCGGCAACGCCAGCATGACGCTGCGCGCCGACGGCCGTTACTCCAGCAGTTGGGACCGCAGCACCAACAACTGGGTCGGCGGCAAGGGCTGGGCCACCGGCAGCCGGCGGACCGTCAGCTACTCGGCCACCTACAACCCGGGCAACAACAACACCTACCTCGCCCTGTACGGATGGACGCGCAACCCGCTCATCGAGTACTACGTGGTGGAGAACTTCGGCAGCTACAACCCGAGCAACGGCGCCACCCGGATGGGCACGGTCACCACTGACGGCGGCACCTACGACATCCTGCGCAGCCTGCGGACCAACGCCCCCTCGATCGACGGCAACCAGACGTTCTACCAGTACTGGAGCGTCCGCCAGCAGAAGCGGTCCAGCGGCACCATCACCACCGCCAACCACTTCGACGCCTGGGCCCGCGCCGGCCTGAACCTCGGCACCAACCACGCCTACCAGATCATGGCCACCGAGGGCTACCAGAGCAGCGGCAGCTCCGACGTCACCGTCCGGGAGGGCGGGGGCAGCAACCCGACCTCCGGACCGACCACCGGCAACCCGGGGACCGGCAACCCGGGAGGCGGCAACTGCAACGCGACGATCTCCGCCGGTCAGCAGTGGGGTGACAGGTTCAACCTCAACGTCGCGGTCAGCGGCACCAACAACTGGGTCGTCAGCCTCGGTCTGGGTGGCGGCCAGAGCATCCAGAACAGCTGGAACGCCTCGGTCAGCGGCACCAGCGGCACCGTCACCGCGACCCCGAACGGCAACGGCAACAACTTCGGGATAACGGTCATGGCCAACGGCAACTGGAACTTGCCGACGATCTCCTGCCGTACCAGTTGAATCTGATCACCGTTTGACACCACCACTGGCGTGGCGGCTCCGGCCGCCACGCCAGTGCTGCGTCCGCGTGCCAGTCCAGCTCGGTGGAGCGGGTGGCGCGGCGGTGGCGTGCTCGTGGCCTTCGCCATCGCCCATCAGCCCCGTGGCGACGCGCTCCCCCCGGTCGTCCCCGCCGTCGGTTCCTCGCTCGTTTCCTCCGCCGGGCCCCCGGAGGGGTCCGCCGCCGGCTCCTCCGTCGACTCCTCCGTCGGCGCCGCGGTCGGTGCCCCCGACGTTTCGCCCGTCGGGTCTGCCGTCGGGTCCTCGTCGGCGCTCCCGGAGGTGGCGGGGGTCGGGGGATCGCCACCGCTGTCCTCGGGTGGCGCGGACTGGTCGGGCCCCGCAGCGGGACCAGAGGCCGTCGCAGTCGGGGATCCGGACGCCCGGACCGGCAGGCCAGCGGGGCCGGTCGTGGCCGGTTGTCCCCCACCGACACCCTGGCCGGTGTCGCTGCCAGTGCCGGTGCTGCCGACGTCGATGTCGGTGTCGGTGCCGCCATCGCCCGGCGCCGAGGGCGACACCGCGGGAGGCGTCGAGGGTCGCCCGGTCGGGCCGGGCAGCATCCCGGTGGGGTCGCCGAACACCAGGACGGCAGCCGCGGCGGCCACCGACCCGAGCAGCACCGCGAGGGCCCGAGACCCGGAACCGCCCGCCCGACCCGGCGCACCGCCGTGGCCCGGTCCGAGGACGGTCGTCCGCTCGTCTCGTCCCCCGGTCGAGGCCGCCCCGGCGGCGGTCCGGTCCAGGTGGTCGGACGGGCCCGCGAGGGTCTGCGCCGCGGTGGCCAGGGCCGCCGCCGTCGGGAATCGGCGGGCGGGCTCCTTGGCCATCGCGGTGGCGACCAACCGCCGCACCGCCACCGGGATGCCCTCGGGCAGCGGCGCCGGGTCCTCCTCAAGGTGCCGCAGCGCCACCGCTACCGCGTTCTCGCCCTGGTGCGGGGGTCTACCGGCGAGGCAGTGGTAGGCGACCGCGCCCAGCGCGTAGATGTCGATCGCCGGGCCGATCTCGTTCTTCGAGATCTGCTCCGGCGCCATGTACAGGGCGGTGCCGACGACCTGGTTCGTCCCGGTCAGGCCCGCCGCTTCCGAGGTCACCGCAACCCCGAAATCAACGAGTACGACGTGCCCGTCCGGCTCGATGATCAGGTTGCTGGGTTTGACGTCCCGATGCACGACGCCGGCCTCGTGGGCGGCGTGCAGGGCACGGGCGGTCTGCGCGACGATCGACATCGTCTCGGCTACGTCCAGCCGGCCGAGGGCGGCGATCCGCTCCGACAGGGGTTGCCCCTGCACGCACTCCATGACGATGTAGGCGAGGACCGGCTCTCCGGGCCGGGACACCTCACCGTAGTCGTAGACCTGGGCGACACCTGGGTGGCGCAGGGCCGCCATGGCCCGCGCCTCGCGGCGGAACCGCTCGCCGAAGCCGGCGTCACTGACCAGCCGAGCCTGCAGCATCTTGACCGCCACGCAGCGGTCCAGGGTCTCGTCGACAGCCCGCCACACATCCCCCATACCGCCACTGGCGATGCTTTCGACCAGGCGGTAACGGTCTCCGACGAGTTGTCCCGTACTCGGCATGAGACATCCGGTACCCCGGATCTGCCGATTCCAAGCACCCGGTCGCCGTCGCCGGCCCCGCCGCGGCGCGACGGGGCCGGGTCGACACGTTTCGCGCCGGTCAGCCGTTCAGCCTGTTGAGCAGGGCGGTTGCCATGCCCTGCTCACCCCTGGCGTTGGGGTGGAAGGGGGCGGCCGAGTTCTGCGGCACCAGCCCCTCGACCCACCGGGTGCCGCTGCCCTTGCACGCGTCGCGCCCGATGGACGGGGCGTAGACGTCGGCATAGGTGGCGCCGTTGGCGGTCGCGGTGCTCGCCAGCATCGCGTTCAGCGACTTCTCGACGCCACGCAGGTACGGCACGTCCTGGTAGGCGATCGGGACGACCGGCCAGCACCCGTAACCGGTGTCCGGCAGAATCGCCGGGTAACCGAGGACCACGACCCGCGCACCCGGCGCGGCCTGGCGCACCGCCTGCAACACGGCCGTCACCTTAGGCGTGGCGGCGGCGATCCGCGCCTGCAACTGGTCGACACCTCCGGCGGTGTACCGGTTCTTGCACGGCGATCCGAGCGGACTGCTGAGGCTCGCCTGCGCACAGTCGCCGATGATGCCGGAGAAGCCGATGTCGTTGCCGCCGATCTGCACCGTCACCAGGGCCGTGTTGGAGGTGACCGCGCTGAGCTGCGGTGGCAGCGCGGTGCCCAACTGGCCGCTGCCCCCGTAGAGGATGTCGTCGGTGGTGGCGCCGGAGCAGCTCACGTCGGCGAACGACGACGAGCCCGCGGCGGCGGCCACCAGCGAGGGGTAGTTGCGGTTGGAGCGCAGGCAGTTCAGGTCGACCTGGGTGGGGATGAGCGGACCGGCGGTGTACGAGTCGCCGAGCGCCACGTACCGGCCGGCGGGAACGGCGGCGCTGGCGGGTGTGGCGACGGTGAGCAGCACGCCGGCGGCGGCCACGGCGAGGGTGGCCAACCGGGTGGCCGCCCGTAGGCGGGGCAGGCGGGGACGGGTCATGACGCCTCCCAGAGGGATCACGGGGGTGGTGGTGCCGAGATCCTTTCGCTGCCGACGCCGTACGTCAATATTGATGAGCCTCGTTAAATGGTTTTCTGGGGTGTGGGATGGGGCGATGGCGCTCAGACCAGGGGCGCGTACCACTGGGCGCCGGTGACCAGGACCCGCCTGGACTGCTGGCGGTTCCACTCCACCCGCATGCCGTGCCTGCGCAGCACCGGGAACACGACGTCGTCGAGCAGCCGCTCCAGGTCTGCCTGGTAGCGGGCCTGCTGGTCGGCCTCCGACAGGTCGGCGTAGGCGGCCTCGTCGAAGTCGACCGACGGGTAGGCGCCGTAGCCGAGGTAGACCGACCCGTCGTCGCTGGCGAGCAACGACTCGGTGTCCTGCTGGTGGTACCAGACATAGCCGTGCCAGTGCCGGGAGTCGTCCCGCTCGTCATGGATCTCGGCGCTCGCGCAGGTGCCACAACAGCTGAAGTTTTCCCGGGCCAGCACACCCAGCTCGTTGAGTTCGGCGAAGGCGCGGGTGAGGTTGCTCCGCACCTCACCCCACCCCCGCTGCTGCGCCCGCCGCGCGGCCGACGCCTTCTCGTGCGCCGCGATCAGCTCCTCGTCCGTCGCGCCGCACCGCTCCTCGTCGTCGTCGAAGTAGTCGACGAACTCGTCGGCGTCGGTCTCACCACGGACGATCCAGGCCCAGAGCTCGTCCTCGATCGCACCGCGCCCCGGCTCGGGAATCCGGTCGGTCAGGAACCGGGCACCCTCGGGGCGATCGTTGTATGTCCATCCAGTCACGGCGACGATGGTCACACGGACCTACGACGCTCCCCGTGAAGGGTGGCTACTGCCCGGCCGGCACCTGCTCTTTCACATCGTCGTAGCCGGCCTTACCGGGTGCCGCGCCCGGCGCGTAGATCACGCGCAGCACGCCCGTCGGGAACGCCTCGGTCGCCACCACTCGCAGGTGGTACGCCGCGTCACCCTCGTCGAACAGCTTGCGGCCCTTGCGCGCCGCCACCGGATGCACGAGCAGGCGCAGCTCGTCGACGAGCCCCGCGGCGAGCAACTGCTGCACGACGGAGATGGACCCGGGGATGAGGATGCCGCGCACCCCGTCGTCGGCCTTGAGCGACGCGACGGCATCGAGGAGATCGCCGGCGATCAGCTCGGAGTTGCGCCAGGAGAACTCCAGCGGTTGGCGCGACACAACGACCTTGCGCATGTCCCCGAGTTGCTTGGCGAACGGCGCGTCCTCACCGCCTGCGGCCTCACGCCCGGGCCAGGCGCCGGCGAAGCTGTCGTAGGTCTCACGGCCGATGAGCAGCACGTCGGCGGTGTCGTAGTCCTCGGTGACGGCGCGGCCCATGTTCTCGTCGAAGTACGGGAAGTGCCAGTCGGGGTCGATTTCGGCCACACCGTCGGCCGAGATGAACAGTGTGGAGATGACAGGTGCCATCGCGGAAATCCCTTCAGCTCAGGTGATGTCGCGGGTAGACCGGCGCATCATCCCAAACTCTCCCGCCAGCGTCCGCCCCTCACGAAGACTTCGGCGTTTCGCGCCCGTGCCGGCGGACGGGTGGGCGGGCTCGGCGTTTCGCCGAGCCCGCCCGGGATCAGGAGTGTCAGCGCTGCAGGGTCAGCAGACCGGGCCGGTACGGCAGGAGGCCGTAGTCGACACCGTCGGAGCTGGGGGAACGACCCTGGTAGAGCAACTGCAGGTTGCAGGCGTCGACAGTCATCGTCTGGTCGGCGCTGGTGCGCAGCAGCTCACCGTGGCTGATGTCGTTGGTCCAGGTGGCGCCACTGTTGACCTTGCCGGCGAACGGGTTGCTCTGGGACGCGGCCTGCGGCGTCCACGTACCGTTCAGGCTGGTGGCCGTGAACGAGCGGAAGTAGCGACCGGTCGAGCCGATCGCCTCGACGATCATGAGGTACTTGTTCAGACCCTTCAGCTTGTAGACCTGCGGGGCCTCGAACAGGTTGTTCTGGGTGTCGCTCATGATGGTCGTGTAGCTGCTGCCGAAGCTGCCCGGGAAGTTCCCGATCGGCATGCTGGCTCGGTAGATCTTGCCGTTGTCACCGGCGAAGAACAGGTACATGTTCGTGTCGTCGGCGATCAGCGTCTGGTCGATCGGTCCGGTGCCGGAGCCGGTGATGCTGCCGCTGAACAGCGTCTGCGGCGCCGACCAGCCGTTCGGGTTGGTCGGGTTGGTGGAGGTCCGGTAGGAGAACGCCGGCCCACCCCACTGGTAGGCGAGCACCCAGATGTTCTTCGGCGCGAAGTAGAACAACGAGGGCGCGACGGTCCCCGAGCTCATCCCGGTCTGGGTGGCCGAGGCCATCTGCGACCAGTTCGAGAACAGACTGAAGTTCATCGAACCCCAGCTCTTGCCGAAGTCGTGCGTGGTCGCGTAGACGAGTTGCTGGCCGTTGTAGGGCGCGACGGTGAAGTCCTTCAGCGACACCCACCCCGACTTCGGGTTCGCCAGCGACCCCGTCGACGACCAGCGGTACGTCGAGGGAAGGTCACAGGGGGTCGGCGGCGGGGTCGTCGGAGGCGGCGTCGTGGGTGGCGGAGTGGTCGGCGGCGGGCTCGTCGGGGGCGGGTCCGTCGGGGGCGGGCTCGTCGGCGGTGGGGTCGTCGGCGTGGTGCCGTCACCGCAGGTCACGCCGTTCAGGGCGAAGCTCGTCGGCGCGGGATTGCTGCCCGTCCACGATCCGTTGAAGCCGAACGACACGGTGGCGTTGGTGCCGATCGCGCCGTTGTAGCTCACGTTCTTCGCGGTGACCGCGGAGCCGCTCTGCGTCAGCGACGTGTTCCACGCCTGCGTGACCGTCTGCCCGGCCGCGTACGACCACGTCAACGTCCAACTGGTCACCGGATCACCCAGGTTGGTGATCGCCACGTTGGCGCCGAAGCCGCCCTGCCACTGCGACGGGACGGTGTAGTTCACCGAACAGCCGGCCGCCGCGGCACCGGCCGGCAGCGCCGCGACAACCGTCGCCGACACGAGCAGGGCAACGCCGGCCGACGCCAGACCGACATTGGTGTATCTGGATCTGGTCATAGAGCACCTTCCTGAGGGGACGGCGGCCATGCATTGGCGGCGGTCGCTGGCGCGGTCGCGTTTGTGAGCGTTAACAGGCCGCGACAGGTATGTTACGGGAGCGCTCCCATACCCTCAACCTTGAACTCACAACCTTCGATCTCCGGTGCCGCCCGACGGATCACGAGTACATGAGGTGCGTCGTCATGCCGGCGTCGGCGTGCGCCAGGTTGTGGCAGTGGTTGGCCCACACTCCCGGGTTGTCGGCCCGGAACGCCACCTCCCACACCTCGCCCGGTCGAACGTCGAACGAGTCCAGCCACAGCGGACTGCCGGCCGCCGGCCTTCGGTCGCGGGACAGCACCAGGACGTGGTGGCCGTGCAGATGCCACGGGTGCACGATCGCCGACCGGTTGACGATCGTGAACCTGACGACGTCGCCGAGGCGGACGACCTGCGGCGGGATGTCCGGATCGGCCGCGCCGTTGACGGTGTGCGCGTAGCGCGGAAGCATGTCGTGCAGGTCGAGGCCACGGTCGAGAACGAGGGTGAACGTTCGATCGAACCGGGGCCACGGCACCGCGGAGGCGACGCCGTAGCCGAGCGGATCCAGCACCGGCCAGTCGCCCGGCGGCGTCGACACCGGTCCGGTCGAGTAGACCGCCCGCCCGTCGACGAACAACGCCATCGGCGTTTCCGGCGCGGGAAACACCAGGTCGTAGCGGCCGCCGGCGGGGATCAGCACCGCGGTGTCCACGAGCGACGTGGGGCCACGCAGGTCGGCGCCGTCGATCGCGGCGACCCGGAACGCGGTCCCGGCCAGGGCGTAGCGGTGCGTCGTGCTGTCAGTGTTGATCAGCCGCAGCCGTACCGGGGTGCCCGCCTCGACGCGCTCGGTTCTCGGTGCGGGCAACGGCCGGCCCGCCAGCGTGTGCACCGGGATCGTGACGTCGAGGCCGGCCACCGGCCCCGGGCGGACCACCAGGACTCCGTAGAGGCCCATCCGCACGCCGACATCGGAGACCGAATGCGTGTGATACCAGTACGTCCCGACCTGGTCGGCGCGGAACCGGTAGACGAACTCCTGGCCGGGCAGCACCGCGGCCTGCGTCACGCCCGGCACCCCGTCCTGACTGTTCGGCACGTCGTACCCGTGCCAGTGCAGCGTGACGCCTCGCCCGATGTTCCGGTTGCGCAGCGTCACCTCCACCACGTCGCCGACGGTGGCGGTCAGCTCCGGCCCGGGTACCTGCGCGTCGAACGCCCACGCCGCGACGTCTCGGCCACTCACGCTCACCGTGGCGGTCCCGGCCGTCAGCGTGAACCGTCGGGTCGGTTCGTCGGTGGTCCGCGCCTCCCGATACCCGTGGCCATGGTGAACGACGGGCGCGGCCGGGACGACGGTCAGCCCGACTCCGGTCACCAACGCCCCGACCGCCACCACGAGCGCCACCCGAGAGATCGCCCGGGACGGGCGTGCGCCGAGAGCGCGCCAGGACACGGCCGTCGCCGTGACGGTCCCGGCGACCGCGAGCAGTCCCGCACCCACCGACGCCGGGTAGCCGTGCAGGACCGTCACGAGCAGGGCACTGCTCGTGGCGTACCCGGCGAACAGAAGCGGGACCGCGACGGACCGGACGTCGCCCGGGACCGGGAGCAACCGCGGCCCGGCGACGGCCACCGCCGCGAGCGACAGCGGGGCGGCGACGAGGACCTTCTCCGCCGCGAACCACCAGCCGGCGCGAGCGAGCGCGACGATCGTGATCGCGCGGGCGAGCGTGGCGAGCAGGGCGAAGGCCGCCAGCGCCAGCGCGAGCGGTCGACGCCGGACGGCCGCCGCCGCGCCGCCGCCCAGCCAACCGGCGGCCGTGAGGACCGCGAGCACGAGATCGACCGCGAGCAGCGCACCGGTGGTCATGCCGGCTCTCCGCTGCGGACGACGTCGCCGGTGGAGTCGGCCGGCTCCGGGTCGGTCAGCTTCCGTGCCCCCCGGAGCACGGCCACCACGACGTGTACCGCGATGATCCCGTTGAGGGCGTGCAGGCCACCGATGATCGGACCGAGCGGGGTGCTGACGCCCGCGGCGTCGGTGGACGCGGTGGCGAGCATGGCGAGGAGCGCCTGCACGATGACGAGGCCGATCGGCAGGAGCGCCAGCCCGACGAGTCGGCCCGGCGCCCTGGCCAGTGCCGCGCACAGCGCGGTGAGCAGGGTGAGCGCCGGGATGACGGCCATGCCGTTGACGCTGTGCAGGGCGTACGAGTCGTCGCCCGTGGGTCTCGTGAACCCGCCCACGGCGGCGAAGACGAACTGCAGGCCGAACGCGACGAGCAACAGGGCGCTGGTGATGACGAATGCCTTACGCATGGCGATCTCCTACCGGTGCGCCGAGGACAGTGCCCGGGCGACGTGATCGGTGGCCGTGATCGCCCCGAAGGCGACAAGCCGTACGAGGTCGGCGTCGGCGGGATGGGAGAGCCGCCAGAGAGCGACGTCGCCGACGGTTATCGCGCTGGGCGCGAACGCCGCCAGCAGGGCGATCCTCGTGCCGACGCGATCGACGCCCGGCACGTCCCGGACCAGGTCGACGGCCCAGTCCGCGGGCCGGGCCGGAAACCGCCCGTCCTCCCACCGCACGGTGGCCGTGACGGTCTGGCGCGCCACGTCGCCCAGGAGGTCCCCGCCCCGCGTGGCGGCGTCCGTCAGGGCCGCGTACGCGACGCCGACCGGGCTGTACCCCGCCCAACCGGGTGCCGCCGTCGTGCCGGCGTCCAGGAGCGCGAGGCCTCGGCCGGGTTCCTTCGGATCCCGGGCCGCCCGGGCGGAGAGCCAGCCGCCGACCGAGCGCACAAGTGGGGAGCGTTGCAGGCCAGCGGGGAGCAGGTCGGGGGCGAGCAGGGCGGACACGATCCGGTTGATGAAGTGGAAGGCGAGCAGGGTGCCGGTGACCTCCGGGCCGTACGGGCTGGCCCAGTCGGTGGCCCGGGGGCTGCGGCTCGCCTGCGCCCAACCGACGAGCGCGGCATGCCCCGGCTGCGGTGGTGTCCCGTCCCGGACGACGGCCTCGGCCAGCTTCGGTTCGCCAAGGGCGTGCAGCAGCATCGCGTGCGAGTCCACACAGAACTGACAGCGGTTGGCCCGTGACACCGCCGCCGCGACGAGTTCGCGCTCGACCCGGGAGGCGTCCCCGGCGAGCAGGGCCTCGCGCATCAAGGCCCAGGTCGCCGCCAGCACCTCCGGCACGGCGGCGAGCACCTGGAAGGTGGGCAGCGGCCCGAGGAAGTCGTCCGACATCTGCCGGTAGACCTCCGCGGTCCGGCCGGTCGCGGCCGACGCTTTCACTGGGGTGGTAAAGCGGTATGTCATAGGTTCGATGCTCGTCTCGGCGAGCTGGGAAAACGTCGTGCCGTCGCAGGCACTTGACCATCTGCCGCTACCGCGTCCGCGGTACGCCCTCCTACTGCGTGCGGTGGATGCTCGGTGCGGACGGCCCGTTCTACTCTTCGACAATGCGTCGCGATCTGCCGTACGCCCTCGGTGGCCTGGTCCTCGGTGCCCTCCTGCTCGGCAACGCCGCGCTCACCCCGGACGCCACGGTCGGGGCGCTCGATGTCGCCCTGGTCGTGGCCATGGCGGTCGCCCTGGCGGCGTGCCGGCGGTATCCGGTGGTGGCGCTGGGCGTGGTCACCGTCGCCATGCTGGCCGTGCACGTCCGGGTGCACCCGGGGGTGTCCGCCGCGTTCCCGGTGCTCGCGGCGGTCTACGTCGCCGCCTGGCGGGGGCAGCGGGCGGCCGCCGCGCTCGCCAGTCTCGCCTTCCTCGGTGGGTTCCTGACCCGGGACATCTCGACGGCCCCGGCCGGCCATCTCGTCGTCGAGCGAACGCCCCTGCTGCTGGGCTGGTTCGTGGCGGCCAACATCGCGGGGCTTGTGGCGCGGCAGCGCCGGGCGTACCTGGAACAGGTCGAGCAGCGGGCGATCGAGGCCGAGCGCACCCGCGAGGAGATGGCATTGCGTCGCGCCGGGGAGGAACGCCTGCGCATCGCCCGTGACCTGCACGACTCCCTGACCCACAGCATCTCGGTGATCAAGGTGCAGGCCGGGATCGCCGTGCACCTCGCGCGCAAACACGGCGAGCAGCCGTCGGCCACCCTGCTGGCGATCCAGGAGGCCAGCAGCGCCGCGATGCGGGAGCTGCGCACCACCCTCGACATCCTGCGCTCACCCTCCGACGAGGACCGCCTGGGGCTGGCCCGGGTGGACGAGTTGGCCGAGCGGACCCGGGCGGTCGGCGTACCGGTGCGGGTGACCGTCGCCGGTGAGCCCCGGGACCTGCCCGCCGAGGTCGACCAGGCCGGCTACCGGGTCGTCCAGGAGGCCCTGACAAACGTGGCACGCCACGCCGGCCCCGCCACCGCGAGCGTCCACGTCGAGTACGCCCCGGCGCGGCTCACCGTCTCGGTCACCGACGACGGCCAGGCGTCACCGGCGCACCCGATGACACCAGGCGTGGGCCTGCGCGGCATGCGGGAGCGGGTGACCGGGCTCGGCGGCACCCTGCGGGCCGCCGCCAACGACGACAACGGATTCACGGTACGGGCCACGATCCCGCTGGACGGCCCCGGCCCGACCGAGCGCCCGCGCGAGGTCCCGCCAGCTCAGCGCGCCGCGGAGCCGCGATGATCCGGGTCCTGCTCGTCGACGACCAGGCGCTGATGCGAGCCGGTTTCCGGGCCCTGCTCGACGCCGAGGACGACCTGGAGGTCGTCGGCGAGGCCGCCGACGGCGTAGCCGCCGTGCACCTGTCGCGACGCCTGCGCCCGGACGTGGTGCTCATGGACGTGCAGATGCCCGGGCTCGACGGTATCGAAGCCACCCGGCGGATCGCCGCCGATCCCGACCTCGCCGCGATCCACGTCCTCATCCTGACCAACTACGGGCTCGACTCGTACGTCTTCGCCGCCCTCCGGGCGGGCGCCAGCGGCTTCCTGCTCAAGGACGCCGACCCCACCGACCTGCTGCAGGCCATCGCCGTCGTGGCGCGCGGCGACGCACTGCTCGCACCCGCCGTGACGCGGACGCTCATCAGCGAGTTCGTGTCCGGCCCACCGCCGGCCGAGCCGACGGCCGGGCGGGACGTGCTGACCGCCCGCGAGCAGGAGATCGTCGAGTTGGTCGCGGGCGGACTGAGCAATGACGAGATCGCCGCACGCATGGTGATCAGCCCGTTGACCGCCAAGACACATGTGAATCGGGCGATGGCGAAGCTGCACTGCCGTGACCGCGCCCAACTCGTCGTGTGGGCGTACGAGTCGGGACTCGTCACGCCCCGCCGTCGATGATCGTCAGTGCGGCCCGGGGGCACCCGTCGGCACACGGGGTGGGGCCGACGCACTAACATTGCCGCCGTCCGACGACGGCTCTGCTGAAACGAGGCGACATGCGTTGGCTCCGGCGGTTGCTGGGCGGCAGGCGGGTCCAGCTCGATCCGGGACGCCAGCAGGCGCTGCTGCACGACGTGCAGACCCGGTACGGTCCCCACGCGCGGATCCGGTTCACCGAGCAGGTCCAGGCGCTCACCACGACGCTGGACAGCGACGACGGCCTGGTGGTGGCGGCCCAGATCGTGGGTCAGGTCGCCGACGAGGCCCACGTGGACCTGCAGTCCCAGGCACAGGAGATCCACCGCCGGACGGGCCGGCGGCTGCTGGTGCACCGCCGCAACTACCGGCCGCTGTGGCGGGAGGCCGGTCCCGCACTGCGCTGGCCGCTGTTCGCGCTGCCGTCCGGCTTCCACCCGTACGCGCAGGTGGCCGCCGCTGTCACGGTGGTCGGCAGCCGGGCACCCCGGCTCGACCGGGTGACCGACCCGAACCCGCTGCTGACCCGGGTGTTCGAGGTGCTCGACCTCACCACCGCCGGCTGGGAGTACGGCCGGGTGCGGGTGGACACCGACGCCGCAGCCCTGGCCGATCGACTGATCTCCAGTGCCGGGCAGGTCCTCGCGGCCATGGACGACCCGCCGCGACTGCCGCCCGCCGTCCGGGAACTGATGCGCCGCAACAACACGGTCGCCGTGCACGATCCGGCCGGCCCACGGGCGGTCGGCGGCATCAATCTGGGCGCGCGGATGCGGGAGGAGTTCCTGGTCTGATTGCCCCATGGGATATTCGCCGATACGGCTCAGGCAGTCACGCGCGAACCGGACCGCCTCGGTTGCACACCCGCCGGGGCGGAACGCCGTTGCATGCGCAACCCGGCCCTCAAGACGTACAGGTCGCGCTTGGCCGTGGCCAGCCCCTTCGTGTCGAGCACGTACCCGGTGATCCAGATCCAGTCGTTGTACGGGTCGGTCTCGCCGATCGATACCAGACGCAGCATCAGGGCCCGGTCCCGCGAGAACTGCACCGAGCAGGCCGCCCCGATCAGTACGACGTCTCCCGACTTCACGGCAGCCACCCGAGGAACCTGCGGTACACGGTGTCGGCGGGAGCCCAGGACATGTCCTGCATGGCCACGCTGAGGTGCGACCCCAGGTAGCCGGCCAGTGCGACCGGAGACGTGGCGTACTCATCCAGCAGCTCGACGCGGCGTATGGCGCAGGGCCAGGGCCTGTCGCATCCCTCGCACAGCCAGAGCGGCAGGACCGGGCCGTGCGCGGTCATCAGCTCTCACCCGGCCAGTGGCCCCGGTTAATCGGGACCCTGTGTCTGGCCCGACACGGCAGTTCGTTCCCGCACTTGCAGACGTTGCGCCACTTGATCCACGACCACACCGGCCGATGCCTGCGCGCCAGCGTCATCGCTACCGCCGCCAGGTACTTGCCGTAAGGCACGTGCCGGCCCATCTGCCCTCCCTCGTAGAGGGTTGCGGCAGCAGCACGGTTACCCACAGTTGCTCGACCACCACACCCAGCGCAATGGTTTACCGAGCAACACAGATATGCAATATTACATTTTGGATGAAACGTAAGAGTAGATTTCATCTTGATAGATTTCATTGCTAAGCGTGATCGGCAGGAGTTACATATCGAGTGCAAGCTGCGCCCGATATGTAGTCACGGGAAGGAGAGCGGCAGTGACGACAGACACCGGCTCTACGGTGCCGAGGCGACAGCTAGGGCGGTACCTGCGGCAGCTTCGCGAGGAAGCCCGCGTGACGGTCAAGGCAGCGGCCGACGCGCTGGAATGGTCGACACCGAAGATCTGGCGCATCGAGACCGGCGCTACTTCGATGAGATCGCTCGACGTAGAAGCGATGTGCAGAATCTACAGAGCGTCACCAGAACTGACCGAGGCTCTGATGGGCCTCGCGAAGGAGACGAAGGGTCGAGGCTGGTGGCACTCCTACGGCGACGCCATCCCGGAGTGGTTCGAGCTGTACGTAGGGCTGGAAGCCGCAGCAGCTCGACTGCGGACGTACGAAGCGCAGCTTGTTCCGGGCCTGCTCCAAACCGAGACGTACGCTACGCGCGTCTTGCAGGTGGCCCGTCCAGACATCACCCGGGCGGAGATCGAGCGACGGCTGGCCGTGCGTCTCGGTCGCCAGGCGTTGCTGACGCGCTCGGCGCCACCCGCTCCGCAGTTCGACGTCTTGCTTGAGGAGGCTGTCTTGCGGCGAGGGGTGGACGCAGAGCAACTGCGACACCTGATCAGGGTCAGCAGACAGCCGAACGTCTCGCTGCGAGTAATTCCGTTAGCCGGTGGCCTGCACCGGGGCAACATGACCAGCGGCACGTTCACGATCCTCGAATTCGAGGCGGGAGCCGAGCCGTCGATCATCTACTCCGACAGCCTCACCGGTGCGCTCTACCTCGACAAGCCCGCCGAGGTCGCAGCGTACGGGGAGGCGTGGGACATCATGGAGAGCCCGGCGCTGACCGAAGCGCAGTCTCGCAAACTCATGGCATCGATCGCAGAGGAACTAACATGACCACGCTCAAGTGGAAGACGAGCACCCGCAGCAACGAGGGGAACTGTGTCGAGGTTGCCACGCCAGCTCCGACAGTCATGGTCAGAGACTCGAAGGACCGTCACGGTCCGGCGCTAGCATTCAGCGAGAGTCAGTGGGTTGACTTCGTCCAGGGGATCAAGTCCGGCAAGTTCGAAGCGTGAGTAAGGGTGCCAGATGTGGTCACTGGCAGCCGCCACACCTGGCTACCGCAAGCGTCCGTCAACTATGCGCGCCGTCACCAGCGAAACATCTCCGCTAGCGCCCCAACGACCGGGTCTCGGCCCTCCGCAATGTCGAACCGCAACACCCGCTCGGCGGCATGGAGCGGATGTTCCTCGCGCCACCCGTCTGTGGTGACGCGGTGAGGCAGCATGACCGTCATGCAGACGGTTGTCGCACTCCGGCGTTACCCGCTCAAGAGCGCCCGGGGTGAGGTGCTCACCGCGGCCGACGTCGAGCAGACCGGTCTGCGCGGCGACCGGACGTGGGCCTGTGTCGACAGCGTCGACGGGACGGTCGGCAGCGCCAAACACCCACGACGATGGGGGCGCCTGCTCGAGGTCGGCACGAGCATGCGGGACGACGGCCCGGAGACGACCCTGACGCTGCACGTCGACGGCGCGTCTCTGCCAGCCGGAAGCGCGGCGGCAGATGCCGCGCTCAGCAAGCACCTGGGCCGCCCGGTGCGGCTGAGCCGCGAGTTGCCGCCCGACGCGAGACTGCACCGGACGTTGCCTGACGACGTAGGTATGGTGCCGGATTGGATGGGCGACGCCCGGCCCGGCCAGGACACCATCACGGCGATCGCGGGCGCGGGGCGGGTCGGCCGGTTCGTCGACTTCGGCGCCGTTCACATCGTGACCACCGGCGCGTTGTCGCTGCTGGGTGAGCGCATGGGAGGTGGCAGTGTGGCCGCGGCGCGGTTTCGCCCGAACCTGGTCATCGACGCACCGCGTGACCCGGAACCGGGGCAGGAGCTACGCCTCGGCGATGTCGTGCTCCGGGTGGTCCTGCCCACTCCGAGGTGCGTCATCCCCGGACTCTCCCAGGCCGAACTGCCGGCCGACCTCTCGGTGCTGAGCACCCTGGCCCGGCACTACCGCATCCCGGTGGCCGGGCTCGGGCGGGCAGCCTGCTTCGGGACCTACGCCGATGTCGTCCAGCCAGGCCGATTCCGACTGGGGCAGCTCGTTCGTTGACGCCGATCACCCGCCGCCGAAAACCGATTGGTCCCTGTTGCGCTGACATGCGACGATCCGCCGGTGTCTGCCAACACCAGGCAGCGTCGGCTTGCCGCGCTGCGCGCCTGCGACCAGATCCTTTCCGGCATCCGGCCCACGACCATGAGGGAGCGGCTCGCGGACATGGACGCAGGCGGCGACCTGGACGGCCAACCCGACTTCTACGGCGACGGTCCGGTGAACGCGCTGGAAGAACGCGTGGCAGGACTGCTGGGAACCGAGGCCGCCGTCTTCTTCCCCACCGGCACGATGGCCCAGCAGGTCGCGCTGCGCTATGGCGCTGACCGCACCGGGCACCCGACGGTCGCCCTGCACCCGCTCGGCCACCTGGAGATGGACGAACGGCATGCCTACGCCCATCTGAGCGGCCTGCGCAGCACCTGGCCGACCACCGCGCCCCGCAACCCCACCGCCGACGAGATCACCGCCCTCGCCGAACCCGTGAGCACCGTCGTCATCGAACTCCCGCTACGCGACGCCGGCTTCGTCCTCCCCTCCTGGGACGAGCTCGCCGCCGCATCCGCCGCAGCGCGCGCCATCGGCGCCCGCGTCCATGTCGACGGCGCCCGAATCTGGGAATCCACCCCCCACCTGGCACACACCCTCAGCGAAATCGCCGACCTCGCCGACAGCACCTACGTCTCGTTCTACAAGACAATCGGCGGTATCAGCGGGGCGGCGCTCGCGGGCACCACGCAGCTCGCCTCCTACGCCCGCATCTGGCGACACCGCTGCGGCGGCGAGGTGTTCCAGCAGTGGCCAGCGGCTCTGACCGCACTCGCCGGCCTCGACAGGGAGCTACCACGCATCCCCGACTACGTGCGGCACGCGCGAACAGTCGCCGCGGCACTCAGCGCGCTTCCCGGCGCGCGGGTGTATCCAGAACCTCCGCACACCCATCGATTCCGGCTCTGGCTGCCCCATCCGGCGCAGGCGCTCAACGACGCTGCGCTCGCCCTCGCCGAGGAGGACAAGGTGTGGTTCGTCGCCGGGTGGCAGGACACAGCCGTGCCGGGTATGGCGATGACCGAGGTGACCGTCGCCACCCCCGCCCTCGAGTGGACCGCCGACGACATCGCCGAGGTTGGTGAGCGCCTCCTCGGCCGCGTCGTCGGCCATTGACCCCGGCTCTGGCACCACCGCCGGCACCACCGCCGGGCAGAAGTACGCCGCGCCTCCAACGATCACCGGCACCACACGGCATTCGGCGGCGTCCCCGCCACGACAACAGCGCGCAACCGCTTGCCCACCCGTCGAACACCGCTCGACCATGTGCTCATGGGGCCGGAGCGTCGTGTCATCCTAGGTGTCGACGTGGGCGCCACCGCCGTACGGGTGGGCGCGTTCGCGGTGGACGGCTCCGCCCGACACGTCCGGGCGCGGGCGTACCCGCTGCTCCAACCGCTGCCCGGTTGGCAGGTGCAGGACCCCGACGTGCTGGTGGCGGCCACCCTGGCGGCGGTGTCCGCGTGTGTCGCCGACGCCGCCGGGGCGGAGGTCGTCGCCCTCGCGGTCAGCTCCCCCAGGTACGGCGTGATCGGGCTGGACGCGACACTCAGCCCGGTGACGCCGCTGCTGACCGGACGGGACACGCGCTCCGCGGAGGTGGCCCGCGACCTGCGGGTCTCCGGCCAGAGCCGGGAGCTGCACCGGGTCACCGGCACGCCCGTGCACCCGGGAAGCCCGCTGTGCAAGCTCATCTGGTTCGCCCGCCACGAGCCGTACCTCTGCACCTCGACGCGGTGGTGGGTCGGCCTGAAGGACTACCTGGTCCACCGGCTGACCGGGACGTTGGTGACCGAGCTGTCGTCGGCGTCGGGCACCGGCATGTTCGACGTGCATCGGCGGGTGTGGAGTGCGGGCGTACTCGATCTGGTCGGGGTGTCCGGCAGCCAGCTGCCCCCAGTCCTGCCCACGACGGGCGTGTTGCGGCTCTCCTCGGCGGCCGGGCAGGCGGTCGGCCTGCCGTCCGGCACACCTGTCGTCGTGGGGGCGGGTGACGGGCCGTCGAGCAGCCTGGGCATGGCGGCGATCGACAGCACCGTCGCCGGTCTGACGCTCGCGGCCACCGGGGCCCTGCGGACTGTCGTCGCGGCTCCGCTCGTCGACCCCGCGGAGATCTTCTCCTGCGCCGCGCTGACCGAGGACGCCTGGGTGGTCGGCGCGACGGTCAACAACGGCGGCAACGTGGTGCGGTGGGCCGGTGGCGCCCTCGAACCCGATCCTCGCCCGGCGTCCGACGACCAGCTCGCCGCGCCCGAGCTGCTGGCGCTCGCCGAACGGGTCGCCCCGGGCAGCGACGGCCTGGTGATGCTGCCCTATCTGCTGGCCGACCGGGCGTCGGCGGTGGATCCCGGCCCGCCGGGCGCGTACCTGGGTTTGCGCAGCGAGCACTCTCGCGGTCACCTGGTGCGGGCCGCGGTGGAGGCTGTGTGTCTGCACCTCGGCGGCGTCCGGGACCGCCTGGCCGAGCTGACGCCGGTCAGCAGCGTTCGGCTGGCGGGCGGCGCGTTCCGATCTCCGCTGTGGCGTGCGGTGATGGCCGCGGTCCTGGACTGTCCGACCCAGGTGGCCGGCGAGGACGATGACGCCGCCCTCGGCGCGGCGGCGCTCGGGCTCTTCGCGATCGGCCTGGCCGCCGATCTGAACGAGGCCGTCACTCTGCTCAGTCCTGCGAGTGCCCGCGCCGAGCCGGTCGCGGTCGACCCGACCCTTGCCGCGACCTACCGCGGCCTGCGCGCGAAGTTGCCCGCACTCCGCACGGTCGTGGGCCGCGCGGGCGAGATCCTCGACGAGGTGGCGGCCGGGCCGGGCGTCGGCTGGCGGGCCACCACGTCGTCCCGGGACGTGGTGGGCGGTTGACCGGGCCGGTCGCCGGACGTCAGTGCTCGGGGTCCTCCTTGACCTGGGCCACGAGCTGGGTCGGGTTGACGTAGCGCAGGGCGACGACGAGCAGCACGAGCATCATCGACGTGTAGATGACCGCCATGGCGTCCACCGACTGCTGCGCCCGGATCCCGGACGCGGACATCGAGTAGTAGAGCGCCACGACGAGGGTCTGCGAGTCGGGGCCCGCGGTCAGGAAGGTCAGCTCGAACATGCCGACGGTCCGGACGAGGACGAGGATCGCCGAGGCGAGGATGCCCGGCACGAGCAATGGCGTGAGGACCCGGAGGAACACCGTACGCAGGCCCGCGCCGCACATCCGCGCGGCGCTCTCGATGCGCGGGTCGATCTGCTCGATGAACGGGGTCATGGTCAGGATGACGAACGGCACCGAGGGTACGAGGTTGGCGAGCACCACACCGGACATGTTCCCGGCCAGCCCGAACTTGTAGAGGACCGTCGCCAGCGGGATGCCGTACGTGATCGGGGGCATGAGGATGGGCAGCAGGAACACGAGGAAGATCAGCCGCTTGCCGGGGAAGGACCGCCGCGCGAGGACGTAGGCCGCCGGCACACCGATCAGCAGCGAGAGGCCCACGACGAGTACGGACACCTCAAGCGTCACGACGATGACCTGCAGGAGGGCGAACTCGTCCCAGGCCCGGCCGTACCAGCTGGTGGTGTAGCCGTCCGGGAGCCAGGTGTCGAACCAGCGCTGGCCGAACGAGCTGACCAGCACGGACGCCACGACGCCCAGCAGGTTGAGGAAGAAGAAGATGACGACGCCCCACACGATCCAGGCGGCCGGGCGCGCGGTGACGCGTCGACGCCGCTGGTCGGTGGCGGGTGGTCGCGCCGGTGGCGCCTGGGTGATCGAAGCCATCAGCCCTTGCCTCCGGTGGCGCCGGTGTAGAAACGGCTGCGCGCGGCCAGCACGACCGCGATGACGACCAGCTCGACGAACCCCATGATCATGGCGATCGCCGACGCGTACGGGTAGTCGTACTGCTCGTACGCCGCCTGGTACGCGGCGAGGGAGATGACCCGCGTCTCACCGGCCGGGTTGCCGACCAGGACGGCCGACGGGAACACGCTGAACGCCAACACGAACGTCAGGCAGAAGGTCGTGGCGAGACCCGGCATCAGCAGCGGCAGGGTGATCCGGGTGAACCGGCGACGCCAGTCCGCCCCCAACGTCGCGGCGGCCCGTTCCAGGGTGGGGTCGATCCCGGAGAGGTAGGAGAGCACCAGCAGGAACGCGAACGGGAAGCCGGTGATCACCAGCGAGAAGAACACGCCCCAGTAGTTGTGGGTCAGTCGTACCGGCTCGTCGACGAGGTGCGTGGCGAGCAGGATCCGGTTGAACCAACCGGTCGGGCCGAGGAAGTTGAGCAACCCCTGGGCGGTGAGGACGGTGCCGAGGGTGATCGGCACGACAAGCAGCGTGGTGACCAGCCGCTTGCCCCGGAACCGGCCGCGCATCCGGTACGCGATCGGCACGGCGGCGAGGACGTTCAGGAGCGCGGCGGGCAGCGCGATCCGCAGCGTGATCCAGATCGTGCCCCGCTCGTAGGCGTCGGAGAAGAACCTGGCGTAGTCGCTGAACGGCCCGCCGTCGGTCGGCTGGAACGAGAGCGACAGCCCGTAGAAGAACGGGTAGAGGAACAGGGCGATGACGAAGACCAGCGCCGGCACCAACAGGAAGAGTTGGCGATCGATGCCCCGTTCGGCGAGGCGGTGTTGCCAGTGCGCCAACGGTCGGCCCGGCCCGGGGCCGCTCACCGCGTCACCACCGCGGCGTCCGCGAGGCGGTCGGTCTCCGCTGTCGCGCCGGCGGGATAGACGAGCAGCCGCCGCGGGTCGATGGCGAGCTTGACCTGGTCACCGGGTGCGATCCGCTGCTCGGTACGCAGGTGCAGCGACTGACCCGTGTCGGTACGCGCCTCGGCCGCCAACTCGCGGCCCTGGTATTCCACCACCTCGATGGTCGCCGACAGGGCGTTGGAGGTCTCGCCGGCGGCGTCGACGCGGATGTCCTCGGGGCGTACCGCGACCACCACGTCCGCGTGGTCGGCAAGGTCGCCGACGGCCTCGCCGAGCAGGCGGTGACCTGACGACTCGACGGTGGCCCCGCTGCCGTCACGCCGCACCACCCGGCCCCGCCACAGGTTGCGGTAACCCATGAAGTCGGCGACGTGCCAGTTCGCCGGGCGGGTGTGCAGCTCGCGCGGTGACCCGATCTGCTGCACCCGCCCCTCGCGCAGCACCACCAGCCGGTCGGCCAGGGAGAGCGCCTCCTCCTGGTCGTGGGTGACGTAGACGGTGGTGAGCCCCAGCGACTGGTGCAGGCGGCGAATCTCGGTCCGCATCTCCAGCCGCAGTTTGGCGTCGAGGTTGCTCAATGGCTCGTCCATCAACACCAGCGACGGCTCGAACACGACGGCGCGGGCGATGGCGACGCGTTGCTGCTGACCGCCGGACAGTTGGCCGGGCAGCTTGTCGACGTGGTCCTCGAGCCGCACCAGACGCACCGCCTCCGCCGTACGCCGGCGGATCTCCTCCTTCGGCAGCCGCCGCATGCGCAGCCCGAAGGCGATGTTCGCCCGCACCGTCAGGTGCGGGAAGAGGGCGTAGCTCTGGAACACCATGCCGAAGCCCCGCCGCTCCGGTGGCAGCGTGTCGATCCGCCGCTCGTCCTGCCAGATGCTCCCCCGGGTCAACGGCAGGAGCCCGGCCAGGCAGTTCAGGGCCGTCGACTTGCCGCAGCCGGACGGGCCGAGCAGGGCGATGAACTCGCCCGTCTCGATGGTGAGGTCCAGCTCGGTGAGCGCGTCCTGGCCGCCGAACCGCCGGGACACCCCGTCCAACCGCAGCTGGGAGAAGGCACTCATCCCTGCTTGACCTTCCCGCCGCCGATCTCGCGGTCCCAGCGGTTGAACGCGGCCACGAGGCTCTTCGCGTCGAGTGGCACCTCGGTCGGGTTCCCGGCGATCAGCGCCTCGTACTCGGGGCGGCCGAACTCCCGGATCGCGTCCTGGCTCTTCTGCGGCGCCGAGGCGAGCCCGACGTCCTTCACGGCCGGGCCCGGATAGAAGTAGCCCTCGTCGTACGCCTTGGCCTGCTGCTCGGGGGTGAGCATGAACGCCAGCAGGGCCAGCACCGCCGCCTGGGTGTCGGTCGAGACGCCCTTGGGCAGCACGGCGTAGTGCGCGTCGGTGACCCAGTGGAATCCCTCGATCGGGGTGATCTTGGCTTCCTTCGGCACCGTGCCCAGCACCCGGGGGTTGATGTCCCAGCCGGTCGTGCTGACGATCAGGTGCGCCGTGCCGTTGGCGAGGTTCTTCATCGTCTCGGTCGTGCCGGACGGGTAGTAGTCCACGTACTGGCCCAGCTCCTTGAGGAAGGCCCAGGTCTTGTCCCACCCCGCGGTGGGGTCCTTGGGATTGGCGTCGCCCAGGATGTAGGGAAGCCCCATCAGGAACGTGCGACCGGGGCCGGAGTTGGCCGGCCGGGCGTACTGGAACTTCTTGGGATTGGCCCTGGCCCAGGCGAGCAGGGCCGGCGCGCTTGTCGGTGGCGTGGCCAGACGGGACGGCAGGTATTCCAGCAGCGGGCCGGACGGATAGTAGGTGACCGTGACGCCGGAGTTGCCGGCGAGCTTCTGCATGGCGGCGGCCGGTTCCAGGTAGTCGCGCATGCCGCCGAGGCGGTCCTGGAACGTCGGCAACAGGTCGAGCCAGAGCCCCTGTTCGATCCCGGCCGCCAGCCCGTCGACGCCGGTCAGCACGAGGCCGATGTCCACCCGGTTCGCGCCCTGCTGAGCCTTGATCTTGCCGGCCAGCTCCGGCGCCGGCGCCTTCGAATAGGTCACCCGGGAGATCGTGTCCGGGTTCTTGGCGACGAAGTCGTCGATCATCCCCTGGGTCAGCTGGAGGTTGCCGGCAACGTCGAGGACGTTGAGCGTCACGGCCTTGCCGGGCCGCTGCGGCACCTCGCCCGTGGTGTCGCCGGTGGACGTGCCGGGACCGTCCGGTGCCCCGCACCCGACCGCGCCCACGATTGCCGACGATGCCGTGACCAGGAGAACGCCGCGCCGCGTCATACCCATGAGCTGTTCCCTCCGCCAGGTGTCATCCCCGCTGATTCAGGCAGCCGGCGTGACGTGACGGCAATGGGTTGCCATGTATTGCCTCGCGCGAATGCGTTCACGGCACTGGTTTGTTACGAGGGCATTGCCGAGCACTCACCGCCGTCATACCATGATCACGGCGCGTAGCCGGGAGGAGCATGCAGATGCCCGACCACACCAGGCCGCCCGACAAGAGGGTCACGATCTACGACGTCGCGAGCGAAGCCGACGTCTCACCGTCCACGGTGTCCCGCGCCTTCTCCAGGCCGAGCCGCGTCAACTCCGAGACCGCCGAGCGGGTCCGGCAGGTCGCCGAGCGGCTCGGCTACCGGACCAACCCGCTCGCCCGAGCCCTCACCACGTCCCGCACGCGCATGATCGCGCTCGTCATCGCCGACATCACCAACCCGGTCTACGCCGGGATCGTGCGCGGTGCGCAGGAGACGGCGATGCACGACGAGTACACCACGGTGCTCATCGATTGCCAGGAGTCCGACCGGCTGGAGCGGGCCGCGATCGAACGCACGATGTCGACGGTCGACGGCATCGTGCTGGCCAGCAGCCGGATGTCCGACTCGGCGATCCGGATGTTCGCCAAGCAGCGGCCGGTGGTGGTCCTCAACCGCGCCGTCGCCGACGTGCCCTGCGTCGTGACCGACAACCCCCGTGGGGTCCGGCGGGCCGCCGAGCACCTCGGGGAACTGGGCCATGACCACATCACCTACGTCGCGGGGCCCCAGGCGTCATGGCCGAACGGCATCCGCTGGCGGTCGTTGCTCGAAGCCGGCATGGAACTCGAGATCAAGGTGCGTCAGATCGGCCCGTTCAGCCCGACCATCGAGGGCGGCGAGCGAGCCGCCGAGGAACTCCGTGCCCGTCCCGCGACCGCCGTCCTCGCCTTCAACGACCAGATGGCGATCGGGCTCATCCGCGGCCTCACCCGGATGGGCGTCGACGTCCCGGGCGACGTCAGCATCGTGGGTTTCGACAACACCCTCGCCGCCGACATCGTCACACCCGGGCTGACCACTGTCGCGGCACCGTTCTACGCGGAGGGCTCGGCGGCAACCCGGCACCTCCTCACGATGATCGAGGGCGCCCCCGGGCACGCCGGCCGACCGATGGTCCTGCCGGTACGCCTCGTGGTCCGCCACTCGACGGCCGTCCGTCGGAGCGCGGGTCGCGCCCGACCGTGGGTACGTCAACAGCCCGCACCCGACCCGGCGGTGCCGGCTGGGTGGACCAGGCGCTCTCCGTGACCGAGTTCAGCGAGCAGAACACCGGCGACGCCGAACGCGGCGCCGTGCCCGTGTCGCCCGCGGTCGCCGACGATCAGTGCCAGGGATCGGCATCCGGATCCTCACCGAGCATCCGCGCGCTCTCCAGGCAGATCGGGGCTTCGACAATCCCGTCGTAGACCGCGGCAACCTGCAGTTCGGGGTCATTGAAGAGCTGAGCTCTACCCTCCGGTCGACAACGGCGTCCGGGATGCCGTGGTCAAGCCAGTGTTGACGGATGTCGCTACTCATCTCGCTGTAGAGACGATATCCCGCGATGCGCCTCCCACATCTCACGGGTCATTTCATACTCCACCTCGCCGGATTCTGTTCCTGGCACCGGGTCGTCCCAGGAAGGGAAGTACGTGCGCACGTACCGCATGCCGACGGCCTTCATCACGCCCTGAGATCCGACGTTCACCGTCATGGTCTGCGCGATCACCCGACTCTGCCCGACCGTGTCGAAGGCATGCCGCAGCAGGGCCCGGGATGCCTCGCTGGCCAGACCTCTACGCCAGCAGCGGCGGGCAAGCCGGTAGCCCAACTCCGCGACGGTCGGATCGTCGGGCTGGTCGGGGCCGTGTGCGGGCGGAAGCATCATGAGCCCGACGACATCGCCCTGGTCCTCATGCTCCGGCGCCACCGTGCCACGCGCGCCGCCATCGGACCCGAACGCCATCCAGTAGCCCAGGCCGTCCACCTTGGCGGACAGCGCCAACCTCTGCGCGTGAGACGTGGCCACCTCATCCCTGGATCGCGCCCGCCCGGTGATGTAGCGAAGCACCTCCGGGTCGGAGTCGAGCTCGACCTCCAGTTCGAAGTGCCGATCCGCGAGGGGAACCATCAGCAGACGGGCGGTACGTAGAGTCGGTTGAATCATCCGGCGACAGTTTCACGAGGCAGCCGGCGAGGCTACCCGATTCGAACGGGCCGGCCCTGGCTCCCCGTCGTGTCGCGACATCGCGGGGTGCGGAGACAGCTCGCATAGTGGTTCCCTGAGCACGAGGCTGACTGCGGACAGCGGGACTTGCGTTACGCCTGAGGATCCGCCGGTCCGCCGCGTCCCTGACGTCCGTGAGCGACGACTGATCCGTCGCGGGCCGCGACCCGGTCCAGCACCGGCCGAGTCGCCCTGAGGCTGCGGGCCGCGACAAGAAACGACAACTCGTTGCCGAAGCATTGTCGCGCCGCTCACCATCGACGCGTATCCATCTGTTGACGTCGTCGTGCTCGCACGCCGGGCCGCACGGCGTCCCGAGTGTACGAACGAGGAGATGGCGATGATCCGAGGCTCGACGCCCAGGCTACGGCGGACCCTCATCGTGCTGGGCACGGTGCTCGCCACGGTCGCGGCCACCCTCACGGTCACCACGACACCCGTCACCGCCGCCCCCTCACCCGACGACTACAGCGGCTCCGACCTGTGGTTGCGATACGTGCCGGTCAGCGACCCGAAGCTGCTGCGCGACTACCGCCGCACGGTCACCGGGATCGTGGTCGAGAACGCCGACGCCACGAAGGTCCACCGGCACACGCCGGATCTCGCCATGGCACCCGGGTCCGGTGAGAAGCTGGCCGAGAGCACGCTCGGCGCGGCCCGGGACGAGCTGGTGCGCGGGCTGGGCGGGCTGCTCGGCCAACCGACCCCCGTGACGACGGTCGACGGTCACCGCGTGCCGGACGGTGCGGTGGTCGTCGGCACGCCGACGAGTTCGCCGTTGGTGAGCCGTGCCGTCCCGGCGCGGGACCTGGCCAAGGTCGGCGACGAGGGTTATCTCGTCCGTTCGGTGACCAGCGGGAAGACACGGTTCACCGTCATCGCCGGCAACACCGACCTCGGCGCGCTCTACGGGACCTACGCGTTCCTGCGGCTGATGCAGACCCAGAAACCCATCGACCACCTCCGGGTCGCGGAGTCCCCGAAGATCAAGCATCGACTGCTGAACAACTGGGAGACCGAGCGCCTCTACGCCGGCAACAACGCCTCCGGACTGGGCGGGGTGAACGGTGAGAGCGGGGCGATCTTCAACTTCGCGGCGACCGGGCCGAGTGCCGACAGGAACCTGCCCGTCATCCTCGACCGCTACGTCGTCGTGGCACGCGCGTTGGCGTCGCTGGGCATCAACGGCATCACCATCAACAACGTCAACGCCGACAACGCGTACCTGACCAGCGCCCGGATCGCGCAGGAGGCGGCCCTCGCCGACGCGCTGCGTCCGTACGGCATCAAGCTGGGCCTGTCGATCCGCTACACCGCCCCCACGGACACCCGGTTCGCACCGGACACGCTCACCAACAGCCAACTCGACCCGTACGGCACCGACTTCCGGGGCTGGTGGCACCGCCGGGCGCAGCAGATCCAGGCCGCCATCCCGGACTTCATGGGCTTCACCGTGAAGGCCAACTCGGAGGGCCAGCCCGGCCCGCAGGACTTCGGGTACGACCACGGCGACGGCGCCAACGCCATCGGAGCGGCCGTCGCGCCACTCGGGATGACGGTCCACTGGCGGACGTTCGTCTACAACGCCGAGGTCGACAACGACCGGCTCAAGCGGGCCTACCTGGAGTTCGGGCCGATCGACGACGAGGTCCAGCCGGACGGCAGCAGAGGCCGCTTCGCCGACAACGTGTTCCTGCAGACCAAGAACGGGCCGTTGGACTTCCAGGCGCGGGAGCCCATCCACCCGATGTTCGGCCGGATGGAGAACACCAACCAGGCCCTGGAACTCCAGATCACGCAGGAGTACACGGGTCAGAACTGGATGCTCACCTACCTCGGCCCCATGTACGAGGAGATCCTCAAAACCGACACGTACGCGACCGACGCGAACGGGAAGCTGCTCAAGAAGCGCCTGGTCGGCAACATCGTCGACGGGAGCGCCCAGCACCATCCGGACACCGCCATCGTGGGTGTCGCCAACCTCGGCAACGCCGACAACCTGACCGGGCACCACTTCGCCCAGGCCAACCTCTTCGCCTTCGGCCGTCAGGCGTGGGACTGGACGCTCGACTCGGCGGACATCGCGACCGACTGGGTCCGGATGACCTGGGGCAACGACAGGCGCGTCGTCGACACCATCCGCACGATGATGATGGGGTCGTGGGAGGCGCTGGTGAGCTACCAGACGCCGCTGGGCATCGGCCACCAGTTCGCCGAGGGCGCGCACTACCGTCCCGACCCGGCCGACTGGGCGGGCCGCGACGACTGGAGCCCGGTCTACTACAACCAGGCCGACAGCGTCGGCCTCGGCTACGACCGCTCCCCCACCGGCAGCAACCTCGCCGCCCAGTACTTCCCCCGGCTCCAGCGGCGCTACGGAGACATCGACTCGGTCCCGGAGAACCTGCTGATGTGGTTCCACCACGTGCCGTGGGGCCATCGGATGGACAGCGGTCGGCCGTTCTGGGACGAGCTGGTCTACCGCTACCAGATGGGCGTGCAGTACGTGACCTGGATGCGGGAGACCTGGGAGACGCTCCAGGCCGACATCGACGCACGGCGGTTCGCGGAGGTACGCGCCAAGCTGGCCGTCCACGAGACGGACGCCGCCGACTGGCGGGACACGTCGGTGAACTACTGGAAGGAGTTCAGCGGGCGGGACATCCCGGTCGACGACGCGCCCCTCTCGGCGAAGATCGTCGTGAACGGGAAGACGTTCGGCGGCTTCAACCTGTCCGACGCCTCGTACACCATCCCGGTTCGCGCCGGGGGCTCCCCCACCATCACCAAGGTGCGGACGGCCGATCCCAAGGCGCGCTACCAGATCGTGTCCCAGGCGGGGAGCGTTCCCGGGCAGGCGGTCGTCAAGGTCACGACGGAGAGCTTCTTCGGCCCGCTGGTGAAGAACTACGTCTTCAACCTGGTGCCCGACACGACGCTGACGAGCCTGCGCGTCGGCGGTCAGCCGCTGACCTCCTTCGCGCCGACGACGCTGCACTACAACGCCCTCCTGCCGGCCGGCACCACGGCCGTGCCGACGGTCACCGCCGAGGCCGCCGATCCCGCGGCCACCGTCGCGGTCGAGCAGGCGAACAGCGCCACCGGGCAGGCTCGGGTCACCGTCACGAACGGCGCGGCGACGTCGGTCTACACGGTGGACCTGAACACCACGAGCACGGGCAGCGACGAGTTCGGCTCGGCCGCCCTCGGCGCCCAGTGGCAGTGGGTACGACCGGACGACAGCCGCTGGCGTCTGGCCGACGGGTCGCTCGTCATCACCGCACAGCAGGGTGACCTGCAGGGCACCACCAACACCGCGAAGAACCTGGCCCTGCAGGACGTCGACGGTGACTGGACGGCCGAGTCCAGGGTCGTTTTCTCCCGCCCGCTGGCCGCCAACAACGAACAGGGCGGTGTCATCGGGTACGCCGACGACGACAACTACGTGAAGCTCGCCTGGGAGATGGGCAGCGCGACCGCGGCCGTCAACAAGGTCCGGCTCGTCCTGCTGCGCGAGCAGAACGGCGCGACGTCGACCGTGGAGATCACCGGCGCGGACGCCCAGCGGATCGTCGGGGCCGACGGTGCCATCTGGCTCCGACTCACCAAGATCGGCGACAGCTACCGCGCCTACTACTCACGCGACGGGAGCGTCTACCGCTACATCGGCTCCACGACGTTGAACGTCGAGACGACGAAGGCCGGGCTGGTGGCCTTCAACCGGGCCGGCACCTCCACCGACCTCGACGTCGCCTTCGACTACTTCCGGGTCGAGAGCCGAGGCGAGCGCGTCCGCTAGCCCGACCGTCGGCCGGGCCGGTGACACGCCGGACCCGGACGGCGCGCGGCGCGACGTGCGGGAGCCATCGCGGCACCGAAAGCCGCGACCGGGCCCGTCCCCAGTGGGGACGGGCCCGGTCTCGCTCCCCCGAGCGGGATCTGTCGCCGTCAGCCCCCGATGGCGATGGCGAAGATGTGCATCGTCGACACGTTCGTCGCCGGCCGGGCGCTGATGTTGGGCAGCACGACCGAGGCGACCGCCTTGCTCTGCAACGCGACACCCACGTAGTAGACGCAGGCGGCGGTGTTCTGCCGCTGGTTGTTGGGCCGGTTCTGGTACGCCGACACGATGGCCGCGGTCCCCGCGGAGCTCGGCCCGCCGTACCAGTCCGGCGTGCTCAGCGTGAACGTCTGGCGGGTGCCGTCGGCGTAGACCACCGTGCCGGTGCCCGACGGGGCGCCGTAGGTGCCGGTCAGGAGGAAGCCGAGGGTCCGGCCCGTGCCGGTCACGCTTATCGTCTGGCCCGAGGCGATGGCGTTGTCGGCGGCGCCCGAGCTGACGCTGGGCCACCGGAAGTTGACGCCGTTGCGGCTCACCGTGCCGCCCGGGCTGGCACCGGCGGCGGCCAGGGCCTGCGCCGAGAACGACGCCCCGCCACCGTCGATGTTCGCGACGTTTGTGTTGCTGTCGCTGCTGATGCCGACGTTGCTGAAGCTCTGCTCCAGCGTCGGTAGGGCGACGCCCGTGCTGGTGACCCGGTAGGTGCGCCCGGCCTGCACGGTGACCTCGATCAGGTCGGACTCGATCCGGGTGACCCGGGCCGCCGTACCGTCGGCGGTGTCGACCACGGTGACGGTGCCGGTGAGGATCCGGGCGCGCAGGCGGACCGTGCCGGCGCGGTCCGGTCGGACGAGGATCTCGGTGGCCTGACCGCTGCTCCAGGTGACGTCGACCGTGTGCCCGCCCCGACCCCGCAGGCCGGCCACCCGTCCACTCGGCCAGGCCGGCGGCAGCGCGGGCAGGACGTGCAGCTCGCCCGTGTGGCTCTGCAACAGCATCTCGGCGATGCCGGCGGTGGCGCCGAAGTTGCCGTCGATCTGGAACGGCGGGTGCAGGTCGAACATGTTGGGCGCGAGCCGTGCGGTGGTGGCGAGGTAACGGATCAGGTCGTGGGCCCGCTTACCCTCCTCCATCCGAGCCCAGAAGTTGATTTTCCAGGCCAGCGACCAGCCCGTGCCGTCGTCGCCGCGCAGCGCCAGGGTCCGCCGGGCCGCCTCGAACAACTGCGGGGTGCCGCGCTTGGTGATCTGGTTGCTGGGGGCCAGACCGTACAGGTGCGAGATGTGCCGGTGGTTGGGCTCGGTCTCCACCCAGTCGTAGAGCCACTCCATGATGTTGCCGCGCGAGCCGACCTTCATCGGTGGGAGGCGGTCCCGGGTGGCGCGTACCTGGGCCCGGAAGGTGCTGTCCACGTCGAGGATCTCGCTCGCGCGGGCGCAGGCGTCGAACAGGTCCCGCAGGATCTGGTTGTCCATCGTGGGGCCGGCGCACACGCTGGCGTTCGCGTGGTGGCTGAGCTCCGGCGAGTTCGACGGGTTGGTCACCAGGTAGCCGAGGGTCGGTTCGGTCACCAGGGTGTTGAGGAAGAACTGCGCGGCGCCCTTCATGGCCGGGTAGTTCGTCCGCAGGAACTCGATGTCACCGTTGAACAGGTAGTGGTCCCAGATCAGCGTGGACAGCCAGGCGCCACCGGTCTGCCACATGCCCCAGAACGCGCCGTCCACCACCGCGGTGGCCCGCCACGCGTCGGTGTTGTGGTGGGTGACCCAGCCACTGGCGGCGCCGTACTGCACCTGGGCGGTGCGCGCTCCGGTGACGGCGAGGTCACGGACCAGGTCGAAGACCGGGTTGTGGCACTCGGCGAGGTTTGTGGTGTTGGCCGGCCAGTAGTTCATCGGCAGGTTGGCATTGATCGTGTACTTCGAGTCCCAGGACGGGGCCAGCGAGTCGTTCCAGATGCCCTGGAGGTTTGCCGGCTGCGTGCCGGGCCGCGAGGACGAGATCAGCAGGTACCGCCCGAACTGGAACAGCAGCGCCGAGAACTGCGGGTCGTTGACGCTGTTGTGCTGGGCGATCCGGACGTCTGTCGTCTGGTCGGCCGCGGAGGTGCGGCCCAGGTCCAGGGTGACCCGGCCGAACAGCGCCTGGTAGTCGGCCACGTGCCGGCTGCGCAGCTGGTCGTAGCTGCTGGCCCGCGCGGCGGTGAGGCGCTGCCGGGCGATGCCCTGGTAGTCGCCGCCGACGTTGCGGTAGTTGACGTAGCTGGAGCCGATGGAGACCAGCAGGGTCACGCTGTTGGCGTTCGTCACCCGCAGGGTGCCGCCGGAGCTGGACACGCTGCCGCCGCTGACGGTGGCGTTGGCCAGGGCGAGGAAGCGGACCGCGCCGGTGACGCCCTCCATGTTTCCGGAGACGCCGTCGAGGCCGATGGTGGTGCCGTCCGGGCTGGACACCGTGGTGCGCTGCGGGCTGTCGAAGGTGGCGGTGAAGCTGATCGAGCCGGTCCGGTCGGCGGTCAGCCGGATCGCGATGACCTGGTCCGGCGCGCTGGCGAACACCTCCCGCTGGTGTCGAACGCCGTTCAGCACGTACGTCGTGGTGGCGGTGGCGGTGGTGAGGTCGAGCGTCCGGGTGTGCTGGGACGCTCCGCTGGCGGAGCCGAAGGCGAGCCGGAGGTTGCCGACGGTCTGGTAGGCCAGCTGGCCGCCGGGGTTCCCCATCATGGTCTGGTTGATCAGATCCTGGGCCTGGGTCCACTGGTTCGCGTTGACCAGCCGCCGGATCTCGGCCAGCGCTCCCGCGCCTCGGGGGTTGCTGGGGTCGTGGGGCCCACCGGCCCAGACGGTGTCCTCGTTGAGCTGGAGGCGTTCCGTGTCGACGTTGCCGAAGACCATGGCGCCGAGCCGGCCGTTGCCGATCGGCAACGCCCGCAGCCAGTCGGTGCCGGCCCCTTCGTCGTACCAGAGCGCGAGGTCACCGGCGGCCAGCACCTGCGGCGGCGCCACCGAGTCCGCGTTGGCGACGGCCGTCCAGGGCAGCGGCAGGAGGGCACCGCCCGCGCCGGCCGCACCGATCTTCAGGGCTTGGCGTCGGGTCAGGTCTGACATCGATCCTCCAAACGGTGACCGATCCGGCCACCCCGATGCGTGACAACTGTGGTAACCGAGATGGGTCCGCTTCCCGGATCGACCAGGCCCTTGTGGAGCAGGCCAGCGCCGGGCCCGAGTCAGCCAGACATCTGATGTGTTTCGCGAAGGTTACTCCGGCGCCACACAATAGGCAACGATCGATCGACGGGTACAATCCGCACCACCGGGCCCTGCCATCATCGATGATCGTCACGATGGCAGCGGACCCGGCGACGCCGAGCGCCGGCAAGATGCCGGCGGACGCCGCTCCGGCGACACATACATCAGATGTACGGCGGCGAGCAGGCGAAATCGGCGCGGGGTCTCCGGCCTCGGATGCCCCGCGCCGGGTGTCGATCAGACCAGGTCGAAGGACTCCCAGGGGCCGACCGCCGTGCGGTTCGCGATCAGCGGGTCCGCGCCGGCGTTCTCCGCGCAGACGTACCTGCCGTTCGCACTGCTGCGGAAACTGACACTGCCGTCCGGATTCGCCACCCGCGTGAACGTCTCCCAGCCGCCGATCACGTCCCGGTCGGCCACCAGCGCCGCCGCGCCGGCCTGCTGCGCACAGACGTACTTCCCGGTCCTGGTGGACCGCAGGGCCACGAGACCGCCACCGGCGTCGACCACGGTGAACGTCTCCGACGCCGACGGCAGCGAGGCGACCAACGGCGAACCACCCACGAAGCGGCCGTTGGCGCGGGACCTGACGCCGACGGCGGTGGGCGGGGTCGGGACGGCGCCGATCACCGGTGCCGTCGGCCGGGTGGCGGTCAACGTGATCGCGCCCTTGAGCATCCGGCCACCGTCACCGGTGAGCCGCAGGTAGTAGTCCGCCGAGCACGCCGTGCCGTCCTCGTCCAACGGCAGGAACGTCGAACCGGCCGGAACGAACGCCGCGCTCTCGGCCGTCTTGGCGATCTGGTTGCCCTCGTTGTACTCGTCGAACATCGAGACGTAGATCGCCGGCGCGCCCGCCCGGATCACGTTGTAGAACTGCCGCCACATGAAGTCGCCGTGTGCGCGCTGCCGCTCCTGCAGATCGCCGGGCAGCACGCACGGCTGGTAGTCGATGCCGTGCGCCACGCAGTCCCGTACGTCGGCGAGGGTGACGTTGGTGTAGAACCAGTCCGACCCGGCCACGTCGCCGATCCGGCCCACCATCCACGGCGAGATCATGTGGTACGCGTGGTAGACGTCGGAGAAGCCGGGCCGCGAGTCGCTGTCGCCGTTGCGCCAGTGCGTCGGCGTGCCGCCCATGACGTACACGCCCTGCGCCTTGAACCAGTTGATGACGTCGAGGCAGACCGCGGCGCTCCACGGGTGGTTGGCGTCGTTGAAGCCGAACCCCCAGATGCCGACCACCGGCTTGCCGTTCTGCTTCGCGTACGCCGGGGAGGCCGTGTAGGCCCTCATCTTGCCCACCCAGTCGTCCTTGATCTGCTGCTGCATGTCGGTCCAGCCGCTGACGTCGTACATGATGTAGAACTTGCGGCCGAACTGCTCGGCCGCGTTGCGCACCTTGACCGTCACGGCGTCGCGGATCGGACCCTCGCCGCCGACCGGGTTGAAGCGCTGCAGCGCGGCGGTGTCCAGCCCGTTCTCCTGCATCCAGCGAAAGTGGGTGTCCACGGTCTGCTGGTCGTAGGACGAGAAGAGCGAGGCGGGCTGCCCGTTGCCCAGGTTCTGATATCCGGTCTTGTACACCCGGTCGTAGTCGCGCACGTCCGGCCACGACTTGAGGGCCTCGTTGACCGGCGAGGGAGTCTTCTGCCAGTCCTGGCCGTAGTGCCACCACCCGGTCAACGGACTCCCGTCGCCGGCCCCGGTGAACCATCCCTGGTACCCGACGGTGACCTTTCCGACGACGTCGCCGGGCGGGCTCGCCGCGACAGCGGCGGAGCCGTCGAAGGAGACCCCGGCGACGGTGGCCGCGGTGCTGGCCATCGCGGTGCCGAGCAGGGTACGGCGAGACAGCCTCATGCGGGTGGCAACTTTCCTCGAAGGACGTTCAGCCCCGCTCGCGGAGCAGGGATGATCCAGACGGGACGAGGGTAGTAAGCCGGCCGGCCGGCCACCACGCTGAGCCACGGGACTTCAAAGAAGCTTAAGAGTAAGGGGACCAGCGGTATGCGGATCGTCACGAGCAAGCAACGCGCAGCAGGTCAGATCGACTGCAACCACAGTCGACTCCACCGCGTGTAGCGCGAAACCGCCATCCCTGCTGATCTGGAGGAACGATGACCCGCACCGCGCTCCGCGCCCTCGTACCCGTCACCCTGCTGGCAGGCCTGGCGGCCTGCACCACAGCCCCGGCCACTCCGGTAGCCGGCGACAGCACGACGTCACCCGTACCCAGCGCCACCTCCGCCTCCCCTGCGGCGCCGACCACCGTCGCGTCGCCGACCCGCAGCGCGGTGGCCGCGACGCCGACCACCACCGCCGAGGCCGCCTGTCCCGTCGGCGCCGCGACCCTGCAGCGGGCGTCCGGACTGAACAGCAGCACCCACCGGATCAACCCCGACCACATCAAGTGCGCCCGCCGGTGGGCCACCGCGGGTATTCGCGCCGTCGACCCCGGGATGCAGGGCGACGGCGTGATGGTGTTCGAGTATTCCGACGGCACCTGGCGGAAGCTGGGCGAGGGCAGCGCTCTCGAGTGCAGCCCGTTCGGCATCCCGGCGGAGATCGGCGACGAGGTCGGCTGTCACGACCGCTGAGCGGCCGGGTCCGACGGCACCGCTGCCGTCGGACCCGGTGAGTCGCTCCGCCGCAGTGGTCAGCCGTTGGCGGTCGCGTCCAGCGCCGTCCGAAGCTGCGCCAGGAAATCACCAAGTTCCGCCGCCGAGGCCCCGTCGAGCACGCGACGCATGAGCGCCGAGCCCACCGCGACCCCGTCGGCGTAAGCGACGGCCTCGGCGGCCTGCTGCGGACCGGAGATCCCGAAGCCGAGGACCACGGGCAGATCCGTGACCTGTCGCAGCGATGTCACCAACCGCTCGCCGGCCTGGCCCAACGTGGACTGCTCGCCGGTGGTCGCCATGACGCTTACCGCGTAGACGAAGCCCCGGCTGCGCGTGGCGATCTCGTCAAGGCGCTGCGGCACGGTCGCCGGGGAGGCGAGCAGCGCGAGGTCGAGCATGCTGCCCGCCGCCGCCGTGGAGACCGGCTCGATCTCGTCGACCGGCAGGTCCGGCACGATCAGACCGTCCACCCCGGCGTCGGCGAGCGCCGCGCAGAACCGGTCGGCCCCGCCGTGCAGGACCAGGTTGGCGTACGTGAACGCGATCAACGGCACGGGCAGTGCGAGTCGGGTGACCTCGTCGAGGATCTGCCGGGTGGTGACGCCCCGGAGCAGGGCCCGGTGCGACGACTCCTGCACGACGGGTCCGTCCAGGATGGGGTCGGAGAACGGGAGGCCAACCTCGATGGCGTCGGCGCCCGCGTCCACGGCGGCCCGCAACAGGTCGGTCCAGTTGTCGGTGACACCGCCCGTCAGGTACGGCACGAGCAGCTTGCGGCCGGCGGCCTTGGCGGCGCGGGCCCGGATCTCCAGTGCGTTCACGACAGCTCCATCAGGGTCGCCATGTCCTTGTCGCCCCGCCCGGAGAGGGTGAGCAGCACCGTCGCACCCGGGGGGATCGTGCCGTCACCGGCGGCACGGATCACCCAGGCGACCGCGTGGGCGGATTCCAGCGCACAGAGGATGCCCTCCGCACGGGCCAGCCGGTGGGTGGCGGCGAGCACCTCGGCGTCGTCCACCGTCACGTAGGTGGCGCGACCCGACTCGGCCAGGTACGCGTGCTCCGGCCCCACGCCCGGGTAGTCCAGACCGGCGGCGATCGAGTGGGCCTCACTGATCTGCCCGTGCTCGTCCTGGAGCACCAGGGAGCGGAAGCCGTGCAACACGCCGGGGGTGCCGGCGCTGACCGCGGCGCCACCGGCCGCCTCGACACCGACCAGCCGGGCCGGCGTGTCGATGAAGCCGGCGAACGTGCCGGCCGCGTTGGACCCGCCGCCGACGCAGGCCACGACGTAGTCGGGGGTGCTGGTGACGAGGTCGGCCGCGCACTGCGCGCGGGCCTCGTCACCGATCACCCGCTGGAACTGGCGGACCATCCAGGGGTACGGGTGTGGGCCCATCGTCGAGCCGAAGCAGTAGTAGGTGTCGTCGACGGAGGTGACCCAGTGGCGCAGGGCCTCGCTGCAGGAGTCCTTGAGGGTGCGGCTGCCGGAGGTCACGGGCACCACCTCGGCGCCCAGCATCTTCATCCGGAAGACGTTGAGCTGCTGCCGTTCGATGTCCTTCGCGCCCATCAGGACGGTCGTGGGCATGCCGAACAGGGCACCGGCGGTGGCGGTTGCCACGCCGTGCTGGCCCGCGCCGGTCTCGGCGATCAGTCGCCGCTTGCCCATCCGCCGGGCCAGCAGCGCCTGCCCCAACACATTGTTGATCTTGTGGGAGCCGGTGTGGGTGAGGTCCTCCCGCTTGAGCATCAGGTTGACGCCCAGCTCCGCGGAGAGGCGCAGCGCGGGTGTCAGCGGCGTCGGCCGGCCCACGTAGACGGAGAGCAGGTGGTTCAACTCGCCGCGGAACAGCGGATCCGCCCAGGCCTCGGTGAAGGCCCGCTCGACCTCGACACAGGCCGGAACGAGCGACTCCGGCACGAAGCGTCCGCCGTAGTCACCGAACCTGCCGAGCCCCGAGGGTCGACGGGGGTCGACCTGGGCTGCTGGGCGGGCGGAGCGTAGGAGCTGATCCACGGCACATCCCCTCACAGTTCTAGAACGATGAGGTCTTTATAGCAGGGCGACCGACCAGTGTTCTAGATCTGTCGGTAAATAGTTCTAGAACAGTTGAGGCGAGCGTGCGGCGGCTCCCGCCACCCCACCCGTCAGCCCGGTCCGGGGCCGGTGGCTCCGGGCAGCCCGGCGCCATCACCGACCGCGTAGCTGATCTGATTGCCGCCGACCTCGCGAATGTTCCTGATCACGACGCTGTCTCCCGCGAGGATGGCGACGTCGACGACAAGCGTGCGCCGGTCGGCGTCGCGGGTGATCCGCTCGCTGCGCATCGCCGGCACGCCTTCGGGCAGCCCGAGCAGATCACCGATGCGTTCGGGCATGAGCACCGGCGAGATCGTCTCCTCGGCCTGCACGGCCGCCGCGCCGGCCCGCTCGGCGAGCACGGCGTACAGCTCGTTCTTCTCGAAGTCGACGCCCTGGAGCAGGTCGCCGAAGGGCTGCGGAACATAGGACACCTGATGGATCAGCGGAGCGCCCCGGACGACCCGGACCCGCTCCAGCGTGAGCACCCTGTCGCCCACGGCGATCCCCAACCGCGCGGCGAGTTCGTCGGGCACCGCGACGACGTCGCGGGCCAGCACCCGGGTCAGCACCTCGATGCCGTGCGCACGCAGGTCGTCGGCGAGGCTGCGCAGGTTGCCCATCGAGTACGGGACCGGCATCGCCCGGACGTAGGTGCCCTTACCGGGAAGCTGATCCACCACTCCCCGGTCGCACAGCTCGTCCAGTGCCTGGCGCAGCGTCATGAGGCTGACGCCGTACTGCTCGCTCAGGTGTCGCTGGCCGGGCAGCGCGTCACCGGGGGCGAACTCCCCCCTGCTGATCCGCTTGATCAGGTCGTCGCGGATGACCATGTACTTCGGAGTCCTGCCCGGAATGACGCGCATGCACTACCCAGCCCTGAGTCGCAACGGAGCGGGCCGCGCCGCCTGACGCGTGCGGCGCGCCACCTCCCTCTTCCGGGTGCCAGGGTATGGCCGAGGCCCGGCGCCGCCTACGCACGGGTCGCACGGCGCGGGCGGTTCGCCGGGTGGCCGACCTGCCCGCCGAGCAGCGATGGAGCGCGGTCGCACCCGCAGCCCCCTCGACTTGCCACGGCCCATCACTTTACAGCCGTTAGCTAAGCGCGTAAGTTAACGGATGTAAGTTCTATTCGTATCGCAGAGATGGGGTTCTCATGACCACCGCGACCGCCTTGCGCACCGACACCACCGCCCCCTCCGCCGACCGCATCGGTCGTGGACTCGCCGCCGTCGCCGCCCTCGCCACCCTCGGGGCGTTCGTCAACGGCGTCCTGCTGACCCTCGACGCGCCCGACGACCGCCTGTTCATCGAAGGCTGGCGAGTCTCCAGCTTCGCCATCTTCGCCGGGCTCTTCGCCCTGCTCGCGATCAGGCCGCGCCAGTCGGCGGGCGTCTGGGAGATCCTGCTCGCCGGTAAGACCGCCCTCGTGGTGTTCGGCCTGGCGATCGGCGACGTTGCCGAGGCACGCCTGTCGGCCTTCATCGACATCGGGCTGGTCGCCGTCGTCGCCGCGGCCTACGTGCTCTGCCGCGGCTGGCTGGCCTGGCGCACCGCGACCACCAACCCGACCCGATGACGGGAAAGCCCCGACGCACGAGCGCCCGCCGCCGTCGTACGACGGCGGCGGGAAACCCGCGTGTTCAGTACCGGGGAAACCGACCCCACTGCGTGACCTAGAGCAAGGGGATCTCCTGAAAGGTGACGGGTCAGCGGCGCGGCAGGGTGGCCAGCGCCAGGTTGGGGTCGGCGCCCGTGGTGTACGCGGCACTGAGCACGTAGAGGGTGCGGCCCCACACGGCCACCGAGGTCGGATTCTGCAATCCGTCGGCACCGCTCATCAGCGTTCGGGAACGGCCCGCGGCGTCGATGCTCACGAGCGTGTTCGGCCCGTTGAGCGCGGCGACGACCTGGTGGTCACCGGCGCCCACGAAGGCGAAGTCGTCGATGCCGACGAGGCCGGTCGCCACCACCCGGACGGGTCCGGGACGGCTGTGCCGCAGCGGGATGCGCAGCAACGTTCCCTGGTCGAGGTTCGTCGCCCAGATCGCGTCGGGGCGTACCTTGATGCCGTTGGCGCCGAGGAAACCCGTCGAGGCGAGCTCCGACGCCGAGGACCACACCTCGGCGTGGCCGCCCCGCAGGGGGACTGTCGAGATCGTGCCCAGCACCGAGTCGGTGACGTAGAACCTTCTCGCCACCGCGTCGAACGCCAGGCCGTTGGGCAGTCCGGCAGCCGGCAGGGCGGCGACGCGCTGCGGAACCCGGCCCGGACGCAGCCGGTAGAGGCCGGTGGTGGCGGCGTCGCCGCTGGCGTAGAGGACGTAGAGCGTCCCGTCGGCCATCCGGACGATGCCGGTGGTCAGCGCGAACCCGAGCACCGGCGTGTTCACGCCGCCGTCGGCCGGCGCGGGCAGGGTCGCCAGGATCCGCGTCGCACCGGACGGGGTGACGGCGGCGACCTGCCGGGCGGCCGCGAAGGTGACGTACGCCGTGCCGTCCGGGCCCATCGCGATGTTCTCCGGCATCTGCCCGTTCGCCAGATCGAAGTGGACCGCGATCCGCGAGGGCAGCGGCGCGGTCGACGGTCCGACGGCGCTTGCCCGTGCGGTACCCGCCTGAGCGACGCTCGACGGCGCAACCGTCACGACGCTGACGCCGGCCGCCGCGAGGGCCACTGCGAGGGTCATCATTCTCTTGCGCATTTCTGTTCCTTCCGGAAAGCCGTGTTATTGCGGCTGATGAGGGCGCGAAGGGTCCGGCGCTCCTTGCGGAGCACCTCGTCTTCGAGTCGTTGGGAAAGGGCGCTATTCGCGCATGGCCGGCTGCTGCCGAGTGCCGGCGCGGGAGGTGACAGCACCGTGCAGGAGCAACGTCATCGCGGCGTGCGACGCCGAGCCGGGTTCGGTGGTGGCGACGACGACCGTCTGACCGTCCTCGGTCCGCAGGGCCTGCTGGGTCACGGTCATCGTGCCGACGAGCGGATGGCGCATCTCGTACGCGCTGCCACCGCCGGCCTTGACCCGGTGGTCGGCCCACATGGCGCCGAACTCCGGACTCCGCACCGTCAACTCCCCCACGAGCGCCGCCAGCGACGGGTCGTTCGGGTGCTGCCCGGAGACCATCCGCAGCGTCGCCACCACGGCGCGGGCCTTGGCGGGCCAGTCCACGTACAGGTCACGTGTGTGCGCGTCCAGGAAGACCAGCCGCGCCATGTTCGGGCCCTGGTCCGGCCGCTCGGGGAGCGTGGCGTCCAGGTGGCCGGCGAACAGGGCGTGGCCTCCGACGTTCCAGGCCAGCACGTCGGCACGACGACCGAGCACCACCACGGGTACGTCACCGAGCGTCGCCACGAGCTGGCGTACCGCCGGGCTCACCCGCTCCGGCGGCGGACGCCGGACGGCGGGCCGACGCCGGGTCCCGGCCGCGAGCTCGGTCAGGTGGCGACGTTCCGCCTCGTCGAGCTGTAGGGCCCGAGCGAGCGCCTCCAGGACCTCGGGTGAGGCGTTGACGGCCTGACCCTGCTCCAGGCGCGAATAGTACGAGGCGCTCACTCCGGCCAGGAGGGCCAGTTCCTCCCGGCGCAGCCCTCGGACGCGCCGCCGGTCGCCGTAGGTCACCACGCCGGCGTCCTCCGGCCTCAGCTGGGAGCGTCGGGCCTGGAGGAAATCGCCGAGCTGTCCTCTCGCGTTCATGACTCGAAGTATTGCGACCTCTCCCGGCGGCAACCACATCCTGCCAGGGTTAGGCACCTCAGCACCCTGCTCCGTCCAAGTCAGGTACGGCGAGCTGGTCAAACCTGACCCGCGCACTCCTCGGCGCGTCGTCCCCACTGGTCCGCACCCGCAGAGTGGCTGTCGGGCCGGGGGTGTCCTCGACGATGACCACCTCCGTCGCACCGGCCGGCAGGTCGGCCGGCCATCCCGCGTCGTCGGTCGGCTCACTGGTCAGCAGGCGCGCGGCACGCCCGTCGAGGCCCGTGTCGGTGGCCCGCACTCGCCGCCACACCGTCATCGGTCCAGCCACAGGTGCAGAAGATCTTCGTTGTCCATGACGCGACGCTCGGAGAGCTCGGCGAGCAGCTCCAGATGGACGGGTCCGGCGCAGATCTCCGCCCGGTCGGGGCGCAGCGCCCCGCCGAGACCCAGGGCCGGGACGAAGCCGTAGACGGTGTCGGGGCCGACCGGGCCACGCAGTGCGAGGACCCGGTCGAACAACGGTTCTCCATCGGCGCCGCACAGGTCGACACTGCGGCGGTCCTGGCACATCAGCAGCGCGTAGAGCCGGTCGTCGCGGCGATCGTCCGACATCTCGCCGGCCGACCGATCCGTATGGATCACCCACCCGTGCTGCGCGCTTATCGACAACCGCGCACCCGTCCGCTGCCCCCACACCTGCAGATCGCCGAACGCGCTGCGGCTCACCGCGATCCATCGTTCTTCGCTCGGTAGGACAAGGCCGTTCGTCCACGCGTCGACCGCCGGCTGCCACACCTCGGGATCACACAACCAGAACAGCCCGTCGCCGAAGCCGGCGAATCCGTACCTACGCCAACACGCCAGCAGCAGATCCGGCACCGCGCCCGCGAACTGAGCCAGCCGCTCGGCGCGGACCGGAGCCGACCAGGTTGGCGGCCCCCAGATCTCCGCCAATTCCGCCACGTCATCACGCACCACCGGTTCACCTCCCCCTCGTCTCGCGGATCAGGCGCCCGCCCGGCCGAGCGTACGGGCGGTCGGGGCGACGGATGGATGGCCGGGTGGTGGTGCGCGCGCCTGGATTACCCTCGCGCCGTGGAGAGCACAGAGATTGACGCGCCCATCGTCGGTGTCACCGTCTACCCGGACCGGGCCCGGGTCACCCGCCGGGGCAGCCCTCGGCTGACCGCCGGCGAGCACCGCGTCCGCATCGCGCCACTCCCACTCGGCCTGCGGCGCGACTCCATTCGGGTCGGTGGTCGGGGCGCGGCCACGGTCCTCGGGGTGGACGTGACCACCTGGCGGCAGGCCCGCAGCGCCGACCCGCAGATCGTCGACCTCGAACAGCGACGCCGCGAGCTGGTCGACGAGCTGGCCGAGGTCTCGGACGCGGACGAAATCGAGGAACAGCGCGGGGAGTTCCTCACCCGGTTGGCCGAGCGAGCCGGTGGCACGTACGCCCGCGCGTTGGCCTCCGGTGACGCGGCGCCGACCGACGTGGCGGCCTTCAGCGACTCGGTGGCCGGTCAGCTCGCCGAGTCACGCGGCCGGCGGCGCGGGCTGTCGCGGCGGCGCACCGAGTTGGCCGCGCAGGTGGCCGCGGTCGAGCGCGACCTGAACGCCGCGCGGGGCAAGCGGACGCCGGACCGGTTGGCCGCCGAGGTGACGGTCTCGGTGGCGGCCGACGACGCGGAGGTGGAACTGGAGTTGACCTATCTGGTCGACGGCGCGGTGTGGCAGCCCTCCTACGACCTGCGGCTGGTCGAGGACACGATCACCGTCACCTGGTTCGGGTTGGTCAGCCAGAACACCGGGGAGGACTGGCCGGAGTGCGAGCTCCAACTCTCGACCGCCCGGCCTGCCGCGACGACAGCCGTACCCGAATTGTCGCCCTGGTATCTCGACCGGCTTCGACCGATGCCGGTCGCGGGCGCGGCGGCGGCCATGCCGGTCGGGATGCCGCCACCGGCACCGGGCGGCGCGCTCGCCCGGTCCGCGGCGGCGCCCCGGCCCCGGTTGCAGGAGAGCGTCGCCCAGGTCGAGCAGGGCGTCAGCGCCGCCACCTATCGGCCGGCCCGGCCGGCGGCGGTGCCGGCCGACGGCAGCGCGCACCGCGCCACAATCGCCGTGCTGGAGGTGCCGGCCCGACTGGACCACGTGACCGTGCCGGTCCGCGCCGCGGAGGCGCACCTGCGTGCCACGGTACGCAACACGTCGGAGCACACGATGCTGCCCGGTCCGGCGGCGGTGTTCCACGGCGCCGACTTCGTCGCGGCCATCGGGCTGCCGATGTGGGCGCCGGGCGAGGAGATCGAGCTGGGGCTCGGCGTCGACGACCGGCTGCGGGTGGAGCGGAAGCTGCACCGGCGCTCGGAGACCAGGGCCGCGCTCGGGTCGACGCGGCGGCGGGAGATGGACTACCGGATCACCGTCGCCAACCACACGCCGCGGACGGCGACGATCGAGGTACGCGACCAGGTGCCGGTGTCCCGCGACGAGGCGGTGGTGGTGCGGGAGACGAACCTGGCACCGCCTCCGGCGGAGCGTACGGAGCTGGGAGAGCTGGCCTGGCGGCTGTCGCTCGCGCCGGGCGACAGCGGTGAGATCGCGATCGGCTTCCGGGTGGAGCTCGCCAAGGGGGTGGAGCTGACCGGCTGGCGGGAGTAGGCGGAGACCGGCGAGGCCGCCACCCGGACCTCGTCACCAGGACCGGCAGGGTTGCGCACCGACCGTAGTTGCCGGCAGGGTGGGCGCGGTGAGCCGCTACGACACCATCGACGCCCTGCTGGAGCACACCGGCCAGCAGCTCGGCACCACCGGATGGCACCTCGTCGACCAGGCCCGGATCAACGCGTTCGCCGACGCGACAGGCGATCACCAGTGGATCCACGTCGACGAGAAGCGGGCGGCGGCGGAAAGTCCGTTCGGGACCACGGTCGCGCACGGCATGCTCACGCTCTCGCTCTGCGCCACCTTCCTGTCCGAGCTGGTCGAGGTCGACGGCGTCCGCCTGGTCATCAACGCCGGCCTGAACAAGGTGCGCATGCGCGCCCCGGTCCCGGCCGGCGCTCGGGTGCGCGGCGTCGCGACCCTCCTGGAGGCCCGCCGGATGGCCGCCGCGTGCCGGGTCGTGGTGCAGGTGCGGGTGGAGATCGAGGGCGAGACCAAGCCGGCCTGCGTGGCCGACTGGGTCCTCGTGTTCAATGAGTGACCACCGCGTCACCACGCCGTACGGCTCCCGCCCGCGACACGGCGCGGACCCATGCGTCGGACAGCATGGACAAGGTTCCCACCATCGGACAGGATCTATCGCGTGAATACCCGGTCCACCGGCGCCGCAGCAACCGCCGAGAACACGAGCCCCGAACAGACGTCCGACGACCGGACGCCGAGCCGGTGGGATCGGTGGCGCTGGGCCCGCCCCGAGTGGACGTTGGCGGCACTGGGCAGCCTGCTGCTGTCGGTGGTGCTGACCTGGCCGACGCTGCGGCATCCGGCGAGCACGATCCCCAACGACCTCGGTGACCCGACGTTGCAGGCGTGGCAGGTCGCCTGGGCGGGGCACGCGCTCTTCAGCAGTCCGGCCGACCTCTGGAACTCGAACACGTTCTTCCCGGAGAAATACACGTTCGCCTACAGCGACACCCTGCTCGGGTACGCCCCGATCGGGATGATCGGTTCCGGCTTCGAGGCGGCCGTGATCCGGTACAACGTGCTCTACGTGCTGCTGCACGCGCTCGCGGCCTTCGGGGCGTACGTGCTGGCGCGGCAGCTCGGCGCCAACCGGTGGGGCGGGGCGGTCGCCGGGATCGCGTGGGCGTTCGCCCCCTGGCGGTTGGCGCACGCCGGCCACCTCAACATCCTGTCCAGTGGGGGCATCGCGCTGTGCCTGGCGATGCTGGCCCGTGGGCATGGCTGGTCGCTGCGCCACGGCTACCGGCCCGAGCGTCGGCGACCCGGCTGGGCGTTGGCCGGGTGGCTCGTGGCCGCCTGGCAGATCACGCTCGGCTTCGGCATCGGGCTGCCACTTGTCTATTTCCTGCTGGCCGCGGTGCTGGTGGCGGCCGGCTGCTACGGCTGGTCCTGGTGGCGTAAGCGGGAGCGCCCGCCGTTCGGTCGGCGGTTGTTGCTCGCGGATCTGGCCGGCGGCGGCGTGTTCGGCGCGGCGACGGTGCTGCTCGGTCTGGTCTACCTGCGCGTCGTCGACCTCAACCCGCAGGCCGAACGGGGGTTGGAGTGGACGAAGATGTTCTCTCCCCCGCTCATCGGGTTCGTGACCGCACCCGCCGACTCGTGGCTGTGGGGTGAGCGGCACGCCGCCGCCCGCGAACAGCTGTCCTGGCCGCCGGAGATGGCGCTGCTGCCGGGGATAACGCTCATCGCGCTGGCCGCGGCGGGCCTGTTCATCTCGGCGTACCCGGCTCGACACCGGATCGCGCTGGGCCTCGGTGTGCTCGGCACGGTGCTGTTGGGCCTGGGCTCGACCCTCGGTGGTGACGGAGACCCGGGTTACCTGACCCTGTCCACCTCCCTGCCGGGCTGGGACGCCCTGCGCACACCGGGCCGGATGATGCACTGGACCAGCCTGTTGCTGGCGCTGCTGGCCGCCGGAGCGGTGACGGCGCTGGCCGAATCACCGGGCCAGACCTCGACATCGACTGGTGAGACCTCGACATCACCGGGTCAGTTCTCGGCCCGCCGCTGGACGCGGGTGCTCATGCCGCTGGTCCTGCTGGTGCCGCTGGCCCTGGTCACCCTGGAGGGCGTCAACCGGACACCCCACCCGACGGTGACTCCGCCACCGGCCGCGATGCGGGCCGCGAAGGACCCGATCCTGGTGCTGCCCGCAGGCAGCGTGGGCGACCTGGCGTACATGTTGTGGACGACCGATGGCTTCCCCCGGATCACCAACGGGTTGGCCGGGTTCGAGCCGGTCAGCCAGGCGAACACCCGGATCGCGGTGGCGTCGTTCCCCGACGCGGGCAGCGTGGCGTACCTGCGTGGGATCGGCGTGCGGTCGGTGGTCGCCGTGCCGGACCGCACGGCGGGGACACCGTGGGAGGGCATCGCGACCCGGCCCATCGACGGGTTGGGCATCACTCGGGAGGATCTCGATGGCACGCTGCTCTACCGGCTCTGATCGGGAGTGCGCCGCGGACACCGGCGGCGGATGCCCGAACACCGGTCGGGCGGGGTGAGCAGGGTGCGACTGTCCATCGTGGTGCCCTGCTTCAACGAGGAATCGTCGGTGGAGCGCCTGCACGAGACCCTCACGGCCACGCTCGCCGACCTGACCGACCTCGATGTCGAGGTGGTGTACGTCGACGATGGCAGCGAGGACGGCACCCTCGAGGCGCTGCGCCGCCTCGCCGCCGCCGACCCCACGGTCTGCTACACGTCGCTGAGCCGCAACTTCGGCAAGGAGGCGGCGATGCTCGCCGGCCTGCAGCGGGCCACCGGCGACGCGGTCGTCATCATGGACGCCGACCTGCAACACCCGCCACGGTTGTTGCCCGAGATGGTGGCCCTCTACCGGCAGGGCTTCGACCAGGTGATCGCCCGCCGAGACCGGCGGGGTGACCGGTTCGTCCGCATGGTCGCCTCGCGGTCCTTCTACCGGATGATCAACTGGTGGATCGACGTACGCCTGCAGGACGGGGCGGGCGACTTCCGGCTGCTGTCCCGGCTCGCGGTGGACGCGATCCTGTCGATGCCGGAATACAACAGGTTCTCCAAGGGGCTGTTCTCCTGGATCGGCTTCCGCACGGTGGTGGTGGCCCACCGCAACGAGACCCGGCAGACGGGGCGGAGCAGGTGGACGTTCGGCAAGCTGTTCAACTACGCGTTCGACGGCCTGCTGTCGTTCAACAACCGGCCCCTGCGCCTGGCGATCTACGGCGGCATGTTCCTCACCCTCATCGCGCTTGTCTACATGGCCTGGGTGGTGGCGGACGCCGTCGAGAAGGGCATCGACGTTCCCGGCTACACCACGATCATCGTCAGCGTGATCGGGCTCGGCGGCATCCAGATGACCATCCTGGGTGTGATCGGGGAGTACATCGGCCGGATCTACTACGAGACGAAGCGCCGACCGCACTATCTGGTGCAGGAGACCGAACGCGTGGTCGCCGAGACCGGCGAGTCGCCGCGGATGCCGTCGCAGCCCGCGCCGCGGTCGACCGACCGGGGTCAGCAGGCGGTGCCGGGCCGGGAGGACCCGTTCCGCCGGCCCTCCCAGCGGCCGGCCACCGGAGAGGCCACGACCGGCGACGCCAGCTAATCCGTCGATGTCACCCGGCCGCCCTCGACGAGGCCGTCCAATCCGCCCGGATCACGCGGCACCTGTGCCGGTGCGACGGTCCGGGGAGGCAGCCGATGGCTGATGACGGGCCGACGGCGGTCCGCCTGTCGTGCGGGCGGCCCGGTCAGCCGTCCGGGGTGAAGAGCCCCTGGATGCCGACGACGATCGCGATGAGACCGAAGATCGCGAGCAGGAGGCGGACCCCGGTGGCCCCGGTCGCCTGCTCGCCGCGTGGCGCCGGTCGTCCGGTCAGCCGCTCCCACAGCAGGGCGAGCCCGACGCCGATGCCCACCACCTCGAAGTGGAACACCCGGGGCCCGGACACCAGGTGGACGATGAGGTAGTAGCCGCCGGTCACGAGCGCCACGATGCCGACCACCCACGCGATCGGGGCGGCCCGACCGGCGAGGCGGCCCAGGTCGTCGCCGACGCGCGGCAGCAGCCGCAGCACAGCGACGGCGAGCAGGAAACCGCCGACGATGTTGGCGAGGTCGAGCAGCAAAGCCATGATCACGATAGGTCTCCGTCGATCGAGGGATCAGCGGATGGGAGCGTACCCACGGGGGCGGGGCGTTGAAACGATCCGGGCCCCGGGAGGATCCACTGTGGTACGACCGGGAAATATTCGCCCGACGCTTACGCATTGACCAGCGTCTTAGTGATTCACGGCGAATTAACCGGCACGAAACCGATGCGACTCGCTGGTTCGTCACTTAGGCTGCCTGGTGACACTTCGACGGCCGCACCGTCAACGTGCCGGTCACCCGCGTCCTCGCACACCGCCTACCGCCGGTCCACGCAACGGCCGACGCCGATTGGAGCATTCGATGACCTGGCGTCCCACAATTGCCGCACTCGCCGGACTGTGCCTCGCGGTCGGCGCCGCGCCGTTCGCCACAGGTGCCGCCGCCACGCCCTCGACAGCCGCGGACACCGCCCATGTTAGCGCTCACGCCGCGCTCGCCGGTCCGCCCGGCGCACCGCCCGGGGTCTGCCCGGAGGGGGTGGGATACGGATCACCGCTGCCGGCAAGCTCACTGTCGGCCACGAGGATCCAGGGTGGTTTCTCGTTCCTCGAAGGGCCGGTCTGGGTTGCCGACGGCGGCTACCTGCTGATGTCCGACATGGCCGCCGGCACCGGGCCGTACAACGTCCAGCCGTCGACGATCCGCCGGTTCACGCCGCCGTCGACGTTCGACACGTTCATCCCCAACGCCGGCAGCAACGGCCTGGCCCTCAGCGCCGACGCCCAGCAGCTCATCGCGGCCACCCACGACCAGCGGAGCGTGTCCGCGTACCGGCTGAGCGACAGGTCCCGCAGCACCGTCGCGGCGAACTACCAGGGCCGGGCGTTCAACTCGCCGAACGACGTCGCGGTCCGGTCCGACGGCGTCGTCTACTTCACCGACCCCAACTTCCAGCGCGGCAACCGCTCCGACCAGATGAACGGCCGCACAAGTGTCTTCCGTGTCTCCGGCGGTCAGGTGTCGCTCGTCGACGACCGGTTGCGCCAGCCCAACGGCATCTCGCTCTCACCCGACGGGACCACGCTGTACGTGGGCGCCTACTCCGAGAACAAGATCTACAAGTACGCCGTCGCGCCCGACGGCAGCACCAGCGCCCGCAGTGTCTTCGTGAACTACGTCGGCGGTCCGGACGGCGGGACGATCGACTGCGCCGGCAACGTCTACTGGACGTCGGGATATGACGGCCAGGTCCACGTCTACTCCCCCACCGGCACGCAGCTCGGCACGATCCGGGCCGGCAACTCCGGCACCACGAACGTGGCCTTCGGCGGCGCCGACCGGCAGACGCTCTACATCACCTCCGGCCAGCGCAACGACTCCGGCCTGTACAGCGTGCGACTCAACGTCCCCGGATACCCGTACTGACGGTCGTCGCGGGCGCGAGCCGACCCCACCCCGTCGGCCCGCGCCCGATCGGGAGACGCACGCGCGCTCGCACTAGGAATTGACACCCACCCGCTGTTCGAGCACCTGCATCTTGTACCGGAAGTCGGTCAGATCATCGTCGTGGAAGAGGCGGAAGAACCACTGCGGCATCCGCGGCTGCTGCCGGCGGGCGACGAACAGCACATCCTGCACCTGCCTGGCGAACACGGCGAACGCCTGGTCGTCCGCGATCACGTGCGACGGCTCCTCGGTGACCGCGCGCACCAGGCCAAGCACCCGGGTGCGGTCCCGGGTGGTCAGGATCTGGGCGCGGGCCATGTCCGAACAGGACAGCAGCAGACCCAGTGACGGCACGAACCACACGCCGACCAGGCTGCCGACCGTACTCTCGGTCACCAGGCCCACGGCCACACCCACCACACACCAGACCGCGATGACACCGAGCAGCACGGCGGCGAAGCGTCGCCGGACCCGCGAGCCCCACGCCAGGTTCTGCTCCAGACAGAAGAGCACGTCGTACGGAGCGGCGACGGTCGCGACCAGGTAGTAGTCCCGCAAGCGCGCGTCGTCGCCGCGGAAGCGCCGGCTGAGGCGGCTCAGCTCGTCCTCGGACAGTCGCTCACCGACCAGGACCGCGTTCCACGGCAGGCCGAACAGGTCGGTGTCCAGCATCTCCTGCAAGGTCGCGCTGATGCGCAGGTGACGACCGATCAGGGGAGCCAGGACGATCGCGTAGACGCCGGCCCAGAGCGCACCGATGACCGAGACAGCGGGTTGCAGCGGGGGTTGCGCCACCTTGGCCACGACGCCGAGGCTCGCCACCACCAGTGACATCGAGAGACTGACCGCCTGGGCGCGTTGCGTGTAGCGGTGCGCCACCGCGATGGCCCGGAAGAGCACCAGGGAACGGTCGTCGTTCTGCAACTGGTTGATCCGCCGCGTGTCTGCCAATGGAACCTCCGAGCGCCCAGCGGTCCACCCCTACCCCCGATGGTGGCACGATCAGCGATCGAGGCGCTACCGTCCGTTTGATCGGCGACTCCGGCCGAACCTCACGTCGTCGCGTGCTGTCGGACCCGGCCGTTCACCGCTGGAACGGAACACGCATCCGGTCCCGCACGAGCCCGATCCTGTGATCGAACCCGGGCGGGACCGGATGCGGCGTACCGCTGTCGGTGCCTGTTGCCCTCGACGAGCCGGGCGACCAGATGGTCAGCCGAAGCAGTCGGGGACGGGCGGCGCGCTGGGGGTGCAGTTGGTGGGCCGGTTCTCGCTGATGACCGACTTCTCATCCACGGTGACCTGACCGCCCTCGTTGAAGATCCCGCCCGGCGCCAGGGCCGAGACGTTCTCCGTCACCGTGGACTCGTGGAGGTTGACGGTGCCACCGTTGTAGATCCCGCCGCCTCGCGAGTTCGTGCCGACGGCCTTGTTCCGGTTGATGTGGGTGTGCCGCAGCACGACGATGCCGCTGCCGACGTAGACGCCGCCACCGTGCTCGATGGTGCTGAACGTGCTCGCGGCGTTCTCGCTGATCTGGGTGTCCTCGGCCACGAACCGGCCGATCTGGTTGAAGATCCCGCCGCCGCGTTGGCCGGCGCTGTTCCGGCTGATCTTGCTGTGCTCCAGGTGGAAGACGCCGTCGCTGAAGATTCCGCCACCCTCGCTGCCTGTCGCGTTCTCGCTGACCTCGATGTTCCTGGCCGTGGTGGTGGCGTTGATTCCACTGCGGATGCCACCGCCCCGGAAACCGGAGGTGTTGTGGTGCACGCGCACGTTGTCGAGCACGGCGACGCTGGAGTTGGACAGCCCGCCACCCGTGCCACCGATCGGCAGGACGGTGACAACCCCGATCGTGTTGTTGTCGCTGAGTCTGGTGTTCTGCACGGTGAGGTTGCCGTTGTTGTAGACGCCGCCGCCGTCGTACAGGGCGGCGTTGTCACTGATCTTGCTCTCGTCGTCCCCGTGCTTGTCCCGGTCCTTGCCGTCCCGGTCCTTGCCGTCCCGGTCCTTGCCCGCGCCGTGATCGCTCCGGCCGAGGATCCTGGTGTCACCGTGGTTGGAGATTCCGCCGCCCGAGCCGTTGGTCCGGTTGAAGACCACGTCGGTGTTCTCGATGGTGGCCCTGCCGCCGACGTCGATCCGGATGCCACCTCCGCCGCCGCCGATCCCACTCGTGTCCTGACCGCCCTTGATGGTCACGTCGCGGAGGTTCAGGTCGCCGCCGGCTCCCACCTCGAGAATCCGGAACGGCGCGGCGTTGGCCGCGCGGACGATTGTGGCGCCGTTCCCGTCGATCGTGACCCGCTGCGTGATGATCGGCAGGCCGATGGGACCGTGCGGCACGGGTGGTTGGGGTGCGGACGCGTTGAGCGTGTACGTGCACTTCCCGGCGAGTTTGAGTGTCGCCCCGTGGCCGGCGTTCGCGCGGACCAGCGCCGCGATCAGCTCGTTGGCGCCACACGGTACGTCCGTGAAGTCCTCGCCCCGGCGCTCGTCGTCCTTGTGGTCCGTGCCGCCCCGGTCCTGGCCTCTGTTGTCGTCGCCGGTCACCCGGCTGGCGCTCCCGGCGAGGACCTGCTCCCCGGCGTTCACAAGTCTGCCGCCGTTCGCTGCGACCGCTCCGGTCACCCCTGCCGGCGCGCCGACGGCGGCCAGCCCCGCCACCCCGGCCACTCCGGCGACGAGCCAACGTGCCCGCCGCCTCCTCGGGGGAGGCGATTGATCTGCCGCTACCTGGCTGACGTTCGGGTGTCGATGGTTGGACATCGAGCTACCTAGCCCTTCTCCCTACACCATGTCTCCGCACGTAACAATCCGTGCAGACAGCGACAAATCGGTTGCCGCTACTCGACATGAACGTAGTGGAGCAAGACTCGCATTAACCGGTCTTATGCGAAGAAGTCCTACATTAGGTACAGATGCCCCCAGCACTCCGGCGCTGCCACCGCGCCCGCCCGGGGAGCCGTCTGCTGACGACGGGCTCCGCCGACGGGTCAGCCGCTTCGCCGGTTACCCCACTGCCGCGGGCTCTGGACCGAGCCCCGACCGCCGAAGTGCTGACCCTTCCCATGCGGTTGGGGTGAGGCGACCTTGCCCTTCGCGCGTCGGGCAGCCCGATTCGCGGGAGCGGCAGGCTGGTCGGCCTCGGCCTCGGCAGTGGTTTCGGCCGTGGTCTCGGCATCCGCCTGGTGGTCGTCGTGCGCGGGCAGCTCAGGCTCCGGCATCGGTATCTCCCTGGAACTGGGGCGCCCTGTCGGCCATCGAAGGCCGGCGGACGCGGATTGCTCGACCCCGGTGTGGGCGCCTGGAGAGTATCGCAACGCCGAGCCCCGACCGAGCGACGGTTACCCGCTGGCGTTGCGATTAGACGTATACGCCTATAGGTTGGCCGGGTGCCTCTGGACGCGTCCCGCAACAGCCTGGTGTTGCCGATCCTCGGACTCCTCGTCGAGCAGCCGGCGCACGGCTACGACATCACGACACGACTACGCGAGCGATACGGACACCTCCCGGTCACCCGCAGCACTGTCACGTCTCTGCTGAAGGCGCTCGAGAAGGCAGGCACGGTCTCCTCCCGCCAGCCCGAGCGGATAGGCAACCGGCCACCCCGTACGGCCTACGAGCTGACCGCCGCGGGACTCGCCGACTTCCGCCACAAGATCGAGGCCGGGGTGCGCGAGTCCCCGGCCGCGTCCGTGGACTTCGTCATGGCGGTCGCCTACGTCGGTGTTCTCCCCGAGGACCAGGCGGCGGGCATCCTGGACGATCGCGCCGACCGGCTCGACCAGGAACTGGCCGCCCTTTCCGGGCCGCCCGACGGTGACGTGCTCGAAGTACACATGCTCGAAGTCGCCTACTGGCGCACCATCGTCGCCACCGAAGCCACCTGGATCAGGACTTTGGTGCGGCGGATCCGGTCGCACGAGATCGGCTGGCCGACCCAGCAACCCGACACACGTGGGAGCGCAGAAGCATGAAGTTCGGTATCTATCCGGGCGGCCGGGCCGGCACGGTCTGCTCCCACCCACCCGATGTCGCCGCGATCCGCCACCTCGTCGACGACCTCTCGGGCGGTCGCGCCTTCGTCGTCCGCGAGTATGTGCACTTCTTCGGCGACACCACACCGCCGGACGTCGTCACCTCGCTCGGCGCCGACCACGAACTCGCGCACCTCACGATGCCCGACGAGTGGTACGTCGAGGGAAACCGCGAGCTGGACCTCGTGGTCAGCTACCTCCCCCGGACCGCTGACCTCGCCGGATGGCTGGTCTTCCTCGACACCGTCATCGACCGCTACGGTCACCTGACGCGCTACCTCCAGGTGACGCTTGAGCCGAACTTCCCCATCCCGCTCATCGACGGAAGCTCCCCCGGCGTACGCGAAGCCCTGGTCCTCGGCATCCCGCACGCGCGCGCCGCACTGGACCGGCGAGGTCTCCAGCACGTGCGGGTCGGTTTCTCCGTCGCCGAACCACCGGAATGGCTGGGCGGCGACGACCAATTCTGGTCGCACCTGTCCTCGATCCCGTACCAGGACTTCGCGGCCCACGTCGACTACGTCGGCCTGGGCCTGTACCCCGACGCCTTCGCACCCGTCGCCCCGCGGGGCAACCCGGGAGACACCGCGTCCCTCACCACCCACGCCCTGCACCACCTGCGGGGCGTGTCGCTGCCCCGCGCGCACATCCCGCCCGACACTCCCGTCCACATCGTGGAGAACGGAACCCCGAGCGGGTCACCACGCACCGAGCAGGCACAGTGCGACTCGCTTGCGGACATGCTCGGCGTCATCCGCACCGAACAGTTGGCGCTGCACATCACCCACTACGAACTGTTCAGCCTCCGGGACGCCGACAGCGGTTCCACCGAACCCACCGGGACTCTCGGCCTCGTCACCGACACCTATCGACCCAAGCCAGCCTTCGCCGTCTACCGCGACATCGTCCGTAGCACCGACCCGCTGCCCGCACCAGACATCCCTGGCCGACCGTAGGATCGGGGAGGACCGGCGCCGGCGCTTGTCAGCCGGCCCGCCAACCGGCCGGGTCGACACCGCCGGGGACCGGCGCCGCGGGGTCGTAGGGCTGCCGGGTGAAGACGAAGGTGCCGAGATCGAGGTGGCTGACGGCGCCCGCCGCGTCGCGGTGCACGCGCAGTCGTTCGCCGGCGAAGTAGCCGTTGATCCCCTCCCAGTCGCCGTCGCCGGTGGGGCGCAGCCGGGTGCCGCGCCCGCCGGACAGCGAGGCCAACTCCACGACGTCATCCGCCTGCGGGCGCAGCACATAAGGGGCCGGCCCCCAGTACCACGGGCCAGCAAGATCCAGTAGCTGTGGGTCGAGCGAGGGCAGTGGTCGCCACGGCGCGGGGATCCGCGGCTCCCGCTCGGCGACCGTCCGCAGCAGATCGGCGGCGAGAGCACCGGCGGACAGGCCGGCGGTCACGTTACCCATGACGACCGCGCCCAACGCGTCGTCGGGGCTGACCCACACGGCCGCGACAAAGCCCGGCATCGAGCCGGTGTGCCCGGCCAACAATCGGCCGTCGCGGCGCAGCATCTGCATGCCGAGCCCGTAGCCGCTGTCCCAGTCCGTCGCCTCCGGTGGGCTCGCCGGGGTGCGCATCTGCGCGACGGTGTCCGGATGCAACACCCGGTCGTCGCCGTCGAGAAGGAACGCGGCGAACCTGGCCAGGTCCGTCGCGGTCGACCACAGCTGCCCGGCAGGCGCCATCAGACCGGTGTCCACGGCGGGCTCCGCGAGGAGCACGTCGGCCCAGGGATGTACCGCCCAGCCCGTGGCATGCGGCGCGACCGGCAGCAGGGTGGTGCGGGTCATCGCGAGCGGCTCCAGCACCTCGCGCCGCAGCACCTCGCCCCACGCCTGGCCCCGAACCCGCTGCACCAGCGCGCCGAGTAGGGCATAACCAACGCTGGAGTAGTGGTGGCGCTGCCCGGCCGGATGCACCTGCGGTTCGCTGCCCAGCACGTCGGCCAGGGTCTGTCGCAGCGCGCCGGGGGTTCGTTCCCACCACGGGCCGGTCGCGTCGGCGATCAGCCCGGCGGTGTGCCCCAGCAGTGCACCGATCGTGGCCTGGCCCGCCGCCGTGCCCGGCAGGTGCTCGGCCAGCGGGTCGGTGAGCGCGAGTCGCCCCTCGTCGCGCAGGCGCAGCACAAGCACCGCCAGGAGGGTCTTGGTGATCGAGCCGATCCGGTACTGGAGATTGCCATCCGGCACCCTGCCGTCCACGGTTCCGCGCCCGTCCATCCACTCCGGACGGCCGTCACGCACCACGGCAGCGACGACCGAAGGCGCCCGACCCGCCACCTGGCCGGTGGCCAGCCGGTGGAGCAGCGCGCGTCGGGTTTCGGGGAGCAGTGGCGTCGGGGTCGATGACATGTGGGCAACCTACCGGGCGGCCAGCACAGCTCCGTCACGATCCGACGCGTCCAGTTCCCCGCACACGGTGGTGAGTGAACCGCGTGACGGGGCCACGTTGACACCACCCAGCGCCGGTGTCAGACTTTCCTGACACCCCGATGTCAGAGAATTCTGACATCCGTGCCGAGAAGGGATCCCTGGATGAGCGGCACCCCGCGGACCGGTGACGAGCTGGTGTCACTGATGGCCGCGCTGGCCAGCCCGCACCGACTGCGGATCCTTGCCGCCCTCAGCCACGGTCGCACCTACGTCAGCGAACTCGCACGGCGGCTGCAGATGAATCGACCGCTGCTCTACATGCACCTGCAGAAGTTGGAGGCAGCCGATCTGGTGACCGGTGAACTGGTCACCGCACCGGACGGCAGCTCGGTGAAGTATTTCCAGGCCACCCCGTTCACGGTGTCCCTGGACCTGGCGGCGGTCGCGCTGGCCGCGCAGACCCTGACCGGCGCGGAGCCGGCCAGAGAACAGGAGAAGTGAGGATGACCCAGCAGATGGCGATGGACATCGCGCAGACCTCCACCATCGCCTCGGCGGTGATCGTGGCGACGGTGATCGTCGTCGCCGGTCTCGTCGGGCTCGGCCTCTATCGCGCCCGTTACGCCGCAACGCGGGAGGAGGGTTACCGGCTGCTGGCCGAGCGGAGCGCCGACGGAGGCCAGGCCATGGCCGACGAACTCACGCGCGTGCGGGCAGAGCTCGGCGAGGTCAGGCATCGGCTGGCCGCGCTGGAGAAGCTCCTGAGCCAGATCGGCTGAAGGGGAAGGGACGTGTGACATGAGCCAATACACCCGATTACGAAGGCTGGCCGGACGTCTGGTCACGGTGGCCGGCTGCCTGACGGTGCTGGCCACAACGGCCGCGCCGGCCGCCGCCGACCCGGTGCTCAACCGCGCCGCGCCCGGTGACGAGTTGGCCGCCGGCGAGAACTACCTGCACGCCTACCTGGAGCAGATCAAGGCACCCGGGTTGGCGTACGCGGTGGTACGCGGCGACAAGGTGCTCCGAAGCGGCGCCTGGGGCGTCGACGGTGACGGCCGTCCGATGACGGCACAGACACCGTTCCTGCTCGGTTCGACGAGCAAGTCGTTCACCGCGCTCGCGGTGGCGCAACTGGTCGAGGCCGGCCGCGTCGACCTCGACACCGCGGCGTCCACCTACCTGCCCTGGCTGACACTTGCTGACGCGCACACCGCCCGAACGGTCACCGTCCGGCAACTGCTGACCCACACCAGCGGCCTACCGGAAGTCGCGAGCACCGGCCTGACCGACAGGTACGACAACCAACCTGGTGGCCTGACCCGGTCCGTGCGTGACCTGGCCACCCTCCGATCCACCGCCGCCGTCGGGCAGCGCTACGAGTACAGCGACGCCAACTACATGATTCTCGGCGCGCTCGTCGAGGACGTCACAGGCGGCACCTTCGGCGCGTACCTGCGCCGCCACGTGCTCGACCCGCTACAGATGACGCACTCCGCGGCCACCGTCGACGAGGCCCGCGCGATCGGAATCCCGGCCGGGCACCGCTACTACCTCGGCCAGCCGCGGCGCTTCGCCGCGCCGTTCGACACCGCCGGAGTGCCGTACGGCTTCCTCGCCGCCAGCCTCGACGACCTGACCCACTACGCGATCGCGCAGCTCAACGGTGGTCGCTACGGCGACACCCGGATTCTCGGCACCGACAGCACGAAACAGATGCACACCGGCACCGTGTCCACGGGTCACGGCAGTTACGGGTTCGGCTGGAGGAACAGCACCCTCGACGGCGTCGGCACCCGCATCGTCTGGCACGCCGGTGCGACCCCGGACTACTTCACCCACCTCGTGCTCGCACCCGAGTCGAACCTGGCCGTCATCATCATGACCAACATCTACGGTCTGCCGATGGATGCTCCGCTCAGCGCCGGAGCGTTCAATCTGGCCCGCATCCTGCACGGTGGCACACCCACGGCCGCCGCCGCCGACCCGGTTCACGTCTGGGTGCTGACCGGCCTGCTCGGCGTCGCCGTGGTGCTGATCACCGCCCTGGTCTGGTCCTGGACCCGCCTCATCCGCAGACTCCGGCACGGCACCATCCCGCCGGCCCGCTCGCGCGTCCGTTCCATCATCGCCACCACCGCCTGGACCTGCGGATCCGCCGCTGTGGCGGCCGGCGCCGCCAAGGTGCCGTCCTTCTGGCAGGGCGCCGACCTCGCCAAGCTCCAGTTGTGGGCACCGGACCTCGGTCACGCCATCATCGCCGTGGTCGCCCTGGCAACCGCACTGGCCCTGACCCGACTGGCCATGGGCCTGTCCAGCATGGCAACCACACGTCCGACGGACACCGACACGACACCACGTCCGCGGACGGTCGTTCGGACAACGTGATGGCAGGCTTCCCACCGTCCGCCGCGAACCCGCGAGCGTTTACGGGGTTCAGCTCTGCTGGTAGTTCACGGCGGCGAACCCGCACGGTTGGTGCAGGTGTAGGTAGTGGGCACCCTCGCCGTAGTCGTCCAGGTCCGCGCCGCCCACCAGACCCACGTAGTCCATCTTCTGGCCGCACCCGGGGCAGTCGGCGTGCTCGGCGTCCTGGATCCATTCGGGCGCGCCGCCCAGGGTCGAACCGCCCCGATCCCACGCGCTCGCCTGATAGGGACTCTTCCGAGCCGGACCCAGGATCGGCGCCAGCGTCGGCGGATCCTCCGGTTCGGTGGAACCGATGTAGCTCTGGCGGGTGTTGCCGGGCCACCACGTGGTGGTGCCGGCCGGCGTGACCTGGCTGTACAGCGTCGTGTAGCAAACGCAGAAATGGCAGGTCTCCACGACCAGTCGGCCGGACCAGCCGGTGTGGGCCAGCGCGGCGCCGACGGCAGGCTCCGCGGTGTCGAGATCCACGGCGATCCACAACGGCGACGCGCACCACGGGCAGGTGGGCCGGTCCGCGCGTGGCGGCGTCTCGCGCATGACCCACTGGTACGCGGTGCCGCCGCACAGATCCCGGCGGCTGCCGTCCGGGCCGATCGTCCAACCGGCCTCTTCGGCGTACCCCAGCGCACTGACGTGCAGGTCCTCCGCGCCGGCCGGCGGTTGCGTCGTCCAGCGACGCAGGGCGCTCTCGGCCAGCGGGTGAGCGGTGTGCGCCAGGATGAGGAGGAGCTCGTTGAGGTCGTCCGGCGTGGTGCCGCCGTCGATCCGCTCGATGACCCGGCGGACCACGTCGACCTCCGCCGCCCGGTACAACGTCGCCGGCCACAGCACGTCCCGATCGAGCAGGTACCCGAGGTGCGGGGCCAGCCTCTGCGGGTCCGTGTCCGCGATGGCGGACAGTTCCTCGATGGCCTCGTCGTCCTCGACCGCCACCTTCTCGATCAGCTCCTCGATCACGCGGGGAATGCTAGTCGTCGATCAAGCGGCCGGCACCCCCGGACGGCGCGTGACCGGGCGGGCCAATGGGAGTGTCCATGTTCAGATCAGGTAATGACCGAACTGTCAATAAGCGAATACGGTTTGACTAAGGCCATAGGCGGACCGGATTAGCAAGACGTTGAGATTCCCGTCTCTGGCGACAGATTTCCTGGGCGATGAGGAGAATGAGTTCTATGCTCGCCCGGGAATAGGCTGCGGGCTCATCCGCGGCCCGGGGACCACAAGCACGGGGATTGCGAATGCGCCTGGATTCTGCTCCGCACAACGGCACTGCTGGATTCAGCGAGGAGACCTCCGACGGCGCACCGCCGAGTGCCGCCGCGGAGGACGTCGCCCGCCGATCCGCGGTCGCCGAGGAACAGGCGTTTCTCGACCTGGCCACGGCCCGGCGCGACAGGCTGGTCGACCACCTCCGGGTGGAGCTTTCCGCCGAGGCCCTGGACCCGGTGGAACAGGCCCGACAGCGCATGCTCCGTCACCAGTACGAAGAGCTACGGCGAGCACGGGACGGGCTGGTGTTCGGCCGCCTCGACGGCCTCGACGGCACGGTGCTGCACGTCGGCCGCATCGGTCTGCGCGACGACAGCGAGGACGGTGAGCCACTGCTCGTGGACTGGCGTGCCGCCGCGGCTCGGCCGTTCTACACCGCGACGGCTGTCGACCCCCAGGGCCAGGCACGTCGCCGGCACATCCGGACGACCGGATCGACAGTCGTCGGCGTCGACGACGAGCCACTGGACGGGACCCTGTCGGCGGAACTCGTCGGTGAGGGCGCTCTCCTGGCCGCCCTCGACCAGCGGCGCACCGGCCACATGTCGACGGCGATCGCGACGTTGCAACGCGAGCAGGACGACATCATCCGGGCCGAGGCGACCGGCCCGCTCATCGTTCAGGGCGGCCCCGGCACCGGCAAGACCGTGGTTGCCCTGCACCGCGTCGCGTACCTGCTGTTCGCCCGCCGGGCGATGGCCGAGCAGGCGGTCCTGGTCCTCGGCCCCTCGCCACGGTTCCTCCAGTACATCGCCCAGGTGTTGCCCGCGCTCGGTGAGACCGCAGTCGTCTCGGCGACCTGCGACACCCTGCTGCCGGGGATCCGGGTGGCCCGCGACGAGAGCCGGCAGCTCGCCGAGATCAAGGGCCGGGCCCTCTGGCAACCCGCGTTGGAAAGCTACGTCACGTCGCTGCTCCCCCGGCCCCGTGAGCTGAAGCTGCGCTGGGAGGGCGAGTTCTACGCCATCGCCGCCGCGACGGTGGCGCAGGCGCTCGCCTCGGCGGTGCAGGGCCGGCCGTACCATCGCGCCCGCGCGGTCTTCGCCGAGCAGCTGCACCACCTCCTCGCCGACGCCGTCGTCGAACAGCGCGAGACACTGATGAAAGAGATGGAGGAGGGCTTCGAGGACATCCTCGCCCGCGTCGACCGGGACCTCACGCGCGAGCACCACCTCGGCCGGGCCCCCACCGGCAGCGACGTCAACGGCGTGCTCTCCGAGGAGGAGGTCGAGGATCTTCGTTCGCGGATCGCCGGAAGCGCCAGCATCGCCCGGTTCGTCGAGGCCTGGTGGCCCACCCTCGACGCCGAGGCCCTGCTGGGTGCTCTCCTGACCGACCCCACCCTGCTGGCCCGGTTCGCACCGCGGCTGTCCCCGGCGGAGATCACCGCCGTCGCGGCCGAGCCGGCCGAGTGGGCATCGAGCGACATCGCCCTGCTCGACGCTCTCGCCGACCTGCTGGGCGAGGTCGAAGCCCCGCAACCCCAGGGCGAATTCGTCGCCGACCGCGCCCGCCGACAGCGCGGCTGGGTGTACGGCCATGTCTGTGTCGACGAGGCGCAGGAGCTGTCCGAGATGCAGTGGCAGATGGTCGTACGGCGCTGTCCCAGTCGCTCCATCACCGCGGTCGGTGACATCGACCAGGCGGAGGCGGCGCACCGGCACAGCAGTTGGGCACAGGCGGTGCAGGCAGTCTTCGGAGACCGTTGGACCGCCGCGGAACTGACCATCTGCTACCGGACCCCGCGTGAGGTCATGGACCTCACCGGGCCGGTGTTGACGAGAGCTGGCAGCCACAACGCGCCACCACGGGCGGTGCGTTCCTCCGGCATCGCCCCCTGGGAGCTCACCACCACACCCGCCGAGCTTGCCGGCGCCGCCGCCCAGGCGGTGCGACAGCTTCGGCAACGGTGGCGTGGCGGCACGGTCGGCGTCGTCGCCCCCGCCGACCGCATCACCGAACTCCTGGCCGTCCTGAGCGACGTGCCGGTGCTCACCGCCGCCCAGGCCAAGGGTTTGGAATGGGACGCGACGCTCCTCGTCGACCCGCAGGGCATCGCCGCCGAACCGCGTGGCTGGAACGGCCTCTACGTCGCGCTGACCCGATGCACCCAGGAACTCGGCCAGGTGATCCTCACACGCCCTAGCTGACCCAGAACCCGTCCGGTTCAGCGGCGTGGCCGCACCAGGCCCGCGTCGAACGCCGCGATCACGAGCTGCGCCCGATCCCGTACGGCCAGCTTCGCCATCAGGTGCGTGATGTGCGTCTTCACCGTCTTCACCGAGATCACCAGGGCGGTGGCGATCTCGTCGTTCGACAGGCCGCCACCGATGAGCGTCAGCACCTCCACCTCACGGCCGGTCAACCGCCGCAGTGCCGGCGTCGGCCGATCGGGTCGGGGCGCCGTGACGTAGTGCGCGACGAGCCGGGTGAGGATCGACGGCGCGAACAGCGACTCACCTCGGTGGGTACGACGGATCGCCTCGATCAGCTCGTCGGGGCGGGCGTCCTTGAGCAGGAAACCCGAGGCTCCCGCGTGCAACGCCTCGTAGACGTACTCGTCGAGCTCGAACATGCTCAGGACCAGGACGCGGGCGGTGGACAGGGCGGGGTCGGCGCAGATGCGACGGGTGGCCGTGAGGCCGTCCAGGTGCGGCATCCGAACGTCCATCAGGACGACGTCGGGGCGGGTGGTACGGGCGCACGCCACAGCCCGCGCGCCGTCACCGGCCTCGCCGACGACGGCCAGGTCCGGCTCGTTGTTGATGATCATGGCGAGGCTGTGTCGCAGCAGCGCCTGGTCGTCCACCAGCAGCACCCGGATGTCGCTCACGCCGCCTCGTCCCGGATCCGCGCGGTGAGGCGGAAGCCCGCGTCGACAGGCTCCGCCGACAGGGCGCCGCCGAGACTGCCGACCCGTTCCCGCAGCCCGGCCAGCCCGTGGCCGGCGCCCGGCGACGCTCGCCAACCGTCGACCGACGGGCCGGTGTCCGCCACCGTGACCACCACGTGGGTCCCGTCCCGGTGCACCGACACCCGCACGTCGGTCGGTCCCGCGTGCCGCGCGGCGTTGCTGAGCGCCTCCCGCACGGTCTGGCAGACGGCGACCTGTACGCCCTGTGACACCGGGCCGAGCTGCTCGACCGTCAGCCGTACCCGAATCCCGGCCAGCGACGCCGCGTGCACGATGTCGGGCAGGTCGTCGAGGCTGTCCACCGGCGCACGGCGGCCGGCGGCGGACGGCTCCCGCAGGACGGTGAGCATGCGGCGCAGCTCGGCGGTGGCGTGCCGGCTCGCGTCCTCGATGTCGGTGAGCGCCACCTGCACCTCGGCCGGCTTGGGCAGGTGCCGGGTGGCCGCCGCGCGGACCGTGATCAGACCCAGGCCGTGCGAGACGATGTCGTGCAGGTCGCGGGCGATCCGCAACCGTTCGGCCAGCACCGCCTCGGACGCGGCCCAGGCGGTCAGCCGCGCCTCGTAGGCGGTGCGGTCCGCGCGGGACCGCCGCACCGCCCACACCGCGGCCGCGACAGCGCCACCGACGATCAGCGGCGGCAGCACGATGGCGAGCGGGCCCTGCGTGCCGACCGTGCACATGGCCATCACCAGCACGGTGGCCACCACGGCGACCACCGGCACGATCCTGGACCGTCCGGAGGGGCGCGGGTGGACGTTCACCTCCCCGACTGTAGTTCTCAGACCAGGGTCTGACGGTCCGTGGACCGACCGGGCCGCGGGGATCCGAGAACGGTCCGATGTGTGCTTGTCGGCTCACCTGTTGACTCGACCCATGATCACGATCGATCGCGTCAGCAAGACCAAGAGCGGGACGCGGATCCTGCACGACGTCACCTTCGAGGCCCGACCCGGCCGGGTCACCGGCTTCCTGGGTCCTAACGGCGCCGGCAAGACGTCGACGCTACGGATCCTGCTCGGCCTGGACAGCCCGCAGAGCGGCACCGCGCTGATCTGCGGACACCCGTACCGGAAACTGGACCGCCCGCTGACGACTGTCGGCGCCCTGCTCGACGGCAGCGGCGCGCACCGGGCCCGCACGGCCCGTGCCCACCTGCGCTGGGTGGCCGCCAGCAACGGTCTGCCGGACTCCCGCGCCGACGAGGTCCTCGAGACCGTGGGCCTGACCGGCGACGCGCGCAAGCGCGCCGGCCGATTCTCCCTGGGCATGAGCCGCCGGCTCGGGCTCGCCACCGCGCTGCTCGGTGACCCGGAGGTGCTGGTCCTGGACGAGCCGGTCAACGGGCTCGACCCGGCCGGGATCCGCTGGATGCGCGGATTCCTGCGCGACAGCGCCGCACAGGGCCGCACCGTCCTGCTCTCCAGTCACCTGATGGGCGAATTGGCGGAGATCGCCGACGACGTCGTGGTGATCGACAAGGGTCGGGTCGTGACCCACGGCAGGCTCGCCGACGTCACCGGCGGTCACCGCACCCTGGAGGACGCCTTCTTCGCGTTGACCGCCACCGAGGCGGGTGGCCCATGGTGAACCTGGTCCGGGCCGAAATCCGCAAGCTGCTCGGCCTGCCCACCGCCTGGATCGGCCTGGTGCTGGGCACCCTCATCGCTCCCGTGGTCGTCCTGCTGAACGCGCCGTACACCCGCCGCGCGATCGCCGACGGCACCCTCACCGACACGTCCGACCTGGGCCTGAACGACCTGGGTATCGGCCTGATCGGTCCGATGGTCCTCGGCGTCATCGTGGTGAGCAGCGAATACACGTCCACCGCTCGGGACGCCCCCGGCGCCCGCCAGCTCACGGCCACCCTCGCCGCGGTGCCCAACCGGCTGCGGCTGCTCGCGGCGAAGACCACCGCGCTGGTGCTCGTCGTCGCGGCACAGGCGGCGGTCACCGCCGCCGCCACCCTCACCCTCACCCAGGTGCTGCACGGCGACCACGCGCCGGTACCCGCCCCGACGCGCATCGCCGCCGCGATCCTCTACTGGACGCTTACCGCGCTCCTCGCGTACGCGATCACGCTCATCACCCGCAACGGAATCGTGCCGCTGACACTGCTGATCATCAACAGCTCCGTGGTGTCCGTCTCGTACCTGCTGACAAAGGTCACCGACCTCGCCTCCTACCTACCGGACATCGTCGGGGCGCAGATGTTCATCCGCGGCGCGGACTTCCCCGTCGAGGTTGCGCCGGTGACCGCCGGCCTGGTGATGACGGCCTGGATCCTCGCGCTGCTCGCGGTCGGGGCCGTCCTGTTCCAGCGGCGCGACGCGTGAACGCCACCCGCGCCGAACTGCGCAAACTGCTGACCCTGCCGTCGTTGCGCCGGACCGCGTTGCTGACCTGGGCCGCCACCGTCCTGCTGACGTACGCGTACGCGTCCGCCGAGTCCCGCGGTGATCGACTCGGCGACAACGCAGCCCTGGGTCCGCTCGGCTACACCCAGCCCGGTTTCCTGGTGCTCGGCGTGCTGGCGGCCACGTCCGAGTACCAGGAGGGCGACCAGATCCGGACCACACTGCTCGCGATGCCCCGCCGTCTGCCCCTGGAGGCGGCGAAGGCACTCGCGCTGGCCGCGCTGACGCTCCCGGTGGCCGCCGCGACGGCGGCCACCAGCACCCTGCCGGCCGACGGGGCGGGCTGGACGGCCGGCGCGACCGGGTACCTGACGCTCACCACACTGCTGGCGGCGGCGGTCGGCAGCGTCGTCCGCAGCGCCGTGTCCGCCGCGATCCTGCTGCTCGGGCTGTACTTCGTCGCCGGACCGCTGCTGCGGGCCGGGTCCGCCGCCAGCGCCGCCTACCTGCCGGACACCGCAGCCCTCGACCCGTCGCACGGCGCCGCCGCCACGATCGCGTGGACGTTCGCCGCCCTCACCGTGGCCGCGCTGACGTTCCGTCGCCGCGACGCGTGACACCTGACGTCGGCGCGGTACGTCCACGCCGCCGGCCGGCACAATATGTGGTGCGCCGTCGACGTGCGGTTTCCGTAGACTTCGCCGGTGCAGACGATCTCCAGGCAGCCCGTTCCCCTGTCGACGGACGCCGCCGCCGTGCGGGAGGCCATCGCGCGGGCCCGGACCGGCCTCGTCGACCGGGAGGTGGTCGCCGAGGTGGTGGCCCTGAGCGCCGTCGCCGGCGAGCACGTGCTCGTCATCGGCGCGCCGGGCACCGCCAAGTCGGAAGCCGTCCGGCGCACCGCCGACCAGCTCGGCGGCCGCTACTTCGAGTACCTGCTCGGACGGTTCACCGAGCCGAGCGAGATCTTCGGCCCGGTCGACCTGCGCCGGCTGCGCGAGGGGTCGGTGGAGTTCGAGACGGCGGGCATGCTGCCCGAGGCGGAGGTGGCGTTCCTCGACGAGGTCTTCCTCGGTTCGACGGCGGTCCTCAACACCCTGCTGGGCGTCCTGAACGAGCGGGTGTTCCGGCGGGGCTCGACTCTCCTGTCGTGCCCGCTGCGGGTCTGCGTCGGCGCTGCCAACAGCCTGCCCGACGATCCGGCTCTCGCCGCGTTCGCGGACCGGTTCCTGGCCCGCGTCTTCGTCACCCCGGTCCCGGACGCGCGACTGGACGAGCTGCTGGAGGTGGGCTGGGCGGCGGCTGCCCGGCCGGCCGACCCGACCGGATCGCTGCTGCCGGCGGTGGACCGGCTGTCCCGGGCGGCCAACGACTGTGACCTCCGGGGTGTGCGGGGCCTGCTGGCCGCCGCGATCCGTCAGTTGCGCCAGGCGGGCGTACCGCTCAGTGACCGCCGGGTCGTGCGGTCGCAGCGTCTGGTGGCCGCCGCGGCGGCAATGGACGGACGCACCACGGCGACCGCCGACGATCTCTGGGTGCTCCCGCTGATCGCGCCGACCCTCGACGCCCAGGCGTCGGCCCGCGAGGCGCTGTCCGACCTGTTGGCACAGGGACGAAACGGCAGTCTGGTGTACGCGGCCGAGGAGTTCGCCCGGGGTCGACAGGCCCGCGCGGCCCGCCTTGTCGATGCCGGCCGCCGCCTGCTCGACGAGGTGGGCGCCGATCCGCTGACGCACGATGACCGGCTGCGCCTCGAAGCGACGCTGCGGGAGATCGACGCGGAGTTCGTCCTGGCCGATGCCCCGTCGGCGTTGCGGGACATGCGCGGCCTCCTGGTCGCCGCGATCCAGCGGTGAGCGCAGCACAGGTGTCCCTGCGCTGGCGGGGGCGCGACGTCGCGCTTCCCGCCGCCGCCGTGGTCGCGGCCGACGCGGTGGTGCCGGAGTTGCGCGCGGACACGCTGCTGCGGGTGACCGCCGGGGCCCGCCTGCGCGCCTGCGCGGGCCGGGAGCAGAGCTGGTTGATCGTGCTCGGTGACCTGGCGGATCTGCCGTGGGCCGACGGCGCTGTCTACCTCGGGTGGGACGGTGGCGTGCTGGTTCCGACGCTCGCCGAGCCCTGGCCGTGCGCCGACCTGCTGCGCGAACCGTTGCGCCACCTCACCCAGCAGCCGGCCGGACTGATCGCGCTGCTGCCCGGCCTGGTCCTGGCCGGCCCGCTGCCGCAGGAGCCGCTCGACCCCGGATGGCTGGCGCCCGCATGACCGACCACCGGACCCTCCCGGCGTCGCTGGCCCCCTGGGCGCCGGCACTGTCGGCACTGGCGGCCGACGTCGCGCTCGCCATGGGCCCGCTCGTCCGACGGATCGACGAGTTGTTCTCCGGCGCGGACGGCACCGCCACGGACGACGGCCAACCCGACGGCTACGACGGGCTGGCACCGCGCGGCACCATCGAGCGGCTACTCCCGTCGCAGTTGCAGCTGTGGCAGGAGCTACCTGACGAGTTCGTCCGCCGCGCCGCCGACGGGGAACTGCTGTACCTGGCGACGGCCACCCGATCCCCGGTGACGCGCGGACGGGTGGTCGTCCTCGTCGACACCGGCCCGCAGCAGTTGGGCGCCGCCCGGCTGGTCCAGCTCGCCGCGCTCGTCGTGCTGCACCGCCGGGCCACCAGCCAGGGGCGGTCGTTGGTGCTGGGAGTGCTTGGTGAACGGCCGGGCAGTTGGCGGAACGGTGACCTCAGTAGACAGCTCGCCGGCTGGCTGGCCGCCCGCCGAGCCACCGAGCCGGACGCGTCGACAGTCCGGGAGTGGACCGAGCAGGTGGACGCCGCCGATCAGGCGTGGTTGCTGACCGGGCCGCACCTCGCCGGCGACCTGCCCGACCGGCATCGGGTGCTGGTGAGTCACGAGCAGGAGTGGGGTGTCGACGGAGCGACAGGCGTCCGGGCCGTCGTCGGTGATCGGCACGTCGATCTCCCGCTGCCGTGCGGTGACGTCGCGCTGCGGATCCTGCGCGGCACCGCGTTCCGCGCGGTCCCCGTCGGCCCGGCCGTGGGGTCGTTGCGGACACCGACGTTCGCGAGCGCCGCGCCGTACCTGATCGCCCGTGGCGACGGACCGGCCGAGGTCGTCTCGGTCCGGGTGCCGACCGGCCGTCCGCGACGACACCACCTGCCCGGCCCGGCGCTGGCCGCCTCCTGGTTGGGTCGGCGGCTCGTCATCCTCAGCTGCGTCGACGAGACGTTGCGGCCGGTCGTGATCGGTAAGGCGCTGGGCAGCACGCAGGACCTCGCGGTGCCGCTGGCCGCCATCGGCCTGTCCGTCGCCGATGTCGAGGCGGCTGCCGAGGGGCCGCTGTCGCCGCTCTACGTCCTCGGCGGTGACCTGCTGTGCGCGTTCGGCGGTGGGTGGTGGAACCTGTCCACCGGTCGCGCGCTGTCGTCCTATGTGGCGGTCGCCCCCGGCCGGCAGCTGGACGCCCCCCGCCTGGCCTGGCGGGGCGGCACCGACATCCGGGCCAGCGGCCTGCCCGCCGGGGTGCGGATTCCCACCACCTCGCGCGTGCTCCTCGGTGCCGGGTCGAGGACGGCCTGGTCGGTGGGGGACGCCACCTGGCGCATCCACGCCGCGTCCGGGCCGGTCAGCGACGTGACGATCGCCAAGGGTACGACGGTCGTCGGTCTGGTCGACATCGACGGCCCCCACCTGGTGACCCTGTCGAGCAGCGGACTGATCGTCCGCCTTGTCTCGCCGGCCCGAACCCAGACGCTCACCCGCTGGTCGGGCGGGGTGGGCGCTCCGGCGGTGCATCCGAGCAAGCCGTGGCTGGCCGTGCCACGGCCGGACGGACTGATCGAGATCGCCGACCTCGCCACGAACCAGGTCCTGCGCACGGTTCGGAGTACCTGATGAGCGCGTTTCGTGGCCAGCTCCCGGCCCGCGCCCTGCTGATCGACGTACCCCTGCTCGGGGAGGTCGAGGCGCGCCGGCGGGTTGTCGAGACCTGGCGGCCGGGTAGCGCGCTGTTCGACCTGCCCACCGGGGCGTGGCTGCTGGAGTTCGACCAGGCCGTCCCGGTACGCGCGGAGCTGGCCCCCGGTCTCGTCCTCGTCGACAGTGCCGGCGTCCTGCACCCGCACGGCACCCCCGTCGAGGGTGCCCAGGACGGGGACGTGCTCCTCCCCCACGCGGGCACCACAACCGTTGCCAACCGGGCGAACCTGCCCCGCGTCGACAGGAGTTCGTGGATCGACCTGACCGCCCTGCGGATCGAGCCGCTCGCGGCACTGGACCGCCCGGTCGTCGCGGCGGCGACACCAGCGCCCTGGCAGCCACCCCCACCGGCACCCGACCTACGCGCGGTGGCCGGTGTCGCGTCGCGACCGCGCCGGACCCGCCGGTTGCTGTCCGCGTCCACCCGATCACGCCGTTGGCGCCGGCTCCCCGACACCCTCGTCGCGAAGATCGTCGCGATCGGCGCGGCCGTCCTCGCGTACGGCCTCGCCGCGCTCGTCGCGGCGGCGCACCCGATGCTTGTTGTCGGCGCCGGCGCGGGCCTGCTCTGGGGCATCTCCAGGTTGATCGCCCGGGGCACCGGGACGTCGGCGGACCTCGGCGCACCGCCAACCGGTCGCGGCACCTCGTCGGGTGGACGGTGGAACGCGCTGCTCGCCCGGCTCGTGCTGGCCAGCCGGGCCGCCCTGCTGGCTCGCAACGCGCAGCACCGCTACCTACGGCGACTCGATGCCGCATTCGCCCGTCGGGACTGGGACAGCGCCCTGCGCGAGGCGATCGCGGTGGGTGGCTCCGGCGGACGCCCGACGCTCCGGCTCCCCCGCCCACGCACCGGCGAGCTGGTGCCGCACCCGCATCTCCCGGGCGGAGCGGGGGTCCCGATCGACGTCGGGATCCAGCACCACCTCCGGACGCTCTACCTGCAGGCGGCCACGGAACTCGACGGTGCCGGCCGGGTCGAGGAATCCGCGTTCGTCCTCGCGGATCTGCTCGACCTGCCGGCCGAGGCGGTCGCGCTGCTGGAGCGACACCGCAGGTACCGGCTCGCCGCGACGCTCGCCGAGGGACGGGAACTCGATCCGGACCTGGCGGTGCGGCTGTGGTGGCGGGCCGGCGACCGCGACCGCGCGCTGCGGGTGGCGCGGGCCCGGGGCGCGTTCGCCGCGGCCGTCGAGCGCCTTGCCGGCGTCGACGTCGCGGCGGCCCGCCAGTTGCGCGCCGAGTGGGTAGGCGCGCGGCAGGCCGCCGACGATCATCTCGGGGCCGTCGAGGCGGCCTGGCCCGACGACGCGCTGCGCCCGCTCGTGGTGACGAACATCCAGGCCGGGATGGCGCTCAGCGGCCACACCGCGGGGTACCTCTTCGCGCACCTGGTCACCTGGCGCCCGACCGCCACCAGCGTGGGCACCGCGCTCGCGCTGCTCGACTCTCGGGACCGGGAGTTGACGCCGGCCCAGCGCGGCTTCGCGGCCGCGCTTGGCGAGTTGCGCTGCACCGACCGGGCAGCGGACCGCCGGCTGTGCACGGGCGCGCTGCGTCTCCTGGTCCGCGACGCGGCAGGGGACCCCGGCGGAGACGCCGGCGAGCGCAGGCGGGTCGCCGGCCGGCTGCGGGACCGGGCCGACCGGCTGGCCGCCGCCGACCTGCCACCGCTGCCCGCGAGCAGGGTGCCCGGATCGGACACCCCGGTCGACATCACGGCGGCCGGCGACGCCGGTCAACTGCCGATCCACGACGCGGTCCTGCTCGCCGGCCGCGCCATCCTGACCGCACACGGCGAGTTCGGGGTACGCCTGATCGGCCTGGACGGGCGCACCCGGGCCCGGTGGGACGTACCCGCACACCAACTCGTCGTCGCCGATCACGGCGCCAACGTCCTGCTCGTCGCACGGCACGGCACCTCCGGCGAAGTCCGCGCCCTGGACCTGAGCACCCGCCGGCTGCGACCACCCGTCGCCATCACGGCGCACCACGTGCTGCCCAGCTACGACGGCGCGTTGCTCACCGTTGTCGACGACGACGGCATCGCGTTCGTCGACCTGACCGCCGACGTCCCCCGCGTCACGTGGCGCGAACTGGACCCCGGCATCGCGGTGCTCGACATCGCCCGGAGCCCGACCAGCCTCGCCGCGCTGGTCCGGATCACCCGTCAACCGGGCTCCGACGCGGACCACACCGAGGTGTGGCGCTGGGACCTGCCCGCGCTCATGCTGCGGCTGCGCCGACCTGTCGACCTCGACGGCCTCGCCAGCGTCGCGCTGCTCGCCTCCTCGGCGCTGATCACCACCCGCCACGACGAGCACACCGGCACGTACGAGGTGCGGGGGCACGGTGCGCCGACCCGGATGGTGGAGGCGAAGCCGACCCTGCTGACCGGCGGGGGCATGCGCGTCGACCGCCCCACCGACACCACCGTGGAGATCGCCGACGGCAATTTTCGCGTGGTGTTTCCGCCCTCCGTCGGCGCGATCGGCGTGCGACGCCACGCCGACACCCTCACCGTGTGGGAGGAGAGCGGCAGGCTTGTCGTCGTCGACCTCACGCGCCGCCAGGCCGTCGCCTGCCTGCGTACGCGTCTCTAACTGGATTCGTGGCGCTGGGGGGCGGCGCGGACATGTGCGCGTTCGCCCTGCTTGCCGACGAGGCTGAGGAACTCCACAGGGCCTGAGCTGGTGGCGCCGAACCAGTGCGGGGTGCGGGTGTCGAACTCGGCGACCTCGCCGGGTTCGAGGATGAGGTCGTGCTCGCCGAGCACGAGCCGGAGTCGGCCGTTGAGGACGAAGGCCCAGTCGTAACCCTCGTGGGTACGAAGGTCGGGTTCGGCGTCGTCGCGCCCGGCCGGGAGGACGAACTTGTAGGCCTGGATGCCTCCGGGTCGGCGGGTCAGCGGCACGACAGTGAAGCCGTCGCTGGTGGGCAGCGGGCGCATGTTGACGCGTGGGTCGCCGGTCGGCGGCGCGTCCACGAGTTCGTCGAGGGTGACGCCGTACGCGCGGGCCAGCGGCAGCAACTGTTCGAGGGTGGGACGCCGCAGGCCGGCCTCGAGCCGGGAGAGGGTGCTTGTCGAGATGCCGGTCTCCGCGGCGAGGTCGGTCAGGGTGATGTCGCGGCGCTGCCGTAGCTGCTTGAGCCTCGGCCCGACGGCGTCCAGGGTCCGGTCAGTCGACTCGTCCATCACCCCAGTTTGCCATTTGGCAAAAAGTTTTGCGGATCCGTCCGCTACTGGTCACTGTTGAGCGGCTGTGGACGCGCCGGCCGCGTCCCTACCACCAACGGAGACCCTTGATGACGCACTCGTTCGACAAGGATTACTGGGACCAGATCTGGGACGGCGATCGTGCCGCCGCCATGGCCGCCGGCCAGCCCAACCCGCACCTGGTACGGGAGATCGCTGACCTATCGCCCGGAACGGCCCTCGACGCGGGCTGCGGCGCCGGGGCCGAGGCCATCTGGCTCGCCACCGGCGGCTGGCAGGTCACCGCGGCGGACATCGCGACCACGGCGCTCGCCCGCGCGGCCGAGCGCGCCGCCGCCAGCGGCGTCGCCGCCCGGGTGCGGTGGGTCGAGGCGGACCTGGCCAGGTGGCAGCCGGACACACGGTACGACCTGGTCACCACCCACTACGCGCATCCCGCCATGCCGCAGTTGGACTTCTACGACCGCATCGCGTCCTGGGTGGCCCCCGCCGGCACCCTGCTCATCGTCGGCCACCTCCACCACCAGGATCACGCCTCCGGCACCGGGCACGGGCACGACGAGACCGGGCCGCCCGCCTCGGCCTCGGTGACAGCCGCCGACATCACCGCGCGCCTCGACCCGCTCGTCTGGCAGGTCGTGACCGCTCGGGAGTCGCACCGGGCCCTGCCGGGGCACGGCGGCCACGCAGCCTCGATCCACGACGTGGTCGTCAGAGCCAACCGCCGTCCCTGACCCGCCCGGTGGTCCGGGTCGCACCGTCAAGGGGCGACGATGATGTCGCGGACCAGGGGCTTGAAGGCCGAACGTCCGCCGTCGTCGACCGCGACGACCACACGCACGCAGTCATCCACATCCGGCAACGCGTACGTCACCACCTGGTACTGCCTGCCGTCGGCACCGGTCACGACCGCTTTCCTGCTGTCGTCGAGCAGCGGCACGAGTGCCGGGTAGGGCACCTGTTGCAACTCCGCCAGAGCCTGCTCGGCGATCGCCGCGGCCACCGTGCTGTTCAGCGTCATCGTCTGATCCTGTCTGCTACCGCCCGTGGCGGTTGATCAGGCTATCGGGGCACCGGGACGACGTGCCGTGGTCGCCGGCGTTGGCGTGCCCACCGGCCGGGCCGATCGGATCTCGGGTGGAGCCCGTTGCCGTAACTGCGGCACGATGGTCGGATGCTGCTGCTGGTCCCCGCCAACCCCCTACGGCCGCGCCGGCCCGACGACCACTTCGCACCCGAAGCGCACGCCGCACGCACCGCCGGGATCGACGTCGCGGTGGTCGACCACGACGCGCTGGCCGGCGACGAGCCACAGGCCGCGGTCACGGCCGTGCCCGCCGGTGGTGTCGCCGTCTACCGCGGGTGGATGCTCCGCAGCGACAGGTACGCGGGCTTCGCCGACGCCCTCGCCGCCCGCGGCGTGACCCTGCGCACCAGCGCCGAGCAGTACCGCCGCGCCCACGAACTCCCCGGCTGGTACGACCGCCTCGCCCCGGTCACCCCCACCTCCACCTGGACGACAGGCGCCCAACGGACCGCGTTCGACGAAGCCCGGGCACGGCTCGGCAGCGGCGCCGCCGTGCTGCGCGACTACACGAAGTCGATGAAACACCACTGGCACGAGGCGGCGTTCATCCCCGACCTCACCGACCCCTCCCCCGCCTGGCGGGTGGCCAGCCGTTTCCGGGAGCTCCGCGCTGACGACTTCACCGGTGGCTTCGTCCTGCGCGCCTTCGAGCGTTTCACCACCGCCGAGGTACGCACCTGGTGGATCGGGGGTGCCTGCGTACTCGTGGGCGCACACCCCGACAGCCCCGACGAGCGCCCACCCACAGGCCTCGACCTCACCACCCTCACCCCCCTGATCGCCGCCCTCGACCTACCGTTCGTCACCGTCGACCTCGCCCGCAGAGACGACGGCATCTGGCGCGTGATCGAACTTGGCGACGGTCAGGTCAGCGACCGACCGACGACCATCAGCGCCGACGATTTCGTCGCCGCGCTCTGGGCCGGCGGGCCGCCCGGGCAGCGATAGGCCGCGTTCGCCGCCGCCCTCGGCCGCCGGTCCACTGTGCCCCCGCCGCGAGCGGCCCAGCGCTCCTGGCCGGTAGGGACCGGTTGGCCTAGCGTGGACACCGGAGGTAGGCCATGGGCGTTCCCCGACCCCATCATCCGACATCCCCGGTACGCGGCAGCGGGCCCGAGTCCGCGCGGCTCCTGGCGGCCGTCGAGGCCGCGGTGGCGTACTACCGTGCCCAACTGGGACAGGCCGACGGCCCGCGCGCGTATCTCGCCCACCGCGGCCTCGGTGTTCTCGTCGAGCGGGAGTGGCCGTGGCGGGTCGGATACGCCCCACCGGGTTGGAGTTCGCTCACCGACCACCTGCTCGCCGCCGGCTTCACGGCGGAGGAGGTGGTAGGCGCCGGCGTGGCACGGCGCACCCGATCGGACCCACACCGGCTCATCGACGTCTTCCGCGACCGGATCATGTTCCCGGTACGCGGTCCCGCCGGACAGGCCGTGGCGTTCCTCGGCCGCTGCCGCCCTGATTCGGTGGTGCGCGTACCGAAGTACATCAACAGCCCGCGGAGCGCGATCTACGACAAGGGACAACTGCTGTTCGGCATCGCCGAGCAGCAGGAGCGTATCCGCGCACGATGGACACCGGTCCTGGTGGAAGGGCCGGCCGACGTCCTCGCGGTGTGGCTGTCGTACTCCCGGTCGGGCCCCTCGGAGGCGGTGGCCGTCGCGCCCTGCGGCACCACACTCACCGACGACCAGGCCGCGATACTGCGGAATCTGCCCGGCGCCGCGCAGGGCGTCGTGGCGGCATTCGACGCGGACCCGGCCGGCTGCGCCGCCGTGGACCGGGCCTGGCGCCTGCTGCGGCAGCAACGCCTGCCCGGCCCGTTGCTGGTGGCCGAGTTCGCCGCCGGCGCCGACCCGGCCGACCTGCTCCGTCGGCCGAACGGCAGGGCCCAGTTACGGACCGCCCTGCGGCGGCGGGCCCGTCCCATGCTCGACGCGGTGCTCGACCACCGCCTCACCCGGCTCGTCGAGCGGCATCCCCGTCTGCTGGAAGACATCGACGGGAGGTGCGCCGCCGTCCGCGTCCTGGTGCCGCTGCTGTTTCAGGCCGCCAGCCCGGACGACGCGATCCGGCTCGCCCGACGCATCGTCGCCACGACCGGGGCCGGCGTCGACACCGTCGCGATCGCCGCGATCACACACCTGGAGGACACCCTGCACGATCTCGACCCGGCCGACGAGGCCAGGGCTCATCAGGTACGCCCGGAAAGCAGCGGACGATCGGTGCTCCGATCGGCATGACTCCCTAAGGTGCGCGCTGGTTGATCGTCCTCACTCGGTAGGAGGGGACGACACGACGTGTCGGAGGGAATATTCGGCGCTGGTGTAGGCGCCGCCCTGAAAGGCGGCGGTGTCGATCGGCGCGTCCGAACCGGGCACTCGATCGGCATAACTCTCCGCGTTGTCCACCGGCAGATAGCCGAGCCGCGCTCCGGCGGTGGTGTCCCAGAACCCGCGGGTGTTTGCGGAAACGGCATAGGCGGTCGCGAAGTGAACGTCGGACGCGGTGATGGCCGCACGGATGAAGCCGCAGCCGTCGCGCGGGCTCAACCAGGTTGCCAGATAACGGGCCTCGGCCGGCTCGTCCTCGAAGCTGCCGATTCGCAGGCACACCACCGAAACCCCGAACTTGTCGGCGTACAGGCGTCCGAGTGCTTCGACGGCGACCTTACTCACCCCGTAGAACCCGTCCGGCCGCACCGGTGCGTCCGGTGCGACGACCTGCCCGACCCGGTAGAAGCCGGTAACACGGTTGCTACTGGCCAGCACGACTCGCCCGACCCCTTGTCGGCGGGCTGCCTCCAGAACGTGGTACGCGCCCAGCACGTTGGTGTCCAGCAGATCGGCCATGGGTGCCTCATCCGCAAGCCCGGCCAGATGCACCACGGCGTCCGCCCCCGCCAGGGCCGCAACTACCGCGTCCAGGTCCGCCAGATCCAGTTGCAGCGCCCGCTCTGTCGTTGATTGTGGATGCACCGCTACCCGATCGACCAGCACGAGTTCGCGAACCTCGTCGCACAGGTGTTGGCGCACCGCCGAGCCGATCCGACCTGCCGCACCCGTGACCACGACCGTGCCCAGATGTGCACTCATGGCCCCCATCCTGGCGGCACCCACCGACAAGGAGACGCCGCGGCCGGGGCCAGGCGGCGTCGGGGTATCTGTTGGGGTAACCATGGCAGCAGTGCCGCAGGAGGAGTCCCCCCGTTGTGCTCCTTGCGGAGCTGACCCCTCCCACGGCGCCTCCCCGTTCGGCTGGCGGACCTCGGGTTCGTCCGCCACGCAACGGGCGTTGAGCAGATTGGCCGATCGCTCAACACGCGTTGCTCCAAACAGGAGCGAGCATACGCTCACGTTCCGTGCGGGTGTCAACATCTGTTTCGTTGCCGCATCCATCTGCGACACTGTCGTTTCGGTGCCTGGAGGGTGAAGAATCATGGCCGACGATCGGCACACAGAGCAGGAGCTGCCGCCCCTCGACACGCTGGCTGCGAGGCTCGAATACCTGTTCGACGAGATCCGCCCCACTCGCGACGAGCTCGGCGACTCCGACGAGCCGGGGCGCAAGTACACGAACAAGGAGATCGCCGACAAGATCAACATAGTCGCGACCGAGACAGGTGTCACGATCAGCGCCGCCTACATCGGAGAGTTACGCCGTGGCGTGGCACGTGATCCCCGCACCTCACACGTCCGCGCCCTGGCCGCCGCCTTCGGGGTCAACTCGGGCTACTTCGTCGACGACGCGGCGGCACGGCGAATACAGGACCAGATCACGCTGCTCAGCGAGTTGCGTCGAATGGACGTCAAGCAGGTGGCGCTGCGCCAGGTGCTCACCGACAACGGCCTCTCGGCGACCGACACCCAGCTCATCGAGCAGATGGTGGTCCGCCTGCGAGCCGTGGCCGAGGGTGCTGGCGTCACCGGTTCCGGGCCCGGCGAGCGCACCTAGCCGTGCACATCCTCCGATGGGAGTACGTCGACGAGCAGGGGAACGCTGACGTGAGGTTGTACCGATTACGCAAGCGCTGCGAGCGGATCGTCGCCGAGCTCGAGGTGCCCGAGCCGTTCGACATCCAGACGCTGTGCGACGTCCTCGGCCAACGCCGCGGCCGGCCCATCCACCTGGTGCCGATCAAGCTGCCGGCGCAGACGGTGTGCGGGATGTGCGTGCCGACCGGCGACTTCGACGCCATCTTCTTCGAACAGGACACCTCGTCGCTGCACCAACAGCTGATCATCGGCCACGAACTGGGTCACCTGCTCGCCGGCCACCGGGCGACCGAGGTACTGGACGCGGACGCGTCCCGACTGCTGCTGCCCGACCTCGATCCGCAACTGGTCCAGCGCAGCCTCGGCCGCAGCAACTACGCCGCGGCCGAGGAGCGCGAAGCCGAGATGATCGGCTCGCTGCTCCTGCGTCGGCTCCGTGGCGGGCGCGGCGACGTGGACGACGAACCGCTGGACGGCCAGGACGCCGAGCTGTACGGCCGGCTCCGGCACTCACTCGAGCACCCCCACTGGTAGCGGAGCGATGGATACCGTCCTGTACACCGTGTGCGCCGTAGCCGGCTGGATCGCCGTCGTCTACATGGTGCGACTCCAGCGTCGGCACCCGAGCCGGGCCCGCCGCGCGATCTGTGTGGGCCTCGGAGCCTTCGCCGCCGGGATCACCGCCGCCATCCCGCCGATCGCGTCCGCCATCGACCAGGCGTCCGGCCTGCCCAACCTGGCCAAGGTCATCTCCCATGGCTGCGCGCTGACCATCTCGGCGAACGCCGAGATCATGCTCCTGCACTTCGCGCTTCCCCCGACGAAGGCCGCCGCCCGTGCCCGCGTCTGGGTGTGGATCACCGGGCTCGCGTTCCTCGTCATGGCCGGCCTCTTCGCCTACACCCTCAGCTACGACGACCCGGTGCTGCTGACCGTCGAGTACGCGACCGACCCCGTCGTGACCGCCTACCTGCTGATCTTCCTGGTGCTCGGCTTCTTCGCCTACTGCTTCGACATCACCCGGCTGTGCTGGAGCTTCGCGAAGATCTGCGGTCGGCCCTGGTTGCGCCGTGGCCTGCGCATCACCGCGGTGGGCGCGGCCTTCGCGCTGCTCTACAGCGTCAACAAGATCGTGTATCTCGTCGCCTACTGGGCCGGCCACCAACCCACCGGCGAGCGACAGATCGCCGCGGTCCTGGTGACCATCGGCGCGCTGCTCATCACGATCGGCCTCACCATGCCGGCGTGGGGGCCCACCCTGCGGATCACGCGCCGGTGGGAGGACTTCCACTCCTACCGGCGGCTCGAACCGCTCTGGCGGGACCTCATCGCGGCCCTGCCCGAGCTGGAACTCGACCCCGCCCTGCGCCGCCCCCTCACGGCGGCGCGCGACATCGACTACGCGCTGACCCGCCGGGTGGCCGAGATCCGCGACGGCCGCCTGGCACTGCGCCCGTACAGCGACGTCGGTGTGACGACGCTGGCCGAGCAGCTCGCCGAGCAGGCCGGACTGACCACACAGGAACGGCAGGCAGCCGTCGAGGCCGCACACCTGGCCTGCGCGCTGCGGCGGCACGGCGCCGGTCTCGTGGCCGCCACCCCGCAGCCCGCGGACGAGTTGCACCGCCCGGACGATGGCTACGCTGGCGAGGTGGCGTGGCTGACGCTCGTCACCGACGCCTACGCCCGCTCACCTGTGGTGGCGCAGACGCTCGCCGCGACCCGGAAGCTCACCGCTGGAGACGCCCGCCGATGAGAGGCCGCTACGCGAACCTGACCCGTACCCGTGCTCTCGACCCGGAGCGCGACTACCTGGCCATCTACCAGACCATGCTGCGTCACGAGTTTCCGTGGGACCTGAAACTCGGGCTCAACCTGGCCTTCAACAGGTCCTTCTCCATTCCCGCCATCGCCGCGGTGCACACGACCACAGGTGAGCTGACCGACCGCACCCAGAAGCGGATCGACGACACCGGCCTGCTGATGTACGAGATGGTGCTCAACGGGTTCGAGCAGCCTCGTGGCCGGGACGCGTTGCGGCGCGTCAACCAGATCCACCGCCCGTACGACATCAGCAACGACGACTTCCGCTACGTCCTGGGTTGCCTCGTGGTGGTCCCGACGCGGTGGTTGCGGGAGTACGGTTGGCGCCCGCCCTGCTGCCACGAGCGGCAGGCCACGTACCTGTTCTACCGGGAGTTGGGCCGGCGGATGGGCATCACGGACATCCCCGGGTCGTACGACGAGTTCGAGACCTGGTTCGACACCCACGACGCGGTGCACCTCCAGCCCAACGACGATGCGGCGGCCATCGAGCGGGCCACCCGGATGCTGATGCTCGCCCGGATCCCCCGGATGCTCGCGCCGCTGGGAAACGCGCTGGTCAGCGCGATGTACGATGCGCCGCTCCGCCGCGCGATGCGGGTCGAGGCGCCGGCGTGGCCGGTCCGGGCCGGCCTGCACCTCGGTCTGAAGACGCGGGCCAGGGCGCAGCGGTGGTTCGGAGCGCCCCGGAAGACGGCGCTGTTCGCCGACGGGATCAACGCCAGGAGCTACCCCGACGGGTACGAGATCAGCCAGCTCGGTCCGCGGCCCGACCGCGTACCCGAGTAGCGCGCCACCGTGGAGTTGGCGGAACGGCGCTGATCAACCGCAGCTCACGGTGCTCACCAGGAGCTGTCCCGTCAGGTCCGGGCCGTCGCCGTCGAGGGCGGAGAGGTGGGCGCGGATCTCCTCGGCCTCGGGCATGTCCAGGTCGGCGTAGAGGGTGAGCGCCCGTTGGAAGTGAGCACGGGCGGACGTGGGGGCCCCGAGAGCGCGGTGGGCGTGACCGAGGCCGGCGTGGGTACGGGCGTGCTCGTGATACGCGCCGATCTCGACGACGATCGCGTGTGCCGCCCCGTGGTGGGCAAGGGCGTCGGCGACGTTGCCCGTGACACGAGCCGCCTCGGCGATTCCGTTGAGCGCGCTGGCTTCCCCGTACCGTTCGCCGGTCTCGCGAAAGATGTCGAGCGACTGCTGGTGATGGCGGCTGGTCTGGCCGAGACGGGTGTGCAGCGTGCCGAGGCTGTTCAGCGTCCAGGCCGTGCCCGTGTGATTGCCGAGTTGGCGGTACACGGCCAGGGCCCGCTCCAGGTGGATCCCCGCGGCCCGGTGCCGACCCAGCCGTATCTCGATGTCGCCGAGGGTGTTCAGCGTCCAGGCTTCCCCGGTACGGCCACCGAGCCGCTGGAACAGGATCAGGGACCGTTGCACGTGCTTGGCGGCCAGCCCGTACTGACCCAGTTGCGCTTCGACCTCACCGAGGTTGTTCAGCGCGTGTGCCTCCCCGGCCTGGTGGCCGGCCTGCCGGAACAGGGTCAGGGCTCGGCCGTAGCTGGCGGCGGCGGATCGGTTGCGGCCGAGCTGCGACTCGATGACACCGAGGTTGACAAGTACGCGGGCTTCGCCGACCTGGTCACCCACCCGTCGGAACAGGCTCCGGCCCTGCTGGAGGTGCTCGGTGGCCGGCCCGTACCGGCCGAGCTGAGCGTAGGTGGCGCCGAGGCTGGTCGAGGCGTGGGCCTGTCCGGCTGAGTCACCGGCACCGCGAGCGGCGGTACGCGCGTGCTCGTGGATGGCGAGGGCGTCGGTGGGATACCCGCCGTGCAGGTACGGGAACAGGCTGGCCGACAACCGGGTGGTGTGGGAGGGCCAGCCGTGGGCGGCGGTGTGAGCGGCGACGGCGACCAGAGCCGGGCGCTCGGTGTCCAGCCAGCCGCGGGCGGTGTCCGCGTCGAGCGGCGCCGCGACCCGCACGCCGCCGGATGACGGCTCGCGGTGCGATCCGGCCGGGTACAGGACGCCCACGGCGGCGGCCGTGGTGGCCGCGTAGTAGTCGAACAGACGGGTCAGGGCTGCCCGCCGTTCGGGCGGTGGGTCCTCGTCGCCGCACCGGGCGGCGGCGTACGCGCGAATGAGGTCGTGCAGGGCGTACCGACCGGGGACGGCCTGTTGCAGCAGGTGGTCCCGGTGCAGGTGGCGCAGATGGATCTCCGCGTCGGACGGGCGCACGCCGGTGAGGGCAGCGACGGCCCGGGCGTCGAAGTCATCGCCGGGATGTGCCGCCACGAAACGCAGCAGCCGTCGCCGTTCGGTGGGCAGCTCGCGGTAGGAGAGGTCGAAGGCGAGCTCCACGCTGACGTCGAGGCGGCGCTGGTGGTGACGCTCGTCGAGCCGGTCGGCGTGATCGGTGAGCGTCCAGCCGGAGGTGCTTCTGAGGTGCGCGTTGACCAGCCCGAGCGCGAGGGGGAGGTGGCCGCACCGCTGCGCGATCCGGGCCACCGCGTTCGGGTCGGGGCCGGCGGGGAGGGGCGGGCCGCCCCCGGCGAGCAGCGCGGCCGACTCGTCCGGAGTGAACAGGCCCACGGTGAGCCGTGTGGCGTGCGGCAGGTCGCCGAGGTCGCGTCGACTGGTGATCAGCACCGGGCAGCCCGGGGTGTCGGGCAGCAGCGGGCGGGCCTGTTCGGCGTCGCTGGCGTTGTCCAGCACCACGAGCGTGTGGGTGCCGGCCAGGATGCGGCGGTAGGCGGCGGCCCGGGCGGGCAGGTCGTACGGGATCTGCTGGCCGGCGACGCCGAGCAGGCGCAGGAAGCCCTCCAGGACCGAGGCCGGGTCGGCCGGCGGTTGACCGGGGTCGGGGTGGAACCCGCGCAGGTTGACGAAGAGGATCCGGTCGAACGGTTTCCGCCGGTGCACGGCACGCGCGGCGTGGATGGCGAGGTGGGTCTTGCCGACGCCCGCCATGCCCTGGATCGCCAGGACGACCGGGCCGTCGTCCAGGTCGCTCCTGTGTAGCTCCCGTCGGAGCCGGTTCACCACGGCGGTACGACCGACGAAACCGGGGAGATCCTGCGGCAGGTCGTCCTGGACCCGCACCTGCGACGCCGCCCGGGCCTCCCCGCCGACGACCCGAAGCGCCTGCCGCCACTGCGCCACGTACCCGACGTCCGGGTGCATGGCCTCGACGATGGCGATCACCAGATCGGTGTTGAGCCGCCGTCGACCGTCCCGGAAACAGTCGGCGACCGTCGTCCGCCTGGCCAGCAGACCACCGGGCCGGCCGGTGGCCTTCCCGGCGGCGTTGATCCGACTCTTGATCGTGTCGTAGGACGGGTCACCGGCCCACACCTTCAACATCCGTAGCCGTTGGGCCACGTCGTCGAGTGAGTCGGCAGGCCCGGGATCCGGCGGCGCCACACCGCCTCCACTCGGCAGCGACTCGGTCACGGCGGCTCCTGCACGGTCCTGATCTCGGGCTTGTCGTCCTACTAGACCCGCACGGTCCGGCGGCGTCACCTGATTTGTCCTTGATCGGATCCGCCGAGCGCACCGGAGGGCCGCCGGTGGTGGCCATCCGGGATCGTCCGGGATTCACCCACGGCCCGGCGGCCCGCCACAGACTTCACCGAGGTGCTGGTCCGGGCACCGGCGGCCTCCGCCGGTCACGGTCGGGCCGGTCGGAAGACCCGGGAGGGAGGTGTCGCCATGAAGATCCAGATCCGTCGTCTCGAGAAGATCGAGACCACTGTCATCTGCGCTTGCAGCCCCTGCACGGACTGCTGACCCGAGTGTCCTGGTCACCGCCCGTGCGGGCGGTGACCAGGACCGCCACCACGACCTGAGCACCCGAAGGAGTGAGTACGGATGAGGCGACCCCGCATCAAGAGCGTGTTTCCACCCATCCCGCTGGGCGACGGCCGCATCCGCATCGGCGGCGGCGACTACGGCATCGCCTCGGAGATGGTCGACGACGAGCGCGGCAACACCTGGCACCTGTTGAGCCTGCTGGACGGCACCCGGACCCGGCCCGAACTGGCGGACGCGATGGCGGAGCACGATCCGGGCATCAGCGCCGGCGACGTCGACGACTCCGTCGACGCGCTGATCGGGATGGGCTTCGTGGAGGACGCCGCCGTACCCCCGCCGGCTCGGCTGCCGGCCGTGGAACGCGAGCGGTACCGGCGCAACCTGGAGTTCTTCTCGTACTTCCACAAGCCGCCGCTGACCGCGGCCGACTTCCAGCTCCGGCTGCGCGACGCCCGGGTCACGGTGCTGGGGATCGGCGGCCTCGGGTCGTACGTGGCCATGAGCCTGGCCGCCATCGGGGTCGGCGACATCCTGCTCGTCGACGACGACGACGTGGAGCTGATGAACCTCAACCGCCAGGTGCTGTACACCGACGCCGACGTCGGGCAGCCCAAGGTGACCGCCGCCGTCCGCCGGCTGACCGAGATCAACCCGCACGTGCGGATCAGCGCACGTAACGCGCGGGTCGACGGGGTGGAGGCCGCCCGCGCCGCCATGACCGGCCGGGACCTGGTGATCTGCGCCGCGGACCGGCCACGCCTGACGCTCTACCAGTGGCTGAACGAGGCTGCCCTGCGGGAGGGCACCGCGTGGATGCGTGGTTCCAACGACGGGCTCACGGTCAGCCTCTTCCTGCACGTGCCCTACCAGACCGCCTGCTTCCAGTGCGTCGAGCAGGACGCCGCGGCCAACCACCCGGAGTACACGCCGATGGCCGAGTACGTGGTCGGGGTGATCGGCGACCGGACCATCAACCCGTGCAACGCGCCGATGGCCGGCATGATCGGCAACCTGGCCGCCCTGGAGGCCGTCAAGCACCTCACCGGCATGGCGGAGCCGGTCATCGTCGGCCGGAAGCTCGTCGTCGACGTGCACCGGATGGAGACGCAGTTCGCCGAGGGCACGCTGCTCGACGACTGCGCCGCCTGCGGCCCGGACGGCCGGGTGCCCCGCCCCGGCGGCCTGCGGGCCACCGTCGCCTCCGGGTCCGCGGCGTGACCAGCACGCTCGCCGACACCACTGTCGTCCGGCTGCATCCGCTGCACATCGGCGAGAGCGAGGACGGTGTGTGCGAGGTCGGCCGGGTCGACACCGGCGACTTCGTCGAGCTGCCGGCCGAGGGCGTCGACCTCGTCCGGTGGCTCGGCGAAGGGCTGCCGCTCGGCGAGGTCCGCCGGCGGTTCGCCGACCGGTACGGCACCGAGCCGGACCTCGCCGACTTCCTCGACGGCATCGCGTCCTGCGGCTTCCTGCGCGTGGACGCCACGACGGGTGACGGAGACGCGCCGGAGCACGGCGCCCCACCGGTCGCCGCCGAGGTGTCCCGCCGGGGTGTGGCGCTGCTGGCGAACCTGCCCCCGCACCGGGTGGCCTGGCTGCTCGCACCGCCGATGCGGCTGCTCTACGTCGGCGGTTGGTTGACCGTGCCGTCGCTACTGGCGCTCGTACCCTCGCTGCGGCCCGCCCCGGCCGACGCGTTCCTGCTGGACGGGGTGCTGGCCAACGCCCTTGTCGTCGCGATGGTGGCCTGGGTGCTGGTGCTGCTGCACGAGTTGGCGCACGCGGCCACCGTGCGGGCGTTGGGCGTCACCGGACGGCTCTCGATCAGCCGAAGGCTGTGGTTCCTGGTGGCGCAGACGGAGATGTCGGCCGTCCGGTCCGTGCCCCGACGCCGCCGGTACGCCCCGTACCTGGCGGGGCTGACCTGGGACCTGTTGCTCATGTCGGTCTGCCTGGTGCTGCAACTCGCCGGCGTGCACGAGCGGCTGGTGCGCGGCGTCGTCTACACGCTCACGCTGTCAGTGGTCTACCAGTTCCTGGTGTTCATGCGCACGGACGTCTACTACGTGCTGGGCAACTGGCTGCGGCTGGGTGACCTGATGGGTGACACCCGGCGGTGGTTGGCCAACCAGGTGCGGCGGCTGGTCGGCCGCGACCCCGGGCACGACCTCGGCGGTGTGCCGGTCCGGGAACTGCGGATCATCCGTTGGTACGCGCCGTTCTACCTGCTGGGCTCGCTCGCCGTCACCGCGGCGCTGCTGGCCCTCACGGTGCCCGCCATGGTCACGATGGTCCGGCTGGCCGTCGACGGGCTCGACGCTCCGGTCGACGGGCTCGCCTTCTGGAACGGCGTCGGCTTCCTCGCGCTCGTCGCCCTGCAACTCGCCACCTTCGGCTGGGTCCTCGCCACCGAACGTCGCGCCGCCGCCTGATCGGCTCGTCCACCGCCACCACCAGCACGTAAGGACGCCCACCGTGCCACTGACCGCCCCGCACCGAATGCTGGCCGCCCTCCTGACGCCGGCCCTGGCCACCGGACCGGTAGCCGCCGTGGCCCCGCCGGCGGCGGTCGGCGCCGGCCCGGTCCGGGCCGTCATCGTCGTCCTCGCCGACCAGCACGACACCGCCGGCGGGCGACCGCTCGCCGACCGGGCCGCCCGGATCACCGCCGACCAGCAGCCGATGCTCACCGACCTGCGCCGCGTCGGCGCCACCCGGGTGGCGCCCTTGCGCCTGGTGAACGCCATCGCCACGACCCTGCCGGAGCGGGCCGTCACCGAGTTGGCGAACCGACCCGGGGTACGAGCCGTCCTGCCCGACACCCCGCTGCGACTGCGCCAACCGGTCGCTTCGAGCCGGCCCGCGCCACCGGTCGACGGAGCCGCGACGGGTGCCCGTAGCTGCGCCGGGCCGGATGAGCCGCCGCTGACCGAACCGGAAGGGCTGGCGTTGACGCGTACCGTCGGATCGGCCCTGGGGCCCGGCGCCCACGACCTGGCCGACGGGTCCGGGGTGCGGGTCGGCGTGCTCGGCGGGGCGATCGACCCGGCGGCGGCCGAGTTCGTCCGCGACGGGCGGTCGGTCGTGGCCGGCTACGCCGACTTCACCGGCGACGGCCTGGACGCCCCCTCGTACATCCTGGAATCCTTCGGCGACGCAAGTGTCGTGGCGGCCCAGGGCGTCGGCGTCTACGACGCCGGGCGGTACGCGCATCCGGCGCACCGCCCCGACGGACCGTGTCCGATGCGGATCCTCGGCGTCGCACCGGCCGCCACCGTGCACGTCGCCAAGGTGTTCAGCAACGTCGCGGCGCCCACCTCGGTTGTCCTACAGGGCATCGAGTGGGCGGTGCTGCACGAACGCGTCGACGTGCTGAACGAGTCGCTGGTGGGCTACGGCTATCCGGACACGGCCGCCAACGCCCTGCGGCTGGCCAACGACGCGGCCGTCGCCGCAGGGGTGACAGTGGTGGTGGCCAGCGGGGATGCCGGGCCGGACGGCACCCTGGGTTCGCCGGCCAGCGACCCGGACGTCATCGCCGTCGGCGCGAGCACCCAACTGCGCGCCTACGGCCAGCTCGGGTACGGCGGGTCGCCGCTCGGCGACGGCGGCCACCGGTCCGACTCGGTGTCCGCGTTGAGCTCCGGCGGCACCGCGCAGACCGAACCCCGCACCGTCGACCTCGTGGCGCCCGGCGACACCGGGTGGGCTGCCTGCTCGACCGACACCGCCCGCTACCAGAGCTGTGTCTCCTTCTTCGACGGCGGCACCCCCAGCCCGTTCTTCCTGTTCGGCGGCACCAGCGCGGCAGCGCCGTTCGTGGCCGGGGCGGCGGCGCTGGTGATCCAGACGGTCCGCCGGCACACCGGCGGCACACCAACCCCCGAGCAGGTCAAACGCATCCTCCTGAGCTCCGCGACCGACCTGCGCCAGCCGGCCGACCAGCAGGGCGCCGGGCGGGTGGACACCCTCGCCGCGGTCCGGCTGGCCGCAGCCCTGACCGACCATCCGGCTCCCTCCGCCCAGCCCGCCAACGCCGCTGGTCGGCCGGTGTCGCGGAACGCGGCGGGGCTGCTCGTCGCCACCTCGACGGCGCGCGTCACCGGCGCGGCGGGGCAGGTCACACCGGTCGCGGTGCACCTCACCAATCCGGGCGGACGTGCCCGTCGCGTCACCGTCGGCCTGCGGTCCACCACGCCGGCCCGCAGCCTCGCCGCCGGTCAGGTGACGCCGGCCGCGGGGGCGGGGACAGCCTTCGTCGACGCCGACGGCGTACCGGCGAGCGCCCGCCGGGTGCCGGTCACCGTGCCCGGCGGTACCGACCAGCTCCAGGCCGCGGTGGCCTGGGACCCCCGAGCGCATGCCGCGCCGGTCGCGGTGAGCGTCTTCGATCCCGCCGGCCGGCTCGCCGGTTACTCACTGCCGCTGGGCAACGGAGGGTACGGGCGGGTGACGGTGGCCCGGCCGCGGCCGGGCCGCTGGACCGTGGCGATCTGGACCCGCGAGGACGGGACGCCGCCGGTGGGCGCGGTCCGGTACGACGTCACCGCGCTGCGGTTGACCGTGCGCGACGGCCCCTCGGTCGTCGTGCCGCCCGGCGGTACGACGACCGCCTCGCTGCCGGTCCGCCTGCCGACCACGGCCGGTGACTCGTCGGCCGCCGTGACCGTCGCCGGCGCGACGGGTTACGCGGCGCTTCCGTTGGGACTGCGGGCACTGGTCCCGACCGGTCCCGCCGGCGGCAGCTTCGGCGGCACCTTCTCCGGCGGCAACGGCGCCCTCGCCGGGTGGGCGCTGCTCGGGCAGCGGCGCAGCTTCCAGTTCGACGTACCGGCCGGAAAGCCCGCGCTGGCCGTGTCGGTACGGGCCGGCGACGACCCGGGGCTGGAGGTGTGGGGACTGCTCGTCGACCCGGCCGGGATGCCGCTCGCGGCCAGCAGCTCGCGCTCCGCGGGAACCACGGCGCCGCCCCGGCTGGACCTGGTCCGGCGTACCCCGCAGCCAGGTCGCTGGACCGTGGTGCTGGTGCTCACCGCACCGACCGCCACGGTCCGGACCAGCCAGCCGTTCCACGGCCGGGTGGGGTTCGCCCCGGCGTCGGTGCTGGCCACCGGCGTCCCGGCGGGAGCCGCGCTGCCGGCGGGGCGGCCGACCGAGGCCACCCTCACCATCACCAACACCGGTACGGCGCCGGCGTCGTACCTCGTGGACGCCCGGTTGGACGCCGTGGGCGAGGTGCCGTTGCGGCCGGTGACGTCGGCGACGTATCAGACACCGGTGTCCGCCGTCGACGTCTACCCTCGCTTCGCGGTGCCGACCAGCACGACGCGGCTGCGGATGGCGGCCGACTCGACGGTGCCGCACGTGCTGGACACGCAGCCGTACGGCGAGAACGGCTACTACGTCGGTGACCCGGACCTGGCCGGAACCGCCGGCCGGCACTCGGAGGTGCTCGTCTCGTCGACGGAGGTGTCGGCCACGACCTGGATCTGCAACGCCAACCGGGCCGGGCCGTTCGGCGGTGCTCCCCAACCGCCGGCCCGAGTGGACTGCCAGGCGAACGCCCTGACCCGACTCCCCGACCCGCGGGTCACCTCGTCCACCGGCAGTCACTGGCGGCGGGTGGTCGAAGGGTCGACCGGGCCCACCACGCCGCTGACGCTGACGCCGGGGCAGAGCGGCCGGGTCACCGTGCTCTTCAGCGCTGACGAACCGGTGGGAGAACCGGTCACCGGGTCGTTGACGGTGACCACCCTCGACGCCCGTACCGGATTCGCCACGGAGGTGGCCGCGGTGCCCTACTCGTACACGGTGGGTGGTGGTGCGGTCGACCATGGTGCCGGGAGCGCGTGAGGTCGACCTGTACGGCCCGTACATGGTCGACCTCGCGCTCCTGGTGCCGGGTGTGAGCCGCCTGGCCGGCGGCCGGACGGTCGCCTTCCGCGCCGCCGACATCGCCGAGGCCTACCGGCTGGTGCACCTGCTCGTCCACCTCGCCAGCGTCAAACCTGGCTGACGCTTCGCGTCCGTGCCGCCGGCCGGTGTCGCCCACCGGCGGGGCCGGTCACGGCGGCCCGGTGACGGGCCGCCGTGACACGTGCGAACGGGATCAGCAGCCGAGCCTCCTGGTGGAGAGCGCGATGTCGTCGATCCAGAGGTCGAACTCCCCCGGTGTGGTGCCGCCCTGGTAGAGCTGCCAGCCGATCTTCACCGTGTTCACCGTCGGCAGGATGAACGGCACGTCGTTGCCGCCGTGCTCGGTCGTGGAAGCGGTCAGGTCCGGGTTCGCCACACCGTCGATCCACACCGTGACGCGGTTGTCGGTCGGGTCGAGTTTCCACTCGAAGCACTGCCAGGTGTCCTCGGTGACCGGGGCGGACTCCCGCCAGTTGGTCCAGTCGCCGGTCGGGCCGCCGTCGGCGCCCACACCCCAGAAGATCCCGGGGACCGTGGGCGCGTACTGGCCGCCGACCGGACGGACGACCTCCGGGCTGCCGCTGCCGGTCGCCTCAACGAGTGTGAAGTGCGCCCAGTCGGGCGCGGTGGGGAAGGCGTCGACGCGCAGCCGCATCCGGCCGTAGAAGCGGTTGCCCGGCGCGGCGAAGTCGTCGACGCGCAGGAATGCGCGCCCGTTGTCCACCGTGTGGACACGCAGCACCTGGTTGCCGTGGCGGGCACGCTCGACGGTGAGCGTGCCGTTGCGCGTGTCGATGCCCCAGTCCAACGAGCTGGCACCGCCGTGCGGCAACCGCTCGAAGTCTTCGCAGAAGAGCAGGCCACGGGTGCACGAGCGCGAGGAGGCACCGGACGCGGCGGCCGGAATGCTGCCGGCCGTGGTGCCGAGGATCAGGGCGGCGGTGCACACCGCGAGGAAACGGCGCATGGTCATCCTCCATGATGTTGGGCCCCACCCGTGTGGGTGGAGCCGGAATACCGTGGAAGTGGCCCGGCGATGCGGCGGCGTCTGCCGACGTGGCTCCACGTCGACACCGCGCTGCTCCCGTGCTGCCCGTTCTCCAGCACGGTTGCCCCCGTGCTGCGGCGATGCCAGCCATTCCAGCACACCCGCGGCCGATCCAGCAATATCGACTGGTGTCGCTACGCTGGTCCTCGCGGCCCATGCCGGAGATGTACGGCCCCGGGCCGACCGTCGCTCAGAAGGTGGCGATCGGGTTGACCGGGCTGCCGGACGTGCCGGCGAAGCGGATCGGCGCGACGGCGAGCTGGAAGTCCCACTGGCCCAGCTCAGCCGCCGTCGCGGCGCACGCCTCCAGGTCGCAGTTGTCGAGCAGCCACAGACCCATCGCGACGAGGCTCACGGCGTGAACCGGCATCAACACGTCCTCGTACCCCGACGGCTGAACGTCCTGGGGGGTGTCCGCGCCGATCAGCGCGACCTGCCGTTCCTGCAGCCACGGCAGGCAGGACGCATGCCAGCCGGCCTGCGTGAGACCGATGGCCGCGCCGGTCTCGTGCCGGCGGCGACCAAAGCCGGTCCGCAGGAGCACCGCGTCGCCGGGTCGCACCCGCACACCCTGGCGTCGCTCGGCCTTCTCCAGATCGTCGGGAAACACACCCTCCCCCGGCTCCAACCACGGCACGTCGCGGACCGCCGCGACGTCCAGCAGGACACCTCGGGTGACGATCCCGTTCGCCGCCGCCGTGACGGCCGCCCACGCCGATCCGGTCGCGGCGTCGACAAACGAGTGCGACCGCCCGTTGTACATCGCGCCGTCCCAGAAGAGGTGGCACGGCGAATCGATGTGGGTGAGGGTGTTGCCGTGGAACGTGATGCCGAGCCGCTCGGTCGAGAAACCCCAGCGCCGGTCGGCGTGGAACGCGGGCACCGGGATGTTCTCGGCACCGGGCATGTCGGCGGCACACGGGCACGTCGTCGTCGCCCGCTCCATGTCCTCCGGTACGGCGATCTCCCACGCGCACGACACGCTCCTGCCATGGCGAACGGCCTGGGCCGCCGCCAGCCGGACGTCGTCGGTGACGTGGTTCAACGTCCCGCGCTCGTCGTCGTCGCCCCACCGCCCCCAGTTCGACAGCGTGTCGAAGTATCCGAGCACCTCGTCCTGGGTGGGCAAAGACCGCTCTGCCGTCATCTGGGCATCGACTCCTCCGGTCACGCGGCCCGAGGTGCCGCAGGCAGCCTCTCCCGACCTGCCACGGCCCGCTGAGCTGGCCCGACACTACCTCAGATGGGCAGGGGTCACTGCGCCTTGGTGCCGTCTGAGGTTGGGCGGTAGGTGGTCGACAAGAGGTCAGGAACGTCGGCTAGGACGTCGTCAAGCAGCCTGATGACCTCGTCAGCCTCGTGCGCCTCCAAGGGCTGCCCGACCCGTCCGCTACGTCGGAGTATTCCGTCTAGGCGAGTAGCAAGAAGGTCTATGTTCGCCTTCTCTTCTGCGGTCACGTACTGTTCGATGACGCTGGCCAGATGCTCGTCGGTAAGATGGGCTGCGGCATGCGCGAGAGGGCTGTGGCGCAGCCGGTCTAGCACCGCGATCCAACGTTGGGTCAGTTGGTCGGTCCGCTGGGCTCGTCGCAGGAGTAACTCGTGCTCGCCTTCCTCCTGAATTCGTTGGAGGTGGATCGCTCGAAGTTGTTCGCGTACCTCCGGGTCGAGACGGACCCTCACCTCGGGCCGGCAGCGAAGAGCGATCCCCCGTCGTTCATAAGTGCGGTAGCTTCGCGAGAGTTCCCGGTTGAGGCGGTACTCGAGTTCGCTGGCCTGTTGCGGGTAAAAATGTCGTGCCTGCTCAGCACACTGTCTCTCAACATCTCTCCGTGCTAGGTCGGCAAACTGCAACGACCAGGCACCTAGCAGTTCTTCGCTCAGCTTTTCCGCGTGCCAGGTCAGCAGCACCTGGATCTCAAACGTGAAGACGAACCCGCGTGCCGGCACGATAATGGGCTGGGACAGCCGACGGCGCTGGCTGACGCTCTCCGGGACGGATTGTCGAATCGGCGGTGGCGGACCGGCAAGGAGGCGGTGCGCAGCGAGCCACAGCCGCCTCAGCCATGATTGCAGGCCTCGCCACCAACGGGCGATGGCATTCGTAGAAGCAATAGCGTTGGGGGAGGTCATGACACTCCTGAACTCAGGCAGCCGAAGCAAAATGGGATAGGGAACCCGCTCGTGATAGCCAGTAGGCGAACCGTGGCTGCACACTCCGGTCGAGGACGAGATTCCGGAGCAGGGCGCGAAAGGCCTCGGCGGTCGGTGGGTATGCCCGGAAGGATCGCAGCCAGTGACCCAGTTGGCGCCAACCGTTCTCTGCAAGATCAGGGTCCAAGAGGATTAAGCGCCAGATCGCCGCCACATCTTCTAAGGCTTGGGGCGATGCGCCTGCTAGCGAGAGCAGCGGAAACTGGCCGGGAAAGGGAAGTTCCGACGTTGTCAACCGGCTGAACGCGCGACCGGCCGCGACCTCAAGGACGGAGTCCTCACTTTGCGACCATTTCTTGAGTAGAACCAAGATCGGGGCATGGCCGAGATCCCCGGCCAGTCGAGTGACCGACTCCGTGACCTCGTGGCCGAGATAGCCGTGGGCGTTTCGGGCGACGTGGGTCAGGTCGTGTAATAATCGGTTGTGATTCACGGTTCGGAAGCCCATAGACCATGCCTTGGCGGCTGTGTCTCGTTCAAATGCGGCGTCAGACCGGGCGAGTGAGGAAATTTCCACGCTCACACGGCTGCTGATCCGGTGGCTCGGTGATCTGTCGGGGGTGCCTGAGTTGGCAAGGTTGGCCGCGGCCACCAGCGCCGCCGCAGCTGCTCGGCGAAGGGCGGGCTTCCGGTCCTTCGCCCAGTTGCTGATCACACTGCTATAGACTTGATCGAAGTCGTGACAGGCGAACCCGGCAGCAGCGACTGCTGCGCAGTGCTTGAAATTCTCAGCGGGATGAGTGGCCAGCGCGTCCAACCACCCGATGAGTGCCGACTGGCTGTTGTCGAATTCGTTCCAGGAAACATCCAAAAGTGCCCGAACCATATCCGGCTCCACCTGCGCCATCCGGGTCGCCACGTCAGGCCGGAGCCGATCTGCTAGTTCCTTCTCGCCGTCCCAGTCGCCTGCAAGATCGTCACCGAGCAGTCTGGGGAGGCTGTGTACCAGCGCGGGCCGGCCGATGGCGGGATGGGCGAAGAGCCCATCGAGCTTCTCTAGCAATAGCCCGGCCGCATCCGTCACGTGGGCGATCGGATGGCCGGAAAAGACTGCATAGGTGACTCGTAGCGCCCTGCGGTGCTGCAGTTGGCGGTGTTGGTAGTCGCTGTCGACGGTAGGCATCTCCAAGATGGCGCGTGCACGAACACGTCGCCGCACTTCTCCGGACGGAAGCAGTGCGGCCAGTTCTTCATTGCTTTGCGGAATTCTGGTCGCGATAACTTCCGCCTGCTGTGCGCATTCTCGGGGCCGAGCCAGCAGCGTCACGCCGCGGCGGAGGAGATCGTTTTTTAAGAGCCTCCGAGCGTAGCGGATCCCGCAGTGCCCGTCGCAGTGCTCATGGCCGTCAACACAGCGGCCATGGAGGTTATAGACGAGGTGCCGACGGAACACAGCTATCGGATCGAAGCTGCTTTTCTGAAATACCTCCGCGTGATGAAGCACGCGATCTGGCACGTCTAGGTCGCGTACCAAAACCGCACTCGCTTCTTGCTGCTCAAAGGTTCGCTCCAAAGCTCGGAGTAGCCCAGCAGTGGCGTTGGCGCCGAGTCGAATGATGTACCCATGCCCCTTCTGCAGTAAATCCACGTGATCTCGGATCTGCAAAGGATCGCTGGACTCGGGGAGCATGATCTCCCGAACGCGTTCCTGGCCGTGGCGAGCGACGAGTGCAGCGCAGGCAGTCGTCGAGCGCCCCGTGCCAACCGGGCCTGCGAGGCCAACTACCGGGCTTCGACCCAAGCGTTGTGTTAGGTCACCGAAACATGCAGGCTTGACTAACGTGGCCACCTTGAGCTTAATCCGGCGAACGGGCTCGGCGCTTAGTCGAGCGCGATCGTCTTGGCCGATGTTGATGATGTTGCCGATGATCCGCGCATAGTCGCCATAGACCGTCGGTCCTTCGTTTCGGACGTCGTCGAACCGGAAGCGGTTGCCCTGCCGTGGCATCCATGCTCTGAGCGTCGGATTGGACTGCATGAAGTCGGCAGAATTGCCAGACTCGTCGATCTCCGTCGCATCCTCCGACTGGTCCTCTGCCTCTTCGTCCTCCTCACTGGCCTTTGTGTCGCGCAGATCGACGCCCGCCTCGTCCCGGTCATGCTCGGGTTTCCCGGCTGTCGCCGGCTGCTTCGAATCGTCCACCTCCTGCCCAGAGTCGGGCGTTTCCGCACCAGGCCCTGCATCGACTGGTAATGGCTCGTCAGCGGGGGGACTGTGGGGAGTCACCGTTCTCGCTCCTCGTCGTCGCGCCACACCGCGTGTGAGCCGTAGGCGCGGCCGTGGTCGCCGTACACGGTAGGCCCGTTATTCGTGACGGTGCCAAAGTCGAACCTGCTACCGCCGGAGGGACTTGCTGCCGATGGCCTTGTCTTTCCACCACTACGACGAGCGTCCTCTGGACCATCGGCGGCGAGCACGAAGGGAGCGCAGTTGACATTCTCGTCTGGCACAAACACCCAGGCCTCGTCCACGAAGGACTTCACCTCAATATCTACCCGACGGAAGCGGTCTGGCCGGATGCCGCTGTAGGACTGGCAAACGACGTCGCGGTGAATGGTGGCTGATACGATTAGCGCTACTGCAGCGTCGGGGAATAAACCCAATGCCTCCCGCGCAGGCTCGGCATTGACCAGCCGAGCGGCCGTTACAACTGCCTTGCCGGCGAAACCGTTTTCCCCCGGTACTACCAGCCCCTGATGCAAGGCGACACGCATCCGGATACGGGCATGGTCCGCAGCTTGCCGATTGTGGTCGCGCAGAATCCGGTCCATTGCCGGCACGAGTTCGGCAACGATCCTCGGCTCCGAGGTCCCAGGCGGAAAGATTGCGAACTCACCGTCCCCGCTCGCCTGGATCACCCAGCCACTGCGGTCCAGCCCGCAAAGCTTGGCAGCATCTCGCATGATCTTTTGGAAGTTGCTCTGGGCATGGAACTGTCCCATGTCGTCGTTCCTGCTGTAGCTTTCCATGTCCACGAACATGATCAGCCGCCGGTCCGCCTGCGCTGCCGGTGTCATCTCGCCCCCCTCGTGCCTCGCCTTGCTTGCGAGACCATGTCACTTATAGCGACGCGCGACGTTGGGAATGCCATCGAAGTACGGGTTTCGGGAATGAGGTGTTGTCGTCTTTGCGTCAAGCCGTACTTCGAAGGGGTCTGGCGGAGACGCCACGGCTTGACTGATGCCATGAGCATCCCTCAGTTCCCGGTGTCATCCGGTACTGCCGACGTGGAACGAGCGTTGGCCACGGCTCGCATGCATCAAGACTCGATCCAGCACGCCGATACCAAGATCGCGAAGCTCGTTGGTGTCTACGGAGCGCTGGCGGGCCTTATCGCCAGTAGCCTGCCCACGCGGTCTGAACTGGCAGGCACGCCAGGGCTGGGTCTGGCCCTTGGCCTCACCTGCGTCGTGCTCATCTGCTCGTTGGTCGCCGGTGCCCGGCAACTGGCGCTCGGCTTCCGCCCGGTGGTGACCGGACCAGAAGGACCGAACCGTTTCGGCTTCCCCGATCCTCAATCGCTACCCATCGCCCTAGTGGCTGGTCAGGAGAGCAAGGAGGCGTGGCGGCTCGTGATGCTGCTCGGGCAGATCGCGTACGGCAAGCATTGTCGGGTGCGTTCGGCGCTTCCGTGGACCTTCGTTGCAGTCGCCTCGGCAACGTCATGGCTGGTCCTTGCATCCTTCCTGTGACTGGCACGCCGCTGCTCGGATACCTTTTGCCGGCCGACTGCATCGACCAGAATGGTTGCTGTGCCGATGCAACCGCAACAAGGCCAAGCATCGCCACGTCCGACGGCGAACGGGGTGCTGACATGCAACACCACCAGGACCGACCACAGGACTTGTCACCGTGGCCTCCGGGGTCCCTACTCAGCTACCTGACCCCGCCAGTCCGCACCGCGCTCCTTGCCATCGGTACAGCCGTAAAGGTGGAGCCGGGAGGCCGCATCCTTCGCGAAGGCGACGAGGGTAGTCATATGGTGCTGCTCCGCGATGCGTTGGCGAAGGTAACTGTCAATCTGGCAGATGGGCGTCAAGCCCTTCTAGCAATCAGGGTTTCGGGTGACGTCGTCGGTGAGATCTCGGCGCTGGGCGGCGCACCGCGCACGGCCACGGTCACCAGCTGCGGTGACGGGGTGGTCAACGTCATTCATCGGCGGGATTGGCATCCATTTTTGCAGGATCACCCCGAGGCGGCGCTTGCGCTAGCGGGGACCACGGCTGCACGTTTCCGCTGGGCGAACCAGCGAAGGGTCGACTTCGCCTCTTACCCGGCGAAGGTCCGATTGGCTAGGGTCTTGGCAGAACTATCGGCCGCACACGGAGAGCCGGTGCCGGCCGGCAGAACTCTTGGCGTAATGCTGACTCAAACGGAGTTGGCAACCTTGAGTGGCGCAGCGGAGCCGACGGTGGAGAAAGCGCTCCGCGAGCTTCGGCAGGCCGGAGTTCTTGAAACGGGATACCGCCAGATCACCATACGTGATTTGGCCACCCTGCGGCAGGTGGGGCTAATGCCGAACGTGCGACATGGGTGGACCAAAGGCAGCTGAAGAGTCCAACCGGACCGTATCGAACGATGTCAGAGTGAAGGCGAAGCGCCCTCCCTGCCGCGTATGGTCTCTGGCCTCTTTCGGCCCTTGACTACCTCAGCGGGCCAGCAGCAGATCGGGCGCGGCCCACCCGTAAAGCGGTGACGCCGGCCGCCGTTGACGGTGCGCGTCACGGCGGGCGGGGTGATCAGCGATCTGCTGTCCCGAGCCGGACGGCGAGGCCCTCTTCGGCCGCGAGCACCGCACCGTCGAACTCCAGCTGTGCGGCTGCCACGGCGGCGGCCCGGTCATTGCCCGGCCAGAAGTGGGTGAGCATCAGTCGGCGGGCGCCCGCCCGGCGCGCCCAGTGACCGGCCTCGGTGGAGGTCATCAGATTGCGTGTCGGCTGGTTGGTCTCGCCGGCATGGTCGGTGGCCTCGACGATGAACAGGTCGGCGTCGCGACCGAGATCGGCCAGCACGGGGGTCGGGCCGGTGTCCCCGGAGTAGGCCAGGGCCATCCCGTCCGCCTGTAGTCGGATGCCCACGTTCGGCACGTAGTGCGGGAGCGACAGCCCGGTCAGGTCGAACGGTCCCACCCGGTAGGCGCCGGGCAGCGGATGCACGTCGAAGACCGCCCGTAGGTCGGCGTCCGGCTCCAGGCCGCCGAGCCGGTCGAGCACTCCGGGTGGGCAGTACAACGGCAGCCGTGGTCCAGCGACGTCACCGTACAACCGCATCCGGAACAGCCCGTGCAGGTCAATGCAGTGATCGGGATGCTCGTGGGTGATGACGACGGCGTCGACGGCGCCATCCGGCCAGTGCCCGAGCAGCCGCGGCAGCGTGGCGTAGCCCAGGTCGAGGACCAGGCGGTAGCCGCCCCATTCCATCGCGAACCCGCTACAGGCACGGCCCGGCTCGGGAAAGGCACCGCAACTACCGAGCACGGTGACCTGTCGCATCCGCACAGCATGCCCGACCACCGGGAGTCGCACCGGCCCGGACGACGTCCGGCCGCCAGCAGCAGAGCCGACACCACCAAGGCCTTGACGCGCGGACGGGCAGCACGCATGGTCAGATGATATCGACCGTCCCGAATGTCTTGCCATGAGGAGAACTGATGAAGGCCCTCGTCACCACCGCCTCGGCCGCGGCTCTGCTGCTCCTGGTCACGGGCGGCGCGTCCCCCGTCCAACATGCGGCCGACGCGCCCTGCGCCGGGCAGATCCACCCGAACCCGGGCTTCGAGCACGGCACCACCGGCTGGACCGCCGGCCCCCGCATCGTCGTGTTCGGCGACCCGGCCCGGCCCGCGCACGCCGGTAACGCGTACGCCACCTTCGCGGGACTGGACGTGACGCGTGGCGACCTGCTGCGCACCACAGCCACCGTGCCGGCCGGCTGCGACCTGACGGTCCGCTTCTGGGTCCGCACCACCACCACGGAGACCAGCCGCGGCGACTACCTGAATGTCGGGTTGGCCGTCACCGGGGTACCCCCGAAGACGAGGTTCTCGCTGGCCTTCGACGGCGGGTCGCCGTGGCGGCAGTACGGGATGTCGACCGGGACGGCGACGACCGATCGCACCGCGACGGTCAGCTTCCTCGCCAGCGAGACCGCCGGCAACGGCGTCACCGCCTTCGACGTCGACGACGTGACTCTCTCGTTGGGCTGACCACGACCGGGCCCTCAGTTCCAGGCTCTTCCGGACCGGACCCACGCGTCCCGGTCCACCGGTCGAGGGCCCTGTCGCAGCCAGGTGATGATGCGCTGTGCGTGCTCCTCCGGGGCCTCCGAGGACGACTCCACGCGGAGGGCTCCGTCGAAGTAGGGGAACGCCTCCGCCCGCTCGCGGACGAGCGTCTCGTCGAGATCCGTGGCTTGGTGACGCTCCCGGAACCGACGCACGGCCTCGTCGGGAGTCACGAGAAACTCGACGACCCACAGTGGCGCGGCGGAGCCGACAAACGCTTCCCGGAGACTGGCGCGCTGGTCACGGCGCGCGTAGGTGCACTCCAGGACCACTGTCTCTCCACCGTCGACGAGCATGCGGGCCAGGAGGTGCGCGCCGGCGTACGCGTGCATGCGGTCGTCACGATTGCGATCGGAGTCGGGGAACAGCAGCGCGAACAGGCTGTCGACCTCCAGGTGGACCCGGCCTGGAGTGGCCCGTTGCCGCGCCAGAACCTTTCGCGCCGTGGTCTTGCCCGAGCACGGAGGGCCGGAGAGCACGACGATCCCGTTGCTGGCCATGGTCCTCGCGCTTTCGTGATCGTTGACCGGTCCGCCCGTCCGGCCACCGCAGTCTAGTGATCGACAGAACCAGCTCGATACTGTCTCCCGATGACCACGGGGGGTTACTAGCATGTTCATTGATGCGGGCGCACTTGGGGGCGCCGCCTGACGCGTCCGAGGGCCCGAGTGTTCGGCGACGTCGTCCGCAGGCACCGCACCAGATTGTTGATCACCCAGGAACTGGCCGAGAAGGCCGGCCTGAGCGTGCGCCACATCCGCTACATCGAATCCGGCCAGGTCGCGGCGCCGGGCTCCGGCACCGTTCGGCTGCTGGCCCAGGCGTTCAGGCTGACCGACACCGACCGGACCGCGTTCGAGATGGCCGCGCACGCGGCTGGGGACCGTATCGCCGCCTCGGCGCCGCAACACGTCGCGCCGCCGCCGACGCGGATACATCCGGCCCGGCCCCGCGCACGCCGATGGCGGTCGACAGTGCTGCGGACGGTGCCGACTCGGTGGTGCCCTCGCTTGCGCGGCGGTGATTGGATGTGCGGATGGATCCGTGGGTGTCAACGTTTCTCGTCATCGCCGCGATCGGGTCGGTGGGAATCGCGGTCGGGGCGATGTCCCAGGAGAGGCGCCGCTCGGCGACCCAACTCGCGGCCGTGCAGCGGAAGCTCGATCTGATCATGGATCACCTCGGCATCGCCGAGCCCATGGACCCGGAGGTCGTCCGGCACCTGGAGGGCGGCCGGACGATTCACGCCGTTCGCGCCTACCGCAACCAGACCGGCGCGAGCCTGGTCGAGGCGAAGCAGGCGGTGGACCGCATCGCCGGCACGCTCCACCTCGAGCGGTAGCGCCGCGTTCAGGAGATGCGCCGTCGAGCCGTGGAGAGGTCTTCGCGCGGAGAGCCTCAGTCGCCGTCGGTGTGGCCCGCACCGTTGAGGTAGGCGAGGACGGCGAGGACGCGGCGATGGCCGCTGTCGGTGACGGCGAGGCCGAGTTTGTGGAAGATGTTGCCGATGTGCTTGTGCACGGCGTTGTCGGTGATGACGAGCCGGCCGGCGATTGTGTTGTTGTCGTGCCCCTGCGCCATCAGCGCGAGGACCTCGCGTTCGCGGGGGGTGAGGACGGCGATCGGGTCGCTGCGGTTGACGAGGAGTTGGGCGATGACCTCGGTGTCCATGGCGGTGCCACCGGCGGCTACTCGGCGCAGGGCGTCGACGAACTCGTCCACCCGGCTGACGCGGTCCTTGAGGAGGTAGCCGACGCCGCCACCGGTGGTGGAGAGGAGTTCGGCGGCGTACTGCTGCTCGACGTACTGCGACAGCACCAGGACTGGCAGGCCGGGGTGCTCCCGACGGGCCTGCAGGGCGGCTCGGATGCCCTCGTCGCGAAATGACGGCGGCAGCCGGACGTCGACGATTGTGACGTCGGGCCGGTGGTCCCGCACAGCGGTGAGGAAGCCGGTGGCGTCGCCCCCGATCGCGGCGATGTCGAACCCCACGCTGGTGAGCAGCAGTTCCAGTCCGCTGGCCAGCAGCACGTTGTCTTCGGCGATCACGACCCGCACGGCAGCTCCATGGTGATCGTCGTCGGCCCGCCGGCCGGACTGTCGACGTCGACGGTGCCGTCGAGCGCGAGCACCCGACGCCGGATGCCGGCCAGTCCGGTGCCCAACTGATCGTCGGCGCCGCCGGCACCATTGTCGGTGACAACCACCGACAACAGGTCCGCCGTGCGGCGCACCCGTACGCCGGCCGTGGTCGCCCGGCTGTGTTTGGCGACGTTCGTGAGTGCCTCGGCGACGGCGAAGTAGACGACGGACTCCACCGCCGCCGGTACCGTTTCGAGGTTGTCGATGTCCAGCCGGGTCGGCACGCCACAGCGGGCCGTCACCGCGGTCAGCGCACCGGTGAGACCACGGTCGGCGAGGATCGGCGGGTAGACGGTTCGGATCACGTCGCGGAGTTCGGTCATCGCCTCCTCGGTTCCCTCGTGCGCGTCGCGGAGAAGTCCTTCCAGGAACTGTTCGTCCCGGGGATTGTCGGACAGCGCCCGCCGGGCCACGGCCAGCCGCATCGCGATGGCCACCAGCCGCGCCTGGGTGCCGTCGTGCAGGTCGCGCTCGATGCGGCGAAGCTCCGCGCCGTGCGCGTCGAGCACGTCCGCCCGGGTACGGGTCAGCACGGCGACCCGGTCGGCGAGCTGTTCGGCTGCCGAGTGCGACAGCACCACCAGGCAGAGCCGGGCGTGCACGCGGGCGATCGGCACGAACGCCAGGTACGCCAGCGCGGCGAGCAGCAGGATCTGCAGCGGACCGAGGGTGAGGGCCGCCGCCCAGTCGGTCACCGGAATGTCGACGAACAGCCGTGGTCGACTCTCCGGCGCGAACGCCCACCACAGTGGTGTCGCGACCGCCGCGGTCAGGAGGTTGCCCACGCACAGCAGCGCGAACAGGCCGAGCGCCACTCCGGTGGTGACGTTCACCGGCAGCCAGAGCAGGTCGCGGGGCGTGGCCGGATCGGTCCACGCCTGGCGTCCCCTCGCGCGCAGGGGCGGGCGGGACGTCAACGGCGTCCCGAGCAGTCGCCCGGCGCGGTCCCGGTGCCAGTTCGCCCACCGTCGGGCGAGCCTCGGATGCCACAGCAGCGGCAGCGCGAGCAGCGTGGCGATCCCGGTGGCCAGCGATCCCAGGAGGTAGACCCCGGCCCGCCACACCTGCGCCCATCGTCGAGCCGACGTCACCGGATGCCCCTTCTGCTCGGGGTGGCGTCCCCTCGCGTTCCCGACACGACGGCGAGTCTGCCCGGTGGCCACCGCCCGCGGCACTACAGCCAGCTGTACCTCGCATCCGGTGGTACAGGGTATCGGTATCCGACACCGCGGACCCTAGCGTCGGACGAATGAGGTGCGACAGCAGGAACCCATCGAGACGACGCGAGGCGCTGGTCGAGGCCACCGCGACCGGGGCGCGGCCGCCGGGCGCGATGCCGATGTCCACGACGCCACCGTGCGCCGTGCGACTGCACGCGGTGTCGAAGGTCTACGGGTCGGGGAGGAACGAGGTACGCGCTCTCGACGGGGTCACGGCCGGGTTCCCGCGCGGGACGTTCACCGCCGTCATGGGCCCGTCCGGGTCCGGCAAGAGCACGTTTCTGAACTGCGCGGCCGGTCTGGACCGCCCGACATCGGGCCGGGTCGTGCTGGGTGACACGGACCTGTCCGGCCTCTCCGAGACCGGGTTGACCGAGCTGCGCCGGGACCGGATCGGGTTCGTCTTCCAGGCGTACAACCTTCTCGGTGCGCTGACCGTGGCGGACAACGTCACGTTGCCCGTCCGGTTGGCCGAGAGGTCTGTCGATCCCGAACGACTCACGGATGTCCTCGCCGCGGTCGGGCTCACCCAGCAGCACGACCGGCGCCCGAGCCAACTCTCCGGTGGCCAGCAACAGCGGGTGGCGATCGCCAGGGCGCTCATCAACCGGCCCGACCTGGTGTGCGCCGACGAGCCGACGGGTGCGCTGGACAGCCGTACCGGCCGGCAGGTCCTGGCACTGCTCCGGAAGATCGTCGACGACCTGGGGCAGACGGTGCTGATGGTGACGCACGACCCGGTGGCGGCCGCGCAGGCCGACACCGTGCTGTTCCTCGCCGACGGCCGGTTGGCCGGCGAGATGGCCCGACCGTCCGTCGAGCAGATCGCCGAGCGGATGACCCACCTGGGGGAGCCGTGAGTCGCCGGGTGCTGTCGAAGCGCGTGCTGGCGCTGGCCTGGAGCACGATCAGGGGGCGCAAGGGCGGGTTCGTGGCGGCATTCGTCGCGGTGCTGTGCGGTTCGGCGGTGATCACGGCCTGCGGGATCCTGCTGGAGAGCAGCGAGCGCTCGGGCGTGCCGCCCGAGCGTTACCAGGCTGCCGACCTGGTGGTGGGCGCCAGGCAGGCGCTGCCGGTGGCCGACGACGTGGATCCCCGGTTCGGCGAGCGGGCCACTCTGCCGGCCGACCTGGTCGGCGACGTCGCGCGACTGCCTGGCGTGCGGGAGGCGATCGCCGACGTCACCGTCCCGGTCAGCCTCGTGACGGCGGACGCCGAGGTGCTCGTCGGGCCGGCCGGTACTCCCACGCTCGGGCATGGCTGGCACTCGGCGGCGCTCGGACCGTTCGTCACGAACGCCGGCCGGGCCCCGACCGGGCCGAACGACGTGGTGCTGGACTCCGCGCTGGCCGAGCGGGCCGGCGTCACCGTCGGCGCGTCGGTGCGACTCGCGGTCGGCTCGAACACGTCGACGTACCGGGTGGTGGGCATCGCTGGTCCACCTGGAGGTCGACTCGCCCGGCAGTCCGCCGTGTTCTTCACCGATGACCGGGCCCGGGAACTGACCGGCCAACCGGATCGGGTGGACGCGATAGGTGTGCTGGCCGCACCGGGTGTCAGTGCCGACGGGTTGGCGAGCGCCATCGAGGCGGCCCTCGCCGACGTGGTCGTCTACGCCCACCGGGACCGGAGCGAGGCCGAGTTCCTCGACATCGGCAACACGCGTTCGTTCATCAGCGAGCTGTCCCTGGCGTTCGGCGGCAGCATGGTCCTGGTCATCATGGTCGTCGTGGCGAGCACGCTCGCCCTGTCCGTCCGGCAGCGGCTGCGGGAGCTGGCGCTGTTGCGGGCTATCGGCGCGACCCCGAAGCAGGTGCTCGGCATGATCTCCGCCGAGACCATCGTGGTGGGCACGCTGGGGGCGGTGCTCGGGGTGATTCCCGGCATCGGCCTGAGCCTCCTCCTCCGCGAAGCGTTCATCCTGGTCGGTGCGGTACCCGACGACTTCGAGCTGTCGATCAGTCCGCTGCCGGTACTCGGGGCAGTGGTGCTGTGCCTGGTCGGCGCTCGTCTGGGCGGCTGGATAGCCGCCCGGCGCGCGGCCAGGCTCAGGCCGGTGGACGCGCTCGGCGAGGCCGCGGTGGAACCACCCACACTCGGGTGGATCCGGTTGACCGTCGGCGTGCTGCTGGTCCCCGCCGGTCTCGCCATGGCGTTCGTGCTGCCGCTGGTGCTGCCCGGCGAGGGGGCCGCGGAGAGTGCGGCCTTCTCCGCGTTCCTGCTCATCTTCGCCGTCGCGCTGCTGGGGCCGCGGTTGCTTCAGGGCGCCGTCCGCGTGCTGGGACCCTGGTTGAACCTCCGGTCGGGCGTCAGTGGGTTCCTCGCGACCGCGAACGCGCACGCCAACTCGCGGCGACTCGCCGCGGCGACCACTCCCCTGATCATGGGCATCACCCTGGCCGCCGGGCAACTCTTCAGCGGAACGACCGCGAGCGCGGCCGCCCAGGACCAGGCCACGGACGGACTGCGCGCGGACTACACGGTCACGTCCACGTCCGCCGGCGTGTCGCCCGAGGTCGCGGACGTACTCCGGGGGGTGTCCGGCGTCTCGACGGTGACGCCCGTCGTCCGTACGCGGACGCTTGCGGTTTTCGGACCGGAGGGCAGCTCCCAGATCAGGACCTACGCGGCTCAGGGGGTGATCGGTGACCGGCTCGCCGAGACGATGGATCTCGCCGTTCTCGACGGCGACGTCGCGAACCTTCGGGGCGACACGGTGGCGTTGAGCCGGATGGCGGCGGACACCCTCGGCGCCGCACTCGGCGACACCGTCGACCTCCGCCTCGGTGACGGCACGCCGATCAGACCCACTGTGGTGGCGCGGTACGACAGGGGGCTCGGCCTCGGTGACGTCACGCTGCCGCACGACCTTGTCGTGGAGCACACCACCGACCGCCTGGACTTCGCGATGCTTGTCGCGGCGTCCGCGGGCACCGACGTCGGGGCGCTCGGCGACGCGTTGCGCGCCGCCGTCCAGCACCTCCCGACCGTTCGGGTGAACGACCGTGAGTCGTTCATCGCCGCGCAGAGCGCCGCGGCCGCCGGCGAGTCGGCCACGGGTCTGATTCTCAACGCGGTCCTGCTCGGCTACCTCGCGATCGCCGTGGTGAACACCCTGGTGATGGCGACCGCCGCACGCTTTCGCGAGTTCGCGCTGCTCCAACTGGTCGGGGCCACCCGCCGCCAGGTGTTCGCGATGATGCGCGGCGAGACGAGGATCATCGTGGTGGCGGCAGTCCTCATCGGAAGCCTGGCCGCCACCCCGTCGGTGGTCGGCACGAGCCTCGCGCTGACCAGGATGCCGATCCCGTCCGTTCCGCCGCTCGTCTACCTGGGAATCGTCGCGGTCGCCGCGCTGCTCGGCTCGGCCGCCATCATGATCTCGACTCGGGTCGCCATGCGGTCGCGGCCCGTCGTCGCGATAGGTGTCCGCGAGTGACGCCCGAGGACCGGGTATGGCCACCTGGCCCGGTCAGAGCCCGGCCGCGGCGTCGTACCGGCGGCGCTGGTCGGCCATCTCCGACTCGGCAAGCGCCTCCTTGAGCGCCAACTCCGCGTACTTGGCCGGGAACATCTGCTTCACCCGGTCGGTGAACATGACCTCGGCGGTCGCCTCGACGACCTGGATGCCCGGCGGATCCTTGGACATGTCCATGATCACGGGACCGGCCAGCTTGACCGCCACGTCCCAGGGGCGCCCCCGCTCCGCGACTCCGCAGAGGTGGAAGCCGTAGACCGTGCGTACGTCGGCGAGCGCGGTGACCTCGGTCGGCTCGTAGCCGTAGACGCGGACCCCGCAGATCACCGCCGGCTTCTCCGCGGCAGCCGCCTGCTGGGCATTGTGCCCGGCGTGGTTGTGCTGCCCCGGGTCCGCCTGTTCGAGCGTGGTCCGCATCCGGGCCATGATCTGCGTCTGCAGATCCGCCGGCTTCGTCTCCGGGTCGTCCCGGTTGACGAGTACGACCGCGCCGGCCGACACCGCCAGCAGGATCACCGCCACCCACACCAGGCGGTGCCGGTACCAACCCGCGAAACTCTCTCGGGAAACCATGATTGCTTCTCACCTCGTCGCCGGGTCTGTGCGCTGGCAGATACGTACGGCGGGCGCGGATGCCTGCCCGGCAGGACGCCCGTCGTCATGGCGATGACCCGGCGATACGGCGGGCGAGCGCCCGCCAAGGCGGCGCGCTGCCGGCACTGCGCTGCTCCCGTGCTGGCCGTTCTCAGCACGGTTGCCCCCGCGCTGCGGCGATATGAGCCCATTCCAACACGTCTGGATGCGCCCTGGCAACATCGACGAGCGTCAGCGCAGGTTCGGCCTGGTCACCCCCTCGACCGCGGCGGCGTCGGTGACCCGACCTCGACGAGGCGGGCGCACGTGTCGTCAGGAGACCCCGAACTCCCAGAGTGAGTAGCCGTACTGGTTGACGCGCGCGGTGCCCGTGACACGGACGAACCGCGCGGCCGCCTTGTCGGCCGGGATGAGCACCGGGCCAGCCGCTCCCGCCGTCGTGGCGAAGATCCTCTTCCAGGAGGCGCCGTCCACGGAGACGTCGACGTGGTAGGCGGTGGCGTGGGCGTGTTCCCAGTTCAGCGTCACGGTTGTGATCGCATACACCTCGCCGAGATCGACGGAAATCCACTGGGGATCGGCGAACACGCTGCCCCATCGGGTCGTCGCGTCGCCATCGACCGCGTACGAGGCGCCCCACCAGGCCTTCTCGGAACTGGAGGCGGTCGCGGGGCGGCGCAACGCCAGGTTTCTGCCCGAGGGGTTCGCCAGGCCGGCGACGGCGCCGTTGGTCTTCGGCGCCGAACCACCGGGGGGATTCGCGGCGCTGCTGGCGGGGGCGCGGGTCGTCGCGGGCGATGCCGGTGCGGGCGGCGCCGGAACGGGTGACGCGGACGCCGACGGGGCCGACGGGCCCGACGCCGACGAGGTGGGCGCCGCGGCGGGCGGGCCACTCCCGGGCGGCAGCGGCGGCCCGTAACCCGGACCCGCGGTGATCACGATCTCGCCGTCCCCGGGCGGGGCCGTCGGGCCCTCGGCGCGATCGTCGGGCAGCCGGCTGCCGAGCGTGACCGCGGTGACCGCCACCAGCCCGACCAGCAGCAGCGACACCGACCAGGGCCGGAGCAGAACTCCGAAGGGACGACTCCCGGTCGCGGCGGTCGGCTGGTCCGGCGAGGCCTCCGGCTCGGCAGGCGCGGCGGCTGAGGGCGACATCGGCTCGGTGCGTGGCGTGGCAGCAGCAACGGGTGCCGCGTCGTCCGACGACCGGTCGACCGGCGCCGGAAGCGGTGCCGGCGGCAGCGGGGTCCCGGCGTCCGGCTGGGCGGCGACGCTCTCCGGCCGAGCCGGCGGCGGGCCGGCCGGAGCGGCGGTGGCCACCGGCACCGCCGGTGGCGCGGTCGACGCCGGTGTGACCGGCCCGGGTGGCCGGAGCACAGTCGGTGGAGCGTCCGATCGGTCCTCGACGGGCCGGCGCGGCACCGGCATCCGGGTACGGTCGGCGATCGGGACCGGCGGCGCGGACCGCGGCGGCGCAACTGTCGCGGAATCGGCGGACGGTGTCGCGAAGGGTGGCAGTCCGCTCAGCGCCACTGCCCGCTGCACGGCGGGTCGGCGTTCGCCCGGGGCCGCTGGCACGCTCGCGCCCGAGCCCCGGTCACCGGCTTCCGGCGTCGGTTGGCGCGCTGCCGCTGGGCCTTCGCCGGCGGGCACGGACTCGGACGTCGACCCTCGCTCAGGACTTTCCATGCTCGTGACTCTCCCGCTCTGTGCAGCATCCGTGCTCGTCCTGGCCGGAACCACTCTCTCCACCGTCGACACGCGGCGGCACCGCGCACCATCCGGACGCCAGCGCGGCCGGCGGCGCGTCCTCCACCAGCAGTGCCCGTGCGCCGACCGGGCACCCGAGGTAGTTGGCGAGCAGCCGCAGCAGGGGCTCGGTCAGCTGGCTGCCCTCCACCCAGACCACCTCGCCACCGCCGACCCATCCCGGCCGCCGGTCGGCGATGACAGTGGCGAAGTCCCAGGCGGTGACCGGCTGGCCCGCCAGAAGGAACGGCCGCCGCCAGTCCGGCCCGCGCGCCGCCACCACGGTACGGAGCCCGGACCCGTCGGTCCGTCGCCGGATGTCCGCGGCGGATTCCTCGGCAACCCGGGCCAGCGCCAACAACGGCTCGTCGTCATCCGGGGCGCCCTGGGCGCGCGGCGGCGTGGACCGGCCCGATGCCCGCAGCTCGACCAGGTCCTCCTCCCGGAAGGGAAAGGACGAGGCGAGGCGCACCGCCGGGCGGGGCGTACGGTCCACCCGGCGGGGCAGGCTCGCCCACCAGCCGTCCGCCCGTCGACCGATCGTCACGACCTGCATCTGGTCGGCCACCTGCTGCTCGATCTCCGGGGCGACGGGCACGGAGGACACCAACAGGACCGGACGCGGATCCGCCTCCCGGTACGCGGCGATGATCTCGCCCAGTTGGCCGGGTTCGACCTCGCCCGCATCGGTGTGCACCGTGCCGGCGCGGGCGTCGGCGGTGAGCAACACCGCGAAGAGCCGGTCGTCGCGGTGCCACCAGCGTGGGGGTGTCGAGCGCTGTGCCGCGAGCACCACGTCGGGTCGGTCGACCGGGTCGGGGGCCAGCAGATGGCTCAGTTCCTCCGGGACGAACCGCGTTCGGGCCCGCACGCTGCCCGGCAGTCGGTTCAACAACAGGTGCAGGATCGGCAACACGTCGTCGGACAGGGGCAGACCGGGCAGGCCGACGACGATCGTGAACCACTGTGGATGCCACGGACGGCGGCGGACGTCACCCGTGTGCTGGCCGGCGAAGGGGGGCCGCACCCAGAGCCCGAACTGGGTGGGCTCGACCACCCAGCGCTCGTCGAGTCGGAACGTGCCGGGGCCGGCCGGTCGCAGGTCCGCGAGGAAGTCGACAGTCCCGACCGGCGTCGGCGGGACGCCCGGAGCGCACCGCAGCCGTGCCACCGGGGGCGTCCACCAGGTGTCGCCGCCGGGATCGATCGCGACCGACACCAGTCGGTGCTCGTCATCCAGGATCGGCAGGCCGGCCGCGACCTCGACCGGGCGGTCCCAGCGGTCGGCGATCGTGACGGCCAACCGCATCGCCTCGTCCGTGGCCTCGCCGTACGGGGCGATGACCATCGAGGGGTCCAGGGCGTCGAGGATCGACAGTGTCGCCTCGACTCCGGGCGTGGCCGCGCCGGGACGCCCGAGCACCACAGTCACCCGCTCGGCGTCCATCGGCACCGCGAGCGCCAGGTCGTCCGGGCTCGGGGCCGGCAGCTCCGGCGAGTCGGCGTAGAGCCACAGGCCGGCCGGCACGCAGTGCGCTCTGATGCCCGAGCCGACGTGCCGGACCAGGGTGTCGACCTCGGCCTCCCAGTGCGGCGGCGGGTACCGGTGGCCACCGTCGGAGATGCTGCCGTCGGCCCGGAACCAGCGCCACCCGTCGACGGCGAACAGGCCGCCGCCGGGAACGAGCAGGAGTTGACCGCTCGGCGCGTACACGTCGGCCTGGAGCTGGCGGGCCAGGGTCGCGGCCGGCGGCGGCCCGGTTGTCGGGGTCGTGCCGGTGCCGCTGACCGCGAGGCGGGCAGCCGCCCCGGGCGGAACCGCGATCGGCAGGACCTCGGTGATCAGTGCCCAGTCGTCGGGGTCGACGATCTGGCCGACCACTGTCACCACACCACGCTCCGAGGGCAACAGGCGTGCCATCGCGACGATCGTGCCGTCCGGATCCGGCCCGACAACCGCGAGGTTGTCCGCGACCCACCGCAACGCGTTCGCGGAGCCACGCCGTGGGCCGCTGCTCAGCGGCGCTGCGGCTTCGAACATCACCGGCGACACCCGGGACGCATCCAGAGCAACCGATGAGACCGCTCCCACGCGAGACTCACCAATCCTGTCTCATCTCGTTCCACCCGCACCCCACCCCGAGAACCACCACATAGTTGACTCGGGACAACAATTTGTCAATCGGTGGGATGCCGCCCACGGCACGCCTCGTCAAGCCGGACGCGACGCATGTCGGGAAATGATAAGGCCCCGGTGTTTCCGGCGTGCTGCGTCGGCTGAGCCTTACCTCACACCCCGGCGGCGCCCACCCCGACCACGGCGGTCGGCAGATCCTCGACGGTGAGCAGCGCCAACTCGGCGGTCGTCACATCCGCCGCGGCGGCCAACCGGGAGGCCTGCCGGTCAGCCATCCGCTCGAAGACCTTTCGCGCCTCCCGGCCGTTGCCGAAGGTGCCGTCCTTGGGGATTCGGTCGAAGTGGGTCAGCAGCGCCGATGCCGCGGCGGGGTCCAACTGGTAGTCGTGCCGGACACACTGGTTCTCCACGATGGTCACCAGCTCCGCGGGCGTGTAGTTGGCGAACTCGATGGTCCGGCTGAAGCGTGACTCCAGACCGGGGTTCGCCTGGAGGAAGCGTTCCATGTCCGCGGAGTAGCCGGCGGCGACGACCACCACCTCGTCCCGGCGGTCCTCCATCAGCTTCACCAGGGTGTCGATGGCCTCCCGACCAAAGTCCGGCCCGGTGCCGCCACGGCTGTTGCTGAGGGTGTACGCCTCGTCGATGAAGAAGACACCGCCGAGGGCCGAGTTGAACGCCTCGGTCGTCTTGATGGCGGTGCCGCCGATGATCTGCGCGACGAGGTCGGCGCGGGCGACCTCGACGAGGTGCCCCTCGCGCAGCACCCCCAGCTCGGCGAGGATCCGCCCGTACAGCCGGGCGATTGTGGTCTTGCCGGTGCCGGGCGCACCGGCGAACACCAGGTGCCGCGCCATCGGCGGGGCGGACAACCCGGCCTCCAGACGGCGCTTGGACATCTTGTTGAGATTGATCAGTGACGTCACCTCCTGTTTCACCCCGTGCAGTCCGACCAGGGACTGCAGCTCACGCAGCGGGTCGGAGCCGCGGGCGACGATGTGCCGCTCCCCCTCGGGCGTCGTCTCGGCGGGGGTGCTAGCGGCGGTGGCAACGGCGGCCGTGCCGTACGCGTCGGGGAGCCTGTTGCGGGAGCTGACGAGTTCCTCGACCGTCAGGTGGCTGTCCGGCACGGTCTGCCGTACCCCGGAGCCCTGGTTGTCCCGCACCACGCAGCCGATCAGCCGCACCGAACCGCCGGTCCGCACCGCGATGCCGTCGCCACCGCTCGCGGTGAACTCCGAGTCGGTCACCGTCCCCCGCGACCCGTCGCCGAAGACGCATCCGTCGCCCTCGGCGGCGTGGACCCTGCATCCGGTCAGCGAGACGTCCCCACCGGCGCCCACCGACACACCGTCGCCACCCGCGTCGGCGATGTCGCAGTCACTGAACGAGGCGGTCGCATCGGCGACGACCACACCCGCGGCGGCACCGCCCCGCATGCTCAGACCGCTCAGCGACGGCTGGGCGCGGCCGCTGACCGAGATGCCGACGCCACCGCAGCGTTCGATGGTGAGATTCTCGAACCGACCACGGGCACCGCCGACGACCTCGACTGCCGCTCCGTCACAGCCGTGCACCTGCATCCGTTGGAAGAACGGGTCCGCGCCACCGTCGAGGTGCACCCCGACCTCGGTGCAGTCGCTGACCACCAGGTCGGTGAGTTCGGGTGTGGCACGGTCGCCGACGCTCACGCCGACGCCGTCGATCTTCGTGGCGACGCACGCCTCCAGCCGACCGCCCGCACGACCTGTGAAACGGAATCCGGTACGCCGGGCCCCACTGACCCGACAACGGCGCAGGACCGGTGTGCACCGCTCGTCGGTGAAGACTCCGTCGGCGGCGCAGCCGTCCACGGTGCAGTCCTCCAGCAGGCACGCCCCGGCGGTGGCCAGGTAGATGCCGACACCGTTGGTGTCCCGGATACTCAACCGACGCACGGTGGCCGTGGACTGTTGCTCGGCGGCGAGCGCGGGCTTGCTCGTACCGATGATCTCGGTGTCCTCGATGGAGATCCGGCCCTGGCCGTTGAGGCAGATGCCGTTGCCGCCGGCGTCCCGTACGGTGCAGGCGCGGACCCGTAGCTCGCCGCGCTCGGCGACGACGACGCCCGAGGTGCCGAGCCGCTCGATGCGGCAGTCGTCGAGCACGCTGCCGGTGGAGGAGGTCACCACGACCCCGGCGCCGACCTCGTTGCGCACCAGGCTGTCGCGCATGGTGAGCGAGCCGCTGTCCCGGACGAAGACGGCGGCCCACGACGATGCGACAAGCTCACACTCGGTAACGCTCAGTTGGCCCATCACCAGGGCCAGCGCCGGGCTGTCGGCGTCGGTCGCGATGATCGACAGCCCGGACAGCGCGGCCGACTCCGCCGCGAGGACGACCGGGACGCCGGACGGCGCGGTCAGTTTCACGGTGCCCGGCCCGTCCTCGGCGGTGATGGTGACGATCTTCGTCAGCACCAGGTTCTCGGTGTAGCTGCCGGGCTGGACGCTGATCACCGACCCGTCCGACGCCGCGGCCAGCGCGTCTGTGAGTGTCCGGTACCCGGAGACCGCCGACTGGGTGACGGTGATTCGCCGCTGGTTCACGCTCGTCCTACCTCCACAGACACCGAGACTCCCCGATGCGGCTGGTTACGCGGACCTACGAAAGGTTGGCGCTGTTGTCTTTGTCCTGGTCCACGAGCGCGTCGACCGCGCTATGCCCCTCACCGGCCAGCTCCCTGATCCCGTCACGCACCGTCGCGACGTAACCCAGCGTCTGTTCGGCGTTGGGCTCCTGCTGCTGCGCGAACTTGCGACCGTATTCGTCGGTGCCCCACGGCTCGTTGAGGCTCGTCCGGATGTTCCTGACCCGCGTCAGGGCGTCGTCGATGTCGTCGGCGACGCTGCCGACCACCTTGAAGAGATGGTGGGCCCCCTCCGGGTCGATCCTCGTCTCGTCAGCCATCGGCCCGGCCCGCCTCGCTCTTGGCGGCGCGGACGATCGACGGCAGGTCGATCGCGGAGGTCATCAGTGATCCGACGACCACGTCGAGATCCACCTTCCCGCCGGCCAGGTCGCCGAAGGAGACGCCGGGCGCCAGGTCCCGGCCGGCCATTTCGTCGATCTTCCCGAACGCCTCGGCGCGGCCCCGGCGCAGCGTCTCGACCAGCAGGCTGCTCAGCTCGTTGGGTGACATGCCGCGGTACTTGGTGTTGTTGAACGTCAACTTCACCAGCTCGCCCCGGCCGTCGAACACGGCGCTGAGCATCTTGTTGGGCGACTCGACGGTGGTGCTCGCCGCGCGCATCTTGGCCTGGAACTCGTCCAGTTTGCGCCGCTCCTCGGCGAGCATGGCGAAGACCGCGTTCAGTCCTGAGCCGCCTGGTCCGTGGTCGGTCTGGTCAGCCATTCCGGTCACCCTTCCTCCCGTCCCCGAGCTCCTTGCGGAGCCCTTCCCGAATGTGCTCGTCGACCCGTTCGCTGCGCCCGAGCACGTTCCACCCGGCATCGGCGTCCTTCCACACCGTCGGGTCGCCCTGGGCGAGCGTGCTGCTGCGGCGCTGCCCACCGGCCTCGCTCTGCATGCCGCCCATGCCACCCATGCCGCCCATGCCGGCCCCCATGCCGCCCATGGGCATGAGCGGCATCATCGGGAGGCCGCCGCCGCCCGCCCCGCCACCACCGCCGGACGGCGGAGCGGCAGCGTCGCCGGGTTGACCCGCCCGGACCGTCGGGGCCGCCGGGCGGAAGAGGTCGGCGGCGGCGGAGTCCGCCGCGAGCACGACCCCCGGCGGATCGTCCCGCGCCGACGCGGAGAGGGCCTGGCGGATCCCCGGCTCGTCGACGGTCGCGGCCGTCGGTGGGTGCTGGCCGCCGAGTCCGAGTCCGACCTCGCGGTACGTCGCGGAGAGGCCCTGGAGCACGACCCGCGCCCGGCGGTCCCACTCGTCGTCGGAAGGACCGCCCTCCGCGGCTCGCTGCACCTGGAGGTCCCGCACCCGCGCCTGCCCGACACCGAGCGCGTTCGCCGTGACCCGCAACTGCTGTCCGCACTCGGCGTCGTCCAGGCGGTGCACCAACTGCCGGGTACGACGTGACGGTTCGCCAAGTCGGACAACTGTGGCCTGGGTGCTCCGCCACGCGTCGTCCAGCTCACCCAGCGCACGGTCGAGCGACTCGGCGATCGCCCGCAGGCCACTCCGGGCCTCGTCGAAGAGTCGGGCGGACGTCTCCAGGTCCGCCGGGGACGCCGCGTCGAGAGCGTGGGCGATGTCCTGCAGTGTCTGTGGCTGCCCGGTCGGGCCTCTTCTCGCGCTGCCCACGGGTCAGTTCCTCCCCACGGCCTTGCTGGAGACCGCTTCGCCGTCGTCGCCCCACATGCCGTCCTCGCCGACGAGCCAGGTGTTGCGTTCGCGGTCCCGATCGCCCTGGTTGCCCATGCCGCCACCCATCGGCGGGGACATCGGCATTCCGGACCCGGCGCCCTGACCGGCCTGAGCGCCGGCCGACAACGCGGACGACGGAGAACTGCCGGGATCTCCCGAGACCACCGGCGCCAGCTCAAGTGGGGCGGGCAGGTTCTCCCCACCCCTGTCGCCGCCGCCGGAACCACCGCCATCACCACCACCGCCGAACCCGCCGCCCGAACCGCCGCCGGGGCCGCCACCGGGACCGCCACCCGAACCGCCACCTGAACCGCCGTCCGCGCCGGCGGTGGACTTGCCGTTGAGGTAGTCCGAGATGGACGAGTGGCCGCCGGTCTCGTCGAGCAGGTCGTCGATGGCCTCGTCGGCGGCCTCCTTGGCATCGGTGAGCGCCTCCACCCGTGTCTCGCGCTCGGCCGGAGTGTCGCCCTCACCCTTGCCGGCCCGCTCGTCCTCGATCATGTCGTCGAGCGCGTCGTTGACGGACTCCTTGGCCTCGACGAGGGCGCTGTCGCGGGCCTTCTCGGCGGCCCCGTCGCCCTTGCCGTCACCCTCCTTGCCGCCCCGGTCGGACTGACCGTCACCCTTGTCGGACTGGCCGTCACCCTTGCCCGACTGGCCGTCACCCTTGTCCGTCAGGTCCTCGATCGCGTCGTCGGCCGCTTTCCGGGCGTCCGCGAGGGCGTCCTCGCGGGCCTCCTTGGCCTCGGCGTCCGCGCCACCGCCCGTCGTACTCCCGCCGTCAAGATCGTCGATGGCGCCGTCCACGGCTTTCTGCGCCTCGTCGAACGCCCGCTCGCGCGCCTCCTTCGGGGTGCTGTCGCCCGCGTCCTCGTCCTTCAGGTCCTCGATCGCCTCGTCCGCCGCCTCCCGGGCATCCTCCAGCGCGTCCTTGCGGGCGGCGTCGACCTCCGGATCACCTGTCGGCTTCTCGATCAGGTCCTCGATCGCCTCGTCGGCCGCCTCCTGCGCCTGCTCCAACGCGTTGTCGCGGGCCTGCTCGGCGGCCGGATCGGCGGTCGAACCGCCCTGCAGACCCTCGATCGCCTCGTCGGCTGCCTTCCGGGCATCCTCCAGCGCGTCCTTGCGCGCCTCCTCGGCGACCGGGTCGGCCGACGACGTCGGTGGTGTCCCGTCCTTCGAATCGCCGCCGCCGGCGAGGCCGTCGATCGCGTCGTCGGCCGCCTCCCGGGCATCCTCGAGGGCGTCCCTGCGCGCCTGCTCGGCGGCCTCACCCGGGGTACCCGAGCCGCCCCCCGCCTTGCCGGATTCGGAACCGGGACTCTTACTCCCGGGTTCACCGGACGTCACCGGGACGCCGCCGCCAGCACCGCCCAACAGGCCATCGATCGCGTCGTCGGCCGCCTTCTTCGCATCCTTCAGCGCGTCCTTGCGCGCACCCGCGCCAGGCGCCGCACCCGAGCCGGGGCCGCCGCTCGTGGGGGGCGCACCAGCACCCGCCGAGCCGAGCCCCTGGATCGCGTCGGACGCCGCCTTCTTGGCGTCGTCGAGCGCGCCGTCACGTGCGGGGTCACCGTTCTTGAGGTCATCGATGGCATCGGTCGCCGCGCCCTTCGCGTCACTGAGCGCCTTGTCCCGCGCGGCGTCACCACCGGAGCTCCCACCGCCGATCGGCGCACCACCGCCGGAACCGGAGGGCGCACCACCGCCGGAGCCGGAGGGCGCTCCCCCGCTGGAGGTCAGTGGAGCCAGCTCCGCCGGGGTCGTGATGCCCTTTGTCGGTGGCGTCTCACTGCCGGACCCGTTGGACAGGCCCTCGATCGCGTCGGTCGCGGCCTTCTTCGCCTCGTCGAGCGCGGCGTCATGCGTGGGGTCACCGTTCTTCAGATCGTCGATGGCCTCGGACACCGCGCCCTCGGCCTCGTCGAGGGCCTTCGCACGGCCATCGCCACCGCTGTTGTTCCCACTGTTTCCGCCACTACCGCTGCCACTGCCGCTGTTCCCGCCGCCGCTACCGCTCCCGCTCCCACTACCGCTCCCACTACCGCTACCGCTGCCACTGCCACTGCCGCCGCCACTGCCACTGCCGCTGCCGCCGCCCTCGTTCTTCTTGTCGTCACCGCTGCTGGTGTCGATCGGCTTCAACACGGCGATGTCGAGCTTGGGCAGCCGGCCACCGAGGTCCTGGTACGTCGTGGACAATTCCATCAGCCGGGCCCGCAGGTTGGACATGATCCAGCGCTCGCCGGCCTGGTAGGCCTGGCCCAGCCCACGCTCCAGGTCCGCCTGCTTGGAACTCTGGTCGTCGACTCCGGTGTAGATCCTGTCCATCTCGGAGACGACCCAGTCCCGCAGCCGGTCGGTCAGCCGGTGGCCGGTCTCGATGATGTCCCAGAAATCCCGGCGGAAGCTCACGATGGCATCGCCGACGTCACCGATCTTGGTGCCGTAGGCGTTGCTGTCGAGGACGTTGTAGACGCCCTTCCTGCTCTTCCCCACCACCTCCGCGACATGGGTGTCGAAGGCGGCGGCGGCCTCTCCGGCGAAGGCCGGTTTCGCCCCACCGGTCAGCTCTTTGGCCAGCTTGTCGAAATCTTCCAGGACGAGGTCGAGTTCGACCTCCGCCTTGTTGAACGCCTCCTCCGCCTCGGCCCAGCCGCCCTCGGCGTTGAGACCGGGCTCGGTGATGTCCGCGACGAACGGGCCGATCTCCGTCCACACCCCATAGTTGCGGAACGTCTCTCCCGTGGGTGGGCTCTTCTCGTCGAAGGACCCAACTTCACCCGTTGGCACGATTCCCCCACCGCTCAGACTCGTCACGATCTGCCGGAATGCGCCGAGGAGCCCGCGGGCCCCCCGGCGTCACCTCGAAACGCTCAGCGGTTGCCGAACCGGTTGCCGGAGCGGATGTCCTGCTCCTTCATGTCGTCGGCACGAATTCCCAGTTCCTTGGCCAACTCCGCGACGATGGTGTTCATGTCGGCGAAGTTGTCCTCGATCTGCTTCGAGAGCTGGTTGTAGTTCGCGGCCGCCGGCCCCGTCCAGGTGTCGAGCGCGTGGCCGGTCTCCTGGGACAACTTCTCGATGTAACCCTCGACATCACGGTTGACCCGCTGCATCTGCGAGATGCCCTCGAAGATCTGGTCGTACTGATAGCCGATGAGGCCGTTGCCGGACATGGCCGGTCCCCTTTCCGATCGCTTGTACTGGCTCAGATGTCCTTGAGAATGCCCACACCGATGGCACCGACCTGGCCGGCGTTCGCCAGGTCCTGCTCGTCGAAGTCCTGCACCGTGCCGTCCACGTTGCCGGCCATCTCGTTGAGGTCCGCGACGATGCGGGTCACCTCCTCCATCCAGTCGTCGCGCGCCTCGAGCAACGCCTTGATCATCGCGCCGTCGCAGTAGTCGTCCATCAGGTCGACAGCCGCACTGAACCTGTTCTTCGCGGCGTCGACGTCGCCGGCCGTCTGTCGGTGGTCCCCCGCGACCCGATTGGCGGTACTCGGATCGAGGGTGGTATTACCGTTCGCCATGGCTTCCTCTCCCTGCTCTGGACTGTGGTGATCCGGTATTTCTCGCCTGGTGGGGCTCATGCAACCAGCGGGTCTGGCGACAACACCGCCGCAGCGGGCCCACCGGTCCCTTCGCGGGGAAAACCCCCGTCAACCACCCCAGGTCTCGCTCACCAGCGCCGCGGCCGGATCCAGCGCCGGACCGGTCGGCAGCAGTTCCAGCAACTCCGAAGGGACGTCGACAGGCGTCGTGCCGGCGTAGCCGAGCGCCTCCGCACCCCTGGGCGGCAGCGGGAACTTCACTCCGTACTCGGAGACGAGATAGAGCGCCCCACCACCGCCCGGCGCGTACGGGTTGCGGGCGAGCACCCCCGTGCCGGCGGCGATCAGGATCCGGTCCACGATGCCGCCCGCCGCGACAGCGGTCCGCGGCACCGGCAGGGCGGACCGTGCCGCCGACGTCGAGATCCTGGTCAGGGTGACAGTCACCGCGTCCCTCGCCGGCCGGAAGCCCACGCAGGGCAGCACTGACGCACCGCTCACCGGTTTCGGCGGCTCGGGCGGATAGCCGTCCACGAACTCGGTGCTACTGGCGACCGTGGCGCCCGCCAGTTCGTCGGGCCGCGCGGGAATCGGCGCGACCCCACCTCCGGGGTACGCCGCCTGAATCGCCGGATCAGCCAGGACCAGGGCTGCGGCGGTACGACTCAGCCGCACGAATCCGTCCGAACGGGACAGGAACAGCTCCGGCGCGTCGCCGATCGGCTTGCGTACCTCGTACACCTGGCCGAGCAGGCTGGCTCGCCCGCCGATCGCCGGTCCCGGCCGCCCGCGGTCGCCCACGGCGGGGAAGGCCAGGTCCCGACCGGCCGGGATGGGGTTGAGCCACGCCGGGGTCACGGACACCGGTTCGACGGCTGCGTAGCCCAGCGCCACCGCGGCCTGGTCGGCCAGGTGGTGACGGCGTCCCTGCCAGACCAGGTATCGCTGGCGGTCGGTCGTCTGGACCAGAAACCCCTCCCGGTCGGTCAGTGCGACAGGCCGGACGAGGTCACCCAGGAGCAGCGTGGTGGCGGCCGTGCCCGAGGGCTCGGGCGGTTGGGCGCACACCGTCCACGCACCCGAGTAGAGCCGGCCCGCCACCGGCACCGTGTCAGGTGCGCCCGGTATGCCGATCGGGGCTCCCACCGGTACGCCCTTCAGGGAGTTGCGCGACACCTGGACGAGGCGTGCCGGGCTGCCGCTGCCCAGCACCAGGCGGGCGGTGGCGTAGTTCAGCACCGGTCGGAGCTGCCCCTCGATCAGCAGGTACCGCGCGCCGGTCTCCTTCACCGCGATGACGACACCCGCCTGCCGCCAGGAAGAGTCACCGCCGGGTCGGAAGATGCCGTAGATGCCGAAGCCACCGGCGACGACGATGGCCAGCAGGATCCCGATGACCAGGCCGAGGATCGGACGTTGGTTCGGCGGCTCGTACGGGTCGGGACGGCCCTGCATCACCGCCGAGTTGAGGCGGCTGACCGTGTAGAAGTAGGCGTGGACCTGATCCTTGCGGGACTCCATCAGCTGGCCCAGGCCCGGACCATCTGGTAGATCCCGAGCACCGCGCCGAGCACCGGGATCAGGGCCACCGCGAGAAGGATCTCCAGCACGTCCACGGTGCGCGCCCAGTACGGCCGCAGCCGACGGCCGGGCAGGGTGGACGCCGCGGTCAGGAACGCGCCGGCGGCCGCCACCACGGTGGGCACCAGGACGGCGGCCCGCGCCACGGTCCCCTGGTCCGCGGCGTACCGGAGCAGGGTGAAGAGGACGAGCGCCACGGCCGGGGTCATCGTCGCCCAGCGTGCCACCAGGCCGCTCAGGTGCCGGGCTCGCATGCCCAGCAGGGTGGCCGCCAGCAACGCGAGGATCATCTCCCAGCGCCCGCCGGCCACCAGCAGCGCCGCGGCCATCAGGACCTGCGCGGCACCCACCCCGATCGTGAGCGCGGCCAGGTACGCGAGACCCGCGCTCCCCCGCTCCACGACGATCCGGTGCGGCTCGGGGTCGATGTCCTCGGAGAGTTGCTCGGGCTTGCCGGGCAGCAGCGGCAACGTCAGCCCGCCGAGGCGGAACGCGGCCGGCGGCAGCATCAACGCCGCCACCATCGAGAAGACCAGCCCACACGCGGCTGCCTCCGGTGGGGTCACCGGGCCCGCCGCGGTGAGCAGCGCCGGAAGCGCGACGGTCACCGCGAGGGCGAGCGCACCGGCGAAGAGCAGACCGGCGTCGGCCACCGCGGAGAGCCCGGCGGCGAGCGTCACCACCGCGGCCAGTGCCGCCAGGCAGATCCGCACCGAGAGTGCCGAGTGCGGGGCGATCGCGACCGCCCCGAGCCAACCGGCTGTCGCCGAGTATCCCGCCGCCGCCATGGCCAGCAACGTCCCCGTCTGCGGGTCCGGAACCGCCCGGCTGACCAGGCCGGCGGCGGCGAGGAGCACGACGGTGAGCGCCGCGGCGACGGTGGCACGCACCACCGCCGGCCCGCCGAGCCAGAGCACCACCAGGCCCACCGCCAGCAGCACCGCGCCGTCGGTGAGCAGCATCGCGCGGGTGCGGGCAACCGTCCAGCGCCACGGGCTGGTACGTGCCTGCTCACCCACGCCGTCGACCAGGTCGTCGAAGTCGATCGGCGGCAACTGCTCGGCCCGGGGCAGCAGGTGCAGCGTCTCGCCGTCGAGCAGGTTCAGCTCGAGGGCCGAGTGCTCCTCGTCCAGCGACGGCTCGCCGACGCGCTGCACCACCCACCCGTCATGCTCGGCGCCGTGGTCGGCGGCCTCGGGGTTGAGTTGGAGCAGCACCGACGGCAGCAGATCGACAAGCGGCGCGTCCCCGGGCAGGGCCACGTCCACGGCACGCGAGCCGAGCACGAACCGGAGACGTACGGGTGCCGAGAGGCGCTGCGTGCTCAACCGTTCCATCTCGGGGGGTGTCAGTGCTCGTACGGACGGTAGTAGCGGCCGTCGTAGTAGTAGGGCTGCAGGTCCGTCCACCAGATCTCGACGCCGCCCGGACCGGTCTGGTGCTTACCGTCGATCTCGTAGTACCGGTACGTCTTGCCCCGGAAATCCTCGTCGTTGGACGGGTTGTGGACGTACTTTTCCCCCACCGGCTCGTGATGCGGATCGAAGTGCTCACCGGTGGAGAGCGGCGTCTCCTCCGGCTTCTTCTCGTCCGGCTTCTTCTCCTCCGGTTTCTCCTCCTCCGGCTTTTCCTCCGCGCTCTCCTCGCTGAGCCGCGAGTCGGGATAACCGTCGATGTCCTTGAGCTGCGGGCTCTCGCGGAGGTCGAGGTTCGTGTCGTCCTTGGGCCCGATGCCCTTGATGTCGAGGAATTCGTCCATGCCCTCGATGTCGCCCGGCTTGAAGGGTTTGATCAGGTTTTTTTCCGGGTCGATCGTCGACTTGTCCACCTCGGAGCCGTAGTCGCCGGTCTTGTAGCTGGACTGCTCCTTCACCTTTGTCGGCTCGAACTCGGCGTCACCCATCCCGCCGACCACCTTCTTGGCGTCCTTGTTGAACGCGGACACCGCGTCGGCGTTGCTCCCGTCGATCCGCTCGTAGTCGTCGGCGATCTGGTACAGGCCGGTGTTGATCTCGTCGAATGCCCGTTGCAGGTACTTCACGTGTTCGACGATTCCGTCCCGGCGATCGACGAAGAGATCCTCCAGCCAGGTCGCCGCGTCGAACTTGCCGGCGTTCGGCTCCATCTTCGCCAGCTTGTTGAAAACCGACTGGTGGTCTTCCAGAAGGGCGCCGATCTTCTTGCCGATCTCCCGTAACTGATCCGGGGTAACGCGTGTCTCCGCCACAACCGCCCCCTCCTGCTATGGTCACTGCTGTTCGTTTCTCCGGTGCCCGGTCTGCCTCCACAAGCGAGACCGCGGCCTCCGACATCGCTTCCGGGTCGAGCGCCGAATCCCCAGGACGATAAGCCCGCTGTCGCGCGCCCGACGGGTGCTCGGCAGGCAACCGGGCCGATCGGAGGGAAACCCCTCACCGAAGGAGACGAACGTGGGCACCGTGCCGTACGTCCGTAGGGCTCGCCGCGCCGGCCCGGTCGCGCCGGCCGAGGAGATCGCGCTCCAGGAGCCGCCGGTCATCCCCGAGCCGGCCGAGCGGGGCCTGAGCGCCGTGCTGATGCTGGCGCCGATGGCCATCGCCTCGCTCGCGATGGTGCTCATGTTCCTGCGACCCAACGCGGGCGCACTTGCCTATGTCGGCGTCTGCCTGATGGTGCTCTCGGCGATCGCGATGTTGATCGTGCCGTTGATCCGCAACGCCGGGCAGCACAAGCACCGGCTCAACGGTGAGCGCCGCGACTACCTGCGCTACCTCGGCCAGGTTCGGCGCAAGGTGCGTGCCGCGCTGACCGAGGAGCGGCGCGCCGCCCGCTGGCTGCACCCGGACCCGGGCGCGCTGTGGTCGATGGCGCTCAGTCATCGGCTGTGGGAGCGGCGTACGGCGCACAACGACTTCGGCGAGGTACGTGTGGGGCTCGGTACCCGCCGCTCCACGGTGCGGTTGGCCGCACCGAACAGTAAGCCGCTGGAGGATCTGGAGCCGTTGGCCGCGCATGCCCTGCGTCGCTTCCTGCGGGCCTACTCCACCCTGCAGGACGCGCCGATCGCCATCTACCTGCGCGGCTTCGCGCGGATCGGGTTCGGCGGCGACGTGTCGGTGGCCCGGTCCACGGTGCGCGCGATCCTGGCTCAGCTCACCGTCGCCCACTCCCCGCAGGATCTGTTGGTGGTGATCGCTTCCGCCCGGGGCCCGGAATGGGACTGGGCCAAGTGGCTGCCGCACGTGCAGGACGACACCGTTCCCGACGTGACCGGCACCCGGCGGAGGTTCGCCACCGACGGGACCGAGATCGAGGAGGCCCTCGCCACGCTGAACGTGCAGGACCGCCCCGGCTACGAACCGGACTCCCCGGTCACGGCCATCGAGCCGTTCGTGGTGCTCGTCCTCGACGGACCACGCCTGCCGGCCGGCCACCGCCTCGGAATGGAGGGCTATCGCAACGTGCTCACGCTGGACGTGGGCGCGACGCTGGGCTGGGAGGCGCACCCGCACACCCTGCTGGTGCGGGCCACCGAGCAGCAGTTGGACATCGTCTCCTTCGACCACCTCGGCAAGTCCAGCAGCAGCCGACTGTGCCGTCCGGACCGGTTGGGTGTGGTGGCGGCGGCGGCGCTGGCCCGGTCGATGGCCCGTTACCGGGTGGGCGCGGGCACCGACACCGAGGAGCCGCTGGCCACCGACTACGACCTGGCCGGCCTGCTCCAGCTCGGTGATCTGACCGCCCTGGACCCGACCGCCTACCGGGCCGGGCGGACGGCGGCGCAACGGCTGCGGGTGCCGATCGGCATGTCGGCCACCGGCACCCCGATCGAGTTGGACATCAAGGAGGCGGCCGAGGGCGGCATGGGCCCACACGGGATGCTGATCGGCGCCACCGGTTCGGGCAAGAGCGAGTTGCTCCGTACGCTGGTGCTGGCGCTGGCCGCTCGGCACACCTCCGAGGAGCTGAACCTCGTCCTCGTCGACTTCAAGGGCGGGGCGGCGTTCCTCGGCTTCGAGCGGCTGCCGCACACCTCGGCCGTGATCACCAACCTGTCCGAGGAGCTGGAGCTCGTCGACCGCATGCAGGACGCGCTGACCGGTGAGTTGAACCGTCGCCAGGAGCACCTGCGGGCGAGCGGATACCCGTCCCGGCGCGACTACGAGAAGGCGCGGACCGAGGGTGTCGTGCTGGAGCCGATGCCGGCGCTCTTCATCGTCGTCGACGAGTTCAGCGAGATGCTCAGCAGCAAACCCGAGTTCATCGACGTCTTCGCGATGATCGGCCGGCTGGGCCGCAGCCTTGGTGTGCATCTACTCCTGGCCAGTCAGCGCCTCGACGAGGGGCGCATCCACCAGATCGAGACCCACCTGTCGTACCGGATCGGTCTGCGGACCTTCTCCTCGATGGAGAGCCGCAGCGTGCTGGGTGTGCCGGACGCGTACGAGTTGCCCAACGTGCCGGGCAACGGTTACCTGCGACCGGACACCCAGACTCTGATCCGGTTCAAGGGCGCCTACTGTTCCGGGCCGTGGCGGCCACCGCACCAGCGCCGCCTCCAGGCGGTCCAGGGTGGTCTCGTTCCGTTCGGCACCGAGTATCTGCGCCCCGAGGCGCCGGTGACGCCGGAGCCGGACGAGGCGCAGGAGAACGAGGAGAAGCCGCCGGTCATGGCCGACGTGCTGCTGTCCGTGCTGCACGGGCACGGCCCGGCCGCGCACCAGGTGTGGCTGCCGCCGCTGACGGAGACCACGACGCTGGAGAAGCTGCTGCCTCCGCTGATCGACCACCCCACCCTCGGTCTGGCCCCGGTGGGCGGGTACGGCACCGGCCAGCTCGTCGCGCCGATCGGGCTCGTCGACCTGCCCGCGCAGCAACGGCGGGAGCTGCTGCTGGCCTCCCTGGCGGGCAGCAAGGGCAACGTCGGTGTGGTGGGCGGCCCACAGAGCGGCAAGAGCACCCTGCTGCGGACGCTGATCAGCGCGTTGGCGCTGACCCACACCGCCGCCGAGGTGCAGTTCTACTGTCTCGACTTCGGCGGCGGCGCGCTGGGGGCACTGTCGCGGCTGCCGCACGTGGGCAGCGTCGCGGGGCGGCTCGACCGCGACCGGGTGACCCGTACCGTGTTGGAGCTGACGAACCTGATGGCCCGCCGGGAACAGATCTTCGCCCAGCACGGCATCGACTCGATGACCAGCTACCGGCGGGCCCGGCAGGCCGGCGGATACCAGGACGAGGACCCGTACGGAGACGTGTTCCTGGTGATCGACGGGTGGTATACGGCACGACAGGACTTCCAGGAGCTCGACGACCGCTTCGGTGAGATCGCGGCCCGGGGCCTGAGCTTCGGCGTTCACCTGCTCGTCTCCGCCGGTCGGTGGTCGGAGATCCGGCCCTGGCTGCGGGACGTGCTGGGCACCCGGTTCGAGCTGAAGCTCGGCGACCCGGTGGAGTCCGAGGTCAACAGCCGGGTGGCGGCGACCGTGCCGGCCATCCCGGGCCGGGGCATCACAGCGGACCGGCGGCACTTCCTGACGGCACTGCCCCGCATCGACGGGATCCCGGAGACCGAGGACCTGGCCGAGGCGACGGCCGAGCTGGTCGAGGCCCTGGACGTGCCCACCGCACCGCGCGCACCGCAGGTACGGCTGCTGCCGGAGGTGCTGCCGGTCGCGGATCTGCCGGTCGCGACCGCGCCCACCCGCGAGGCCGAGATCCGCGTCCCGCTCGGGCTCGACGACGTACGCCTGGCTCCGCTGTGGCACGACTTCGACGCCAACCCACACCTGCTGATCTTCGGGGACACCGAGACCGGAAAGACGAACCTGCTGCGGCACATCGCCCGCAGCGTCGCGGCGCACCACCCGCCCGCCGAGGCAAGGGTGGTCTTCGGCGACTTCCGCCGCGAGCTGCACGACGCGATCCCGCAGGCGAACCAGATCGGCTACTCGATGTCGGCGGAGCGCCTCACCGCGACCATCGCCGAGGCGGGTCAGGTGCTGACCGGCCGGCTGCCCGGCCCGGATGTCCCGCCGAGCCGGCTGCCCCGACGGGACTGGTGGACCGGCGGCCGGCTGTTCATCATCGTCGACGACTTCGAGCTGATCGAGGGCGGCCGGGACTCGCCGCTGCAACCCCTGCTGCCGCTGTTGCCGCACGGCGCGGAGATCGGGCTGCACCTGATCATCGCGCGGAGCACCGTGGGCGCCTCCCGGGCGATGATGAGCCCGGTGCTGCGTCGGGCCTGGGAGTTGGGCTCTCCCGCGATCCTGTTCTCCTGCCCCCGGGAGGAGGGCACCTTCCTCGGCAACATCCGGCCGCGGACGCTACCCACCGCCCGCGGCCAGTACATCGACCGCCGGCGCTCGGTCCGCCTGGTGCAGACGCCCGAGGTGCCGACTCCGGACCGGCCGGAGCAGTGATGTCGTACCGGGGCCTCAGGTCGTCGGCGGTCGGCGGACCTCGACGACGCGGGCGGGCCGCCAGCGGCGTCGGTGCCCGGCGGGCATCAGCACGGTGAGCAGGGCGACGAGCCCGGTCAGCACGACGGCGAGCCCCGCACCGAGAGTGACCAGGTAGCGCCCGATCGGGTCGGGGGTCGGCAGGTCGGGGTGGCGAGCGGCCGGCACGGGCAGGCCGGGCCGGGCGGCGTCCTCCTCGGGCAGCACGGTCGCCACGGCGGCGGCCGGGTTGACCACGCCCCAGCCGTAGCCAGGGTGCGGCAACGCCACCGCCGGGTGGTCGGCCGTGACCAGCAGCCGGTGCCGCACCTCGGCCGCCGTCAGAGCCGGCCGGTACGCCCGGACCAGCGCGGCCACCCCGACCACGAACGGTACGGCGTAGCTGGTGCCGCTGCCCTGCCAGTGCCCCGGCCCGCCGGGGCCGATGCTCACCACGTCCACACCGGGTGCGGTCAACCCCAGGTGCCGGCCGGTCTGCGAGAACCCGGCGAGGGCACCTGTGGCGTCGATCGCGCCGACGGCCAGCACGGTGGGCAGCGCCGCCGGGTACGCCACCTGCTGGCCGTGCTGGGCGCTGTTGGCCGCGGCGGCGACGACCACCACGTCCCTGGCCTCGGCGTACGCGATGGCCTCGACCAGGCTGGGCTCCGGGGCAGACGTGCTGGCGGAGATGTTGATGACGTCCGCGTCGGCGTCCACCGCCGTGCGGATGCCCTTGGCGAGCAGCGCCGCCGTTCCGTCGTCCGTGCTGGTGGCGACCCGGATCGGCAGGATCCGCGCCTCGGGTGCGACGCCCACGAAGCCGGTGCCCGCGGCCGGCGCCGCACCGATGATGCCGGCGACGAACGTGCCGTGGCCGAAACAGTCGTCGTCGGCGCGCGGCCGGCCGGCGGCGGTGAGGTCGACGCCGGCGAGCACCCGGCCGCTGAGTTGCGGGCTGTTCGTGGCCACGCCCGTGTCCACGATCGCCACGGTGACGCCCTGACCGCGCGACAGCGGCCAGGCCCGCTCCACGCCCAGTCGTTCCTGCGCCCAGGGCACACCGGTCTCGACGGTCTCCGGCGGACGCAGGCAACCGCCGCCGCGCGCCGGTGGGGTGGGCGCGGCCACGGCCACCGGCCAGCCGGTGACGATCGTGAACGCCACGACCACCGCGCCGGCCAGGCCTCCCGCCACGGCTAGCGCGGGGTCGCCGACCGCGATGCCCGGTCCACGACGGCGACGACCGCCAGGGACCCGTCGGCCGCGGTGACGCTGAACCGGTCGAGTCGGTCTAAGGGCACGGGGCAGCCGCGGGCGACCTCCTGCCGGAAGTCCCCGCCGGTCACCACGGCCAACTCCCAGCTCTGCTTGTCGACGTCGGTGACGAACAGCCGATAGGACGCACCGACCTGCAGGCCGGCCAGGGTCGCCCGCAGGTTCACCGCGCCGGCCTGCTGCGAGACGACCACCGACAGGGTGGCACCGCTGGGCGTGTCGGTGGCGTTCGTGACAAGCGTGACGACGGTGTCCGGGCCCTTCGGAACCGCCAGGTCCCCGGTGGTCGTCTGGCCACGCAGCGACTGGCCGACCAGCAGACCCGCGACGACCAGGGTCACCACGGCGAGCCCGGCGCCCGCGAGTCTCATCCGCCGCCGGCGCTGCTGGCGGCCGGGGCGGGTGGCCGCCGTGGTCGGCGTACGCCCCGGACCGGTGCTGGCGCGGTTCGCGACAGGTCCACGGGCCGGCTCCGCCGTACGGGCCGTGACCGGCGGAGCCGGCTGCGCCGCGGAGGGCTCCCGCTCGGGCGTTGGCGGTGGCTCCGGTGCTGCTTCCCGCTCGTCGACACGGGCCGGACCGGCCACCGTCGCGCTCGGCGGGACGCCGTACTCGGCCACCAACTCCCGGTGGTCGAGGTCGGAGAGCAGGGCGAGCATCGCCACCGCCTCGGCCAGCGCGTCGGCCTCGGCGGAGCACGGGGCACAGGTGGCAAGGTGGCTCTCGACCGCGTCGCGCTGGTCCTCGGCCAACCCGCCGGCCAGGTACACGCCGAGCGCGCTGCGGAGCTGGGGCTCGTCGCACACGTCGTCAGCCATGTCGCACCAAGTCCTCAATCCCTCGCCCGCGCGGCTGGTCGCCCGCGGTCCCCGACCTTCTAAGAACGGAACTGCCCACGGGGGAGTTCACGACCGGGGACGTCTGTGCTGTCACGAAACCGACCGTCGCTCAGTGCGCGCCGGTGAGCGTCGGCTGACTCGGCTGTTCGTCGGGGGCGGTTCCCGCCGGCCAGTCCGCGTCCAATCCATCGTCCTCGCCTCCGGTCTCCGTCTCGGCCCGCCGTACGCTGCGACGCAGGCGGAACACGAGCAGCGCGCTGAGCACGAGCCCCACCAGTACGGTCAGCAGGAACGCGACCCGGGTGCCGTCGCCCCCGGTGCTCTGACCGGAACGCCGACCGGTGGACACCTGCGTCGCCTCCTCGGGCAGCTCCCGGGTCACCGCGGCCTCCGGATTGATCATGCCACCGCCGTACCGGGCATCCGGCTGCGCGTCACCCATCTTGTCGGCCGTGGCCACAACCCGGTGGGCGACCTGCGCGGCCGACAGGTCAGGGTGGGCGGCACGCACCAGGGCGACCTCGCCGGCGACAAGAGCGACCGCGTACTGCGTGCCGCTGCCGACGAACTGCTTCGTGCCGTTGATGCCGATGCTGGAGACGTTGACCCCCGGGGCCACCACGTCGACCAGGTCCGCGGCGTACTCCTCCAGGAGCTTGCCGTCCACGCCGACACCGGCGACGCTGATCAGCTCCGCCGGCGGGGCGGTGGCGCCCGCACCGGCCGGAGCGCCGGCCACCACGACGATGTTGCGGCTGAGCGCCGCCTCGATGGCCCGCAGCACGCCCTCGGCGGTGACATCCACGTACGAGCCGAGCGCGATCACCGTCGCCCCGGCGGAGACCGCCACCTCGATGGCCGTCGCCTGGGCGACCGCGTCCGCGGACGGCACGTCGGTGACCACCCGCACCGGCATGACGACCGACTCCGGGGCGACACCCGCGAAAGCGTCTCCGTCCACCGGCTGCGCGGCAACCAGGCCCGCCATCGCGGTACCGGTGCCCAGGCAGTCGCTGTCCCCGCGGCCGTCTCCGGTCACGATGTTGGCCCCGACCGACACCCGGCCGGCGAGTTGAGCCGCGCGACCATCCACACCGGAGTCGACGATCGCGACGAGCTGCCCCACGCCCCGGGTGTGCGGCCAGGCCAGGTCGGCCGCCAGCCGCACGGTGGCCCAGTTCGACGGTGCGCTGGCGGCGGTCGCCGTGACGCATTTGCCCGGCGGTGCGGGTGGTGGCGGCGCGGACGGTATCTGCGCCGGGCCCGGTGTCAGGGTGGGGATCGGCGGCGTTCCGCCGGGAGGGGAGGCCGGAGGCGACGGCCTGCCCGGAACTGCGGGAACGGCGGGAACGCCTGGTGCCTGCGGCGTGGACGCCTGCGGCGGGAGGGCCGGAGCACTCGCGGCTGGTGCGGCGGCGGGAGCGGTGTTGGGCAACACGCCGTGCTGGAGACCCGCCCCGACCGCGTCCCAGGGCACGACCAGGTACCAACCGGCATGGAGGGTGTTCGGGTCGGTGAGCGCGCCGCCGTCCGGCTGCCGTCGGGCCGTGTTGAGGTTGAAGATCTCGGTGGAGCGCGACGAGTTGCCCAGCAACCGGCCGGCGATCTCGCCGAGGTTCTCCGGCTTGCCCTGGTAGGCCGAGGTGACGGTGTAGTAGAGGACGTACTCGTCGAGTGCGGCACGCGCCGGCGCGGCGGGTGCCCCGGCGACGAGCACGACCGCCGCGATGATCGCCGCCACCCAGCCCGTCGCGCCGCGTCGATCCGTGTCCCGCGTCCCTGTCATCTGCTGAGCACCCAGCGCTGGTCGACGGCCCAGCTCTGCCGACTCCACTGGGTGATCGGGGTGCCGTGCTTGCCACAGCAGTCGTCACCGAGGATGTCGAGCGCCTTGCCGGAATTGCGGTTGATGAGGGTGACCCACGTGCCGCCGTCGATGAACGACCACTGCTGGTTGGGGTTGTCGAACGCCGGGTCGAGCTGCACCAACTCGGCGGCGTCCTTGATCGAGCCGCCGCGGATGCCGAGTGCCTTGTTGTTGAACGCGTTGGTGATCACGACGTACCTGGGATCGGCGGCCTTGGCGACGTGCCAGTACTGGTCCTTCTGATGCAGGTTGTCACTGAGCTGGATGGTCGTCCCGCCGGCGGTGACGTTGTCCTTCCCCGGCACCTCCATGACCCGGCCGTTCAGGACGTTGATGAACTGGTAGGAGACGGCCGGGTCCCATTTCGCCGGCAGGGCGGTGACCGGCGGCGGTGGCACGGGCGACGGAGTCGCGGCGGGCGTCGGTGGCGCAGCCGGTTTCGTCGGCGCGGGGGTGGGCACCGCCGAGGGCGACGACGGCGGCGAGGACGGCGGCGAGGACGGCGATGCCGAGGGCGACGGCGGCGGGGCCGGGCGACTCACCGACGGTGACGGGAACGCGCTGGCCAGTCGGCTGTCCGAGGTGTACGCGTCGAGGTAGAGGTCGACCGTGTCGACGAGCTGCGGAACGGCGGCGCCACGCGGCACTCCGCCCCTGGCCCGCACCGCGGTGACGCCCCACTGGTACGCCGCGAGCGCCAGCGAGTAGGGGTCGGTCTCCTCCCCCGACTGGCGCAGGTTCATTCCGGAGAGCTGGTTGCGCAGGTCGCACATCGCGGTGGCCAGGGTGGGGATGGCCACCTGCGGGTCCCAGACCGATGCGCTGTCGGACGGCTTGTACTCCTCCCACAGCGACGGCGTGAACTGGGCGATGCCCTGGCCGCCGCCGCTGCCCTTCAGGTTCGGGTTGAAGGCCGAGAGCGACCTCAGCTGCGCGGCGATCCGGGCAGCGGACACGGTCGACGGGCAGACCTGACCGGCCTGGACCACCGCGTCGACGTACTCCTCGGGAATGCCCACCTTGTCCGCGGCGGGAGTGGCGGACGGCCGCGCCGGCTTCGTCGCGCCCGAGAACTGCGGCTGCTTGGCGTACCAGTTGGCGTACCCGGCCACCGTGTCGACGTGCTCCTGGGCGGACGTCGGCACGCCCTTGGCCTTGACCACCGCGTCCAGACCGACCTTGTCGGCCGCGACGGCCGCCTTCCAGAGGTCGCCGCCGGCACCGCCGGCCCGGACCTGACCGATCGCCTCGCAGGTGCGGTGCGCCAGCGCGAGCACGTTGGCTCGGACGTCGGCGCGCTGGGCCTGCTGCCACGGCGCCCACGCCTGCCAGGCCCGGGAGTCCAGTCCGGCGATGCCCTCGCCGGACGCGGACACGGCCGTCGCCTTGAACCCCGAGGCGGCCATCAGTTGTGCGGCGAGTCGCGGCCCGGTCAGCGCCGGGCAGGAGGTGGCGCCGACGACGATCGCCGGCAGCACGTCGGCGGGGACCGGCTCACCCTCGACTGTGGTCTCGGCCAACGCCGGCCCGACCTGCAGGCCGGCCGCCACGACGCAGACGACGGCCGCGGTGAAGGCGACCCCGGCCTCGATCCGCTGACGGGTCGTCCGCAGTGAACCCCATGCGCGCCGGCCCGAGGTGTGCAGGTTGGCCAGGCGTCCGATCACCGATCTCAGTGTCACGGTTGCTTCCCTCTCCGACGGGTGTGCGCTGTGAACGAGCCGAGCGACAGGTTGGTTCACGGTTGGGCGGGCCAACTTCGGAACTTCTGCCGGTGGGCCCCTCAGATGCTGAACCCCCGCCCGGCGAGATCCTCGCGCAGCGCCCGCAGCGCGTAGAAGGTCCGTGACTTGACCGTCCCCTCGGGAATGGAGAGGTTGCGCGCGGCCTCGGCAACCGTGCGTTCCTGAAAGTAGATCTCGATCAGCGCGCTGCGCAGCCGCTCGGGCAACCTGGCCACGGCGTCACGCACCTCGCGGCCGTTGAGCAGGCGGTCGATGTCGTCCACGGCGGCGTGCCGCTCCTCGATGCGCTCGTCGAGCTGCTCGGACGGCCTGCCCCGGGCCGCCCTCAGGTGGTCGATGGCGATGCGTCGGGCCACGGTGAACAGCCAGCCCCGGCTCCACTGACCCTCGGTCGTCCGCGCCTCCGGATGGTGCCAGGCACGCACAAGCGTCTCCTGGACGATGTCCTCGGCGAGGCCACGATTGCCCATCGTCAGACGCAGCAGGTAGTTGAGCAGAATCGGCCCATGTGTCTCATAGGCGAGCCGCAGCGCGTCGTCGTAGGTCGGCTCCGGCGACGACGCACCCGAGAGCATGTTCCCCGCGGCCTGGTTCATGGCAGCGATAACGAGTGCATCGGTACCCGCGTTCAGTGTTCGTGGGGGTTTTCCCGAGGAATCTTGGCAGACCCTCGCGGACCGGCTCGACGTCGGAACCCCATTGCGTACGCTGACCTGCCGAAACATCGAACCGGTCGGTGCGGCTCGGTGCGGTCGCGATTGGACGGGTTGCGCGTCGGCTCGACTCACGTCGGATCCGGTCCCCCGTCCGGTCGCGGCGATCCCTTGACCACGTCGGCCGTCACCAGAACCCCGCCGTCGACCTGACGGACGCTGAGCTGGCTCAGGTCGTCCACCGACACCGCGACGTCACCGGTGTAGCCGCCGCGGCCCGGGTTGCCGTTCAGCCGACCGAGCAGCAACTCCTCGCCCGCCGTGGTGCGTGCCCACAGCTGGTACGACGCGTCCGGCGCCAGACCGTCGGTCGAGACCCGCAGGTTGACCTGACCGTCGTCGTCGTAGAGGACCGCGGAGAACTCCACGCCGCTGACGCCGTCGTCGGTGGTCGCCACCGCCACGACCGGGCCGGGCGAGTCAGTGGCGTTCCAGGGCTCGATGAGCAGTGTCGTGCTGAGCGCGACGGCGAGCAGGCCGGTCAGGCCCACCACCCCACCGATGCGCCGACCGCGTGGCCTGGGGCGGCGGTGCGAGTGCGGGCCACGGGACAACGGGCCGGTCGCGGGTCGTGGGGGCAGGAAACCCTCACCGGGTCCGGCGCGGTACCGGTCGGCCGCACCGGGCGGGTGGACCCGGGTCACCGGACGGACGTCGTCGGGGACGTCGATCCGGGGCACCGCACGGGTCTCGCGCACGATCACGACCGGAGCCTCGGCGCGGGCGGGCCGGTCCCGCGCCGGCGCGCCGCCGGGTGCGCCGAAAAGGTGATCACCAGGAGGGGTACGGTCCGGCTCGGCCGGACCCGCCCCGAAATCGGCGATCAAGCGTCGTACGTGTGCGGCGCTGAGCAGGCCGAGAGTGTCGACGGTGTGGCCGATGTCCTCCCGCTCGGCCCGGCAGCTCGCGCAGTGGTCCAGGTGACTGGCGACGTCGCGTCTCTCCACCTCGGACAGCAGACCGAGCACGAGCATGCAGACACTTGTCCGCATCGTGGCGTCGACGCAGGTGGACGTGACCATGGGAGGTCACTCCCCGCGGGGGGTGGCGGCAGCGGCCATCAGTCGCCACCCGCTGCCGATCCCCCGTGCCCGGCGGAAAGGCCGGACGTACGCTCGGACCACCTGGTGCCGACAAGGTCCGGCAGGGTGATCCGCACCGCGTCGCTGATGATGCCCAACACGCCGGTCGGGCCGAGCAGACCGTCCGTCGCGATGGCCCACTCCTCCGCCGGATCGAGGTAGTCGTGGCTGTCGGCCCACCGCGCCCGCGTCGGCTCCAACTGCTCGCGCAGCGTGGCGAGCCGCCTGGCGACATCGGTGGCCAGCGCGTTGATGGCCGGCCCCGGGTCGGCCGGGTCGCCCGCGCCGTCGGGGACCGGTGCCCACTCGGCGCCGCTCATCGGGACCCACCGGCGGCGAGCGCCAGATCGGCCGGCCGGAGGTCGGCCTCCGTCTGCAGGTCACCGGCGATGTCGTGAAGCGCGTCGTCGAGCATCCGGGCGTAGATGTCGTACCCGGTCAGCAGGGCGTCGCGACGGGAGGCGGACATCCGCAGGCGCGTCGGGTCGAGGCTCGCCAGGTGGGCGCGTAGCCGGTCGAGTTGCGTACTGATGCCGGCCGCGGCATCGCGGCACGCGTCGGCGATATTGCCCTGGCCCTGCGGATACGGTGTAATTCCCCTCATAACGCCTCCGATCTCGAGAGAACATCCTGAGAACGACGGGTGGCACGCCCCGGTTCACCATTCCTCCGACGATCCTTGGATCGCGGCAGCACCCGACGACCCCGGCGAAGGACGATGCCACGATGAGACGACGACTCGCGGTGCTCGGCCTCTGCCTGCTCATGCTGGGCGTCAGCACACAGGTGACCGCTCCGGCGGCCGTCGCCGCACCCACCTCGACGCTGCGCGCCCCGGGCGAGACCGGCAAGTACTACGTCGTCGGACCTCCGGTCGACGGCCAACGAGAATATCTCTTCGCGATCGCGGCGAAGACACTCGGCAACGGCAATCGGTCCCCGGAGATCTTCGCGCTCAACGAGGGGCGACTCCAACCCGACGGCCGTCGGCTGACCGACGCGACAAGCCTGCAGCCCGGCTGGATCCTCGTCCTGCCCCGGGACGCGACGGGCCCCGGCGTCCAGACCGGCGCGCTTCCGGCACCGACGCCAGCACCGACAGCGGTGTCACCGTCCCGGCCGTCGACCGCGTCCACCGCACCCGTCGACCCCCCGGCACCGTCCACCGTCACCCTGCCGCAGCTGTCGGCCCTGTGGTCCCCGACCGGGCTGCGGGTGGCGTTGATCGCGCTCGCCGTGCTCCTGCTGCTCTGGGCACACGTGGCCCTCCGTGCACGGCATCGACCTGCCCGTGGCGGCGCCGCATCGGCCAGCAGCCCGGTCCGGCCCGTCCCGACGACGACTCCCCCGGATCCACGGCCCGCACCGGTGACCGCGCCGCCGGCGGAGCCACCGCCTCCCCCGGCGCCCGCGACACCAGCCCTCGTGCTGCCACCCCCGGTCGCGACCGAGCCGCCCACACGGCCGCTCGCGGCGGTCACGACCACGCCACCCGCCCAACCACCCGCGTGGGTCGCGACCGAGCCGCCCACCCAACCGCCCGCGGCGGTCACGACCACGCCACCCGCCCCGCCGCCGGTGGCGGTCCCATCGCCGCGAGCCGCAGATCGCACCCCGGCTCGGGCGGTGCCCGACGTCCGGGCGGCCGGCCTTCTTCCGCTGTCCCGTCCCAACCCGTTCGCCACCCTGGTCACGGATCTGACCTGCGGCCCGGACCGGGCGACCGTGCGGCTGGTCGGCGCACGACCGGCTCGCTGGGGATCCCCCTACGGGTGGCTGACCGACGGGCAGCGACCGCCACCGTCGAGTGCGCCTCTCGTGCTGGGCGACCGGGACGGGCGTCGACTGTGGATCGACCTCGCGGTGGCCCCCGACGTGCTCACCCTCGGCGGTGACCTGGCCGCCTGCCGCCGGCACACGCTGACCCTGCTGGGCCAGTTCGACGCCGACACGGACGTAGTGGTGGTCGGTGACGTGCTCGGCGACGCGGCACCCGAGGGTTGCCGCCGGGTCGACGCCGTTTCCGAGTTGGCAGCCGAAAAATCATCGGCGAGGGTACGGGTGGTGGTGTGCGCGGGCCCCGATGCCGTGGCGCGGTGGGCTCCCTTCCGCGCCCTGTCGCACAGCCCTCAACGAACCGTACCGATTGTCGTCGGCGCGGGACCCGCGGCACGGTGGTCGTTGCGGCTGGGTCCACCGGTCGCGGCCCAGACCGGACGGTGAGCTGGCCCAGCGCCGGGCGTACGCCCAGAATGGACGCCTCGCGGCCGGTGCCGGCCCGAGGCGGGACACAGAGCGAGGACTACGTTGCGACCCAACCGACAGCGCACGCTCGGGGCAGGCCCGGAGCAGGTTTCCCCGATGGATCTGCCGCTACCCGTCGACGGCCTGTGCGACCTCGTGCTGGCCCGCACCGAGGACGGCGGGTTGGCCCGGCAAGCCGATGACAGCACGGCCCTGACCGCGGACGGGATTGCCGAATGCGCGCGGGCCCTCGGAGTCGCGGGGCGGGACCTTCGCGTCCTCGTCGACGACGGTGCCCGTGACGCAGCCCTGTTCGGGCAGGTCGCCACCGCGCTGAGCTGCGACGTCCTGGTCGCGCCCGCCGGAGCGACCGTGCGGCGCCGGACCGGCCCGGGCCTTGCCGGCCCGGCCGAGGCGGTCCCGGTCGACCGGGTCACCGGGGCGGTGGTCGACTGGGTCCTGGTGCAGCCCACCGCACTCCAGACCACCCGGCCCGGATGGTTCGACCTGGCCGGCGGCCTGGTGCTGCCGAGGAGCGGGCTGGCGACACTGCCGCTGGCGGGCGGCCTGGAGTTCGCCAACCGCGAGGACTTCGTCGTACGCCGGGCCGCTGCCGCCCGGCTCGGTGACGGTCATCCGGACCTGGTGACGGTCGCCCTCGCGACTCGCGCCGGCCAGTTCCGGCTCTCGACGTACCGGCAGGACGCCGCCGGGGAGGGACCGGGCCGGCACTCCGGGCAGGACGTGGCCGCGGCCCTTTCCGCGACGTTCCTGTACGGCGGTGACCTGCGCCTGTGGATGCGCTGGCCGGACGATCCCGCACAGTGCGCGCGCCTCGACGCCGAGGTGACGGCACTGGCCGAGGCGACCGGCGCGACGGTGTGGGCACCGGAGGTCGGCGGCGAGGCGGTGCTGTTGCGCGGCTGCCTGGACCTGGCCGCCCGGGACCGCTCCGGCACGGTCACCCGCTGGCGGGAATACCGCCCCCCACACGCGCCGGGCGCCCCTCGCTTCGAGACCGATCGTGACGGACGGCTCGTGCCCGGTGGCGGGCCCACGGTCAGCGCCGCCGGCGGGGTGGCGCTGATCAGCTCGGTTCGGCCGTCGGAGGTCACGTTCCTCGAACGGTACGCCGACCTGTCGGCCGAGCCGGGCATGACGCTCGTCGATCTGACAATTCTCGACGGCGGGCGTCTCGCTCTGCGCTACCCAGATGGCAGCCACCTCGCGGTGAGCGCGGTCGAGCTGCGGGCACTGTTGACGAACGCCGGGTGGCAGGGCGCCGACCTCCAACTGCTGACCCCGGTGGCCGACGAGTGGACCGAGGGCCTGCGGGAGCACCTGAGCGTTCTGGAGTCGGACCTCGGCGTCGAGATCTGGTCGCTGGCCCCCGGCGCCGTCGTCGTGGTCCGCGACGGCCTGGCCCGGGCCGTCGACGAACAGCGACGCCCGGCGCGCTGGTTGCGGGCCGCCGATGCGGATCTGCGGGCCGAGACCGGTCGGTGGCGCAACGACGATGGTTGGCTGATCCCGCGTCGGCGGGGCGCGGACGAGCCGTCGACACCTGCGCCGGGACCGTCGCCCGCCGAGCCGGCGGCAGCCGAGCGGTCGCCCGGCGAACCGGCAGCCGAGCGGTCACCCGCCGCACCGGCGGCAGCCGCGCCGCCGCCCGAGCGGGTGTTGCCGGCACCGAGCCCGCGCCCCGCACTGACCGTTCCCGCACCCGGCAGCCGGCCACACGGTCTGCGGTGGTTGCCGGACCGCCCCGAGGTGAACGCCGACCCCGTGTGGGTCTGGCTGGCCAGCCCGTGGTCGCCGCGGCGGGCCGCGGTCGAGGGTGTGCCGTCGGCCGACCTGTTCCTCGTCGGCGACCTCGACGGCGAGCGCGTCGCCCGTGCCCACCCGTACCAGCATCTGCTGTGCCTGCGGGTCGAGGCCGGCGGCCTGGTGGACCTGGACCGGGTCGGTGACCTACCGGCGGACCTGGGCCACCGCGTCGCCGCGGCGGCGGGCAGGTTCCTGCTGCCGGCGGGCTGGCTCGACCAGGCGCGGCTACAGGCGGGCTACGACATCGACGACGCCGGGCGGCCACAGGAGGAGACCGCGCTACCCGGACATGACGTCGTGCTGCGCTGCACCGGGGCGCGACACGGCACGGACGGTCTCCCGGACGACGTGGTGCGTTGGCCCGCAGGTGGGCGGAGGGCTGGCGTCTGGGCGCTTATCCCAGCCCCCGGGGACGAGCCGACAGACGACTTCCTGCCACTGCACCAGGGTCGGCCGCCGGTGCGCGACGGATATCTGTTGGTACGTCTTCGGGTGGCGGCGGGCCGGGCGATCGACGCGCGGGCCAGCGCCGCCGCGTTGGCCGCCCATACCTCGATTCGGTCGCGCCTGCCCGAGTTGGTGGCCGACGGTGTGACGCTGCTCTTGCCGCCGGGCTCCTACGACGACACCCGGGTGGAGCAGGTGCTGCACACCGACGGCGGGCGCTGGCGGCAGCGGGCGAGAGGAGTCGACCTGGACCTGCCGAACCTCCTCGGGCATCGGCCCGCACCAGACGTGTGGCGGCCTCAACCGATGCGGTAGTCACCGAGCAGCACGGCCGTGGCCAACTCCACCCGGGACCGGTAGCCGGTGCGGTTGAACAGTCGGGTGAGCCGGCCCTCGATGCTCTTCGCGCTGTTCTGCGTGGCGGCGGCCAACTGTCGGTTCGACAGTCCCTCCGCGACCAGGGCGGCGAGCAACCGTTCGCCCTCGGCAAGGGTCTGCGCCCGTCCCGGCACCGTGATGCCATGGTCGCGCATCGCCTGGCGGACCCGGGACCGGTGCAGGATCGCGCCCAGGTCGCCGAGGATCTCGTACGCCTCACCCAGCAGCTCGACGCTCCGACCGGTCCAGCGGACCACCCGCTCGATCGCCCTGGCCACCTCGTGGGGCTGACCGACGACCCGGGCCAGTGCCACCAGGTCCCCGGCCCGCACCCGGTCCGGTCGAACGATCAGGTGGGCGGTGGCGACCCGCAGCGCGCCGATGGCGGTGGTCTGGTCCGCCGCCGTCACGGCGGATGCGGCGGCGGTGCGGGCCGCTTCGCCGTCGCCGCGGTCGGTGGCGAGTTCCGCGGCCACCAGCCAGAGTTCGTCCAGGCCGACGACCAGCCCGTGCCGGGTGGCGGCGGCCAGGGCGTCGCCCACGACGCGTTCGGCGGCCGGCGCGTCGCCGAGGATCCACTCCGCCTCGGCCGCCACGGGTGCCAGCAGGTACGGCAACGGGGCGGCGTCGGCGCGGGCGGCGTCGAGCAGTGCGCGGGCCCGCACCGGCCAACCACGGGCGAGCAGTATCTCGGCCGCCGCCCGATGCACGGTGCTGTGTGCCACCGGGCGCGTCACGGGGAGATCGGCTGCGATACCGAGCAGCGCGGCGTCGTTCGCCGCGTCCCACCGGCCCGCGCGCCAGTGCACCAGGCACCGCTCGGGCGGCGGCAGATCGTCCACCGTCAGGCCGGCCGCCGTCAGCTCACGATCCGCCCGGTCCAGCGCACCGACGACCGCCGCCAGGCTGACCCGCGCGACGGTGTCCGCGAAACGTCGGCGGGCAGCGCCCCGAACCGACCCGCCGAGGCCCGAGCCGTCACCGGCCGAAGCGCCGCCCACCGGGAGATCGCCAGCCGAAGCGCCGGCCACCGGGACGCCGCCGCCCGAGCCGTCACCGGCCGAGGCGTCGGCCACCGGGGCGCTGCCGGCGGTGATCGGCGTGCCGATCAGCAGTTCGCTGTCGGAGCGGGCCGGGTCGGACGGCAGCAGACTCACGGCCTCGGCCCAGCGGTCCAGGAAACAGAGCGCCGCGGCCCGGGTCGTCCGGGTCGGCACCGGACCCTCGGGCAGCCAGGGTTCGCCGGCCGCGATGGCCTGTACGTCAGGCGCCGCACGCGCGCCCCGCGCGCTGGCGAGGGCGAGCAGTTCGGCCTCCTGCCGGGCGGCGTCGGGCAGAGCGTCGGCGTACTCGCCGAGCAGGTGGCGCATCTGCGCCTGGGCGACGGTGTACCCGCCGATGCCGACTTCGGCGACGGCTCGGGCCAGCAGGGCCTCGGCGCGGTCCGCGGGATCGCCGCTGAGGTCGGCCGCACCGGCCCACCAGCGTGCCGCCGCGGCGGGCGCGCGTACGCCCGCGTCGTCCGCGTGCCGGCGCAGCAGCGCCGCCGCCCGCTCGGCGTCGACCAGGCCACCGGCGGCGGCGACCTGATCCGGCAGGTACGCCGGATCCGCGCACCGGGCGGCGCCCGACCAGAGCGCCTCGACGGCCACCTGCGCGAGCCGGCGTCGTTCGTAGGGGCCGAGACCCGCGCGCAGGGCCAGTGCCAACGCGGGCACCCGGATCCGCCAGCCGCGCCGATGCTCCCGCACGAAACCCTCCGCGCGCAGGGCATCCAGGTGCCGGTGTGCCTGCTCCGGTGTGGTGTCGAGCGCCTGTCCGATCAGCCCGGGGACGGCCCTGCCCAACGGTTCGAGCACTGCCAGGGCGCGGGCGACCGTGTGGGTGGCCGGGCCCAGCTGGCGTACCGGCCGGGTGAGGTCGTGCTCGGCGGGGATCCGGGGTGTGCTTGCCGCATCGGTCAGGTAGGCGCGGCGCTCGACGATCCGCAGGGCCGCCGCGGCCCGGTAACCCTCGACGACGGCCAGCACCGCGGCGGGCACACCCCGGCCGAGTCGGTGTAGCTGCGCCGAGAGGGAGTCGTGTGGCGTTGCCTGCAATGCCTGGCGGGCGAGCGCGTCGACGTCGGCACGGGACAGCGGCCGCAGCCGCTCGATCCGCACGAGCCCTCCCTGGCGCAGGCGGTCGAAGGCGGCCGACTGGTCCGGGTCGGCACCGACGGCGTCGGAACGCAGGGTGGCGACGCACCGTACGGGCACCGGGTACACCCCGTGCAACACGTTGCGCAGGGCCTCGACGGACTCGGCGTCGGCCCACTGGGCGTCGTCGACGAGGAGCACCAGGCCGGGGTGTCGCCGCAGGACGCGGGAGAGTGCGTGCGCTGGCGGCTCGCCGGTGAGGGCGTGGCCACGACCGGCGGCCAACCGGGTGGGGGTCGGGATGAGCGCGGCGAGGATCCGCCCGGCGAGATATCCCGCGTCGTGCCGACACTCCGGCGCCAACCGCAGGTCGAGAACGGGTCTGCCGGCCCGCGTGGCGGCGTTGCGCAGCGTGCGCAGGGCATGGGTGCGACCGATGCCGGCCGGACCGGTGAGCACGGTCAGGGTGGGCCCGTCGAGGTCGACCGGGAGGTTCACCGCGACGCTCACGACGCCGGACCGAGGATGTCCGTGGTGAGGCTCACCGCGGCCAGTTCGACACGCGAGCGGCAGCCGGTACGCGCGAAGAGCCGGGTCAGGTGGTTCTCGACGGTCTTCTCGCTGATCCGCACCTGCGCCGCGATCTGCCGATTGGTCCGTCCGTGACCGATCAACTCGATGATGTGCGTCTCCACCGGGCTGAACCCCGTCCGCGGCGTACGGGTGCGGGGCTGGCGGACGTCGCGCTCCCGCATCGCGGCGGCGACGGCGGACCGCAGCCAACCGGAGGTCATCGTCTTCGCCACCGCCTGTGCCTCGACGAGCCACGGCCGAGGGTCCTCGGCGACCCGGCCGAGCGCCAGACAGGCGTACGCGAGGGCGAGGCGGTTCCCACCGGCACGGACGAGATCGACACCGCGTGCGGCGGCGTTCGCGTCACTCCGGCACAGCGCCTGGACCAGCAGCGTCGTCTGCCTGCTGACCCGACGCCGAGGCTCGGCCGCGTCGGCGTCGACCACCGCCGTCAACCAGGCCATCTGCTCGCCGAGACCGAACCGTGCCGCGAGACCCGCCGCGCGTACCAGGAGGTGCTCGACGCCGATGCGGCTGCCGTGGCGCCGGTGGCTCTCGTACGCCCGCCGCCCGTCTCCCAACCGCCGGGCCGCCTCCTGCGCCGTCTGGGCCTCCCCGGCCGGCCCGTTCGCGGCCCACCACCGAAGTGCCGCGTACGGCGGTTCCTCCGGGACCGAGCGCAGCCAGGAGGGCGCCTCCGTGGCTCGACCCAGCAGGCCGAGCGCCTCGGCCGCCCAGAGCCGGGCGAGACAGCGCGGCAGGGGCGCCTCGGCGCCGGTCAGGTCGAGCTCGCGGGCGGCCGAGAGCACGCCGGAGAGGTCGCCGCCGGCCTGGCAGGTGTGCAACCGGTGGTACGCGGACAGGAGCCCGTCCTTCGGCACGCCGTAGCGGTGCGGACCCAGGACCAGCCCCAGGAGTGCGGCCACGTCCCCCGTCTCGCCGGCCAGCAGCAACTCCTCGGTCGCCGGGCCGGCATCCGCCAGCCCGGGGCCGACGGCGTCGGCCAGGACACCGAGTTCCGCCGGGTGCAGCAGCGCTCCGGCGTCGGCGAGGGCGACCGGCGGCCCCGGCTCCCGCTCCGGCGTCGGCCCCGGTTGCGGCCCCGGCATCGGCTCCGGCTGCGGCCCCGGCTCCGGCCCCGGCTGCGGTTTCGCGGGCGGTCCGCCCGTGAGCCACCAGTCGGCGAGGTCCACGATCGCCCGGCCCGCCGGTGCTCCCCGCAGAGCGGACCGGATGGTGGTGGGCACCGGCTCTCCGGTGTGCACGGCGACAAGCGCGGCGGCGGCCGCGAGGTCCGCGGCGTGCCGGGACGACGCGCCGTGGCCTCGCTGGATCGCCGTGTCCACCACCTCGCCGAGGCGGGCGACCTGGCCGGTGCGCACCAGCAGCCGCAGCAGCCGGGCGAGGATGTCGTCGCCGGCCCGCCCGTCGCCGGCGTGCCAGAGCGCGGCGCGCAGCCAGCGCGCCGCCCGGTCCGGCGCACGGTCGGTGTTCTCGTCGGCCGCGGCGGCGAGGGTCACCGCCGTACGCCTGTCGAACGGCAGGGCGACGCCCGCCGAGGTGACCTGGTCGGCCAGGGCCGCCCCGTCCGCCGGCCGGCCGGACGCGGCTCGGCGGAACATCGCCGCGGCACAGGCGCGGTGCAGGCGGGCCACCGCGTCCGGGCCGGCATCGGTGATCAGGCGGGCGGTGAGCGCCGGGCTCTGCGGGAGGATCCCGCCCCGCGGCCCGGCGACGAGCAGTCCGTCGTCGATCAGTTCGTCGATGATCCAGCCGTAGTCGGACAGTCGCCCCCGGGTGGCGTCGGCGAACAGCGGCAGGTCGTCGACGCCGAACCGGGTGACGGCGGCCATGGTGGCCAGCCGGACGGCGACCGGGCCGCGCGCCCGCAGCGCGGCAAGCAGGCTGTGGTCCGTCGGCAGCGCGATCGGGGCGTGCGGGTCCAGCAGGCACAGGTGCCCCCGGACGACCGCGAGCCGCCCGGCCCGGGTCAACTCGTGTGCGACCTCCAGCACCGTGCCGGGGTGCCCGGCCAACGGCCCGAGCGCGGTGGACAGGGCCGAGGGCACCGCGTCGTCGAGCGGCACGGCGTACCGGCGGGCGAGCATTCCGCGTACCGCCTCGGCGCTCAACGGAGGCAGGTCCACCACGACGTCGGCGAGCGTGCCGAGTCGGCCGTCGCCGGGCGTTCCGGCGGCCACGACGAGGCAACCGGCACGGACGGCGGCGGCCAGCGCCGGGGCCAGCGCGGGACCGGCGTCGTCGGCGATCAGCACCGTCGGCCCCCGCCGGCCGATCAGGGCGAACGCGGCGGCGGCCTGCTGGGCCAACGCGATGCCACGTCCGGCGTGCTCGCCGGCGGGCTTGTCGCAGAGCGCACCGAGCGCGCTCAGCGGGCCGGCGAGGGGCGGGTCGGCCAGCAGCTCGTACTGGTCGCGAACGGCGTTCAGCAGCGCCGCGAAGCCGGCGGCGGTGTCGCCCGGTGCGGCGGGTGCCACCCGGAGCACCACCACCCCGGCGGTACGCCAGGCACCCGCGGCCGCGTCCAGCAGCGACGTCCGGCCGCTGCCGGCCGGACCTCGGACCAGTGCGAACCCGCCACCGGTCGCGGCAGCCGCACGGGCCGCGTCGAGGGCGTCCAACTGCGTCGCGCGACCCACGATCGCCCGCCGTCTCGGGATGGCTCCCGGCCGCACGGTGCGTGGTCGCGGCACCTCCGGCGCCGTCATCCGACCGCCGCCCCGACGCCGGGGCGGCCACGCCCACCCGCTGCCGCACCGACGGCGTCCTGCCGGATCACCAGGAAGATCTCACCGGCCACGGCCAGCGAACGTACGTAGGACTCCTCGTCCTCGGTCTCCAGCCAGATGATCCGCCCGCCCGCCTCGCGGGGGCGATCCGCGCCGGCCTCGGCGAAGTGCGCATCGATCAGCACCAGCGGCACCGGGGCCGACCACCGCTGCGGGACCCTGCGGTTGGCGCGGTCGTTGAGCAGGACCTGCATCTCCTCCGAATCGCAGTCGAAGGAGTCGTAGGCGTCGAGCACCCGCCGCTGGATCCGCCGCAGGGACAGCTCGGCGTGCTCCGTGCGGACCGCCCGGCGCCTCCCCTCCGGCACGGCCTGGTATCCCGCGATCAGTTCGGCGAGCAGCGTCGCCGGGTCGTCGGCGCTGACGCTGCGTTCCCCCGCGGCCCAGACCATCCGATAGCGCCGTTCCTCGTTCCCGACCCGTGCCACGTGCTCGCCTCCATCCACGCCCGACGGTGTGCCGGACGCGACTGTTCAAACGAGACGCGACCCCGAGTCGTTCACGGTGTCTCCGGTGCGTCGGCGATGAGCAGGATCAGGCGGTCCGCCTCGGGGAGACCGATGTCGCCGCGCTCGCCCAGGTGGCTCAACCGACGGATCCAGTAGTTCCGGGACGTGGAGTCGAGGTGAACCACCGTGTCCCGAATGATCAGCTCCGCCGCGTCGACGTCGTCACCGGCAACACGACCGAGGGCCGTCAGCATCGCGACGTCGGCCGCGGGCGGGGCGGCCACCTCGATGAGTCGGTGCAACCTGTCGTACTCATCCGGGTCGGCCTTGGCCACCAGAGCGCGCAACGCGTCCTGGCGGGCCTCGGCGCCGTCGGCGGCGAGCAGCGCCAGCGCCTCGTTCCCGACGCCCGCACTGGCGAGGTCGATGACCGCGGCCGCCGCCTGATGCGCGGCCTCGCCGCCACCGCCGACCGTCTGCCAGGGCGGGTCGCCGAAATCGTCCGGCAGGAGAATCTCCTGGACGAAGGGCACCAACTGCCGGCCGCCGTCGACGGCGAGGATGTCGTTGAGCGGTTGCCACTCCCGCTTCGCGGTTTCCCAGGTGGGCGCGGCCAGCCAGAGGCTGATCATCGGCATCGCGATCTCGGCGGCGAGACCCAGCAACGGACTTCTGGCTGCCGGACCGTCCGCCACGACCCGCGTGTGGTTCAGCGACGTCAACTGCCTGGCCCACTGGGCCCGCTGTCTGACCGTCAGGTGCCGGCGGGCCGGCTCGAGCGCGTCGAGCGCGCCCGGCAGGTCGTCGGCGAGGGCTCGGCTGACGGCTTCGAACAGCGGTGCCGTGACCGAGCGCGCCTGCGCGGTGGTGGTCGGCCCGGCCTCCGGCAGCGGTTCCTCCCGCAGCGGTGGCAGGTCCTTCACCTCCAGGTACAGGTCGCGGGCCAGGCTGGCGAGTTCCTGGTACCACACACGGGCCTGCGCGACAGTGCCCCGGCGGGCCCCGTAGGACCGCACCTCCACCACTCCGAGCTCGGCCGAAAGGCTGCCGTCCGCCGTGTCGAGCTGGTCGTGCGTCGTCATCCCGGGGAACACGTGCTGCTGGTCGACCAGTTTCCCGTGCAGCGCCGAGAGCAGGTACATCATCGGCGACATCAGTGGTGCGGCGCGGGACGCGGTCCAGGGCTGTTGACGGCTCGACAACCGCACACCGACCCCCGCGCCGGCCACGGCTCCGAGCTCGTCCAGGTAGCCGTTGTTGTGGTCGAGGTAGAACTGGGCGAAGCGGTTGTGGATCGCGTCCGCCTGATCGCTCAGATAGAGCCGCGCCCACCAGGGCAACTGTCGGACGTAGAGGCCCAACGCGGGCCGGGACAGGGCGGCGACGTGTGCCTTGGTCAGGCTCATCGGGGCGAGCAGGTATTCGGCGGCCCCGGCCGTGTGTGCGTACACCAGCGCGAGCACACCCTTGATCGCGTCGAGCACCCGGGCGCTGGGCACCTGACCCGCACCGGCGAAGTACCGCAGGACGTGCTCTGCCTCGCGATCACCGAAGGCGACCCCGTCCTGCTGGTTCTCCTTCGTGCGGTAGGCGAGCAGACCGAGCGGGGCCGACTCGTAGGTGACAGCGCTGTCGCGCCAGGTGCGCTCCCCGACGTGCGCCAGGAACCGAGACAGGCGCTCGATCGGCGTACCCATCGAGATGTGCCAGTGCCAACCACCCTCGTCACCTCGCGGTGGCGGACCGATCGTCCCGCTGGCCGCCGGTTCGGCCACCACCTCGGCGGAGGCGAGAGTCGCGGGCAGGGCGACAGTGGGCAGGCCCGCAGGCCCCTGGACCGCCTCGAACCGGTCCTCCAGCTCCTGAAGCTGCCGCCAGAAGTCCTCGGTGTCCTCGATCCGGCCCTGCTCACCGGGAAGGTTGCTGATGATCCCGGTGACCAGCTCGGGCATGGCGACCCACACCGGGTCGCCGCTGGCCGGGTCGCCGGGGAGCAGGTACCCGCGGGGCTCGCCGTCCTCGGCCTCCTGGGCCGCATAGCGCAGCTCCTTGTGCTCCACCTCGATGTGGAAGCTGCCGTCGCGGGCACGGGCGAGAATGCCGTCCGATGACGCCTGCTCCGAGTCGTTGGCGTGGAGGTCCATCGGCATGGTGCGTTCACCCTCCAGCCCGCCGCCGCGATACCCCTTGCTGGCCACCGGGTCCAGCAGGGCCTCGGCCAGCGGCCGCCGGGACGTGCCGCCGCCGCGGACCACACCGTCCGGACCGATCACCAGCGCACGTGCGTGGACGTCCGCGTCGTACTCCCCCGGTGTCTCCTGCGGCGCGCCCACCCGCGGCGTCGCCCCCGGATCGGTCAGGTTCAGCCACAGCACACCCTCGTCCGCCGTGTGATACGCGGCGTACACGTGCCCGAACCCCGACCGCGTGCGCTCCACCAACACCACCGCCACCGAACGCCGGCCGAGGTCATCCGCGCCCAGCCGCGCCGTCAGCCCGTCCCAGCCGTCGAACCGCTCCCAGTCCCGCCGATCCCCCAGCCACGCCTCCGCCGGCCGACCCAGATCCGAGTCGTCCCGCGTCCGCGGCACCCGCACCGCGTGCGCCAGCGGGCCACCCGGAAACAGCCGCGACACCAGCGCCTGCACCACCGCGAGACAGTCCGCCACCGTCGCCCGACCGGCCGGATCGACGCCGCGGCCAGCGGCGACGACCTCGCCGAACAACCGACGCAGGCCCTCACCGGTCAGGGCCGCAGAGCCCTCCAGGGAGTCGGTCGCCGACTCCGACCGCGTTTCGTCGTCCCGGCTGACCCGGCCGCCGAGGTGGAAGAGCCGGGCCAGGTCACGTCGGTGTGCCGGCCCGGTCCCGACCTGGTCGATCAGGGCCCGTGCGGCGGACGGGCGGGCAACGGCGCTGGGGCCCGGCGTTGCCACGATCGAGGTGTGGTCCACGGCCCGCACCGCCACCACCAGGGCGAGTTGCGCCTGGATGGTGCCGAGGTCCAGCCGCGCGGCGGGCATCCGCGCGGTGATCGCGTCCGGCGTGAGCAGGAGGGCACCGGGCGCCGTGTGCGGATCGGCCGTCGCCGCCAGCAGCACGCCCCACTCGGCCGCGTACCCGTCGACGAGCGTGGCCAGGCCCTGCGTGTCGGCAGCGGAGTCGAGAGCCGCCTCGATGCCGCCGTGCACCTGTCGTACGCCGGCGGAGCGCAGGTGGCGGACCAGCTCCCGCAGGTCGGTCCAGGTGTCCGCGGAGTCGTCGGTGATCCGCATCGTGACCGTGCCGCCATCGGGCGCGACCGTGACGTTCTCCGGTCGACGCAGCCGCGCCGCCACGGCGACGCCGTCGACCGACGCACGCGCCGGATCCGCCGGGTCGAGGCCCAGGGTCAGGGTCAGCGCGGCGTCCGCGCCGGGCGCGAGGCCGGACAGCACGCCACCGGTGCGGTACGGGAGGGGATCGTCACCCACGTCGAGACGGTGGCGCACGTCGTCCTCGACGGCCCGGAACTCGTCGGGATTGTTGACGAACCCGTCGGCCGGCCACCGGTGCGGGGCCGGTGTGCCGGGTCCGTCGTCGGCCGACGCTCCGGCCAGGTTCACCGCGCCGTCCGTCGGTGCGGGCGCGACCGGCGGCGCGGCGGGATCGGGTACGCCCTCGGTGGTGGCCACGAACCGGATCCGGGACGGGTCGGGAGGCGCCGTCGCGGGCTGACCGGTCTGGTCGTCCCAGTAGGTGGCCTCACCGTCGTCGTCGCGGAAAACGTTGAACGCGTGCGCCACGTCGCCGTCGGCGCCGTTGACGACCACGATGCCGGCGGCGCCGTCAGTCGCGTTGCGCATCGCCTCGGTGACCGCGTCGAAGCCCGTGACGTCCCGCAGCGGATGCCCGGCGTACCAGGACAGCACGCCCACCTCGGTCGCCACCGACTCCGGAACGACGAACGAGCCCTGGCCCCCCGTGCGTATCCGCAGGTCCGTCACCATCGACGCGAAGACGCAGTCGGTCCGTGGGGTGGTGGGGTCCGTGCCGCTCGATCGCAGATACGGATGCCTGGTCAGAACCTCGCTCGCCGCCCGGGGCGGACCGACCTCGGTCCAGCCGCTGCGGTCGGCAGGCGTCGCACCGGCCAGGTCACCACCCCCCGGCCCCGAGGTGGGCGGACCGGTGGGCGGACCGGTGGGCGGACCGGTGGGCGGACCGGTGGGCGGACCGGTGGGCGGACCGGTGGGCGCGCTGGAATCCTCTGGTAAGGCCCAGTGCACCCTCCGCTGTCGCCCCCCGCCACCGGCGTTCCCGCTGTCGCTGGCCTTACCGACGCCGCTGGCCTTACCGACGCCGCTGGCCTTACCCCCGTCGCTGGCCTTCCCGACGCCGCTGGCCTTCCCCCCGTCGCTGGCCTTCAGGACGCCCCTGGCCTTCAGGACACCCCTCGGCTTCCCGAGACCGTCGGCTTTGGGTGCACCCTCGTAGTGCTGGTGGTCGGGCGGTAGCGGCCGGCTGGCCGACGGTGCCGTCAGGGACACCGGCTGCGACTCCGTACGGACCGGAGCCGGCGGTCGCCTGTCGGAGCCGTACCGCTCGGCCAGCACGTCGGCGAGGTTGTGCGAGGGAAGCTCCTTGTGGAACCGACCACCCCGGAACTCCTCCCAGTTGCGCGCCGCTCGCAGGCCCTCGCGGACCTCCTCGTTTGTGTAGCCGAGCACCTGGCCGTCCTCGTCGACCACGACATGCCGGTTGGCGAACACGGGACCGACCCACCCGCGAGACAGCTCCTCGACGAACGTCCGGTCCGTCCCGGCCATCACGACCAGGGGCGAACTCCGGGAGACGCCCGCCGTTTCCAACGTGTCCAGGACCTGTGCGGCCGTTCGGCCGCCGATGGTGGTCGTGCCGTCCACGGTGATGCCGCGGCCGATCACCATCGGCGCGTCCGGGTGACCCCGCAGCCCCTCGATGGCGTCCACATGGGTGTCCCGGTCGGCCGCGCCGGGCAGGTAGACGCCCGCGTCGACCTGCCGGCCGGGATCCACCAGGGCGAACGGAATCCGGGTCTCCACGGTGCCGGCGAGCAGCCGGGTCCGCGTGGTCTTGCTCCCCACGGGGGCATCCGGGCTCAGCCGCTCGGCGAGGGCGTCGACGGACCCGCCGAAACCGGCGAGATCCTCGACCCACTTGGCCGCGTCGCCGACGGTCTGGCCGGCGTTGCGGACCGTGTCGACGATTCCCTCCCAGACGACGCTCGACACCGTCGAGGTCTCGCCGGTGATCTCCAGGAGCACGTCGCGTTGGCGCAGGACGACCGGGTGTTTCTCCTCGTGGGAGCCGGTCTTGGCCGGCGCGAAACGCCGGCCGCGTCGGTCGGACCAGCGCAGTTGGGTACTCGCGCCGATGGTCTCGGAGCCGATGAACGACACGCCCAGGATGGTGAAGTTGATGAAGCTCTGGCCACCGGGGGCCGCACCGAACTCCGGCCGACCCGCCGAACTGGTGCCACCGCCGCTGTCGCCCGACGCGTCGCCGGAGTCCAGTTGGCGCGACGTGACAGTGGGGCTGTTCGCCGCCCGGACCCCGTCGCCCTGGTTCAGCGAGACGAGGGGGGCCAGTGCCACGGTCACGCGTTGCTCGACCTGGCTGGTGGAGGTCAGGACCTTGCCGACGATCGGGAAGTACTCGAACACCGCGCTGGCGTCGTGGCCGGGCACGAAGTCGACGGGCACATCGGGGTCGCCGGGGTTGGGCTTGTGCTGTTCGGCGGGGAGCCGCCAGGGCGACGCGGCGATCGTCTTGATGGTCAACGTGCCGTCGACACCGACGCCCATCCCTCCACTCGGGAAGGTCTGTGCGACTCCGCCGCGTTTGAGCAACGAGTAGAGGTTGCCCCCGCCGACCTCCCCGTCCACGAACCCGGTGAGCTCCCACTGGTTGACGCCGGGAAGCACCTCGAGCACCAGCTCCTGCAGCTTGGGGAGGCCGCTGAACCAGCTCACCCGGAACTCCGGTCCCAACCCATCGGTGGGACGGAAGGACCGGAGCACGCCGAGGGTGAACCCGCCCGTCTCGTTGGCCCGGGAGGTCGGGTTGATCCGGACCCCGTGCAGGGTCTCCCGCCCCGCCGGGTCGCCGTGCAACACCGTGACCCCGGGCGGGCGTCCCGTACCGTCCGGCACCAGCGGCTGAGTGGAACCGTCGGCCGCCATGAACTCCAGCACGGCGCCAGCCTTCAGCCAAGACTGCTGACCCGTCTCGCCGGCCGGATCGGTCCAGAGCGACTTCGCCCAGGAGAAGATGGTCGGCGTGATCGCCGTCATCAGCCAATCCTTCAGTGTCATCACCTGCACGTCGACGCTGATCTCGAAGGGGTAGTACATGCGGGCCAGCCCACCCTTGGACTTGGTGATCACCCGCGGTTCCTGCCGGTCCCGTTCAAGGTCGGCCTCGCTCCGCTGCCGCGACAGCTCGATCTGCGGAGTCCCCCCGATCAGTCGCACCGGCTTGTGCCGCTGCGCCCTCGTGTGCACGGGGCCGGAGAGGCGACCGGTGTGCGACTTCACCCGTTGCCTCGCCTTGCCCCGGGACTCCAGGTGGGTCCCGTGCATCTCCATGTCGGACTCCGGCGCGGGTACCGGATCGAAGGGGCGACCGTTCTCGTCGACGGCGCCGGTCGTGGAGGGGTCGATCTGGTGGGGGAGCTTCCGGCCGTGCAGCCGCAGCGGATCGTGCAGTGGGTCGGGGCGGGCAAGCAGTTTGTAGTCGACCACCATGGTGCCGCCCCGGTGGGTGATCGCGCGTTGGAACCCGGCCACCACCACCGGGTACGGGGACGGCCCGGAGCTGAAGTACCGGCGGATGTCGCCGCGCGTCACGATGCTCGACGCGTGCAGGGTGATCCAGTCGTAGAGCCCGGCCGAGTAGCTGTTGGAACCCAGGTCGGTGGCGCCGTCGGCGTCCACCTTCAGGCTGCGCAGCGTGTGGTGCAGCAGCTCCCGACCGGCGGGAAGTCTGATGTCCAGCACCGAGGCGTCACCCAGGCCCAGCCGCTGGCTGATCCGTCGTGGTGGATACACGGCGTCCGGGCCCGGTTTCTCGCCCGGCTCGGGGGGCAACAGGTCGAGGGCGGCCTTGACCTGGGCGTGCAGCGCGGGGGGCAGACCCGCGATGAAGTCGACAGGCCGCTGGAAGTCGGCCGGCACACCGTCGGTGTCGGCGAAGTGGTCGACGTCGGGCCAGGACCGTTCGAGATCGCGCCAGATGGTCGCCATGTCGAGGATGCTGACCAGCGCCTGGATGCCGTCCTCGACGTCGATCGCGCTGTCCGACGCCGTCGCCGGCAGTGCGGCCTCCCACATCCCGCCGAAGAGTGAGCGGAGGCTGCTCACCAGGTTGCGGGAGGCCCCGGTGAAGGTGCCGACCATCGTGACCGGGATGGTGATCGTGTAGATGCGGGCGCTGATGTTGTTGATCCGGTAGTCGGTGCCCGCCAGCGTCTTGGTATCGCTGACACGCTCACGCGTGGACGTGAGGTACGTGGCACTCGGCGCGTTGCCATGGGGGTGCACCGCATTGGCGCCTGCACTGTGGTACCGCGTCTCCTCCCGGCTCCGGGTGAACGCGCTGGTGCCGGTGACCGGGATCCCGTCCTCCACGTAGAGCTCGTAGTCCCGGGGCTGTGGCACGTACCGGGGCACCTGATGGATGTAGGCCTGCAACTCGTGCCGGCCTTCCGCGTCGGCGAGGAGGCCCGGCTCGAATGCCTGCTCCGAGGAGTGCGCGCCGCGCAGCGCCACGTCCATCACCGCCAGCAGCCGCTCCTCGCTGATGAAGACCCGGCGGGTGTGCGCGGACAGGGTGGTCGGCCAGCCGGGGTTGTTGCCGATCAGCTTCGACCACCGTGCGACGAGGATGTCCGGAAGGTTGCTGAGCCATTCCTGTAGCGGGGCGAACTGGCTCGTGGCGAGTTCCGCGAACATCGTGTCGAGCGCGGCGCTGCCGCGGACGGCGTCGATGCCCGCGAGGTTCGGCAGGCTGGGTCCGACGCTCAGCATGGCGTGGTCGAATTCGGTGAGGGGCCGGTGACTGATCGGCTCACGCCGGGGCGCGGGTGCGGTCAGCACGCGCATGTCGGGCACCCACGCCTCGTAGGAGACGGGTTGGTCCCCCGGTGTGAACGTCTCGTCCGGTGTGTCGTGGCCCTCGTCGTATGCCTCGGCGCGAAGGTTCGTGGAGAGGACGAACTTGTGCATCGCCTGGTCCTGCTCGGTGTCCAGGACCACCGACCGACCAGGGACCTGGCCGTACCCGAGGGAGGTGGTGTTCTCCCAGGTCTTGCCGATCACGGTGCCGCTGAGCACCGAGTTCGTCCAGCCGGGCAGCCACTTCTTCAGCCACTTCCGGACCGGCAGGCTGAGGTTGCCGTCGAGCGCGGCGCGTTTGGACCGGAACATCGACCGGACGCTGTCCAGCCGGAAGAACGAGTCGATCGTCATGTTGGCGCCGAGCTCGTCGGTGAGGCCCTCGTACCCCACCTCCGGGTCCTGGTCGGCGGGGATGAAGTACTTGATCCATTTCCGGTGCGTCCCGGAGGCGGTGAGCTTGTCGTAGGGCACCCACAGGCCGGTGCCGCGCAGGGCACCGATCATGCCGATCCGGTGCGCGCCGGAGCTGGTTTCCAGCAGACGTCTGTGGTTCTTCGCCAACAGCTCGGTGGCCGGCGCGGTCTTCGGCAGGTACCCCTCGCTGCGCAGGTAGTCCTCCACCTGCATGTCCAGGTCCGGTCGCGGATCCTCGGCGGTCCCCTGGGGGGCCACTGTGAAGTTCTTGAAGACCGCCATGCCGGGCCCGTCACCGTCGACGACGCCGCGCGGTGGGTGGCGGACCTTGTCCGCGTCGCGCAGCGTGTACGGCAGGTATCGCACCCGGGCGCCATGGCCGGCGGAGTTCCCGGACCACGTGCGGGAGGGCGGCGCGGCGTGCCGCTCCTTCCCGCCGGTGATCAGTTCGAGCTTCCACCTCATGCCGACGTCGGCGACCATGCCCCGTCGGATCGCCTTGGTGGCCGTGGGGTCGGGTGCCATGCCGGGCCGTTTCGGGTCGGGTTCCCGGCCGGACCGGAACCCGCGGCCCACGAACGAGACCGCCCCGCTGTTGTGGCCGATGGTGGCACCGGTCCCCAGGCCGAGGGTGACCGAGGGGCCGCCCGAGAGGAACGTGCCGGGAGTCGTGGTCCCCTCGGTCGGCGCCTTCAGGAGTGTCACGCCTCCGCTGACCGGCAGGTCGAGAGCGTTGCGCAGCACGACCGATCCCCGCTCGGTCATCTGCGCCTCGGTCAGGAACTCCAGCGAGTTGTCGCTGGCCCGGCTGACGATACGGCTGGTGTCATCCGTGAACGGCACTCCCGACAGGCGCAGGACGCCGAGCAGTCTGCCGTTCGCGTCGTGGATCGGGTCGCTGTAGGCAGCCCCGTCGCGCGCCCGCTGGAAGACGTTGTGCATGTTGCCGTGCCCGGCGAAGCTGAAAATGTGCTTCTGCGACCTCGTGTTGAGCAGCCCCGCGCGGCTCCCCCGCCGGGCACCGAGCCGGCGGCCACGGCGGGGCGAGCGCACGGCCGGCGCGCCACGGCCGGCGCGCCGACCGGCGGCGTTCCTGCCCCCGGCGGCCCTGCTCCGGTCGCGTGCCTCCGCGATGAGACCGGGCAACTCGCTCAGGATGCGCAGCGGCAGCTCCGTTGGGTCGTGCAGCGTGTCCAGTGACATCGGGTACGAGGCGAGAGCCGCGTCGTCCGCCACTGTGGTGTCCGCCGGAGGATCCGGCACGGCGATGTGCTGTGGAAAGAACACCACCAACCGCTCGCGTACGCTGTTCGACTCCGGGTCACCCTCGATGTCCTGCCAGGGGTCGTCGGGATCGTCGAGAGTGGGTCGCCCCGGGGGCGTGACCAGCCGGGGCGGGCGGCCCGCCGGCTCCGCCGTGACCCTCATCTCCCAGGTGTAGAAGTGCGCCAGTCCTGGTTCCCGCAGTCGCTCGATGGTCGCCGGCCCGGTGCCGGTCTCGACGAAGGCGCTGCGGGTCTGCCGGTTGTGGGTCAGCCGGGGCACCGCCGACACGTTGAGCACCCGCAGCGGGCCGGTCGTCCCCAGACCCAGGAACTCCTGGATGGGCAGCGGCAAGTCGCGGTAGTTGATGTTGCTGTGGCTACTGGTGGAGGAGACATCCGAGAAGCGCCGCTTCTCGCCCTGGGTGACCGGGGGCGGCGGGTAGTCCGGGGCGAGGTCCCGCTCGTCGTGTCGGGTGAGCGTCGAGTGGAAGGTCAGCCGTACCGCGTGGCGGCCGCTTCCGACCACCTGTACCGACCCGCTGCGCCCGGTGGAGGACGGCAGATCATCCACCAACGCGATCGGTGTGGTCAGGCGGGCGATGTCGCCCTGGATCTCCGCCTCCTGAGTCCAGCGCCCCAGCGGGCGGACGGCAGCGAGCGCCAGCTCCCGCATCCGAGCCGCGGCCTGCTCGGTGATCACGCCCTCGGCGCCGATACTCAGATAGCTACGATCGCCTTCGGTCTCGTCACGATCGCCGAAGATCGTCAGGTCCGACTCGCGCTCGTCGGCGATGCCCTGCCACTCGTCGAGGGCCTCGCGGGCGTCATCGGCTCGCGCCGTGGCCGAGTCACGCACCATGCCGGCGTCCCGGGCCGCCCGGGTCAGGCGGGTCGTGGTGTTCGCCAGGTCCGTCTCGGAGGGCAGGCGCTCGACCTCGGTACGCAGCACATCCCGTTGCGCGGCGGCCTCGTCCCGGCTCGCCGTGGCGGCCTGGGCGGTGGCCCTGTTCTCGGCGTGCTTCTCCTCGGCATGGCGCAGGCGTGCCCGCAGGCCGTCGTCGCCGTCCAGGGCGGCGCGCTGCTGGCGCAGGCTCTCCGTCACCGATTCCAGGCTCTTGTCCGTCGTGGTGATCGTGGCCCTGGCCGTGGTGAGGGCGACGTCGGCTGCTCTGCCCCGGGCGCCCTGTTGCCGCCCCTCCCCGACGATCGCGTCGAGCCGTTCGTTGAGCTGGGCCTGTTCCGCCATGAGGTGGATGCGGCGCCGCTGACCGGCGGTACGCTCAGCCGGGGCGAGCGTCGCGAGGCTCTGCTGGTTGAGGTTGTCGAGCTGTTCCTCGATCTCCTCCAACCGGTCCTGCGCCGTGTCCCGCTCGTCCTCCAGCCTGGTGATCTCGGCTCGCGCGGCGGCCCGGTCGGCTTCGGCCTCGGCCCGGGCCCGCTCGGCGTCCGCACGCGTCTCCCGCAGGGCGTCGTGCTGCCGCTCGGTCTCTGCGAGCTGCTCGGTCGCGTCCGCCAGAGCCTTCGTTGCCGCGGCCACCTCGCCCTGGCTGACCTGTAGCGCCCGCACCGCACCATCCGTCTGCTGCTGCCGGTCCCGCACCGTCTGTTCGGCACTCGCCAGGTCGTTCCTGGTCTGCGTCGCCGCCCGTACCTCGTCCCGGTGGTCCCGGAGGCTCTTGTCGGCCTTGTCGGCGACGTGCTGGGCGTCCCGCTGCCCGGGTTCGAGCACCGAACTCAGGAGCAGTTTGGTCTCCCGGAGCATCGCGTGGATCTCCGGATTGGGGTAGAGCTCACCTTCCTCGGGATGGTCGGCGAAAGCCCTGGGAGCACGCGGGGCAGGGGTGGATTCGTCACCGCCGTCCCGGGCCCCGCCCCGGCTGTCCGCGCCCCTCCCACCGCCCGGACCGTCCGCGCCCCTCCCACCGCCCGGACCGTCCGCGCCCCTCCCACCGCCCGGACCGTCCGCGCCCTTCCCACCGCCCTGACTCGACGGCCGGCCAACCCCACCGCCCCCGGTCGCCGACGAGCCCTGTCCCCCGGCGTCACGGGTGTTCGACGTCGCCTTGCCCTTCCCCTTGCCGGTCGGTGTGTCGTCGTCCGATGTCGACGACTCCAGCATCGCCTCGACCGGCGGGAGCAGGTCCTGGTCATAGGTCAGCGCCAGCAGCTGGCCTCGGGCGACCCGATAGTCGCGCACCAGGTCGACGAGGCCAGCCCTCAGCGTCTGCTCGGACATGCCGGCCATGCCCGCTTCCAGGGCGAGGAGTCGCCGGTCGAACGCGGTGACGGCGGAAAAGGCGGCCGACGAGCCCGGCTGTCCCAGAGCGGTCCTGATGTCATCCAGCCGGTCGTCCCGGAGCGACACGAACGCCTGCACGATGTCCTGCGCGTTGCCCGGCAGCGCCGCCACCAGCTGCGCGGCGTCGTCGACACGGGCCAGACCCACGGTGTACGTCGGCAGCGCGCCGGACGAGCGCGGGGTCACGTCGGTGTCAACTGTCTCGGTCGCCGCGCCCCGCAGGCGTTCCACAGTCGGTACGGTCTCCGCGCCGGTCGCCCGGTTCACCTCGTGGCGGGCGTGGTCCACCTGGAGCAGCGCGTCGCGCAAGTGCTCACGTGCCGGCCCCGAACGGCTCTGGTCCGAGTTGACCACACCGGCGAGCCCCTGCCGGGCCGCGTCGAGGACCGCCCTGGCCGTCTCCACCTGCTCGGTGCGGTCCGGGCCGTCCGCCGGGACGGCCTGGTCGGTCAGCGCCTCCCGCAACGCCGACTCGATCCGATCCGCCAACCCGTCGAGCTGGTCCAGGACCTCCTGTGCGGCGCGCCGCACGCCGTCGACTGTCGCCGGCACCAGATGGTCCACCCCCACGACGGAGTTGGTCTGCACGCTCGTCAGCGCGTACACCCAGGGGTTGTTGGCGTAGCCGCCGAGATCCGGATCGGCGACCAGTTCCCAACCCTGCGCGGTCAGCTGCCAGTAGTTGCCCTGCTGGTCGACGTTGAGCACCGAGTTCGGGATCGGCGTGAGCTGGCCGTGCGCCGCGCCGTACGCCTGTGCCGCGGCCTGGACGCCACCAAACGGCGCGGTCGGCGTGGGTGCCCACTGCTCGGAGCGGGCCCGGGCACGCTCGGCCACCTCGTGCGCCTCGTTCGTCAGGGCGAGCATGTCGGCGACGAAGTCGTCGGTGCTGTCGAGCGTGGTGTACGGGTCGTACTGCACCCCGGGGGTGGCGTCCTGGTGCGCGCGGTTGTTCCGCTTCTCCAGCACGAAGATCGCGCGCGTGCCGTCGGGCGACAGGTGTGGGGGGAAGCTGGCCAGCTTTCCGAAGAGGTCAGCCTGGCTGATGTTCACCACCGGCACGCCGGTGAGTCCCTCCTGGATCAGCTGTCGCACCGAATACCGCCGGTCCGTGCCGGAGACCCGGTACAGGGCATCGATCCACGACAGTCCCTGTTGCTCGGCCGGGTGGTTACCTAGGCCCTGCTGCTCCTGCCGGTAGGCGTTCTCGATCGCGTTGGTGATGTCCAGAATGTTGCGGCTGACGTAGTCACGCACCGCCGGGAGCAGGTTCGCACCGTAGTGGATCATGTCCTGCCGGCTGAGCAGGAGCACCGAGTTCTTGCTGATATTGGATCCGGCGATCGGACCGATCACCTCGCCTGTCGCATTCGTCAGGACCTGGACGAGGGCGCCATGCAGTTGCGTCGGCTCCTCGAACTGCATGAGGTCCTCGATGTCGGCCGGGGAGAGGGGCTGCCCAGGGGCAAGGGAGCGAACGAAGTCGGCCATCAGGCGCCTGGCAATCCGGTCGGCGACCCCCACCGCCTCCGACACAGTGCCGGCGCTGGCAACGCCGAGCCCCGCGGCGTCCCACTGGGCGGAATTCATCAAGGTGGGAAGCGCCGCCAGGGATCCGCCCGCGGAGAGCTGCAGGTTGATGTTCTGCCCATGGACGTTCGTCGGATGAAAGAGCGTCTGATCGGCCATGCCCTGCTCGACCTGGACGTTGTCCGGGGTCTGCAACGCCTGGTACAGCGCGTCGGCGTAGTCGCGGCTCTCGGGTGGGACCTGGTTGAGCCAGTCGTCGAGATACCCCCGTTGCCAGTCCGCGGACGGTTGCAGGGCTTCGCCCATCGTCAGCCCGATGCGTCCCGCGTCCTGCAGCCACCGCATGAGCGCCTTCCCGAGGCCGTGATACTGCGCCACGGTGAAGGGGACGGTGCCCTCCTCCCCCGGCACCGCCGCACCCGGGTCGTAAACCACCTCGGCGGCGAGCCACAGCTCCTGCCGGTGGCCCTGGTAATGCCGCCCCTCGACCGCTCGGAGATGAGCGAGACCGGGGTACCAGCGGTCCGAGTAGCGGCCGTACACCGGGGATTTGTTCTCGCCCTTGACCGTCAGCCCGAGTGAGTGCACCGTGGCGATGGTCTCGCCCAGCCACGCCTCCTGTTGGGCGGTTGTCGCAGGGCGCACCGGGGCGCCGATGCGGACATAGCCCTCCAGTTCGCCGCCGATCAGGCCTGGTTCGTGGGTGTGCGGCACCCGGTCGAGGAGGGCGTCCGCCACCCGGTCACCACGCGTCGGCAGCGCCGACGCGGCGGCGCCGGCCAGCACCGCGCCGCTGGACAGGTCCACCTGCCGCAACGCGCCGTCGGCGTCGGACACCAACCGCACGGGGCCCCGCAACTCCCCCACCTCGAAGTCGACGAACCGACTGTCGGACCCGTCCGGCGAGACGTCCCCCTGCGTCTCCACCAGCACGAACCGTGACCCGGAAGCACGCCACACCAGGGCCATGTGTGCCGGCGTCTCGCCGTTGCCCGTCGGCGGCAACCACACAGGCGTCATCGCGCCAACGGACAACCCGGCCAACCGGCCGACACCACCCGCCGGCCCGAACCAACCGCCCAGCGACTGGGCCACCACATCCCGGGCTCGCGGGCCATCCACCTCGGCCACGATCGGCACGCCGACCCGGCGCAGCACCCCCGCGACCCGATCGACGCAGTCCGCCGCCCTGTCCCAGGCCGGCAACTGGCCCACCGCCGACCACAACCGCCTATCCACATCGCCGCGTTCCGGGGCGACGCCGTCCGCCCCCTGCCCGACCGGGCCCAAGGCGCCCGGCTCGCTGCTCGACTCGCTGCTCGACTCGTTGGCCGGTCCGTTGGCCGGCTCGTTGGCCGGTCCGTTGGCCGGCTCGTTGGCCGGTCCGTTGCTCGGCTCGCTGGCCGGCGACTGCGCCGTTGCCGTTCGATGCTCGACCTGGTCGACAGCAGCCTGCTGGAACCGCTGATCGGTGGACGGCGGCACCGTCGAGTGGTCTCCGCCCACCACCTCCGGGCGGCTCGGGCCGACAAGCGTGTCGACCGACGGCAGGAGCGCCGCGCCGGCGACGCTGCGCACCTGTTGGTGCGCCGAGTCGTAGGCGGTCAGCACCCTCGCGATGTCGGCCCTCGCCTGCTGCTTCGACAGGCTCGGCAGCGACTCCTCCAGGTGCGTCAGCGACTGCTGGACCGACCGGACCGCGTCGCGGGCGGCCGCCACCTCCGGGGCACGGTCCGGCGGCGACGCCTGGAGCGCGCCGATGATCGCGTCCTGCGCACCCTCGACAGCGGCGCGGGTGTTGGCCACCACGTGCGACACATCCTGGGTCGACGACGCCAGCAGGCGCTCCACATCGCCGCTGCGGGGATCGCTCCTGCCCACCGAGTCCTCTGCGGACCGCGGCAGAGCCGGATCCGCACCGTCTGACCGGTCGGTGCCGAAGCCCGGTGTCTGCTGGACACCGGGGTCCGAGACGGTCCGCAGGTCGGCTGAGCTGCCCGGGTCGGTGGTCGCACGGTCGGCCCCATGAGTACCGTCGCCCCCGACCACCGTGGTCGGAGGGCCCGATCGGGCGGCGCCGCCATCGAGCGACTGGCCCGCGCCCACCTGTGCGCGCTGCTGCCCCTCCCCTCGGGCACCGCCAGCGTCACCCACCGGTGACGCCACACCACCCGACGACGCCACACCACCGTCGGCCTGTCCCGAACCCGACCCCACACCACCCTGCGAGGCACCACCAGCACCACCGGTTTCCGGGGCTCCGGCCGCGGACTGGCCGCCGGTGATCTGGTCACCGCCGACGCGAGCGCCGTCCCTCTGCGCGACCTCGCCGGATTGGCCACCAACCGTGGTCTCGGCCGGCAAACCGTCCGACAGGTGGCCGGCATTCTCGTTCGAGCCGACAGGCGAACCATCGCCGAGCCCTCCGCCCGACCGGTCAGCGACGCCGTCGCCGGTTGGCGTGCCCGCGACACCGCCGGCCACATTCGTCCCGCCCTGGCCTATGGAGTTGCCAGCACCCTGCCTCTCACCCCCGTCCACCACGCCACCGTCCGCCGTACCACCACTGGCCACACCACCGTCCGCCGCACCCCCACTCGCCACACCACCAGCCGCCGCACCCCCACTCGCCACACCACCAGCCGCCACGCCACCGCTCGCCACACCACCAGCCGCCACGCCACCGCTCGCCACACCACCGTCCGCCGCACCACTCGCCGCGTGGCCGTCCGCCACACCACCACTCGCCACACCACCACTCGCCACGCCGCCACTCGCCACACCACCAGCCGCCACACCACCACTGGCCACGCCGCCACTCGCCACACCACCAGCCGCCACACCACCGGCCGCCACACCACCACTGGCCACGCCACCGGCCGCGTGGCCGTCCGCCACACCACCACTCGCTACGCCATCGGCGATCCCCGCCCCACGACTGACGGCCGCGCCGGCGTCGCCGTTGGACGACTGAACGCCGGAGCCTGCCGCGCTACCCTCCGAAATGCCGCCGGTTCCCGCGCCTGTCGACGCCTGCTGATCCGCTGCGCTCGACGCGCCGGCACCCAGCCCGGCACCCAGCCCAGCGCCCAACCCGGCACCCAGCCCGGCGCCGGCGCCGCTGTCCCCGAGGAGGGACTGCCGAACCTCATCGGTGGCGGCCGACGTCTCTCCGGTCCCGGCGTCACTCTTCTCGTCGCCGACCAGCTTCTCGTTGTCCCCGTCGATGCCGCTGTTGTTGCCGTCGTCGACGGAGTAGGCGGGTGGTTCGCTCGTCGGCTTCTCCTGCTCGCCGTTGACGCCGGAGTCGCCACCGCCCTGCTGCCCGTCGCCGCCCAGAGGGGTCGCCTTGTCGTACCCGTTGAGGTCCGGCAGGTTGAGGCCGTTGGCCAACTGCTCCGGAGTAGCGGCGTTGCCCTCGTACAGGCCGCCGACGAAGGCGCTGGTCGCTGTCCCCCACCGCCACTCGATCGGCGCCCCCACCGCAGCCTGTCCGGCGGCCTCGGCCGGCATCGCCACGGCCGCCTGCGCCGTGCCCTTCGTGAAGAGGGCGCCGGCCCGGAACACACCGTCGGTGATGTAGAGCGTGCCGTCCGCACCCACCCGGTCGACCTTGGCGATCCTCCCCGCCGCCCAGTCGACGGCACCCGAAGCAGCGGAATTGGCCAGACCGGCAGCCGCACCCGCGATCACCGTCTGAACCAGAGTCTTCTTGATCGCGTCCCAGTCGATGCCCTCCCGCACCCCATCGGCATCCTGCGCCGCCTGAATCACGATCATCAGCAGCGGCTCCTGCGCGATCTCCTGCCCGATCTCGACGAAGAGGTTGCGAAGAATCGCGGTGATGATGGCGCGAAACCCACCAACAACCAGCGGAATCGCCAACGCTCCGAACAGCGACGCGATGAGCCAGGCCAACTGGATGGCCAACAGCGCCAACTGCACCACCAGCAGGATCTTCTTTTCCTGAAGCTCGGCCGCACCGTTCTTCAGGTCTTTGCGCATGCTTTCCACGGTCGACCGCAACTGGTCGATGTAGTCGACGAGGCTGTCCAGCGACTTCGTGACCCCGTCGGCGAACACTCCGCTCAACACGGCCGGCACCCGAGAACGCTCAGCCACGAGCGTCTCCTGGGCCGTATCCAGAACGTCCCGAAGGCGCTCCCACTCCCCGGAGTGCGCCCGCATCCCGCTCTCACTGCCCGTCGGCCAGGTCGCGCCGACGAAGAAGTTCAAGATGTGGTTCAACCAGTCAGGAATGGGGGTGTCCATGCCGGGCCGCTCCCGCTATCCGGTGCTCGTCGACGGCGCGACGGCGTACGCCGACCCGTCGACGCTTTCCCGGCTGCCCACCGTCAGGTTGCCGCGCGGTCGCAGTGACAGCGTTCGCATCTCGGCTCCACCCCCCTGTCACACCCGCACCGGATGAGCATGCGACGGCGAACGCCGACGCGGCGGTTTCCGACGCCGTACCGGCGGAGTTGGGGGTTATCCCTCATGACCGGAGGGTCAGTCGGTGCCGGCACCGACAGACGCCCCGGCTTCCTCCAGGTAACCGAGCGGTGGACCGAGCAGCCGCTCGATGGTGTGCGCGTCGGTGAGCAGGCGAGGCGAGGCCGCTCTCCGCCGGGTCAGCGCCCGTTCCAGGCGGCTCAGAACGCTCCGGTCGGCATCGTCCAGACCGGACACGGACTGCTCGTCGGGCAACACCTCGCGCAACAGTACGGCCGTCGTCGGGATGCCGACGCGATCCGCCGCCACCGCTCCCTCACGGACGGCGAGCACCTTGAACCGGGCCCCGGCCAGGAACACCGCCTCGTCCAGATCCTGCTGTTCGGCAAGCGCGCCGGCCTGCCGCGCCGTACGCGACCAGACCAGGTAGTCGACGTCGGCACCCTCCACGGCGAGGTCGGTGGCGCCGCTGACACTGCGGAAGCCGGGCTCCACCAGCAGGCCACCCTCGGGGTAGAGGTGCCGCGCCTGGTCGGCCACCCGACCCTGGCAGAGCATGGCCCGGCGGTACGGCGGGAGGCGACGCAACCCGGACACCAGGCACGGCAGGTAGCCGGGCAGGGTCGGTGCCCGCCCGGCCCGCAGTCCCGCGTTGAGCCGGGCCGCCCCCGCCTCCGACCGGCCGAAGAAGACGTGCACGGCGACGAAGTCCGTCTTCGCCGACGCGGAGATGCCCTGGCGCAACGCGGGCCACGCGGCCAGTGCGGCGTTGACGGTGGTGATCGAGTCGGTGAAGGCCGGGCCGAGGCTGGCAGCGAGGTCGCGCTGTTCCGCTGCGGTGCTCGCCCGGTCCTCGACGGGGTCCGCCACGGCCGGCGCGTAACGGTGCACCGCGCGCCCGCCGGGGTACGTGGCAGGCGCGCCTCGAAGCGAGGGGGTGAGCGCTCCTTCGCCTGCCGAGGTGGGGGCACTGGCGACAACCGGGCGTTCGGGCTCGCCCAGGTACGGCCCGGAGCTGGTGATCACCGGTGGCGGACCGGCGGCCGGTCGAGGCGGGGGTGAGGGCTCGCCGGTCAGATCCTGCACGGCCGGTTGGCCGCCGGCGCCCGGCAGCGCCTCGGCAGCGGCCGCCGACCGTCTCGTGACCGGCAGGGACTCCACACGCCGCCGCGCGCCGGCGGCCGGCGCCGCCGGATCCACGAACTGGTGCACGGCCCCGGCTGCCACGGCCGGCTCCGCCGAACGTTGCGCCGCCCTGGCCGGATCCACGAACTGGTGCGCGGTCGCCGGCGGCCAGCCCCGCGCGGGGGCCTCCACCGACGTGGCCGCGACCGCCGCCGTCGGCGGACGCGGTGACAGCGGCACCGCAAGCGTCGCCTGGTTCGCCACGCTGCTCCGCCGATCGGTCGCCACGGAAGGCTGACCGGTGCCCGTCGCCGAGGTCGCCCGGACGTCCACCGGCAGCCCCGCGAGGGGTGCCGCCTCGGCGCGCAGCGCCGCTTCCAGGCGTACCCTCGTCGCCTCGCCGGTCTGCCCCACCAGGGTGAGGCCCGGTGCTCCGCCGGCCGCGACGAGCATCCGGCACAGTTGGTCTACGAGCCGATCGGAGTCGCGGACGTCGACCGCCAGCACCCACTCGGCGGGGTCGACGAAGGCCATGCCGTCGGGCTGACGGGCACCAGCCGTGCGCAACAGGACGCCGGATGGGACCACCTCGGCGAGCAGGTCCGGCACCATCGCGTGGCGGTAGAGGCGGCTGCTGGCGCGTACCCAACCGTCACTCAGCACGGGTGGTGACTGGCCGGATGCCCGTCGGTGCTGGCCCGGCTCGGGCACCCCGATGGGCTCGGCGACGGCGGCCGATTCGTCGAGGGCCGCCGCGAGTGCGGTCACCCAGTCGGCGCGCGGCGGCGGTGCCGTCGGGTCGAGCAGTGCGGTCTCGATCCGAACGATCGTCCTCGCCGGCAGACCCGCGAAGATCCCGGCGAGCGACCAGGGATCCGGTGGTGGCTCGCCGACATGGCGCAGGAGCAGCGTCGGCCGGTATCGGTCCACCGGCATGTCGTAGGCCGGGTCACCCACCGCGGCGGGTGCGGCGGCCGAGGCACGCAGAAGCACTCCGGCGGGGACGGGGTCGGCCACCAACCCGGGCAGCACCACGGCCTGGTCCGGCAACGCCGGCTCCCAGGACGGGGCCGGGTAGCGGTTGCCGACCACCGGGCTGCTGACGCCCGGCCGGAAGGACCGCCAACCCCAGGCGCCCGTGCCGCCCGCCGCGTAGAGGGTGCCGTCCGGTGTGGCGTGTACGGGACCGTCCGGGGCGAGCAGTTCGACGCCGGTGCGGGCCGCCAGCCGGGTCAGCCAGGAGGCGTACGCCTCGTCCGGCCGGCCGAGGCCGCTCGCGGCCACCCAGACCCGTCCGACGCCCCACTCCTGGGCCGCGTCCTCGACCACCCCGCGCAGTACGCCACCGCAGGCGGCGCTGCGCACGGCGCGCTCGGAGGTCAGGACCAGCACGTCGTCGGACGCCGCGACGGCGGTACGCACCAGCTGCCACAGCAGCGACGGCGGATCGTCCCCGTGTGAGATCACCGCGGCCGAGCCGTGCCACTCCACGAAGAGTTCGTGGCCGGGGGGCGGTGCGACGCGGACCGGTCGGCGGAGCCAGCGCGGCGACCACAGCAGCGCCATCGGCCTCGGCCCCCCAGTTCGTCGGAGTCTCGCACCAGCCGCACCCCGATGTGCTGAGACTGACGCACGGCCACGGCCACGGCGTCGGCCGCCGGCCGGCGGTGTCGGTTCCGGGGGAAATCCCCCGCCAGCGGCCAGACCGCCGGAGGCTCGTGCGGCAGCTCGGTCAGGAGTGGCGGACAGCCGACATCGCCGCACACGCTTGCCGACTGTGACCATGGAGTCACCACGCGCACACTCCTCTCCGACATGTTCCCGTCGAATGGAGGAATAGATGCGTCTCCGATCGTTCGTCACCGCGGCACTGGCCGCCGTCCTGGCCGCCGGCGCGCTCGTGCCGGCGGCGCCGGCCGCGGCGGCCACCGCCGACCGCTGGGGCTTCGCGTACGTCAAGGACCCCACCGTCGCGGTCTGGACCGTGCTGGACACCAGCCGGCAGTGGGGTAGTTGGAAGACCGCGTTCCCGGCCGCCTGGGCCACCGGCATCAAGCTCGCGCCGGGCCGGTTCCAGGTACGGTTCCCGCAGGTGGGCGCCGGCGCGCGGGGCGTGCCGCACGTGACCCCGGTGAACCGGACCGGGCACTACTGCGAGGTGGTTCGCTGGTTCCAGTCCGGCGTCGACGAGATCGTCGACGTGCAGTGCCACAAGCCGGGTGGCACACGCGACGACACCCCGTTCACAGTGCTCTGGACGACCAGCTCCGGCGTGCTGCCGGCCGGCACCTCCCACGCGTACGTGCAGTGGAGCAGCGCCCTGGTGGCGCAGTCGTACAACTCCACGGGCGCGGTGAACACGGCCGGACCGGTGGGCGTCGGGCAGTACCTGGTGCGGCTGCCCGGGGTGGGGCTGGCCGGGGTGCTCGCCGGCAACGTGCAGGTCACCGCCGTGCAGCCGAACGCGGGCCCGCGTCGGTGCAAGGTCTACTCCTGGAGCGCGGTCGGCACCGGCGTGCAGGTGTACGTCTTCTGCTACGACCAGGCCGGCGCGTTCGTCAACACCGACTTCGTCCTCTCCTACCACCGTCGGCGGCCGGTGATCGGCTCGCTGGCGCCACCGTCGCACTTCGGTTACCTCGGTACCGCCGTGGGCGGTCCGACAAACGACAACTCGGTGCTCGGTGTCGGCGCGAACACGGTGGCGCCGCTGGCGCCCGCCGGTCGCTACCTGGCGACCTTCCCGCAGGTCGGTCTCAAGGAGACACACGTCCAGGTGGTCGCGCAGGGCGCCGGCAGCAATTACTGCCACCTCACCCAACCCTGGCCGTACGCCACGAACGCCGACGTCGACGTGATCTGCTTCGACAACGCCGGCGTGGTCACCCCACACCGTTTCCTGGCCACCTTCACCTCCCGGCTCTGACGCCGGACCGGACCGGCGGTGGCCGTCCCCAGGTCGCCGCCGGGCCCGGCGGCGGCCTTCGGGTCATCGGCGGGTCAGGGCGTCCAGCGCACGCCCGGGTTCACCCGCCCGGACCAGTCGAAGACGGCCATGTTGTCCCACTGGTTTCCGGTGCCGTTGATGTTGGCCGGGTCCCAGCCGTTGCCACGGACGGCGTACCAGGTCGGTTCCCAGTAGAAGACGCCGACGGCCCCCGCGTTGCGGGCCGTGTTCTGGACCCAGTCGAACTCCTGGGCCTGCCCGGACCAGGTGGCGCTGATGCCGTCACACGTCGCGTTGCCGATGGCGTTCGGCTCGCTGTCGGCGTTGTCGCGGGTGAAGGGGTACGCGGTCTCCGCGATCACCACCGGCTTGCCGTAGCGGCCGCGCAGGTCGACGATTGCGTTGTAGAGGTTCGCCAGGGTGCCGTGCCACATGCAGTAGTACGACAGGGCCGTGATGTCCCACTGCACACCCTGGGCGCGGATGCCGTCGTAGAACCACCTGGCGTTGGCGGTGCTGTCGGCGTTGGCGGTGTGGATCATCACCGGGATGCCGCCGCCACACGCCTTCGTCGCGTTGTAGCCCTGCTTCAGCAGCCCGGCCAGCGGGGCGAAGTCGTTGTTGACGACCTTGCCCTCGTTCCACAGCATCCCGACGTTGATCTCGTTGCCGATCTGCACGCTGTCCGGTGGGGTGCCCTGCCGACCGAGGCTGGAGCAGACGTCGTAGGTGAAGGCGTACACGTCGGTGCCCAGTTGGCTCAGGCTGTGGCCGGCCCAGGCGGCCGGCTTGTACTGCTTGCCGGGGTCGGCCCAGGTGTCGGAGTAATGGAAGTCGATAAGCACTTTGAGGCCCTTCGCCCTGGCCGTCCTCGCCTGGGCCAACACCCTGCTCTTGTTGTTGTAGCCGCTGGCCGGGTTGTTCCAGACACGCAGGCGGACGTAGTTGACGCCGACGGACCTGAGGATGTCCAGTGGGTCGCGGGCCACCCCTCCGGCGTCGTAGTACCTGGCGCCCAGATCCAGGCTGCGCTGCAACGAGGAGACGTCGGCGCCCCGCATGCTGAGCGTGTTCGCGGCGGAGGCGGGCGCGGGCGCGCCGCCGAGCGTGGCGCAGACGACGAGGAGGCCGGCCGTGACCGCCCCGATCAGGGTCCGGGGGCGGCGGTGCGGTGTGGCCGAAGAGGTGTTCACGAGGTAGGACACGGGCGCCGCGATGTCATAGGTCGACGATGCGCCAATCCATCGATGATCGCCAACGTGTCTCACGCCTCGGCCGACCCCACTCGGGCGACGGAGGACGAAAAGGGATAGTCGTCTAGCGCGCGGTGGCGCGGGCGGCCGTGTCGATGAGGTCCGCGACCGGGCCGGGTTGCGAGACCGCCACGGCCTGGGAGGCGGCGACCTCGACTGTGGTGGACCCCGCCCGCTTCGCCAGGAAGCGCTGTAGGTCTGGAGGAATGCCCTGATCCTGGGTGCTGATGAGGGTCCAGGAGGGGATCGTCTTCCAGGCGGCCTTCGTCACGCCCTCCTCCTGGGCGCTCGCCGAGGCGGGCCGCTGCGTCGCCGCCATGATCTCGGCGGTGCCGGGGTCGACGTCGGCCGCGAACACCTCCGGGAACTTGTCCTGCAGGATGTACTGATCCATTGCCGTGCCACCGTCGTCGGAGGGGATTGGCACCATCCTGATCCTGAAGGCGAGCTGGCGGCAGACACCCGTTGACTCGAAGGGAACGACAGACGAATGTCGTTCGATGTCGGACGCCGCGTCAGCGTCCTGCTGGCGATCGCCCTCTCCGCCTTCATCTTCAACACCACGGAGAACCTGCCGATCGGCCTGCTCAATCTGATGTCGTCCGACCTCGGCGTGTCCCTCCCGGCCGCCGGTTTCCTGGTCACCGGCTACGGTCTCGCCGTCGCCATCGTGTCGTTGCCGATGGCGCACCTCACCCGGCACCTGCCCCGCCGTTTCGTGCTCTCCGGCGTGCTTGTCGTACTGGCCGTGGCGACCGTCGGGTCCGTACTCACCGACTCGTACGGCGTCCTGTTGGGTGCTCGCATCGTCGTGGCCGTCGCACAGGCGGTGTTCTGGGCGGTCATGGGTTCGGTGGCGGTGGGGCTGTTCACACCCGCGATTCGCGGCCGGGTCCTCGCCGTGACCTCCGTGTGCGGCTCACTGGCGAACCTGCTCGGCGTTCCCGCCGGCACCTGGCTGGCGCAACACAGCCGATGGCAGCTGCCGTTCATCGTTCTCAGCATCAGCGCGCTCGTCGTCGCCGCCCTCATCGCCGTGCTGCTGCCCACCACCCGACCGGAGGAGAGCCACGCCGCGTTCGGCTCGGCCCCGGACCGCCGGCACTTCGTGGTCGTACTGCTCACCACGGCGGTGGCGATGACCGGTCTGTACACCGGCTTCACCTACATCGGTGAGTTCATCACCGAGGTCGCCGGCTTCCCGGCACGCATAGTGGGCCCGCTGCTGTTCGTCTACGGCGGCGCCGGAATCGTGGGCGTCGTGACGCTCGGCCACCTGCTGGACCGACGTCCGCGCGCGGCCCTGGTGCTCGCGGTCTCCGCGCAGGCGGCGGCAATGCTGCTGCTCTTCCAGTCAGCGGGCAGTCCGGCCCTGGTGATCGCCGGCCTCGCGCTGCTCGGTTGTTCCGCCGCACCCATCTTCACGGCCACCCAGGCGCGCATCCTGCACGTCAGCCCGGGCCGCACGGAGATCGGCTTCGCCGCGAACTCAGCCGCCTTCAACGTCGGCGTCGGCGCCGGCGCACTCGTCGGCGGGGCCGCGCTGTCGGCATTCGGGGTCCGCGGCGCGTTCCTCGTCGGGGCCCTGCTGACCCTCGCCACAGTCGCCCTCCTGCTGGGTGAGCCGTTGCTGGCCTCGGGCCGACGCCGAACGCCCTCCCCCACCGGTCTTGTCGACGCGGGCAGGTCTCCCGAGGGCCGGTGAGCCTCCCCCGCCCCCGTCGCGGGCGTCAGAAGCTGCTGACCAGCTTTACGAACGCCTCGTCGATGGTGGCCGGATCGGTGGCGTCGAAGGCCTTGCCCGACGACGCCTTGGCGATCCGGTCCAGGGTGGCGAAGTCCGAATCGCGGTCGAAGGCGATGCAGAACACCTTCACCGGACGATCCGGGTCCAGGGCCACCTCGGCGAGCAACCCGTCCAGGTCGTTGTCCTGGTTGTACTCGTTCTTGCCGTCGGTCAGCACGACGATCGCGTTGATCCGCTGCGGGTCGTACCTCTCGAGCAGTTCCCGGTGTGCGGCCCGGATCGTCGCGTAGAGGGCGGTGCCGCCGGCGACCTGAAGGCCGGCGATCTTGCTTTTGATCCGCTTCTGGTCGAACTCGCCGAGCGGGACCTCCTCCCGGTAGGGGCGCTTCGGTGGCGGCTCCGAGGAAAACGACCAGAGACCCACCCGGTCCTCGGTGTTGAGCAACGCGAGGCCCTTGCCCGCCGCCGCGGAGGCGACCTGGAAACGGTTACCTGCGGTGCCGACCTGCACGTCCATCGACCCCGAGGTGTCCAGGGCGATCAGGATGTTCGCCTTCTTGCGGAGCGTGCGCCAATCGTCCAGCATCGCGCCGACCACCTGCGGATCCGGGGGCTTGAAGTAGGTGAGTCCGGCGGTGGGCTCGGGGCCGACGCTGGCGAGCAACTCCGCCGAGGCGCGTTGCTGGTGATCCCGGAAGCCGAGGCGGGTGAAGCTCTTCTGCTGGTCGTCCTCAGTCAGGAATTTCTGGAAGTCGGCAGCCGCCGCCTGCTGCCGCCCATCGGCGGAGGGCAGCACCACGAACGGGTGGTCCAGGTTGAACGTGCCCTCCTTCGGATGTACGGCGACCAGCGGCACGTTCGGCCGGCGGCCCCGCTCCTGCCCGTCCTGCCGGGGGCTCAGCGCACCCGAGTTGTAGAGGTCCACCAGCTCCTCCTGCAGGACGATGGCACTCATGTCGCCGGTGCTGCCCGCCCCGCCGGCCAGGTCCGCCTCGGCGAGGCTGCGCAGCAGGTCCACCGAGTCGTCGCTGTAGTGCGACACGTTGGCCTCGATCCGCCTGACGAACTGGGTGACCGCGGGGTTGGCCAGATCGGCGCGGGTCAGGTCGCTGGACAGTTGCGCGGCCGCGTAGTAGGTGGCGATGGTCGCCGCCAGCCCGGAGGTGGACAGGTTCGGGTTGTCCTTGCCGAAGGTGAAACGGCCCCACTCCGCCTTGCCGAAGCCCGCCCACCCGTCCCGCCCGGAGAGGCCCAGGATCTCGCCCCAGCCCAGCGCCCCGCGCTGGCGTACCAGGTCGGCCTTGGGCTGCGGCATCGCGATCACCAGCGGGCTGTTCGCGATCGACGGGTACTGGGCCGGAGTCTGCGGATCCCGCCCGGCGGCCTGGTCGAGCAGCCGGAGCTGGCCGGTCCAGAGGCTCGACGTCGGCAACCAGACCTGTGGTTGCGGCAGGCCGGTGTTGATCCAGCCGGCGGCCAGCGCCTCGGTGGCCTTGCCCGAGTTCAACGCGCTGACGTGCACCTGGGCGCAGCCGCCGCCATCGATCGACCGGTCCTTGCGGTTGTAGCGTTCGGCCAGGTCGACGAGCAGAGCCGCCTTCTCCGTCGAGGAGTTGACCTCGAGCGTGGTGGTGCAGTCGGCGTCGCGCTGCCGGACGACCACGAACGCCCCGGCGATGACCACCAGCCCGGCGGTGACGGCGGCGGTGTACGGCAACCACTGCCGCGTACGCGTGGCGGGTGGGGGCATCGGGACGTCCTCCTCGGCGGGCGGGGCGATGGCAGTCAACCTATCGATCCGGCGCCAGCCGCCGACCCCGACCCCGGCGCACCTGTCACAGCCGGTCGGACCGCCCCCCGATCGCCGTCGCGACCAGCAGCCGGACCAGGTAGACCACGACGAAGGCGACCGCCCCGACCGCGGCGGCCGGGCCGACCGCGCTGGACGCGACGTAACCGGCGGCGGCGCCGACCGAGCCGAGGAAGAGCGCGGTCGAGATGCCCCAGGCGTCCGGGGCCTCCCGACGCAGCCGCCGCAACGCGCCACCGCCGCGCTCCGTCACCTGCGGGTATCCCGGCTGCGTCGGCGCCGGCGGGTAAGCCGGCTGGGTCGGCGCCTGCGGGTATCCCGGCTGCGTCGCCACCGGCTGGTATGCCGGCTGGGTCGGCGCCTGCGGGTACGCCGGCTGCGTCGCCACCGGCTGGTATCCCGGCTGCGTCGGCGCCTGCGGGTATGCCGGCTGCGTCGCCACCGGCTGGTATCCCGGCTGGGTCGCCGCCGGCAGGGGTACGGGCTGGGTCGGCTGGACCTGGGTCGGTATCCGCGGCTGCGTCGGGCGCGGCGGCGCTGCCGTCGGCGTGACCGGGGGCAGCGGGTGGTTCGGTGTCGGCGCGCCCGCGGTCTCGTTGCCGACCTCGAGCAGGCTCTCCCGAGGGAGCGGAGCGGCGACCCTGCCGTCCTGCCGGAGCAGCCGCACCAGCACGCGCTCGGCGGCCGGCCGGTCCGCCGGATCCTTGGCCAGGCACTCCCGGATCAGCTCGTCCAGCACGGGCGGCAACGCGGGCAGCTCGGGCGGATCGTTCAGCACCCGGTGCATCACGGCGAAGAGCGAGTCGTTGCCGAACGGCGGCCGACCACCGGCGGCGAAGGCGATCGTGGCCGCCCAGGCGAAGACGTCGCAGGGTGGACCGACCGCGTCGTTGCGGAACCGTTCGGGCGCCATGTACGCGGTGGTCCCCATGACCCGGCTGGTCGCCGTGTCGGTGACGCCCAACGCGCGGGCGATGCCGAAGTCGATCACCCGGGGACCGTCCTCGCCCAGCACCACGTTGTCCGGCTTCAGATCGCAGTGCACCACGCCGGCACTGTGGATCGCCGCGAGCGCGGTCACGGTGCCGACCGCGAGCCGGTGCAGGGCGTTGCCGGTCACCGGACCGCGCTCGCGGACGTGCCGGTGCAGGGTCAGGCCCTCGATGAACTCGCTGACCACGTAGGGCCGATCACCGTCCACCTCGGCGAAGAGCACCTGCGCGGTGCAGAACGGCGCGACGCGGCGTGCGGCGGCGATTTCCTTCACGAACTGCGACCGCGCCCGTGGATCACTCAGATCGACGTTCACCATCTTGACCGCGACCCGGTCACCGGCGTCGTCCTCACCGAGATAGACGACCCCCTGACCACCCGCGCCCAGCCGCCCGACCAGCCGATAGGGGCCTGCGGTGACCGGGTCGTGCGTCCACAGTTTCGCCAACCCCGGCACCGGCGCGCCGGCCAGCTCTGACATCCCGACTCCATACGTGTCGCGCCCGGCCACCGGCGGCGCAGGACACGGCCATCGTGCCATGTCCACCGCCGGTGGCCGAGGACGGAAAGGGAACCTACGCGCGTGGCGGCGCCGTCGAGCCCCGGATCCGCAGTGACGGGCTGATGACGATCCGGTGGGTGGGGCGGTCGGGGTCGACGAGCCGGTCGGCGACGAGGCGCACGGCGGCCCGTCCGATCGAGCGTCGGGGCGGTCGGACCGCGGTCAGCGGCGGGCTGAAGAGGCCGGCGACCTCGTCGTCGTACGCCACGATGGACAGGTCACCGGGGACCGAGAGGTGCCGCTCCTCGCAGTGCTGCACCAGCGCGATGGCCTCGGCGTCGGCGTGCACGAGCAACGCCGTCGTCCCGGTCGCCCGGCACCTGTCGAGCACGTCGTTGAGGACGGCATCTCGCTCCGGTGACCGCGCGTCGGGTGCCACGGCCACCACCGTGGCGTCCGAGTCGAGGCCGCACTCGGTCGTGGCGTCGAGCCAGCCGCGCCGCACGTGCTGGCTGGTGGGGCTGTTGGCGTCGAGCACGAGGCCGACCTTGCGGTGTCCGAGCGAGGTGAGGTGGCGTACGGCCATGGCCGCGCCGAGCGCGTGGTCGGTGACCACCGACTCCATGACCGCGTGGTGGCTGCCCACCGTGGCGGTGCGTTCCAGCAGGACGACCGGGACGCCGACCTGGTCGAGCCAGTCGATGGTGCGCTCGGCGCTCGGCGCGTCCATGCTCGGCGCGATGATGAGCCCGTCGACGTCCATCCGCTCCACCAGGCGGGCCAGTTGCGGCTGGTCGTCCTCGGTGTCGTAGGAGGAGCCGCGCAGAACCACGCGCATGTCGAGCTCCCGGGCGGCTCCCTCGACCCCGCGCGCCACGTCCGGCCAATAGTAGTCCAACGAGGGCACGAGCATGCCGAGGGCGCGCCCGACTAGCGGGTCCAGGCCGGCGGCCGGTGCCTCGTCTGCTGCCGGGACGTCGTCGGGCAGGATCAGGGCGACCCCGCCGTGGACGCGGCGCACCAACCCCTCGGCGGCCAACTCGGCGATGTCGCGCCGGATGGTGACCGGCGCGGCGCCCAGCGCGTGGGACAGGTCGGAGACGCGCATCGAGCCGTCGCGGTGCAGGGCTGCCAACAGTTGCTGGCGGCGGACGACCTGAAGCGGCCCGCGGGAGGACTCCGCCGTGGTGACGACGGGATTGTCCTTGGTCATGGGGGACCTCCGAGGAACGCTTCGTGCGGTGGGAGCTCTTGCATGATGACGACGAGTTCGCCGGCCGGGCCGAACGCGGTGACGTCGATCGCGAGCCGGGTCAGCTGTTCTCCCCACACGTCGACGAGCAGGGGGTCCGTGATCTGCCGGATCGTCGCGGCGCAGGGCGCCGATGCCGGCTGCCAGCGCAGCCCGAGTCGGCCGGCGCCGTCGGGCGCGGTGACCTCGGCGCGGCCGTCGCCGAGCCGGACCTGGCCGGCGACGAGCAGGTGGACGTGGGTCGGCGGGGCAGCCTGGCCGGGTTCTGGGGGGTCGAACTCCCAGGCGTCGGCGATGACGACCCGTCCACCGTGGCGCTCCAGTCGGGAGCTGCGCCACCAGTGCCGGGCATCCGCGCGCGGGTACGCCCCGGCGAGGTCCAGACGCAACTCGGCGTCGGCGCCGTCGGTCGTGGCGGTGGCGTGCCGGGCGGCGTGGGTGCGGCCGGGCGCCTGCTCGGTGCCGCGGACGCGCGGGACGTTGTGCCAGTCACCGCGCATGGTCCAGATGTCGTACCGACCGGGGCCGAAGGTCTGCGCCGTGTAGGTGGGACGCCCGGCGTCGACGATCACCGGCACCCCGTTGAGGGCCACCACGAAGCTGCCGACGTCGTTGTGGTTGTGGTGTTCGCCGTTGTGTCCGCCCTTGACCGCCAGGGTCAGCCCGTCGGGACTGCCGGCCGCCGCGCGGGCGAGCAGCACCTGCACGGAGGGCAGCCACACGTCGCGTGGCAGCGGTGGTGACGCCGGGGTGGCGGAGATCCACGCCGGGTCGGTCAACGCCAGCAGCAGCCGGCCCAGGCCGTGTGCCTCGTCCGCGACGGGCGCGTCGGGACGGCGGTGCGCCGCGGCGTGCGCCAACGCGTCGGAGTCCTCGACCCGGCGGGCGGCCCGGTGCAGGGCGTGCCAGGGCTGGCCCCCGGAGGGTCGGGCCGAACCGTCGGCGTGGTTGAGGTACCAGTCGCCGCCCAGGTGCATCCGGTGTGGGAAGGCGACGGTGTGCCGCAGGGCGTCGGCCGGCACGCCGTCGAGCGCGCCACCGGTGGCGTGGGCGAGCAGGTCGAGTGCCTCGTGGGCCCGACACGCGCCGTTCCACCAGTAGCCGTAGCCCTCGTCGATGGCGCCGTCGGCGGGCAGCGACGCCACGTACCTGTCGAGCCCCTCGATGACCAGGTCGACCAGCCCGGCGCGCCGGCCTGGGTCCTCCACCAGGCGCAACACGGCGACGAGCACGTTGCCGTGGATCCACGGGTTCCAGTTGTGCACGTCGCCGTCGAGGCCGAGCCAGTGCCAGTCGCGGCGCTGGGCGAACGGTGTGAGCACGCGCCGCTCGACCTCGTGCCGGATCCGGGCCCGCAGGCCGGGGGCGTGCGCGTCGAGCGGCTCGCCGAGCAGGTGGTCGACCCAGGCCAGTTGAGCGGCGACCTCCCCCGCGCCGAGGTCGAGGTAGGGATCGGTCACGGTCGGCAGCACCGCGCCGTGCACGGTGTGGGTGTCGTCGTGCGCCGGCCAGCACCAGCTGCTCTGCTCGCACAGCAGGGTCACGCCGTCGACCACCTCGTCCAGCCAGGTCGGATCGAGGGTGACCGCGGCGAGCACGGTGGCCCGGGTCAGGCGTCGCTGCCGGGCGAAGACCAACTGCTCGTACGCGTCGCGTTCGCCGTCGCGGAAGTACCGGGCGTACTGGTGGGCCAGTGGGAGTGGCCAGGGGGCGGCGAGGTCGTCCTCGGCCCGGCTGCGCAGCTGTCGTAGCGTGGGTGGGTGCGGGTGCGCCCACACGGCACGCTCGCGCGCCGGCGGCACCGGCAACGATCGGTCCGGTGGCGCGAGTGCCCGTGCCAGCAGGTCGGTGCGGTTGCCCGGCCAGGCCGCGGCCAGAGGGCCCGCGAAGCGCTCTGCGACGGTCATGGCCCCTCGGACTGGTAGAGCGAGTCTGAACGATTTTGATCGTATCAGAGCACTTATGGCAGTCGGGGTCCTGCGGGGACGCCCCATCGAGGCCGCAACGTGCGTTCTTTTGATCAGGTGTGTTCACATCGGTCGAGGAGAAGCATTGACTTGCTCTGTTGTGAGCGTTTTACTTCGGAAACCCTGCGGATGCCTGCGCGTCACATTCAGGGGCACGCCCCGCTCGCCACCTTCCACGGAGACGTTTCGATGCGACAGGACCTCGGATGACGTTCGGGACGGCCGGCTGGCCGGCACCGGGGACAGACCCGGCTGCCACCACCGCCGCGACCTGGAGCCGGGACGACTGGTTGGCCCTCGCCGACCGGATGCTCGCCGCCACCCGGCCGTACGCGTCACCCGGGCACGCCCTGGTCACCTTTCCCGGGCCGGAGGGCGGTTACGGGCGGGCCGTCGACGGCCTGGAGGGCTTCGCCCGCACCTTCCTGCTGGCGGGTTTCCGCATCGCCGGTGCCCGGGGAGTGGGCGTGGACGACCTCGTGGACCGGTACGCGGCCGGCCTCGCCGCCGGCACCGACCCGAGCTCTCCGGACCGCTGGGTGCGCCTGGACGAGCACCCCCAGGCCAAGGTGGAGGCCGCCTCCATCGCATTGGTCCTGGACCTGACCCGCCCGTGGATCTGGGACCGGCTGCCGTCGGCGGTGCGGGAGCGGGTGGTGGACTATCTGCGTCCGGCGGTCGGCGACGACACGTACCCCCGGATCAACTGGGTCTGGTTCCGGCTTGTCGTCCAGACGTTCCTGCGTTCGGTGGGCGGGCCGCACTCGCTCGACGAGATGAACGAGGACCTGACCACGCACGACGGCTTCGTCCGTGGGGACGGCTGGATGTCCGACGGGCCGGAGCGCGCCTACGACCACTATGTGGGCTGGGCCCTGCACCTCTACCCGACGCTGTGGGCCCGGATGGCCGGCGCCGCCGACCTGGCCGAGCCGCGCCGCGAACGGGACCTGGCCGGCCTCGACCGCTTCCTGGGCGACGCGGTCGCGCTCGTGGGCGCCGACGGGTCGCCGTTGATCCAGGGGCGAAGCCTGACCTACCGCTTCGCCGCGGCGGCGCCGTTCTGGGTCGGCGCCATCGCCGGCGTGCCCTCGGTCAGCCTCGGCCGGCTGCGCGGCGCGGCCACCCGCATCGTGCGCCACTTCGTCGCCAACGGCGCCCCGGACGAGCGCGGCCTGCTCACCCTCGGCTGGCACGGGCCGTGGCCGCGACTCGCGCAGTCGTACTCCGGGCCGGGCTCGCCGTACTGGGCCTGCAAAGGCCTGCTCGGCATCGCGCTACCCGCCGACCATCCGGTCTGGACGGCCCCGGATGAGCCGCTGCCGGTGGAGGAGCGGGACGCGGTACGGGCGATACACGCGCCCGGCTGGCTGGTCTCCGGCACCCGTGCCGACGGGATCGTCCGCGTCGTCAACCACGGCACCGACCACGCCGTCGAGGGTGCCACCGTCTCGGATTCCCCGCTCTACGCCCGACTGGGTTACTCCACCGCCACCACCCCCGTCCTCGACGACAGCGGCTGGGCCACGCCGCTCGACCAGTCCGTCACTCTCGTCGACGACGCGGGTCGGGTCACCCACCGCGCCGGCATGCGCCTGCTGACCGTGCGCGTCGACGCCGACGGCGTGGGTGTGGCCGGGTCACGTGCCCTCGCCCACTGGGTCGATCCGGATCCGGGTCAGCGCGATCACGGCGGCGGCCTCCGGGGCCGGTCCCGAGCGGCCGGGCACCTCACGGTGTACTCGCTGGTCCGCGGCCCCTGGGAGCTGCGTCTGACCCGCGTCGACGACCTCGCCGACGGCGTCGAGGCCGCTGCGCTGCGGCTGCGCGTCGGCGGCTGGGCCATCGCCGGGGATGCGACGACCGACCTCCGCGGCGGGGTGGCGGCCGTGACCGCCGCCGGCCTGACCAGCAGGCTGGAGAGCGTGCTCGGCGGCGGGACGGCCGGCGTCACCGCCGTCCCGCACGGCGGGCCCCTGGCCGGCGGGCTGGTCGTGCCCTGGCTGGACCACCCCGTCCGGCCGGGCGCATGGGTCGCCGCCCTCACCGAGTTGTCCAGGACGCCGGTGACCACGGGCGGGCAGGCATGCCAGGCCGTGGTCGACGAGGACGGCCACGGCCTCCACCTGGCGGTCGACTGGCCCGACGGGATCAGCACGTCGTCCCGTCTGGACACGGAGCATGCCCGGCCCACCCCAGCGGCCTGGTAGCAGTGCGGGCCCGTCCGGGCCCTTGACCTGAAGGAGAGAGGGATGAAGCGTGCGATACCGGCCGTCATCAGCGCCGCGACGGCCCTGACACTTGTTCTCGCCGGTTGCGGCGGCGGCGACGAGCCAGTCGACCCCAACGCCCCGGTGACGATCACCCTGGCCGGCTGGAGCCTGTCGTCCACGCCGGAGTTCAAGACGCTCGCCGACGGCTTCAAGGCGACCCACCCGAACGTGACGGTGGAGCTCAAGGAGTACGCCCCGGGCAACGACTACGACACCCAGATGATCACGGACCTGGCGGCCGGCACCGCCCCGGACGTCTACGTCATGAAGAACCTCAAGAACTTCTACACGTACCAGAGCGGTAGCCAGCTGCTCGACGTCTCCGACGCCGCCTCCGGTCTCGGCTCGACCCCCGGGCTCGCGTCGTACCAGGTGGACGGCAAGGCGTACGCGGTGCCGTACCGGCAGGACTCGTGGGTGTTGTTCTACAACAAGGACCTGTTCGCCAAGGCGAAGGTGACGCCGCCGGACGGCAGTTGGACCTGGGACGACTACACCGACGCGGCGAAGCGACTGCACACCGGGCTGAAGGGGGCCGGCTCCAACGCGACAGGCGCCTACCAGCACACCTTCCAGTCGACGGTGCAGGGATTCGCGCTCGCCCAGACCCCCAACGCGGACCTGCTCTCCGGGGACTTCGGCTTCCTCAAGCCGTACTACGAGAAGTCACTGGACCTGCAGGCGTCCGGCGCGCAGCCGACGTTCGGCACGGCGAAGACCAACAAGCTCACCTACCAGGCGCAGTTCGGCAAGCAGCAGTCGGCGATGCTGCTGATGGGCACCTGGTACGTGGCCACGCTGCTCAACCAGCGAAAGACCGGTGACGCCGACAAGTTCCAGTGGGGCATCGCGCCGGCGCCCCAGTTCGACAAGTCCACCACCGGCACCTCGGCCACGCCTGTCACCTTCGGTGACCCGACCGGCCTGGGGATCAACCCGAAGATCAGCAAGTCCAAGACCGCCGCGGCCAAGGACTTCCTCAAGTACGCGGCCGGCCCGGAGGCCGGCAAGGCGCTGGCCGGGATCGGCATCACCCCGGCCCAGGTCACCGACGCGGTCACCACGTCGCTGTTCGGGCTGGACGGCGTACCGCAGGACGAGCTGTCGAAGTTCGCCTACTCGAAGCACACCATCAAGCCGGAGAACCCGGTGTCGAAGCACACCGCCGGTCTGCAGAACCTCCTCAACGAGACGCACTCGGCGATCCTCTCCGACAGCAAGGGCGTCGACGAGGAGCTGAGCAAGGCGCAGACCCGCGCCAAGAACGAAGTCCTCAACCAGTGAGCTGATGGCGGGCCCGGCGCGCCTGAGCCGCACGCCGGTCCCGCCCTCATGCTGAACGCTTCCGGAGACTCCCTATGGCAACATTGCCGCGCACGAGACCCAGGAACCGGCGGCTGGTGTCGCGCAACACGGTCGCCGGCTGGTCGTTCATCCTTCCCAACTTCCTCGGCTTCGCCCTGCTCACCCTGCTACCCGTCGTCGTGCTGTTCTACGTGGCGTTCACCAACTGGAACGTCTTCGGGGTGGCCGAGTGGACCGGCACCGCGAACTTCCGGCGGATGTGGGACGACTCGAGCTTCTGGACCGCACTGCGCAACACCGTCTACTACGCCGTCTTCCACATCCCGCTGACCCTCGCGGCGGCACTCGGGCTGGCGCTGCTGCTCAACCGCAAACTGCGCGGCGTACGGTTCTTCCGCACCATCGCCTTCTTCCCCTACATCACCTCGATCGTGGCGATCGCTGTCGTCTGGAACCAGCTGTTCAGCCCGGAGTACGGCCCGATCAACGCTCTCCTCGGCGCCCTCGGTGTGGACAATCCGCCGGGCTGGACCGCGTCGGCGACCTGGTCGATGCCGGCGGTCATCATCGTCGGCACCTGGCGGTACATGGGCTACTACATGCTGCTGTTCCTGGCCGGCCTACAGACCATCCCGGCCCAGCTCTACGAGGCGGCCGAGACCGACGGCGCCTCACCGTGGCAGCGGTTCGTGCACGTGACCCTCCCCGGGTTACGCACCACGACCTTCTTCGTCACGGTGCTGCTCACCATCGAAAGCTTCAAGGTCTTCGACCTCATCCTCGTGATGACCGGCGGCGGACCGGGCCAGTCGACACTCGTGCTCTCGCAGTACATCTACCAGAAGGGCTTCGAGGAGAACCAGTTCGGCTACGCATCGGCGGTCTCCATCGTCCTGTTCGCCATCTGCTTCGGCATCACGGTCATCCAGTTCATGGTCAACAAGCGGAGGAACAGCTGATGACCGCGACCGACCTCTCCCTGCCCACCCCGGCCCTCGCCGCGCCCGGCAACCGCGCGCCCCGCCGACGGGTCCGGTCCCTGGGCGGGCGGCTCCTCGGGTACGCCGCCCTGGTGCTCGCGGCGGCCGGGCTGCTGCTGCCGTTCTTCTGGATGGTGGTGGCGTCGTTGAAGACGAACAACGACGTCTTCACCATCCCGATCACCTGGCTTCCCGATCCGGTGGTGTGGCGCAACTACGTCGACATCTGGCAGCGCTCGGACATGACGACGTGGTTGTGGAACACCCTGCTGCTGTCGGTGATCGTCACCTTCCTGCAGGTGCTCACCGGCAGCTTCGCGGCCTACGGCTTCGCCCGCGTCCGCTTCCCCGGCCGCAACCTGCTCTTCCTGGCGTACGTCGGGACGATCGCGGTGCCCTGGCAGTCGTACATGATCCCGCAGTTCATCCTCATGTCGAAGCTGCACCTGGCGAACACGCTGTGGTCGATCGTCGCGATCCAGGCGTTCGGCGCGATCGGCGTGTTCCTGATGAAGCAGTTCTACGAGACGATCCCCGAGGAACTCAGCGAAGCGGCGCGTGTCGACGGGCTCAGCGAGTACGGCATCTACCGGCGGATCATTCTGCCGTTGTCCCGGCCGGCGCTCGCCAGCCTGGCCCTGCTGATGTTCACGACCACCTGGAACGACTACCTCGGCCCGCTCGTCTACCTGCGCAGCCCGGAACTGCGCACCATCCAGTTGGGGCTGAACACCTTCATCTCCCAGTACAACGCCGAGTACGCGCTGATCATGACGGGCTCGGTGCTGTCCGTGCTGCCCGTCGCCGTCATCTTCCTGCTCGGCCAGCGCTACTTCATCGAGGGCGTCGCCTCGACCGGACTGAAGGGTTGAGGCCCGTGCGTTCGCGCCACCACACCATCACCGCCGTCTTCGACGGGGTCTACGTCGCGCTCACCACCAACCTGCTGCTGGTGCTCGGATGCCTGCCACTGGTGACGCTCGCGTTCACCACCGACGCGGCGCGGTCCTGGCCGCTGTACGCGCTGACCGCCCCGCTCTGCGCGCCCGGGCTCTGCGCGGCCTTCGCGGTCATGTCCGCCTACTCGGCCGGCGACACCGGCGGCGTGCTGCGCACCTACGGCCGCGCCTGGCGAGCCACCGCCCGGCCGGCGATGCTCTGGACGGCGGCGGCCATTACCGCCCTGGTGGTACTCGCCGTCGACGCCCGTGCCGCGTGGGGCCACCGGGTCGGGGCACTTGCCCTGCCGGTGCTGGCGACCCTGATCGTCCTCACCGTCGCGACCGCGCTGCTCGGGTTGGTGACCCTCGCCGACCGGCCCACCGCGCGGTTGCGCGAGGTGGCCCGCACCTGCGTGTACCTGGCGGTGCGTCGGTGGTACCTCACCGCCGTGTCCCTGCTCGTGCTCGTGCTGCTCGCCCAACTCCTGGCGGCCCGCCCCGCGATCGCGCTCGGCCTCGCCGCCGCGCCGCTGCTCTACGTCGTCTGGGCCAACAGCCGCTTCACCCTGCGCGCCGCCCTCGACCCACCGACGGCCGCACCCCAGCGCGCCTGACCCACACGTCCCGGCCACCGAGCCGGGACGCCGATGACACACCCGCCCGGCACCGGACCGGACCCACGAGGGAGAACAGCATCCATGACGGCGACCGACGTCCGTCCCAGCTCCGACGCAGAGGCCACGGCGGCCGCGGTGGCCGCCGCGATACGTACCGTCGAGGCGAACATCGCCACCTTCGGCGACCGGTACCCCGCGGACACCACCGACGCCAACAGCTACCCGCTGCGGCCACCGAGCGCCGGCCAACCCGAGGGCGCCAACGTCGGCTGGACCACCAGCTTCTGGCCCGGCCAGCTCTGGCTGGCCCACGACCTGACCGGTGACGACCGCCACCTGCGGGCCGCGCTGTCGCACGTGGACAGCTTCGCAGATCGGGTGGACCGCGGCGTCGACCTGGACACCCACGACCTCGGGTTCCTCTACACCCTCTCCTGCGTCACCCCGGCCCGCCGTACGAACGATCCGCGGGCCCGAGGCGCGGCTCTCGCCGCCGCCGACCACCTGATGACGCGCGTCCTCGAACCGGCCGGAATCATCCAGGCCTGGGGCGACCTGAACGACCCCCGCCAACGGGGCCGCACCATCATCGACAGCCTCATGAACACGCCGCTGCTCTTCTGGGCCAGCCAGACCACCGGCGACGACCGTTACGCCGCCGCGGCCGGCCGGCACACCGCGCAACTGCGCCAGCACATCCTGCGTCCGGACGGCACCACCTTCCACACCTTCTACTGGGACACGGCCAGTGGCGCGCCGCTGCGCGGGGAGACCGAGCAGGGCCACGCCGACAACTCCTGCTGGGCGCGCGGGCAGGCGTGGGGCATCTACGGGTTCAGCCTCAACCACCGGCACCTCGGCGACCCCGCGCTGCTCGCCGCCGCGATGACCTGCGCCGACCGTTTCCTCGCCCACCTGCCCGCGGACCGCGTCGCGTACTGGGACCTGGAGTTCGGCGACGGCAGCGGCCAGGAGCGGGACAGCTCGGCCGCGGCCATCGCCGTCTGCGGCCTGCTCGAACTCGCCGACAACCTCACCGACCCGACCAGCGCCGGCCGGTACCGGGCGGCGGCCGCCGAGATCCTGCGCTCGCTCATCGACCACTACTCCACCGGCGGCCGGCCGGGCTCGAACGCGCTGATCCTGCACGGCGTCTACGACAAGCCCAAGGACGTCGGCGTCGACGAGGGAACCCTGTGGGGCGACTACTTCTACCTGGAAGCCCTCACCCGCGCCACGATCCCCGGCTGGACCAGCCCCTGGTGAGCACCCTGACCGACCCGCACCGCCCCGCATCCTGTGAAAGGTGACCATGGACTACCGCTACCACTGCACCATTCCCGCCGCCGAGGGCCGGAACACGCTGCCCGTCAATCCCTGTCGGCTGCTGGACTTCACCCTGCTGCGGCTGTCGGCCGGTGAGTCCTGGACCGGCGAGTCCGGTGACCGGGAGATCCTGGCCGTCATCCTCGGCGGCACCGCCAACTTCACCGTCGCCGACCACCATTTCCCGCAGGTCGGCAGCCGCCCGGACGTGTTCTCCGGCAAGCCGCACTCGGTCTACCTCCCGGCCGGCTCCTCGATCACCGTCGAGGCCGTCACCGACGTGGAGATCGCCCTCCCCAGCGCCCCCAGCGACCTGGCCACCGACCCCTACGTCATCGCGCCGGAGCAGGTCGCGACCGGCCGTTGGGGTGCGGCCAACTTCGGCCGCGACTACCACCAGATCCTCACCGAGGTCGCCCAACCGGACCTGCCCGCGCGTCGGCTCATCGTCGGGGAGACCTACACGCCCTCGGGCAACTGGAGCACCTACCCGCCGCACCGGCACAAGGTCGACGACCTGCCCGCCGAGGCCGCACACGAGGAGATGTACTACTACCGCGTCAACCCGGCGGACGGGTTCGGCATCAGCCGGGTCTACACCGACGAGGGGTACGAGGAGAACGTCACCATCCGCGAGCATGTGATGCAGATGATGCCCGAGGGCTACCACACCGTGGTCAGCGCACCCGGTTACACCACCTACTTCCTGTGGTTCCTGGCCGGCACACAGCGCACCCAGGGTGCCCGCGAGGACGCCGCCCTCGCCTGGGTGGGCAAGACCGTGCCGACCCTGCGGAGTCTGGGCCTGTAGCGACGGCCCCGGGTCACGCCTCGGGGTCGCGAACGTCGGTTGCCTCCCGCCCGATCGGCGGGGCGGGAGGCTCCAACGGCGCTCCCCTGCCGCGCAGCATGTCGAGCAGTGCGACCAGGGTCAACACTCCGGCCACCACGCTCAGCCCGGCCATCGGCGACCAGTGGGCCAACGCCGGCGTGACCAGCAGCAGGGCCACCGACCCGAGGACGAGGGCTGGGGACACCCGGCCGAAGATCTCGTACTCCAGGCGCATCCGGGCGACGAGGAAGAGCATCGGACCGCCGATCACGAACAGAAGCCAACCGGGCTGCGGTGGCCCGAACGGGTGGTCGATCACCAACTCGTAGCCGACTGCCGTGACGAGCACGCTGAGCACGATCAGCAGATGCGTCCGTTCCAACACCGTGCCCAGCCGGCCGGGCAGGACCGTCCGCGCCAACGCGTCGGTCAGCAGCAGGCCGGCGCGGTGGAAGTAGATCCGCCAAAGCAGCGCGCTGGTGGCGAACGCGACCGCGAAGGCGGCGGCGCGCCCGGCGGAGTAGTCAGTGCCGCTGAAAACCACGCCGATGACCAGGATCGACTCTCCGAGTGCGATGAGGAACATCTGCTGGTAACGGTCGGCGAGATGGGTTCCCGCGATCCGCCAGCTGCCCACCTTCGAGGCACCGAGCCACGGCAGCGGCCAGCCCAGGATCCAGGCGAGGTAGTCGATCGCGAGCGCGACAGCCCACAGCGGCAGGACAAGCCGGTCCGGACCCACCGCGCCGGCCAGCCACAGCGGCGCGCTCGCCGAAGCCCACACGGCGAGCCGGATCGGCACGAGCCGGCGCGGGTGACCACGCAGCGCGGCGGCGACCACAAGCGGCCGCACCACCATCACCATCAGGTACGCGGCCGCGAACGGCAGCGCTCGCTCCTCCATGGCGCGTGGCAGGGTCACCGCCATGATCAGGCCGGCGAACATGGTGCCGACCACGACGGCCTGAATGAGCGGCTGCTCCGGTTCGTAGCGACTGGTGATCCAGGCGGTGTGCGACCAGATCAGCCAGAGCGCGAGAAAGAGCAACAGCGTACGTCCGAAGCCGGTGACGAGCGTCCAGCCGGTGTCATCGCCCAGGCTGGCGAATCGTTGCGAGACCCGGGTGAGGGCCACCACGAACGCCAGGTCGAAGAACAGCTCGAGGAACGTCGCGCGGCCCGCGCTGCTGGGAGGACGAAGCAGCTCGGCACCCCGCCCCGCCGCCATCGTCCGCCTCCATCCGCCCCGACGTACCAACGAGCCGGCCGCCGCAGGAGTTGCGTCAGCTCGCTCCCTCGGAGGTGGTCCCGCTCCACGAACGCGTCTGATCGGGTTCGAGGTGCGGCTGCTCGAGGCTCCCGGTGAGCCACCCGTCGAGCCAATCCACGAGAGAGATCCCCTCCGCGTAGAACGAGTGCTCGCCAAGGCCCGAGTTCGGGTCGAAGCCCCACATCATCGCGCCCCGACCCCGGCAGTCGACATACGAGTAGATCGCGCATCCCCAATAGGCGATCGGCAACAGGCCGGCGGGTTCTCGAGGGCTGAGCCGGTCGATCGCCGTACGCCCGAGGTCGTCCGTGCCACCGCCCGCGACGCCCAGCACGGGACCGAAGCCGCCGTTGGCGACCTCCAGGTAGATGCGTCGAAGCAGCGGCGGCAGCGGGTGCCCGAGCACCTGTTCCGCGTCGTCCACCGCCTGCGCGGAGGCAGGCACGAGCCGCGGCAACGGGTCGACGGCGTCGGCTGCCAGCGCGGCACGATGCTCCTGCGACCCCCGCACCACGAGCATCCGGGTGTCCTCGGGCAGGGGACTCACTATCCACGTGCCGTCCGCGTCAAGGTGGCCGGGGTGGATCGACACGTCATCGCTGTAGTCGCGAGCTGCCACGCGAGCGGCGATGCCCCGCAGTACGTCGTCTTCGCGCACCCGCTCAGTATCCCCGCCGGTCGACCCGGCCGATGCCCGCGGGAGGCCAGAGACCGTCCGAGGAGGACCGCCGGGGGCATCACCCGATGGGTACGACCGCCTGCGTCGCCCTGCCGTACTCGCCTGTGCGGAGCGTGGCGTGCCCGCCCACCGACCCCGGGATGATTCGATGTGGGTTGTCTGACGTGGGTGAAGCCTGGTCGGAAGGGGTGTGGTCGGGGTGACGGCTGAGGTGCCAGCGCCGGCGGATCGCCGTGCGGGGGCGGCGGCGCGGCTGGACCTGGCGGCGATCGTGGCACTTGTCAGCCGAATCGCCCCGTCGGGTCGGCCGACGTTGGTGGGGGTGGAGGGGTTCGGTGGTGCCGGGAAGACAGTCTTCGCTCGACGGCTCGCCCGTGCGCTGGGCAGTTCCCATCCGGTGCACCTGGATGAGTTTCTCGTCGAGGGTGTGGTCAGCGACGAGGACAAGAGTGACTTCGATCGCGCGGAGTTCGCCAGTCGAGTGTTGGCGCCGGCTTCGCGCGGAGAGCTGCAGGAGTACCGGACGCTGACGGGGGTCGAGGGCGGACCGGGCCGGCGGGTGCGGGTCCCGGCGGTGCGGTACCTGATCGTGGAGGGCGTGTCCGCGTACCTCGGTGAACTGTGGCGCTACTACGACTGTCGGATCTGGGTCGACGCGCCGATGGAGGTGGCGAGGGAGCGAGCCAAGCAGCGCGACATCCGGCGGGGGATCTACGACTCCGCCTTGTGGGATGTCTGGGAACGCTCGGAGCTGGCCTATCGCGCGAAGCACCTGCCGCACACGACCTGCGATGTGGTTTTCGACAACGGGGCTGATCGCGGAGACCTCGGGAGGTGAACGGGTAAGCGTGCGGAGTGCGTCCGGGAGGCGGAATACCTGGTCGCGGCAGCATCCCCGCAGGGTGTCGGGGGTCGGTCGTAGGTTCTGCAACCGTGAGCGCCCTTCAGACCTACCGCTATCGCCAGCCGTCTACGCTGCACCGGGGTGACCTGGCGTTGCAGACCAGCGGCGGGCCCGCGACCAATCCGCGGTTCTTCTCCGGTTTCCTGACCACTCCGCAGGCGGCAGCGGCCGGGCTGCTGGCGGTCGCCGAAGTCGCCCGGACCCGTTACCACCAGCCGGTCAGCCCGGCGAGCCTCGATCCGGTGGTCACCGGCAGCCGGGACCGGATGCGCTTCGAGTCGTTCTCCGGCTGCTGCGGGGTGTACGCGCGGCTGGACGTCGTGCCGGCCGGGTTCGACGGCGACATCGTCGAGCACGGCACCACGAACGTCGACGTGAACGCGCCGCTGCGGGAGGCTCTGGCCCGGGTGGGTGGCATCGACCCGTTGCACCTGTCGGTCGGGCCGGATGACCTGACGGTGTCCACCCTGGACGCCGCGGTGGTGGAGAAGAAGGTGCCGCTGCCCGGGCGGTGGCTACGGGGGTTCGCCGAGGTCCATCTGATCGCCACGACCATGCGACGGCGGGCGGAGGTCCCGGCGGCGGAGGCGGCCGCTTTCCTGCGCCGGCTGCCGGCGGGTAACGACCGGTCGGTGCTCTGGGTCGTGCCGGCCGGGCGTTCGCTGCGGCCGACCTCGTGCCCGGTGCCCGGCGCGGTGTGCCTGGCCGGCGCCGGACGGCTCACCACGCTGCGTGGGCTGCTCCGGTACGCGAAGACCCTGCGGGTGTACGGGCCACCGGCGGCGGCCGGGTCGCCGCCGCTGCCGAGCGTGTGGGAGCTCGACACGGGAGCACTGCGGCTGTCGCTGACCCTGTCACCGGAGTCCTACCGGGGCTTCTCCGGCGAGGGCGGCGCGCTGACCGCGCTCGCCTCGGACGACGTCGCCGACGACGCCGCGCTCGTCGCCACGCTGCTGTCCTGGGAGCCGACGATCGACGTCCACGCGATGGCCGCCGCGGCGGGGATCTCGGCTGACCGGGTCCGGGCGGCGCTGACCCAGCTGGGCACCGCCGGCCGGGTCGGCTTCGACGTGGCCGAAGGGGGCTACTTCCACCGGGTGCTGCCCTACGACGCCGGCCGTGCCGAGCGGGACAATCCTCGGCTGGTCGGGGCGCGGGCGCTTGTCGAGGCGGGCGCGGTCACCCCCGACGGCGAGGCGGCGACCGTACGCCACGGCGACGAGGTCTACCGGGTCCGCCGCCGGCCGGACGGCTCGTACACCTGCTCCTGCCCCTGGTGGGCGCGACACCGCGGCCAGCGCGGGCCGTGCAAACACGCGCTCGCCACGACGATGGTGGGCGCTTCGGTGGAGGTCGGGGCGTGAGCGATCCGTACGATTTCCTGGCCCGGAGTGACGTCGGCGCGGCCGTCGATGCGGTCACTGGCCTCGACGAGCAGGGACGGCGGTCGTTCGCCGACGGGTTGGTGGCCCACGTGCGCCGTCGGCGCGACAACTGGTGGTGGAACACCGAGGCGACGGCCCTGGCGGTGACCGCGGTGGGGTGCCTGCCCACCGCCGCCGCGACGGCCGAGCTGCTCGGCCGGCGCAACGTGTCGCTGCGGGGCGCCGACGCCGAGCTGGTGGTCCAGGTCGCGCGGGCGCGCGGGGTGCCCTGGCTGGCCGAGTTGGCAACCCGGCTGGCGGATCGGCTCCGCCGGGGCGACCCGATGGACGGCTGGGCGTTCGTCGCCGAGCTGATCACCGCCGAGAAGGCGGCGGCGCCCACCGGTGACCAGTTCGTCGAGGGGTGGCTCGCCCTGATGGCGTGGCCGCCGGAGGCGCAGCGACGGGTCCCGCTCGTGGACCGGCTCCGGGCGGACGTGTTCCTCGACGCCCTGGTGCCGCGCCTGTTCGAGGTGGACGGCGTCGGGACGCGGATGACCTTCGACGAGTTCATGACCGACGAGGATCTCGCCCTGCCGCGAGCGCTGACGCGCCTGGCCGGCGAGGGCCGTCTGGACCGGACGATGCTGGTCGACGGCTGTGTGAGCCGGCTGTTGCGCGGCGACCGACCGGCCGCGTTGCGCGCGTTCGTCACCCTGCACGGCCTGCTGGAGCCCACCGCCAGCGAGGTCGACAGGCGTCGCGGCGACTACCTGCGTCTGCTCGCCGACGCCCCCGGCAACGTGGCGTCGATGGCGCAGAAGACGCTGCGGGCTCTCGACGGCGTGGAGGTCGAGGGGCTGCTCGACGCGTCGCGGGCCGTTCTCGTCCGGCCCGACAAGGCGCTGGTCCGCGCCCAGCTCGGCTGGCTGGACCAGCTCGCCCGCCGGCACCCCGACCGGGCGGCGGAGATCGCCGAGGTCGTCGCGACGGCTGTCGACCATCCGGCGGCGGACATCCGCGACCGGGCTGGCACGCTGGCCGCCCGGCACGGGCACGTGGTCGCCCCACGGGTCGTCATCGGCGTGGTGGGCGACGACCTGCCGCCACCGGCCGGACCGCTGCCCGCGCCCGCGGCCATCACCGACCCGGACGAGCTGGCGGAGGAGGCCGCCTCCCTGCTCAGCGGCCCCATGACGGCGTCCGGTCTGGAACGGGTCCTCGACGCGGTGGTCCGCCTCGCCGGTGCCGACCGGGCCCGACTGAAAGACGCCCTGCTGCCGGTGCTGCGACGGCACCGCACCAGCGCGGAGGAACACCCGTGGGATCCGTGCTGCCTGTGCGGTCTCCTCGGCGGGGTGCTGCACGCGGCGGCCGACCCGGTCGAGGCGGGCGCACGGCGGGGACGGTGGGCCGCGACGCTCGCGGCGTTGCGACGCCGCACGCCGGGCGGACCGTCCCGCGATCCACGGGTACCCCCGCCGCATCGGCTGTTACGCGCCCGGCTGGCCGAGATCGGTGACCGCGTCGGCGCGCCCCAGCACCCCGGTCTGCTCGCGGCCCCGACCACGGCGAACGGCGCCATCGACCCGGAGGTGCTCTACGACCGTCTGGCCCTGCTCGGCCAGCGCGACGCGTGGGAAGTGGACCTGACGCAGGCCCTGCTGCGGCTGCCCGCGCGAGTCGACGAGCCCCTCGCGGCCAGGGCGGCCGCGCTCGGCACGCCCGCCGGTGACCGGCTCGCCGGATGGCTGCGGGCCGGCGGCCTGCCGACGCCGGACCATCAGGTGGTCATCCTGCCCCGCCAGGAGCGCCGACAGAGCTACTACCGGGGGTACGACGAACCGCCTCAACAGCGGACCCACGTGGGATTCAGCCCGCCGGAGGGCGTCGACGACCCCTTCGGCCTGCTCACCGTGCCGGCCGGATCCGTGGAGAGCTACGTCGGCGACGCCGCCCGGCTCTGGCCAGCCGTGCTGCCCGGCTACCGGGGGCTGGTCGCGGCGTACGCGCTGCCCGACATCGCGAGCGGCGCCGACCAGGACGTGTCCGGCGGCGCCGCGATCCTGCCAATGCTCGCCGAGTGCGGCGGCGACGGCGGTCCCGCCGTCGGTCTCGCCCTCGCCTACGGCCTGGGCGCCCGACACGAGTCCGACCGGGTCGCCACCGTGGACGCCCTGCTGATGCTGGCCGCCGCCGGCGACCTGGACGCCCCCCGGGTCGGAGCCCACCTCGGCACCCTCGCCGCCGTCGGTGACCTCACGCCGAACCGCGCCGTGCAGCCGCTGCGCGACGCGGCCGCCGCCGGTGCCCCGCTCAGCATCTGGCGCCTGCTCGCCGCCGCGTTGCCCCCGCTGCTGGCTTCACCGAAGGCCCCGCGCGGCACCCCGGACCTGTTGAGCCTGGCGGCGGAGACGGCGGGCGCGACCGGTGCCCGGATCGACGTGCCCGGCCTGGCCGAGGTCGCCGCGCGCGGCGGGTCGAGCCGGCTGGTCACCGAGGCGCGGCGCCTGGCCGGCGCTCTCGACAGGTGACGCCTGGCCGAGGGGGATTGGTCGGGTGAACAACAACCCGCACCCCAACCAGGGGTGAGCCCGACCCGGTGCCGGACATACTGAGGGGTGTGAATAAGCCGTACACCTATCTCTTCGTTGGATACGCCTCCGACCGGGCCGCCGTCCGCTACCTGAACAGCCTGCACGGGCTGGTCGAGACCATGCGCCACGACCACCCGGGCAGAGTCGAGGCGCGCGTCGAACTCGCCACCGGTCCCGAGCACCTTCGCGATCTCCTCTCGACCGAGTCGGATCTCCTTGTGTACGGCGGCCATGCCGGCGTGGAGGAGGGAAGCCCCTACCTGGGCGGTGGTGACGAGTCGCTGTACCTGGACCATCTGCCTGACCCCCAGGGCACAACGATCAAGGCAGCAGGGATCGTCTTCGACTGCTGTGAAAGCGGCACAGAAGACTTCATCGCCGCCGTCGGCAGACGAGTCGATGCGCCAGCCGCCTATCTGGGATGCAACGGCACCGCGCCCTACACGCACGGACCCGTGCTACTCCCGGTCCTTCTGGCACAGCTGGCGTGCCCGAAAGAACCGGCAACGCCCAGCTGCACGACATACCGCAGGGCGATGGAGCAGACCCTGCTGGTGGCCAAGACCGTCTGGCGCGCCGACTGGGAACGGTGGGTCATCACCGATCTCACACCGCCGGCCAGCCATGGCACGCCTCTCCAGCAGCGTTCACCTGCGGGCCCAACGGGCACCGCCGCGCTCAGTGGCGGTTGAGCTGCTGCTGGATCCGGGCAATCGCCTGGGTCAGCTCGTGCAGGGCTGTCACCTCCCGTGCCTCGGACGAACCCTCGCGGCTCAGCCGGTCCACGTCCCGGGCGAGCGCGCGAAAGCTGTATCGGGCGCTGTTGAGCTGCTCGATCGTTCGGATCGGGGACCTTTCGTAGCGCTGCACCAGGGAGTTGAACGTGGCCACGCAGGCGGCGACGGCCTCGGCGCGCGCCACCTGCTTCTGCACCTCCCGGACAGTGTCCAGGCTGGCCCGGATCGTCCCGGCCAGGTCGCGGCTGGGAGCGCCCACCTTGGGGTCCCCGGTGGCCTGCGCGGCCAGACGCTCGGCCTCCACCAGCACGTCGTGCGCCTCGTCGAGAGTCGGCGTCCGCTGCCCCTCGAACTGGTCGAACAGGCTGCGGAACAGCGCCACCGCGTGCAGGAAGGCGACCAGGTTGCAGCGGTCGTCGATCGCTTCGGCCGCTTCGAAGTACGGCTGTGCGCCCTGGTAGTCCTCGTTCTCCAGGGCTTCCATGCCGACTGTCAACTCGTCCTGGACCAGCCACTCGATGAGCCACTGCAGGGTGTCGTCGTCGATCGGCTCCGCGTCCGCCCTCCGTCGTGCGCGCCCGATGAGGCGGAACCCACGGGCGGCCGCCCGTTCCTGGGCATACGAGCGGATCGCCACGAAGTGCTCGCTGTCACCGATCGCGCCCGCACACGTTTCCAGGAGGTCCAGGGCCGCACGGGTGTTCCCACGGCGCAGCGCGTGGCGCGCGGCCTCGATCTGCGGCTCGCTCTCACGCTGGGCGATGACCCGCAACAGCTTCTCGAAGCGGCCGGCCTCGGCCGTCGCCCGGGCCTCGCCGAGCTTGCCCGCGAGCAGGAGGACCACGCACAGGTTCTGTCGCAGGGTCGGGTGGTCCGGCCGGTCACGCAGCCGGTCCCGGATCCGCTGTTCCGCCTTGTCCAGCAGGCCCTGGTCGATGAGGTGGTTGAGCTCGGCGGCGAACGCGCTCAGTTCGGCCCGGTCACACTCGGCCGCCAGCGCGGCCGCGAGCCGGATGCCCTGCGGATCCCTGGCCTGCTGCCGGGCCACCGAGATCGTCTTGGCGGCCTCGGCGAACTCGCCACGCGCGATCTGGCAGCGGCCTCGCAGCAGCCAGGCCGAAAGGCTGCTGCGGGTCAACTCCAGCGCCTCGTCCACCAGGTCCAGGGCGGTGTCATAGTCGTCCTGGCCGGCAGCGCGCTCGGCACGCTCCAGCAGCCGCTGGACCTTGAGATCCGACTCGCGGGCCCGCACCGCGCGCATCTGCTCGGCGAGCACCGCGGGGTCGTCCACGGTCACCAGGCCGCCGGTCATCGCCACGTCGTCGGGCGACGCGGTGGCGAACGTCCGCGTCCGGCCGATGTCGACACCCAGGTCGCGGCTCAGGCTCTCGGCCTGCCGGCGCAGCCGGTCGAAGGCCTCGTCGCCGTTCGGCTCGTAGTGCAGGCCACCCATGTCAGTCCCCCACCGGCGGAACCGCGCCGCGGACATTCACCACAACCCCGCGGACCTGCGCCGTCTCGCTGACGTGGTCGAGTTGGGCGATCAGGAGCACGGACCGGCGCAGCTCCGCGCCGCGCAGCTCGTCGCCGGGCGTCAGCGCGGCGATGTCGAACGTCGGGTCAGGCAGGGTACGCAGGCAGTCGGCTGGGGTCAGTCGCTGCCGGCGCCGCCACAGTGCCGTCATGGTCACGTCTCCACTTCGCTCAGCAGCTTGTCGCCGAGCAGCGCGAGCAGCTCGGCTTCCTGGTCCTCGATGGCCCGGGCGTACTCGGCGATCTCCCGGCTGCGCTGCTCGATGCTCACGGTCAGTTGCCGGGCGCCGCTGAGGTCGGCGGTGCCACCCTGGTGCTGCACGAGGTCGTTGATCCGGGCCATCAGCAGCTCGGACCGGGCGTGCATCTCGGCCACGGTGGGGGTCGACACCCGCTTGCCGATCAGCGCGGGCCGGGTGTCCCAGTCGCGCACCTTGCCGTACCGGGACATCCGGGCCAGCAGCGCCTCGCGTACCTGCTCGCGAACCGTCGAGTCCTGCACGTACCGGTCGAGGATCTGCAGGTACGTCTCGGCCGCGTCGCGGTTGGCCCGGCGGGCCCGTTCGTCGTGGTTGAGGATCTGGAGCACCTCGGGATCGCGGGTGCCCAGCTTCTGCGCCTCGCGCAGCACGGCCACGGCGGCCCGGGAGTCGGTCTCGCTCTCGGCCAGGTAGTAGCGCAGCAGGCCGACCACCACGTAGACGTCGCTGAACTCGGGGTCCAGTTCCCGGGCGCGGGCGAACCGCTGCAGGGCCCGGTCGATGTAGTCGCGGGCGGCGGACTGGGCGTAGCGCGGGTCGGCCTCGGCCCAGGCGCGCAGCACCGCCATCCCGCGCAGGAAGTGGATGTCGCGCAGGGTACGTTCGGCCTCGATCTCCTCGGCCGGCCGGTTCGCCCGGATCATCATCTCCTCGATCCGGGCGGTCAGGCCCGGGTCGGCGGACTGCGGCGGCCACGTGGCGGTCAGCGCCTCGGCCGGATTCAGCAGGGCCAGCGCGGCCACCAGATGTCGCTCGGTCTCGGCTGCCGAGTGTGTGCCGTCGGCCAGCCAGGTGCTGAGCGCCAGGCCCAGCTCGGCCGAGGCCAGCAGCGGTCCGCGCTGGGCACCGTCGATCCGGCCGGCGGCCCGCAGCAGCGACTCGAACTGCTCGCGCGCGGCCGGCACATCTTTCTCGAAGAGGGCCTTGGTGCCGACCAGTATGTTGCGGTTGCGCAGGTCGACCGGGACGTGTTCGGCGAAGTCGTCGAGCCGCTCGACCTTCTCGAACAGCTCGGCCGCGGCGTCGACGCGGCCGTCCCGGAACGCCGCGAACGCCCGCTGCGCGGTGACCACGCCGTAGAGCTTGCGCACGTTACCCGGGGCTTCGCGGACGGCCGGGTCGAGCCGGTCGAGCACGGCCTCGGCCCCGTCGAAGTCACGGCGGTCGGCCCGCAGCTGGGCGAGAAGGTACGCCGCCTCGACGTTGGCCGGATCCTCCCGGTGCAGCTCGGCGAGGCGGTGCTCGGCGGCCCGCCGGTCGTCGAGGCGGTACATGGCGAAGGCGATGAAGAACCGGGCCTCGGCGCGGGCCTGCTCGGGCAGGGTCGCCTCGAGCCGGGTCAGCGCGGGCAGGGCCAGGTCGTACCGTTTGGCCTGGATCTGGGCGAGCGCCTGGAGGTAGGGCCGCAGGTACCGGCGCGGGGCCAGCACCCGCAGGTAGAGCATCGCGCCGCCGACGGCCACCAGGAGCAGCACCACGCCGAGCAGGAGGGTTTGCCCGATCCCCCCGGAGTTCTCCGTCTCCTCGGCCGCGCCGCCGCCGGCGGCCGGCCCGGTGGTCGTGGTGCCGGTCTGGCCCTCCGCCTGGCCGGCGGCCTCGGGTGGCACGACGATCGTGACGTTGATGTCCTTGTCGCCGCTGCGCACGGTCGCCGGGTACTCGCCCGGCGCCAGTTTCTGCCCCTCCGGAACGGTCACCGTGACCGGGCCGCCCGGGGTGGGTTCGGCCGCGGCCGGCGACCCGATCGCGATCAGGGCGATCAGCGCGGCGATCAGGACAGCGGCCGGTCGAATGCCTCGTGCCACCATTGCGCCTCCGTCTCGGTCAGCATTCCCACGGCCCGCATCCGGTCGGCGCGGTGGTGCCCGATCTTCGACACCTCGGTGGCGTTCGCCTGCTCGCCCAGCTCGAGCCAGCACTCCCGGTAGAGCCGGAGCACCTCCAGATCGCTGGGGTCGGCCTCGGCGGCCGCGTACAGCTCGTCGGCGGCCCGGCTCGGCTGGTGCCATCGCCGGTACAGCCGGGCGGCCCGCAGGTACGGGTCGGTCCCGGCGTCCCGGTCGCTCTTGAGCGCGTCGAGGTCGGCGAGGAGTTCCCGACTCGCCGGGTCGTCCGGGCCGGGTGGTGGATCCGCCTGCTCGGCCAGCTGCCAGAGCGCGTCGGCCCGCAGCCGCCGGGCCCGCCGGGCGTCGGGCAGGTGTCCGGGCAGGACATCGAGGACCTCGCCGACCAGGTCCCGCACCCGCCGTACGTCGCCCAGCTCGGCGCTGACCTCGGCGGCGAGCAGCGCGCCCCGCAGGTACCGGCCGCCCTCGTCGCGCCGCAGCCAGGAGAGCATCTCGACGGCATGGTCGGGGTTGGCGCTGCGGCGCGCCTCGGCGAGGGCGAGCACGTCGGTGACCGCGTCGATCGCCGCCTGCAGGCCATTCACCTCGGCGGGGCGTACGGCCGGGTCGGCGAACCGGTAGTGCCGGACCACCTCGAAGAGCGAGCGCACCTCGGCGGACGCTTCCAGGAAGGCGGGGATCTCGCTGGTCCCGGCGGCGGGGTGCAGCAGCGCGTTGCGTGCCTGGTCGGTGACCGCGTCGTCGCCGGCCGGCTCGCCCGGAGCACAGCCGGCGGCCTGCGCGGCCAGGGTGCCGAGGGCGTACCAGTCCTGGGCCCGCGGATCGGCGTGGATGCCACGGACGGCCTCCGGTGCGATCGCGGCCAACACGTGCCGGTCGACGCCGAGCAGGTCGCGGGGTGAGGGAAGGCTGACCGGAGGGCAGGGCAGCAGCCACGGATACCACCGACCGGCGGTGCGCCGCAGCACGATGTTGCGCAGGTTCAGGCCGAGCGGCCGGACCGGGCCGGCCAGCCACTGCGGGAGCACGTCGCAGACCTGGCGCAGCAGGAGCAGCCGGTCACGCCAGTGCGGCGCGGCCGACATGCCCTCCTCCAGCGTCCGGCACTCCGCGCCGGCCTCGTACTCCACGTAGTAGTGGGAGCCGGAGAAGCCGTGCCCGGCGATCGGCGCCATCCGCGGGTGCTCGCGCTGCCGCAGCACGGCAAGCGCGTCCCGGAACTGGCGGTCGCTGAACCGCTGGCCGACGAACCGGATGATCCGGGGCTGCTCCGGTTCGCGGTGCGCGCGCCACAGCGACCCGCGGTCGGTGACGCCGAGCGGCTCGCCGAGCCGGATACCGTTCGGGGCTTCCACCTGGGTTACCCCCTCAGCTCCCGGTACAGGTCGTAGAGCTCGTCGCCGAGATCCTCCACGTCGGGCGAGCCGGACTGCACGGCGGCGACGAAGGCGCGGTACTTCTCGGTGAGCTGCTCCCGGCCGACCGGGTTGAGCTGCGGGACGAGCTTGTAGACGCGGCGGGCGGTGGACTTGAACTCGTCCGGGGTCTCGGCGGGCGGCGGTGGGAGGGGCTCGGCGCTCGCCGGCGGCCGGCTGCCCGGCGGCTTGGGCAGGCCACTGTCCGGCGGCCTGGGCAGGTTGGTGCGCGGCTTGGGCAGGGTGGTGGTCGTGGGCGGCGGCTCCTCGGTCGCGGCGCCGGCGATCACCGCGGAGAGATGCTTGCTGCTCTCCTCGATCTGCTCCCTGGAGGCGCGTACGTTGCACTGCAGCTCGGTCTGCCACACCTGGTTGTCCGGCAGGCCCCGCACCGCGACCTTGAGCAGCCCGTGCACGTCCAGCGAGAAGGTCACGGCGAACTGGTAGTAGCCCTGCTCCTTGGCCTCGGGCAGGACGATCGGCAGCGTGCCGATGAGGTCGTTCTCGAAGGCCACCGGGTGCTCACCCTGGAAGATCAGGACGTCGATCTCCTTGGCCCCGGCGCCGTTCGTGAAGTTGTCCTTGGTGACCTCGCCCGGTATCCGGCTGTCCTTCTCCAGGATCGGCACCATGTCCGCCCGGTTGGCCAGGATGCCGAGCGTGTGGCTGGTGACGTCCTGCAACACCAGAGCGCCCTCGCTGGCCGCCGGGCGGTCCTCGCTCAGGTCGATCGCGATCTCCTCGCCGCCGTACGACTCGGACGGCGTGTACTCGCGGGCCACCATCCCGGCGCCCCGCGCCACCACCTCGTCCGGCTTGATGTCCGCGCGGATGTCCTTCGGCTCCAGCCCCAGGTGGTCGGCGAGCAGGTTCCGGATGCAGGCGATCTTGGTGGAGCCGCCGACGAGCAACACCTGCTCGATCTCGTCGCGTTCGATCCCGTTGCTCTGGTGCGCCGACTCGATCGCCTCGTCCAGGCACTCGAGCGACCGTTGCAGCAGGTCGCTGATCAGGCTCTCGAAGACGGCCCGGCTCAACGGGATGTTGACGCTCAGCGTCGGGGTGAGGAACGGCAGGTTCAGCGTGGCCGTGTTGGCGACGGAGAGCTCCCGCTTCCGCATCTCGGCTTCCCGCTTGACCCGCTGCCAGACCGCCGGGTCGCCGGTGAGGTCGACGCCGTGCTGCTTCTGGATCTGCTGCAGCACGTACCCGGTGATCCGGTCGTCGAAGTCGCCGCCGCCGAGCCGGGCGTCACCGCCGGTGCCGACCACGCTGACGTTGCCCGGACTGACCTGCACGATGGAGACGTCGAAGGTGCCGCCACCGAGGTCGTACACGGCGTACGTGTGGGTCTGGTCGTCGTCGATCTTGTCGGCGCCGAAGCAGACGGCCGCGGCGGTGGGCTCGTTGAGCAGCATGCGTACGTTCAGCCGGGCCATCTGGGCGGCGTCCTCGGTGGCCCCGCGCTGCGGATCCTTGAAGTACGCCGGCACGGTGATGACCGCGTCGTGGATCGGCTCGCCCACGATGTTCTCGGCCTGCCGCTTGAGCTCCATCAGGATGAAGGCGGAGATCTCCTGCGGCAGGTACTCACGGCCGCGGAACCTGATCCGCCGGGGCACACCGGGGTCGCCGGGGTTTGCCGGCTCCACCTCGTACGTGCCCATCTCCCGCTTGACCTCGATGACCGTGTTTGTGGGATCGCTGACCAGGTTGTTCTGGGCCGGCGTGCCGACGATCACCGCGCGGTCGGCGTCCAGCCCGACCACCGACGGAACGGTGCTGAGACCGAACGCGGTCTCGATGATCCGCACGTCCTTGCCGTCCCAGATGGACACGGCCGAGTAGGTGGTGCCGAGGTCGATGCCGATCACCTTGTGGAATGGCATGGTTCTCCTATTCGTCGCCGGCTTGGATCTCGACGGTCGCCGGGGTGAGTGGCCGCCCGTGCAGCAGGTAGCCGTCCTGCACGATGCGGACGACGGTGCGCGGCGGCGCGTCGGGGAAGGACGATTCGGCCGGCTTCACCGTGCTGACGCAGCGGTGCCGGCTCGGGTCGAAAAGCTCGGCGCCCACGTCGATCGGCACCCTCTCGGCGCCGAGGCGCGACAGCACGCCGGAGAGCGTCAGCGACAGGCTGCGGACGTGCCCCTCGGTGGCCACCGGGTCGGAGAAGTCGGCTCGCTGCAGCATGGCGTCGATCGCGCTGAGCGGCCCGATCAGCTCGGTGGCCAGGTCGCGCAACGCGCGGAACGCCAGCTGCCCGCTCAGGTCGGAGCGGAGCGCCGCGATCTCGCGCAGCGCGTCCCCGGCCTGGCCGGCCTGGTTCTGACCGGCCTGGTCCAGCCGGGCGACCAGGGCCGTGTTGTCCTCGGCCACCTCTTCCAGCAGGCTGTGGATCTGGTCCAGGCGCTCGGTCAGGTCCGTGGTCGCCGGTGCCGGTTCGACGGATCGGCTCTGTCGTCGCATCATGGCCTCCGCTGGGCGGTCGGGTCGTCGAGCAGTTCGTCGAGCAGCTCGTTGGGCGTCTCGTCCGTGGTGAAGCCGGTGCGGTACAGGTCGGACGACGGGCGCAGCCGCGCCCCCCGGGCGGTGAGGTGCGCGAAGAGCACCCGGTAGAGCACGTCGGTGCGGTGTGCCGGGTCGGTGAAGAACGGCGCGGCCGCCGAGCGGACGGTGAGTGTGCGCAGTTCCGGGTGCTCGCGGTCGAACTCCTCCCGGCGGGCCGGCCGGACCAGGGGATCGGCGGCGGCGTTGATGCGACGCTGCTTCTCCTCCAGCTCCTCCTTGCGGGCCGGGTCGCTCTCCCCGCGGGCCTCGGTGCGCAGTCGGTTGATCAGCTCGTCGCGGGCCGTGCGGATCTCCGCGATGGTCGCCGTCGGCGCCACCCCGAGCAGCGTGTACGGCGACGAGCCGTCAAGGTCGATCATGAACATCTGTCACTCCCCTCCGTCCCGCCGCCGGCCGAGCTGGGCCAGGAGTTCGTCGAACGCGGCCAGCTCGCCGTCGAGCCCGAACCGCCGGGCCAGTTCGCGACATCTCGTCGCCTCGTCCAGCAACTCGGGCCCGCCCCCGGCCGACAGCCGGTCCAGCACTTTTCCGCGTATCCGGGCGCAGGCGGACGTCGCCACGCCGGTGACCATCGGCCGCGGAATGTCGTCGAGCATCCGCCACATCTGGGGCAGCGTCTCCTCGGCCGGTGCCGCGAGGATGCCGTCGACGAGCACCCGCGCCGCCCTGCGCTGCCGTTGCTCGCCGCCCATCTGGAGCAGCAGCGAGGCCAGCAACACATACGGCGCTGCGCTGGCCGGATATCGTTCCAGCGACTGGCTGATCCGCTGCACGGCCAGCTCGGCGGAGGCCATGTCGCCGGGGCGCAGCGCCTCTTCCGGGATGTCCTCGTACCCGATCCGGTCGATCAGCGCGGTCAGTACCGTCCGGTAGTGCTCGACGTCGGCGGGCGGGTCCGCCGACGGCTGTTGCAGCGCCGCCACCGCGGCGCGGTAGCACTCTCCCGGCCGCTTCGCCTGTAGGAGCGCGTCGCAGTGCGCGGCCCGCAGGGCCAACCGGTCCGGCAGCGCCTCGACGATCTCCCCGAGGCGGGCGACCTGCCGGTTTCGGTCGGCGTCGGTGGACGGCTCGGCGCGGGACCAGATTCCGGCCAGTTCGAGCACCCGCTGCTCGACATACGCGGCCACCTCGATGTCGTCCTGCACCAGGCCCCGGTTGACGAAGATCGACTGCAGAATCCGCCGCGGAAGGCTGCGCTGGTGCCGGATCACCGCCGCCGCCTGACCCTCCCGCGCCGCCGCGACCGGCACCCGGCCCAGCGCCCGGAGCAGCGAGATCAGCACCAGGGTCCGCTGCAGCAGCTCCTCGGCGAGCCGGTCGGCCCGGGGCTTCTCGGTCTCGTAGTACCGGTCCCGGGCCCGGTCCACCGGATCGGCCGACTGGGTGTACGCGTCCTCGGCGAGCCCCGCGACCAGCTCGCGGAAGGCCTTGCCGCCGGCCCAGTCACGCCCGACGACCGCCGTGTCGGCCAGCGCGACCAGAGCGTCGCGAGCCTCGGCAAGCTCGTCGGTGTCCACGTCGCGCGCCGTGCCGAGCAGGTGGATCGGGGAGCGGAAGGAGAGCCGGGCGTTGAGGTAGTAGCTGTCCCAGTGCCGCAGCCAGACGGCGAGCGCGTCCCCGTCCGCCACCCACGCGTCGAGGTCGTCCTCGGTGGGCGTACCGCTCGGCGGCGCGGACCCGCAGTGGCGCTGCCAGCTCTGCCGGGTCAACGCGAGGTGCAGGTCACGCCGCTCGTCCAGCAGCAGCTGCACGTCGCCCACCCCGCCGGCGAGCAGATAGGTCAGCTCGAAGAGGCGCTCCCAGGCCGGCCCGTACTCCTCGGCGGCCTTCATCCGGGCCGCGACCAGGGCCAGGTTGACCGCCACCGGCACCCGGTACGGATCCAGCCCGACCGTCTCCCGCCACAGCAGCCTGGCCTGGCCCAGCGCGCCGTCGGTCCAGGCCCGCGCGGCGTACCCGTCGAGCACGGCGATGCGCAGCTCCTGGAACCAGTGGTCATCCCGCACCGCCGACGGGTAGACGTCGAGCAGCCGCAGAGCGTCGGTCACCGTGACCGCGGCGGACGGCCCGAACCGCTGGTAGTGCAGCGCGCACACCACCGCGACCGGCAGCACCCCGGCGAGCAGGTGCTCCGACGCGCCCCGGACGAACAGCACCGGGTCGCCGGCCTCGGCCAGTTCCAGTGCCGCCGCGAGCGCCCGCAGCGCCGGGTCGTTCCCCACCTCGGGGTCCACCCCGGCGGCAGCGATCTCCTTGCGCACCCCGGCGGGCGGGTCACCGGAGAGCAACAGCATCAGGCAGCCGAGTGCCACGTCGGCCGGGCCGTCCACGCCGATCCGGCTGGCCCCGGCCTTCAGACACGCGACCGGCTGGGCCCGTTTCGCGGCACGGCTCAGCTGGGCCAACAGCCAGACCTGCCACACCCCGGTCAGGTCGGTGGGTGGCTTGGCGCGTCTGCGGGGTTTCTTCTTCTCCTTCTCGTTCTCCCCGGCGGCTTCCGCCTCCGCGTCCGGCTCTCCGCCGGTGAGTACGCCCCCGATCTCCGCCACGGCGGCCTTGAGCCGCTCCGGCTCGCGCGCGGCCAGCGCCGCGATCAGCTCGTCGCCCGCCTGCTGCTCGGCCTTGCCCAGTTCGAGCAGCGCCTCGGCGAGCAGCAGGTGGACGCGGCGGCTGGCCGGGGCCAGTTCGAGGGCCGCGAGGTATTCGGGCACCGCGGCACGAAAGCGCCCGGCCCGGTGCAGCCGCAGGCCCAGGTGCAGGAATCCCTTGGCCAGGAACGGGTCGTGCCGCACCGCCGAGCGCAGCAGCTCGATCCCCTCGCCGGTGTTCGTCTCCGGGTGCACCCCGAGCCGGAACTCGGCCTCGGCCCGCGCGATCATCACCCGGGGGCTGTCACCCATCGTCCGCAGCCGGTCCAGGGCGGCGCGCAGCGTGGCGGGGGCCGTCATTCGTGCTCCGCGTACAGCTCGACCCGGCCGGGCAGGCACACCGCGAGCAGCCGCCCGTCCCTGGTCAGTGTGGCGGCGAGCGCGTCGGGCCAGACCTGCCGCTCGGCGCCGTCGCGCCAATAGGCGCAGCCGCCATCCGGCAGGTCCACCGTGTACCGGCCCGGCACGTCGCAGGACGAGCCGATCCGGTAGCCGGCCGGGAAGGTGGTGTGCAGGATGTGCCTGTCGCCCTGGTCGATCGACCAGGCTTCGAGCCGCGCCGCCAGGAGCCGGTTCGGGTCGGCCGCGACCAGCAGCAGGCAGGTCCCGGGGGCGGCGCCCGCCAGCAGCCGCAGGGCACCCGGTTTCGGCTCGACCGCGTCGGTCCGGTGGTCGACGCCCATCCCGGTCAGCCCGTCCTCGGTGAGCAGCACCAGCCGGGAGCCGGCGTACGCGATGTCGGCGATCGAACCGAATCGCTGCCAGTCCCGCACCCGCGTCTCGCCGTGGTAGATGGCCAGTCGCCCGGAGAGGTCCGCCACCGCGAACCGGTCGCTCTGCTCCGCCACCGCGATCCGGTGCACCCCGGCGGCCACGTCAAGCAGGGCGCGCCGCTGGCCGCCCGCGGTCAGGTGCACGAGCGCCTTCTTCCAGGAACCGGCTACCACACCAGCGGACGTGAACCGCACGTCGCCGACCGTGCCGTCCAGGCGGGTCGCGGCGACCAGCTCGCCGCCGGCGAAGTAGCGGACCGTCCCGTCCCAGCCGCCGACGGCCACCTGGGCGTCCCGACCGGTGACCGCGAGCCGCACGGGGACCGGGCCGTCGTCACGCCAGTGCGCCCGGGGTCCGTGATAGACGGCGAGCGTCTCGGTGTCGGCCTCCCAGACCAGCACCCGCCCGGCGCCGAGCGGCCAGGCCTGCCGGGCAACCACCGGATAGGACTCGATCAGCTCCGGCGCGGACGTGGCCGGTGCGGCCGGCGGTGCCAGCTCCCCCAGCAGCGAGCCGAGGTCCGGCTCGTCTGGCAGCCGGCCGTGTTCCTCCTCCAGGAGGCCGCGCAGGCTGGCCACGCTGCGGCACCCGGCCAGCCGTCGCAGCGTCTCCGCGGCGCCGGCCGGCAGCGCCTCGTCGCCCGCCTCCGGCGCGCCGGCGAGCAGGGTGCGCAGCAGCGCCGGCACCGCCGGCAGGTCGGCCTCCGGCGAGTCGGGGTCCCGGCCCGGGACGCGCAGCCGCACCGAGCCGTACCGGCTCAGCAGCACGTCGGACGGCGATAGCCGGCCGTGGGCCAGCGGTGGTCGCGCTCCGTGCAGACGCGCCAGCACGCGGGCCACGCCAAGACCTATTTCGTACGCCGGGCCGGCCGGCAACCGCCCTCCGTGCCGGGCCGCGAGCTCCGCCGCCGAGATGTCGCGGACCGGCGGGAACACCAGATATACGCAGTCCGGGCCGTCACCGACGCGCAGGGTCCCGGTGTCGCGGGGCACTATCGCCTCGGAACCGGCGACGCTCGCGTACCGGCCGATCAGCTCGGCGAACCGGACCTCCCCCTGGGCCGGAATCTCCGCCAGGACGATCGAGATCTCCTCGCCGACCGCCGTGTCCCGCCCGGCGAAGAGCGGGCCCAGCGCCGTGCGGGCCAGCTCGGGCTCGCGCAGCAGCAGGCTGGTGCCCGGGAGCCGTACCTCGCCGGGGTCGCCGAGCCGCGGCAGTGCGGCCAGGATCCGCTGCGGGCCGCCCCGGCGCGGGCGGTCCGGGAACGCCCAGTCGGCAAGGCCGTCGAGCGCCGCCAGGGCGGGATCGATCGATTCCCGGGTGAAGGTCGCCCGGTCGATCTGCTCGCCGACCACCATGGTGCCGAACGTCCGGATGTAGGTCAGCGACCGCGCGACCTCGGCGGGGAGCTTCCCGGAGACGAGAAGCTCGTGGAAGATCGTTTCCAGCGGTGTGCCGCTCCCGGGCTCGCCGATCTCCCGGCGGTGGAGAAACCAGGCCAGATTCCCGGCCGCCTTCAGCAGCAGGAAGAGCGCGACGTCCGGCTCGGACAGATGCTCGAACGGCGCCTCGCACGCCGCCAGGACGCTCTCCTCGTCGACGTGGCGCCGCGGCCGGGGCGGCGCGTCCCGGATGCTCCGCTTGACCTGTTCGTACGCCTTGTCCACCGTCATCGGATCGGTGAAGTCGCAGATGGTCACGTTGCGGATGAAGCGCGGCAGCTCCACGGTGAGCGGCATGAGTTTGATCGGGATGGTGCGTCCTCGCAGGCTAGCCGGATCGTCGTTGCTGCTGGACACCATCTCGAACTGCGTGTATTCGCGGCGCAGGTAGGTGTCGGTGAGAAAGACAATCGTCTGCACCGAGTCGTCGAGCCCGATACTCAACTGCGTCATGATGCTGCGCCCGGCGCGCATCTGGTCCTGGTCGAACCAGACCGAGAACCCGTCACCCCTCAGCCGCTCGACCCAGGGCATCACGAGCGTGATGTCGGCCGTGGCGTAGCTGACGAAGATGTCGAATCCGACGGGTGCGCTCACGACCGACCCCGCTCCCCGCCCCGGACGTGCACGCACCGGAACCACGTAACCATGGCAACCCCCTGCCGGTTCTGTGCAAGAACGTCAAGAGTGCTGCCCAGGCTATGCGGTGATCCGGATGCCGCGCACCGTCCTCATCTGACGGATCGTCGACAGCGGATATGTAAGGCAAACGGCGGGCCCGCGCGGAATCCGCACACCGGCTCGGCCGGATGTCACTGATCCGCGGAATGACCCAGCATCACGTCGATGTTGCGCACCCCGGCCAACTGCCCGAGGCCCCGCACGTAGTCGAGCAGGCCCAGGCGCATGGCCTCCAGCTCGGCGCGGCACTGCGCGTTGCCCGGCCACTGCGACTCGGGCACGTCGGGGTTCACCCTCTCCCACTGCAGCAACTGTGGGTGCCACTTGGCCAGGAACGGCCGCATCTGGGCGTTGAGCATGCCGATGGCCAGGTGCTCGACGGTCTGCGTGCCGCCGGCGCCGGCCGTCGGCCCCGCCTCCACCAGGGTCTGGCGCACCGACTGGAACAGGGAGTAGAGCGAGTTGAGCGTCTCACGGACAACGCCGGTGCCCTCGGTCAGCGGCTGCGTGGAGACGCGAGTGACGGACTCGACGAACAGCCGCCACGCCACTCCCTCGTTGGACGGAGTAACCGCGAAGGTCAGATCGGTGAAGTTCGGGATCGACACGGTCAGCTCCGTGAGATACATCGTCCGGGAGTACGCGTAGAACACCAGAGCGGCCACCCCACCCGCCACGGTGCCGCACAACATGAACAGCGCCGCACCGGTCAGTTGGCTCCCCCAGTAGACCGCGAAGCCGACGACCGCGCCGGTGACCAGCCCGACAAGCAGGGCGAACCAACGTGTGTAAACCCTCCGGTGCCGCAAATCGCTCATGATCCCCCGCCCCGAGAAAACTCACCGTCCCCGAGTAGTAGAGCATGGCAAACTCCGGCCACTGTAGACGTTGGGGCCCGTCCGCTGGCGTCGGACAGTTCGGTCCGTCAGCCGACAACCGTTCTCACATATCCCGGAAGCGAATCAGGTGTTGTTGCGGCGACGGCGAGCCTCGATGTCGCGCTGCACCTCGGGGTCCCATTGGCCGGCGTTCCAGTCTTCGCTCGTCGGAGTGGGCGACAGCGGCCACGCCGGGTCTTGCCCGGCAACCGGCGAGTAGTGTCCGACGCCGACTCGGTTGGCGTGGGCGATCAGCCGCAGGACCCGCGCCCGGCTGTGCAACATGCCCCCGATCAGCGCGGCGGCTCCAAGGGTGCGCAGGGCCGCCTGGCCGAACAGAATGGCCGGGGCGGTCCGATCGGCGGCCAGCCAGGCGATGGCGGCGCTGGCCACGACGCAGGCGGGGAAGACGCGCGTGCCCCAGTGGCGGCTGTAGAAGCGGCCCGAGGAGCCGTGTGCCTCGGCGAGCTGGCGGGTGCCACGGCCCCAGATCAACGCACTGACAGCCAGGCCGATGACGGCGGCGGCCAGGATCAGGTTGGCCAGGACGAAACCGATCGCCGCCCCGAGATCCGACGGGGGCAGCGGCCGGGCCCGGTCGCTCGCGATGCTGCTGAAGACGGCCGCAGCGATGGCGGCCACGACGAAGAGGACGGCGAACCCGACCGTGAACCAGGTCGCGACGTTCCAGCCCGCGGTCCGGACCGCGGGCGGAGGTGTGGAGGACCGGCACGTGTGGCCCTGGCCGGGGTGTTCGAGTTCGGCTCCGCATGTCGTGCAGTGCAACGTGTTCTCCTGAGCGGCGCGGCCGAGACGTCGCTGGGCCAGGTGACCTGGGCATCGCATGTCTCGTCGCGCGGGGTGAGGGATCCGCCGGGTCCGGCGCGTAGAGGATCATGCCCGGTCGGTGCCGATCCGGCGACCCCGCGAAACGCGGGCAGGAGTTCGCGGCCCCCGCATCAACGGGTGTGAGCAGCTCGCCGCCCTCAGTGATCGGGTGGGGGTGATCCGTGTTGGTATCGGTGACGGGTCACCCCGATCAACCGCCGTCCACCGCTCGTCGACCGCCGGTCCCGAGCGGTGGCCTGACCGATCAGGCATGGCCAGAGGGGGCCTGCCCCTCGGCCGCCGACGGCCCTATCGTCGGTCCATGGCCGAGGAAACGCGGGTTCTGGAGGGCAAGGCAGCCGTGGTCACCGGCGGCTCGCGGGGCATCGGGCGCGCGGTCGTGCAGCGGCTGGCCCGCGACGGCGCGACAGTCGTGTTCGGTTGGCGCAGCGACGCCGAGGCCGCCGCCGAGGTGGAGACGTCGGTCGCGGCCGCTGGCGGCGTCGCCCACGGCGTACAGGCCGACCTCGCCGAGCCGGACGGTGTGTCCACCCTCCTCGCGCAGGCCCAGACCCACCTGGCCGGCCTGGACCTGCTGGTCAACAACGCCGCGGCCCGGCACACGCCGGCGCCCCTGGTCCACCTGTCCGAGGACGAGTACGACCGGCTGATGGCGGTCAACGCCCGCGCGGTGTTCCTGGCGCTGCGGCACGCCGCCCGGCACATGCGCGACGGCGGTCGCATCGTCAACCTGTCCACGATCAACACGGTCATGCCGGGGCCGGGCATCGCCGCCTACGCGGCCAGCAAGGGCGCGGTGGAGCAACTGTCCGCGGTGGCCTCCCGGGAGCTGGCGGCGCGGGGCATCACGGTCAACACCGTGTCCCCGGGCGCCACCGACACCGACCTGTTGCACGCGACGAACAGCGCACAGAGCGTGGAGATCGCCGCGCGGGTCACCCCGCTGGGTCGCCTCGGTCAGCCGGCCGACGTGGCCGACGTGGTCGCGTTCCTCTGTGGTCCGGACGCCCGCTGGGTGACCGGGCAGAACATCCACGCCGCCGGCGGGCTGGGCTGACCGACCCTCAGGGCGCCTGGAGGAACGGCAGCACCAGCCCCAGCAGCAGGTCGGGGCACGCCAGCAGCGCGGCGTGCGAGGTGCCGGGCAGCACCGCGAGCTGCGACGGCGGCAGGCCGACCAGGTCACCGGGTACGCCGCCGCCGCGCAGCCGGAACATCCGTACCGCGTGCTCGGGCGTCACCAGGTCGGCGTCGCCGATCACCACGAGCGTGGGCGCGGCCAGGGCGCGGACCTCGTCGGTGGTCAGGTCGGTCATGCCGGTCTCCAGCGCCGTGGTGCGCTCGACAAGCGCCGCGAACCCCGACGGGTCGGGGGCGACGGCGGCGTACGCGCGCTCGAACGGTGACCCCGCCAGCATGGCCGGCGTGAGGTGGGCGACGCCGTCGAGCACACCCGGGTGGAAACCGTCGCGGTCGAAGGCGTGGCCCACGAAGACCAGCTTGCGGACCAGGTCGGGCCGCCGTGCCGCGAGGTGCAGCGCGACGCCGGCGCCGAGGTCGTAGCCGAGTACGTCGAGCGGCCCCGTTCCCAGGTGGTCGAGGACCGCCGCGGTGTCGTCGGCCATCGACTCCAGCGTCAGCGGGCGGTCCGCGGCACGGGTGTGGCCGTGCCCCTGCTGTTCCACCGCGAGCACCCGGCGGCTCTTCGCCAGCGCGGGCAGCAGGGTGGCGAACGACGTCTCGATGGTGGCGAGCGAGCCGTGCAGCAGCAGGATCGGATCGCCCTCGCCGTGCTCCTCGTAGTAGACGTCGAGACCCTCGGCCGGCGCGTAACCCATGGCTCCATGGTGAACGCAGGTGATCACGGGCGGTAGCTGCCCAATCGGCTACACCGGACGCCGTCGCCGAATTATCCTATGGACTGCGGTAAATGTCCATGTGGAATACTCGCATTCATGAGCGACAGCATCCCGGCTACCGCTGCCCCCCCGACCGACGTGGCCGCCACGATTCGGGCGTTCCTGGCTGAGGTGGTCGGCGATGCCCCGGCCCCGGACGAGGACATCTTCGCCCGCGGCACCGTCACGTCCCTGTTCGCGCTGCAGCTCATCGCCTTCGTGGAGAACACCTTCGGCATCGAGGTCGAGCCCGAGGACCTGGATTTCGCGAACTTCCGGACCATCGACGCGGTCACCGCCTTCGTGGGCGGCAAACGTGCCGCCGCGAATCGCGGCTGAGCGGGGACGCCGTGGACACCGACGACGCCGTCGTGGCCGAGGCCACCGACTTCGCCGACACGGTACGCTCCGCCGCCGCCGGATGGGACCGGACGGGCGCGCTGCCCTCCGCCGTCGTGGCGGAGGCGGGCGCGGCCGGTCTGCTCGCCCGGGACCTACCCCGACGCTACGGCGGCGCGGGCGCGTCGCCGGAGGCGCTGGGTGAGGCCACCGCCCGGATCGGTGCGGTGTGCTCCTCGCTGCGCGCGCTGCTCACCGTGCAGGGCATGGTCGCCGCCGCGCTCGCCCGCTGGGGCTCGGCCGACCAGCGGGAGCGGTGGTTGCCGGCGCTGGCCACCGGCGCGCGGGTCGCCGGCTTCGCCGCCACCGAGGAGGGCGCCGGCACCGAGCTGTCCGCCGTGGCCACCAGCATCGAACCGGTCGGCGACTCGGTGCGGGTCACCGGCCGCAAGCAGTGGGTGACGTTCGGCGCGACCGCCGACCTGCTGCTCGTGATCGGACGTCTGGGCGGGGCACCGGCCGCGGTGCTGGTCGAGGGCGACCGACCGGGCCTGCGCCGGGAGCCGGTACGCGGTCAGCTCGGCCTTCGGGCAGCCCAGGTGGCCCACCTCGACCTGGACGGCGTCCGGGTCCCCCGCTCGCACCTCGTCGCACCCGCCGGGTTCGGGTTGTCCCACGTCGCCGGCACCGCGCTCGACCACGGCCGCTACACCGTGGCGTGGGGGTGCGTCGGGATGGCGCGGGCCTGCCAGCGGGCCGCCACCGGGCACGCCGTGGACCGCACACAGGGCGAGGTACGCCTCGCCGACCACCAGGTGGTGCGCGCCATGCTCGGCCGGGGACACGTCGCGGTCACCGCCGCCGAACAGCTCTGCCGGCACGCGGCGCGGCTCCGCGCCGCCCGTGACCCGGACGCCGTGGCCGGCACCGTCCTGGCGAAGTACGCCGCCTCCCGCGCCGCCGCCCAGGTCAGCCGGGACGCCGTGCAGGTGCACGGCGCGGCCGGCTGCGACGCGGACAGCCTGGTGGGCCGGTTCCTGCGCGACGCCACGGTCATGCGAATCATCGAGGGCTCCGACGAGGTGAGCGAGTTGCACCTCGCCGACCACGCCATCCGCGCCCACCGGCGCCGCGACGCGGCGACGCCGACCACGCCGGTACCCGTGGTGGTGCCGTCGTGACCGCACCGGTCTGGCTCGGCCCGGTAAGCGTCCACCTGCCGCCGGAGGCGGTGGCGGTGGCCGCGCTACCGGAGGTGGCGGCGCTGCCGGAGGCGCGCCGGGCCCACGTGCTGTCCCTCGGCATCGACGAGGTGCGCTGCCTGCGCGACCACCACGGCCGGCCGGGACCAGGGGCCGAGGTGGACCTGGCCGCCGCCGCGGCGCGCCAGGCGCTGGACCGGGCCGGCCTGGCGGCCGACGACCTGGACGCGCTGATCCTCGTACAGGGCCGCGCGCCGCAGTACCTGCTGGCCTCCGAGGCGACCCGGTTGCAGGCCCGCATCGGCGCGACCCGGGCAGCCACGCTCAGCGTCGGCGACCTGGGCTGCGTGTCGGTGTCCGCAGCGATCGACGTGGGCGTGGCGCTGCTGCGCGGTCGGCCGGCCTGGCGGCACGTGTTGGTGGCCATGGGCGCCGCCGCCGCCACCGAGGAGCGCTACCGGCCTCCGATGACAGTCCTCGGTGACGCCGGCGCGGCCGTGCTGCTCGGCCGGGAGACGGGTCGGTGGGGCTGGGTCGAGCACGCGCTGCGCAGCGACGGCAGCTACGCCGACCTGTTCCACATCGACTACCGGGACGTTCCGGCCAGCGACTGGCGGGAGACCTGCTCCGACGAGTTGACCTACTCGTTCCGGCTGGCCATGGAGAGCCGCAACCGGCTGCGCGACCTCAACCGGGAGGTCCTCGCGGCCCGGGGCCTCACCCCGGACCGGCTGGACGCGGTGCTCATGCAGAACCTGTCCCGCGGCGCGTTCGCGTTCTGGCAGAGCGCCCTGGAGGTCACGATCGACGACGCCTGCCCGACAAACCTGGCCCGCTACGGGCACCTCGGCCCGATCGACGTGCTCGCCAACCTGGACGACACCGCCGACGCCGTGGCACCGGGAGGGCACGTCCTGGTGATGAACAGCAGCCCGGTCGCGGCCTGGAGCAGCGCCCTGCTGGTGCGCGGGACGGACCAGTGATGAGCCAGACGGTGAAGTGCCTGGTGTGGGACCTCGACGACACGCTGTGGGGCGGCGTCGTGCTGGAGGGCGACAAGCCGGCGCCGATCCCGGCGGCGGTCGGCACCCTGCACGCCCTCGACGAGCGGGGCATCCTGCACGCCGTGGCCAGCCGTGGCCACCACGACACCGCCGCCGCCCACCTCGACGCGGTGGGACTGGCCGACATGTTCTGCGCCGTCGAGGTCGGCTGGGGCGACAAGTCGACGGCGGTACGGCGGATCGCCGAGACCCTCGGCATCGGCTCGGACACCCTCGCCTTCGTCGACAACGACCCGGTGGAGCGGGCCGAGGTGGCCCACGCGCTGCCGCTGGTGCGCTGCTACGACGCCACGCAGGTCGGCGAGTTGCCCGCCCGCGTCGAGTTCCAGCCGCCGTTCGTCACCGACGAGTCGCGGCGGCGCCGGCGGATGTACCAGGCCGAGCACCGTCGCGCCGCCGCCGAGAAGGACTGGGACCAGCCGAACACCGACTTCCTGGCGAGCCTCGACCTGGTGCTGACCGTCCGGCGGGCCACCGAGGACGACCTGGCACGCGCCCACGAGCTGACCGTACGCACCCACCAGCTCAACAGCACCGGCATCACGTACGGGATGGACGAGCTGCGAGCCATGTGCCGTGACGACGGCTACCAGGTGACCGTCGCCGAGCTGTCCGACCGCTTCGGCTCCTACGGCACGATCGGCCTGGCCGTCACCCGGCTCACCGACACCGAGTCGGTGCTGGAGCTGCTGCTGATGTCTTGCCGGGTGGTCTCCCGTGGCGTCGGCGCGGTGCTGCTCGACCACCTGGTGCGTACCGCGGTCGCCGCCGGCCGCCGCCCGGTCGCCGAGCTGGTGCCCACGCCGGTCAACCGGATCATGCTGGTGACGCTGCGCTTCAGCGGCTTCGAGATCGTCCGGCGTGACGCCGACCGGATGCTGCTCGCCGCCAACCCGGCCCTGCTGCCCCCGACCCGCCCCGGTCACGTACGCGTCGACGACCGCACGGGCGTGCCCCGATGACGCCGTTGGTGGTCGACATCCTCGCCCACGCGAGCGAGACCCCGGAGACGCCGGCGGTGGTCGTGGGAAACGAGGTGCTGAGCTACGGCGCGCTCGCGGACGCCGTCGACCACCTGTCGATGCGTCTGGTCGCCGCCGGTGTGCTGCCCGGCACCGTGGTGGCCGTCCACCTCGAACAGTCGACGGCCACGGTGGTCGCCATGCTGGCCGCCGCACGGGTGGGCGCCGCGTGGTCGGTGGTCGAGCCGGGGCAGCCGGCGGGGCGGCTGGCGGCGGTGGTGCGCGACACCGACTGCCGGGTGCTGGTGCACGCCGGCAGCCGCCCGGCCTGCGCGGACACGCTGGCCCACCTCGACGTCCGTGACCTGGTGGCCGCGCCACCGGTGCCGCTGCCAACGATGTTGCCACTGGACCTGCCCGCGTACGTCATCCACACCTCCGGTTCGACCGGCCGGCCGAAGGGCGTGGTCGTCGGCCACGCCAACCTGGACGCCTCGATCCGCTGCCGCGGCGTGCTCTACGGCGCCGAGCCACCGACGTTCCTGTCCGCCCTGCGCCTGTCGTTCGACGGCAGCCTGGGCGCCACCCTGTGGACGCTGCGCCGAGGCGGCACGGTGGTGCTGCCCGACGAGGAGCGGATGGCCGACCCCGGTGCCGTCGCCGCGCTCGCCGCCACCCACGCCGCGACCCACCTCATCTGCGTGCCGTCCTACTATCGGCTGCTCCTCGACCACGCCGCGCTGCTGCCGCCCACGCTGAGGCACGTGAGCGTCGGCGGTGAGCGGTGCGACGCCGACCTGGTGCGTCGGCACCGCCACCTGCTGCCGGAGACCGAGCTGGCCAACGAGTACGGGCCGACCGAGGCCATCGTCTCGTGCACCTTCCTGCGGGTGGCGCCGACGCACCGCCACGGTGAGGTGCCGATCGGCGCACCGCTGCCCGGGGCGAGCGTGCACGTCCTCGACGCCGCGCTGCGCGAGCAGCCGCCGGGCCGTGTCGGCGAGCTGTACGTCGGCGGCTCGTTCCTGGCGCAGGGCTACGCCGGGCAACCGGCCCGCACCGCCGAGCGGTTCGTCGCCGACCCGTTCGCCGCCGAGCCGGGCGCCCGGCTGTACCGCACCGGGGACCTGGCCGCGTGCCGCGCCGACGGCACCGTGGAGTTTCGGGGACGGGCCGACGACCAGGTCAAGGTACGCGGGCACCGGGTCGAGCCGGCCGAGGTGGCCGAGGTGGTGAGTGTCCACCCCGGGGTACGCCAGGCCGCCGTGTTGCTCGACCCGCTGGTACCCGAGCCGGTGCTCGTCGCGTACCTGGTCTGCGACGGCCCGCCCCCGTCGCCGGTGGTGCTCCGGGCGCTGTGCCGCGAGTCGCTGCCGCCGGCCGCCGTGCCGGCGCGGTTCGTGGCGGTGCCCGCGATACCGCTGACCGTCAACGGCAAGCTCGACCGGGACGCCCTCGCGCGGCTCGGCGCCGCACGCGAGGAGGACCCGGTGGACGCGCCCGCTGATCACGACTGGACCGGGCTGCAACGCGCGGTGGCCGACATCTGGGCCGAGGTGCTGGGGCACCGGGGCTGCGGCCTGGACGACAACTTCTTCGACGCCGGCGGCACCTCGCTCAAGGTGGTCGACCTGCACAAGCGCCTGGACCGCCGGTGGTCCGGGGCGGTCCGGGTGGGTGAGCTGTTCGACGCCAAGACGATCGCGGCGCAGGCGGCGGTCATCGCCGGAGTGGCGGACACGCCCGCCGCCGACCGCGCCGGGCCGCCGCCCGCCGCCGCGCTCAGCTTCGAAGTGTGACCCCCGGGAGGGAGAACGATGGGCCAGCCAGGAGAGGACATCGCGATCATCGGTGTCGCCGTGCGGTTCCCGCAGGCCGACGACCTCGACACGTTCCGCGCCAACCTGCGCGCCGGCCGGGACAGTGTGCGGCCGATGCCCGCGACGCGGATGGAGAGCACGAACGTCGACCCTGACGTCCGGTACGCGGAGCTGGGCTACCTGGACCGCATCGACCTCTTCGACCACCGCTTCTTCGGCCTGTCCCGCCGGGAGGCGGAGCTGATGGACCCGCAGCACCGCATCGCCCTGCACCTGACGCAGGGCGCGGTGGAGGACGCGGGCCTGGCCCCGTCGAGCCTGCGGGACAGCCGGACGGCCGTGGTGTTCAGCTCACCGAGCGCCGACTACGCCGCGCTCGTCGGTGAGACCGGCACCCTGGCCATGCTCGGCACCGTGCCCTGCGCGCTGCCGTCCCGGGTCGCTCACCTGTTCGGCCTGGTCGGCCCCACCTACGGCGTGGACACCGGATGCAACGGCTCGCTCATCGCCGTGCACCACGCCTGCCGCGAGCTGCGGGCCGGCGACGCGGACCTCGCGCTGGCCGGCGGGGTCGCGGTGCGCTCCCTGCACCCACCCGCCGACGACACCGGCGCGTTCCAGGCCATCATCTCCCCGCAGGCTCGGTGCCGGGCCTTCGACGCCGACGCCGACGGCACCGCGGCCGGCGAGGGCGGTGCGGTGCTGCTGCTCAGCACGTTGGCCCGGGCACGGGCCGAGGGTCTGCCCGTGCACGCCGTCATCCGGGGTACGGCGATCGGCCACAACGGACACCGGTCCGCCACGATCAGCACACCGAGTGCCGTCGCCCACGCCGACGTCATCGGCCGGGCCTGGCGGGCAGCCGGTCTGGACCTCTCCACCGCCGGCTACCTGGAGGCCCACGGCTCCGGCACCCGGCTCGGCGACGCCGTGGAGATCGAAGGGCTCGGCCTGGCCGGTCGCCGGGCCGGCACCCGGCGCGGCGCGGCGCTGCCCATCGGTTCGGTCAAGACCGCCATCGGTCACCTCGACCACGCGGCCGGTGTGGCCGGTCTGGTGCGGGCGATCCTGAGCGTCCGCCACGGCGAGCGCTACCCGTCGCTGCACTACCGCTCCCCCGCCGACGGCGTCGACCCGGAGGCGGCGGGAGTGCGGGTGGTGACCTCGCTGGAACAGTGGCCGGGCAGCCGTGATCAGCCGCGCCGGGCCGGCATCAGCTCCTTCAGCCTGGGCGGCATCGTCGCGCACTGCGTGGTCGAGCAGGCACCCGAGCCACCCGCCGCCGACGACGGCGGGGCGCAGCTCCTGCCGATCTCCGCCCGTACCCCGGACGACCTGCTGCAGACCTGCACCCGGGTCGCGGTCGCCCTGCGGCCCGGGACGGCCCGCCTCGCCGACGTGGCCGTCACGCTTGGCGCGGGCCGCGACCACCACCCGGTACGACTCGCGGTGGTGGCCACCGACACCCGCACGGCCGCGACCGCCCTGGCCGCCGAGGCGACCTGGCGCCGGACCGCCGACCCGGCGGGCGCCCTGTCGGGGAGCGCGACGGACGCGGGGAGCACGCCGCGGGTGGTGCTGCTGCTCTCCGGGGACGCCGAGGTGCCGGTCGACGCCACGGTTGCCCCGCTGCCGACGTCCCTGCCGCTGCGCGGACCCCGCGCCGACACGGTGGCCTGGCAGCTCGACGCGCACCGCAGGCTGGTGGCCGCCGGAGTGCCGGTGCACGGCATGCTCAGCTCCGGCGCGGCCCGTTACGCCGTGCGCTGGCTGCGCGACGAGCTGACACCCGAGGACACCGTCGAGCTGACGGGCCGCGATTCGTTCCCCGCCGCCGACCCGGAGCGGCTGCGGCACGCCGTCGCCGCGGTGCTCGCCGACGGCCCGGTCGCCGTCGTCGAGCTGGGCCTGCGAGGCGAACTCGGCGACGCGCTCGCCGACCCGGCGACGCCCGGCGGACCGCACGACGTGCTGCGCGTGCCGCCCGGCCCCGACGGGGTGCTGCACGTGCTCGGCGCGCTGTACTCCGCCGGGGTCGACCTCGACTGGGCCGCCCTGGCCGAGGTGCCGGCCGGTCCGCCCGCGCGCCGGATCCACCTGCCCGGCACCCCGCTGCGCGGGGAACGCTGCTGGCCGCTGCCACTGGGCGAGATCATCCGCCTCGGCCCGCCCGCGGCTCCGGCCGAGGTGGCCGTCGTTCCTGCGGACGCCGAGACGCCGCCGCCCCCGGCGACAGCCGTCGAGCCGGCCATCGCACGGACGACCACCGCCGAACCAGCTATCGCGCGGGCAGCCACTCCCGCCATCGCGCGGGCAACCACCACCGAGCCGGCCATCGCGCGGGCGGCGACCGCTGAGCCCGTTGCCGTCGCCGTTGTCGCCGAGCCCGCCACCACCGCCGAGCCCGTCGGGCCGCCGGTCGGGCCGTGGCTGCGGAAGACACTGCGGGCCCTGCTGCACGCCGACGACGTACCGGCGGACGCCGACTACTTCGCGCTCGGCGGCAACTCGGTGATCGCCCTGCAACTGATCGACCGGGTCGCCGAGACCTACGACGTCGGCCTCGGCCTGATCGACATCTACGACCACCCTTACGTGCACGACCTCACCGGCGTGATCGCCGAACGCGCCGGCGCGTTCGACCCCGAACCCGCCGGCCCCGCACGGGTCACGCCCGATCCGCAGGCGCTCGACCCCGCCCAGCCCGAGGCCGCCCAGCCCGAGGCCGCCAAGCCCGAGACCGCCAAGCCGGAGGCCGCCGAGCCCTCCGCCCCTGCCGCCCAGCAACGGGGTCCGGCCGCCCAGTCATCCCCGTCCGCCGCCGTACCGCAGCCCGACGCCACCGCCGCGCCCCCGGTCGCCGACCCGGCGCACCGCCCGGCCAGGCCGGCGGGCCGGCGCGCGTCGACGACGCGCGGGCTGCCACCGATCGTGCCCGGCGACGACCTCGTGGTCTCGTTCGGCCAGGAGCGGATGTGGTTCCACCACCAACTGGACCCGGGCACCACGCTCTACAACCTGCCGGCGCCGGCCCGGGTACGCGGCCCACTCGATGCCGAGGCGCTGCGCCTGGCCTGGGAGGATCTCGCGGCGCGCCACGAGGTCCTGCGCTCCAACTTCGTCACCGACGACGGCCGGCCGCGCCTGGTGATCCGCCCCGCCCTGGGCGACTTCTTCACAGTTGTCGACGTCTCCGACGCACCCGACCCGGAGGCGGCGGCCCGGGAGATCCTGCACGCCGAGCAGCGGCACGTCTTCGACATCGCCGACGACCCGCTGGTCCGCGTCGTGCTGGTCCGGCTCGCCCCCGACGACCACCTGAGCATCACGCTCATGCACCACGCGGTGAACGACGGCTGGGCCCCGGCCGTGCTCTCCGCCGAACTGGCGGCCCACCTGGCCGCCCGTACCCGGGGCGAGCGGCAGGAGTTGCCACCGCTGCCCATCCAGTTCCGCGACTACGCCCGGTGGCAGCGCGAGTTGCTGACCGGCCCGGCACTGGACGCGGAGCTGAACTACTGGCGGCAGAAGCTGCACGACCCGCCGGTGCTCGACCTGCCCACCGACCATCCCCGGCCGACCCGCCGCGACCACACGGGCGACCACCACAGCTTCATCCTGCCGGAGCAGGTCACCGAGGCGCTGCGGGAGCTGGGCCGGGCGGAGACCGCGACGCTGTTCACCGTCGTGCTCTCCGGTCTGTACGTGCTGCTCGGCCACTACAGCGGGCAGGACGACGTGGTGGTGGGCACCCCGACGATCGGGCGTACCCGCCCGGAGCTGTGGCAGTTGATCGGCTTCTTCAACAACACCATCGCGTTGCGCGCCGACCTGTCCGGTGAGCCGACCTTCCGCGACCTGGTCCGCCAGGTGCGCGGGACGGTGCTGACCGGTCTGGAGCACCAGGAGGTGCCCTTCGACCGGGTGGTCAAGGCGGTCGCCGGGCCGCGCGACCCGTCGCGCAGCCCGCTGTTCGACGTGATGTACGTCCACCAGACCCTGCCGCCGACCGTCTCGCGGGACATCGGGCGGGGCAACGTGCTCGGCGGCGGCGACCGGGAGGACCCGTTCCCCGGGCTGCCGCCCGGCACCGCCAAGTTCGACCTCAGCCTGGTGCTCGGCGAGCACGCCGAGATGCGGGACCTGGTGGGCATCCTGGAATACAGCACCCAACTCTTCGAGCACTCCACGGTGGTGGGGATGGCCGAGCTGTTCGTGGCGCTGCTGCGGGCGCTCGCGGCCGACCCGGACCGGCCCGTGCGGGAGGTGGCCGGCACCGTCTCGGCCGCCCGGCCCGGGTCTCCGGCTCCGGAGGTCGAGGAGCCCGGCCGGGGCGCCGACGGTGACGTCGCGTACTGGCGGGAGGTGCTCGCCCACGCGCCGGTGATGGAGCTGCCGACCGACCGTCCCCGCCCGACCGGTGGGGACGCCGCCACCGCCGTGCACCGGTTCGGCGTGCCCGCCGACGTGGTGGCGGCCGCCGGGGGCGATCCGGTGACCGCGCTGCTGGGCGCGTACCTCGCCGTGGTCGCGGCGCGGGCCGGCACCGACGACGTGGTGGTGGGCGCCGCGCTGGACGGGGGCCAGGGGTCGCAGGCCGCCGCGATCCGCGTGGACCTCTCCGACGACCCCACCTGGGGCGACCTGCTGGCCCGGGTCGACGCCACGCTCGCCGGGGCGCGCCAACACCTCGGCGTGCCTGTCGACGCGCTGGCGCGGGCACTGGACCTGCCGCCGCTGCCGGGCCGCCACCCGCTGTTCGACATGTGGTTCGGGCCGGTGGACGCCTCGGCCGTCGAGCACCCGTACGACCTGGCGCTGACCGTGCGGCCGGACGGCGACGGCGTGGCCGCGAGCCTGACCTACCGCACCGCGCTCTTCGACCCGGACACCACTGCGGCGCTGGCCGACGAGCTGGTCGGCGTGCTGCGCGCGGCGGCGGCCGAGCCGGGCCTGGCGGTGCTCGATCTGTGGCTGCCGGCGGCGACCGGATGACCGGGAAGCAACCGGAGGGCGCAAGGCTGGCCCCGGCTTCCACCACTACGCCCACACCCGCGTCCTCTAGGGGGAGATGACCGTGGCCGACCACACCGGCGCCGTCGCCGCACTCGTCACACCGGACGGCATACTCGACCCGGCGCTGTTCGGCACAGCGGTTCGCCGCGCGCTGGACGAACTGCAGACCGCCACCGGGCTACCCGCGCCCGAAGACGTGGAGCTTGTCGACCTGGGCGACGAGCCCGACCCGGAGCGCGCCGCCGAGGGTTGGATCGGTAACGGCACGGACGCCACCGGCGGCCGGGGCGCCGACCGCGGGCCCGCTCAGGCGCTGCTGCACCTGGGCGCGGGCCGCTGCGGCTGGTACCAGCGCTACCCCGCCCGCCACCTGGACCGGCACGGCGTGGAGCTGGTCACCACCCGGGCCGCCGAGATCTACTCCGGACTGCTGGGAGGCGGCGCCGCCGGGGAGCCGCTGCGCGCGACGATCCCACCGGGCCCGGAGTCGCCGGGCGCCGACGCGGCACGGCGGCACTGGGCCGGCGAGCTGCGGGACGCGCCCCAGCCGGCCAGCCTGTCGACAGCCCTCGACGACCGCCGCGTCGGCCGGGTGACGGCCGAGGCCCCGCTGGACGCGGGCGAGACGGCGACGGTACGCGCCGCGTCGCGCGCCGCCGGCGTCGCGTGGCCCATCTGGCTGGCCGCGACCGTCACCTGTTATCTGCACCGGCGTGGCGCCGGGACCGACGTGCTGACCGGAGTACGGGTGGCCGGGCGCACCGAACGGGGCGACCTGCGCGACCCCGGCCCGCTCGTCCGGGTGCTGCCGCTGCGGGTGCCGGTGCGACCCGAGCACACCGTGGCCGCCGTGGTCCGCCGGGTGGCCGACGCGACCCGCCGGGCCCGCCGCCACCTTCGGCAACCGGTCACCGACGTCGGGCCGTACGGCGTGCTGATCGAGGCGGTCCCCGCGGCGGCGCCGGCCCGTTTCGGCCCGGTCCCCGCGACCGTGCGGCACCTCGGCACCGGGCAGCCGGCGCAACTTGTCGTCCGCGTCGTGGAGGACCCGGTCGACCACGGCCTGCGCCTGCTGCTCGACGGCGACGCCGCCCACTTCGACGCGGCCGACCTGACCGCCCACCTGGCCGGCCTGCGCCGGGCGTTGACCGCCGACCCCCGACAGCCGGTGGCCGGTGTCGACCTGGTCGGCGATCCGGTCCGCCGCGCCGTGGCCGAGTGGAACGACACGGCGACCCCCGTCGTCCCGGCGACCGTCCCCGGGCTCTTCGAGGCCACGGCCGACCGCGACCCCGAGGCCGTCGCCGTGGTCGCCGGCGCGACCCGGCTGACCTACCGGGATCTGGACGAGCGGGCCAACCGGCTGGCGCACCACCTGCTCGCCGCGGGCGCGGGGCCGGGCCGCCTCGTCGCGCTGGCGCTGCCCCGCACGGCGGACACCGTGGTCGCGCTGCTCGCGATCACCAAGACCGGCGCGGCGTACCTGCCGGTCGACCCGGCGTACCCGGCGGCCCGGGTCGCCGGCATGCTCGCCGACGCCCGGCCGGCGCTGCTGGTGACGAGCGGCGACCTGGCCGCCCGGCACCCCGACCACCGAGCCGTCCGGTTGGACGACCCGGCGGTACGCGCCGACGTGGACGGGCGTCCGGCCCGGCGGCCCGGCGACGCCGACCGGCCCGTTGCGCTGCTGCCGGCGCACCCCGCGTACGTCATCTACACCTCCGGCTCCACCGGCCGGCCCAAGGGCGTGGTGGTCGCCCACCGGTCGGTCGCCAACCTGCTCGCCTGGGCCCGCAGGGACATCGGCGACCGGGCGCTGCGCCGGGTGCTCGCGTCCACCTCGCTCAGCTTCGACGTCTCCGTCTTCGAGGTGGTGGTGCCGCTGCTGGCCGGGCACACCGTGGAACTCGTCGCCGATCCGCTGGCCCTGATCGCCGAGCCGTCCGCGCGGTGGCAGGTCAGCCTGGTCAGCACCGTGCCGTCGGTGCTGGGGCACCTGGTCGCGCACGGTGGACTGGACCTGTCCCCGGACACGCTGCTGCTCGCCGGCGAGGCGCTGCCCGTGCAGGTGGCCCGCGCGGTCCGCGAGCGATTCCCGGACGCCCGCCTCGGCAACGTCTACGGCCCGACCGAGGCGACCGTCTACGCCACCGCCTGGTACGGCCGTGGCCCGGTCGACGGCCCTCCGCCGATCGGGCGGCCCCTGCCCAACACCCGCGCGTACGTCCTCGACGGCGCGATGCAGCCGGTTCCGCCCGGCACCGCCGGGGAGCTGTACCTGGCCGGTCACGGGATCGCCGACGGTTACCTGGGCAATCCCGCGCTGACCGCCGAACGCTTCCCGGCCGACCCGTTCGGCCCGCCCGGCACCCGGCTCTACCGCACCGGCGACCTGGCCCGCTGGGACTCCGACGGCGTCCTGCACTACCTGGGGCGCACCGACCACCAGGTGAAGGTTCGTGGCTTCCGGATCGAGCCCGGCGACGTGGAGGCCACGCTGACCGGACACCCGTCGGTGACCGCCGCCGCCGTGGTCGCCCGGGAGGACCGCCCCGGCGATCGCAAGCTCGTCGCGTACGTCACCGGGTCGGTCGACGGCGCGACGGTACGGGCGTGGGCCGCCGCCCGGATGCCCGACCACATGGTGCCCAGCGCGGTCGTCGTCCTGGACCGGCTGCCCACCACCCCCAACGGCAAGCTGGACCGGGCCGCCCTGCCCGCGCCCGACTTCGCCGCCGCCGCCAACCCGACGGCCAGCGCCGCGACCGTGCTGGCCGGCGTCTTCGCCGACGTGCTCGGCCTGCCGTCGGTCGACCACCGGGCCAGCCTCTTCGACATCGGCGGCGACAGCATCATCGCCATCCAACTCGTCAGCCGCGCCCGCCGCGCCGGGCTCTCCTTCACCCCCCAGGACGTCTTCGAGCACCCCACCGTCGAGGCTCTCGCGGCGATCTGCGGCCGGGTCGACGACGGTCCGGCGGAGGTCGCCGACGACGGCGTGGGACGGGTGCCGCTGACACCGATCATGGAGTGGTTCCGCCAGCGGGGCGGTCCCGGCGACGGGTTCAGCCAGTCGGTCGGGCTCCAGGTGCCGGCCGACCTCGGTCACGACCGGCTGGTGTCCGCCCTGCGTACCGTGCTGGACCACCACGACACGCTGCGGCTGACCCTGACCCGCCGGGGCGGCGGCACCCGGGTCGCCCGCTGGACGCTTGACGTCCGGCCGCGCGGGGCGGTCGACGCCGCGTCCTGCGTACGCCGGGTGGACGTCGAGGGCCTGGACGAGCGCGGGCTGGCGGAGGCGGTGGGGCGCGAGGCCGAGACGGCCCGCCGGGAACTCGCTCCCACCGACGGAGTGATGCTGCGGCTGGTGTGGCTGGACGCCGGTCCGCGGCACCCCGGACGGCTGCTGGTGGTCGCGCATCACCTGGTCGTCGACGGGGTCGCCTGGCGGGTGCTGGTGCCCGACCTGGTGGCCGCCTGGAGCGCGGCGCGGGCCGGGACGTCGGCGGACCTGCCGCCGGTCGGCACGTCGTACCGGCGCTGGGCGCAGTTGCTCACCGAGGAGGCCCGCCGCCCCGAGCGGGAGGACGAGGTCGACGTCTGGCTCGACCAGCTCGCGGGCGAGGACCCCACGCTCGGCACCGACCGGCTCGTCGCCACCCGCGACGTGACCCGGACCAGCCGGATGTTCGCCATGCGGCTGCCCGCGGAACAGACCGAGCTGCTGCTCACCCGGGCGCCGGCGCTGTTCCACTGCGGACCGGACGAGGTGCTGATGACCGGCCTGGCGCTGGCCGTCGCGGCGTGGCGGCGGAGTCGCGGCCGGGGCGACGCCTCGGACGTGCTGCTGGACATCGAGGGTCACGGCCGGGAGCCCGTCGTGCCCGGCGTCGACCTGTCCCGCACGGTGGGCTGGTTCACGAGCATCTACCCGGTACGCCTCGACCCGGGCGCCCCGGACTGGGACGAGGTCCGCTGCGGTGGACCGGCCGTCGGCGTCGCCATCCGTCGCGTCCGGCAGCTCACCCGGTCGCTGCCGGACAAGGGCGTCGGTTTCGGTCTGCTGCGCTACCTCAACCCGCACACGTCGACGGTGCTCGCGGAGGCCGGCCGCCCGCAGATCGGCTTCAACTACCTCGGCCGGTTCGCGGCGGTGGGCGGTGAGGGCGCCGGCACCGGGTGGGGCGCGGCGAAGGAGTTCGACGGTCTGGGCGGCGGGGCCGACCCGGACTCCCCGCTGCCGCACGAGCTGGAGATCGGCATGGTCGCGCAGGAGGGCCCGACCGGCACGCAGCTCACCGCCTCGCTGATGTTCGCCGGCGAGTTGTTCGGCGAGGAGGAGATCGCCGAGCTGGCCAACCGGTGGGCGGAGGCGCTGGTGGGGCTCGCCGCGCACACCGCCCTGCCCGGCTCCGGCGACACCACGCACCCGGACCTGGACCTGAGCCTGGCGCCGCTCACCCCGGAGGAGTTGGACGTGGTGGTCGCGGCGGTGCCGGACCCGGTCGACCTGCTGCCCGTCGCGCCCCTTCAGGAGGGGATGCTCTTCCACGCCCGGTTCGACGAGAACGCCCTGGACGTCTACTCGGTGCAGTTGATCCTCGACGTCGAGGGCCCGCTCGCCGTGGCCCGGCTCGGTCGCGCCGCCGACGACCTGCTGCGCCGGCATCCCAACCTGCGGGCCGGTTTCCTGCACGACGGGCTGACCCGGCCGGTGCAGGTGATCCCGCGGGGCGGCCACCCACCGGTGGACGAGACGGACCTGCGTGGCCTCGATCCGGCCGCCCGGGAGGACGAGTCGCAGCGTCTGCTCGCCGCCGACCGTGCCCGGCGCTTCGACCTGGCCCGGCCACCACTGGTCCGGATCTCGGTGCACCGGCTCACCGAGGAGCGGCACCGGATCTCCCTGCTCTGCCACCACATCGTCGCCGACGGCTGGTCGACGCCCCTGCTGATCCGGGACCTGCTCAGCTTCTACGCGGGCGGCGACGCCGCGCGGGACCTGCCGCCGCTGACGCCGTACCGGGAGTACGTGACGTGGCTGGTGAGCCGGGACACCGACGCCGCGGCGACGGCCTGGCGTGCGGCGTACACCGGGTTCGAGACGCCGACCCTGCTCGCGCCCGGCAGCGACGGGCGGGACCCGGTGCCGGCCAGTGAGGTCGCCGTCGACCTGCCGGACGCGCTCTCCGACGGACTGGCGCACGCGGCCCGTCGCTGCGGGGTCACCCTCAACATGGTCGTGCAGGCGGCCTGGGGGTTGGCGCTGGCCGCGACCACCGGCAGCGCGGACGTGGCGTTCGGCGCCACCGTGTCGGTACGCCCACCGGAGCTGGACGACATCGAGGCCATGGTGGGCCTGTCGATGAACGTGGTGCCGGTACGGGTCCGCTGCGCCGCCGGATCGTCGCTGCGCGAGGTGGTGACCCGGCTGCGCGTCGAGCAGACGGCCCTCATGCCGCACCAGCACCTGGGCCTGCGCGCCATCCACCGGGCGGTCGGGCACACCACCCTCTTCGACAGCGTGTTCGCGTTCGAGAACTATCCGATGGACACCGGCAGCTTCCAGCCCGACGGCAGCGACCTGCGGGTGGTCGGCCTGGCCAGTCACGACGGCAGCCACTACCCGGTGACGTTGCGGGTGTACGCCCGGGGCGGGCGGGTCCAGCTCCGGCTGGACCACCGCCCGGACGTGGTCGACGACGAACGCGTCGGACGCCTGCTGACCGCGCTGCGCCGCGTGTTCGAGGCGTTGGTGTCGGACGTGGACACACCTGTCGGTCGGCTCCGGCTGGCCGATCCGAGCGGGGGTGACGCGCTGGCCGGGTGGAACGACACGGCGGCGCCGCTGCCCGCGCTCGGGCCGGACGAGCTGGTGGCGGGAGTCGCCGCCACCAGCCCGGACGCGGTTGCGGTGCTCGACGGGGACACCACGCTCACCTACCGCGAGCTGGATTCCCGCGCCGACCGGCTGGCCGCCGCGCTGGTCGCGGCGGGCGTCGCGGCGGGCGACCGGGTGGCGGTCGCCCTGCCCCGGGGCGCCGCGCTCGTGGTGAGCCTGCTCGCCACCCTCCGGGCCGGCGCGGCGTACCTGCCTGTCGACGTCGACTACCCATCCGCGCGACTGGCGGCCATCCTGGCCGACGCCCGCCCCACCTGCCTCGTCACGGCCGACGACGCGGCGCTGCCCGACTTCCCCGGCCCCCGGCTGCGTCCCGACGGACCGGGCGGCATCACCACACCCCGCGTCCCGGCGGCGGCCGGCCGGCCGGCGTACGTCATGTACACCTCCGGCACGACGGGCGTGCCCCGGGGCGTGGTGGTGTCCGGCGGCGCCATCGTCGCCCTGGCGCTGGACCGGCGCTTCGACGCCGCCGCCCACCGGCGCGTCCTGCTGCACTCGCCGGTGACCTTCGACGCCGCCACCTACGAGCTGTGGGTGCCGCTGCTGCGCGGCGGCACCGTGGTCGTCGCGCCACCCGGCGACCTGGACGTGGCGACCATCGGTCAGCTCGTCGCCCGGCACCGGGTGACCGCGCTGTGGCTGACCGCCAGCCTCTTCCGGCTGGTCGCCGGGGAGGCGCCGGAGGCGCTGGCCGGGGTGGCGGAGGTGTGGACCGGCGGCGAGGTGGTGCCGACCGACGCGGTGGCCCGGGTACGGGCGGCCGTGCCGGGCATCACCGTGGTCGACGGGTACGGCCCGACCGAGAACACCACGTTCGCCACCACCTGGCCGGTGCGCCCCGGTGATCCGGTCGACGGCCCGCTGCCCATCGGCCGGCCGATGGACAACACCCGGGCGTACGTCCTGGATCCGGCGCTGCGGCCGGTGGGCCCGGACGTGCCGGGCGAGCTGTACCTGGCCGGCGCCGGGTTGGCGCACGGTTACCTCGACGACGCGGCGTTGACCGCGTCGCGGTTCCCGGCCGACCCGTTCGGCCCGCCCGGCGGCCGGCTCTACCGCACCGGCGACCTGGCCCGGTGGGACGCCGACGGGGTGCTGCACTTCCTGGGCCGCGCCGACGACCAGGTGAAGGTGCGTGGTTTCCGGATCGAGCCGGGGGACGTGGAGGCCGCCCTGCGCGAGCATCCGGCGGTGGCGGAGGCCGTCGTCGTCGCCCGCGAGGACCACCCCGGGGTACGCCGGCTGGTCGCCTACGTCACCGGCGCCGAGGCCGACGGCGTGGCGGTCCGCGAGTGGGCCGCGACGCGTCTGCCCGACCACATGCTGCCGGCGGCCGTCGTCGTGGTGCGGCGGTTCCCGCTGACCGCGAACGGCAAGCTGGACCGGGCGTTGCTGCCCGCGCCGGGGCCGGTGGTCGGCGGGCGGGGCGGCGCGCCGCGCACCGACGCCGAACGGGTCGTCGCCAGGCTCTTCACCGAGGTGCTGCGACTGGACGAGGTGGGCGTCGAGGACCGCTTCTTCGACCTGGGCGGGGACAGCATCTCCGCGCTGCAACTGGCCAGCCGGGCCCGCCGGGCGGGTCTGGCGCTGACGCCGCGGCAGGTCTTCGCGCACAAGTCGGTCGCGGCCATCGCGGCGGTCGCCCAGGCGGTGACGGCGCCGGCCGTCGAGACCCGTGAGGAGGCGATCGGCGCGATGCCGCTCACACCGATCATGCGGTGGTGCCACGAGCGGCCGGGGCCGGTGGAGGGCTTCAGTCAGTCGATCACCCTGGCCGTGCCGGGCGGCCTCGCCCACGCGGATCTGGTGGTGGCCGTGCAGGCCCTGCTCGACCACCACGACGCGCTGCGGATGCGGGTCGACGCGGCCGGCGGGTGCGAGATCCTGCCGGTCGGGTCGGTGGACGCCAGCACCGTCGTCGACCAGGTCCGGGTCGCCGACCTCGACGACACCGAGGCGTACGCGCTCCTCGACGCGGCGCGGGAGGACGCGCGCCGGGCGTTGGTGCCCGCCAACGGGCGGATGTTCCGGGTGGTGCACGCCGACGCCGGCGGCGAACGGACGGGCCGGCTGTTCCTGCTCGCCCACCACTTCGTCGTCGACGGCGTCACCTGGCGGGTGCTCGGCGCCGACCTGGAGGCCGCCTGGCGGGCCGTGCGCGACGGGACCTCGGCAGGCGCGGCGCTCGCGCCGGTCGGCACGTCCCTGCGCCGGTGGGCGGGGCTGCTCGCCGAGGAGGCGCAGCGCCCCGACCGGGAGAACGAGGTGGACCACTGGCTGGCCCAGCTGGCCGGTCGTGAGCCGTCGCTGGGCAGCCGGCCGCTCGACCCGGCGGTGGACGTCATCGCGAGCGCCGCCGTCGTGCCGGTCGAGCTGCCACCGGAGGAGAGCGCCGCGCTGCTGGTCCGGCTGCCCGCGCTGTTCCACTGCACGCCGGACGTGGTGCTGGCCACCGCGCTGGCCCTCGCGACGGCCCACCGACGCCGGGACCGGGGCCGGGCCGACGGCGGCTCGGCGCTGGTGATCGACAGCGAGCTGCACGGCCGCGAACCGCTCGTCGACGGGCTCGACCTGACCCGCACCGCCGGCTGGTTCACCAGCATGTTCCCGGTCCGCCTGGACCCCGGCGCGGTCGACTGGCAGCAGGTGGTGTCCGGTGGGCCGGCCCTGGAGTCGGCGCTCAAGCGGGTCAAGGAGCAGCTGCGGTCGATGCCGGACCACGGCATCGGATACGGCCTGCTGCGCTTCCTCAACCCGCACACCCGGCCGCTGCTGGCGGCGGCCGGGCGCCCGGAGGTCGGCTTCAACTACCTGGGCCGGTTCGCCGGCGGCGCCGACGACCCGAGCGCCGGATCGGACGCCTGGAGTCCGGCTCCGGAGTCGGGCGGGTTGGACGGCGGCGCGGATCCGCGTACCGCGCTCGACCACGTCCTGGAGGTCACCGCCTGGTCGGTGGACGGCCCGCAGGGTCCGTCGCTGTCGGCGAGTCTGATGTACGGGAGCCAGGTCGTCGACGCGGCCGAGGTCGAGGAGCTGGCACGGGCGTGGCGACAGGCGTTGGGCGGCCTGGCCGCGCTGGCCGGGGTCAGCGTCGGCGGACGCACCCCGAGCGACTTCCCTCTCCTGCGCCTCACCCAGCACGAGGTGGACGCGATCACCGCCGAGGTCCCCAGCCCCAGCGAGGTGCTGCCGCTCGCGCCGTTGCAGGAGGGCCTGCTCTTCCACGCGGTCTCCGCCGACGAGGCCCGCGGCGTCTACGTCGTGCAGTTCACCCTGCACCTGGACGGCCCGCTGGACGGGGCGGCGCTGCGCCGGGCCGGCGACGGGTTGCTGCGCCGGCATCCGCACCTCGGTGCCGCGTTCCTGCACGAGGGGCTGCCGGTGCCGGTGCAGGTGATCGGCGAGACGACCCGGATGCCGTGGCGGGAGATCGACCTGAGCCAGTTCGCCCCGGCGGAGCAGGAGAGCCGGCTGGCGGATCTGGTCGACGCGTACCGGGCGGCCCGCTTCCAGCCCACGCAGCCGCCGATGGTGCGGCTGCTGCTGGTCCGGCTGGCCGCCGAGCGGCACGCCCTGGTGATCGGCGCGCACCACATCCTCCTGGACGGCTGGTCGACGCCGCTGCTCATCACCGACCTGCTGGCGCTCTACCACGCGGAGGTACGCGGGACGGCGCTGGCGCCGCCGCCCCCGTACCGCGACTACCTGGCCTGGATCGCCCGCCAGGACCGGACGGCGGCTCGCATCGCCTGGCGGGACGTCCTCGACGACCTGCCCGGGCCGACCATCCTGGCCGAGCCGGCGCCGGAGAAGGAGGCGGTGCTTCCGGAGCACGTGATCTCGGAGTTGTCGGAGCCGCTCAGCACGGCCCTGCGCGCGCAGGCGCGGGCCGGTGGGCTCACCGTCAACACCTTCGTCCAGACGGCCTGGGCGCTCACCCTCGCCGACGCGCTGGGCCGTGACGACGTGGTGTTCGGCATGACCGTGGCGGGCCGGCCACCCGAGCTGCCGGGTGTGGAGAAGATGGTGGGCTTGTTCATCAACACGCTCCCGGTCCGGGTCCGGCTGCGCGCCGACGAGGACCTCGCCGGGCTGCTGGCCCGGGTCCAGGACGAGCAGTCCCACCTGAGCGGTTTCCAGTACCTCAGTCTCGGTGAGATCCAGCGCGCCGCCGGGGTGGGCGAGCTGTTCGACAGCGCGGTCGTCTTCGAGAACTTCCCGCTCGACATGGAGGCGCTGACCGAGGCCAACGGCGGCCTGCGGATGAGCGGCGCCACCGGCCACGACACCCCGCACTTCACCTTCGGGCTGGCCGTGCTGCCGTACGAGCGGATCGCCTTCCGGGTCACCCACCGGCCCGATCTGCTGCCGCGCGCGGAGGTGGAGCGGCTGGTGGCAGCCATGGTGCGGGCCCTGCAACTGCTTGTCGACCATCCGGAGCGGCGGGTCGCCGCCGTACGGGCCGAACCCCTGGTGAGGAGCTGACGATGACGAACCCGTTCGAGGACGACGAGGGCACCTTCCTGTCCCTGGTCAACGAGGAGGGCCAGTATTCGCTGTGGCCGGCGTTCGCGGACGTGCCGGCCGGGTGGAGCGTGACGCTGGGGCCCGCGGGTCGGGCGGAGTGTCTGCGGCACATCGAGACGCACTGGACGGACATGCGTCCCCGCAGCCTGGTCCGGGCCCTGACCGCTCCGGACGTCCGGCTGCAGGAGTAGGCAGCGCCGTGTCCTCGGGAAGTGATGGCGGGCCGGGACCGGCCCGTGACAGCATGCCGGGCATGGTTCTCGGACTGGACGTGCGTCGCCTGGCCGCCATCGACATGTGGGGATCCGCCGGGGTCCAGTGGCGACGGTGGGTCATCCTCGCGGAGTTCCTGCTGGGCGTCGTCGGTGCGGGCGCGCTCGGCGTCCTCTCGGTGTCCTCCGGCGGCGGCCTGCGCACGGTGGTGGGGTGGTGGCTGATCGGTCTGGCCGTCAACTACGTACCGCTGTCGGTGCACGCGCTCACGCTGATCCGTCCCGGCGCGCTGGAGGCGGAGATCCGGGGTGTGGACGTTCCGGGCGAACTCCGGCACTACACGACGGCGCAGTTGTGGGTCGTGGTGCCGTTGCTGGTGGCGGTGCTGGCCGTCGATCAGTGGCGACGAAACCGTCGATAATGGTCGATCACCGTTCGGCCCATCCCACTTTCGGTTGAGCAATGTGGCCGGTTGGCTCCGACCGCGACCGACATGCGCTGATGCTGTGATCAGGGGACATAGACTTTCGTTTCTGCAATCTTGATCTCGCGTGGCACTCGCGACACTTTGTCACGGGCTCTACACTTCGTTTGTCACGGGGCCAACCGGGGGAGAGTTGATCGACGTGGAACGATTTGGGAACCCGTTCACAGAAGGCCGAGGCGGATTCAGCGTCCTCGTCTTCGCCGACAACGAGTTGGCGCGTCGCGGCCTCAGCGACATGCTCAGCTCACTCGACTCGGTGACCGAGGTGAACACCTTCGTCGCCGCCTATCCCGATCACGTACCGTGTGGCCGGCCGTACGACATCCTGGTGCTGGCCTGCGAGGACCTCGCGGCGACGGGGCCCTACCGGGTCGCCGACGCGGCGTTCAGCCAGGGCGCGAAGATCCTGCTGCTGCTGGGGCGCCGCTGCGAGAGCCTCGACGCGGTCACCCGCTTTCCGAGCAACGGCTTCCTGATCCAGGACGACGTCACCGAGGACGTGCTGGCACAGGCGCTGAGCCGGATCGACAGCGGGGAGATCCCGATGCCGGCGATGCTGGCCAACCGGCTGCTGGAGCGCGCTCGCGGCACCGCGCCGCAGGTCCGCGCCGACTGCACCAAGCTGACGCCACGGGAGCGCGAGACGCTGATCCTGCTCGCCGAGGGCCTGAGCAACAAGCAGATCGCCCGCCGGATGCTGATCTCGCAACACGGCGTCAAGCGGCTGGTGGCCAACATCCTGGCCAAGCTGAACTGCTCCAACCGCACCCTCGCCGCCGCGGTCGCCATCAAGCAGGGCCTGCTCGAAGAGGTCTGAGGCGTCGCAAGCGGCGGGGCCGGAGCCCGGTGTACCCGGGGCCGGCCCCGCTCGCGCTCAGACCGACGAGGCGCTGGCCACCGGGGTGAGGTGGCCGGCCTCCCGGGGAAGCACGCCCTCGCTGATCAACTGCCACACCGTCTGCGCCGCGTCCTGCTGGGTCAGCGCGCCGGAGACGAGGTAGTCGTGCAGGCTGACCACCATCTTGAAGATGAGCAGCCCGTGCACGTCCGGCCGCAGATCGCCGCGCAGGCCGCCGGTGTCGATGCCGGCCGAGATCGTCTCGACGAAGGCCTGCGGCAGATTGGTCATCAACGTACGGAGGCGGGAGACCGCCGCCGACGAGAGATCCGCCTGCTCCAGCGTCACCCAGCTCAACCGGTGTCGCTGGCTCGCGAAGTAGCCGAGCAGCGCCTCGATGCAGCCGCGCAGGCGCTCGACCGGGTCCTCCTCGCGTGCGCGGACCGCCAGCAGGGCCGACTGGCAGTCGTCGACCTCCCGCTCGACGTGGGCGAGCAACGCGTGCTCGACGTCGGGGAAGTACTTGTAGACCGTCGCTCGGCCGATCCCGGCCCGCTGGGCCAACGCGGCCATCGACGCCTTGGCGACGCCCTCCTCGGCCACCAGTTCGATCGCCGCGTCGATGATCCGTTCGCGGTATCGAGCCTTGTGGGTCTCGATGGTGTCACGCCAGTCCTCCGCCACAGCTGCCTCCAAAACCGTCCCGACTCGGCGCACTACCGAGACACAATGTATTGACACCAGACGCACTGTCTCGGAGACTCCTGAGTATATCGGCCCGAGGAGACCAGTATGGACCCAAGAACGGCTGTCTCACCTCCACCAGGTGGAGGACTAGTTGCTCCCGCAATCATCGCGACCGGCCTGCGCAGGCGATTCGGCGCGCACTGGGCGGTCGACGGCGTCGACCTGTGCGTGCCAACAGGTGAGATCTACGGGTTCCTGGGCCCCAACGGAGCCGGTAAGTCCACCACCGTCCGCATGCTCTGCGCGCTACTCACCCCGTCCGGCGGTTCCGCCACGGTGGCCGGGCACGACGTCGCGACCGACCCGGTCGGCGTGCACCTGTCGATCGGCGCCGCCCTCCAGGCGACCGCCATCGACGACCGGCAGACCGGCCTCGAGCACCTGGAGTTGCAGGGCCGGCTGTACGGCCTGCGCAGCTCGGACATCGACCGCCGGATCAGCGAGTTGCAGGACCTGATCGAGCTCGGCGATGCCATCGGGCGCCCGGCCGGCTCGTACTCCGGCGGCATGCGGCGTCGCCTCGACCTCGCGCTGGCCCTGATCCACAACCCCAGCGTGCTTTTCCTGGACGAGCCGACCACCGGCCTCGACCCGGTCAGCCGGTTCGCCCTCTGGGACGAGGTACGCCGACTCAACTCCGAGAGCGGCACCACCGTCTTCCTCACCACCCAGTACCTGGAGGAGGCCGACGAGCTCGCCGAGCGGGTCGGCATCATCTCCGACGGCCGGCTGGTCGCCGAGGACACCCCGGACGCGCTCAAGCGGCGCATCGGCGCCGACATGGTGGTGGCCCGGGTCGACGGCGACGCCGAGTCGGCCGCCACGGCGCTGCGCGCACTGCCGGAGGTCGAGGGCGTCGACGTCATCGGCCCCGAGATCACCGCGCGGGTGGGCGACGGGCCGACCGCCGTCACGCCGGTCGCCGTGGCGCTGGCCAACGCCGGCGTGCCGGTGCAGAGCCTGACGCTGCGCCGGCCCACCCTCGACGACGTCTTCCTCTCGGTCACCGGTCAGCGGTTGGCCGGCGACCAGGCCGACGCGGAGCTCGCCACCGCAGGAGGGGCACCCCGATGACCACCATGCCCGACGCCCTGCCCGCCACCCGGACGCAGGTGCCCACGCCCAGGCCGAACCTCGCCCGGCGCGCCGGCTTCGTCCGCGACGTGATCCACATCGCCGGCCGTTCGCTGCGGCAGGCCCGCCGCGAACCGGAGACGCTGTTTCCGCCGATCTTCGTGCCGGTGTTCTTCTTCGCGATCTTCATCGGCTCGCTGGAGAGCATCTTCGGTCAGGCCGGGATCGACGAGTTCCGGGCCTTCCAGCTCCCGGTGTCGATCGTCATCGCGGTGACCGGGGTGACCCGCGCGCCGTCGGTCGTCACCGACATCATGAACGGCTACTTCGACCGGCTGCTGCTCTCCCCCGTCAACCGGCTGGCGCTGCTGCTCGGCATGATGGTCGCCGATCTCGCCATCGTGGCCGCGCTCACCGTGCCGGTGCTGATCATGGGTGCGATCGTCGGCGTCGAGTTCACCACCGGCGTGCTGGGCATGCTGGCGTTCATCGGGGTGGCGCTCGCCTGGTCCCTGGCGTACGTCGGCATCCTCTACGCGGTGGCGCTGCGCACCGCCAACCCGACGGTGACCGCCCAGACCTTCCTGCTGTTCTTCCCGTTCGTCTTCCTCTCCACGACCATCGTGCCCCGCGAGGAGATGACCGGGTGGATGGACGCGGTGGCCGGGGTCAACCCGCTGACCTACGTCTACGGCGCGCTGCGGTCCCTGATCACCGAGGGGTGGTCGGCGACCCCGCTGCTGCAGGGGTTCATCGCCATCGTGGCAGTGGGCATCCTGGCGCACACCCTCGCGTACCTCGCGCTGCGCGGGAGGGTTTCCCGCTCCCGCCGCTGATCCCTTCCCCCTCCCGCCGCTGATTCGACAGCGCGCAGGACTCACCGGCCCGTGGCTTCCCACCAGCCACGGGCCGGTGTCTGTGCGGGTCACCGGCGTGCCAGGCCGGTGGACGTAGCCACCTGACTACCCCGGTCCTAGCCGAGATGACACCCCGCCCGGGCATTTCAAAGCTGTTGCGGTCTGACCAACATTTCCACAGAGCCCGGTCGCTAAACGCCAGCGCACAGAAGGTGGGATTTCATGCGCACGCATGCCTCCGAGTCCACGCACACCGTCGTCGACCTCCTCCGGATCCGCGCTCGGGAGCAGCCGGACCGGCGGGCCTACCTCTTTCTCGACCGCGACGGCCGGGAACGGGAGAGTCTGACCTTCGCGGCCCTGGACCAGCGCGCCAGGGCGATCGCCGCCCGGGTACGCCAGCACGCCGCACCCGGCGACCGGGTGCTGATCCTGCACCCGCCGTCGCTGGAGTACATCGCCTGTTTCTTCGGCTGTCTCTACGCCGGTGTGGTCGCCGTGACGGCCTACCCGCCCAACTTCACCCGCCGACTGGAACGCATCCGCGGCCTGGTCCGCGACTCCGCCCCCGCTCTGGCGCTGACCACCGACCGGATCAGCGCCGCCGCCAGCGCCCGTTTCGCCCAGGCGGAGGAACTTGTCGGCTTCGACTGGTTGGACACCGCCACCGTCGCCGACGACGACGCCGACTGGCGCCCACCGCGGATCGACGGCGACTCGCTGGCCTTCCTCCAGTACACCTCCGGCACCACCGGCGACCCGCGCGGCGTGATGGTGAGCCACGGCAACCTGCTGCGCAACGCGAGCACGCTGCACGACGCCGTCGGCTACCACCCGGGTGACCGGATGGTCAGCTGGCTGCCGCCGTACCACGACATGGGTCTGATCGCGGGCGTGCTGCAACCCATCCACGGCGGGTTCGAGGCGGTGCTGCTGGCGCCCGCGACGTTCGCGCTCGACCCGTTCCAGTGGTTGCAGGCCATCTCCCGCTACGGCGGGACCACGTCGTACGCCCCCGACTTCGCCTACAACCTCTGTACCGACCGGATCGACGAGCAGCGGCGGGCCGGGTTGGACCTGTCGACCTGGACGAGCGCGGTGCTCGGCGCCGAGCCGACCCGGGTCGACACACTGCGGCGCTTCGCCGCCACGTTCGCCGGCTGCGGCTTCCGCCCCGAGGCGTTCCGCTCCGGGTACGGGCTGGCCGAGTCGACGCTCGCCGTGACCATCACCCGAACCGCGCCGGCCGAGCTGGACGTGAGCGCCAGCGCGCTGGAGCGCGGGGAGATCACCCCGACGGCCGACGGGACGGACCGCCGCCGGCTGGTCAGTGTCGGGCCCGGCATCGACCCGGCACAGTCGGTGGTCGTGGTCGACGGGCCGGACCGCCGGTTGCTGCCGGCCGGCGAGGTCGGCGAGATCTGGGTGAGTGGGCCGAGCGTCGCCCAGGGCTACTGGCGGCGGCCCGAGCAGACCCGCGAGACGTTCCAGGCGCGGGTCACCACCGGCGAGGGGCCGTTCCTGCGGACCGGCGACCTGGGGTTCGTCCACGACGGCGAGCTCTACGTGACCGGCCGGATCAAGGACATGATCATCGTACGGGGTCGCAACCTCTACCCGCAGGACGTCGAGCGGTGCGCGGTGACCAGCCACCCGGCGCTGCGCTCCGGCCTGGCCGCCGCGGCCGGGCTGGAGACCCCGGCCGGAGAGCAGTTGCTCGTCGTCGCCGAGGTACGCCGCGAAGCCACCGAGCCGGACGTGGACGCCATCGTGACGGCGATCCGGCAGGCGGTGACGGCCGAGTTCGAGGTGGCCGTGCACGCCGTGGTGCTGGTACGCGCCGGCACGCTGCCGCGGACCTCCAGCGGCAAGGTGCAGCGACACGCGGCGAAGCAGGGATACGCCGAGGGCAGCCTGACCGAACTCACCAGGTGGGTTGCCGACGAGCCGACCTCGACGCCGACCCTCCCGACGCCGGCCGACGACAGGTCCAACCCGGACGCACCGGTCGGAGGGTCCGACAACGGGACGTGCCGGGCCGACACCGGGCCGGTCGCGGCCGGTGCGGGCAGCCACACCGCCGGCGCGACCCAGGTGCGGGACCTGCTCGACGCACTGCCCGAGGTGATGCGGGAACCTGTGGTCTGCGCCGAGATCTGCCGGCGGCTCGCCGCCACCCCGGGCGTCGACGCCGCCGCCATCACCCCGGACATCCCACTCACCCTGTTGGGCCTGGACTCGCTGCGGGCACTTCAGGTGCAGAGCGCCCTCGAACGCGACCTCGCCGTGCGGTTGCCGTTGGAGGAGTTCGCCGACGCCACAGTGGACCAGTTGGCCCGCCTGGTGACCGCGCGGCTCGCCGCCCCGCGGGCCGACGACCCGGCCGAGGCCACGGCCCTGCCGGCGCTGGTCGCCGACCCGGCCCGCCGGGGCGAACCGTTCCCGCTCACCGATCTGCAACACGCCTACCTGGTGGGCCGCAGCGGCGCCGCGCGCCTCGGCGGTGTCTCCACCTACTGGTACACCGAGCTGGACTCCGCGTCGCTGGACGTGCCGCGCCTGGTACGGGCCCTGGGCGCGCTCGTCGAGCGGCACGAGATGCTGCGCGCGGTCATCGGCTCCGACGGCACGCAGCGGATCCTCGCGGCGCCCGGCACCGTGCCAGTGCGGGAGATCGACCTGTGCGACGCCTCGCTGGACGAGGCCGACGAGGCCCTCGCCGCGGTACGCGCGGAGATGTCGCACCAGGTGTTGCCCCTGGACACCGGGCCGATGCTGGACGTCCGGATCAGCCGGCTCCCGCTCGGGCACACCAGGGTGCACATCGGTTTCGACCTGCTGGTGGGCGACGTCCGCAGCGTGCAGGTGCTCTTCGACGAGTGGCGTCGGCTCTACCTCGACCCGGGCGCCACGCTGCCCGAGATCGGGGTGTCCTTCCGCGACTACCTGCTCGCCGCGCGGGCGATGGAGGCGGGTCCGGAGTACGCCCGCTCCCGGGCCTACTGGTTGGACCGACTGGACACCCTCCCCGGCGGGCCCGACCTGCCCCTCGCGCCGAGCGCGGCGGAGCTGCGCCGGTCCCGTTTCCACCGCCACGAGCACCGGATCGACGCCGGGACCTGGTCGCGGATCAAGCGGGACGCCGCGGCGCACGGCATCACCCCGTCGGCCGTGCTGCTCGCCGCGTACGCGTCGGCGCTCGGCCGGTGGAGCCGTACCTCGCGGTTCTGCGTGGCCACGACCCTGTTCAACCGGCTGCCGCTGCACCCCGACGTGGACGCGGTGGTCGGTGACTTCACGTCGATCACCCTGCTGGAGATCGACCTGGGCGGCGGGCCGGGCCTCGCCGAGTTGGCCATCCGGATTCAGCGCCAACTGTGGCGCGACCTGGAGCACCGGCACTTCAGCGGTGTCCAGGTGCTGCGCGAGCAGGCCCGCCGGCGCGGGGCCGCGCTGCCGGTGCCTGTCGTGTTCACAAGCGGCCGGGACAACGGCGAGATCCACACCCGGTGGCTGGGCGACACCGCCTTCTCGGTGTCGCAGACTCCGCAGATCTGGATCGACCACCAGGTCCGGGAGGAGGACGGCGCGGCCCTGGTGAGCTGGGACGCCGTGGACGAGCTGTTCCCGGACGGGTTGGTGGAGCAGATGTTCGGCGGCTTCGTCGACGTGTTGCGCCGCCTGGGCTCCGGTGCGGGCTGGACCGCTCCGGCGGAGGTGCAGCCGGCGGGGCTGGCCGAGTTGGTGGCCGAGGTGAACGCCACCCAGGCGCCGGTGCCCTCCGGTCTGCTGTGGACCCGGCTCGTCGAGCACGCCACCGCCGATCCCGACGGGCTGGCCGTGGTGGCCTCGGGCCGACGGCTGACCTTCGGACAGTTGCTCACCCGGGCGTCGTTCGTCGCGCACCAACTCGTCGACACCGGCGTGACCCGGGGCGACCGCGTCGCCGTGGTCATCGACAAGTCGGTCGAACAGGTGATCGCGGTGCTGGGCGTCGGGTTGGCGGGCGCCGCGTACGTGCCGGTGGACCCGTCGGTGCCGGCGCAGCGTCAGAGGTTCGTCATCGAGCACGCGGCCTGCTCGGCGGTGCTGCTCCGCGCCGGCGCCGACACCGACGACGCCGGCTCGGGTCTACCCGTGGTCGTGGTCGACGCCGACGACGACACCGCGGTGGCACACAACCCGCCCGCCGTCGCGGCCGAGGTACAACCCGACGAACTCGCCTACATCATCTACACCTCCGGCTCCACCGGCCGACCCAAAGGCGTCGCCATCTGCCACCGCGCCGCCGTCAACACCTGCGTCGACATCAACACCCGCTACCACCTCACCCCCACCGACGCCATCCTCGGCCTCTCCGCCCTCAGCTTCGACCTCTCCGTCTGGGACATCTTCGGCGCCCTCGCCACCGGCGCCACCCTCGTCCTGCCCGAACCCCACGCCAACCGCGACCCCGCCCGCTGGCACCACCTCATCGAAGAACACCACATCACCATCTGGAACTCCGTACCCGCACTCATGGCCATGCTCGTCGAACACCTCGAAGCCACCAACACCACCACACCCACCCTCCGCCAAGTCCTCCTCTCCGGCGACTGGATCCCCACCGACCTCCCCAACCGCATCACCACCACCGCACCCCACACCAAAATCACCAGCCTCGGCGGCGCCACCGAAGCCGCCATCTGGTCCATCCTCCACGACATCGACCACATCGACCCCACCTGGGAATCCATCCCCTACGGCCGACCCATGACCAACCAAACCTTCCACGTCCTCAACGACCGCCACCAAGAATGCCCCACCTGGGTCACCGGCGACCTCCACATCGGCGGCACCGGCCTCGCCAACGGCTACCACAACGACCCCGACAAAACCCACGCCGCCTTCATCACCCACCCCACCACCGGCCAACGCCTCTACCGCACCGGCGACCTCGGCCGCCGCCTCCCCAACGGCACCATCGAATTCGCCGGCCGCAACGACCACCAAGTCAAAATCGGCGGCTACCGCATCGAACTCGGCGACATCGAACACGCCCTCGCCAGCCACCCGGCGGTGCGCACGGCCATCGCGACCACCACGGGAGATCGGCACCACCGCCGCCTGGCCGCGTACGTCCTGCCACACCCCGGAGAGCACGACGGGGACCTCGGGGCCGCCGTCCGGGAGCACGCGAGCGGCCTGCTGCCGTCGTACATGCTGCCCAGCACCATCACCGTCCTGGACACCCTGCCGCTCACCCCCAACGGCAAGGTCGACCGCGCCCACCTGCCCGAACCCGGGGTCGTGGCGACCGACCACACGCCACCGCGTACCCCGGTGGAGCGGACCGTGGCCACGCAGCTCGGCCAGGTCCTGGGCATGCCGCAGGTGTGCGTGCGGTCCAACTTCTTCGAGCTGGGGCTCGATTCCGTGCTGATCCTGCGACTGCACCGTGAGCTGCGGACCGCCCTCGGGCGCGACTTCCCGCTCACGTTGCTGTTCGAACACACAAGCGTGCGGCGCCTGGCGGGGGTCCTCACCGGCACCGACGACCGCGACGCGGACCTGGACGCGGCCTTCGCCCGCGGCCAACGCAACCGTCGAGCCCGGCGACGCGTCGCCCGGTCCGGACAGGAAGAGGAGACAAGGGCATGAGCACCGACACCGTCGACATCGCCGTGGTCGGCCTGGCCGGCCGATTCCCGGGGGCTCCCGACGTCACCCGCTTCTGGCACAACCTGCGCGCGGGCACCGAGTCGATCCGCCACTTCACCGACGAGGAGCTACTCGCCGCCGGCGTCTCCCCGGAACTGATTTCCGACCCCCGCTTCGTCAAGGCGTGGGGCGCCCTGGAGGACGCCGAACTCTTCGACGCCCGGTTCTTCGGATACAGCGCCCGGGAGGCGGCGCTGCTCGACCCGCAGCACCGCATCTTCCTGGAGTGCGCGTGGGAGGCGCTGGAGGACGCCGGGCACACCCCGGCGTCGTACCCCGGCTCGATCGGCGTGTACGCGGGCGCCAGCCTGTCGTCGTACCTGCTGGCCCACCTGCTGCCCGGTCGCGGCCTGGACGCCTCCGCCGACGGCCTGGAGCTGCTGGTGGCCAACGACAAGGACTACCTGGCCAGCCGGCTGAGCTACAAGCTCGACCTGGACGGCCCGGCGGTCTGCGTGCAGAGCGCCTGCTCCACCTCGCTCCTCGCCGTGCACCAGGCCTGTCAGGCGCTGCTGGCCGACGAGTGCGACCTGGCGCTGGCCGGCGGCGTGACCGTGCGGTTCCCACAGACCCGCGGCTACCTCTACCAGGAGGGCATGATCCTCTCGCCGGACGGGCACTGCCGCCCGTTCGACGCGCAGGCCCGGGGCACGGTCAGCGGCAGCGGCGCCGGCGTGGTGGTGCTGCGCCGCCTCGACGACGCACTCGCCGACGGCGACCGGATCGACGCGGTCATCCGGGCCACCGCGGCGAACAACGACGGCGCCGCCAAGGTCGGCTACACCGCGCCGAGCATCCAGGGTCAGGCGCGGGTGGTGTCGGCCGCGATCGGGCTGGCCGGGGTGCACCCGGAGAGCATCAAGGCGATCGAGGCGCACGGCACCGGCACCGCGCTCGGCGACCCGATCGAGATCGCCGCGCTGACGAAGGTCTTCCAGCGGCACACCGACCGGCGCGGCTACTGCGCGGTCAGCTCGGTGAAGAGCAACATCGGGCACCTGGACAGCGCCGCCGGCATCGCCTCGCTGATCAAGGCGGTGCTCCAGCTCAAGCACGGCGAGCTGGTGCCGAACGTCAACTACACCGCGCCCAACCCGGAGATCGACTTCGCGGCGACGCCGTTCCGGGTCAACGCGGAGCTCCAGCCGTGGAAGGCCAACGGCGATCCGCGGCGCATCGGCGTGAGTTCCTTCGGGTTCGGTGGCACAAACGTGCACGCCATCCTGGAGGAGCCGCCGGCCCGCGAGCTGTCCGGCGCGCGCCGCGACCGCCACCTGATCGTGGTGTCCGCACGCAGCGCCGCCGCGCTGGACACGGCGACCGACCGGCTGGCCACCGCCTTCGCCGACGCCGACGCGCCCGACGACGCGCCGGAACTGCTCGACATCGCCGACGCGGCCTGGACGTTGCAGACCGGGCGCACCCACTTCCCGCACCGGCGGGCCGTCGTGGTCGACGACGTCCGTACCGCCGCCGGCGCGCTCGGCAGCGGCACCGGTCCGCGGACCCTCTCCGGCCGGGCGCCCACCGAGGAGCCCGAGGTGGCGTGGCTCTTCCCCGGGCAGGGCAGCCAGTACCCGGGCATGGGCGCCGGGCTGTACCGCACCGAGCCGGTGTTCCGCGCCGAGGTGGACCGCTGCGCCGAGGCGCTGACGTCGACGCTCGGCGTCGACCTGCGCGACCTGCTGGTGGCCGCGGACCCGGCCGACCGGGCCGCCCGGGCCCGACTGGCGGACACGGCGGTCGCCCAGCCGGCGCTGTTCACCGTCGAGTACGCCATGGCCCGCCTGCTCACCTCGTGGGGGGTGCGCCGCGACGCGACGATCGGGCACAGCGTCGGCGAGTTCACCGCCGCCGCTCTGGCCGGCGTGTTCGAGCCGGAGGAGGCGGTCCGGCTGGTCGCCGAGCGCGGACGGCTCATGGGCGCCCAGCCGACCGGCGCGATGCTGTCGGTGGCGCTGCCCGCCGAGGCGCTTGTGGCACGACTGCCGGTGGGCCTGGACATCGCGGCGTACAACGCGCCCGAGGTCTGCGTGGTCGCAGGCACCGTCGAGGACGTCCAGGCATTCGCGGCGGTGCTGGAGGCCGACGGTGTCGGGCACCGGATGCTGCACACCTCGCACGCGTTCCACTCCCGGATGATGGACACGGTCGTCGGCCCGTTCGCCGCCGCCGTGGCCGCCGCGTCGCCCTCGGCGCCCACCGCGCCGATCCTCTCGGGACGCACCGGCACCTGGCTGACCGGGACGGAGGCCGTCAGCCCGGAGTACTGGAGCGGTCAACTCCGCGAGCCGGTCCGCTTCGCCGACGGGATGACCCGCCTGCACGAGCAGGGCATCGGCGTCCTGGTGGAGGTCGGCCCCGGCACCACCCTGTGCACTCTCGCCCGGTTGGCGCCCGAGGCGCGCGGCGTGGTCGCGGTGCCCACCATGCGCGCGCCGGACGCCGACGGCTCCGACGAGGCGGCGGCCCTGGAGGCTGTCGGTCGGCTCTGGCTGGGCGGCGTGGAGGTCGACTGGGACGGCGTGCACGACGGTGCCCGGCGTCGCCGGGTGGCCCTTCCGACCTACCCCTTCGAGCGCCGGCGCTATTTCGTGGAGGCGCCCACCGCCACCGGCAGCACCGCACCGGGCGTCGTGGTCGAGGAGCCGGACGACATCGACTTCGGCGAGGCCGACACCCGCCCGGCGCTGACCACCGTCTACCTGGCGCCACGGACCGACGTCGAACGGCGCATCGCGCTCATCTGGCAGGACCTGCTCGGCGTGGCACCGATCGGCGTCGACGACATCTTCATCGAGCTGGGCGGCCACTCGCTGCTCGCCACGAAGGTGGTCAGCCGGATCCAGCAGGACCTGGGCGTGCAGGTGCCGCTGCGCCGCCTGGTCAAGGCGTCCACGGTGGCCGCCCTCGCCGAGGTGGTCGCGGAGCTGCTGCCCGAGGCCGCGCCGACCACCGCCGAGCCGGCGCCGGCGGCCGACGACGAGATGCCGGTGGCCGTGCCGGATTGGGAGCACCTGCACGAGCCGTTCGGGCTCAGCGAGATCCAGCAGGCCCAGTGGATCGGCCGGATGGGCAACTTCAGCATGGGCAACGTCGGCGCGCACATGTACTGGGAGGTGGACCGGGACGACCTGGACGTCGAGCGGCTCAACCAGGCGTGGAACCGGGTGCTGGCCCGGCACGCGATGCTGCGGGCCGTGTTCACCCGCGACGGTCACCAGCGGGTGCTGCCCGAGGTCACCCGGTACGACTTCCCCGTTGTCGACCTGCGCGACGAGACGCCGGAGGTGGTCGAGGGCCGGCTCGCCGAGATGCGCGAGGCGATGTCGCACGAGATGCGACCCGAGGACGCGTGGCCGCTGTTCGAGATCCGGGTGGTGCACCTGCCCGGCGGGCGTACCCGACTGTTCCTCAGCTTCGAGCTGATGATGGCCGACATGGGCAGCGTCCGGATCCTGCTCGCGGACTGGCGCGCCTACTACGAGCGGCCGGCCGAGGAGCTGCCCGAGCTGGGCATCTCGTTCCGCGACTACCGGCTGGCCGCGGAGAAGCTCAAGGAGACCTCGCTCTACCGCCGATCCATGGACTACTGGCGGGATCGGGTGGCCACCCTGCCCTCGCCGCCGGAGCTGCCGTTGGCCACCTCACCGGAGCTGGTGCGGGAGCCGAAGTTCGTACCCCGCAGCGCGCTGATCCCGGCGACGGAGTGGGACGCCATCAAGCGGGAGGCCGCCGCGCACGGCGTCACTCCGTCGGCGGTGCTGCTGGCCGCGTACGCCTGCGTGCTGGGCGGGTGGACCCGGTCGGGCCGCTTCACGCTCAACGTGACCACGAACATCCGGCTGCCCGTGCACCCCGACGCGGAGCACCTGGTCGGCGGGTTCGCGTCCTTCACGCTGCTGCCGGTCGACCTGGTCGAGGACGACTCGATCCTCGGGGTGGCCCGCCGGTTGCAGGAGCAGAACTGGGAGGACCTGGAGTACCGCTACGTCAACGGCGTCGACATCCTCCGCGAGCTGGCCCGTCAGCGTGGCGGCACCGACGCCGCCATGATGCCGGCGGTGTTCACCAGCACCCTGGTCAACGAGAGCGAGGCCAACGAGTCGTCGATGGTGGACTGGCTGGGGCAGCTCGAACACCAGGTGATCCAGACTCCGCAGGTGTGGATCGACGCCGCGGCGCTGGAGGTGGAGGCCGGTCTCGTGGTCGGTTGGCCCAGCGTGGACGAGCTGTTCCCGGACGGGTTGGTGGAGCAGATGTTCGGCGGCTTCGTCGACGTGTTGCGCCGCCTGGGCTCGGGCACGGGCTGGACCGGCTCGGCCGAGGTCTCCCCCGCCGGGCTGGCCGAGTTGGTGGCCGAGGTGAACGCCACCCAGGCGCCGGTGCCCTCCGGGCTGTTGTGGACCCGGCTCGTCGAGCACGCCACCGCCGATCCGGACGGGCTGGCCGTGGTGGCCTCGGGCCGACGGCTGACCTTCGGGCAGTTGCTGACCCGGGCGTCGTTCGTCGCGCACCAACTCGTCGACACCGGCGTGACCCGGGGCGACCGCGTCGCCGTGGTCATCGACAAGTCGGTCGAACAGGTGATCGCGGTGCTGGGCGTCGGGTTGGCGGGCGCCGCGTACGTGCCGGTGGACCCGTCGGTGCCGGCGCAGCGTCAGAGGTTCGTCATCGAGCACGCGGCCTGCTCGGCGGTGCTGCTCCGCGCCGGCGCCGACACCGACGACGCCGGCTCGGGTCTACCCGTGGTCGTGGTCGACGCCGACGACGACACCGCGGTGGCACACAACCCGCCCGCCGTCGCGGCCGAGGTACAACCCGACGAACTCGCCTACATCATCTACACCTCCGGCTCCACCGGCCGACCCAAAGGCGTCGCCATCTGCCACCGCGCCGCCGTCAACACCTGCGTCGACATCAACACCCGCTACCACCTCACCCCCACCGACGCCATCCTCGGCCTCTCCGCCCTCAGCTTCGACCTCTCCGTCTGGGACATCTTCGGCGCCCTCGCCACCGGCGCCACCCTCGTCCTGCCCGAACCCCACGCCAACCGCGACCCCGCCCGCTGGCACCACCTCATCGAAGAACACCACATCACCATCTGGAACTCCGTACCCGCACTCATGGCCATGCTCGTCGAACACCTCGAAGCCACCAACACCACCACACCCACCCTCCGCCAAGTCCTCCTCTCCGGCGACTGGATCCCCACCGACCTCCCCAACCGCATCACCACCACCGCACCCCACACCAAAATCACCAGCCTCGGCGGCGCCACCGAAGCCGCCATCTGGTCCATCCTCCACGACATCGACCACATCGACCCCACCTGGGAATCCATCCCCTACGGCCGACCCATGACCAACCAAACCTTCCACGTCCTCAACGACCGCCACCAAGAATGCCCCACCTGGGTCACCGGCGACCTCCACATCGGCGGCACCGGCCTCGCCAACGGCTACCACAACGACCCCGACAAAACCCACGCCGCCTTCATCACCCACCCCACCACCGGCCAACGCCTCTACCGCACCGGCGACCTCGGCCGCCGCCTCCCCAACGGCACCATCGAATTCGCCGGCCGCAACGACCACCAAGTCAAAATCGGCGGCTACCGCATCGAACTCGGCGACATCGAACACGCCCTGGTGGGTCACCCCGACGTGGATGCCGCCGTGGCGATCGCCACCGGCGACCGCCACCACCGCCGGCTCGCCGCGTACATCGTCGCCGGCCCGGAGCACGTCGGCGATCCGGACCTCGTCGACGCGGTGCGCGCGCATGCCGCGACCCTGCTGCCGCCGTACATGATTCCCAGCACCATCACCGTCCTGGACGCCCTGCCGCTCAGCGCGAACGGCAAGGTCGACCGCAACAACCTGCCCGAACCCGGGGTGGTCGCGGTCGAGCGGGAACGGGGCGAGCTGACCCCGCTGGCGGTACGGCTGTGCCAGATCGCGGCGCACGCCATCGGCGTCGACGAGGTCGACCCGTGGGCGAACTTCTTCCAGCTCGGCGGCGACTCGATCATCGGCGTCCGGATCATCACGCAGGTCAACGACCAGGGCATCGACCTGCGGCTCCAGGACCTCTTCGAAGCACAGTCCATCGTGGACCTCGCCGAGCGGCTGGAGGCGCGCGGCGCCGTGGCGGCGGCTCCGGGCGGTGACGTCGCGGCGACCCGCGTGACGCCGTTCCAGCGGCGCCTGCTCGCGGTGGCCGCGCCCGGCCTGCCGGCCGGCGCCCACCGGGTCGACCTCCACGTCGAGGCGGAGCTGTGCCTCGACGCCGCCCGTGCGGCGGTCCGCCAGATCATCGGCCGGCACCCGGCACTGCGGACCCGCTTCGCGGCGACCGGCGACGACGGCTGGTGCCAGGCGGCCGTGCCGGCCGACGAGGTCTCCGCCCACCTGCCGGTCATCGAGCTGGGCACGTTGCCGGCCGAGGTACGGGCCGAGGCGGTCGCCCAGATGGTCGACGAGATGCGCGAGGAGCTCGACGTCGAGCGCGGCACGGTCTTCACCGCCGCGCTGTTCGACCTCGGCGCCGACGGCCGGGTGCTCACCCTGCTCGCCTCGGAGCTGGTCGTCGACGCGGGCTCGTGGGAGGTCGTGGTCTCCGAGTTCCTGAGCATCACCCAGCAGCTGCGCAACGGCGACAGCGTCGTGCTGGCACCGCCCACCGACCCGTTCACCAGGTGGGCCGAGCAGTCCCCGCAGGCCAGCGCCGCGGTCGTGGCCCCGGCCACGGCGCCGGAGGGGACCCCACACCAGGCCGTCAGCCAGCTCACCGCCGACGAGACCGAGCGGCTCACCGACGCGACCCGGCGCGGCTACCGGCTGAGCCTGACCGAGACCGCCCTGGCGGCACTCACCCTGGCCACCCGGCGTACCGGCCTGGACGGCCCGCTGCTGGTGGTCGGCGACCGGCGCGACGACGGCACTGTGGACGCCTCCCGCACGGTGGGCGCGATCCTGTCCGTCGCCGAGGTCCCCGGCGCGCTGGGCACCGACGACCTGGCCGCGCTGCTGCCGGCGGTCAAGGAGTGGAATCGCTCCGCCGCCGACGGCGCGTACGGGCCGGCTCGCGTCGCCCTGCACGTGCTGGAACGTTTCGGCGAGCGGTCCCGGTTGGCCCGACTGCTGCCGCCGGGCAACCCGGCGCCCTGGCCCCGCTGGGAGCGGGACAGCCTCGGCGCGGCCGTGCGGCTCACCGTCGTCGACTACGCGGGCGCTCTGCACATCCACTGGAGCAGCACCGACCCGGCGGTCGAGCTGCCGAGCCTCGCGGACGCCTTCGAGACCGCCCTGCGCGACATCGCCGCGCACAGCCGCGACCTCGGGTCGGGCCAGGTGTCGGCGGGCGACTTCCCGCTGGCCGACCTCGGCACCGACGACCTGGCCGCGGTGCTCAACGACATGGAGGAGGAGCTGTGACGACCACCGAGACGATCGCCCGCCCGGTCACCGCGTTGTCCGAGCGGCACACCGCCTGGCGGGACGCGGTACGCGACTTCGCCGAGACCGAGGTGCGACCCCTGGTCGGTGAGATGGACGCCGCGTCGGCCCTCGACCCGACGCTGCTGAAGAAACTGGTGCCGGCCGGCCTGATGGGCATCGAGATCCCCCGTGCGTACGGCGGCGCCGGTCAGGACCTGCTCGCGGTGCTCATCGCGATCGAGGAACTGGCCGCCGTCGACCCGGCCGTCGCCGTCTTCGTCGACGTGCAGAACGCGCTGGTGGCCAGCGCGGTGCTGCGCCACGGCACCGGTGACCAGAAGCGCCGGTACCTGCCCCGGCTGGCGACCGGCCTGGCCGGCGCGTACGCGATCTCCGAGGAGCAGGCCGGCAGCGACGCCTTCGCGCTCACCACCCGCGCCGAGGCCAACGGCCAGGGGTACCTCCTGCACGGGCGCAAGTGCTGGACGACAAGCGCCGCCGAGGCCGGCCTGTTCCTGGTGTTCGCACGTGTCGACGGCGCGTCCGGCGGGCTCACCGCGTTCCTGGTGGACCGCGACTCGCCGGGGCTGAGCGTCGGCCCGCCCAAGGCCAAGCTCGGCATCCGGGCCAGCTCCACCTGCGACGTGCGACTCGACGGGGTGCCGGTGGGCCGGGAGAACGTGCTGGGCCGGGTGGGCGCCGCCGACCTGCTGGCGATGGAGACGCTGAACGTCGGCAAGCTGGGCATCGCGGCGCAGCTCGTCGGTCTGGCCCGGGGGGCCCTGCACGAGGCGCTCGCCTACGCGCAGCGGCGCGAGCAGTTCGGCGAGGCGATCGTGGCGTACCAGGGGGTGCTGTTCCCCCTCGCCCGGCTCGCCGCGGAGCTGGAGGCGGCCCGGGTCCTGCTCTACGACGCGGTGCGGGTGCTGCACCACGGCACGCCCACCGACCGGTTGCGGGTCAGCGCGATGGCCAAGTACCTGGCGTCGGAGGTGGCCGAGCGCGCCGCCTCGCAGGCGGTGGAGACGTTGGGCGGCAACGGGTTCACCACCGCCCACCCGGTGGAGAAGCTGTACCGGGACGCCAAGGTCGGCAAGATCTACGAGGGCACGTCGAACATCCAGTTCCGGACCATCGGCGCGATCCTGGTCGGTGCGGGCGGTGAGCGGCCGTGGTGAACGCGCTGACGCTCTACTGCCTCCCGTACGCCGGGGGTTCGGCGCGGGTGTTCGCCGACTGGGCCGACAGCCTGCCGCCCGGCGTCACGCTCGACGCGCTCGAACTGCCCGGACGCGGCCTGCGTTTCCACGAGGATCCGGTGGACCGGCTGGAGCCCCTGGTCGCCGAACTGCTGGGCGCGGTGCTGTCCCGGCCCGGGCAGCGCTTCGCGGTGCTCGGCTACAGCTACGGATCGCTGCTCGCCTTCGAGCTGTGCCGGCGGCTGGAGCACTACTACGGGCTGGTCGCCGAGCACCTGTTCGTGGCGGCGATGCGGGCTCCCGGCGTACCCCGGGTCGAACCGCCCGTGTCGACGCTGCCCGACGACCTGTTCCGCGAACACATCCGTTCCCTCGGCGGTACGCCGCCGGAGGTGCTCGAACACGACGCGCTGATGGAGATCCTGCTGCCGGTGTTGCGGGCCGACTTCACGGTGGTGGACGACTACTCGTACCACGGACTGCCGGTGAGCTGCCCGGTCACGGCGTTCGGCGGGTTCGGCGACGTCGGGGTCGATCCCGACGCGCTCACCGCCTGGACGGGCTGCACCACCGGCCCGTTCGCCCTTGAGATGTTCCCCGGCGACCACTTCTTCCTGCGTACCGCGCGGGACGAGCTGTTGTCGCGCCTGGCCGGCACGCTAGCCCCGATCGCCGGCCCGACACCGCTACGGAGGCGGGCATGAGCCGTACCAACCTGGACGACGTCTACGAGCTGACCCCGATGCAGCAGGGCATGCTCTACCACCACCTGTACGCGCCGAACGAGGGCTTCTACGTCGAGCAGACCGTGCTCTCCCTCACCGGCAGCCCGGACCAGGAGGCGTTCTGGCGGGCCTGGCAGCTGGTGGTGGACCGCCACCCGGCGCTGCGGACCGCGTTCCGCTGGGACGGCATCGCCAAGCCGGTGCAGGCCGTGCACGCCCGGGCGGCGTTACCCCGGGAAACCCACGACTGGCGGACCCTGTCGGCCGCCGAGCAGCGTCGTCTCCTCGAGGAGCTGCTGCGCGACGAGCGTCGGCGCGGTTTCGACCTGGAGACCCCACCGATCATGCGGGTCGGGCTGTGCCTGCTGGCCGACGACCGCTTCCAGATCGCGCTGCGCCTGTCGCACCTGGTGGTGGACGGCTGGTCGATCGGCCTGATGATGTCCGACTTCACCGCGGCCTACAAGGCGTACGTCCGCGGCCGGGAGCCGGTGCTGCTGGCGCCGGGCCGTTTCCGCGACTACGTGGCCTGGTGGAAGCGGCAGGACCCGGAGGCCGTGGGGCCGTTCTGGCGCCGCTACCTGGCCGGCTACCAGCCCGCGCCGCTGCGCCTCGACGGGGGCGCGGCCCCGGCCGACGGCCCCGCCTTCGACTGGGTCGACAGGTCCCTCGGTGACCTCGCCGACGAGCTGCGCGGATACTCGCAGCGGCACCGGCTCTCCCTGCACACGCTCGTGCAGGGGGCGTGGACGCTGGTGCTGGGGCGGGCCACCGGCAGCACCGACGTGGCCGTCGGCACCACCTTCGCCCACCGTCCCGCTGACCTGCCCGGCGCGGAGTCGGTGGTCGGCTGCCTGGTCGGCACCGTGCCGGTACGCAGCACGCTGGGCCCGGAACGCCAGGTGGTGCCCTGGCTGCGGGCCATCCAGGACGACATCATCGCGGTCCGGGACAACGCGGCCACCGGGTTGGCCGACATCCAGCGGTGGAGCAGCGCACCGGCCGGCACCGAACTGTTCGACAGCATCGTCGGCTTCCAGAACATGCCGCTGCCGCCGTTCACACTCGGCGAGGAGGGGTTGGGCCTGGAGGGCTTCCAGCTGCACACCCGCCCGCACACGCCGCTGGTGCTGATGGTGCTTCCGGGCGACGACCTGCCACTGCACCTCATCTACGACCGTCGACGCGTTGACGGTGCCCGGGCACCGGCACTCGTCGCGGGCGTGCACGACGTGCTCGCGGCGATCGTGCGGGACGAACCGGCGCGCCTGGGCGACATCCCGGAGGCCGCCGCCCCGGCGCGGCCGTCCACCGACCGGGCGGCGGACCCGGCCCCCGCGCCGGTCACCCCCGCGCCGGCCGCCGGGACGGAGACCGAGGCCGCGCTGAGCGCCCTCTTCGCCGACCTGCTCCAGCTGGAGCACGTCGGCCGCGACGACAACCTCGTCGAACTGGGCCTGCACTCGCTGCTCGGCACCCGCGCGGCCAACCGGATCCACGACGAGTGGCGGACCCTGCTGCCGTTGCAGGCGTTGTTCGCCGGGCCGACCGTGGCCCGCCTGGCGGCCCTGATCGAGGCCGGCGGCGTCGCCGACGACCGCGCCCGCGACCCCCGTGGCCACGTCGACGTGCTCCGGGAGGCGGTGCTCGACGACGACATCACCGGCCGGGAGCCGGTGCGGTGGGCGGCCGAGCCGCGGCGGGTTCTGCTCACCGGCGCCACCGGCTACCTGGGCAGCGCCCTGCTGGAACGGCTGCTGCGCGACACGCCCGCCACGGTGGTGTGCCTGGTCCGCTCGCTGGACCCGGCGGACGGCCGCCGCCGGGTACGGGAGGCGCTGGCCGCCGCCGGCCGCTGGGACGACGCGTTCGACGCCCGGATCGAGGTGCTGCCCGGAAACCTGTCGCAGCCGCGCCTGGGCCTCGCCCCGGACACGTTCGGGGCGCTGGCCGACGACCTCGACGAGATCTACCACCTGGGCGCGGTGGTCAACATCCTCCCGCCCTACCGGCGGGTCCGGCCGACGAACGTCGGCGGCACCCGCGAGGTGCTGCGGCTGGCCACGTCGGGCAGCGCCGGAACCGTCCCCGTGCACTACGTGTCGCCGGCGGAGGTCACCGACCTCGCCGACGTCGAGTGGGCCGGCCGGGAGGTCTTCGTGGACACTCCGCCGCCACACCTCTACAACGGCTACATCCAGTCGCAGTGGGTGGCCGACCGGATCGTCGGGGAGGCGGCGGCACGTGGCGTACCCGTGGTGCTCACCCGGGCGGCCCGGCTGATCGGCAGCCCGGTGACCGGGCGGTGGAAGGTCGGCGACGTGGTCAGCGACATCGTGCGCGGCTGCGTCGCCCTGGGCCTCGTTCCGGACAGCGACATCGCGCTTCCGGTGTCCACCGTCGAGCACGTGGCGGCCGGCATGGCGGCGCTCGCCCGCCGCCGGGACGCCCTCGGTCAGGCGTTCCACCTGACCGCGGCGGCGCCGTTCACCTTCGCCGAGCTGGCCGGCGCGCTGTCCGACCGGGGCTACCAGGCCGTCGGGGTGCCGCTGGAGCAGTGGTACGCCGAACTGGTCCGGCTGTCCCGCCGCGACCCGGACGGCAGGTGGGACCTGGTGCTGTCGGTGCTCGGCCCGTGGGTGCGGGCCAACGCCGACGGGTGGCGCGAACCGCTGTACGACACCAGTCGGGCGCACGCCGTCCTCGGCGACGACGTGCCCGCCCCCGAGGTCGGGCGGGCGTTCATCGGGCAGTGCCTGGACTACTTCGCCGCCATCGGCCACGTACCCGCCCCCTCCGCGACCGCGGACGCCGAGCCGGTGCGGGGGTGAGCACGATGACCGACTCCGGCTGCCTCACCGTCGCCCACGCCTGTCCGGAGCGTCCCGCCCTCGTCACCGACGCCGAGACCGTGACCCACGGCCGGCTCGAGGGCTGGACGCGACAGCTCACCGAAACGCTGCGCGCCCGGGGCGTCGGCCCCGGCACCCTGGTCGGCATCGCCGCCGACGACGACGTCCCGGGGGCGGTGGCCGCGCTGCTGGCCACACTGCGCGTCGGCGCCGCCTACACCCGCCTGGGCGCCAGCGCCGTGCCGGCCGTCGTGCTCACCGCCGACCCGGACGCCCACCCGGCGGGCACCGCCGTGGTCCTGCCGTTCGGCGCCGCCCCGACCGATCCGCCCACGGTCGACGGGCTGCGCGTCGTGCTGGGCGGCGCCGTCGACGACGACGTGCTGGTCGGCGACGACGGCGCGCTGAGCGGGCGGGCGTTGAGCGCGTACCTGCGGTGGGCGCTGCCCGCCTACCCCGCCGCGGGTGGCGTGGCCGTGCTCCCGACGCTGCCGGGCACCGCCGGCGAACTGGCCGCGCTGCTGGTGCCGCTGCTGGCCGGCGGCTGCGTGCAGGTGGGCGAGTTGGAGGACGCCGCCTGGTCCGGTTGGCGGCCCACCTTCGCCAAGCTCACCCCGGCCGACCTGGCGACGCTCACCGCGCTGCCGGACGAGGCGTCGCCCACCGGGGAGCTGGTGCTCACCGGGGGGCGGTTGCCGCGCGACGAGGTCGCCCGGTGGCGTCAGCGGCATCCGGGCGCGGCACTGACCTGGGAGTACGCGCCCGCCGAGGGCGGCCTCGGCTGCGCGGCGCTGCGCCTGCCGGCCGGCGCCCCGCTGCCGGACCGGCTGCCGGTGGGGCTGCCACTGCCCGGCACCTCCCTGCGCCTGCTCGACCCCGACCTGCACCCCACACCCGCCGGGGACGTCGGCGAACTCTACGTCGGCGGCGAGTCCGTTCCGGCCGCCCGGCCCGGCGGCGACCAACCGGACGACGTGGTGGTGGACCCGTTCGGCACCCGGCTGCGGCGCACCGGGGACCTGGGCCGCCGTCGCCCGGAGGGCTGCGTCGACCTGGTGGGCCGCGCGGCCGCCCGGTGCGCCCCACCGGTGCACACCGGCGACGCCGCCGTGGTCCGGGACTGGGAGTCGATCTACGACCAGCTCTACGCGGGAGACGGTGCCGGGCTCGGCGCCGACTTCTCCGGCTGGAACAGCAGTTACACCGGCCAGCCCATCCCGCTCGCCGAGATGCGCGAGTGGCAGCAGGCCACGGTGGACCGGATTCGCGCCCTGCGCCCCGAGCGGGTGCTGGAGATCGGCGCCGGCAGCGGGTTGCTGCTGGGCCGGCTGGCGCCGGAGTGCGAGGCGTACTGGGCCACCGACCTGTCCGGCGCGGTGGTGCGGCGCCTGGCCGAGCAGACCGCCGCCCGCCCGGATCTCACCGGACGGGTGGTGCTGCGCCACCAGGCCGCGCACGACGTCACCGGGTTGCCCGCCGCGTCCTTCGACCTGGTGGTGCTCAACTCGGTGGTGCAGTACTTCCCGACCCTCGACTACCTCGACGCCGTCCTGGCCCGCGTCGTGGGGCTGCTGCGCCCCGGTGGCGCGGTGTTCGTCGGCGACGTCCGCAACGCCCGCCTGGCCTTCACCATGCAGGCCGCGGTACGGCTGCTGCGCGCCACCCCCGGCGACGACCCGGCGCAGATCCGCGCCGACGTCACCCGCGCGGTGGCGCTGGACAAGGAGCTGCTTGTGGATCCGGACTTCTTCGCCGAGGCCCCGGCGCGCCTGGACGGGGTGGCGTGCGTCGACGTCCGAGTCAAGCGGGGTCGGTGCCACAACGAGCTGACCCGGCACCGGTACGACGTGGTGCTGCACACCGCCGCGCCGGCCCGTTCCGGCACTCCCCCGGCGTCCTGTGACCTGGCCGGGTTGCCGGCGGCGCTCGCCGCCGGTGTGCCGGCCGTCCGGGTGACCGGTCTGGCCAACGCCCGCCTCGCCGGAGAGGTGTCCGCGGCGAACGCCCTCGCCACCGGCATGCCCGTCGCGGCCTGTCGGCGCCGACTGGGCAGCGACCATGGCGCCGTCGACCCGGAGGACCTGGCCGCGCTCGGCGAGGACGCCGGCTACGAGGTGACCATCGGCTGGGCCGACGACACCACCGACGGCAGCGTGGACCTGCTGTTCACCAGGTCCCCCGCACCGCCAGGGCCTGTGTCGACGGTCGTGGTGGCACCGATGCGACGCCGGGCCGTGCCGTGCTGACGCTGGCGCGGCGCTTCGCCGAGCAGGTCGCCCGCGACCCGGACGCGGTAGCGGTCGTCGACGGGGACCGGGAGCTGCGCTACGGGGAGCTGGCCGCCGCCGCGCGGGAGCTGCGCCACCAACTCGCCGAGGCCGGGGTGCCCGAGGGCACACTTGTGGGACTGCGGATGCCCCGCTGCGCCGAGGTGGTCGTGGCGATCCTCGGCATCCTGGAGCACGGTTGCGGGTACGTGCCGATCGACCCGGCGTATCCCGCGTCCCGGCAGGAGCACATCGTCGGCGACGCCGGGATCGACACGCTGGTGCAGGTGGAGCCGGGCACCGGGCGGCCGGTGGTGGTCCGCACCGGCGGCGGCCCGCCGCGGGCGGTGCCGGCCGGCACGGCGTACGTCATCTACACCTCCGGCTCCACCGGTACGCCCAAGGGTGTGGTGGTCGGCGACGCGCACGTGTGCGCGCTGATGGACGCCTGCGCCGAGCGGTTCACGCTGTCCGCCGCCGACGTGTGGACGATGTTCCACTCGCACAGCTTCGACTTCAGTGTCTGGGAGCTGTGGGGCGCGCTGCTGCACGGCGGCCGGGTGGTGGTCGTACCGCCGTGGGTGGCGGCCGATCCGCGCGCGTTCGGCGAGCTGCTCGCCGACGAGGGGGTCACCGTGCTCAGCCAGGTGCCCACCGCGTTCGGGCACCTCGTCGCCGAGCTGGAGGTCCAGCCGGTGCCGCTGCCCGAGCTGCGCTACGTCGTGTTCGGCGGCGAGGCCCTGCACACCGGCGCCGTGCGGGCCTGGCGGGAGCTGGGTGTCGCCCCGGCGGCAACGCTCGTCAACATGTACGGCATCACCGAGACCACAGTGCACGTCACGTTCGTCGCGCTGGACGAGGAGGCGGGCGACCTGCCCGGCGCCACGCCGATCGGTCGGCCGCTGCCGCACCTGCGGGTCCGCCTGGTCGACGAGCACCTGCGCCCGGTGCCGGTCGGCGAGGCGGGCGAGATGCTGGTGGCCGGCGCGTCGGTGTCGCACGGGTATCTGGGGCGCGCGGAGCTGACCGCGCAGCGTTTCGTCACGGTGGACGGGCAGCGGTACTACCGCAGCGGCGACTGGGCGCGGCAGGACGCCGAGGGGCGGCTGCACTACCTGGGTCGCCGCGACCGCCAGGTGCAGTTGCGCGGGTTCCGGGTGGAGCTGGGCGAGCCGGAGGCGGCCATCGCGGCCCATCCGGCGGTGGCCCAGTGCGCGGTGCTCGCCGAGGCCAACCAGCTCGGCGAGCTTCAGCTGGTCGCCTACTACGTGCCGCGCGCCGGCGCCGACCTCGCGCCCGAGCAGGTACGGGACCACGTGGCGGGGTGTCTGCCCGCCCATCTGGTGCCGAGTCGGATCCGCCGGATGGCGGCGCTGCCGCGTACCGCCCACGACAAGGTCGACCTGGCGGCGCTTGTCGGCAGGTGACACCCCCGCTGGACGTGCTCGCCCGCGTGGTCGGGACACCTGGGCGGGGAGGGCGGCGGGGGCAGGACGCCGACGAGCGGTACGACTCCGAGTCACACCTGACGTGGAGTCGTACCGCTCGTCGGTTTCGGCGTCGCGGCACCGTCCGCACCCCGTCGCCGCCTCGCGGCCTTCCCGCCGTCAGGTGGTGCCCGCCGGGACCGCCGGCATCCGCTCGACGTCCACCGGCGCGGCCGACGCGGGCCAGCGGCGGCGGGTCAGCGCGAAGACCGGCGCCGCCGCGAACGTGGTCACCATGGTCATCAGCGCCAGCACGGTGTAGAGCTTCGGCCCGATCAGTCCGGCGCGCAGCGCCACGTCGATCAGCACCAGCTCCATCATGCCGCGGGCGTTGAGCAGCGCGCCGACGGACGCGGACTGCGACCAGCTCAGCCCGGACCAGCGGGCCACCAGCGCGCTCACCCCGCCCTTGCTCACCACGGCGACCAGCACCACCGCGCCCAGCACCAACCAACCGCTCGGGTCCAGCAGGGTGTCGGTGACGATGCGCAGGCCGGCGGAGGCGAAGAAGAGCGGCAACAGCAGGGTGGTGGTCAGCGGCGCGATGCGCCCGGTGAGGTGGGCGGTCAGCTCGCGGGGCATGACCATCCCGCAGACGAACGCGCCGAAGACGGCGTGCAGGCCGATCATCTCGGTGGTGGCGGCGCAGGCGGTCAGCAGCACGAGTGCCGCCCCGACGGCGGCGGGGCGCAGCGCGTCGCCGCCCTCGGTCGCCCACCTGGCGTAGCGCCGCAACAGCGGCCGCAGGGCGACAAGCACCGCGACGTAGACGAGGCCGCCCGCGACGGCGAGGACGCCGAGGTGGGCGGCGGCGCCGGCGGTCGCCATCAGGCCGGCCAGCATCATCCAGGCCACCGCGTCGTCGGTGGCCGCGCAGGCCAGCGACACCGTGCCCACCGTGGTGCGGGTGGCGCCGGTCTCCTCCAGGATGCGGGCCAGCACGGGGAACGCGGAGACGGCGACGGCGAGACCGAGGAACCACGCCGCCTGCCAACCGGGGATGTGTGCGCCGAACCAGCCGTCGTCGGACGCGGCGATGCCAAGGGCGCCGCCGGCCAGCGCCAGGCCGAGCAGGCCGCCCACCACCAGCGGCGCGGCCAGGCTGGCGACCGCCGTGGTGGTGGCGGTACGCAGGTGGCGGATGGCGCCCGCGCCGTCGAAGGAGAGGCCGACCAGGAACATGAACAGGGTCGCGCCGAGCTGGCCGAGCACGTGCAGGATCTGGGCCGACGGGTGGGCGACGGTGGCGCCGGCGAGCTCCAACTCGCGGGGGAAGAGCGCAAGCTGCACCGAGGGGGCCAGCAGCCCGAGCGCCAGCGGGCCGAGCGCGAACCCGGCGATCATGTCGGCCACCGCCTGCGGCTGACCGAGCCGGCCGAGCAGGGCGCCGGCCAGCCGGCAGGCGCCGAGCACCACTGCCAACTGCACCAACAGATGGGTTGTCAACGCGACGGAACTCGGCACGGTCGCCTCCTTTTAGGCAGTTTTACAACCGGCCCGAACGGGCACCAAATAATAGGGCCACGACCATTTTCTGGACCTATTCCAATGACCGCACCGGTCGGGCGGGAAAGGTGGCTAGGGGGGACCTAGCCACCTGGCTATATCCGGGTGTGACCAGGCCGTCAGCCCACTCGGGTATTTACCGTGATTACCGCCCCGAACCATACTGAGTTCATTGTTCAGCACTTTGGTGGAGTCGAAGGAACCGATCGAAGAATAGAGTTTTCGACAACAGCCGGTTCTATCCACAGGAGGACTGAATGAACCGTATGGAGGCTGCGGCCGAGCGTCACATCCCCGCCGTTGGCGAGGGCGTTCTCGAGCCGCTGGAGCTGGTCGGCGTTGCCGCGCCGGTCCTCACCCCGTTCGCCGTCGGTGTCGCCGTCGGCGCCGGCCTCTACGCGTACCACAAGTGGGGCGGTGCCGAGGAGACCCCGACCGGCTACCGCCTCGACAGCGAGACCGCCGACCAGATGACCGTCTCCGAGCTCGTGCAGAGCCGCCGCCAGGCGGTCACGCGCTAAGCAAGGACCTCGCCACGTGTCCGGGGAGTCGGCGCAGACTCCCCGGCGCGTCGGCGTCGGAAGCGGCCTCGGCACCCCATCCACCACCCGATCGACGTTGCAGGAGAAGCCGATGGCCGGTAACGAAGTTGTCCCCGTCGACAAGGCGCTCAAGCAGGTCGAGCAGATCTCATCGCTCGGTCTGGCACTGGCGTCGCTGGAGTTCCTCACGCAGCCGCAGGTCTTCACCGACACCGGCCTGCTGAGCTGGCAGGTCGAGCGGTCCCGGCACAAGCTGACCGCCGGCAAGCTCGGCGACCTGCTGGACTACCTGTTCAAGCCGCCGGGCATCTACCTCATCTACCAGCTCCGCCTCGCCGCGGCGGTCGCGCTGATCAACCCGTACAGCAGCAAGAAGGTACGCGACGTCTCGGTCGCCTACATCGCGGCGACGAACTACCTGCTGCACTTCCGGATCCGCTACGGCACCGACGGCACCGAGCACATGTCGCTGCTGACCTACGCCACCCTCACCGCGAGCCGGATCTTCTCCGACGACGAGAAGGCGAAGGAGGCCTGCGCCTGGTTCCTGGCCGGCCAGACCAACCTGTCGTACTTCGCCGCCGGGCTGTCCAAGCTGGTCGGTTCGCCGTGGCGCAACGGCATGGCCATGCCGGGCATCTTCCGCACCACCGTGTACGGCGACAAGCGCGTCTACGAGCTGCTCAAGTCGCGACCACGGCTCGCCAAGGCCGCCGGCTGGGGTGTGGTGGCCAGCGAGCTGGCGATGCCGCTGATGATGGCCGCCCCCAAGCTGCCCGCGTGGGCCATGCTCGGCATGGGCGGGGGCTTCCACGTCGGCAACGCCGTCTTCATGGGCCTCAACCGGTTCGTGTACTCGTTCGTCGGCACCTACCCGGCCATCGTCCACGTCGCCAAGCACATGTCGGCGAGCGACGTGAACCTGCTCGCCGACTTCTTCCGCAAGCTGCGCCGTGGCTGAGCGGGGACGGCCGGACCGGAAGGCGGAGCCGGCCGCGCCGCCCGCCGTCGGCCCGCTGCGGGTGACCATGCGCCTGCTGCGGCCGCACCGCCTCGGGTTGGCCCTGGCGGTGCTGCTCGGCCTGCTGGGCTCCGCAGCCGCCCTGGTGCAGCCGATCGTCATCGGCAAGCTGGTCGGGCAGCTCACGGCGCAGCGCTTCGCGGTGGGCACGCTGCTCGTGCTGATCACGCTGTTCGTCACCGAGGCCGCCCTCGCCGGTTTCCAGTCCTACATCATCGGGCGTTCCGGGACCCACGTGGTGCTCGCCGTACGGCGGACCATCGTGACCCGGCTGGTGCGCGCCACCCTGCCGGCGCACTGGCAGCACCGACGCGGCGACCTGTTCACCCGGCTGGTCGCCGACACGTCGCTGCTGCGGACCGCGCTCACCCAGAGCCTGGCCGTGCTCTTCCTGACCGGCATCACGGTGGCCGCCACGGTGGTGCTGATGGCCGTCATCGACCCGGTGCTGAGCCTCACCGCGCTGCTGTGCGTGCTGGTCGCCGCCAGCGGCAGCGTGATGCTGGCCCGCCGGATCCGGATCGCCACCGAGGCCACCCAGTCGCGGGTCGGCGAGCTGGGCAGCGACCTGCAACGGGCGCTCGCCGCGGTGACGACGATCAAGCTCAGCCGCGCCGAGCAGCGCGAGGCCGACCGGGTCAACGAGAAGGCCGTCGCCGCGCACGACGCCGGCATGCGCACGGTACGACTCAACGCCCTGCTCGCGCCGACGGCCGACGCCGGCGTGCAGGGCTCGTTCGCGGTGGTGTTCGCGGTCGGCGCGGTGCGGATGGGGTCCGGCGCGCTGACCATCGGCGAGTTCGCGACCTTCCTGCTCTACCTGTTCTACCTGATCGCGCCGCTGGTCAGCTTCTTCGCGGCGATGGGTCAGCTCCAGCAGGGGCTCGCCTCGGTGAGCCGGATCGACATGCTGCTGCGCTTCCCGCAGGAGGACGACTCCACGGTGCCGCCGGCCCCGGTGTCGCCGGCCGCCCCGGTCGCGCCCGCCGCCCGCGCCACGCCGAGCGCGCCGCTGCTGCGGGTACGCGACCTGCACTTCGCCTACCTGCCGGATCGCCCGGTGCTGCGCGGGGTGTCCTTCGACGTGCCCCGGCAGGGCCTGGTGGCGATCGTCGGGCCGTCCGGCTCCGGCAAGTCGACGCTGTTCGGCCTGCTGACCCGGCTCTGGGAACCACCCGCCGGCAGCGTGCTGCTCGACGGCGCCGACGTGCGGGAGATCCCGCTGGACACGCTGCGCAGCCGCATCGGGTTCGTCGAGCAGGAGTCGCGGGTGATGGACGGCAGCATCGAGGAGAACATCCGCTACGCCGAGCCGGACGCCCCGGCGGCCCGGGTCGCCGAGGCCGTCGGGCAGGCCAGCCTGACCGACTGGATCGACACGCTCCCGGACGGGCTCGGCACTCCCGTGGGTGAGGAGGGCCGCACGCTCTCCGGCGGCCAACGGCAGCGGATCGCCATCGCCCGGATGCTGGTGCCCGACCCCGACGTGCTGCTGCTCGACGAGGTGACCTCCCAACTCGACGCCGAGGCCGAGTTCGCGCTGCGGACCTCGGTCGCGGAGATCGCCGAGCGACGGGCGGTGGTGGCGGTGGCCCACCGTCTGTCCACCGTGGTGCGGGCCGATCACATCGTCGTGCTGGAGAACGGCGCCGTACGCGCCCAGGGCACCCACGCCCACCTGCTCGCCACCGACGCGCTCTACGAGCGGCTGGTGCGTACGCAGTTCACCGCGGTGCCGGCGCTGTCGGCGTCCACCGCCTCCTGAGACCGGAGGACCGCCATGCCCACCATGATGCCGCGAATCCTGGCCGCGGGGCTCGGCGTCAGCGCCGTGGCCCTGGCGGCCGGGGCGACCTACCAGGCCGCCGCGACCCGCCGTGACCGCCGCCTGATCCCCGGCCCCGGCAGCGACGTCGACATCGGTGGCCGCACCCTGCGGGTGCACACCACCGGCCTGGGCGAGCAGCCCGGGCCCACCGTCGTGTTCGAGAGCGGAATGGCCACCCCACTGGAGCTGTGGGCGTGGATCCAGGAGGGGGTGGCCGGGTTCGCGCCCACCGTCGCCTACGACCGCGCCGGGATCGGCCGCAGCGCGCCGGGCCCGCTGCCGCGCACCGCCGAGTGCACGACCGACGACCTGGAGGCCCTGCTCGAGGCGGTGGGCGCCCAGCCGCCGTACGTGCTCGTCGCCCACTCGTACGGCGGCCTGCTGGTGCGGCACTTCGCCGAGCGGCACCCGGAGCAGGTGGCCGGCCTGGTCCTCGCCGACGTCGCGCATCCGGAGGAGCTGGTGCGCTCGCAACGTCAGCGCGTCGGCCTGCCGTTCGTGGAGCAGTACCTCCGCGACTCGATGTGGCAGAGCACCATCGGGATGATCCGGCTCAACCCGCACAGCGACAGGCGTTTCCGCATCGACGGCCTGCCCGAGGAGGCGCGCCTGTCGGCGAAAGCGGCCTTCTGCACCCGGCAGATGTGGCACGGCTCGTACGCCGAGTTCGAGGCGTGGCAGAGCGACGTCAACGCCGAGGTACGCGACGCGAAGCTGCCGCCGCAGTGCCGGCTGTACGTGCTGACGGCCGGCGCCACCGTCACCGGCGACCCGGTGCACCTGCAGTTGCAGGAGGAGCTGGCCCGGCTCTCCGACGACGCGGTGCACGAGATCGTCGACGAGGTCGAGCACATCGAGCTGATCACCCACGAGGAGCCGGCGGCACGGGTGGTCGCCGCGGTGCAGAACGTCGTCCGGGCCGTCCGGGAGCAGCGGGCGCTGCACCCGGCGGACCACAAGTCCGGAAAGGAGCGGTGATCGAGATGAGTCGGATCAACAGGGGCGCGATCCGCAGGATGGCGCTCTACGGGGTGTTGGGGACCTGGTTCGTGGCCAGTGCCATCAAGCAGGACCCGACGCGCAAGTCGAAGCTGTCCGAGCGGTTCGACCCGCACGGTGTGTTCCTGCCCGACTGGCGCTTCTTCGCGCCGCAGCCGGGCACCTACGACAACCACCTGCTCTTCCGCGACGAGCTGGCCGACGACAGCGTCACGGAGTGGAAGGAGGTGCTGGTCGCCAGCGAGCGCACGTTGCGGCACGCGTTCTGGCACCCCAACCGGCGCGGCGAAAAGATCGTCTTCGACACCATGAACGAGATCATCAAGATCACTCAGGAGCCCACACTGGAGAAGGAGGACATCCAGGTCTCGGTGGCCTACCTGACGCTGCTGAACTACATCACGCACAGCCAGCGCCACGACACCGGGGCGCGGCGGACCCAGTTCCTCGTCGCCCGATCGTCCGGCCGGGACGTCGACGAGGAGCCGGTGATGCTCTTCCTGTCCAATCGACACCCAATTGCCTGACCTGGACCCACAGCGGGGAGGCCGCGGTGACCACCGTCATCGTCCTGGACGGATACCCAACGACGTTCGACCGGATCATCGACGTGCTGCGCGCGCCGCGGCTGGCCCACGACGTCGTCGTCGTGAACTCGGTCGACGTCATGTGCGTACGGCTTCGCGGCGCGCTCGGCGCGGTCGGCCTGGTGCCGATCGAGGTGTCCCCCGCCGACCTCTCGCGGTTGGCGACCGCCCCCGGCAACCGTGGCCGGCACGGCGGCGTGATCGTGGTGACCGCCTTCGAGTCGGCAGGTGAGATGGCACGAGCCATCTCGGCGGGCGCCCGTGGTGTGCTGCTGCTCGACAGCCCGCCCGAGGAGGTGATGATCGGCGTGCGCGCCGTCGCCGCCGGTCACCCCTTCGTGCCGCCGTCGATCCTGGCCACCCTGGCCACCGCCCTGTGCCGGCTGGCCTGCGCCCACTCGAAGTCGACTGTCAACTACGCCCTGACCGACCGTGAGCTGGACGTGCTGGGCCTGCTCGCCGAGGGCCATCCCAACAAGCAGATCGCGCAGAACCTGTTCATCTCCGCGGCGACAGTGCACAGCCACGTGCTGAGCATCCTGCGCAAGCTCGGCGTCAACAACCGCACCCAGGCCGTGGTCTTCGCCCAGCAGCAGGGCCTGCTGTGCCAGGGACACGCCGCGCTCGGCGCGCTGGCGCCACAACCCACCGGAGGTCCCGTTGGCTGACCACGCGTACCCCCGCCGGATCCCGGCCGCCCCGGCCGGCCCGATCCTGCTGTACGACGGCGACTGCGGCTTCTGCACCCAGTCGATCAACCGGATCAGCGACTGGGTACGGCCGGACGTGCCGATCGCCGCGTACCAGAGCGTCGACCTGGCCCCGCTGGGCGTGACCGCCGCGCGCGCCGACCACGAGGTGCTCTACATCGACGCCACGGGCCGGGTGCGCGGCGGCGCGCAGGCGTTCGCGCGGTTGCTGCGGACCGGCCGGCCCGCCTGGCGACCGGTGGGCGTACTGCTGGCGCTACCGCCGGCGCGCTGGCTCGCCGCCGGCGTCTACCGCCTGGTGGCCGACAACCGGATGCGGCTGCCGGGCGGCACCGCGGCGTGCGCGATCCCCCGTCCGCCCACCCCCAATGCCTGAGAACCGATAACGAAGGAGACTTCCCATGGCAGATCCGACCGGATCGGGAACCGCCGGAGACGAGTTCTTCGACGTCGTGATCGTCGGCGGTGGCCCCGCCGGCTCGTGCACGGCCGGCCAGCTCGCCCAGCGCGGGCACCGCGTGCTGGTGCTGGAGCGCGAGACCTTCCCCCGCTACCACATCGGCGAGTCGCTGATCACCGGCATGCTCAGCGTGATGGAGGATCTGGGGCTGCTGGAACGCCTGGAGGCGTACGGCTTTCCCAAGAAGAACGGGCTGAGCCTGGTCTGGGGCGCCAAGCGCGAGCTGTGGAACGTCAACTTCGCCGAGCTGGGCGGGCCCTACCCGTACTCGTACCACGTGCGCCGCGCCGATTTCGACAAGCTGCTGCTGGACCGCGCTGTCGAGCTGGGCGCGGAGGTGCGGTTCCAGGCCACCGTCGGGTTGCCGGTCATCGAGGACGGCCGGGTGGTCGGCGTCTCGTACACGATCGGCGACGAGGCGCCCCGAGTCGTGCGCGCGGCGCTTGTCGTCGACGCCTCCGGGCAGGCCCGGGCGCTGACCCGGCACCTGGCCACCATCAGCTGGCAGGAGGACCTGCGCAGCCTCGCCTACTGGACGTACTTCTCCCCCACCGGCGACCTGCCGGCCGGGCAGGAGGGCAACATCCTCGTCGAGAAGGTCACCGACGGCTGGTTCTGGGCGATCCCGGTGGGCACCACGCCGCCGACGCTGAGCGTCGGCTACGTGACGCCCACCGAGACGGTCAAGGCCGCCGACGTCAACATCGCCGAGCTGTACGCCCGCGGCATCGCCGAGAGCCGTCAGCTCAAGCACCTGCTGGCCGGCGCCGAGCAGGTCGACCAGTTCCGCACCACACGCGACTGGTCGTACCTCACCGATCGGTTCTCCGGGCCGGGCTGGCTCGCGGTCGGCGACGCTGGCGCGTTCATCGACCCGCTGTTCTCCGGCGGGGTCTGCCTGTCCATCCTGGCCTCCCACCCGGCCGCGCGGGCCGCGGACGTCGCGGTGCGCCGCCCCGACCTGGCCGAGCGGGCGCTGGAGGGGTACCACGCCGGCTACCACGAGATGGTTTCCGGTTTCTTGGAGTATGTCCGGTTCTTCTACAATCCGAACCGTGACGTGGAGGACTATTTCCAGCAGGCGGAGGCGATGATGGCCTTCAACGAGCAACTGGGGTCGGCCCGGGAGGCGTTCATCGCCGTCATCTCCGGCACGGCCGCGATGTCCACCTACTTCGACATCCCCGACGCCACCCCGGCGGCCGCGGCAGCGGAAGGAGAACGCGTATGACCGCACGACCCAATGCCCACGGTGGGTCTCGCGACTCGACCCGGAGCCGCTACGTGGCGGGGGTGCTGGCCCTGGCCGCGCTGACAGTCGTCATCTTCTTCGGCGCGGGCCGCCTGCCGTCAGGTGTGCAGGCCGTCCTCGGTTTCAGTGTCATCTTCTTCGTCGGCGCGCTGGCGTGGCTCAACTCGTCGCTGCGCCGGCGCTCCGGCGCCGGCGCCGAGCCGGCCCGCGCCGCGGCGGCGACGCTGAACGCCTACGGGATCGCGCTGGTGGCCGCCCTGGTGGGCTACTACCTGCTGCGAGACCAGGACTGGGCCTGGGTCGTCGGGCTGCTGCCGGCCGCCGTGTGCCTGGTCAGCGCCGCTCGGGTGGCGCGCGGCTGAACACATCCGGGGCCGTCGGGGGCGATCGACCATCATGCCCCCGGCGGCCCCGATCCAAACCAACAATATGAGGGATGATTCTCCCTGCTCGTCTTCCTAACGTAGAAGTCACCGGAACACCGGTACACCTACCAAGGGAGGAAGAACGATGAACCGCATCGAGACCGTCGCCCAGAACCTGCTGCCCGAGGTCGACAGCGACTACCTGCGGCCGCTGGAGTCCGTGCAGGCCACCGTTCCGACGATGACCTGCCCGACCGTCGCCGGCTTCATCCTCGGCGTCGGCGCCGGCTACCAGTTCATGCAGGCCGTGTTCAACGGCCCGGAGGCCGGCTACGGCGCGTTCACCGGCGTGCGTGGCAACTTCGTCGACATGCCGGTCAACGAGCTCGTCGCGACCCGTCAGGCCGCCATCGGCGGGCTTTCCTGACCCCGGTAAGGCATTCCTGGGTTCCCGTCGGCCGGCTCCACCCGGCCGACGGGAACCCCGCCACACCGTCCACTGCCAGGCCGTGCCCGTCCGCGTCACGGAGAATCACGATGAACCGCATCGAGACCGTCGCCGCGGATGTCGAGGCCCGTGTTGACAGTGGCCAACTGTGGCAGCTCGATTCGGCGCGCTCCACCGCGCCGACAGCGACCGCCCCCGCCGCACCGACCGCATCCCCGGCACCGGCGAAGGCTTCCAGTTTCGCGTACGTCGTCTCCGGCCGCAAGGGTGGCGACCAACGGGCCGCCACCCGGACCGGACCCCACGACCCACGGCTGGTGGGATGACCCGGCGCTGCGCCGCGCCGGCTCGTCACGGAAGTACCGCCGCGAAGTCGTGGTCCGGGTCCATCGGCCCGGCGACGGCGAAGCGCGACCGACCGACGTCCCAGAGCTCGGCCGCCACCGCGTCGACGTCCTCCGCGCGGACGGCGGCGATACCGTCGAGAACATCGGACACCGACTCCGCGACGCCCGTGAAGAGCCGGCTGCTCGCGATCCGGGTCATGCGGGAGTAGGTGTCCTCCTGGCCGAGCACGAACTTGCCGGCCAGTTGCCGTTTTCCACGGTCGAGCTCGTCGTCGGTCAGGCCGCGCGCCCGCAGGTCGACGACTTGTTCGCCGAGACAGGCGAGCAGGTCGTCGACCTTCGCGGGCGCACACCCCGCGAACAGCACGAAGGTGCCGGTCTCCCGGTAGCTCATCGCGTAGGAGCCGACCGCGTAGGCCAGACCGCGCTTCTCGCGTACCTCCTGGAAGAGGCGCGAGGACAGGCCGCCGCCGAAGGCGGTGCCCAGCACCGTCATGGCGTACCGCCGGGGGTCGGTGTGGCCCAGACCGCGTACGCCGAGCGTGACGTGCGCCTGTTCCCAGGGTCGTTGCAGCACCCGCACCCGCGGCCCGCCGTCGTGCATCCGGGCGTCGACGGCGGCGGCGTCCGCGCCGCCCGCCGCGCCCTGCCATCCGGCGCGCGCCACCGCGGCGGCGACCAGCTCGACCAGTTCGTCGTGGCGCACGTTGCCGGCGGCGGCGATCAGCACCCGGTCCGGGCGGTAGTGCCGGTGGTAGAAGTCGCGCACGTCGTCGGCGTCGATCGCCAGGACCGACTCACGGGTGCCGACCGCGGGGCGGGCCAGCGAGCCGTCGCCGAAGAGCGTCCGGCCCAGCAGCGTCCGTACCACGTTGCCCGGGTCGTCCTCCTGCATCGCCAGCTCACCGAGGATGACCCGCCGCTCGGCTTCGACGTCGTCGGCGTCCAGCCGCGGGCAGGTGAGCAGGTCGAGCAGCAGGTCGACGGCGAGGGGCAGCTCGGTGTCGCGCACCCGCACGTGGAAGAAGGTCAGCTCCTTGGACGCCTGCGCGTTGGAGTCGCCGCCCACCGCGTCGATGGTGCGGGCCACCTCGAGGGCGCCGCGTCGCTGGGTGCCCTTGAAGAGCAGGTGTTCGAGGAAGTGCGAGAGGCCGCCGAGAGCTGCCGGTTCGTCGCAGGAGCCGGCGTCGACGAAAGCGCCCAGAGCCACCGACGACATCGAGGGCACCGTCTCGGTGATCACGCGCAGCCCGCCGGGCAGCGTGGTCTCCCGGATGGTCGCCGCCAGCTCGCTCTCCTCGACCACGCCGCCCTCCCTTCCTCGCACCACACCGTCGCACACCGGGTGCCCGCACGGCCCCTGCCCGTTCGGCGACCCCGACCGGCGCTGGCCCATCGGTCAGGTCGGTTGGTCTGCCGCCCACGGCCGGCGTCGGGAAAGAATTCGGGCTGACGGACCCGACCCGGGTCGCAACCGAAGGGCGGGAGCCATGACCAGATACCCACGGGCGGCGCTGCGCGCCGTCGCCATCGCGCTGTGCCCGCTGGTCGTCGCGCTCGCCGTGGCCCTCCAGGCACCGTCGGCGTCCGCGGCCACCAGCGCCCGGTCGGTGTCCACGGTGGAGCAGGACTGCTACGAGTTCAACGAGATGCTGCTCGCGCCGATGACCGAGCTGCGCGCGGCGATACCCGCACGCTACGAGATCGCACCGTTCCCGCCGAGCCCGGACCTGGGCTACCTCCTGGTCTCCGACCACCACTGCGGGCGGGTGGAGGTCAACGGTCACCGGTGGCCGGGACGGCACGTCACCACAATGGGCCTGACGCTGTTGCAGTCGCGCGACGGCGTGCCCCAGGAGGCGTTCTTCCAGCTCTGGTACGGCACGACGAACCTGTCCCTGGTGGCGCAGGCGCAACTGCTCGGCCTGAAGGTCCGGCCGGTGGCCGCGACCCAGTCCGTCGTGGCCGACGCCGATGGCCGCAACCGGGTCACCATGGCCTTCCAGGGCGCCGGACTGGACCACAGGCGTAGCGCCCTGGTGACCGAACCGGCGGCCACGCCGGTCAACGAGGCGCCGAGCGCCCCGATCTACGCCGCCGGACGCCGTGGCGAGGTGACGATGGCGTACCAGAACGCCCTGCGCCCCTCCAGCGTGGCGACGGTCGACGTGACGATCGACGCCGGCACCCGGCTGGCCGAGTTCGGCCTTCCACCCACCTACGCCGGCGACATCGAGTTCCGCCGGGGCGGCTGGCGCAGCACGATCAGCGCGAGCTGAGCGTCAGCGGCGGGTCGCCGCCACGGCGTGCAGGATCGGCACCGGCCCGCGCCGGCTCACCGCGCGCCACCCGACGACCCGCAGGCCGGCATCGGCCAGCAGCCGGCCCATCGCGGGCCGGCTGCGCGGCCGGTTGCCGGCCCCCACCATCGGCGCGACGGTACGCAGCCAGCCCACCGCGAACAGGTCGGCGATCACCAGCAGCCCGCCCGGGGCGAGCACCCGGGCCGCCTCGCGCAGCCCTTCGACGGGACGCGGCCAGAAGTTGAACGCCATGGTGCTGACCACCACGGCGAAGGCGCCGTCGGCGAAGGGCAGCGGATCGGCGCCGGAGCAGACCACCTGCGCCCCGGCTGGCAGTCGTCGGCGGGCGAGGCGCGCCATCTGCTCGGCCGGATCGGCGCCGACCAGGCGCGCGCCGGGGAGGCGGGACGCCGCCGCCTCCAACAGGGCCCCGGTGCCGCAGCCGACGTCGAGCAACGACGCCGGTTCGGTGGTCAGCGCGGCCACCCAGTCGAGAGTGGTCCGATGCAGGGGTGCGAAGATCCTTTGCACACCATCGTCGTCGTAGCGCGGCGCCCACTCGTTGAACCGGGCCACCGACTGGGCCTCACGGCCATGCTCATCCATCGGGATGATTATGTCACGACCTGGGAGTACCACAGGTGGCACTATCAGTGACTTCCTGACGATCTAAGCACCAACACTCTATTTGGTGGTATTTTCCGTCACCCAAAGTGTCCTATATTGAGCTTTCCTCAAAGATAGCTCGACCGAGAGGTGACGACGATGCATCCATGGACCGGCACGAGCGTCCGGCTACGCGCCCTGGAGCCGAGCGACTGGCCGGTCCTGCGCCGCATCGCCGAGGACGCCGAGTACGCCGAACAGGGCGGCGTCGTACCACCCCGGCCGGCCACGGTGTTCCAGCGGCGCACCTCCCCCGAGTTCACCGCCCGCGAGGACGACGAGTTCACCCTCGCCATCGTCGCCACCCACGACGACGAGATCCTCGGCACCGTGTCGACCCGGCTGGCGCAACCCTGGAACGGCACCTTCGGTGCGAGCATCGCGCTGGACGCGGAGCGGCGCGGCCGGGGGCACGCCACCGAGGCGGCAGTCCTCCTGCTGCGCTACATGTTCAGCGAGCGGCGTTACCAGAAATGCAACGTCGAGGTGCTGCCGTTCAACCAGCCGTCCCTGCGGCTCTGCGAACGCCTGGGGTTCATCGAGGAGGGACGCCGACGCCGCAGCCACTTCGGGCGGGGTCGCCAACACGACATCGTCCTGCTCGGCATCACCGCCGAGGAGTACCTGGAGCAGTGGCAGACCGCCGAGTAGACCAGCTATCTCATCGGTGCCGCGACTCGCTCCACGGTTTCCGATGGCGCCGGCACCAGGTGGCCGACCTGGGGATAATGGCGGTCATGGAAGATGATCTTTCGCTTGCCCGCCGTGCCGCTCTGACCGGCGCCGCAGTGGGTCTGCGATACTTTGCGACCCTCGCGCAGCTACCCCGGGAGCTGAAGTCGGACGGCAGCGTGGTGACCGAAGCTGATCGCGCTGTCGAAGCGGCCATCCGAGAGGTGCTAGCCGACGCGCGGCCCGGCGACGCGATCCTCGGCGAGGAGGAAGGGCAGAGCGGTCGGGGCAGGCGCCGTTGGATCGTCGACCCGATCGACGGGACCGCTCTGTTCATCGCCGGCGACGACAGATGGCTGGTGCTCGTCGCCCTGGAAGAGGCCGGCGAGATCGTCGTCGGGGTGGCAGCGGTACCAGCCCAGGGGAACATCTGGTGGGCGCAGCGGGACAGCGGAGCATTCCGAGCGGACTTCTCCGGGCTGACGACGACCGACGAGCGACGGATCACCGTCGACGTCGACGGACGGGAGACGCTCCGCGGAAGTCGGCTCGGCGTGATCCCCACCGACGACGAACTCCTCCCGGCTGAACGCGAAATGATAGCGCCGCTGAACGCCATGACATCGACAGTGCCGTGGAGCACCCACGCCGCGCTGCTCGTGGCCAGCGGACAGTTGGACCTCGCCATCCAGACTCGGGGACAGGTGTGGGACTTTGCCGCCACCTCGCTCATCGTCCAAGAGGCGGGCGGGCGCTACAGCGGCCTCGACGGACAGACACACCCCACCCCCGGGCCAGCCCTCTTCGCCCGCAGCAGCCCCCTGCACACCGCAGCGCTCGACGTCCTCGGGGCCGGCGCACCTCAAGCGACCGAAGGGCGTTAGCCAACACGTTCGGCCTCCCGTCAGGTCGACGAAGCCGACCGGTCCGCCCGACCCGCGACACGCCGCATCCGCTACCCGCGGCAGTTCCCGCATGTCCTCACCGGGCAAACCTGAGTACACGACCTCATGCCCGGCCGGGTCAGGCCCCGCACCCTGGACCGCGTGACGTCTGAAGAGGTAGCGACAGGCCGACGAGGTGGTCCGATCGTGGGATTCCTGACACTGGTCTGGGTCTGCGGACTGATCGCCGTGGCCCTGTGGTGGATGGGCATCGCCCTGGAGCAGTGGAGCGCCACCTACGACGACCAACCCGGCGAGTTCGAGGACATCCAACGTCGGGCAAGCCAGGCCCTGCTGGTCGCCGCGATGGCGGCGACCGCCGGGCCGGCCCTCATCGCGCTCGTCGCGTACCACCTGCGGCTGGTACGCACCACGGTCGTCTTCCTGGTGCTGACCGTCGTCATCGCGATACCCGCCATGCCGCTCGCCGTCGCTGTCGGCGGGAGCCTCGATCCGGCGCCGGCAGCGACCACGCCCGGCCCGCCGGGACACTGCGTGGTGCACAGCGGCGGTGACAACCGCTGCCCGGGCGGCTGACCGAGCGGATCCGTCGGGCCGTCTTGGGGCATCGCGTTAGCATCGATCGGTCGGCCACTGCCCGACCGAGGGGGATCATTGGCGGCGACACGGACATCGTTGCGCCTGTGGGTCGGTGCACCCAGATGGGTTCGGGTTGCGGTGATCGCCGCCGTCTGCGTCTTCGCGTACGGCGGGATTGTCCACCTGGGCGACGTGCTCGGTGTCCGGCCGGGTGGTCCAAGTCCCTCCACGCCGGTGTGGCTGATGTGGTACTTCACCTCCCTGACCGTGTTCGACCCGCTTGCGGCGCTGTTGCTGGCGCTGCGCCGGCTTGAGGGGCTGGTGCTCGGCTGCGTCGTGCTCGCCACCGACGCGGTGGCGAACGGGTACGCCAACTACGTACTGGACGCCGCTCCCGGGATCACGCTCGGCCGGATCGGGCAAGCGGTCATCACGGTGCTCGCGGTCGCCCTTGTCACCGCTGCACCCAGGGTCGCACCCTGGCTGCATCGGCCGAGACGTCGCGGGCTCCTGCCGTAACCGAGCTTCGTGTCCACAGCGGATGGCAGTTGAGGCCGTGACCGGGATCGAACCGGCGTAGACGGTTTTGCGGACCGCTCCCTCACCACTCGGGCACACGACCAGACAGAAGCGCCCGCGGAGGGAATCGAACCCCCGACACCCAGCTCCGGAAGCTGGTGCTCCGTCCCCTGAGCTACGCGGGCATGCGTGGGAGTGGAGAGATTCGAACCGAGGCGTGCGGGCGGAGGGGACCTGCTGCCCCTATCATTGGCCCATGACCAACTCTGCCGGACCGCGAGTCTGCGCCGGCTGCTCTCGACAGTTCGTCGCTACCACGAGACACCGACTGTGCGGCGGGTGTCAGTACCGGAGGCGGCAGGCCAAGGCTCCGTGCGCGTGCGGGGTGCCCAAGTCGCTGAAGGCCAAACAGTGCCGCTCCTGTACGTACGACAGCACCGCGATCGCCAACGAGCCCGACCCGGCGCGGCTGGCCTGGATAGCTGGCCTCATCGAAGGTGAGGGCACCTTCGTTCGGCGACGCTCCGGTGGCGGCATTGTCCGAATCCAGATGACCGATCTCGATGTGATCGAGGAGCTGGCCGAGCACCTTCCGTTCACCCCGCGAATGTGGTCATACACCCCAAGTGTGGACCATCACAAGCCATCGTGGATTCTTGGCATCCAGCGGCGCGACGATCTGTTTTGGCTGGTCCAGAAGATCCACCCGCTACTTTCCGAGCGGCGACGGGAAGCGGCGGCTCTCCTCATTGATAACTTCACGAACCCGCCAGACCTGCCTACGCCCTCGTGGTCTTACACCTTGAGCGACCCGCCAGGCGCAGCATGGGCAGCCGGGGTGGTTGAGGGCGAGGGATGGATCGGGCCACCGCACCTGGAGGTGACGTCGACCGACCTTGACGTCCTTGAACGGCTCGCGCAGCTCGCGGGCGGCGGATCCATCGGAGCGGTCAAGCGCAGCCGAGAGAACCATCGGCCCGCCCACAGGTGGCAGCTCTACCGGAAGGGGCTTCTCCTGCCGTTTCTCGATGCCATAAGACCATGGATGCTCTCTCGTCGTGCCGGCGCTGTGGACCGCTTGATATCGGTGCGCGTCCCTGGACTTGAACCAGGCGTGCCGTAAGGCGCCCGCTTTACAGGCGGGGGAGCGACCAGCCGCTCACGACGCGCTTGGGGTGACTGGCGGACTCGAACCCGCGACAACCCGGACCACAACCGGGCGCTCTACCGCTGAGCTACAGCCACATCTACGGCCCGAAGGCCAGTGTCCGCAGAAGGTGTCGAACCTCCGACCCCCTGGGTGTGGACCAGGCGCTCTCCCGTTGAGCTACGCGGGCATGCGCGGAAGGGGTGGTGTTCGAACCCGCGAGGAGACTTCCGCCCTCTACACCGTTTCCAACGGCGTCCCCGTGACCGCCGGGACCCCTCCATCGCTCCGACGACTGGACTCGAACCAGTACCTGTACGGATTAACAATCCGCTGCCCTACCGATTGGGCGACGCCGGAATGGTCGCGCGTGCGGGACTCGAACCCGCTTCACCAGCTTGAAAGACTAGGGGCCTACCCATAACCGAACGCGCGTCTGCGTACCCCGAGCTGGTGTCGAACCAGCGACCTTCGGCTTGTCGAGCCGACGCTCTCCCGCTGAGCTACCGGGGCGGGAGCGGGGGCGGGATTCGAACCCGCGATGTCCGGCTTATGAGGCCGGCGAGGACGACCGAACTCCTCCACCCCGCAAGTGCCGCCGAAGGGAATCGAACCCCGCAGTCCGGAGTAAAAGTCCGGAGCCCGGCCATCAGGCGCGAGCGGCGTGAACGTCCCCCGAGCAGGAATCGAACCTGCCACGACCCGGTTTAGAAACCAGCGCTCTATCCGCTGAGCTACCGGGGGATCTGGTACGCCGAGTGGGACTCGAACCCACGACATACTCATTAAGAGTGAGCAGCTCTGGCCGCTGAGCTACCGGCGCATGGCGAGGGGTAAAGGAGTCGAACCCTCATCGTTTCCGATGGCCCGGTTTTCAAGACCGGTTGCCCACCACTGGGCGCTACCCCTCATTGTCGGGTACGAGCGATTCGAACGCCCATCCTCCGGCTCCCGAAGCCGGCGCTCCACCAAGTTGAGCTAGTACCCGTTGAGTCGGGACGGCCGGATTCGAACCGACGGCCCTCCGGCCCCCAGCCGGATGCGCTACCAAACTGCGCCACGTCCCGAAAGAGCCCCCGACTGGAATCGAACCAGCGACTTCGACGTTCGTAGCGTCGCGCTCTATCCACTGAGCTACGGGGGCATTGTGCTGCGTGCCGACGGCTGGATTTGAACCAGCGGCCCCCGACTTATCAGGTCGGTGCTCTTACCGGGCTGAGCTACGACGGCTTGGTGGAAGTGACTTCCGGGCACTACACCCCCGAGACGCGGGCGGCGAAGGTCGACTTCGAGGAGCGGTTCCTGTCTGTGGGAGCAGGCAGGGGCAGTCGCTGTCGACCCATTGCGGAAGGTGCGGGAGTCGAACCCACAACGGCCGGAGCCGCAACGGATTAGCAGTCCGTCTGCCCTACCTATGGCAAACCCTCCGTGCGCGCTGACGACGGGACTCGAACCCGCGGCCTTCCGGCTGACAACCGGATGCTCTCGCCACTGAGCTACGCCAGCATGGTCTCGGCCCGAGGGCCGGAAGAGTGGAGACGAGGGGAGTCGAACCCCTGACCTTCTGAGTGCGAAACAGACGCCCTACCACCTGGGCCACGTCCCCCTTGGTTCGGACGCCCGGAGTCGAGCCGGGCCTCCTGCTAACGCACGGTGGAGTTGCACACCACTCCTCCGACCTCGCGTACCCGGAGCGCGACTCGAACGCGCACTGTCCTGGTCCTGAACCAGGTGCCTCCTGCCATTGGGCTACCCGGGCATGGGTTGCTGAGTGCCGACGCCCGGTGTCGAGCCGGGTGCCTTCCGTTTATGAGCCGGACGCTCTGCCGTTGAGCTACGTCGGCGAGAAGTGAGCCAGCGCCGGTGACAGACAGGAATCGAACCCGCGTCCGCCACATGACAAGTGTGGTGCAGCGCCGCCGTGAGCTACACCGGACTGGTGCCCTCGACAGGATTCGAACCTGCACTGTCGGCCGCCTCATGGCCGCGTCTCCTGCCAGTTGGACTACGAGGGCTTGCGCTCCCGGGCCAGGATTCGAACCCAGCTCTCCGCATCCAGAGTGCGGCGTCTTACCGAATAGACGACCCGGGAATGGTGGTCGACGAACGGCGGGTTCGCCGTCCGGTGACCGGCGCCGCATTGGCAACTCTGCGCCGGTCGCGTGTCAGCTCCGGGAGCAGGAATCGAACCTGCGTCTGTACCGGGATCCAAAGTCCCGTCGCCCTTGCCAGCAGAGCATCCCGGAACGGTCGAGCGGTCGGCGGGCACCGACCCCGCTTCTTCGGTTTGGAAGACCGACGTGTCCGCCGAGTTCACCACGACCGCATGGCATTTCGTTTACGTAGGCCGTACGGGGCTCGAACCCGTAACCTCCTGGTTGAGAACCAGGTGAGCTGCCACCTTGCTCCAACGGCCCATGGTGGAGAAGAAGGGATTCGAACCCTCGACCTCCGGTCTGCCGCGCCGGCGCTCTCCCCGCTGAGCTACATCCCCATGGTCCGGGACCGGGGTGTCGAACCCCGTGTCTCTCGCTCCCAAAGCGAGCGGGTCAGCCGTCTCCCTCGTCCCGGAGGTTGTGCCCCCGGCCGGCCCGCGCAGGCGCCGGCCGGGGTCTTGTTCATGCCATCCACTGTGGAGTTGAGAATCTGCCATGCCGCCGGCCGCAGCCGAGACGAAAAGCAGGGGCAGCAGGAATCGAACCCGCAACCTTCGGTTTTGGAGACCGGTGCTCTACCAGTTGAGCTACGCCCCTACGGGGTTGTTCCGGTAACGAGAAAGCCGCCCTGTCCCTGTCGGGGCGGGCGGCTTCGCAGCTTGCGCTGACGCTATTCGCGCCGCCACCCCGGCTTCCAGTTTTGCTCACTCGCGCACAGATCGTGGGCTCGCCCGATCGAGGGCAGCACGACACCGCCGCGCGGCGTCAACCGCGTAGGTTCGGCGTAGGCATACTGCAACACGGGGAGCTCCTTGGGTTTGTCGGATCGGCCTTGCTCATTCAAGGTAGGCGTTGTGCCGCTCGGATGGCAATGGATATTCCGAGCCACCTTCATGTGGCTAGTGGCCGGCGGTGGCGGGTCACTGGCGTTGGGCGGCCGGCTGAGGCTCCCGGCGGTCGAAATATCAGCAGTTTCCCGGCCGGTCGAGGCCCATCGGGTACGCGTCAGGGTGGCTGAACGCGAAACTCGCCTGACTCGACGTTCCTCCCCCTAGGTTCGATGCGCAGGACGCAGCCGAACCGGGGAGAGACGTGGACAGCTATCCGGCGATCGAGGATCACGGACTCATCGGCGACCTGCAGACCGCCGCGCTGGTGACGTGTGACGGGACGGTCGACTGGTTCTGCGCGCCGCGGTTCGACTCGCCGAGCATCTTCGCCGCGCTGCTGGACAAGGACAAGGGCGGCTACTTCCAGATCGCGCCGCACGACGTGCGGTACGTGACCAAGCAGCTCTACCTCCCCGGCACACCCATCTTGATCACGCGGTTCATCAGCGCCGACGGTGTGGCCGAGGTGATGGACTTCATGCCGGTCACCGGCGAGAAGGCCACCGACGCCCATCGTCTGGTCCGCATCGTCACCATGGTCCGTGGCAGCATGCGCTTCAAGGTGGAGTGCCGGCCGCGGTTCGACTACGCCCGCGAAGAGCATCAGTTGGAGCGGCACCACAACGGCTACGTCTTCCGCAGCCGGTCGGCGACGCTGACGTTCAATCCGGTCGACCCCGTACGGCGGTTGATCTCCGAGCAGGGCGACGTCCATCTGGAGGGCGGCGACCTGGTCGCGTACGGCACGCTCAACGAGGGCGACACCGGCGGGGTGGTCCTGGAGACCGCCGGCACCGAGCCGCGGATCATCCCGCCGGAGGAGATCCAGGGCATGTTCGAGTGGACTCGGGACTACTGGCGGCGCTGGCTGGAACGCTCCCGCTACACCGGCCGCTGGCGGGAGATGGTCGAGCGCTCCGCCATCACGCTCAAACTCATGACGTACGCGCCGACCGGCGCGATGATCGCCGCGCCCACCGCCGCGTTGCCGGAACTGGTGGGCGGGACCCGTAACTGGGACTACCGCTACACCTGGGTACGCGACACGTCGTTCTCGGTGCACGCGCTGCTCGGCCTCGGTTTCACCGAGGAGGTCAGCCGGTACATGAACTGGCTGGACGAGCGGATCCGCGAGGCCGGCGAGCACCAGGACCCCCTGAAGATCATGTACCGGGTGGACGGCTCCTCCGACCTGCACGAGGAGGTGCTGGACCATCTGGAGGGCTACCGCGGCTCGCGGCCGGTGCGGATCGGCAACGGCGCGGCCGACCAGATCCAGCTCGACATCCATGGCGAGGCGCTCTACGCCATGCACCTCGCCGACGAGCAGGGCATCCGCGTCTCGCACCAGGTGTGGAAGAGCACCATCCGGCTCGTCGACTGGCTCTGCCACAACTGGGACCAGCCCGACGCCGGCATCTGGGAGAGCCGCCACCACCCCCGTAACTACACGTTCGGCCGGGTGATGTCCTGGGTCGCGCTGGACCGGGCCATCCGGTTGGCCACCCGCACCGGCCGTCCCGGGGATCTGACCTGCTGGACCGAGCAACGCAACCGCATCTACGACCAGGTCATGGCCCGGGGATACGACCGGGCCCGTGGGACCTTCGTGCAGGCGTACGACGAGAACGTGCTGGACGCGGCGTTGCTCGCCATGCCCGCGGTCGGGTTCGTCACGCCGAGTGACCCGCTGTGGCAGTCGACCCTGGGCGCGATCGAACGTGAACTGGTCTCCGACAGCCTGGTCCACCGGTACGACCCGGCGCACTCCCCCGACGGTCTCCCCGGTCACGAGGGGACCTTCAACATGTGCACCTTCTGGTATGTCGAGGCGTTGGCCCGTTCCGGCCGCCTCGACGACGCCCGACTCACGTTCGAGAAGATGTTCACGTTCAGCAATCACCTGGGTCTCTATGCCGAGGAGATCGCCGCGACCGGGGAGCAGATCGGCAACTATCCCCAGGCGTTCAGCCACCTCTCATTGATCAACTCAGCGTTGACGCTCAACGACCTGCTCGACGCCGAGAGCGAGGCCCGCCGCCGTCGGTAGGGCGCACACGCTCCGGCCGACAGCCCGGCTGCCAGAGGACCGCGTCGAAACCGGATAGCCAGGTCGGTCCGGCCGGTGCGATGATCGACATCTGGGTCGCTAGCTCAACTGGATAGAGCATCCGACTGAGTAGCGCGTCCGCTCTCCGCCTGCGCGGTGATGGGTGCGCTTCCTTCTCCTAGTTGGATCGGAAGGTTCGGGGTTCGAGTCCCCGGCGACCCACGGTGCCGCGGCTGCGGGCCGGCATCCGCCGGCAACCGCCGGTGTCGACCGGAACGGGGGACGACGTGTTCGAGAAGCTGATCATCCAGAAGACCCTGCGCGTGCCGGCCAGCAGTGGCACGGCTGGCGACGGCACGCCGGTGGCCCGGCAACTGGACGTGGCGCTCCTCGATGTCGGGTTCTCGGCGTCGCGGGCTCTGCTGGAGCACATCGGCGTCCTGGCCCCCGCCCCGGCGATGGACCTGGCCGCCACTGTCGTCTCGGCGGTACGCGAACTGGTGGGCGACCACGTTCGGCACAACGCGTATTTCATCGGCTTCCCGGACGACGTGCCGGACACCGCCGAGTTCTGGGCCGATCGGCTGCGGGCGGCCGTCTTCACCGCCGGCCGCACGGCATCCGACGAGCACCTGCGGGACGTGGTCGCCTCGGGTGCGGTGAACCTGCTGGACCTGCCGGGTTACGGGACCTACCAGCACACCTACGCCGAGCTGTTGGCCGCGCACGACGAGCTGGTCACCGCGGCCGGTGACCGGGTGACGCTGCTGCGCCTCGGTGACGCCGCCGACGTGGAGGCGACACGGCTGTATCTGGCCCTGGCCGGTAGCTCGACGCCGCATGGCGAGGCGGACCTCGCGATCCTCAGCGAGCTCGCGGTCGCCTGCGTGGACGACGCGCAGCCCGCCGAGATCCCGGTACGGGAGAACCGTGCCGTGCTCAACGGGATTCGGCTCGTCCTCGGCCGGCCGCTGCTCGGCGTGGACACGACCACCGACGTGCTGCGCCTTGCCTGCCAGGTCTCCGGCGGGGACGCCTCGCTTCGGACACCCACGCGGTTCCGCGCCTTCCGGCGCCCGGAGCGGCGGATGCTTCTGGCCGCGCTGAACGACGTCGTCGGCGCGAGTCCAGACAAACTCGGTGACGTCGTGCGCCACGCGGAGCGGTGGAAGCGGCTCGGGGAACGACTCCACCCGCACGAGTACGACAGGTGGCCGCACGCACAGGCGGTGTTCGAGGTCGCGCGTGGCGAGCGGCGGGTACGCACTCTCGCCGGTCGGGCGGAGGCAGCGATCCGCGCCGGCGCCGTCGGTTCGGCCACCTCGGTGCTGTCCGCGGCGCCGGGCCTGCTCCTGCGATCCGCGGACCGGCTGCTGCGGGTGGCGGCGGAGCCGGAGCGACGTGGTGTTGTCGACGCGGTCACCGGCGCGCTCGGCTCGGCGTCGGGCCGGGTGCTGCTCTCCCTGCGGGAGCATGTGGACAACCGGCTGACGCCCCTGTCGGCCCGGATCTACGCGAGCCGCTCCCGCAGTTCGTGGGTGGGCCCCGACGAGCGGCCACCGCTGCCGGCCGAGCTGGTGGCCGAGCTGTCGGCGCTGCTCGACGCCGAGATCAGCGCCCGGCTGCCGCAGCCGCAACGACAGCTGGTGGTGGACCCGGAGGTGCTCGACGTGGCACTGCCGCTGTCCGGCAAGGCGGCCGAGGGCGGATTCGCGGTCCTGCCGAGGGGCTCCCGGGCGTCGGTCTCCGGTGAGCTGCTGCGGTTCTTCACCTACTGGCGCCAGGCACGTCGTCGTACCGACTACGACCTGTCGGTGCTCCTGCTGGATGACGAGTTCCACAGCGCGGGCCAGGTGTCGTGGACGAACTACCGCCACGATGGCGTGGTGCACTCCGGCGACGTCACCGACGCGGCAGACGGGGCGACCGAGTTCATCGACGTGCCCCTGACTACCGGCGGACGCTACGTGGTTCCGCAGGTCTTCATCTACGCGGGCGAGTCGTTCGACGAGGTCGCCGAGTCGATGTTCGGGTATCAGGCCCGCTCACGAGACCAGCTCGGTGCCCCCTTCGACGCACGGACGGTCCGGGCGCGTTCGCACCTGCGCGGCCAGGGCCGGATCGCGCTGCCGATGGTGTTCGCCCGGACCGAGAACGGCTGGCAGGCCGTCTGGCTGCACCTCTACCTGCCCGGCGCGCCGTCGTTCAACCGGGTGGAGGACAACACCTTCACCACAGCCGACCGGGTACGAGCACTGTTGGAGCGGCGCTACCTGACCGTGTCCTACCTCGTCGACAGGTGGCGGACACGGGCCGAGGTGACGACGTGGAACGGCCGGCTACCGGACGAGCCGATCACGTTCGTCGGCCTTCAGGCGCCTGAGGACCTGCCGGACGGGTCGGAGGTGTATACACTTGATCGACTCAGTGAGCTGATCCCTGAGTGAGCGGCGACAGCCGAGGCCATGCGGGCGCTTCCTTCTATTTCCGTTCAACTCGGAGACCTCCGCGCAAGCGGGGGATGTGGCTGTTCAGCTCCCGCGCTTTCCTCGGCTCTCGCCACGCATCGGGCGTCCGCGCTCTCAACGGCCCTTCGGGCGGTCCCTCCTGCTCAGCGGAATGCTTGTCCATCCCCTGCGCCTCTCGTTGCCGACCTCCCTGAATTATCGGCCTCAGCGCCCATCGGCTTGGAACACAGCACGTCCGGCAACGGCAGATATCCCAGCGCCTGCCAGAACCGCAGTGCCTCCACGTTGTCGGCGACGGCGTCGTAGTCCGTCCAGGTGAACTGCCGTAGGTGAGTCACAACATCCATCCTGGCCGCATCCGAGTCGGAGGCGGTTGGGTCAGGAACAGGGCTCGCGCCGACGACAGCAGCCATGGCGCGGCGGCCTCCGGGGCCACCCGCCCACCGCCTGATCAACCGCTCGGTTGATCAGGCGGCGGCCCGTCTACCAGCCGCGCAGGAGCCACTGTTGGGCGGGCGTGTTGTTGCAGGTCCACTGCCACAGGGCGTTGCCCGCGACGGGGTCGCCCCAGGGGACATCGACGCACTGCCCGGTCTGGAGGTTGCGCAGCGCGTAGCCATCCACGCCGGGTACCTGCGCGACGGACCAGAGCTGCCGGGCGGCACCCAGGCAGTCCCAGAGTTGGAGGGTCTGACCGGATGCCGGGTTGCCCCAGGGCAGGTCGAGGCACTTGGGGCCGTCGGGTGACCAGAGCGAGCTGACAAGCTGGTAGTAGACGACGCCGCCCCACCTTCCCTCGTAGACCATGGTCCACCTCTGGGCCGCGCCGCCGTCGCAGGGCCACTGCTTGATGGCCGTGCCGTTGGCGGTGCTGGCGTACGACACGTCGATGCACAGGCTGCCGAAGGGGTGCTCGCTGGTGGCGGAACTCGCGGATCTGAAGGAGTACTCGGTGGCGGCGCTGGCGGGCGAGGTGGCCACCAGGCTGGTGGCGAGGAGTCCGGCGCACACCGCGAGCACCATGGACGTCCGGCGGAGGATCTTCATGCCGTTCCTTCCAGGGGAGTTGACGATATCGAGAAGGGGGTAGCCGGCCAGCGCCAGATACGGCGTTGTCTGTCGGCAGGGTTACAGGCGGCCGCTGGTGTAGAGGTAGTCCAGCAACCGGCCGTCCACCCGGTCCTGGAAGGTGTCGGCCAGCGCGGTTGGCGGTTGGTCGTACTCGTAACCGCAGCGCACCCAGCGGTCCGGGACGCTTGCCACGTCCAGGTACCCCTCGTCGATGCTGCCCACCTCGAAGCCGGGCTTTCCGGCCGACTGCCAGCAGCTGAAGAGTTGACCGTCGGCGTTGACCACGGCGCCGTACCGGCCTCCGGGCGTCGAGCAGATGTGGCAGGTGGTTCTCATGCTGGGTCGGACCATCCGGAAGCCCGCTTCCAGTGCCGCGATGCTCCAGCTCGCGAACGCATCGCTGACGTCGTCGATGTGTCGCATGGTGTTGCGGTATCCGAAGCCCGCGTCGCCCACCCAGGCGAACGTCACCGTGCACCGGTCGGGGCTCAGGCCGGCGGCCAGTTCCCCGACGAGGTCGGCGATCCGGTCGAAGTTGTGGTGCGACACGTTCACCCGCAGATTCCAGTTGAGCCCGGTGACCTCGGTCGCGCGGGCCACGTTGTGCAGGATGGTGTCGAAGGTGGGTGCCCCGGACCGTTTGACCCGGATCTGGTCGTGGTCTGCCCGGCTGCCGTCGAACGTCACCTGCACGCCGTTGAGACCCGCCGCGTACAGCTCACGGGCCAGCCTCGGGCTCAGCAGGACACCGTTCGTGGTCATGGCGCACTGGTCGAGTCCGATGCCGCGGGCTCGGTCCAGCAGGGTGAGGCAGCCACGCGGGTTGAGCAGCGGCTCGCCGCCGAACAGCAGCAGGTAGAGGCGATCAAGCTCGCACCGACGCATCCGGTCGCGGGCAAAGGTGACGATGCGCTCGACGGTGTCGGTGTCCATCCAGGCCCGCCGGATCCGCGGTGGGCGTGCGCCGCCTGTGTCGTCCAGCCCGGTGTTCTGGAAGCAGTAGCCACAGCCGAGGTTGCAGGTGGTCGTGGTGAGCACGGTCAGCGAGAACGAGGCCGGCACACGCGGCTGGAACGCCCCGGTGCGGCGCAGGATGCCGGTGGTGGCGTCGTCCACCGTGCCGTCGGGGCCCACACACTCGGGGCGCAGCAGTGTCCAGGTCTGGTTCCCGATGAACCACCAGCCGTGTTCGCTGCGGATCAGGCGCGGCGCGTCGGTGTCGTCCAGACGGGTACCGATCATGACTTTTCCTTCCCTCGATGGTGCTGCGTGTCGGGTCAGCGGGGCCCGTAGGCGGGTCACCGCCGCCCACGGGCCCCGCGGTACCGCACCTTGGCTAGGCGTCCGGGCCGGCGTTCTGCTGCAGCGTGGCGTTCTCCGGCGCGCCGATCTGGATCCCGCAGGCGGCGTCCGTGAGCTGCGCGGAGCTGCGGTTGGCGAGAACCCGGCTGACCTCCGGCGCCCCGATCTGGACTCCGCAGGCGAGGGCCTCTTCAACGGAGACGTCCGGCCCCCGGTTGACGAGGATGCTCTCCAGCTCTTCAGCACCGATCTGAATACCGCACATCTGTCCTGCTCCCCTCTCCGGCCGGAACGACTTCCGGCCGGTCTCCTGGATACGTGGCGGGAGGGTCGCCGGCAGATACCGATCCGTCGAGTTTTCCCCGGCCGAATGCCGCCAGCGGGGACGGTGCCGCTCAGTTGTCCGGGCACAACCGGGTGCCGCGGATCGGCAGAGCGCTGTCCAGGTGGGCCGCCGCGATCCAGCCGGTGTCGCCCAGGACTGTCGTCCGGGCCCACACGTCGTCGCCCTTGACGGCTTCCCCGGTGCGGTGGCAGGTCACCCGGCCCAGCGTGCCGTCGGGCACCGTCCGCAGCACCCGGTCGCTCGTGGAGGGGCCGGCGCGCATCGACACGTCGGGTTGGGCCTTCACCGCGACAAGCCGGCCGTCGCCGGGAACCAGGCCGTCCTGGAGGCCCCGGCAGGTGTTCGCCGACGAGCCGATCCACATGATCGTGTAGTCCTCGCCGTCGCGTCGTTGGTGGCTGGTGTCGAAGCAGTACGCCGGCTTGTCCTGCTCCGGTCCATTGCCCCGGGTGGCCAGGTCCAAGAGCGGAATCTGCTTGATCAGGAAGCAGGCGGTGGTGTCGGCGACCGCGCCGAGGCGGCCACGGAGGACCGCGACGACGCCGACCGCCCACGAGTCGCGTCGGCTCTGGTAGATCCGTACCGCCAGCCGGTCGGTCTCGTAGGCGCATTGGACGGCGTCGTTGACCTGCCCGAGCCGGTCGGCAAAGCGGCCGACGTTGTCGAGGAACTGGCCGACCCGGGGCCGCTGCCCGGGCACGATCCGTTGGGTCACCTCGCTCACCAGGTCGACGTGCGGCAGGCAGGGGTTCTCGATCGAGGTGTAGTTCTTCTGGTCCAACTTCGGCAGCAGTCCGCCGCTGCGGGTGCCGGCCGGCGGGCAGCCGCCTCCGGCGACCTTCGCGAGACCGTTGGCCGTGCCGGGGCGGTTCTCGGCACCGCCGCCGGCCGCGCCGCCGTTCGGGCGGCACCCCGTCAGGAGACCGGCCGCCAGGGCGAGCACGGTGAGGCCGGCGGCGAGACCCGACCGGCGGGGGAGCTTCCTCACATTGTGGTCAGTCATGCCTTGATGGGGGGCCGGGCGGCGTCCTGGATACCTGCTGTCGGCGCGACTCTGGTGCTGTCGGTTCAGCCCGCGCCGAAACAGACGAAGCTCGGGGGCTGGTTGTCGCGTACGGCCTCTGCCAGTGCCGCCGCCGGTGGCCGGCCAGCGACGACCGCCCGGTGATAGGCCACCATGATCTCGGTGGCCGCCTCGTCGGCGACCCGACCGACGCTCGCGACGACCGTGGCGGTGCCGGCGGCGAGCAAAGCGGTCGGCATGCCGAGCGCCTCGTCGCCGTGCCGCACGTCGGTCAGGCCCAGATCGCAGCAGGACAGGACCACGGTACGCGGCGCGGTCCGCAGCTCCTGCACGTCATAGCCCATCAGCGGGCCGCCGGCCAGCTCCAGCGTGGAGAACAGTGGGTTCTCGGTCTGGTGCTGGCCGTGTGCGGCGACATGGGCGAGGTCGGCGCCGGCCATCGCCGCGAGTGCTGCCGCCGGGGTCGCCTCCGGCCCGGTGAGCACCACGGCACCGCGGTGCAGCGACGCCACGGCCCGGGCCTCCGCCTCCCCTCGGGGGATTCCCGGTCCCGCCAGCACCGCCACCGCAGCCGACCCGGCGACGGGCCGGCCGGCGTCCAGGCGGCGCCGGGCGGCCAGCCACACCCCGACCGACGGCGCCACCGTGACCGGCCGGGACGCGCACGCTGGCAGGGCGTGCCACGGCGTGGTCAGCAACAGCCCCGTCGGGACCACCACGAGGTCTCGGTCGCCGACCAGCGGAAGAACCGGATCGAGCACCATCGAGCCCACCCGGTCGGCGTCCTGGCGCGTCGTGGCGTGGACCACCGCCGCCAGCCGGGCGGGCATGGCCCGGCCCGCCTGCGCGTCCAGGTCGGCACGCAACCGTCGTACCGCCTCCTCGGCCGTGCCGCGGTCGCCGAGCACCACCACCGAGGTCCCCCGGTCGGTGACCACGAGCGCGCGCAGGACGTCCCCGGTGGCCACGTACACCACGAGCGCCGCGCCGGCCAGCTGCGCCGTCACGGCGGTCAGCGGCGCCGGCGTCGGCGGCGCCGCGTCCCGGGGACCCGGCGTCGCCCAGGCGCGCTCCCGGATCACCCGCTGGAGCGCCTCCAGTCGACTGTGAGAGGCCAGGGTCGGGTGGCCTGCGAGTTCCGCCTGCCGGACGCGGTGCTGTAGCTGGCGCAGCTCCTCCAGCGCCTCGGCGGCGACCGGGTCGTCGGGTGGCCGCACCGGCGGCAGCAGCAGCGCCTGCGCCCGGGCCCGCTCGGACCACCGGTAGACGGCGCTGGCGGAGCCCTCTGCCAACGCCGCGGCGAGCCCCGCCCGGGCCAGGTCGCGGCCGTGCACCGCGGCCCCGGTCTGCAGGTCGGCGCAGCCGAACCGGGCGCGGTGCCGGTGCAGAGCGGTCATTCCGGCCAGCAGACTGCGCCGGGCCTCGGCCGACCGGTCGGTCGAGGCCGCCACCTCCGCGCGGGCCATGTGCCAGAGCAGGCGCGTGTCGAGCCGATCGCTCCGCCGTGGTCCGGGCTGTCGCCCGATCAGCTCCGCCGCCCGGCGGGGTCGTCCCGCGGCCACCAGCGCCCGGGCCTTGACCATACCGGCGACTCGGGCGTCCTCGGGCAGCCCGAGCCGGGCCAGCCGGCCGGCCAGCACCCCGGCGCGCCGGGCCACCGTCGCCTGGTCGACCTCGCCGACCGCCTGGTCGGCGCGCAGCTCGAGCAGGGCAGCGAGGGCCGCGCGGCGGACGTTGGTACGGCCGAGGAACGCGGCGCGGGCGCGTCGGGCCCAGTGCGCGGCAGCGACCGGCTCGCCGGCGAGGAGGGCCGCCTCCGCGCGAACCTGGAGAGCATCCGCGTAGGTGTGTCCGAGCTGCTGCCGCGTCGCCCGCTCCACCGCGCTGGCGAGTTGCCGTTCGGCCTCGCGGTAGAGCCCGGCCGCGACCAGCGCGCGGGCCCGTTCCACGGCCAGGTTGGCGAGCCGGCCCGGCGCGAGCATCCGGTAGTCGGCGTCGGACTGGGCGAAGGCACGCAGCGCGGCGGGCAGGTCACCGGCGATGACGTCGAGGCAACCCAGGTTCGTCCGCGCCATGGCCACGTGCAGGCCGAGCCCGTGCCGGGCGGCGACCTCGGCGCAGCGCCGCAGGTCGGCCCGGGCGAGCCGGACGTTGCCCGCCTCCAGGTGCACGAGGCTGCGGTTGTTGAGCGCCTTGACCAGATCAGGCGGGTGTGTCAGGTCGCCCAACAGGCCGATGGACTCGTCGTACTGGCGCAGCGCCTCCGCGTTGCGGCCGCTGCGTTTGAGCAGCAGGGCCCGCTGGCCGAGCAGGATCGGCCGCTGCGGTGGAGCCACGAGTGCCTCGGCCTCGTCCAGCAGCCGGAAGCCCAGCTCCACCCGGCCCCGCTCGGACTCGGCCCAGGCGAGGCTGATCAGCAGGCGGGCGTGGATGTCGCGCAGGCCGGGGTGGCTCTTCGCCAGCCGCAGGCCCGCCCGCAGTTCCCGGGCGGCCCGCCCCGGCTGGCCGGCGTCACTGGACGCCAGGCCCGCCGCGTGCCAGCGGGTGGCCCGGCGAGCGAGTGCGGCCTGGTCCATGTCACAGGGCGAGGGCCGGCGTGACCACCTGCGGTGCGTGCTCACCCCGTGCCGGGTGCACCACCACCTGCGCCAGGCCGTGCGGCACACCGTCCAGCACGAAGCGGCCGGACGCGTCGGACTCCACCGTCTGGGACGGGTCGGGCGCGGGGTGCCGCAGCTCGACCCGTACGGCGGCGCCGGGCGCGAGCCAGCCGTCGATCCGGACCAGGCCGTCGGGCCGGTCCACGATCGTGATCATCACGGTTCGGCTCTCCGCGTCGAAGGTCAGGGTGCGGGTCCGTTGCGTGCCACGCACCGCGCCGACGAGTTGCTCTTCGCGCAGCCGGGCGACCTCCCGGTCGACGTCGTCGAGTGCCAGCACCAGGCGTACCCGGTCGTCGAGGTCGGGGGGTGGCGGGTCGAGATGGTTGAGCACCGCTGCCAACTGGTCCAGGATCGCCTGGTCCAGGCCGTCGAGCGGCTGGTCGGCGGAGTGCGGGGAGGTCATGTCGGGCTCCACGTCGAGTCGGCGGCCAGCATCTCCCGCAGCTTCGCCAGACACCGGCCACGGGTCGGCCCGATGCTGCCACGGGGCATGTCCAGCGCCTCGGCCACCGCCGTGTAGTCGGGGCGGTCGACGTGCGCGACGATCCGCAGCAGCGCCCGGCACCGCTCCGGCAGCCGCGCGACGTGCCGCCACAGCGCCCGGTCACGTTCCTCGGACAGCAGCAGGTCGGCGGGGCCGGGATCCGGGTCGGGCGAGGACTCCAGCGTCGCCGCGTCGTGCGGCGTCTGCCGCTGCGCGAGCCCACGGACCCGCCAGGATTCCCGGCGGGCGGTGGTCACCAGCCACGCGGTGAGGGCGCTCGAGGACCGGATGGTGTGCAGTCCGCGTACCAGCTCCAGCCAGGTCGTCTGGACGACATCGGCAGCCTCCTCGGCGGTGAGGCCCTGCGCCCGGGCGACGCGCCACAGCAGCGGGTTGAGTTCCCGGACCACCTCGTCGAGGGCGTCCCGGTCGCCCGTCCTGGCCCGATCGAGGCGCTCGCCGAGGCGTGCCGCGCGGTCGAGCGATGCGCTCGCGCGGTCCACCGGCACATTCGACATCGCGTCAGTCCGGCAGCCGCGAGGACGCCGGCGTCGGCGCCAACTCCTGGGCGAGCCGGCCCGCGTACCGGGCCGCCGCGAACGACGTGCCGCTCCAGTAGGCGTACGCGCCCTGCCCGGTGATCGGTGCCGTGGTCAGGGGCATGAGGCTCACCGCGTTGGTGCCCTCGTGCCACTGGCGCACCCACACCCCGTGGTTGCTGTATGGCGCCCGGGTGGTCGGCGAGGCGCAGGCCCCGACGCTGATCACCGTGAGCGCCGGATCGACCGCGAAGGCAGCCGGATAGACCGGGCTGTCCGTACCGCCGTTCCCGGCCGAGGCGACCACCGCGACGCCCTGGTCCGCCAGGCGCTTGAGCGCCGCCCGGACCGGCTTCATCTCAGCTTCCTCGCCGACACCCGGGCGGCCGAACGCGGTCAGCACGACGTCGACCCGGTGGCCGTCGCGCACCCGGTCCGCCAGCCAGTTCAACGCGTGCGCCGCGTTCAGGTCACTGACCCGGCCCGCGTCGCTCATCACCCGCACCGAGAGGATCCGCGCGTCGGGCGCCGCACGGCGGACGAGTCCGGCGAGGAAGGTGCCGTGCCCCCAGTGACTGCCGAAGTCCGTCTCGTCGCTCTCCTGGCCGTGGCTCTCCTGGCCGGCGATCTCCGCAATGGCGCGCAGCGGCGTCCATCCCCGCGCCTCCTCCCAGTACGGCTCGCCGTCGCTCTCCACCAGCCAGTCGTGCTCCCGCACCCCGGTGTCGAGCAGCGCCACCACGGGCCGCCCGGCCGGAAACTGGCTGGCCGGGCGCCGTGGGGGCTTCGGCAGCATCACGTGGTCGGGGGCCGGGAGCCAGGAAACGGTGCCGTGTCCGCTCTTGCGGCCGCTGGCCCGGAAGTACGGGAAGAGACGTGCCTCCGGCCGGGCGTCGTCCTCCACGGTGGCGGCCACGCACTCGTAGTCGGGCAGGCACTCCGGCACGTCGGTGTCCGGTCGGCCGGCCAGCTGGCGGCTGGCCCGGGCCACGGCCACCGGGTCACCCTGGACGGGCAGTTCGACCAGCTCGACGGCGGGCGGCGCGGGGGCGGCCGGCGGGGACAACGGCCGGCCGAGACCGGCCTCGGCCAGCAGCCCGTTGAGCCGCTCGACCGTCTCCGGACGCTCCGCCACCCACGCGGGCACGAGCACGACGTCAGGACGGTAAGGGGGTCGGGACACCTGACCTCCTGGTAGTACGGCTGATTCACTCAGGACCGCCCCGCGCGCGGCGCGGGTCGGTGGTCGCCAGCACAGTTGAGCACGTTCCGCTGCCGCCGCCAATGGCCCGCCCGGCGCATCGACCATAACCATTCGATGCGTATCTGAGGGTCCGTCCGCTCCCCTACCGCAGATGGGCCCACGTCCGCCCGCGGTCGAGGCCCTACCGGGCGCCCGACGAGTCGTCCGGATGGCGAAGTCGCGCGGCTGCCTGGTGCAGACCCGGGTGGACGCCGGCCGGGCTCCCCGTGTGCTCGGCGAGCCGTTGCAGGACAGTGACAAGCCGGGCGCGTTCGCTGGCGTCGAGCGGGGTGAGGATCTCGCCCTCGTGCTGGTCGGCGACACGGCGAGCACGAGGCAGCAGCTTGCGCGAGGTATCGGTCAGGTGGATGGCGTGGGCACGACGGTCGCGGGGGTGCCGCCGACGTTCGACCAGGTCGCGCTGTTCGAGGTCGTCGAGCAGGCCAACCATGACCTTGCGGTGGATGCCCAGCGCGTCGGCGAGCTGTTGCTGGGTGGTGCCCTCACTTCGCTCCAGGTGCATGAGCAGCCCGAAGTGGTTCGGCGCGATGCCCAGCGGCGCCAGCCGCGCGGCGAACGTCTGCGCGACGTGGAACCCGAGTTGTGACAGCAGGAAGGTGGCCCGACCGGCCAACGGCCGGTCCGTGCCTGGTGGGGAGTCGTCGAGCACTCGAACATTGTACTTCCTCGTTATTGTCCTATACGGTAACAGTCACTGGCGATCCACATTTGGGAGATGCTGATGAAGGTGACCGTCTTCGGTGCTACCGGCGGCATCGGCAGCCACGTCGTACGCCAGGCACTCGACCGCGGGATGACCGTGACCGCGGTCGTCCGCGACCCGGCCCGCCTCGACGTGCGTCATCCGGCACTGGAGGTCACGACGGTGTCCACGCTCGACGACGCCGACGCGTTGGGGCCCGCGGTGCGCGGCAGTGACGCGGTCCTGTCCGGTGTGGGCCCACGCGGACGCCACGACGGGCCGGTCGCCTCCACCGCCACGCGCGCGATCCTGGGAGCGATGCACGCCGAAGGTGTCCACCGGCTCGTCGCGGTCAGCGCCGCCCCTGTCGGCCCGACACCCGACGGCGACAGTTTCCTCAACCGCCGCGTTGTTCTGCCGGTCATCAGTGCCCTACTCAGGGATCTGTACGCGGACCTGCGTGCCATGGAACACGCGATGGCGAACAGCCCGGCGCACTGGACGGTGGTGCGGCCGCCGAAGCTCGTGGACAAGACACTGACCGGCCGCTACCGCACCGCCATCGGCGGCAACGTCGCCCGCGGCTACACGATCTCGCGGGCCGACGTGGCCCACGCCATGCTCGCCGCCGCAGACGACCCCGCGACGATCAACCGGGCGATCGGCATCGCGTACTGACCGCCGCCGTCTGTCGTCTATCCCCAAGGATGCGCGATGACCCTGGCCGTTCGCGCGTCAACCCACTCGCCCTACTCGGCCTCGCCGGTCGGCTCCTGTGGCTGGTATGGATCGGGGCGTACAGCATCCTGCTGATCCGAACGCCGATGAGCGGCGAGGGATCCGGGGCGTGCCGACCGTGACTGTCCGATGATGTCGGTAAGGCCGGTCAGGTCCGTGATCTCGTATTCGACGGACGTATCGTCCGGCAGGGTATGCCCGCGATGGTTGATCCACGCCGCCCGGATGCCGGCCGCGTGCGCCCCGCGCACATCGGCGCTCGTCGAGTCGCCCACGTGCAGCACCTCGTGCGCACCCAGGTCCAGCGCGGCGAGCGCTCGGGCGAACATGGCGCGGTCCGGTTTGTAGGCGCGGACGTCCTCGCTGGTCACGACGGCGGCGAAGGCCAGGCCATGGTGCGCCATCGCCGCGTCCAGGTCGGCGCGATCGACGTCGGACACCACGCAGATGGGCACCGTGACCCGGGAGAGAAACTCCCGGGTACCCGGACGCAACGGCGGCGACTGCCAGTACCTGAACTGCGTCGCGCACAGCGTGGCCGCGTCACCGGCGCAGCCCACCTCGGCCATGACCGTGGCCAGGCTGCGCATCGCGCAGTGTCGAAGGGTCCGGAACCGCGGGCCGTCGGCGACCGCCTCGTACCGCAGGGCCCAGGCATCCAGGACGTCGCCCCCGGAGACGGATGTGGAGGCGCCCGCGGCTACCTGGTCAGCGATCGCCTGCATGATCGCGTCGTCGTCCTCGACCACCGTGCCGTAGAAATCCAGCAGCAGTCCCTTGATCACGTTCGCAGCGTAGTCGTCGCCGCGGCCTCGCCGCTCCGCACGCGCTCCGGGAACTGGGCGGCGGGATGGCCGTCGTGTCTCCCCGTGGCGAGGACGCGTACCCGACCCCGAACGCTCTACCGCGGCATGGGTTTCCGGCGGTACTCCCGCACGGTGTCACACACCAAGGGTCAGGTCAGGTCATGCCCAACCTGGTGTCGCAGGCCGGGCAGTACCCGCGCTTCGCGTTCGAGCTCACGTCGATCTCGCAGGTCGAGCACGGGCCCCCCTCCCACAAACCCTGGTCGGGTCCAAGGCCGCCGTCGTAGTAATCGCGGTCCGGCCACGCGACCAGGCTGAGGACCGTGTCCGGCGCTTCCTCGCATCGATACGACGTGGCCAGGATCAACCTCTCCTGGCAGCCGTACCGCTCCTCGGTGTAATGCGGCAGGACCCGCCGCATGACGTCGACCAGCTCGTAGACCGGTAGCCCTACGAGCTGCTCGGCAAGACGGTCCCGATCTTCGTCCGTCGTCATGCGACGACGATACGCGCGCCTCCACACCCGCCTACCGCGGCCGGAATCGCACGGGCAGTTCCGCGATGGTGGCGAGCGACATTCGCGGACGGACCTCGTGAAAGTCCATCACCGCAGGATCATCGGGCGGAGGGTCGTATCGTCAGGAGTTCGCAAGGTTCTGGCCGGTAGTCCAGGAGTCGCCCGGACCCCGATCGATTTCGAGGGACAGGGCGGCCAGCCGCTGCCGGGTCAGCTCGTCCAGGCGCCGCGCGGCCCGGGGATCGAAGCCGGCGGTGTCGACGCGGAGCCTGACACCTTCCACGAAGGCGGTCAGCGGATCGTCCGGCGGATCGTCCAGAGCGGTGAGAATGGGTGGCAGCACGGCCGAGACCGGCTTGGCGCTCTGCTGCATGGCACGGATGTGCGGCAGCGTGGCGGTGTCGTAGGTGCCGGAAAAGCCGGTGGCGGTGACGCCGGGATGGATGAGCACGTAACGGGGGCCGGCCGGGCCGTGCTGTTCGGCGAACGCGACGCCGAGCAGGTCGTTGAGTTTGCCTCCCTGCCCCAGGGCGGCGCCGCCGTGGTAGTCCCGGCGTAGTTCCAGGTCGTCCCAGCGGACCACGCCCAGATCGGCGCCGGGACCGGCCACGTTGACCACGACCGCTCGGGGCGCCCGGCGCAACACGGGCGCGAGACCGTGGCTCATCAGGTAGCGGCTGAGATAAAAGAGGGCGAAGTTCTCCTCGACACCCTCGGCGGTCACGCTGCGCCGCGAGTGGTAGTGGCGGGCGCACAGGACGACGGCGTCCACAGACGAGTACGCCGTGCGGATGTGCTCGACCGCACGGGACGTCTCACGCAGCAGGCTGAGATCGGCGTGCACGAAGTGGAGCCGCTCCCCCGCATCCAGGTGCGACGCCCGCATCCGGACGGCGTCGGCCTTGACCGGATCCCGGCCGACGAGGACGACGGTGTGGCCGGCCGCCAGCCGTTGCAGCGCCACGGCACGGCCGATGCCGTCGGTGCCGCCGGCGATCACGACAACGGTCATCCCCGCTTCTCCGCACCGGCCACAGCGATCATCGAGCTGTCCAGACTCACCACAATCTCCACTAGCTCGACCAAGCGATTGCACTGATGAGTGCAGTCTATGGAGCAGGATAGGGTGGCGCAATACACAAAGTTAACTAGCTGTAACGGATAGTCCAGTTAGGCGCACGGAGAGGGAAGACCCCATCGTGGAATCGACGATCGCCACCGCCGGCCGTCCACCGGCCCGCGGGCGCATCGACAAACGCGAGTCGATCCTCGCGGCGGCATTCACCGTGTTCGCCAACCGCGGCTTCGCGAGGGCCTGCATGGAGGAGATCGCCGAGGTCGCCGGCGTGGCCAAGCACACCGTCTACAACCACCTCGGCGACAAGGAGTCCCTGTTCCGTGAGGCGCTGGCCACCGTCGCCGGCGACATGATGGCCGGCAACCTGGCGATCGTCGAGACGTCCCTGGGCACCGACGCCGCGGCAGACCCGGAGCTAGCCCTGCACGACGCCGGCCGCCAGTTGCTGCACCGATGGTGTGACAGGCGGTCGTGGGCGCTGCGCCGACTGCTCTACGCCGAGATCAACCAGTTTCCCGACCTGCTCGACGTCGTGTGGGGGCACGGCGCGAGCCGCCTGCGGGAGGCCCTCGCCGACCGACTGGCCCGGCTGTCACTGGCTGGCCACCTCGACACGCCCGACCCCAGCGAGGCGGCCGAGCAGTTTCTGGCGCTGCTGACCGGCCCGATGGAGGCTCGCTCGCATCTCGGCACGAAGGCCGTCGACGAACAGGAGCTCGAACGCGTCGCCCGCAGCGCGGTACGCACCTTCCTGATGGCGTACGGCGGGCGCGGCTGATCTCTCAGCGGCGGCCGCTCGTTCGTACCGCCACCGCGCACGGCGACGGACCGCACCGAATCGCGTACCCGTCGGCCCGGCATGCGACGCTGAAGCTCCATGACCAACGGGCCACGCCGCGGTGGCCCGGACACTACCGCCAAAGCCCGCACAATTCCTGGCCTGACAGCACGGCATCCCCCAACCCCACACCCCTTGTGCCCGGAGGAACGCAGACCATGGACCACGCATCTCAGCTCATCCAGGAGCGGAGTGCCCCGCCGGCCACGCTGGTGATCTTCGGAGCCTCCGGTGACCTGACCCGGCGTAAGCTGCTGCCCGCAATCGAGAGCCTGGCTCGGCACGAGCGGCTCCCGGACCAGTTCGCGCTGGTCGGCGTCGCGCGCACGTCGATGACCGACGAGCAGTTCGCCGAGAGCGCCCTCGGCGAACGCACCCTCGTCAGCAAGCGCCAGCTCCAGGGCGGTGTGCGGTACGTGTCCGGCGGCTATGACGACCCGGAGACCTACAAGAAGCTCGTGGAAACCCTCGACGAGCTGGACGCACAGCGGGGCACGTCCGGCAACCGGCTCTTCTATCTGTCCACGCCGGCCGGGGCCTTCGAACCGGTGATCAACGGACTGGCCGGTGTCGGGCTCAACCAGCCGGCCGAAGGCTCCTTCTCCCGCCTGGTCATCGAGAAGCCGTACGGGCGCGACCTGGTCACGGCCCGCGAGCTCGACGGCGTCGTGCACAACGCCTTCGACGAGCACCAGGTCTTTCGTATCGATCACTATCTGGGCAAGGACACCGTCCAGAACGTGCTGGCGCTGCGCTTCGCGAACTCGATCTTCCAGCCCATCTGGGATCGCTCCTGGGTCGACCACGTGCAGATCACCGTCGCCGAGACCCTCGGCGTCGGCAGCCGCGGCGGCTTCTACGAGGACGCCGGCGCGATGCGGGACATCGTGCAGAACCACGTGCTCCAGGTTCTCGCGCTGGCACTGATGGAGCCACCGGCCTCATTCGAGGCTGAGGGCCTGCGCAACGAGAAGGTGAAGCTGCTACAGGCGATCCGGCTCCCCACCGACCGGGACATCGCCGAGGCCGCGGTCCGGGGACAGTACACCCGGGGCGGCACCCGCGAGGAGCTGATGCCCGGCTACCGCGAGGAGGCCGGCGTCGACCCCCTGTCGCGGACCGAGACCTACGCCGCGATGCGGCTCAACGTGGACAACTGGCGCTGGGCCGGGGTGCCGTTCTACGTACGCACCGGCAAGCGCCTGCCGGCCCGGCTCACCGAGGTGGCACTGCAGTTCCAGCGACCGCCGCACCTGCCGATCCCGACCGACCAGCTCACCGGCCTCGATGCTGACGCGCTGATCCTGCGGATCCAGCCGAACGAAGGCATCTCGCTGCGCTTCGGCGCCAAGGTGCCGGGCCACTCCTTCCGGGTCCGCACCGCGACGATGGAGTTCTCCTACGACCAGACGTTCGTCGAGGAATCCCCGGAGGCGTACGAGCGGCTGCTCCTGGACGCGCTGATCGGTGACGCGTCGCTGTTCATCCGCAGCGACGAGGTGCAACAGTGCTGGCGGATCGTCGACCCGATCATCGACAACTGGGCGAAGGACAACTCGCCGATACCCACCTACGAGGCCGCCTCCTGGGGCCCGACCGACGCCGACCGGCTCATCGGCCGCAACGGCCGCAAGTGGCGCAACTCCGCGTGACCCTGCCACCGCGAGTGTGACCGCGCTGCTGAGCCGATGGCGTGGTCTCACCATCGACGCGCAGCGCGGTCCTCTCAGTGCGTCGGCCATCGACGTCGCTGGCCGCCCTTGCGGGGCAGCGCAAGGCATCGAGATCTACCGATCGGCGACGACCGCATTCCCGAGATGCCGACACCTGCCCAGATCGATTCCTTGCGCTCCATCGAGGTGAACCCTTCAGACGCGACCGTCCGGATAAGATCTCGGCCGTGACAGCAGTACCGGAACCGACAGGTCCCTTCCGCTGGGATCTTGTCTCTCCGGCCCAACTCGGCGCTCTCCTCAACGCTGTCCCCGAGCCCGATCTATGGTTCCTACCCGAACTGCTCGAGTGTGCCGGCAAGGTCCTTGCCCGCAGCGCCGACGCGGACCTCTACTTCGTCGGCCGCTCCCCCGACAGCATCTTCGACCTGCTCAGCGGCGCGCTGGCCGCCACCACGTGGCGCGACCGCTGCCACCGACTTCCCCTGTCACTGTGGAGCGATCCGGATGCGCTGACCCCGGCGCAGGTCACCCAGTTCCGCAGCAACCTCAGCCACCTGGGAATCACCCCGCACGCGCTGGCCCATCGCCAGCATCCGGTGGCATTCGTTGACCTCGTCTTCGGCGGCCGCACCTACGAAAATCTTTTCTATCTGCTTCGACGCTGGATCAGCGAGGAGAGGGCCGCCTGGTCGGTGATCCGTACGAAGGTGCGGTTCATCGGCATCACCGCCCGCACGAAGACCAGCCCGAACACCTGGCGCTGGTACCAGGCCGCCCCCTGGGCCACCCACCTCCCGCGTAGCGCCCTTGTCGGCGTGTCCCTGCGCAGGTGGATCTGGGAGTATTTCGGCGACCACCAGCACAAGATCACCCGCTCGTTCCCCGTCGTACGGTGGCTCGACCAGGACACGCACGTCCCAGCACGCGATCCCAAGGCGATGGTCGCTCTCGCCGAAGCCGTGGCCCTCGTCGCCTACGGCCGCTCGCCCGAAGGGCGAGCCGGGCTTGCCGCCGCGATAACCGGTGAACCCACCATGCGCCAGCCGTGGGTGCGGTCGCTGGTAACCGAACTGCGCCGGCCAATCACCGCCCGTCAGACCTGACCAGTCCAACGCTGCCCGGTGAGGCTATCGGGCGGGTCGATATCATCCCGTTCAACGGCGCCGCCCCCGCTCACGAGTACGGCGTGAAACCTCCGTCGGCATCACACGCGGGATCCGCGGTTCAGGTTCGGGCGAGCCGACGGACGGCGAGGAGCGTGGCCACCACCGCCATGCCGAGCAACACCGCCACGGCGGTCGGGTTGAACCCGGCGCCGTGCCACGGGTCGCCGACCGCGTCCATCAGCGGCCCCATCGGGGTGAAGTCGACGGCGGTGTTGAGTGCGTCGGGCAGCAGGTACGGCGGAGGCCCGCCACCGGCGATGAAGAAGAGCCCGAAGAAGAGCAGCAGTCCCACCCCCTGGGCGGCCCGCGCGGTCGGTAGCAGCGTCCCGAGCAGGACGCCGAGCGCCGCGAAGGCCAGCGTGCCGACGAGGAACCCGGCCAGCACCCCGAGGGCCGAGGACGGCGCGTTGAGGTCGTACCCTCCGAATCCGATCGCGATCATGAGAGCGGCGGCGACCGCCGCCATCAGCGCGGTGACGATGATCTGTGCACCCGCAAGCGGCCAGGCGGAGACCCCGGCCGCGCGGAACCGCCGCAACACTCCCCGTTCGCGGTACGCGGCCAGGTGGGTGGGAACGCCCAGGAAGCCCATCACGGCGATCGCCGCGGCGGCGTACACGGGTACGTAGAAGTCGACGCCGCCGATGCCGCCCATCTCCGGATCGGGCTCGTTGCCGAACGAGCCGGCCAGCAGGACCAGCAGGAGGGCGGGGAACGCCAGGCTCATCAGCAGGGTGATCGGTTCCCGGCCGAGCAGTTTGATCTCGGTCCAGACGATGCGGGCGGTCATGGGGGTCTCCTCCGTGGTCAGTCGCGAAGCCGGCGACCGGTGGTGGCGAGGAAGACGTCCTCGAGCGTGGGATGGTGAGTCCGAAAGTCGTCGGGAAACAGCCGTCGTTCGGCGAGGGCAGCCGCCACCGGCACCGTGGCCGGGGCCAGCCCGGCGATGGTGACCACACCGCCGGTGGTGCTGACGTTGCTGACGCCCGGTGTTCCGGCGAGGAAGCCGACGTCCTGGCCGTCGGCGGTGAAGGTGATGGTGATCGGGCCGCCCTGCTGGGCGGTCAGGGTGTCCGGGCGGTCCAGCGCGACGACCCGACCGCCGTCCACGATGGCGACCCGGTCGCAGAGTGCCTGCGCCTCTTCCATGAGGTGGGTGACGAGGACGACGGTGGCCCCCCGCTCGCGTACCCCTCGGACCAGGTCCCACGTCGCGCGGCGCGCCTGCGGGTCCAGCCCGGTGGTCAGCTCGTCCAGGAAGACGACCTCCGGCTGGCCGAGCATCGCCAGGGCGAGGAAGAGCCGCTGCCGTTGGCCGCCGGAGAGCGCGGCGAACGGCCGGCGACGCAACGCGGCCAGGTCCCAGGCCGCCAGCGTCGCCTCGACGTCTCCGGCGGACCCCGGCGGGGTGAAGAGCCGGATCGCCTCGGCCACCCGCAGCCGGTCGGGCAGGGCGGAGGACTGCAGTTGCGAGCCGATCCGGCGGCGCAGCGGTTCCGGCTCGCGGGCCGGGTCGAGGCCCAGGACCTCGACCCGGCCCCCGTCGCGTCCCCGCAGACCCTGCAGGCACTCCACGGTGGTGGTCTTGCCCGCGCCGTTCGGGCCGAGCAATCCGAAGATCTCGCCCCGCCGCACGCTGAACGACACGTCCTCGACGGCGACCACGCACCCGTAGCTCTTGCGGAGATTCTCGACCCTCACGACGTCCATGAGGTGACGCTACGAGAGGGCCGGGCCTGGCACGTCCGCCAAAGGCGGCGTTCGCGGCTACTCCGAAGGAGGTACGGCCTGGACCAGCCCCGTCTCGTAGGCGACCACGGCCGCCTGGACCCGGCTCTCCACCGCGAGCTTGGTCAGGACCCGGGAGACGTGGGTCTTCGCGGTCAGCTCGGCGATGTGGAGCCGGCCGGCTATTTCCCGGTTGGAGCAGCCGCGGGCGATGAGTCCCAACACCTCCCGCTCCCGCTCGGTGAGGGCCGCCAGCGCGGGCGGCGCGGGGCGGTCCCGCCGCAGCCGAGCGGCGACCAGATGGTCGACCAGGCGGCGGGTCGTCGACGGCGAGATGACCGCGCCGCCGCGCACCGCCGACCTGACCGCCTCCAGCAACTGCACCGGCGGGGTGTCCTTCACCAGGAAGCCGACCGCCCCCGCCTCCAGCGCGTCGAAGACGTTCTCGTCGGTGTCGTAGGTCGTCAGGATCAACACGTGCGGCGGGTCGGCGGCGGCCAGCACCTGGCGGGTCGCCGCTATCCCGTCCAGCTTCGGCATCCGAATGTCCATCAGCACCACGTCGGGCCGGTGTACGGCGGCGGCGACCACCGCGCGTTCCCCGTCCTCGGCCTCGGCCACCACCTCGATCTGTGGATCGGAGTCGAGCAGCGCCCGGAACCCGGCCCGCAGCAGCGCCTGGTCGTCGGCGATCAGCACTCGGATCACGGCGCCTCCAGTGGGAAGGTCGCGGTTACCCGGAACCCGTCGGGTCCGCCAGCGGTCGACAGCTCACCGTCGTAGAGGGCGACCCGCTCGGCCATCCCCCGCAGGCCCTGGCCAGGAATGTACGCCGGATCGGCCGCGCCCGGGTCCTGGACCTCCACGGTGAGCCGGTCTGGTTGGTAGCTGATAGTGAGCTGGGCCCGTACGCCCGGGGCGTGCTTGATGACGTTTGTGAGCGACTCCTGGACTACCCGGTAGGCGGCCAGGTCGAGGCCGGGTGGGAGCGGCACCGGCGGTCCGGAGGCCGCCACGGTGACGGCGACCCCGGCGTCGCCCGCGGCGGCCACAAGCGATGGCACGTCGGCGAGGCCCGGCTGCGGTGCTGGGGCCGGACCGATCTGGTCGTTTCGGGCCGGGTCGCGCAGCACGGTCAGCATGCGGCGCAACTCCGACAGCGCTTCCCGACCGGTCCGCTCGATGACGGTGAGCGCCTCGGCGGCCTGCGCCGGGCGGACGGCGACCAGGTGAGCGCCGACGCCGGCCTGCACGGTGATGACACTCATCGCGTGGGCGATGACGTCGTGCAGCTCGCGGGCGATCCGGGACCGCTCGTCGGCGATGGCGCGCTCGGCAAGCGCCTGCTGCGCCGCCCGCAGTTGCTCCGCCTTGACCTCCAGGTCCTCGGCGTAGCGTTGCCGGTCGTCGATGGCGACTCCGAGGGCCCAGACCGCACCGCAGACCACGGCGACGTAGAGCAGATCGGTCACGCTCACCGGCCACTGGCCGGCGATGACCGCGGCCATCATCCACAGGGGGGTGATGAGGGCGATGGCCCGCTGCCAGAGCGGCCGGCGCCAGGCGCCGGCGGCGTAGAGGGCGACCAGCAGGGGCAGCGACTGGAGGAAATGGCCCTCGTGCGCTCCGTCGAACGGCGTTTGGAGCCAGAGCGGGTACGTGACACCGAAGACGAGCACGATCGCGACGGGATTCCATCGGATCGCCAGAACCGGCAGGGTGTTGGCGAGGAGCAGGGGTATGGCGCGGAGCGGATACTCCTCGACGATCCGCCACTCGGGAACGGCGAACACGATGGTCAGGAGCGTGGTGAGCCCGACGAGGGCACGTCCGGACCGCATTGGGTCAGCCTACGGCTCACCGCGCCTGATACCGACTCCACGAGGTGAGGGGCGGCGGAAGCTCGACCATCGTGGCAGGCTACGGCGGTGATCGTCAGCTCGCCCAAGGTTGTGCGCGCCACCGCAGCAGTGCTCGTCGCGCTGCTGTGTGGTGCCTGCGGAACAGGTCGCCGGGACGCAGAAGTCGAACCTCCGCACGAGGCGACATCCTCCGCGTCGGCGGCACCGCAGCTTGGAGATCGAGGCTCGACACCGAATGGACCCGTTGTGCTGCCCTGGGTCGCAGCGATCGTCGCTCGCGACGACACCTCGATCACCGTGGCCACCACCCTGGACAGCGCGAGCTGCGGAGAGCCCGAGCTTCGCCCGGAGGCGACGATCACCCGTCAGGACGACACCGAGGTGGTCATTTCGGTGACCACGAGCATCGCGCGAGCAGAGGAAGAAACCTGCGCCGCCACCGGTGACGACGCGCCCGCTTTCGTGTCGCTGCGGGAACCCCTGGGTGACAGAGTTCTGCGCGACGCCGCCACCCCCCGGCCGCATCCGACGTACCACGAGCGAGATCTGCCGGACCTCCGTGCCGACAAGCGGTGGGATCCCGCCGGAGGACACCTGACGTCCCGCGACGCACGCTGGTCTCAGCGCTACAGCAACGCCGGCGGCACAACTCTTGTCGTCACCGCGCAGCCCACACCTGGCGCACACCGGTCGCCCACTGTCGCCACGGTCCCGGTCCGTTCAGGACAGGGCACCATCACCAGCAACGGCGCGACGGGCTCGTGGACGGTCTGGTGGGAGGTCGGGCAGGTCACGTACTCCCTGTCGCTCGAACCGCCAGAGGGCCACGGCCTCACTCTGAAGCAGTTCAAACAACAACTCGCCGGCTTCAGGTGGAGTTGATCGTGGCCCGCTGACAGCACCCGCAAGCCCCTGGCCGATCTGTTCGCCGCCTGGCTCGACAGCCCGGCGCTGCCTCCACCATCTCGCTGACGACGCCGGACGCGACAGCCTCCCGACACCTCACGCCGATCCCGGACGACCGACGCAGCCACCCGTGGCTGGCCCGCCGCGCCGGGACCGGCACCTCGAAGGTCAGGGCCGGATCCACCAGGGGCTGGTGTAGGCGACCGCGAAGTCGTTACAGGGATGACCGGCTGGGCCGGGGGTGCCGTTGGCCAAGGACGGGTCGGAGATCCGCAGCACCACCCAGTCGCCGTCGGTGACGTCGAGCGGCACGGTGAAGTCGGTGACCTGGCCGTTGACGGTGTCGATGACGTCGGCGACCGCCGGCGCCGAGGTGCCGGGACGGAGGACCTGGATTCGCAGGGGCTTGCCGTCCCAGGCTGAGCCGCGGTCCAGATCGAGGAGGAACCGAACGTCGCCCGAGGCGATGTTCAGTACACCACCCATGCGTACACCGTTGGCGGTGGCGTCCACTCGTAGCCCCGAGACGCGTGTGGCGAAGGAACGGCGAGCGGCCATTGCCTCGAACACCGCGGCGCGGGTGTTCTCGGCGACCCACAGTCCGCTGCGGCCCTTGCCCTCATGGAAGCCCCAGGTGGTGCCGTGCTCGTCGGTGACGCCGGTCAGAGCCGGCCGCCAACCGGCGTTCAAGCACGCGACCAGCGGTGACGTCACACCCGACGACCAGCCCTCGAAGAGGAAGTCGTCGGTCCGGTTGAACATCTCCAGCCCCACGAGCTGATCACGGACCGAGGCGTTGAAGGAGAAGTTGTTGAACCGGCCGACCTCCCGACCGGGGTGATTGAAGCTCGCCAGGCCACCGGGCCGGCCGGCGAGCCAGTTGTACAGGCTGCCAGGGCTGCCGGCCCGCAACAGGTCAGCGAAGTCGGAGGTGTTCCAGACGTTGATGTGGCCCTGCAGCGGATGCGACCACTCGAACCCGCGGATCGCGGTGAACTGACCCGGGTCGTTGGCCGCGTTGGCCAGGTCACCTGTGGTCCGCCACTCGGACGAGCTGAGCCCGTCAATGGAGAAGAGCGTCGCGTGATCGGTGAGAGCGGCGACGTCCAGACCGGCCTCGCGCATCGAGGCGAACGCGGCCTCGGCGCTGCCGTCGCCATCCGACATGACCGTGTGGTTGTGCATGTCCGCATGGACCAACGTCGTGCCCTCGGTGATCAGGGATGACCGTCCGGCGCCAACCGCGGCGGTCGGGGCGCCGGCCATCCTCGTGTTGGCCGCCCGGGCCGCACTCGGCAGCGCGGCCAGCATCAGCGTCCCGCCGGCACCGGCCAGAAGCGCCCGACGGCCGAAGCCTGCGGGGACCCGAACCTGGCCGTACGGCACCTCGTCGTCGGGTCCATGGTCATGATGGCAGTGGTCTGGGTGATGTCCAGTCATGGATATATGGGGATCGACGGAGCTGGCTGAGACGTCACGCCGAGTCGTCGGTCAGGCGAACACTGCGGTACGCCTCGTACCGCATCGGCCGCACCCTGACTCACGCGCGGATCGAACGGCCGAGAAGTGCGACCGTCGGAGTACAGGTCGGGCTACGGGGAGCGTTCACTCACCATCGCGCGGCGCCGGCGCAAGCAGTCGCAAGGGCGTGACGTCGGCCAGAGGTTCAGCGTCGGGGCTGGGTACGGTGCGGGGCAGCAGCTCGGCGAGACCGGCGCGTGTGGCCACCACGATCAGCCGGTCGGTGCGGACCATTGGGCGACGTTCCGGCAACGACCAGATGGTCTGTCCCGTCCGGCCGGTCCGCACCGCGATGACCCACACCGCGCCCGGCTGGTTGACGTCGCGGCAGTACCGTCCCTCGAGTGCGGATCCGGCACCCACGGGGAACTCGGCCACCAGCAGCACCCGGCGGCCGACCGAGATGGTGTCGATGACCTGCTGGCCCATCATGGCCGCAGCGAACGCCGGTGCCGCCAGGGATGAGACGCTGCGTGACTCGTCGATACTGAGGATGCGCTGCGTACGCTCCGCGAAGCCGTCGTCGAACAGCCGTAACACCAACCGCAATGGAGGCCTGACTGCTGCCGACCGTACTCGGTCCGCCTCCTGCGAGGACCGCCCGGACAGGGCGGTCTCCAGGTTCGTGACATCGTCGTCGGTCAACACCACAAGCGCCCGGCAGGTGTGTACGGACGCGGCTCGCAGTGTCTCGGGGCGGGTCGCGTCGCCGACAATCACCGGCAGTCCCAGCTCACGGGCGACACCGATGCCTCGTGCGGACTCCGTGCGGTCGACGGCGACCACGGAGATGCCGACGGAGTGCAGTTCTTCCAGGACCCTGGTGCCGATGTTGCCGAGTCCCACCAATACGACATGGTTGTCGATCGGCTCGATCATGCCGCCAGCGGCGACCACCAGCCGGGCGCGGACAAGTGAGTCCACCACCAGGGCCGTGACGGTGGGAAGCAGCGCCACCCCGGTGGCCACCAGCACCACCGCGGTCACCTTTTCGGTGAGCGGTGCGGCGGAGTCGACCTCGGCGGCTCCCATCGCTGTCAGCAGCGTCAGGTAGGCGGACTCCCCAAGGTTCACACCACGGGTGTACGCCAGCAGAACGCTGGCCGCGGCGAGTATCGCGGCCGTGCCGGCCAACGCCAGTCGCAGATTGCGGCTGAACACCAGACCAAGGGCCCGAAGGAGGCGCGGCCGTCGACGCGGCGGGTCCGTTCGGGGCCGTCCGTATGCGCGGACAAGTACCAGGTCGGCCGAATCCTGGTCCGCTGGAAGGATGACCGGCTCCGTGCCGGTCGTGTCGGCCAGGCCGCAAACCACATCCGCACCGGCCGGGTCAACGGCGCTGCGCATCGCGCTACGCAGCAGCTCACCGTCGGGCAGCCGCAGGTACGTCGGTGTCGCGTCCCCGAGCGTGGCGGCAACGAACGCCGGTGCGGCAATCTCGGATCCCGAGAGTACGGCGCAGTCCCCGAGCATCGTGGCCACGCCCTCGCCGAGCACCGGGTTGAACAGTCTGACCACGATCCGCACGTCGGGAGCCAACTCCCTGGTGATCATGGCGGCGTCCACATTTGTCACGTCGTCGACACCGACGAACGCCACGGCCGCAGCCTCCCGGACCCCAGCCTGATCGAGCACCTCCCCGGTCAGACGACGGGCCGTGATGATCTCCGGCTGTCCCTCCGCCACGCCGAATTCGGAGGCGAGGTCAGCTAGGTCGGGTGCGTGGTGGTCGCTCATCGACGGCAGGACCACGGTGACCGCGACACCGTAACGGTCTGCCAGTTCAAGGACCAGACGGCGAGCCACCGCACCGTCCCCACAGACGACAAACCGCCGCCGTCCCGGCTCCGCGGTAAAGCTCTGCCTGGTGTCTTCGGACACAGTCGAATCGTAAACGAGGAGGGACAGGGTGACGTCGACCACGAGGTCGGCTTCGGCGTGCAGGTGGTGGCCGATCCGGCGCATCTGTACGGCCGTGACGTCGCGGACGCCACGCCCCCTTTGCTGCCTGACAAGATCAGAAATGGCCAGTCGGACGAATCCGGATGGCCTCTGACCGGCGTCGGGACCGTCGCCCGGAGGGCCGGGACGCGAGGCTGAGTCGTACTGCCAATGGGGAAGACACCGGATGGCCACGCGGGCACATCGCGACAATCTCCTCGTCCGACTGGCTGCCTCTGTGGTCGCCATCGCCACGGTACGAATTCAACGCGGTCCATCGCAAAGCCGACTGGACCACGAACCGAGCCGACGACGAAGGACGTCGCAAGCCTGAACGGAGGCGAGCGGCGCCGATGATGCCACCGCGGTGCTGGCGCGCCCTCGTGACACAGGCCATCGAGCCGTCGCACAATCCGTGGCATGAGTGCCGACGAAATGCCGCCGCCGGTGATCCTGCGGGTCCAGCAGCCCACCGACCCGGTCGGCGCGGTCACCGAGGACGACGCGGCACGGCGAGCGGCGGCGTACCCGAAGATCCGCGTCGGTGCCCCCCTGTTCGGCCACGCCGTACAGGCAGATGACGGGCGGTGGCAGGTGTACGCGGTCGTGTCGGACACGCCGCAGGCCGCCCGGAACGACCTCGCGCACCACCTCATGGAGCAGCTCGACGAGACCACCGACCCCCCGCTGGCTGCGGAGTTGACCACCACGCTCGGCGTCCTGGACCGGGAAAAGGTGAACGAGGTGGTGATCACTGGCCGCGTACACCGCATCGTGCGGGTGGACACGTTCGCGCGGTTCGGCCCGGACGGGCCGGAACCGCCCCGCCCCACCGACCCCGACCCCCGCGACGCCGAGGACCACGACAGCTTCCTCACCCCAGAGATCGTCATCGACCCGGACGCGGCGACCGGCCTGAGTGAGGCGAGGCTACGGGTGGAGCTGACAACCGCGCACTACCCCCGCGCCCAGGTGCCCGCCAACGTCTACGCCGACAGCGTCGCCGCCGTCGCCTCCCACCCGGTCGGAGTCATCCTGCCGACCCGCTACGCCGCCGCCGAATCCGTCGGCGGGTCGTGGCGGCCCTACAGTCGCGCGGTGGCCACACCGCAACTGGCCCGCGACGAGATCGCCTTTGGCCTGCGCCACATCGAACCGCGCCTCCTGAAGCTGACCGACGACCAGACGGCCGCCTACCAACAAACCGCCGACACCCTCGACGCCAAACCCGTCGACGACGTCACGGTGCTCGGGCGCCACTTCCGGGTCACCCGCATCGAGACCCTGCTTCGCACAGGCTCCAGCGGTCCCGAACTGCCCCGCCCGTCGGACCCCGACCCAGACCAGCCACCGGGCGCGGACCGCCACCGCTAGGACGAGCAACGGCAGCACCATCGGCAGGCAGGTTGCGACCGGCGGGCCGCCCGGAGAGGAGACCCGGGTTCGGTGTCGTCGGAAAACCTCTCGATTCGAGCGGCGGGGATCGACCACAATGCCACAGTGGAACGCGAGCGCCTGGTGAAGTTGAGCAAACGGATGTCGAAGGCACTCCGGCATGATCCCGACCGGGCCGGCCTGGTGCTCGATCCGGCGGGTTGGACTCCCGTCGACGCTCTACTCGCTGCCCTACGGATCGAGCGGGCCGAGTTGGACGCGGTCGTCGCCGGCAACGACAAGCAGCGGTTCGCTGTCGAGCGCGGCACCGACGGGGTGTTGCGGATCCGGGCCAACCAGGGCCACTCGGTCCCGGTGGACCTGGGGCTGCCCCCGGTGACCCCACCGGACCGGCTCTATCACGGCACCAGCGCCGGTGCGCTGGAGTCGATCCGGGCCACCGGGCTGCACCGCGGGGGCCGGCACCACGTCCATCTCTCCGCCGACACCGAGACCGCCCACCGGGTCGGCGCCCGACGGGCCGGTCGGGTTGTGATCCTCACCATCGACGCGGCGGCGATGGCCGCCGCCGGGCACGTGTTCCACCGCAGCGCCAACGGCGTCTGGCTCACCGACGCGGTCCCCGCCAGCTATCTGCTCGACTGAGCCCTGGCCTGGCCCGGCCGCTGTTCCGGCGGGGTCGTGCGGCCCCGAACGGGCTACGGCACGAGACATCCGGCGCGGCAACCTCGGGCCCGGACAGGAGCCGATCTGCAGCACATCCACAGATGTGGCCTTGGGCGACCCGAGACGCCCGTCGGCACCAGCCGGCCCGGGAGCAGCAACAGCTGAGCACTTCGACCCCTACTGGGAGGTCACGACGTACCGCCCGACCGGAGCTGACCGTCCAGGTGGGCGCGAATTCCTCACGATCACCGCCTGGTCGGCGGCAGATTCGCGTGTTCGAGCATGGTTTGCGCTCAACTGGACTCTACGAGAGGGCGTCAGTCCGGTTCGGCGAGGCGGGCGATGACGCGACGTAACTGCTCGGCGTAGGCCTGGAGGAATTCCGGCGAGTCGGCGGCGAGACCGGTCATCCGGCGGGCGACCTGGGGCAGCACCGTCGGCGCCAGCGTCGCCGCGAAGAGCAGCACTTGGACGTACGCCGGGTCCAGATCGTCGGCGAGCTCACCGGCCTGCTGCCGGCGACGCATATCGTCGACCATCGCGGCGAAGTAGGCGTCGGTCGCCGGGTCGGCATCGAGGTCCGTGGGCCCCTCGGCGCGGGTGAGCCCCTCCCAGGCGAGCAGCCGCGCCCACGACCGCTGCGGGTCACCGGGGGTGAGGAACCCGCTCACGATCTCCGCCAACGTCAGGTCCGGTCGGGCGACGCCGTTGGTCGTCTCCCACTTGCGCTGAAGGGCCCGGTAGAGGCCGTCCTTGCCGTCGAAGTAGTACGAGATCAGCTGCTGGTTGACCCCGGCGCGAGCGGCGATCGCGCCAGTCCGGGCACCGGCGAAACCATGCTCGCTGAACTCGACGAACGCCGCGTCGAGGATGCGCTCACGGGTGCGCTCCGGATCGCGTTTGCGCTGTTCACCACTTGGGGACCGGCGAGGCTTGCCCATGAAGATCACCGTAACACGGTCATGCGGGCAACTACTCTAATCAACTGTTTGATTGACAATGCCAGTCGTTCAAGTGATAGTCGTCGCATGGACCAACCCCACGTCATGATCATCGGCGCCGGGATCGGCGGCCTGTGCCTGGCCCAGGGCCTGCGCCGCGCCGGGGTGTCGGTGACCGTCCACGAACGCACGAAGGCCCGCACCGACTGGCTGCAGGGCTACCGCATCCACATCAACCCGAACGGCAGCCGAGCGCTGCGCGCGTGCCTTCCGCCCTCCACCTGGCAGGCTTTCCTCGACACGGTCTCGATCGACAGCGGCGGCTTCGGGTTCACCACCGAGCGGCTCAACGATCTACTCCGCTTCACCGCCGAGGAGATCACGCCTGCCGACGTTCCCCCCGAGAGCCGGCACTATGGCGTCAGCAGGATCAGCCTGCGCGAGGTGCTGCTGTCCGGCATGGATGACGTGGTGCGGCTGGACCACGAGTTCACGCACTATGAGGCCACGGCCGACGGACGGGTCACTGCCTACTTCGCCGACGGCGGCACGGCCACCGCCGATGTGCTCATCGGCGCCGACGGCGCCAACTCACGAGTACGCCGCCAGCTACTCCCCCACGCGCGACGCGTCGACACCGGCGTCGTGGCGGTCGCCGGCAAACATCGCCTCGCCGACGCCGCACTACCCAGGGTGCTGACCCACGACGTCAACCTCGTGATCCCGAAGAGCCGTGGATCCTTCTTCACCGCGGTGTGGCACCCCGGCCCGCAGGTGATCGCTCCGCCGGAACAGTTCCTGCTCGACAACACCACGCCCTACCTCCTCTGGGGCTACACCGACGCGGCGACGGCTTTCCCGACCGAGGCCGTCGAGTCCCTCTCCGGAACGGACCTCCAGCGCCTCGTCCTGGACCGGACGGTCGAATGGGCACCGGCGCTGCGGGAAGTGATCATCGGCTCCGACCCGCAGACGATCAACGCCATCCGGGTGCGTAGTGCCACCCCCGTCGACGCGTGGGAGACCGGACGAGTCACCCTCCTGGGCGACGCGATCCACAACATGACACCGATGGCGGGGATAGGCGCCAACACGGCACTGCGCGACGCCGCCCTGCTGTGCGGCAAGCTCACCGAGGTCCACGCCGGCACGACCGCGATGGTGTCGGCTCTGCACGACTACGAACGTCAGATGCTCGACTACGGCTTCGCTGCGGTACGACAGTCGCTGCGCAACGCCCGCCAGGCGAGCACCACCAACCGCCTGACCAGGGCCGCGCTCCGCGCGACACTGCGTACCGCCAATGCCTTGCCGCCGCTGCGCCGCCGGATGGCCACCCAACTCGGCCAATAGCGACGGATGTTGAACGGTGATCACCACATGGCCGCGCAGTCAGCGGCCGAGTCCCTGACGGCCGGGCCTCGGCGATCGACCGGCATCCGAGGACGTCACTGCGCTGGTGCTTCAGTAACGAGGGTGACCAGGCTCCACACGGCGACCGGCAGAATCCGCAGTCTGGAGGCACGGAGATCGACACCCAAATGACATAGCCATGCGGCCTACCGTATAGATATGCTCGGAGTATGTTCTCCACCTGTCCATGTGCCTGTGTCGACTGTCTACGACCCGGGGGAAGTCGGACACTCCCGGTGGCCACATGCCGCCTGACAGTCGGATGAGTGGGGTGAGCCTGCTGCCACCGGAGGAGCCCGGCGCGACGGGATCGCGGCGCGACCTGCGGGTGTGCTTCTTCGGTGACTCGTTCACGGTGGGGGTTGGCGATCCGTCAGGTCTGGGCTGGGTGGGGCTCGTGGCCGCCGCCGCCCGTGCGCAGGGCCATGATCTGACCGTCTACAACATGGGGGTTCGCCGGGACACATCCCTGGACGTGGCCCACCGTTGGCTTCCCGAAGCCCGTGTCCGCCTCAAGGACGGGCAGGCTTTCGGGGTCGTGTTCGCGTTCGGGACCAATGACGTGGACATGCAGCTCGGCCAGGTTCGTGTCCCGCCGGGCCGATCACTCGCGCTGCTTGCCGCGATGCTCGATGACGCCCACGCCGCACGGTGGCACACGCTTGTTGTGGGGCCGCCGCCGGTGCTGGATCGGCAGGCAAGCAAACGGGCAGCCGATCTCGCCGCCGCGATGGCGCAGGTGTGCACCACCCGAAGCGTGCCGTTCGTCGATGTCACGGAGCTAGCCGCAGACCCGATCTGGAGCCGGGAGATCGCTGCCGGTGATGCCTATCATCCGTTCGCGGCCGGTTATGCCCGCCTCGCCGCCCTGGTAGAGCCGGTTCTCCTGCGGTGGCTGGCCGGCATGCCAGCCGACCTGGGGTGCTCAGATGGATCAAATCCCTGAGGGCTTGACCGTCCGCAAGCAGCGCCGAAGACCATCGTCGGGTTCTCGCGGTACTTGATCACTGGTGGGGCGAATTCAAGAGCGCCTGACAATCCATGCATCTGCACCGGGTCACTAGTCGGTCGTCGTACCCGCGGCGTTCCAGACCAGTACCGCCTCGCAGGAGCCGCTATCGGTGCGCCGCGCGGTGAAGGTCACCTCCCGGTCGCCCGGCAGCAACCGGGCCTCGCCGAGGAACTGCTCGTCCACCAACCTGACCTGCAATCTGTCCCCGGCGATCGCCCGTCCCTGTGCCGTGATGACCCAATCGACCACCGGCGAGCAGCCGCCCCGCAACTCCAACGATCCGGTCACCCGCGTGTCCTCGGCATCGTCGAGCGCGAACCCGGTGGTGACCGAACCACCGTCGGGAACCGTCCACACCATCTGCCGGGGCGGGCAATTGGCGACGCCCTGCTGAACGCAGATCGGACGATTGTGCTCGCGGGGTCGGTCACCGGACTGGTGGGTCAGCCCCGGCGTGGGATCGGTGCTCTCGTCGTGCCAGTACACCAGCCCGCCCCACAGCACGAGGCACGGCGCGAACACTATGCACACCGCGAGCGCCTGGAGCAGGTTGGTCCTTACCGCCTTGCCAACGGACATGTCCATCACCCCACCCGGGGAGCCTCCACCAGCACACTTATTGAACCACTCCGATGTCGCAGTCCGACCATGGTCGGCGCACTCACGATGGTCGACGTGGCCGCGTCCAAGGATCTGCCCAGCCGCAGCGGTCGATCGGGAAGCACCTCCACGATCGCCGCACCTTGCCGGCGGCAGATCCGTACGCCTGATGTTGTGCTGCGGTGATGTGTCTTGATGATCAGGCGGCGCCACGCTCGCTGACCGGCCGGCGGCGCAGGCTCGGGTTCTGCAGGGCCGGGGGCAGGTAGGCCTGGTCGAGCCGGGTGACATCGGTGCCGGGTGCGACGATCTCGTCGATCCGGTCGAGGATCTCGTCGGTGAGCGTGACGTCGACGCCCGCGAGCAGGTTGTCGAGGTGCTCCATCGTGCGCGGGCCGAGGATTGCGCTGGTCACGCCGGGGTGTGCGATGGCGAATGCCATGGCGAGGTGGGTCAACGGCATGCCTGCCGCGTCGGCCACCTACCCCCCTTGACCGGGCTCGCGCCGGGCCGCCAACCAGTGGCTGCCTCCCGAGAAGGCTCTCTGGTACCCGACCGCCCACGCGCATGGGAACTTCCGCGTGGGCGGTCGGGACGAGTTCGAGGCCCGGGCAGCTCAGGCCTCGTAGGCCAGGTTGGGGCGCAGCCAGCGTTCGACCTCGTCCACCGTCATCCCGCGGCGGGCGGCGTAGTCGGTGATTTGGTCCTTTCCCAGTCGGCCGACGGTGAAGTAACGCGAGTCGGGGTGCTGGAAGATCAGGCCGCTGACGGCGGCGGCCGGGGTCATCGCGTACGACTCGGTGAGTCCCACCCCGATGGTGTCGGTGCCGAGCAGCGTGAACAGGTCCTTCTTCTCGCTGTGGTCGGGGCTGGCCGGATAACCGAGGGCGGGCCGGATGCCACGGAACCGCTCGGCGTGCAGGTCCTCCAGCGTGGGCTTGGCGTCGGGCTCGAACCACTCGCGGCGGGCCTGCAGGTGCAGGTATTCGGCGAACGCCTCGGCCAGCCGGTCCGCCAGCGCCTTGACCATGATGGCCCGGTAGTCGTCCTGCTCGCCCTCGTAGTGCGTGGCCAGAGTGTCGGCGCCGTGGATGCCAAGCGCGAAGCCGCCCAGGTAGTCACCGGTTGGCGCGACGTAGTCGGCCAGGCTGCGATTGGCCCGCCCGGCCGGCTTCCTGGTCTGCTGACGCAGCATCGGGAAGCGCACGCCGTTGTCGAGCACGATGTCGTCGCCCTCGCTGCGGGCCTTCCAGAAGCCGTACCGGCCGCGGGCCGTGAACGAGCCGTCCGTAATGATCTTGTCGAGCAGCTCGTTGGCGTCGTCATAGAGCTCACGGGCGACCGGCTGCTCCAGGATGGCCGGGAACTTGCCCTTGAGCTCCCAGGCCAGGAACAGGAACTGCCAGTCGATAAATTCGCGCAAAGTGGCGATTGAGGGCTGCTCCTCCCGTACGCCGATGAACGCCGGAGTGGGCAGGTCGCTGAAGTCGACCGACTCGCGGTTGGCCCGCGCGGCTTCGAGGGTGAGCAGCGGCTGGGCGTGCCGGTTGGCGTGCTGCTCGCGTAGCCGCTCCTGCTCGATCCGGTTGCTCTCGTCGAGCTTGCTTGCCCGGTCGGCGTCGAGCAGGTCGGACACCACGCCGACGACCCGGGACGCGTCGAGCACGTGCACCGTCGTCCCCTCGTACGCCGGGGCGATCCGCACCGCCGTGTGCTGCCTGGACGTGGTCGCCCCTCCGATCAGCAAGGGCAGTGTGAAGCCGCGGCGCTGCATCTCGGCTCCGACCGCGACCATCTCGTCGAGCGACGGGGTGATCAGCCCGGACAGGCCGATCACGTCGGCCTTCTCGGCGATCGCCGTCTCGAGGATCTTGGCCGCGGGCACCATCACGCCGAGGTCGATGACCTCGTAGTTGTTGCAGCCGAGCACCACGCCCACGATGTTCTTGCCGATGTCGTGCACGTCGCCCTTGACCGTCGCGAGCACGACCTTGCCCTGACCGCGGTCGGCTTCGACCCGACCCTCCAGGCGGGCCTGCTCCTTCTCGGCCTCCATGAAGGGCTCGAGGTAGGCCACCGACCGCTTCATCACCCGGGCGCTCTTGACCACCTGCGGCAAGAACATCTTGCCCGAGCCGAACAGGTCACCGACGATTTTCATGCCCTCCATCAGGGGACCCTCGATCACCTCGAGCGGCCGGGGCAGCAGCTGCCGGGCCTCCTCGGTGTCCTCCTCGATGAAGTCGACGATGCCATGCACGAGCGCGTACGAGAGGCGCTCGTCGACGGGCGCCTCCCGCCAGGACAGGTCAACCGCGCGCTGCTTGCCCTCACCCCTGACCGTGGCGGCGAACTCGACGAGTCGGTCGGTCGCGTCCGGCCGCCGGTCGAACAGCACGTCCTCGACCAGCGCCAGCAGATCAGCCGGAATGTCCTGGTAGACGGCCAACTGACCGGCGTTGACGATGCCCATGTCGAGGCCGGCCTGAACCGCGTGGAACAGGAACGCCGAGTGCATCGCCTCGCGGACCACGTCGTTGCCGCGGAACGAGAACGACAGGTTGGAGATACCACCGCTGGTGCGCGCGCCGGGACAGCGCTGCTTGATCAGCGGCAGCGCCTCGATGAAAGCCTTGGCGTATCCGTTGTGCTCGCTGATGCCCGTCGCCACGGCCAGCACATTCGGGTCGAAGATGATGTCCTCGGGAGCGAACCCGGCCTCGTGCACCAACAGGTCGTAGGCCCGCCCGCAGATCGCCACCTTGCGGTCGCGGGTGTCAGCCTGGCCCTGCTCGTCGAAGGCCATGACGACCACGCCGGCGCCGAAGTTGCGGATCTGCTGGGCCTGCTGGAGGAAGGCCTCCGGACCCTCCTTCAGGCTGATCGAGTTGACCACACCCTTGCCCTGCACACACTTGAGACCGGCCTCGAGAACGCTCCACCTGGAACTGTCGACCATCACCGGGATCCGGGCCACCTCGGGCTCGGTGGCGATCAGGTTGAGGAACGTGGTCATCGCGAGCTCGCTGTCGAGGAGGTCCGCGTCCATGTTCACGTCGAGCAGGTTCGCGCCGCCGCGTACCTGCTCGAGCGCGACGCCGACGGCGCCCTGGTAGTCGTCGGCCTCGATCAGCCGGCGGAACCGGGCCGAGCCGGTGACATTGGTGCGCTCGCCGATCATCACGAATCCGGTGTCCGGGCCGATCGCGAACGGCTCCAGGCCGGAGAACCGGGTCGTCCGCGGCTCGCCGGCCAGCACCCGCGGCGCCTGGCCGGCGACCGCTTGGGCGATTTTCGCGATGTGCGCCGGGGTGGTGCCGCAGCAGCCGCCAACGATGTTGACCAGGCCGTCGGCCACGAACTCGCCGACCAGCGCTGCGGTCTCCTCGGGGGTCTCGTCGTAGCCGCCGAACGCGTTCGGCAGGCCGGCGTTGGGGTGCGAGGCGACACATGTGCCCGCGAACCGGGCCAGATCAGCCACGTGCGGGCGCATCTCGAGCGCGCCGAGCGAGCAGTTCACGCCGACGACCAGCGGCTGGGCCCGCTCGATCGAGCGCCAAACCGCCTCCACGGTCTGCCCGGAGAGAGTGCGGCCGGACAGGTCGACGAACAACGAGATCCAGAGCGGAAGGTCGGGCGCCACCTCGCGGGCCGCCGCGACGGCCGCCTTCGCGTTCAGCGTGTCGAAGACCGTCTCGATCAGCAGCAGGTCGACGCCGCCCTCGGCCAGCGCCGCGATCTGCTCGGCGTACGACGCCTTGACCTGGTCGAAGGTGACCGCCCGGAAGGCCGGGTCGTCGACCTTGGGCGAGAGCGAGAGCGTGACGTTGAGCGGCCCGACCGAACCGGCGACGAATCGGCCGCCCGCCTCGTCGGCCGCCCGCCGGGCCAGGCGAGCGCCCTGGACGTTCATGTCGCGTACCAGCGACTCCAGGCCGTAGTCGGCCTGGCCGATGCTGGTCGCGGTGAACGTGTTGGTGGTCGTGATGTCGGCACCGGCGGCGAGATACTGCCGGTGGATGTCGAGGATCAGATCGGGCCGGGTCACGTTGAGCAGATCCGGATCCCCACTGACGTCCTGCGGATGATCGGGGGGAACCACACCGCCGGCCCGGTAGTCGTCGGGCGTCAGCTTTGCCGCCTGGAGCATCGTGCCCCAGGCCCCGTCGAGGACCAGGACCCGCTCGCTCAGCAGACGTCGCAGCTCAGCAGTTGTCGCGCTTCTCTCCACACCGACCACCTCCGTTACAACGGAGGCGCCCTTGGTCGGTTACACCCTCCTGCCACAGTCAGAACCGCGACGGGTGGGCCGGACGAGCGTGGCGAGGCCCGATCTTGCGGGCCCCGTCGCAGCGCCTCTCGTCTCGAACACATGAAAATACCCGACTGTCGGTCACCGTCGTCGTGGGCGCCAACCACTGAGATGTCGAGCGGGACCATCAGAGGGAGCCGAAGCCGGAGAAACGGCAGCAGGTCCGCCGGATCGGTTGGTTGGACCCGGGCCGTTCACCTTCGTCGCCGGTATCGGGCCGGCCCTGATCTTCGTGCGCGCCCGTCCTGAAACGACCGCGCGCGGACCGCCGCGTGATGCAGTCCGCGGCGCGGCCACCGTGCCTCCCGGCCCAGCTCAGGCCCATGGCGGGAGGAGTTGCCGGGATGGCAGTGGACGCGACGGAGCCCGGGTAGGGGAAGGGCCGGGCGCCGAGGAGTCCAGGACGAAACGAGATGAGGACGCGTAGACATGATCCCTCTGAAGACCTGACGGAAGGCATGGGAGAAGAGCCGACGTCGACGTCGGCGACCGATGCACGGAAAGGAGGTGTCAGGTCTACAGAGCAGGCGGCGTCACGCGGGGTGAAGTCCTCTCGAGTGGGTTGGAGAAGAAGGATCCAGTTGCACGGTAGGGCGGGACGGGCCGGTGAGGCCACCAGTTTTGTCGAGGTGTCGAGCACTGGGGGTCGGGGTCGGCGAGCGGGAGGTTCGCCGATCCGGACGGGATGCGAGGCTGAACGCGTGGCTCCGGGATCGATGTACACGTGGACAACGTCGGCTGCCCGGCGGTCTGGTACGCACCGTGGACGCGTCGGTGCGTCCGGAGACCGGCGCAAGCGCGGTGGAGTGTTACGGAACCGGGCTCGCCAGTCCCTGAGCCGGCGCGACGCCCGCCCGCCGCTGACGCCCGGATGAACTTGGTGTCGGCGTTCGTACCGATCTGGATCCTTACCGCGGTCGGCTACGCGGCCTGTCGGTGGGGCCTGCTGGGCGAGGCGGCGGCGTCGGTGCTCGGCCGATTCGTTTTCCACCTTGCGATGCCGTCGGCCCTGTTCCTAGCCCTGTCCCGAATGCCGCTCTCCGGGTTCGCCGGCCGCTCGCTGCTCGCCTTCGGGGTGAGCACGGTCGCGGTCGTCGGGTTCGGGTGGGTCGGCGCGAGCTGGCTGTTCGGTCGCGAGCCCGGCGAACGGCCGATCTGGGGCATGGCCGCCGGGTACGTCAATTCGGCGAACCTCGGCATCCCGGTCGCGACGCAGGTTCTCGGCAACGTGTCGTTCCTGGCGGAGGTGGTGCTGCTGCAGGTGCTGGTGGTGACGCCCGTAATCCTGGTCGCTCTGGACCGGCACAGCGACCCGGCCGGGCGGGTACGGGTCGGCCGTATCGCCTCCCTGCCGGTCCGCAACCCGGTGATCCTGGCGTCGCTGCTCGGTGTCGCGTGCTCGGCTGCCGGCCTGCATCTGCCGTCGACGGCCGGCGCGTCGCTCACCCTGCTGTCGGGCGCCGCGGTTCCGGCCGCCCTGGTCGCCCTCGGCGCGTCGATGCACCGCACGGCGCCGTCGCGGGCCAAGCCGGCCGAGCTGGCCGTGATCACCGCGCTGAAGCTCGTCGCACAGCCGGTCATCGCGTACGCGGCCGGGCTGGCCCTGCACCTGTCCGCGCCGCAGTTGCTCGCCGTGGTGGTGTGCGCGGGCCTGCCGACAGCGCAGAACACGTTCATCTTCAGTCAGGAGTACGGCGTCGGCGAGGCGGTGGCGAACCGCACGGTGATGGTGACCACGACGCTCTCGCTGGCCACCCTGGCCACGGCGGCAGCGCTGCTCGGGTAGGTCCGTCAGCTCGCTCGTCCAACAATCGGGCTGAGTCACGCCGACCATGGCGCTGGCCGAGGCTCCAGCGAGGTGCTGGAGCCTCGGCGTCCTTCGCCGTGCTCGACTCAGCGGGGAACGCCACAGCCTGCGTGTGTTCGGCCGCCGGAGCGATCTCGGTCGATCAGGCCTGCAGGCGTACGCGGCGGCGCCGTGCGACAAGCACCAGCACGGTGCCGACCGCGATGGCGACCGCGGCAGCGCCGACGAACAGCATGGGGTTGTCGCCGGTGATCGGCAGGCCCGGGCCGTTGCTCGACGACGCCGACGGTGACGGCGCCGTCGTCGAAGTCGGCGTCGCCGTCGAAGTCGGCATCGAGGTCGAAGTCGGCGTCGCCGTCGAGGTCGGCGTCGCCGTCGAAGTCGGCGTCGCAGTCGGCGTCGCCGTCGAGGTCGGCGTGGAGGTCGGCGTCGCGCTCGGCGAGCTCACGGCGACCTTCTTCGCCGCCACGAAGATGCGCGGCTCGTCGCTGTCGCCGGCGCGGACCTGCGCCAGCGTGTTGTCGCCCTCGCCGTTCTCGCCGGCCAGGATCTTCCAGCCCGCCGGGGCGGTGAAGGTCAGCAGGACGTCGCCGGTTGGGAGGTGGGCGAAACGGAAGAGGCCCTTGGCGTCCGTGCTGGCCTCGGCGTACCTCGTCTTGCCGTCGTCGCTGGTGGCGACGACCTTGACACCCGGGACGCCGGGCGTCCGGGGCGTCCACTCGGCGGCATCGGACTCACCCTGGAAGACGTAGCCACCGAGATCGCCGAAGGCGCCCGTCACCGGCAGCCGTACGCTGGTGATGTTGTCAGCGTCGTTGGCCTCGCCGTTGTCCGCGGCAAGCGAGAAGGCGACGAATCCGTAGCCGGACTTCCACGCCACGTGGTTGGTCTTGCCGGTGATCTGAACGGTCTTGGTGACGCCGGCGGCGAGGTCGAAGCCGGTCGACAGCACACCGTAGGCGACACCGTCGACGCCCCCGCTGTCGCCGCCGGTGTAGTGCACGTGCTTCGCGGCGACGGAGCTCTTGTTCTTCACCGTGACCGTGATGGTGAAGGTCTCACCCTCGGCGTAGTTGGCCTTGTCGGCCGCGGAGGTCACCGCGATGTCCGGCTTGGGCTTGGCGGCCAGGGCGGCCGTTGCCGGAAGGACGGCCACGAGCACCCCCATGAGGGCGGCGGCGGCAAGTTTGCGCATGGAGGTCTCCGTAATGGGGAACGGGAATCAGCGTGATGCTAGCGGCTGGGCGAGCCGCTCCGCTGCCCCAAGATCGAAAACGTGATCGGAAAGGCGTCCCGGTCACGGTCAGCGTGATGATCGAGTGAACGCTCAGCGGCACCTGCGGTTACTCACCGACGGACAGGCGGGAGTACGCATTCTGTTGCTTTCAAGCCGCCTCCCGGATCAACGGGCGAGCTCGTCCTCGACGAACGCGGGCCTCGCAAGCGTGATCGCCGGGATGGTCGCCACGAGGGCGACAGCGAGCAGGAACAGCAGCGGCAGGGCCCATCCGCCGCTCACGTCGTGCAGCAGCCCGACCAGCAGCGGACCGAGCGCGCCGAGCGCGTACGCGACCCCCTGCGAGAAGCCGCTCAGCGCGACGGTGCCGTCGTGGGAACGGGTGCGAACGTTGATGAGCACGAGGCAGACCGGGAACAGGATCGACCCCGAGCCGATCAGCAGCACCCAGAGCAGTGTGAGTGTCGCGGGCGCGAGCAGCAGGCCGAGGTAGCCGAACACGAAGCTCGCGACACCGGCGGCGATCAGCCAGCCGACATTGCGCAGCCGTGCGACGAGTAGGGGCGCGATGAATGCGCCGGGCACGCTGATGAGTCCGGTGACGGCGAGCAGCACACCGGCCTCGGTCGGCGTCGAGCCGGCGATGTCGCCGAGGATCTCGGGCAGCCACGCGAAAGCCGCGTACGTGCAGATCGTGCTTGTCGAGAACACGACGGTGATCGACAGGGCCACGCGTGACCGCCACAGACGCGTGACGACTGCGGAAGGCGGGGACTCGACGGCGACGCCATCCGAGTGCCGCTGGCGGCGCTCCCGCGCGATGATGACGAGCCACGGAAGGAGCGCGGCTATCGAGGTCACCGACCAGACGCCGAGCAAGAACCGCCAGCCGGTCTGCTCGGCGACTGGAGCGGCGACCGCGGCGGGCACGGCCGTGCCGACGCCCACGATGCAGACGTAGAGGGCGGTCAGCAGCGCTACCCGGTCGGGAAAGTAGCGCCGCACGATCGGCGGCAGCAGCACATTGCCGATGCCCGTGCCGGCGAGCGCGACGACACTGCCGACGAGCAGCACCGCGAAGCCCGGGGCACATGCGCGCACGAGGTGGCCGAGGGTCATGAGCAGCAGCGCGAGCGCGATGCCGCCCTCGAGGCCGACGCCACGGGCGACGCGCGGCGCGATGAACCCGGATGCCGCCAACAGGATCGGTGGCAACGTGCCGAGCAGCCCGACACCGATGGTCGATATCGGGATGTCCGCCCGGATGTCGCCGAGGATCGGCGATATCGTCGCCACCGCCTGGCGCAGGGTGAATGCGACGAGCACGATGCCCAGCAGCGCGGCCGTGCGTCCCGCCCACAGCGGAAGGCGGCGGTGCTCGGACACCCCCCGAGCCTAGTACTCCGTCCGGAGATGTTGACCTTGGGCCCCGGGCAACCTCTAGCCGACGTAACGCCTGGCACTCGTCGTCGACGAGTGTGAGCCGACCCGCTCAGGCCACTCGGAACACCGGCCACCCGATCTCGGTGCGCCACGCGGCCGGATCGCTCGCGTCCCGAGGTCCGACGAGGTAGACCTCCCGCACGGGCCCCGCCACCGACATCGCGTTCTTCACGACCCAGGAACCGAGCTCGCCGTAGGTGACCTCGATGCCATCGTGCTCGCCGACGTGGGTGGCCACCGCCAGTTCCGCGGCGGGCAGGGTCGCGGCGTGCACCCGCCCGGTACGAGGTGGAGCGGCCGTCGGCAGGTACACCAACGCCTGACCGCGGCCCTGCTCGAACAGGGAGTTGTCGTAGGTGCCACCCGGTGGACCGGTTACCGCGTCGCCAACGGCCACCTCCAACTCGGCCATCGCGCCGGCGAACCAGGCTTCGACCTCGCCCTCGTCGACCACGGCCGCCACCGCCGCGACCGTGCGCGCGGGCTCGGCACGGAGTTCCACCTTGATCGGCGCGGGGGCGGGCCGGAGCAGGCGGCGCAGCGACGCGACCGCGGCTCGGGTGCGGTCGAGTTCGGCCTCCAGGCGTTGGAGGTGGTCGGCGACCAGGGTCGCGCGGACACCGGGGTCCGGGGACCGCAGGATCCGCTGCACGTCGGCCAGGGGGACGTCGAGTTCGCGGAGCCGGTTGATGACCTGGGCGGTCGGGATCTGCTCGACGGCGTAGTAGCGGTAGCCGGAGGTCTCGTCCACCACGGCGGGTTCCAGCAGGTCGCTCTCGTGGTACCGACGCAGGGTCCGCACGCTCAGGTGGGTCAGGCGCGAAAACTCCCCGATTGTCAGCATCCTCGCAGTATGAAGGCTCCCCCAGGGGGAGAGTCCAGCGCTTGACCTTCCTGCATCGCGAGGCCACAGGGTGGGCTCATGACACAGCACGACGGCCTCCGGTCCGATCCACTCCCCGCCACCGTCAGCGGCTTCCTCGCCGCTCACGTCGTTCGCGACGCCGACACCGCATCCTCGTTCTTCGCCGAGGACGCGGTGGCCGTCGATCAGGGCGCGTCCTTCCGCGGTCGGGAGCAGATCTACGCGTTCCTGCGGGACGCCGGCTCCGAGTTCGAGTACACGACCGACCAGATCGGCGCTGCCCGCATCGACGACGACCACTGGATGGTGACCCTGCGGCTCGAGGGAACCTTCCCGGGCGGCGTCGCCGAACTCGACTACCGGTTCACCATCCGTGAGGACGTCGTCACCGAACTCGTCATCGCCAACCACGGATCCTGATACGACCCGCGCCACGTCAAGCTTCAGAGGAGAGAGAATGGCTACTTCGGATCGCGATCGTCTCGACGGACGCCGCGCGTTGGTCACGGGCGGATCGAAGGGCTCAGGCAAGGCCGTCGTCGAGAGACTGCGGGAGATGGGCGCCGACGTCTACGTGACGGCCCGGACGATGCCCGAGGGGTACGAGCACCCCGACCGGTTCATCGAGGCCGACACCTCGACGGTCGAGGGCACGAAGGCGGTGGCCGACCGGATCGCCGAGACCGGCGGCGCACTGGACATCCTGGTGCACGTCGTCGGAGGTGCCTCGACGCCGTCCGGCGGGTTCGCGGTCATCACCGACGAGCAGTGGATGATCGAGCTGAACGTGAACCTCCTCGGAGCGGTACGGCTCGATCGCGCTCTCCTCCCGGCGATGATCGAGTCCGGGTCGGCGGTCGTGCTGCACTTCACCTCGATCCAGCGCGAACTTCCTCAGTACGACGCGTCCCTGGCCTACGCGGCGGCGAAAGCCGCGTTGCGCACCTACAGCAAGGGGCTCGCCAACGAGCTCGCCCCGCGCGGTGTCCGCGTCAACGCGATCAGCCCCGGCGGGATCGAGACGGAGGCCTACGAGAGGTTCGTGGACCGAATCGCCGAGGGCAACGGGATCAGCCGCGAACACGCCAAGCAGCGCATCTACGACTCCCTCGGAGGCGTACCCCTGGGACGGTTTGCCAACACTGAGGAGATCGCCGACCTGGTCGGGTTCCTGGTCTCGGACCGCGCCTCGGCCATCGTGGGCGCCGAGTACGTGATCGATGGCGGAACAGTCCCGACCGTCTGAGCCCGCAAACGGTCGGACAGGTGGGCGGCACGCGTCGGGAGAGGAGATGCCCGCCGGTGCAGCTCTCCGTCACGCGCCGGCCCCCACGCCCATCGGCGGCAGCCGGGCCTCGTCCTCGGTGAGGATGGCCTGGCGCAGGTCCCGCAGCCGCCGGCTCGGCTCCAGGCCGAGTTCACGGCGCAGCGACGAGCGCAGCCGGTCGAAGGAGGCCAGCGCGTCGGCACCCCGCCCGCTGCCGTAGAGCGCGACCATGAAGGCCGCCTGCAGGCGGTCACGGCCGGGATGGGTCCGGGCCAGTGCGGTGAGTTCCGGTACGGCCCCTGCGTGCCGGCCCAGACTCAGCTGGACCTCCAGCCGTTCCTCGATCACCTGCAGTCGCGACTCCTCCAGGCTCATGGCCTCCGGCTCCAGCACGCCGTCGGCGAGACCGGCGATGGCGGGTCCGCGCCACAGGTTCTCGGCCCGCAGGAAGGACCCGACGGCCTCCGCCGCGCGACCCGCGGCCAGCGCCCGCCGAGCCCGATGGGCCTCGTCGTCGAACCGGGTCCGATCCAGCGCGCCGGGCTCCACCGTCAGCAGGTAACCGCCCGGCCGGCGTACCAGCGAGCGCTCGGGCAGGCCGCCGGCGATGAGCTGACGGCGCAGGGCCGCGGCGCAGTTGCGGATCTGACTCGCCGCGGTGGCCGGCGGTCGCAGCGGCCACAGGCAGTCGACCAGGCTGTCGGCCGGGACCACCCGGCCGGCCCGCAGCAGCAGCACGGCCAGGATCCGCTGCTGCCGGCGTCCGCCGAGCGGCAGGGGCGTTCCATCGACGGACGCTTCCAGCGGGCCGAGGATCCGGAACTCCATGCGATGACCTCCCTGCCGACCGCACCCCGCGCACGGCCTGGTCATCAGGTTGCCCAGCACGGGTTGGCGTTTCCTTGGCAGCGCCGTACGCCGTGGCGTGATCGGCGCCAGTTTCCGCGTCCGTGACCACCGGAACGGCGCGGCCGTCAAGAGCGGGAGCATCGGCCCGCCAGCACCGCCGCGTCACCCAGGCACCGGCCCCGCCCCCGGAGGGACGGTCGGCTATCCGGCCCGGACGACGTCGACCGGACGGCCGTCGTGCCGCTCCAGTAGGGCCCGGACGATGTCCGCCTCGGGAGTGCCGAGCGGATCCAGGATGCTCAGCGCCTCCTGCCAGGCCCGCGAGGAGTCCTCCAGGTAGCCAAGGGTGATCAGCGCGCGGGCGCGTACCAGGGGTGCCCCGATCGCCTCCGCGCGATGTGCCGCCTCGCCGGCGAGCCGGGCCGCCTGCACGGGGTCGCCGTGCCGCCGGGCGACCTCGCCCATCGCCGCCAGCGCGTCGATCTCGATCACCGCGGCGCCGGACTGTCGGGCCAACGTGACCGCCCGCTCCAGGGAGGAGTTGGCCAACAGCGGCGTCCGCTCGGCGACGGATGCGGCGAGACCGACCAGGGCCTCGGCCTCCGTCGCCAACAGGCGCGCCGACCTGGCCCACTCGGCGGCCCGGGTGTACGTGGCCGCCGCACGGGTGGGGTCGCCGGTCAGCCGAAGCAGGCCCCCCTCGGCGATGTCGATCGACGCCTTGCAGTGCCAGTCGTCGCTACGGTCGGCGAGAGGCTGCGCGGCGGCGAGCGCGGACCTCGCCTCCGGCACGTCGCCGCGTAGCGTGTGGATCTGGCCGATCCCGGCCAACGCATTCGCCTCGATCGACGCCATGCCGACCTCGTGGGCCGTCCGCACCGCTGCGTGGAGATCACTCAAGGCGGCCGGGTACTCACCCTGGATGATGCGCAGGAGGCCGAGGTTGTTGAGGATGACCGCCTCGTTGGGTCGTGCGCCGTCCTCCCGGTGGATGACGATGGCGGCGCTGAGCCGCTCGACCGCCAGCCGCAGTCGACCCGCCATGGCGTAGATCGTCCCGAGGTTGCTCGACATCACCGCGATGCCGTAACGGTGGCGGATCCGCTCGTACAGCCGCAACGCATGCTCGAAGCAGGCCGCCGCCTTCGCCAGTTGACCGAGGTCGCCGAAGACCGCGCCGAGCGAGCCGGCCGCGGCGGCCTGGCCCTGCGTGTGCCCGGCGCTGCGGAACAGGTGACCCGCCCGTCGGTTGTGCGCGATCGCGACCAGTTGGTTGCCCGTGAGGTGGTACACGTTGCCCAGACTCATGTGTGCCGACGCCCGCAGGGCCGGGAACCTGTCCCCACCCGACGCGTGCAGCGCCGCCTGCGCCACGAGCAACCAGTTCAGTGAATTGCGGGTGACCCAGAAGTACGTTCGCAGCTGGTCGGCGAGCAGGGCCGCAGCGGCCCTCGACGTGCCGTCTGCCCCCGCTCTGATCAGCGCCACCATGGTCGACTCCTCGGCCTCGAGCCAGGCCAGTGCCGCGTCACGGTCCGGGAGGCCAGCGTCACCGGCCGCCAGGCCCGCCGGCAGCTCCAGGCGGACCCGCCCCGGCGCCAACAGGTCACCGGCAGCCTGTGCGCGGACCAGGTACCACGCGAACAGGCGGGCGAGGACTGTCTGCGCCTCCGGTCGGCCGGCCTGCCGCGCACTGTGCTGGCCCGCGTAGCGCCCCAGCAGGTCGTGCAGCGCGACGCGATCGTCGTCGAACTCCAGCAGGTGCGCCGAGAAGAGTTGGGCCAACGTCCGACGGGCCGCGTCCAGGGTTGTCTGCGCCAGGTGCGCGACCGCGTCGACCGACAGCCTGATCCCCGGAACGGTGCCGAGGAGGCGGAACATCCGCTGGGCCTCACCGGGAAGCCGGGTATAGGAGAGGTCGAACGCCGCCTGCACGGCGACGCTCGGGTCGTCGTCGATCGCCAGGGCGGCGAGGCTCCGCTGCCGCAACTGCCGCACGTAGGCCGACACCGCGAGGTCAGGCTCGTCGTGCAGCAGCGCCGCCGCGATCCGCAGGGCCAGCGGGAGCCGACCGCAGACCTGGGCGAGGTCCCGGATCGCGTCGCGTTCGGCGGCTCGCGGGTCGGCACCGAGCAGGACGGTGAGCAGCTCGATCGCGTCCGGTTCCGGGAGCAGTCCGATGGTCAGGCGGTGGGCGTCCTGCTGGGCCACGAGCCCGGTCAGGCGGTCGCGGCTGGTGACCACCACCAGGCTGGCCGCGGACCCGGGCAGCAACGGCCGCACCTGCTCGGCGTCGAGGGCGTTGTCCAGCACGATCAGCAGCCGGCGGTCGGCGACGACGGTGCGGTAGAGGGCCGCTGCCTCCTCCGGATCCGCCGGAATGCGGGCCGCCGGCAAGCCCAGACCCCGCAGCAGCGCGCCGAGCGCCTCCGCCGAGCGCATGGGCCGGCCGGCAGAGTAACCACGCAGGTTGAGGAAGAGCTGCCCATCCGGAAAGCGGTCCCGGACGCTGTGCGCCCACCGGATGGCGGTCGCCGTCTTTCCGACACCTGCCGTACCGACGACCGCGGAGAGGATCAGGACCTGCGGCCCTGCCGCGTTGGCGAGCAGGCGGTCGAGCTGACGCGACTCGGCGCCGCGGCCGACGAAATGCCCCGGCGGACGCGGTAGCTGCGCCGGCCCGCCAGGAGACGTCGGCGCGGCGTCCGAGGGTACGGTGGCGCGTGACAGCGTCCGGTAGGTCGCCTGGATCTGCGCTCCGGGAGCGACACCGAGGTCGGTGGCGAGCCGATCGGTGAGGGCGGTGTAGGCCGCGATGGCCTCGGTGCGACGACCAATCCCGCTCAGGGCCAGCATCAGCAGCTCGACCGGGCGCTCGCGTGTCGGCGCCTCGCTGATCAGCTCGTGCAGCGGTGCCAACATCTCTCGGTGCTGGCCGGCGTCGAGGCGCGCGTCGAGCAACTCTTCCCGCGCGGTCAGACGTGCCTCGTCGAGATCCGGGAAGATCCGGCCCCGCTGGGCGTCGTCGAAGACGTCGGCCAGGGCGGCGCCCCGCCACAGACCGAGCGCAATGCTGAGCATCGCGATGCGCTGATCGGCGTCGGCGACGCTCCTGCTCTCGGCCACCAGGGCGGTGAACCGGTGCACGTCGACCCGCTCTGCCCGGATCTCCAGTGCGTAGCTGTTGGGTCGGGCGAGCAACGCGGGCTCCGTCGACCGGCCCAGCTCCAGCGTGGAGCGCAGGTGCGAGATCATGGCCTGTAGGCCCGCTCGTGCCTGGGTCGGAGGCCGATCTTCCCAGAGCAGGTCGATGAGTCGCTCCGCGGAGTGGAACTGGCCCGGTCGCATCGAGAGGATGGCGAGCAGCCGTCGCTCCTGACGGCGTCGGATGGGCACGACCCGTCCGTCGATGACAGCCTCGACGGGGCCAAGCAGGCGCAGCTCCACAGCCGCAGGCTAACAAGACAAACCGACATCGTCAGAGGGCCATACGTCTATGCGGGGCGTACCCGGCGGGCAGTTTCCCCGGGTCGACACCCAGCCTGCCGGATGACGGATCTCAGGGCCCCCGCGCCGCCGGGGGACCCTGACGTCCGCCTGCTGTTCAGCTGACCCAGGGGGTGCAGGTCCAGGCGCCGCCATTCAAGCTGAAGCAGGCCTGGTGCTCGTCGGAGTCGAGATCCTCGAGCATGTTGGTCCACACCCCGCCGTTGGTGGAGAGGAACTGCTTGCTGAGGCTGCCGGTGTACCACCAGCCGTAGGACGACCACACCCGGCGCTCGATGCGCACGGTGAACGTCGCACCCGCGTAGCGGACGTACTGGTCGTTCTGCAGGCGCGCCCAGGCCGCCCTGCAGCCGGGCGACTTCACGACGACGATGCCGAGTCCGCTGTCGTAGCCGCCGCCGGTCCAGCCGTACCGGGTGCCGCTGCACTGGCCGTTGGGGTTGACGTTGTGACAGCCGGTGCCCGAACACGCGGCCAGCGCGGGCGACGCCGGTACCGCCGTGGTGACCACGCCGAGTCCCAGGAACGCCACCAGGGCGATCAGCGCCGGCACCAGGCGATGCTTCCGAACCTTTCCTACCTTCATGCTGTTCTCCTCAGTCGTACTGCACGTCGTGGGGTGATCCTGCGGCGTCGCCGCACTGCGGCCGCATCGTCAGGGCACCGCGCGGTGTCCTGCCGCCATCGCGGTGGGCGTGGGCGCCGGCGATGACGTCGTGATGTGCCGACGGTGAGCGCGGTTCCGACACTGCATCGACCCCAAGCCATCCTGGAGGAACGCAGTGTCCGCATCGCCGCCCCGCCCCGCGCCGCCGCGCGGGCTCAGTCCCGGCGCCGCCCGTCGCCGCGCCACCATCGCGCTCGCCACCGCCTCGATCGTCGCCGGCGGCGGTCTCGTGGTGCTCCCCGCGCCGGCCGCCGCGGCGCCGGACCCGCCCCCGAAGGATGTGGCGTCCACCTCGATACCCCCCGGTCAGCGGGACTCCGCTCTCAAGCAGGGCTGGCGGACGTCGCAGGATCGGGCCTGGACCCTCTCCGGCGACATGACCGGCCTGCACGTGCTCGTGGCGTCGGCAGCCTCCGGCTACAGCTGGACGACCGCCGCCACGCTGAGCGAGCCAGGACTGGAGACCGACCAGTGGATCGGCAACGGCTGCCTCACCGAGTCGGGCCGGCGGCTGGTCGTCACGTACGCGCCGCGCGCCTACACCAACAAACCCGACCTGTTCGACCGCGGCGCCTTCGTGGCGGTCGTGGACCTCAAGGACCAGTCCGTCCGGAAGGTGGCCGCGCACGCGTCCCTCGCGTACTTCAGCCCCGGTTGCGGGACCGGTGAGAACGTCGTGCTGAGCACGTTCACCGGCGGCGACACCGGCTCGGGCAAGAGCCGCCTGACGCGGCTCGACGCCGCGACCGGCACCGTGGCCGCGCCGATCCAGGTGGCGGGCCAGCTCACCTCGGCGCTACCGGTCAAGGACGAGATCATCGCCGCGGACAACGGCGCGCTGGTCAAGGTCGACGGCAAGGGTCGCCGGTCGGCGGTCGCGAGGACCACAGGCGTACCGTTCCGGCTGGCGGCCAACGGCGACGCCGTCGTCTACATGGATGCCGACAGCAAGGCCGGCCGGGTCAAGCGGACCGTCGTGAAATCCGGCGCGACGGCCACGCTGGCCGAGGGCGGCACGACCGACATGAACGTGGTCAAGGGCGCGGGCGGTCGGGTCGGCATCACCGGTACCCCCGGCACGGTGCACAAGCTGCCCACGGGTGTCGCGAAGCTCGACGCGAGCGTGCAGGCGGAGATGTCCAGCGAGGGTGACCTGCTGCTGGACGACATCAGGTGGACGACCGACCCACGGGCGGCGCAGACCGCGGACGGCAGCCGCGGACGGTCGCTCACCATGAAGGCCAAGGTGCCGGCGACCGGTCGCAGCGTGAACTTCGCGGTCACGCCCACCACGCCGACGTCGGGCGACGCCGGTGCTCGGGCGAACCCGAAGACGCCGGGGCGGGCCCGGTCGGCACCGAATGCCACGACGCTGGCGACACCACTGCACGACCCGGTCGACACGGCCGCCTGGTGCGCGATCCCCCGCAACGACGTGCGGGTACAGGTGTACCAGCCGCGCGCCCGGGAGATCGAATGGGTCGTCGACATGGCGGTGCAGGACACGCTGATCCTCAACCGGGGCAACAACTTCAACCAGTCCGGCCTGCCCGGCTACAACGTCGCCGATTGGTTCCCGATGCGGCCGCTCAACGGCGGTGGCAACGTGCCCGCGCAGATCATGCTCGGCATCCTCGCCCAGGAGTCGAACATGTGGCAGGCCTCGCCGCACGTCCTGCCCGGCGAGTTCGGCAACCCGCTCATCGGCAACTACTACGGGCTGGACATCTACGACGCCGACACGAGCGACGACTGGACGATCCGCTGGGACAAGTCCGACTGCGGCTACGGCGTCGGGCAGGTCACCGACGGCATGCGTAAGCCCGGTTTCCAGAAGCCGAACGAGGTCCCGCTGCCGCACAACCAGCAGCTGGCCATCACCGTGGACTTCGCCGCGAACATCTCCCAGTCGCTGCGGATCCTGCAGGACAAGTGGAACCAGGTCCACGCGTACAACATGAAGGTCAACGGCGGCGACCCGCAGTACATCGAGAGCTGGTTCTTCGCGGTGTGGGCCTACAACACCGGGTTCTACGAGCCGCAGGGCAGCACGGACGGGCCGTGGGGTGTCGGCTGGGCGAACAACCCGGCCAACCCGCGGTACCCGGCCAACCGCAAGGCGTTCCTGGAGTTCACCTACGACGACGCGCGGCACCCGAGCCACTGGCCGTACCCGGAGAAGATCATGGGTTGGGCCGGCCACCCGCTCAACGCGATCGAGAAGCCGGACACCTACACCGACGGCTACCGGTACGCGTGGTGGAGCACGAACGACGGGCGCGAGCGGGTGAAGCCACACCTGCAGACGTTCTGCGACCAGTCCAACGACTGTTACTACGGCAACAACCTCCCGCCGACGGCGCCCGAGGTGATCGACGAGCCGGCCGGCCCGTGCCACCACGTGAACGTCATCGACGAACGGGACCTCAAGTGCTGGTACAACCAATCCGCGGACTGGAAACCGGGCTGTCTGGACTGTGGTAACGCCGCCATCAGGTACGACCCCGGCTGGGCGTATCCGGCCGCCGGGGTGAGCTACTACCCGAAGTGCGGCACCGACCTCCCGGCGAACGCGCTCGTGGTCGACGACGTGATCGACGACGTCGTCAGTCCACGCCGTGACGAGGCCGGTTGGTTCTGCACCCGACGAACGAACAGCGGCACGTTCACGCACGGGTTCGCCGGCGAGACGCAGAACGGCACGCTCCAGTATCCGGGCAAGATCGACCTGCACCAGGTCGGCGGCGGGTACGGCGCGCACTACTGGTTCACGCACACCCGCGAGCCGGGCAGCAACCTCTACGTCAGCGGGACGTGGACGCTGGACCGGACGGTGAACGGCTGGATGCGGGTCATGGTCCACATCCCCGACCACCTCGGTACCACGCAGCAGGCGGCGTACCGGATCACGACGAAGAACGGCGTGGTCAGGACCCGCATGGTCCAGCAACGCGGGTACGCGAACCGCTGGGTGGCGCTCGGTGTGTTCGAGTTCAACAACGTCCCGAAGGTGGAGCTGACCAACATGGTGTCGGACCTGACACCGGAGGAGTTGGCGCAACTGCGGAACGACGTGCCGACCAGCGGGCAGGGCGACCTGGCCCTGGGCCGGCCGCAGGAGAACGTGGCCTTCGACGCGGCGGCGTTCATCCCGCTGCCGGGCAAGCCGCAGCACCAGGTGGTGGCGCTCGGCGACTCGTTCTCGTCGGGCGAGGGCGCCTCGCCGGTGAACGGCTCGGACTACTACCGCGAGACGGACAACAACCGCGACAACGCCTTCCGCAACGGCTGCCACCGCTCGAAGAACGCGTGGTCGCGCAAGGCGGTGCTGCCCGGATCGTCCACGCCGATCGGGCCGCGGGCAGACATCACGAGCCAGCAGCACGACGTCAACATGGACTACCACCTGATCGCCTGCTCGGGCGCGGAGACGGAGAACATCCTGCCGCTGCGTACCGTCAGCAACGAGCCCCGCAACGCCGACAACGAACGGGGCAAGGGCCAGTACCTGGAGGTGTCCCAGCTCGACAAGGGCTACCTGGACGAGAACACCACGCTCGTCACGATCTCGATCGGCGGCAACGACGCGAAGTTCAGCTCGGTGATCAGGGAGTGCGTCTTCATGGCCGGCCCGCTGGACTGCTTCAAGGCGAAGCTGTCGGGCGAGACGGACACCGTGGATGTGTCGACCAGACGCCGCATCACCGACACGCTTCCCCGGTCGAACACGAAGGTGCTGGAGGAGATCCGCAAGAAGGCGCCGAACGCCAAGATCATGCTCATGGGGTACCCGAAACTCGTCGAGATCGGCGGCGACCCGCTCTGCGCCCTCAAGCTCGTCCTCAGCGACGAGGAACGGGTGTGGCTGTCCGAGATGAGCGTGCTGCTGCGTGGCGAGCAGTTGGATGTCGTCCGCGACTTCAACACCGCGCACGGCGCGACGATCGCGTACTACTCCGACCCGATCGACGAGTTCGAGGGCAAGGCGGCCTGCGGCTCGCCGGCGGGCATCCACGGCATCGTGACGGACAAGTCGCCGGGTGACACCCCGGGCGGCCCGGCGTCGCAGCAGTCCTTCCACCCCAACAGCCCGACCGGTGTCAGCCTCTTCGCTCAATCGATGAATTTTACCGTCACGCAGATGTACCCGTGACGAACGCGTGACGATCCGGGAGCCCGGGCGGCCGGCGGCCGCCCGGGCTTCCGGCCACGCTCGCGCTGCGGCGGATCAGACGTGCCGTGGCTCCCAGCGGAAGAAGCGGCGGGTCAGCCAGGCGCCGATGACCAGCCACACCAGCAGCACAACGGCCGAGGGCAGCGCGAGCAGGTGACTGTCCCAGAAGCCGAGCGCCCGACCCCCGTCGGTCTGTGCCAGCCAACCGACGCGCAGCATTTCGGTGAACGGGCCGGTCGGCAGGAACCACAGCACCCGCTCAATCGGCGCCGGCAGCGCGCCCAGCGGCAGCAGGGCACCCGGGGTGGCCAGGAAGATCACCATGGACGGCAGGGTGGTCAGCATCGCGGCCTCAGAGCTGCGGGTGACCGCGGACAGCACCGCGGCGAAGGCGGCCATTACCGCGGCGCCCAGCAGCAGCGCGAGCAGGATCACCAGCGGGTGTCGCGGCACCGGCAGGTCGAGCACCAGGATGGCACAGAGCACCAGTACGGCGGTCTGTGCCAGGAAGGTGAGCACGGTGCTGCTGGCGGTGCCGAGCAGGATGGTGCGGTCGGACGGCAGACCCACTCGCATCCGCTTGAGCACGTTCTCCTGCCGGCGCGAGGCGTAGACGGTGGTCAGGTGGTGGTGCACCACGAAGACCATGATCAACGCGGTTACGCTGACCACCCGGCGCACTCCGGGGACCATCTGGCCGCCGTATCCGCTGGTCAACAGCAGCCCGATGAGCAGCGGAGTGACCACGGAGAGGGCGGTGGCGGTCCGGTTGCGCCGCAGCGCCAGCAGCTCCATGCGCAGCAGTGCGAGCATCTGCCAGGACGACCGCGCCGCCCGATCCGTCGTAATGGTGGTCATCGAACTTCCTCACGTTCCGGTCGGTGCGCGGCGCTACTGCGCTCGGCGGCGATGTCCAGGAAGACGTCCTCAAGGGTGGCCGGGCGCGCGGAGAGCCCGTACAGCCGTACTCCGGTGGCTTTGGCCCAGTCCAGCAGCCGGGAGAGGTCGTCCTGCAGGTCGCGGGTCTCGTAGGCGACGCGGTCGCCGTCCACCGAGAGCGTGCCGTGCGGCAGATCGGGCAGGTCGGACCCCTCCGGTGAGCGGAACGTGATCCGCGCCGGCAGCGTGCGCACCACCTCCTCGGGCGTCCCGCGAGACACGATGTGCCCGCCCCGCATGATCGCCACCCGGTCGGCGAGCACCTCCGCCTCTTCGAGATAGTGCGTCGTGAGCAGGATGGTGGTCCCGCCCGCCCGCAGCTCGCGGATGACATCCCAGGTGCGGCGCCGCGAGGCCGGGTCCATGCCGGTGGTCGGCTCGTCGAGGAAGAGCACCTCCGGCCGGCCCATCACGGCCAACGCGAGCTCCAGCCGCCGACCCTCGCCGCCGGAGAGCTGCTCGACGGCGACGTCGGCCCGGTCGGCCAGTTCCACCGTCTCGAGCATGTCGCGGGTGGTGCGCGGACGGACGGTGAGCGCACGCCAGGACTCGATCGTCTCGCACACGGTCAGGGCACCGGTGAAACCGCCGTGCTGGAGCATCACGCCGGTCCGCGGACGTACCGCGGTGCGGTCGGCGATCGGGTCCAGGCCGAGCACCCGCACCTCGCCGGAGGTCGGCCGCTGCAACCCCTCGAGCGCCTCGATCATGGTGGTCTTGCCGGCGCCGTTGGTGCCCAGCAGGGCGAACATCTCGCCGCGGCCGATGGCCAACGACACCCCCCGGACCGCCTCGAACTCCCCATAGCTGCGACGCAGCTGGTTCACTTCAATGACGACGTCTTCCATGACTCCAGCCTGCCCATCCGGGAACGCAATGCCGATCCCCGAGCTGTCATGATTCGACCGTGTCGTTTGCACGGGTCACCCGTGCACTGCACCCCCCGGCCGTGGTCCTTTCCCGCGCGGTCATCCGGGTGCCCTGGGATGAATGGGGGCGCATGCACACCTCCTACCAGGGCAAGACCGGCCCCGACTACGACGCACTCATCGATACGATCTCAGCCGTATGTGCCTCCGACGATCACGGCGCCATCGCCGACCTCTACGCCCGTGAGGACCTGGCGGTGCCGGCTGAGCTCCTGCCCTGAGCGCGCGTGCGCAGTCATTGCTGCTTCCACCCGCTGACAGTGACGATGCGGCAGCGGGTCACCCGGCCAGTCCGACTCGCCCTCTGACTGACCGTGGTGCCCGCACGGTTGAATGTGTCCCGTGATCGTATGGCTCAATGGCACCCACGGTGCGGGCAAGACGACGACCAGCGCGCTCGTGCAGCAACTGATCCCGGATTCGCGGGTGTTCGACGCCGAGAAGGTCGGCGAGACTCTCATGGACATCACGCCTGGGCTGCCCGAGACGGACAACTTCCAGGATTGGCCGCCGTGGCGGCAGCTCGTCGTCGAGACCGCCCGCCGCGTGCTCGACTACACCGGGGGCACTCTGGTGATGCCCATGACTGTCCTGGTGGAGCAGTACTGGCGCGAGATCAGCACAGGCCTCGCCCAACATGGCGTCCCGGTGAGGCACTTCGTCCTGCACGCCGACCAAGACACCCTCCGCGGGCGTATCGAGGGGGAACACGCCGTCCCCTCCCCATTCCGCCTGAAGTACCTCCAGCCCTACGCCGAGGCGGCCCGCACGTGGCTACATGCCGAGGCCGAGGTCATCGACACCACGCACCTCACGCCTGCCCAAGCCGCCCTGCAGATCGCCCTCCGAGCTACTGCGGGAAGCCCGGGCTCTGTACCGCCGAAACCCGAGGACGGTTACTGACGGCGGTTGTCCTGCAGCCGGGCGTACCGTCGTCGCGGCCAATGTTGAATCAGCGCGACCACCGCCGAGACGTCACCGGCGTCGGAGATCAGCGCGATGTAGCCGTCGCCTTCCACGGTTGTCAGCTTGGTCGCGTCGGGGGCGCGGTCGCCGGCGCGCAGAGGTGCATCCTCTTCGCGGTCGTCGCGCGCCAGGGCAGATCCGCGGTAGCCAACGTTGAGCTGCGTCGTGCTCGCATCGCGGTTGGATAGCGCCGCACCCCAGCTCCCCGTGGTCAATCACGGCCGGGAGCCAACGCCGCATGAGCACCCGTCGGCTCAGCCGGCTGAGGAGCCTCATCGTTCGGTCAGGGCGCAATGCGAATGAGACGCCAAACGGCGGCCCGCTGAACCAGTCGGGCCGCCGCTCACAGAATGTGGATCAGAGCGGGCGGATGTTCTCCGCCTGCGGGCCCTTCTGGCCCTGGGTGACGTCGAACTCCACCTTCTGGTTCTCGTCGAGGCTGCGGAAGCCGCTCGCCGAGATCGCAGAGAAGTGGGCGAAGACGTCGGCGCCGCCGTCGTCCGGGCTGATGAAGCCGAAGCCCTTGTCGGCGTTGAACCACTTCACGGTACCTGTAGTCATGTCTGCTCCTCGCAGGCTGTCAGAGACCGCATCGTGCGGACCCTTACGCCGCTGCGTTGATCACCCGCGTCGAAACGACACGAAAAACGAAAGGCGCCTGGATGGGTTTTAGATACCCCATCAGGCGCCGGATAACGTCTACGGAAATCAAAACTGCAACCCGGTTACCGTAGCACATGATCCGTCGCCGATCCCCTGGCAGTGCGTGGGCCTGGCCACTCATCTGCTTGCCCACCACGGTCGGACGGCACGTTGACCGGGTTCACGATCGGCTGGAGCACGGTCACCCGCGAAGCGGTGATCTCTTCCGACAACCATGTCATCCTGCGGGGCCGCTCACCCGACCGCAGTGCGGCACAGGATCGCCTCGCCGGACGGCCTGCAGACTAGAGGCGTGATCAGACTGCGGTTGTACAGGGCTCGTGAACGGCAGCGCCTCATCGATCCTGCCGATCTCGAGGTCACCTACTTCGCGGTCGACCCCGAGACGAAACCGGTCTTCGAGCACGACGGCGTGATGGTGTGGGTCAGCGACCCCGACCACTGCCGGGTCGAACGGCGCGTCGGCGGCCGGGATCTTCACCTGGTCGAGTCCGGCACGAGCGTCCTGCCCCGCGCCCGTGGCCTGGAGATCCTGCGCGCGCCCGGCGCGGACTACCGCTGGGTGCACTCCTTGGACTGGCGCTGGGGCGCAGGCGAATACCTCGACCGCGACCGTGTCGAGGCGACCGTCGACCGTGCCCTCGACATGGAACCGTGGGCGGTGCCGGAGGGCCCGGTTGGCCTGATGCATCTGTCCTACCTGATGTGGTTCCACAACGGCGCGATGGCCAACGGCGCCGCGTGGCCGCTGGACGACTGCACCGTCGAGCAGATCGCCGCGTTCGCGGCGGCCGCGACCTACTTCGGACTCGACGACATCGCCGACCTGATCGGCCGCCTCGAACCAGATGACGCGCTCAGCCACGAGTACTGGGATCTCAGCAGCCCGTTCGGCGAGGATGCCTCGCTCATCCGCGACGCGCTCCGATGCCAACTCGTCGAGGCCCCGGAGGATTGGGGCTAGGAGGCCTCGTCAGCGGCAGATCTCCGGCACCCCACCGCCGTGCGCGCTCCGGTCGACTGACCGCCGGCCACCGGCGCCCGCCTGTGACCGTGCGGACAGCCGCAAACACGTTTCGCCGATTGGCGTTCGCTTCGTAGGATCTCTGGCGATCGAGGGGGATGAAGCGGTGGGCGATTTCCAGCAGTTCGTGACGGATGTGACTTCGCGTCTGTCCATGATGTCCAAGGGCGAGTTGTACGCCGTCGGCGACGGTCTCGACCGGGACTCGCTCTGGCTCACCTTTCTCGAATCCTTCCCCGCCGGCACCAACCTGCGGTTCCGTGAGCGATCCGAGTACGACTGCTCGACCTGCCGCAGTTTCATCAAGCACTTCGGCAACGTCGTCGAGATCCACGACGGGCGGGTCCGTACCATGTGGTCCGGAGTGTCGGCGTCGGACCCGGTCTTCTCCGTCGTCGCCGCCACTCTGGACGAGTTCGTTCGCTCGCTGCCGTTGTCCACGATCTTCCGGTCCACCCAGGCGCAGTATGGGACGAAGACCACCCGAACGCTGCGCGACGGCCAGGTCGAGGTGTGGCACCACCTGCACGGCCGGGTGGAAAAGCGGCATCGCACCGAGGACGTCGGCGCGGCACAGGGCAACTTCGACGCCGCCGTGCAGGTCTTCCAGCGTGGCCTGGCCGAGCTGACCCAGCACGCTCTGGACACCGTCGTCGACCTCGTCGACAACAACGCCCTCTACCGCGGCGCGGAGCATCGCCCGGCGGTGACCGAGTTCCGCTCGCTGCAGAACCGGTGGACCCGGGCGACCGACCGAGGTGCCTTCGTCTTCGCCAACGCCATGAACCCGGCGGCCCGGTTCCGCAACACGGTGATCGGCACCCTCGTCCAGGATCTCTCCGCGGGCGTCGACCTGGAGCAGGCAGTCCGGTCGTTCGAGGCGAAGGTGGCGCCGCAGAATTACCAGCGCCCCACGGCGTTGATCACCCCGGGCATGGTCAAGGCCGCCATGAAAACCATTGCCGAGCTGGGCATCGAGGAGTCGTTGCAGCGACGGTTCGCCCGGCTGTCCGACGTGTCGGTCAGCAACGTGCTGTGGGTCGACAACGACGCCCAGGCACGGATGAAGGACGGCATCGAAGGGCTGCTCATGCAGGCCACTCGGTCGTCAGGTGCGCTCCTTCGCGGCGCCAAGCCGGAGGAGATTCCCGTGGTCTCCTTCATGAAGGACATCCTGCCCGGCGCCGCCACCATCGACCTGTGGGTCGCCAACACCCACGAGCCGCACCTCGTCAGCCTCACCACCGGCCGGCACCCGGCTGCTCCGCGGTTGTTCAAGTGGGACAACGATTTCGGCTGGTCGTACGGCGGCAACGTCACCGACTCGATCAGGGAGAAGGTCAAGCGGGCCGGCGGCAATGTCACCGGCAAGCTGCGGGTGAGCCTGTCCTGGTTCAACCACGACGACCTGGATCTGCACGTGTACGAACCGAACGGCGACCACATCTGGTACCAGGAGAAGCGCAACAAGCTGGACGTCGACATGAACGCCGGCGGGACGCTCTCCCGCGAGCCCGTGGAGAACGTCACCTGGACCGACCGTGTCCCCGACGGTGAGTACCGGATCGAGGTGAACCAGTACCGCAAGCGGGACAGCACCCAGGTCGGCTTCGTGATCGAGACCGAGAGCGACGGGAAGATCGAGCACTACAGCCACGAGCGCGCGGTCGGCCACAAGGAGACCGTCGAGGTGGGCCGAATGACGGTTGCCGGCGGGGTGATCACCGCTTTCCGGCCGGGTAAGGACGTGCAGCCGGGCAGTGCCGGCAAGGAGTTGTGGGGCATCACCAGCGAACAGTTCGTACCGGTGTCCACCATCATGTACTCGCCGAACTACTTCGACGACAACGAGGTCGGCAACCGGCACTACTTCTTCATCCTGAAGGGGTGCGTGAACGACCAGCCGACGCGGGGGATATACAACGAGTTCCTCCGCAGCGACCTGCAACCGCACCGCAAGGTGTTCGAAGTTCTCGGCGACCGCACCAAGTGCGAGCCGTCTCCGGATCAGCTTTCCGGCCTCGGCTTCAGCTCCACGGTCCGCAGCTCTGTGGTCGCCAAGGTGACCATGACCAACGGCCGGCGGCGCCTCGTCAGCATCCAGTTCTGATTCCCTGCCCAGAATTTCCAGAGAGGCTACCGTGAACATTTTCGAGAAGGCCACCCGGGAGAAGTTCCGCTATCCGTCGGCCAAGGGGCTGCTGACCACGGAACAGCTGTGGGAGCTTCCGCTGACCGCCAAGTCCGGCTTCAGCCTCGATGACGTGGCCAAGGCCGTCAACGCCGAGCTCAAGGCCGTCGACACCGAGTCGTTCGTGGCCACCGAGGCCAATCCGGCCAAGGCAGCCTTGGAGACCAAGCTTGAGGTCGTCAAGCACGTCATCGCCGTCCGCATCATGGAGGACCAGGCGGCGAAGGCGGCGGCGGCCAAGAAGCTGGAGAAGGAGAAGCTGCTGGCGGTCCTGGGCCGCAAGCAGGACGCGGTCCTGGAGAACCTGACCGAGGAGGACCTCCTGGCCCGAATCAACAACCTGTAGCCTGCCGACTATCAGCGTCTGCCAGCGGGCCCGCACATCGCCGAGAAGTACTGTCGCAGCATGACGGCGCTGGTCGAGCGCACCGAGCTGTACGTCGATGTCGACTATCGAGTGTTCGCGATGATCGACGACAGCAACGACCGGCGCAACGTGCCGCACCCGCCGCACGAGCTCGATCAATGGGTCAGTTCGACGCCGGGCTACGTGGTGGTCGAGAACATCGACGACGCCGTGGTGCTGGGTAGCGACATTCGGCTGGAGACCTGGGACGGGCCAGCCGACTTCGATCCGGCCGGCTGGGACCGCAGCGACGTCCTCGAGGTGGTCTTCGAGTCGGGCATCCTCGGGTTCTCCAGCGGCACGGCCGGCGGCATCGCCGACGCCTACCGCCTTCCGCCGGGCCGCCGATGGAGCGTACGGCTGGCCTGGCGTACCGAGGCGCCACCCGCTGCGGACGAGCTGCCGACCGCGTCGGTCCTCATCCAGTTCAGCCCGGCCTGAGCCGCCGAGCCGACATTTCGCGGTCGGGGGGTCTGTCCCCGTGAGTGCGGCAACACCCACGGGGACGCTGACTCTTGGCGCTACTCAGCGCTCAAAGCGGGCAGGCACCCACCGGCCGCGGGCCATGCGACCGTGGTCACGGCGATCCGGCGGCGCACGATCAGCACCGCGAGGAGGCATCCGCCGGTCACCGCGATCCTGACCGGAGATGACGGCCTGGTGGTGACGGACCAGATCGCGAGCCAGGAGGTCACACGTCGGCTTCGAGAGCGAAGGTGTTGCCGTCGGGGTCCTGGAACCACGCGATACGTCCACCTCCGGCCCGCGCGGTGATCCCCTTGGCGTCGTACTCGAGCTGCTCGTAGCGAACGAACTCGACGCCGGACGAGGAAAGTTCCTCGACAATCCGGTCGATGTCGTCGACGTACCACGTCGCCAGCGTCGCCGGGGTCTTCCCGGCAGTGACCGACTGGTACACATTCAACGCCGGCCCGCCACCGGAGCCATAGACGCGGCTGCCGTCGGCGATGGTGGCGCTGGGGCCGGACCGCAACGCCCGCAGGCCCAGCGCGCCTTCGTAAAAGGCCACGGCCTTCTGAATGTCGGACACGGCGACCGAGGTTCTGAGGTGGTAAGCGCTCAAGGGCATGAACCACTCTGGCAGGTACCCCACGAATCGTGGCGCCGAACTGACGACCTGTTCCGGTGCCCTTCGATCCGGGAAGTGACCGTGACGAGAGGCCCCGACCCTGCCCAGCAGATCACGGCTGCCTGTATCACCAACGCCGGCGGCATCACCGATGCGTGTCGCGGGAGTGGCGGTACCGCAGGCCTGGCTACGCGACCTGCGGTACCGCCACTGGGAAGTCCACCGGTTACCCACCATGGCGACGAGTCGAATTCGACGCTGCCACCCGCGTCGATGAGGACGGTTACCACATCACGGGGCTGATCGTCGTGCCGTGGCCGCCCGCTCGAGGCGGGACCGCTCGTGGCAGCCGGCTCGCGCACTGTTTCGTCCGCTCGCGAATACCGAAAGAGACACTCTCGGCAGCCGCTCTTTGACATGGCAGTGTCAGCGCCGCCTAACGGGTATGTCCTTGGTAAGGCAGGTGGTTCCGTCAGGGCTGGCGAGTGGCGCCGACTGGTATCCCTCGCTGTGATACAGGTCGATGTTCCGCAGGCTCTTGCTGCCGGTGACCAGCATGACGCGACGGCAGTCGGGTTCGGCGGCGGCTTCGGCGGTGCGCAGCAGCCACCGGCCCAGCCCTTGGCCTCGCAGGTCGGGCACGACGGCGAGGCGACCCACGTGCCAGTCGGTGTCGATCCGACGGGTCCGCACCATGCCCAGCAGTCGACCGTCTAGCCAGATGCCCGTGGTGTGCCAGGTCGCCAGCCACTCGCGCACCTCCTCCGGCGACTCGTGCAGGGCCGGTATGGCCATGGTGTCGTTGACGACGGCCTCGTCCACCCAGCAGCACCGCTGCAGCACGGTGACCTGGGGCGCGTCGTCGGAGGTCAGCCGTCTCGCGTAGGACCCTGGCAGGGGGCCGGGCAGGGCCCCGACTTGTGCGCGTTCGCGCAGCGGCCGTAGGGCGTGGGCGACCCGGACCAGTTCGTCCAGCAGGCCGATACCCGCCGTGTCGCGGGCTGCGTCGGGCCGCAGTCGCCCATTCTCCGTTGCGTCACCGATTCGGATCGCGACCGTGGCGCCCAGCGGAACCAGGCGCAGTGTGGTCACCACCTGCTTGGCGTGCTGAACCGAGCGGGTGCCCGCTGATGTGTTGCCGTAGCTGACGAAACCGATCGGCTTCCATGCCCACTCGCGGCTGAGGTAGTCCAGCGCGTTCTTCAGGGCCGCTGGCATTCCGTAGTTGTACTCCGGCGTGACCGCGATGAACCCGTCCGCCGCGTCGACGATCGCGCTCCACCGGCGTGTGTGCTCATGCTGGTAGACACCCGACGACGGATGTTCCTCCTCGTCGAGGAACGGCAGGTTCAGATCACCGAGAGCCACCGGTACAAGCTCGACGCCGAGTTCCGCGGCACGAGGGGTGATCGCTTCGATCAGCCACCGTCCCACCAGGGGGCCGAGGGCGCCTGGACGGGTGCTGCACACCAGTGCAAGGACACGGACTGGTTTTGTTGACATGGAAACGAAGTGTAGGTGCTAAATTGATTACATGTCAACGAAGCCGCCGGCCAGGACGGTACGCTGGTTGAACCCTGACGAGGAGCGAGCGTGGCGGGCGTTCCTGCGCGTAGTGGTCTCCGTTCAGACCGGCACGGCGCGTGATCTGGCTGCGATCGGGCTCTCCGAACCCGACTACGAGGTACTGAGCACTCTGTCGGAGCGACCCGGCCACACCAGCACCCTGGGGGAACAGGCCGACAAGATGGGCTGGTCACGCAGCCGGCTGTCCCGGCACGCCACCCGGATGGAGACGCGCGGTCTCTTGAGGCGCACACCCGACCCGACCGACGGCAGAGGCTGCATCCTCGTCCTCACTGCACAAGGTCTGGACGCACTCGAAAAAGCCGCACCGGCCCACGTCGAGTCGGTACGACGCCACTTCATCGACCGGCTCGCCCCAGAAGACCTCATCGCCATTGAACAGATCTCCCGGAGGCTGGAAGAACCCGAAGCCGTCGACGATCAACCACCCAACCGGCACCCTTCGACATAGCGGGTTGTCTTGCCCGAGGCCGGCGCGGATTCCCGCTCCGGCCTCGGTCGTTCGTCATCCGCGCAGCGCGCGATGGTCAGGATGGCCTGGAACCGGACGGCCAACTTGTCGTAGCGGGTGGCCACGCCGCGGTGGCGCTTGAGCCTGTTGATGCCGTTCTCGACGGCATATCGCATCCGGTAGAGGTCTCGGTCGAACTTCGGTGGGCGTCCACCGCGGCTGCCCTTGGCCTTGCGGTGGGCGTCCTGGTCGGTCCTGCTCGGGATGCACGCTTTTGATGCCACGCTTGCGCAGGTAGGCGCGGTTACCGCGGCCGGTGTACGCCTTGTCCGCCAGGACCAGCTCGGGGCAGGTGCGGGGCCGACCCACCCCGAGACGGGTCACCTTGATACGGCGCAGGACCGGGATGAATTGCGGCTGTCACCACGATCGTCCAGGTGATCCGGTCTTCCGCGTCTCCGGTGGCCTGTGACGCGGCCAGGATCTTGTCCCAGGTTCCATCGCGCTGCCAAACGACGGAACAGGTCGTAGAGCGTCTGCCATGGCCCGTACTCGGCCGGGACGTTACGCCAGGGCGACCCGATCCGGATCCACCCCCTGATCCCGTCGATGAGCTGCCGTTCTCCCACTTCGGCGGACGACCCTTCACCGACGCGGCAGGCAGGGCAAGCGGAGATGCGGTAGCTGGCTGAACTTCAGAGCGTGACGTCTACCAGCACCTTGCCGACCGCGCCGGCCTCCACTGCTCGGTGAGCGTCGGCGGTGCGGTGCAGCGGGAAGCGGTGCAGTGGCAGGCCGTGTTCTTCGCCGACCGGCAGGGCACCGTCGTGGAGAGCGGCGGTGACGTCCTCGACGGCTGCGGCGCGTGCCTGTGGGCCAGCCGTGTAGAGCACCAGGAACTGCAGGCGGGTGTTCAGCACCATGTTCTGCCCCACGTTCAGCTCGACCGTATGTCCGCCCTGGTTGGCGTACGTCGCAATCGTGCCGCGGGTACGCAGCACGGCGAGGTCCAGAGTGAGGTTCGCGCCCAGCGCCACCTCGGCGACGATGTCGATGCCGTCCGGGGCGATCGCACGGATGGCGGCGGCTGGGTCGCCCTCGCGATAGTTGATGACGTGGTGGGCACCGGCCGCGGTGGCGAGCTTCGCCTTCTGCGGGCCGCTGACCGTGCCGATCACGGTGGCGCCGGCCCATCGGGCAAGCTGGATCACTGCGTGCCCGACCGCGCCGGCCCCGCCGGCGGCGAGCACCACCTTGCCGTCGAGTACGCCGGGGTGTAGGCGGCGTGGCCCGTCCTCGGCGACGGTGAGTGCGCGGTGTGCGGTGAGCGCGGGGACGCCGAGCGAGGCGCCGACGTCGAAACTGGCCTCGTCTGGCAATGGCACGGCCTGATCGGCGGGTACGACGGTGAACTCGGCGGCGGTGCCGGTGGGCCGCCCGGCGGCGGCCATGAACAGCCACACCCGCTGACCGACCCGGCTCGGGTCGACGCCGTCACCGGCGGCGTCGATCACACCGGTGCCGTCGAGGTGCGGGGTGATCGCGGAGGACAGCTTGCGGTGGGCGGTGCCGGAGCGGGCCTGCCAGTCGGTCGGGTTGACCCCGGACACGGCAACCCGGACGCGGACCTCGCCGGGTGCGGGCGTGGGTCGGTCACGCTCGACGAGTTGGAGAACGTCGGGGCCGCCGGTGTCTCGGTAGATGATCGCCTTCATGATCAATCCTTTGTTCGATCTGCATCGTACCGTTCGAGCCGTGTCGAACAGTACGACGAGAGTCGAACATTCCGCAAGACGTCGCTAGGCTTCGTCTCGTGACCGAGGTGATCGAACCCGCCATCGAGACCGTGACGATCGACGTCGTGCTCAGCGCGCTTGCCGACCCGGTGCGGCTTACGCTCGTGCGCGCCCTCGACGCCGCTGGGGACTGGACCTGCGGCAGCGACGTCCTCAAGGACACCGGCGTCACCATCGGCAAGTCAACGCTGTCGCACCACATCAAGGTGCTGCGCGGTGCCGGCCTGATCCGCACGCGCGTCGACGGCATCCGCCGACTGGTCACGCTTCGCTACGCCGAGGTGGAACAACGCTTTCCCGGCCTGCTGACCATGCTCCGCGAACACGACCCTGCCCGTGCCGCAGCGAAGGCACCCGCCTCAACCCCATGACACGTGAACCGGGGAGGTGAATGGCGGGTCCCGTCGCGGCCCGGGGCCGCCGACCGCCGACCGCCGACCGCCGACCGCCGACCGCCGACCGCCGACCGATCGTGAGCTGACAGCCCAGTGCTTTCATTCGCAAACAGCGAGGTCAGGTCGAGAGTCAACGGACAGCTTGCGGCAATTTGCCTAACAGGTTGTGGCGGCAGATAAGGGGTAGCGGCTAGCCGACGTTGCGGGTGCGAGCCGCGATTCGGATCGTGGTGCCTGCGGGTCCGCTGGCGACGAGAAGGTAGTCGGCCATTTGCCCGACCATCCATAGGCCCATCCCTCCGCCGCCGGTCAAGGGCGGTCGCTCGGCGCCCGGAACGTAGTGAGCGGTGTTGAAGCCCCGCCCCTGGTCAGTCACTTCACACATGAGCTGACCGTCCAGGAGCAGGCATACAAAACCTCTACCTCCCCCATGTCGAATCGCGTTGATCAACAATTCGTTGACTGCGGTCACCCAGTCCTCAATCTCGTCGTGGCCGAGGCCGCACCGGCGACTGACTACCTCCACCTCGTTGCGAACGCGGGCGAGGTCCGTGAGGGCGAACGACGTCGAGAAAACGGGCCTCCCGGAGGTCGGCGCATGCTGGTCGCGAGGTGGGACCACCACTGCATCCCCTCTCCATCCGGACGTGGAGGCCATCGGCCTTGCCGATAGCGCGACAGAGTGTGGTCTCCGAAACGGGCTCACGGACGACAAGGCATCAATCCGACAGGAGAAGGTACCCCACGTCGAAGACGCGACACTGTTGATCTCGATCCCGGCGCGCCATCGACGGCGTGCCGACGTCTACGCTGCCTGAGTGGCCGGTGCCGAGGTGGTGACGAATGAGGAGCGGCTGCGTCGTATCGAGGCGATCACCGATGCCGCCCTGTCGGGCCTGGCCACCGCCGAGTTGCTCGACGAGTTACTCGAACGGGTCCGAGACCTGCTCAAGGTCGATACCGCCACCATCCTGCTGCTCGAGGGTCACACTGGCGAGCTCGTCGCGACAGCGGCGAAAGGGCTGGAGGAGGAGGTGCGCCGGGGCTTCCGCGTCCGGGTCGGACGCGGCTTCGCCGGCCGGGTGGCGGCCACACGGGCGCCGGTCACGATCTATGACGTCACGCCTGACGACGTGGTCAATCCCATCCTGCTCACCACGGGTGTACGTGCCCTGCTGGGCGTGCCCATGCTTGCCAACGGCAACCTCGTCGGCGTACTGCACGTCGGCTCCTTGACCCTGCGACAGTTCGGTCCCGACGATGTGCGGCTGTTACAACTCGTCGCCGATCGAGCCAGCTCCGCAGGCCAGGCCCGAGCGCAGATCCTCGACCGGCAGGCAGCGCTCGCCCTGCAACGCAGCCTGCTACCCGCCCGGCTACCCGAGATTCCCGGCCTAGACCTGGCCGCCCGGTACGTACCCGGCCACGACCTCGGCATCGGCGGTGACTGGTACGACGTCTTCATGTTGCCCTCGGGCTGGCTGGGTGCCGTCATCGGCGACGTCTCCGGCCACGGGCTGCCATCGGCCGTCGTCATGGGACGCATCCGCAGCGCGCTGCGTGCCTACGCACTCGATGCCGACGACCCCGCCAAGGCGCTGACCTCCCTCGACCGAAAGATCTACCACTTCGAGGCCGGCACCCTCACCACCGCCGTCTACGCGCTCATCGCACCCGACCACGCGACAGTTCACCTCTCCTGCGCAGGTCATCTGCCACCGCTGCTGGCTGTCCCCGGCCAACCCACCCAGCTCGTCAACCTGGCGGTGGACCGGCCACTCGGTGTGGGCCGACCAATGACCAGTCGCCGCACCACCGTTCTCGACCTGCCGCCGGGTGCAACGCTCGTCTTTTACACCGACGGACTCGTCGAACGCCGCAACGAACTGATCGACACCGGCATCGAGCGCCTCGCCGCGGCCGTGCGATCCGGGCCGGCCGAGGCATTGTGCGACCACATCATGGCCACCACCGCCGAGGACCAGCCCAACGACGACATCGCCCTGCTGGCCATCGGCCGCCAATCACCAACCGACGCTCGTTGACCTTCCGTACCGCGCCCCTGCCAGGCCGGCAACACCACCGCCTCGGCACCGGCCCCGTGCTGTTCACCCGCCGCCGGCAGCGCGCTGGTCGAACCGACTGACCGATAGTCCCCGTCAGGCAGGTCGGGTGGAGGTTCTCGCGTCGTGGATGAGCGCCACCCGGCAACTCGCGCATAGGCGTCGCCTGCACTTCTGGGGCGGACAGAACCTGTTGCAAGTTGGCCAGGTTCGCAAACATGAACGATGCCAACGACCACTCCGCAGCGGACAAGCCGGTCGCCCAGGTGAGCGAACGCGCGTTCGAGCTCCGCGGGTCCGACCGAGCCGATGACGGTCCGCCACACCTCCCGTGGGCTGTGGTACCCGTCGGTGCCCTCGATGAGGATTTCCAGGGTGGCGCTGGCCGCGATACCCGGAACGGGGTTTGTCGAGGCGGCGCGTCGCCTCCGCGCAGCGCCAGCGCTTCATGGGCACCAGGATGGCCATCGAAGACCAACAGGCCGTTGCGTCCGGACGGACGGGTTGTGCCTGCTTGACCAGCATGGCGACGATTTCGGAAGAAGATGGCCGGTCCGGTCCGGGCCGGGCTGGCTGGCTGGCTATGCGGGGAGCGGGTGTGCTGCGCCGTCGATGGATTCGCAGGTGGACAGTGCCGCTGGTCGGAATTGGCGCGGCGATCGTCATGGTGGGGGTGGCGGTTCTCAGCAACCAGGCGTACAGCGCGGGCCGACTCCACTGGTGGTGGCTGTCCGGTGCTCTGGTGACGGCTGCAGCTTGTGTTCGGACGCGTCGTGACGTCACTACCGCCCGGGATGACGGATTTCGGCCCAGGCCACGAACGCCGACGAGGTCGTCGCCGGCAAGGTGTCCGCCCTGTTCACCCGCGCCGAACCGCGAACCCCGCTTGAGAGCTCAGTCAACCGCCGGTGCCGCAGTCGGTGACGGGCTCAATGGACTGAGTGGTCGCAACAATCGTCAGATCCTGCTCGGCAAGCGTCGCAGACAGTTGTCGCAGGTCGGAACGTTGTCTCTCCCACAGCGCGTTGCCGTCGTGGAAACGCACAGCGTAGGTCAGCACGGCACCGTCTTCGGCGCTACGGCTTTCGGCGGCGGGCTGAGGGACCGGTGTGGCGACGTCGTTCAGCGCCGAGTCGATCTTGTCGGACATGACCGGCTCGGCCAGGTTCACTTTTGTCATCGTGCATGGCGGCAGGTCGGAGATCTGGACGCCGATCCGACGTTGGTGTGCCCCGGTGAACGCCCGGGTTTCCACGTGGGTGACCTGCACCATCTGGATGGTCACGTCCAGGAGGGGCACCGGTGAGCGGTTTTGGATGAAGACGGTGCCCCGGTCACGCCGGGTAGCCCACCAGGACACCTGTTCGGCGTACCGTCGCTCGAATCGATCCATGGCGAGACCGCTGACCTGCTGCTGGTCGCGGAGCGCGTCGATGGCGATGACCAGCGCCAGCGATGAGACGACAGTCGCGGTGAGTGCTGCAACCGTCTGGATCCAGTTAGCGATCGTTGCGGACCGCCCTGGCCGATCCTCTGCGCTGTGGCTGGGCGAAACGGGATCGGGCGGGACGACAGCGGGCGGACGTGCCCGGACGTACAGGCCGCTGCCATCGCGGATCCATCCGGACAACCCGCCACCTCGCCCTCGTTCGTCTCCCCATAGGAATGCTGCCCTCCCGGTCCATGATGTCGCCGGGGGGCAACCTGATGCGCTGGCCGCGGCCGTTCAGCCGCTTGGGAGGACGGTGTTGCGTTGGCGGATCGGTCGGCACGCCGAGCTGTGTCCGCGGGCGCTGGTCACTCGCGCGGGCGAGTTCGGTGATCGCGGCGGCCACCCGGGTCGCTGGTGGGGCATCGGTGGCGAGCGCGTAGCGTCCACCGAAGCGGGGTCCGCGGTGGTTGCCGGAGGTGGCGCCGGGAGTCGCGGCTGATGGGCGCCAGGCCGGCGTGGGCACCGCCTCATCGGCGTCGCCATGATCATGAACGCGGCCCCGATCCGCGACTCGGGCGATGAGCGAGAAACCGCGCAGGCCGCAGCGAACCTGTGGTCGCGGTTCGGCTACCTGGACGCCCGGGCCGACATGCTGCGCATGTTCGTCGGGGCGCTCGAGGTCGGCTACATGACGGCCCTGAGCGATGTCCGCGATGGCAACATCAACGTCGAGCTGTAGGGGGTTCCCATTGTCCGGGCGGGGAAATCAACGGATTGGCTGACCAGGGCAGTGTGTCGGTGGGAACGCGACATACCACGGTGATGCCGCGGCTCTACAGACCCGTTTGTCGTGTCGCCGTCGGGTCGCGGCTTCGCCGGTCAGGTCTTCGGGGCAGGGGCCTGAAACGTGCGTCGGTAGTGCTGCGGCGTGACTCTCAGCGCCGCGTGCAGGTGTTGCCGCAGCAGGGTGGCGCTGCCGAAGCCTGCTTCGGTGGCGATCCGTTCCACCGGCAGGTCGGTGCTCTCCAGCAGGGTCCGGGCGCGGTCGACGCGTAGGGCAATCAGCCATTGCAACGGTGTCACGCCCATCTCGGCGACGAAGCGTCGGCTGAAGGTCCGCTTCGTCATGGTGGCGTGCTGGGCCAGGTCGGCCAGGGAGAGTGGCTGGTCCAGCCGGGCCAGCGCCCACGCCCGGGTCGGGCCGGTTCCCGCCGACGACGCGGGCAGAGGCGGATGGGCGATGAACTGGGCCTGGCCGCCGTCTCGCCAAGGGGCCACGACGCAGCGGCGGGCGGCGTCGTTGGCGATCGACGCGCCGTGGTCGGTGCGCACGATGTGCAGAAACAGGTCGATACCGGCTGCCGCTCCCGCCGAGGTCAGGACACGACCGGCATCGACGAACAGCACGTCCGGGCGCATCTCGACGGCTGGGAACAGTGCGGCGAACCGGTCGCTCAGCGCCCAATGGGTGGTCGCGGCGAGCCCGTCGAGAAGGCCGGCCGCGGCGAGGATGAACGCCGATGTGCAGGTGCTCACGACGCGGGTGGCCGGATCCAGGGTGTGCAGCAGGTCGGCGACCCGGGGGTCGAGCTGGCCGGCGGTGAGCATGGCGGTGGACGGCTCCTGGGTGGCGACCACGATCGTGTCGGCCTGGGCGAGCGCGCGGCGGTCGTGCTGCACCTGGATCGTGAATCCGGCGTTGGTGCTGATCGGCGTGCCGTCGAGGGAGCAGGTGACGATGTCGTAGAGCGGCCGGCCGGCCGCGTCGTGCGCCTCGTTGAGCACCCGGGCCGGGATGCCGAGATCGAAGGGGATGACGCCGTCGAGGGCGAGCACGGCAACACGATGGGGCATGGCACGAATCTTACGCACTACGTCGTTATAGCCACTGTTGAAGGACGGCCGCGGTATCGAGACTGGGATCATGAGCGAGAACGTCACCATGAACGCGGTCCGTCAGCACACCTTCGGCGGTCCCGAGGTCCTGTCCGTCGAACGCGTCGAGCGCCCCGCGCCCCTGCCCACTGAGGTGTTGGTCCGGGTGCACGCCGCCGGTATCAACCCGGTCGACTGGAAGACCCGCGGTGGCACCGGCATGGCTGGGGTGCTCGGCGCGCCACCGTTCGTCCTGGGCTGGGACGTCGCCGGTGTGGTCGAGGAGGTCGGCTTCGGCGTCACCACCCTGGCCGCGGGCGACCGGGTCTACGGGATGCCCTGGTTCCCGCGGGCCGGCGGCGGTTACGCCGAGTACGTCACTGCGCCGTCGCGGCAGTTCGCTCGGATGCCCGCCGGCCGCTCGTTCGAGCAGGCGGCCGGCGTGCCCTTGGCCGGGCTGACCGCGTGGCAGGCGCTGGTGGACACCGCCGGCGTGCGGCCGGGGCAGCGGGTGTTGATCACCGCTGCTGCCGGTGGGGTGGGGCACCTCGCGGTGCAGTTCGCCAAGCACCTGGGCGCGTACGTGATCGCGGTCGCCGGCCCGCGCAACCAGCAGTGGCTTGCCGAACTGGGTGCCGACGAGGTCGTCGATTACACCACCGGCCGCTTCGAGAAGGAGGTCAGGGACGTCGACGTGGTGCTCGACCTGGTCGGTGACGCGTACGACGCCACCAGCACCCGGTCGGTCGAGACGCTGCGTCCGGGCGGGCTGTTGGTGGCCGTGCCGGCCGGGGTCTCGCCGGAGCTGGCCACGGTCGCGGCCGCCGCCGGAGTCCGCGTCACCGGCTTCCTGGTCGAGCCGGACGGTCCGGCGTTGGCGCGGATCGCCGCGCTGATCGAGCAGGGCACCGTCACCGTCGAGGTCGCCAAGGTCCTTGCGCTGGCCGAGGTCGCGGCCGCCCACCGCGAAGGCGAGCAGGGGCACACCCGGGGGAAGATCGTGCTCCGCGTCGCCGACGACCGGGCCTAGGCTCCCGTGCTTGTGGTGATCGATGAGACTGTGGGCTGGCGGGCGGGTCTGGATGATCTGCTGGCGCGGTTCGCGCACCGGTTCGGGCGTGCGGAGCCGCGCCGGCAGGCGCTTACCTACCTGGTCGGGCTGTTGTCACCGCTGGCGAGCAAGAACGGCTGGACCCTGGCCGAGGCCGCCGGCGATACCACGCCGGATCGGATGCAGCGGCTGCTCAACAAGTCAGCGTGGGCCCCGGACGCGGTCCGCGACGACCTGTTCGCCTACGTGGCGAAACATCTCGGTCACGACGACGGGGCGCTGATCGTCGACGAGACCGGCTTCCTGAAGAAGGGGATCTCTTTGAGTGTTGGAGTCGGCGCCAGCAGGTCATCCCCGAACCGAACCCGAGTTCCTGGGCAGGTACTCCCACGGAATCGCGGTGTAGAGCACGAACAGGATCCCGCACAACACCTTGCGGTCATCGAGGGGCGTACGGCCCGGGAACCGGCGCCGGCGAGGCGGTCGAGGTGGCAGCAGCGCTTCGATCTCGGCCCAGAGGTCGTCCGAGACGATCCACGGCGGCTGCTCACCCCTCCTCACGTCCCGGCGATTACGCCCAACATCATTTCGTTAGGAGATCTTAGTCGCTGATGTTGCCTGATCCGTAAGGGGTGCCCTCGATTTCCAGGCGGTACAAAGCGTAGAGGCCGTTCACTTTCCCACTGGTGCACCCGAAATAGGACACGCTCCCCGACTTGACGACCTTCCCGTTGTAGTAGTCGCGGATTCTGAAGGATTCGCCACCCTGAAATGGCGTACAGACATTGTACTTGATGTAGTGCCCCGATCCGTTCGCCGGAATGTAGTAGGTCTCGCACGATCCCGAGATCGGACCGCTGACGGTACAACTAACGGAGTTCGCGAATGCAGGCGCCACGATGAATGTGCTGGCCAACACTCCCACTGCGACCGCGGCAAGCATGCGTGCCTTCGAGCGCGCAATAGTAATCATAGATTCCCCTTCAACAATGGAAAAGGTCCACTGGAGACTAACTCACCATGAAGATCGAAGACAGGGCTGTGCAAATTACGGCTCCGCGAAGTCAACGGGAGTGTGGATCTAACGGTGTTTCCGGCCTGATCCATCGGGCGTTGTGCCTGGTGAGGCGGGTGCCGTGACGACCGCGACACTGAACGACCAGACCGGAGGTAAGAAGCGGGCGGAGCCGTCGGCTGAGGCGAAGGCCGCCGCCGAGCTGGTCCGGGGGTGGCGCAGCGGGTGCGTAGTCGCTGTTCGACGGGGTTGCGGAAGCCGAAGGCGTCGCGGGCGACGGTCTTGATGACACGGTTGGTGCCTTCGGAGCCGGCGTTGGTGATGCCGGTGCGGATGAATGCCAGGATGTGGGGCCACCAGGTCGGTCCAGACTGCGGCACGGGTAGTAACTCGCCATGCCTATGGCGTAAGGCTCAGGCCGGAGACGGCCGGGACCCTCGGGCAGCGGGGTACCCCTCCAAGTCGCCAACAGCTCGCCTCAACGACGCTCGCCAAGAGTTCTGCCGCGCGGTCCGCGCCCAGCTCGGCGCAGAAGACCCAGAGGCGGTTCTGCACGACGACTTAGAAGCCGGCCGGGCTCCAGACGGAGCTGCGGTGAGCCCTCCGTCGACAGGCAACGCCAGTCACCCGACGTCTCGCTACAAGTTCTGAGCGCTCCGTCCATGAGGCGGAAAGCGGTGGATCAGTGCCCGAGATCAGAGACGTGCGCGGACGCGCACCTCCCCGCCTGGAGAGAGGTTTTGCGGGCCGTGGAAGCGCACACTCGAGAACGGTCCACGATCGTCCGCATATGTCCGGCGGGAGGTGGGCCCACGTCACTTAGGTCGTCACAACGCCCGTGGTCGGACTCTCGTCCCACCATTAGCATAACGGACATGTCGATCGGAGGCGTTGTGATGGATGCGGGACTCACCGCGCTAGCAGTGGCCGTTGTCGGCGTCATAGGTACGCTCTTGTCCCCCGTCCTCGCTCAACGGTCCACCGCCCGGGCGAATCGGGTCGCGGCCGAGGTGGATCGGAAACTCCGTCGCGAGGAACGGGACGCCGTCGCCCGCCAGGTCGCGTTCGAGGAACGGCGGACCGAGTACACGGCGCTCAATGCATTGGCCCGTACGTGTCGGAACCAGTTCAAGGCGTGCGCTCGCTCTGCGAAGTCGAATGCGCTTGTTCCTGAGCAGGTGACTTCCGCGCGAGAGGCATGGATCGCGTACCAGGACCGGTACGACAGCGCGCAGATGATCTTGCCGGACGAGATACTCGCTCTCGCCTCGCAGCTCAACCGCTTATTAGCCGCGGGGTATCGACAGGTGCAGGGGCTCACCTCAGCCGATGGTCCCGACCCTGAGACGATCGTCGTTTTCTGCAATGGAACGATACTCGACCTGGTTACCCAAATGCGGCACTTGATGCGTACTGACCTGGGCGTGAGCATGTCGCTCGTCCCGTCCAGCCAAGGGCCTCAGGCGTAATTGGTCGCATCGTCCACTGTGCGCCAGCTCCATGGCAGGGTGACCTGATGTGCACGACCAACGACGCATTGTGCGTACGTGTGCCCAGCGCGTTGATCAATGAAATCCCGCCGGAGCGGGCCGCCGAGATGCCTCGCGATGCCCGTCCTTGATCGGACAACCCTCTTGTCGCCCGCGTTACTGATCGTCAGTTGCCGACTCCATATGGTGAGGGCTGTTGTTGATTCAGTACTTAGGAGGAGTTCCGTGACCCAACCGATCACCACCGGCACCGCGCCGGCCGCGCCGCAGAACGCGGTCATGGCGGCCTTCGCGGGCGGCACCCGTGTGGTTATGGCCGGCGAACTGCACTCCCGCATAAGGCACGACGAGGAGATCGCGATCTGGCGAGCACAGGGCGTCACGGTCCTGTACGAGGAGGGCGCGCTCCCCCTCCTCCCGGGTCACGGCCTGCCGGCCGCGATCGGACTCGACAGCCCGCTGATGGGTCTCGTCGCGTGCGCCGGCGAGATCGCCGGGCTGCTCACCGACGAGCACGTCGACGAGTGGGTTGCCGACGGCGACAGGAGTCGTCAGAAGAAGCTCGTCGACGACTTCGAGGCCGTCGACCTGGCGGCCGGCGACAGCTTCGCCGCGCTCAGGAAGGAGCTGGCGAGCACCGGCGCGAGCACGGACAGCCCCGCCGCCAAGAAGGGCGAGATGCTGCGCAACTACGTCCAGTCCATCACCGACACGGTCCGCACCTACCACCGCGCGACCCAGATGGACCGGATGCGGACGGCCGCCTCTACCCGGGCCGCTCTCAGGGTGAACGTCGTCGCCCTGCGGTCCGAGATCAAATCGGCGCTGCCGTTGGAGGACCCGAGCCTCGCCCAGTTCGCCGACCGACCAAAGGTCGCCCGATCGGCTGCCATGCTGCTGCGCCTGACCCGGTTCGCGCAGTACGCCGCTCAGCCGACGGTCTGGAAGGTCGGCGAGGACCACATAAGCGACGCCGTGGCGCTGGGCGGCGGTCACCTGGCACCGGTGCCGGATGCGCTCGTCATGCCCCGCCCGCAGTACATTGCCGCTTTCCGACAGTTCCTGGACCCGGTCCGTGTGGCCGAGACACAGCAGTTCTTTCGGGACAACCCGAACGCCGTCCGCCCCGTGATGCACTACATGTACGACAAGGGCTGGGTCTCCTGAAACGGAACGGGGTGCGCCACCGCGTTCGGTGGCGCATCCCGCTTGGGCCCGTGCTCGGGAGTTGGCGAGGTTCTCGTCCAGGGCGGTCACGAATTCGTCCGTGGTCTGCCACGTCACGTCCGGCGAAATCAGCGGGGCCAGGGCCTTTGTCATCTGGTGTTCGTGCGGTCAGGGTGCGAGGCAGGTGCCCTGAGGTAGCGGGCCGGCGGCGTGTACCTGGTCCGGATCCTTGTGGAGGCGCTGGTATCCGTAGACGCAGACCTGTCCGACGAGGACTCCGAAGGTGACGGTGTCGGCATCGGCGGGATCGTCGGGGCGGGCCAACCGGACCTGGGGGTGATTCTCGCTGACCGTCGCCAACAGTGACCTGACATGGTCCGGTGTCGCCGGTTGCTCGGCCCAGGCCATGACGGCGTCGCAGGGTTCGTGTGTGACGTTGCAGCGGTTGATGACGTTACCGGAGAGAGCGCGGGCGACGGACTGTCGGGCGGTCTCGGCGGCCCGTGCCTGAGCGGGGTCCAGCGGCGTGCGTCGGGCGAGGTCGGCGAGGAAGCGATCGCAGTAGTCGGCGTCGGCGTCGCTGTTCCTGATGCAGGCGACACCGGGTCGCGACGAACCGGGTGCGTCCTGGCCGGCGGATTTGCCGGTGGAGGCCGGCCCGCAGCCGCTGAGCGCGACGGTCACGATGGCCGCCCAGGACGCGAGTCGCCGGCGGCGGCGAGTCGGGTGCGGCGTGTTCGGTGGTGTCATGACCGGACGCTGGGCCAGTGCGGCCAGGACTGCCGGAGCTGCGGCGGCGTGTCGGCGGTGCGCGGCCATACCCGTAGCCGGTACACGTCGGCGGCGTCGTCGTCGTCAGCCTCGGGGAAACGGGCGGACACCCGCAGCCGGCACGGGCCGGCCTTGGTGAGGCGGGCGGTGCCGTCTTCTATCTCGCCGGTCGTGAGGAAGAGCTCCAGCCTCCCGCTCGGCGCGTCGATGTCGATGTCGACTTCGTGATCCCAGTCGTGTCGGTCGTCCGGCGGCTCGTCGGCCCATTCCTCGACGGTGAATGGGGTGCCGCTGCTGTCCGCGTGGGGTGTCACGATGGTCACGATGCCGTCGGCGGCGCCCACGAAGCGCCCGGATTCGACTGCGTCGTCCCACGAGTCGTCGAGGCCTGCCAGGTCGCCGCCTTCCGCGTCGCTGACCAGCACCTGGCCGTGTTGCACCCAGACCGACGCGCGATGGACCGCGAGTGGCACTGCCATGCCGGTCAATGTACCTCCGTAGCGGGGTGCGGCGGCTGCCGCCGCCGCACCCCCGTGATCATTTCTGGATGTTCACCCGCCCCGAGGTTATGGTTTTCGGTACGGCCGCGTCGACGTCGTAATCGGCGCCTCGGCTGGTGTCGAATGTGGTGGCTTCGGTGGGATAGCTGTTCGGCCCGCCGGTCCAGACGACCATGCGGAACTGGTCCGGTCCTGGTCGACAGCCCGGAGCGCCGCCGTTGACGCATCCGTCATAGCCGTAGAAGACGAAGCCGTAGCCGGCCTGGCCGTCGACCGTGCCCCGGCCCTTCGCCGCCATCTTCCCGTCCGGGGTGACCACCAGCCAGTCCAGGCCGTCGCCTCCGGAGGTGTCGAAGCGGAAGCCGGTCCCGGTGAGCCAGGTCCGGGCGTCACCCACGGGCACGGTGTCGTTCGGCGCGTAGTACCTGGCGGCGAGATGGAACCAGCCTTCCCCGGAGGCGCCGGGTGTCGTCGTCAACGATCCGACCGGAGCGGCCAGGGAACCGTCGGCGTTGACGAATCCCGCCTGCGGGTCGTAGACGATGATCATGACAGTTGCGGAGTCGGACGCGCCGTCGTCGTCGGTGACAGTCACGCCGATGGTGAACATGCCGGCTCGGGTGAAGGTGTGCGATCGGTTGCAGTTGTCGGCCGCCCCGAACGAGTCGCTGCGGGAATCGTCCCAGTCGATGGCACAGGTGTGGGTGTCGTTCGCCCCGGAGTCGGTGAAGGTGGCGGCCAGGTCGACCGGGGTGTTCACCCTGAACAGCTGCCACGGACGCGGCCCGCTGAGTTGTAGCACCGGCGGGGCGTTACCCACCGTGACCTGCGCGGTGTCGCTGCGGGCGGCGTCGATTCCGTCGTCGGAGGTGAGGGTGACCTCGAACAGCCCGTCGTCCTGGCAGGTGATGAACGTGTCGGGTGCCTCGGCATCCTGGAAGGTGCAGGTCGCGCCGGCGTCGGTGCCGGACACCGGCCGTACGCTCCAGCGCACCGAGCCCTCCTCGGCCGCGTCGGCGGCGCCGGCCAGGCGGATCATCGAGCCTTCCGTGCCGGAGACGTCCGGGCCGGCGTCGACGACATTGTCGTTGCCCGGGTCGTCCACCGGGGTGTCCGTGATGTTGACGTAGAAGGCGTCGCGGTCGTACTGCAGGATGCGGTCGCTGCTGAAGTACTCGCCCAGACGACGACCCGCACGGCGGTTCTGCGAGAGGTTCACCGCCTTCACCGAGAAGTCCCAGGTTGTGCTCGCGGCGCCTTCGCTCGTGCTGGCGAACGGGTACTCGTCACAGTCCTGATAGCTGGTGTCCGGCGGCGTGGGCAGGCCGAGCCCGATGTAGTTGTCGCGCTCCGTTCCCTTTCCGTAGCAGGCGGCGTTCTTGTGGACGCCGTTCTCCTTGTACTGCGGATCCGTGTTGGGGATGCGGTGCAACGGCGGATCGGTGCGGCTGCCCGTGAACTTGCCCGGGATCCTCTTGTCGCGCGGGGGACTGACGAGCGGGTACGTGGGGTTGGGGTTGTCCTGAGCGTCGCGGATGTGCACTGCCACCTCGGCGACTCCGTCAGTGGGTTTCGGACCCCTGTCCTGCGTGGAGTACTCCAGGTGAGGAATGACGTCGTTGAAGATGCACGCCTCGGGTTGCTTCGGCTTGTTGAAGTACGCCGCCGAGTCGCACCGCATCGATCGTGATGCGGTGTGGCCTGGCAAGATCGTCTTGTACTCGTCCTCCGCTCCGCCCTGGAACGTGATCTGCCACTCGTGCAGCCATTTGTAGTCGACGTCGCTCTCGGACTGCGTGGGCTTGGCGGAGGTGATGTCCCAGGAAACCCAGTCGGGACCGTCGTCCCAGTCGCTGAACGTCTTGGACACCGCGGAGCCGCCGAGGGCGCAGCGGGTGTCGTCCAACACGTTGTTGATGCACCGCACGTCCACGACGAGGTGCTGCTTGGGGGCCTTGGTGATGTTGTCGATCGGACCCCATTCGTAGTCGGCCGAGTCCTCGATCGTCTTGAGGAACACTCGGATGCTGCGACTCTGCTTGCTCCCGTACGCCATGACCAGGAAGTTGATATTGCTGGTCCCGACCTGCTCGACCGGGTTGCCCTTGTTGTCGACTTCCCAGTAGTCGACGTTCGTGTCGCTCTTCAGGCAGTACAGGAACCGGTTGTGGACCCGACCGTGATCCGAGTCGGCGCCGGCGGAGTTCAAACAGTCGTTCTGGTCCCCTTCGAGCGGACTCGTCGGCAGGTCGATGCCGGGTGCGGCGGCCGCCGCCCTCGGCTGCCGGTCCAGGGTGGACGACTCGACGAAGCTCCGTTGCTTCTCGGCAATCGCCCGCGTCGTGGCACGGTCGCCCAGTTGCTTCTGGGTGAACGGCTTTCCGCTCGGTTGCTTTCGCGGCGGCACGGATCCGCCGTCGGCAGCCGCGCCAGCCGTCGCGTCGACGACGCCGGAGTCGCCGTCGATCATCGCGCTGTTCTTGTGCCCGTTCTTCCGTACCGGCGTCGGTGCGGAACGTTCCGCGGTGGTCGGTGACGGGCCGGGCTCGGCGAACGCCTGACCTGGCACCGTCAGGCCGAACGCCACGCCGGCCGCCGTCATCGCGGCGAACCGGCGTACGAAGACGCTGCGGCGGCTTCTGGAAATTCGCCTGAGGTTGTCCTTCGGTGGCGCGAAGAATCGCGGCATATCACCCTCCCTGAAACATCGTGCCGGCGGACATGTGGCAGCGGTGTGTGCTGAGGTGCCTGGCTCGCGCGTCCGCGAGACCCGGCCGAAGGGGGATGAGGGCGAAGGCGGCACCGTCGCTGTCGCGTCAGCGGCGTGCACCTTTTTCGATCGTCGACATGCGGCGACTACGCCGGCATGCCGCGCCTCACGTCTCCCTTCCGTGCAGCAACCACTGCAAACGCGAGACCGAAAGGGGCATACCGCTCTTTGAATTCGTACGTGCAGCGACGGCAGTCAGCCGTCGAAGCCCCCGTCGTACGCTGGTCGAGACACTATCGAAGGCGGTCTTCTTCTTACATTGACTATCGGGAATGCGACCCGACCGCGATGTCGACGCGGGGGCCCACATTCGGGGGCGACGACACCTCCGAGTAGGGCGTGAAATCGGGTAGCCGTTGTGCGACGTGAAGGTCAGCGGACTTACCTTTCGGGTGCGTCGTGGGCGCTGTTCGTTCGCGGCCGAGTTGGCGGAGTGGCCGCACTGACCACGGTCTGGATCCGTGCACGGGTCGCCGGGTCAGCCGCGTGTGTCGAGCGGGACGTGCAGCGAGAGGTGCGAGGACAGGGCGCGGAGGAAGTCCGGGGTGTCGAAGGCCGCGCCCGCGGAGGCGACGCCGGTGGTCCTGGTCCGGCCGGTGAGGATGCGGTCGACGGCCTCCACCGCGAGCGGCGCGCTGATGGCGTAGATGTCCTGACCGGCGGCGACCACGCGGCGTTCCGCTCCGCCGGAGCGGACGAGGACGTCGACGACGAAGGTCTGCGCGGAGCGGCCGCGCTCGTCGACGGCGGTCGGTGCCGAGGCGTCAGGAGCGGACAGGTCCGCGGCCGCCTTGGCGGTCATGTAGGTGCGCACCTCCGGGATGGCCAGGTGGCTGGGAATGGTGACGACGTCGGCCATGGTGAACTCTGCGATGACGCTCTGGGGGCCGAGCGGAGCCGGGAAGGGCCACTCCAGGGTCGGCAGAGTGTCGTCGTGGTACTCCAGCCGTCCGCCGGTGTAGCGGACACGGCGGCCACCCCGTCGCTGCCCCGAGACCGCGCCCGCAACACGTGTTCCGGCGGTGGGGTGCCAACTGCTCAGGCCGTAGGCGATGTGCGCCTCGTCCGCCGCCGTCCAGTCGCCCATCGCGGTGGTGACCAACAGGTCGCCGAGGCCGCCGTAGAAGGCCATCGCAGGGACCACCACGGTGCCCGCGGCGCGGGCGCGCCCCGCGAAGTGCGCGAAGGTGTCAAGGTTCGCCTCGATCTCGGCCGCCACGTCGACATACGGGATGCCGGCGCGCAGCGCCGCCTCGACCAGCGGGGCTGCGGTCGTGGCGAAGGGCCCGGCGCAGTTGATCACGGCGGCCGCGCCGTTCAGCGCGCGGTCGAGCGAGGCTGGATCGTCGACCGACGCCTGCCGCGCCTCGAGCCCCGGGTGGGCCTGCGCCAGCGCCAGCAGCTTGTCCTGGTCGCGACCGAGGAGCAGCGGGACGTGTCCGCGCTCGCGCAACTCCGCGACCACGAACCGCCCGGTGTGCCCGTAGGCCCCGAACACTGCCACGTTCCGACCTGATCCCATGTCTGCTCCCGCGTGCTCGAAGTGATCCACTACGGAAATCCTGTCCCCGTTTGCCCATCGGTGACAGTGTCCGGAACGACACGACCCGTACAATTCCCGACATGAGTTCTGTCCCGCGTTCCGTCGCGGTCGCCGCTACCGACGGGATGCTGCACTTCGAGCTGGCCCTGGCCTACGAGGTCTTCGGTTCCGCCCCGGCCGCCCTGCCAGGCCCTTGGTACGACGTCCAGGTGTGCGGCACGCACGCCGTCCGGGTCGGCCGGTTCCTGCTGGAGCCGGACTGCGGGCTCGACCGGCTGGCGCACGCCGACACCGTGATCGTCCCCGCCCTGGCGGACGTCGACGAGGACCCGCCGGCCGACCTGGTCGAGGCGGTGCGCGCGGCCCACGAGTCGGGCGCGCGGGTGGTCTCCCTGTGCACGGGCGTGTTCGTGCTCGCCGCCGCCGGCCTGCTGGACGGGCTACACGCGACCACGCACTGGGCCCACACCGCGCAGCTGGCCGCGCGCTATCCCCGGGTGACGGTCGACCCGGACGTGCTCTACGTCGACAACGGCAGCGTGCTTTCGTCTGCGGGCAAGGCCGCGGCGATGGACCTGTGCCTGCATCTGGTCCGCCGCGACCACGGCTCGGCGATCGCCAACGTGGTCGCCCGCCGCCTGGTCGTGCCGCCCCACCGGGCCGGTGGCCAGGCCCAGTTCGTCACCACACCGGTGCCCACCCAGGACGGCCACCCCCTGGCCGACCTGCTCCCCTGGGCGATGCGGCGGCTGGACCAGCCGCTCACCGTGGAGGACCTGGCCCGCCAGGCGAACATGAGCTCGCGCCACCTGGCCCGCCACTTCCACTCGGTAACCGGCACCACCCCGCTGCAGTGGCTGCTGACGCAGCGGATCCGCCGCGCGCAGGAGCTGCTGGAGACCACGGACGACAGCGTCGACACCATCGCCTCGGCCGCGGGCATGGGCACGGCGACGACACTGCGCCGCCACTTCCACCGCACGATCGGCGTACCGCCGGACGCCTACCGCCGCACGTTCCGGGCGTGAGGCTGCAGTCGTCACACGCCGACCGGCACCCGTTCCTCCTCGCGCTGCGCGGCCCGGGCCGCCAGCCGACGCTCCCGCTCCTGCGCACCGATCAGGTCGTCGGGCAGCGAATCCGCGACCTCAAGGTCGAAGCGGCGGAGCAGCCGGATCGCGAACCCGCCCAGGGTGATCAGGATCAGCGCCGCGCCGAAGCAGACGTACGCGAAGCCGATGCCCCGACCCGGACCGGTGCCGATCACCGCGCCCACCGACCCGGCCAGAGCCCCGTCCGGGGCGAGCAGCGGCTCGAACAGGCGGGTGGCCGCCGGGGCGACCAGCGCGAACCCGATGGGCAGCGTCGACCAGGAGATGGTCTGGTTGAGGCTGAACACCCGGCCGTGATAGCGCTGCGGCACCTTGACCTGGACGATCGTGGCGTAGATGGACTGAGCCGTGGTCATCGACATGGCCAGCCAGAACGCACCGACGCAGATCATCGCCACGGACGCGTCCAGGCCGACCAGGACGCAGCCGACCGCCGTGCCGAGGTTGCCGATCAGCACGCCGATCATGCGTCGGTTGCGGGGACCACCCCAGAGCGACATGAGTACGCCGCCGGCGACCGCGCCGAGAGCCTCGGCCAGGGCCACCTGGGCTACCTGCGTCGCGTTGCCGAAGGAGAGCACCAACGGGGTGGTGAGCACCAGCGCGGGCGCCAGGAAGATGTTGCCCAGCGCGAAGTAGCCCAGCATCAGCCGGAAGCCTCGGTGCCGCCACGAGTAGCGCAGACCGTTGGCGATCGCCACCAGCAGTCGCTCCCGGGGTCGCCATCCGAGCAGGTCGGGGAAGCGGACCACGGACAGGGTCACCACCGCGATCAGATAGCTGGCCACGTCGATCAGCAGGATGCCCTTGAGGTCGATCGCGGCCAGCAGGCCGGCTGCGAAGACCGGCATCAGCAGCATGGCGAACCCGTTGGAGAGCTGGGTGATGCCCATCGCGTGGCCCAGGTAGCGCTTGGGCACCAACTGCGGCACCGCCGACTGGAACGCGATCCGTTGGAACGAGCCGGCCACCTGACTGAGCGCCACCAGGCCGTAGATGTGCCAGAGCGCCAGGTTGTCGGTCCAGAGCAGCGCGGCCAGCACGAGCTGGACCGAACCGGCACTGCAACTGGCGATCATCATGATCTTGCGGCGGCTGATCCGGTCGGTGATCGCCCCGGCGATGGGCAGCACCAGCACCCCGCAGATCAGCGCCAAGGCCCAGAGCAGACCCAGGTCGGTCACCGAGCCGGTGCGGGTGAACAGCCAGATCGGCAGGGCGAACGCGGTCAGCGCCGAACCGGTGGTGGAGACGAGCTGCCCGACGGTGACCGACACGAAGCGGGCCATGCTGGGCCGGACCATCGGCTTGTCCGGGACGACGACGGCGTCGACGCCCCGGGTGTCGGCCACCGCCCAGCCGGCGTCCTCGCCCCGTGCCTGCGGGGTCAGCTCGCCGACGTCGCCGCCGACCAGCGCCGGATGAACCCGGGTGACGATCTCGGCCAGTTCCTGCGCGCGGTACTTGAGGAAGAAGTGCCCGGCCTGGTCGAGCACCACCAGCCCGAGGCGGTCACTGAGGAACTGCCACTCGGCGTACCGCTCGATGTGGTAGTCGGTGACCGGGTCCTCCGAGCCGACCACCGAGATGATCGGGGCGCGCAGCTTCACCGCGCCCTGGTCGAGCAGGGCGGTGAAGTATTCCTCGGAGGCCCGGGAGTCGGCCCGCATGTTGCTGATGATCCGGTCGGCCTGCTCCGGCTCCAGCTCGTCGGTGTCCACACCCATCGACTTGAGCCAGCTCGCGTAGTGCTTGTTGCTGCGCAGCTTCTCCAGCTTGGTGCGCACTGCCGCGAACAGGCCCTTGGGCCGGGCGAATGGGAACATCGCACCGATGTGGAGCGCGGTCAGCTCCCGCCCGGCGGCCTCCACCTTGCGGGCCACCTCGGCGACGATCGCGCTGCCCACACCGCAGTGCCCGTACAGGGCGAGCGGGCCTTCGACGCGCTCGATGATCTCCTCGGCGACCCGGGTGGTCAGCTCGTCGAAGGGCAGCGCGTCCTCGGTGAGCCCCACGTCGTGCCCGGGGATGGCCAGCGACCAGAGCGCGTGCCCGGCCGGCAGCGCGTCCGCGAGGGGCTGGTAGACGATCGCGCTGCCGCCGCCGTACGGCACGCAGACGTAAGTGATCACTCTTTGGGCCGGCGGAATCGGCTTGGTCAGCTCGTAGAGCAGCCGACGGGGCCCGTCGCCACCGCCGCCGGACATGAACGTGGCCAGGTCGCGGATGGTCCGCTGCTGGAACAGGTCCATCACGCCGACCGGCCGCCCACCGTGCTCGGCCTTGCGGATGCGGGCCACCACCTGGGTCGCGAGCATCGAGTGCCCACCCAGGTCGAAGAAGTCGTCGTCGATGCCGAGGGTGGCCACACCGAGCACCTCGGACCAGATCCCGGCGAGCAGCCGTTCGGTGTCGTCGCGCGGCTCCACGAGCGCCACCGAGGCGGCGCGGGTGACGACCGGCGCGGGCAGCGCCGTGCGGTCCAGCTTGCCGTTCGGGGTCAGCGGCAGGGCGTCCAGGGTGACGAACGCCGCCGGCACCATGTACTCCGGAAGGGTCTCCTTGAGCGCCACCTTGACCGCGTCGTGCTCGGCCGCGCCGACCAGGTACCCGGTGAGCCGCTTGTCGCCGGGGGTGTCCTCGCGGACCAGCACCACCGCCTCGGTCACCCCGGGCTGGGCGCGCAGCGCGCTCTCGATCTCGCCCAGCTCGATGCGCAGGCCGCGCAGCTTGACCTGGTGATCGATCCGGCCGAGGAACTCGAGCACACCGCCGGGCCGGTCACCGGGCGCGACCTGCCAGCGGGCCAGGTCGCCGGTACGGTACAGCCGGGCGCCCGGCTCGCCGGAGAACGGGTCGGGCACGAACCGCTCCGCGGTCAGCGCCGCCCGACGGTGGTAGCCGCGGGCCAGCCCCACCCCCCCGATGTGCAGCTCACCCGCGACTCCCACCGGGCACGGGTTGCCCCGGGCGTCCAGCACGTGCAGCCGCACGTTGCTGATGGGCGCACCGATCGGCACGCTGGCCACCTCGGCCAGCAGCGCCGGGTCACACGCCCAGGAGCTGACGTCGATCGCCGCCTCGGTGGGGCCGTACAGGTTGTGCAGGCCACAGCCGGGCAGCCGGGCGGTGAAGTCCCGGGCGGCGGCGAGCGGCAACTCCTCACCGCTGCAGATCACCCGGCGCAGCGCCGTGGCCGCCTCGACGCCGTCCTCGGCGAGGAAGACGGTGAGCATGGACGGGACGAAGTGGGCGGTGGTGACCCGCTCGGACACCAGCAGGTCGCGCAGGTAGCCGGCGTCCTTGTGACCGCCCGGCTCGGCCAGCACCAGCCGCGCGCCCTCGCGCAGCGGCCAGAAGAACTCCCACACCGACACGTCGAAGCTGGCCGGGGTCTTCTGCAACACCGCGTCGTCGGCGCCGAGCCGGTAGGTGCGCTGCATCCAGTCCAGTCGGTTGACGATGCCCCGGTGGGTGTTCGGCACACCCTTGGGCCGACCGGTCGAGCCGGAGGTGTAGATGACGTACGCGAGGTGCGCCGGGCCGGCCGTCGGCGTCGGGTCACCCGTCGGCTGGTCGGCCCAGACCGCCTCGTCGTCCAGGGCGAGCACGGTGGCGTCGGTCGTCGGCAGCACGTCGCGCAGGTGTGCCTGCACCAGCACTACCGGCGCGGCGGCATCGGTGACCATGAAGGCCAGCCGGTCCGCCGGATACTCGGGGTCCAACGGCAGGTAGGCGCCGCCGGCCTTGAGCACGCCGAGCAGGCCCGCGACCAGCTCCACCGAGCGTTCCGCGCAGACACCGACCATGGTCTCCGGGCCCACCCCGCAGGCGCGCAGCCGGTGCGCCACCCGGTTCGCCGCCGCGTTCAGTTCGGCGTACGTCACCGAACGGCCGGCGAAGCGCAGCGCCACCGCGTCCGGAGTACGGGCGGCCCGCTCCTCGATCGGGGCGTGCAGCGTCTGCTGCCGGGGAAAATCGTGGGCGGTGTCGTTCCACCCGGCCAACAGCTCCCGCTCGGCGGGTGCGAGCAGATCGAGCGCGGAGACCGGCAGATCCGGGGTGGCGACCACGGCGCGTAGCAGCGTGGTGAGCCGGTGCGCCATCCGCTCGATGGTGGCCCGGGTGAACAGGTCGGTGTTGAAGACCAGCTTGCCCCAGAGCCCGTTGCCGGTCTCGACGGCGTGCAGCTCGAAGTCGAAGCGGGTGGCGCGCAGCTCCATCGGATGCCATTCGAAGCTGACGTCGGCGTCCTTGGCCACCCCTTCGAACCGGCCCATCTCGTAGTTCTGCAGCACGAACATCGCCTGGAACACCGGTGAGCGGCTGACGTCACGCGGCAGGCCCAGCTCGTGTACGACCCGGGCGAACGGCACCTCGCCGTGCTCCAGCCCGTCCAGCACCGCGCGGCGGGTCCGAACCAGCAGCTCGGTGAAGGTCGGGTCGCCGGCCAGCTCGGCACGCATCGGCAGCATGTTGATGAACATGCCGACCAGGTTCTCCAGCTCCGGAGCGGACCGGCCGGCCACCGATGCGCCCACCGCGAAGTCGTCCTGCCCGGCGTGCCGGGCCAGGAACACCTGGTACGCGGCGAGCAGCGTCATGAACATCGTGCCGCCGTAGGCGCGGGTCAGCGCGGCCAGCCCCTCGGTGGCGGCGGCGTCCAGGGTGAACTCGACGAAGTCACCCCGGTACGTCTGGGTGGCCGGCCGCGGCAGGTCCAGCGGCAGCTCCAGCGGGGTGATCCCGGCGAGGCGCTCCTTCCACCAGTCCACGTGCCGCAGCGCGCCCGGCCCGGCCAGCTCCCGTGCCTCCCAGACCGCGAAGTCTCCGTACTGCACCGGCAGGGCGGGCAGCTCCCGGTCGCGGTAGCGGGCGATCAGGTCGCGCAGCAGCACGTCCACGGACCAGCCGTCACCGACGATGTGGTGCTGGCCGAGGAAGAGCACGTGCTCGTCGACGTTCATCCGGTCCGGAGTGCCGTCTTGCGGCGCGGAGGCCGGATTATCGTCGCAGGCGGCCAGCCGGATCAGCAGAGCCCGCAGCAGCGGCCCGTTGGCCAGGTCGAACGGCGCGACGGCCGCCTCGTCGACACGTGCCTGGGCGGCGGTGTCGTCGGCGGCGTCCACCACGGTCAGCGGCACCTCGACGACCTCGTCGAGCACCACGGTGGGCCGGCCGTCCGAGTCGGCCGGGAACCGGGTGCGCAGCGACTCGTGCCGATGGGTCAGGTCAGCCAGCGCGCGGCGCAGCGCCGCGACGTCCAGCGGGCCACGGACTCGCAAGGGCACCGCGATGTGGTACGCCGCCTCGCCGGGAGCGAGCTGGTCCATGAACCAGACCCGCTCCTGGGCGTACGACAGCGGCACCTCGGCGTCCGGCGGGCGGGGAGTGATCCGCGCGGCGGGCGGGTTGCCCGACCGGCGGCGCAACCGCTGGGCGATCAGCGCCTGCCGGGCGGCGTCGCGGGCCGAGTCCTTCACGTCGGTCATCAGGGGGCGTCCTTCTCCGCCGCGAGCAGCGCGGCGACCTCGGCTTCGGAGAGTTCGTCGAACTCGGCGGCGATCCGCTGCTCGATCTGGGCGGCCAGGTCGGCCACCACCGGGCTGCTGAACAGCGCCCGCATCGGCAGCTCCACGTCCACCTCGGCGCGGATCCGGGCCATCGCCCGCATGCCGCGCAGCGAGTTGCCGCCGAGGGCGAAGAAGTCGTCGAGCGCGCCGACCTTCTCCAGGTGCAGGATCTCGGCGTAGACCTCGGCGACCAGCACCTCGGCGTCGGTACGCGGGGCGAGGAAGCCGTCGGCGGTGGCGGCGGTCGGTGCCGGCAGCGCGGCCGTGTCCAGCTTGCCGTTCGGCGTCAGCGGCAGCGCGTCCAACCGGACGAACGCGCTCGGCACCAGGTGCGCGGGCAGCTCCTGGGCCAGGTCTGCGGCGAGCGTCGCCTCGTCGACCCGGCCGACCAGGTAGCCGACCAGGGTTGGCTCGCCGTTGTCGGCGCGGACCACCACCGCGGCCTCGGCCACGTCCGCGCGGGCGCGCAGCACCGACTCGATCTCGCCCAGCTCGATCCGCATCCCCCGGATCTTGACCTGGTTGTCCCGGCGGCCCAGGTATTCCAGTGCCCCGTCGGCCCGCCAGCGGGCGAGGTCCCCGGTGCGGTACATCCGCTCCCCCGGCGGCCCGTACGGGCAGGGCAGGAAGCGCTCCGCCGTCAGCGCCGGCCGGCCCAGGTAGCCCCGGGCCAGTTGCGCCCCGGCGATGAACAGCTCACCGACCACACCCGGCGGCACCGGGGTCAACGCGGCGTCGAGCAGGTGGACCCGGGTGTCCCGGGTGGACCTACCGATCGGCACCGGCCCGGCGGACACCGGCTGCCCGGGAGCGATCCGGGCCGCGATACAGCCGACGGTCGCCTCGGTGGGGCCGTACTCGTTGATCACCGCAACCCGGGGGTGGGCGGCACGCCAGCCAGCCAGTTGTTCGCCGGTCAGCGCCTCCCCGCCGATCACCAGATCGGTGGTGGGCGACAGGGCGTCGTCGAGCAGCGGCAGGTGGCTGGGGGTGACCTTCAGGAAGGTCGGCGGACCACCGGCCCGCGCCGCCGGGGTGTCGATGCCGGCGAGCCGGACCGTGCCCCCGGCGGTGAGAGGGCCGAGCAGCCCGGTCACGGTCAGGTCGAACGAGACCGGCGAGTGCAGCAGCGCGACACCGGCCAGCCCCGGGTAGGTGTCCCGGGCCCAGGCCAGGTACGCGGTGACCGCGCGGTGCTCGACCAGCACGCCCTTGGGCCGCCCGGTGGAGCCGGAGGTGTAGAGCAGGTACGCCGGGTGCTCCGCGCGCAACGGCGTACGGCGGTCGTCGTCGGTGAGGTCGGCGGAGTCCAGGTCGGCGGCGGTCGTGTCGGTCAGCACCAGTGCGTCGGCGGGGGCCAGCGCGGCCGTCTCCGAGGTGGCCAGCACGAGCGTCGGCTCGGCGTCGGTCAGCAGGTAGTTGATCCGGTTCGCCGGATAGCCGGTGTCCACCGGCAGGTACGCGGCACCGGCCTTCAGCACCGCGAGGATGGCCACCAGCAACTCCACCGAGCGGGGCAGCAGCAGCGCGACCCGGGTCTCCGGGCCGGCACCGCGCTCGACCAGCAGCCGGGCCAGTCGGTTGGCCCGAGCGCCCAGCTCGGCGTAGCTCAGCTCCTCCCCGTCGCAGACCAGCGCGATCGCGGCGGGGGTGGCGACGACCTGCCGCTCCACCTCGGCCACCAGGGTGATCGGGGCGACCGCGGGCCCGGTGTCGGTCCAGGCGCGCAGCAGGTCACGTTCGGCGTCGTCGAGCAGCGGCAGCGCCGACAGCCGCGTCCCCGGGTCGGCCACGGCGGCGGTGAGCAGCCGCAGGTAGCGGGCGACGACCGCCTCCGCGGTGGCCCGGTCGAACAGGTCGGTGCGGTAGACCAGCCGGCTGGTGCCGCCGGTGATGTCGAAGGCCAGGTCGTCCTTGGTGGTGCCCAGCGGCACCGGGTCCAGGCCGGAGTCCGGGATCAGGTTCAGCGCGGTCTGGAACACCGGCTGCACCGACGGGTCGCGTTGCGGGGCGACCGCCTCGACGATCCGCTGGAACGGGGTCTGCCCGTGCTCCATCGCGTCCAGCAGGCCGGTCCGGACGCGGCCGAGCACCTCGGTGACGCTCGGGTCGCCGGTGAGGTCGCACCGCAGCGCCACCGGGTTGACGAACATGCCGATCAGCGGCGTCAGCTCGGCGGTGTCGCGGCCGGCGGTGGAGACGCCCACCACCACCTCGGGGTCACCGGAGATCCGGGAGAGCAGCGCCGCGAAGGCGGCCAGCAGCACCATGTACGGGGTGGTCGACGTGCCGGCGGCGAGCCGCCCGACCTGGTCCAGCAGCCCGTCGGGGAGGTCGAAGCGCACCTCGTCACCGGCGAAGCCGAGCTGGGCTGGGCGCGGCCGGTCAAGCGGCAGGCCGGTCACCGCCGGCGCACCGGCCAGGTGACCGCGCCAGAAGGCGAGCTGCCGCTCCAACTCGGTGTCGGTGAGCTGGTCGCGCTGCCAGACGGCGAAGTCGGCGTACTGGATGGGCAGCTCGGGCACGTCGGCGGGTGCGCCGGCCAGCGCGGCCCGGGTGAACGCGGTCAGCTCGGCGGCGAAGAGCACCGCCGAGTGGCTGTCGAAGACCGCGTGGTGCACCACGAACTGCAACCCGACCCGGTCGGCGGCGAACCGGACCAGCCGGGCCCGCCACGGCGGCGGGGTGTCCAGCGGGATCGGGCTACGCGCCAGCTCGGCGAGGGTCTCGTCGTGGCGGGTCTCCCGCTCGTCGGCGGGCAGACCGGTCAGGTCCAACTCCGGCAGGTCCAACGGCTCGACGGCCCGGACCACCTGCACCAGCGCGCCGTCGACGATCCGCAGGTGCGTACGGAGCGACTCGTGCCGGGCGACCACCTGGCCGAACACGTCGGTGGCCTGTGCGGCGGTGACGCCGACCGGGAACAGCCACGGCGCGGAGACGTTGTAGACCGGCGATCCGGGGTCGAGCTGGTTGGCCGTCCACACCCGCTCCTGGGCGAAGGACGCCGGGAAGGTCCACTCCTTGCTCATGACGCCCCCTCGCGTACCGAGCGGGGGCGCATGTCGGTCCAGACGGTGTCGATGTGCGCCAGGCACTCCTCGCGGGTGCCGGCGAAGCCGGTGTCGTGCCATCCCGCCGGGAGGTCCCGCTCGGCCGACCAGATCGAGTACTGCTCCTCGTCGTTGCGCACGACCAGGAATCGGGGCTCGGCCATCACTGCTCTCCGAAGGTGTCGGGGGTGTGCGGTTCGGCCATCGCGACGGCGATCCTGCGGGGGCCGGTGAACGGTTCCCGGCCGTGCGCGGCGGTCATGTTGTCGACCACCAGCACGTCGTCGCGGTGGTAGTCGAAGCGGACGCTCGCGGCCCGGTAGGCGGCCCGCAGGTGGTCCATGACGTCGGCGGGGATCTCGCCACCGTCGCCGTAGTAGGTGTTCGACGGCAGCCCGTCGGCGCCGAACATGTCCAGCAGGCCCTCCTGGAGGTCCTTCGCCAGGCTGCTCACGTGGAAGAAGGTGGCGTGGTTGAACCAGCGGGGAACGTCCGAGCCGGGGCGGAGGTGCACGGCGTCGCGCACCGCACGGGTACGCAGCCCGTCCCGGCCCACCCACTCCAGCGTGATCCGGTTGGCCGCCGCGTACGCCTGCACCTCGGCACGATCGTCGGTGCCGAACACGTGCTGCCAGGTGGTGCCGAAATCCTCGTGGAAGTTCCGGATCAGCATCCAGCGCCGGCGGACGAACTCCTCGCGTACCGCCGGGTCGATCTCCCGGTAGACCTGACGGATGTCGGCCAACGGGGTGGCGCCCAGCGTCTGCGGCGCGGTGATGCAGTAGAAGAACAGGCTCAACGGCCACCGCGCCTGGTACGAGTTCTCGTTGTGCAGGAAGATTTCCTCGTCCGGTGGGTAGTCGGTCGAGGTGTACACCCGGCCCTTGATGGCGTGCCGGGGCGAGGACCGCTCGGTGTAGGTCAATGGTTCCCCGGACAATGCCCGGACCACCTGGTCGAAGCCGTCCACCCCGCCCACGTCGAAGCCGCGGAACAGCAACCCACCCTGGTCGGCCAGGGTGGCCCGCAGCTCGGCGCGGCGATCGGTGATCAGCTGGGTCAGCGCCCGGCCGTCGGCTTCGACGACCACGGGCAGCGTGGCGATCGTGTCGCTCATTGCTGTCTACTCCTGATTCTCGTTACACGCGGGGCAGTCGCGGGATGGCGGAGGTCGGCGCCGGGGCGGCCGGATCGTCGGTGTTGGCGGCACGCAGTTCCTCGATCCGGGCGGCGAGCCCGGCCACCGTGGGGGTCTCGAAGAGGCTGCGCATCGGCAGCCGCACGCCGGTCGCCCTGCGCATCGCCGCGATGAGCTGCACCGCGACCAGGGAATTGCCGCCCAGGGCGAAGAAGTCGTCGTCGACGCCGACCTCGGCCACCCCGAGCCCGTCCTCCCACACCCGGGCGATGATCTTTTCCAGCTCGGTGCCCGGTGCGGCGCCGCCGTCCCCGAGGCCGGACCGGGTCGAGCCGGTGACCGTGTCGTCGCCGGCGAGGTCGTCGGCGGTGACCCGACCGGCCCGATGCCGGATGTCGGCCACCGTCCGGGTGGCGATGACGACCTGGGCGCCGAGACCGGCGGTGAGGCTGCGGCGGAACGCCTCCGCACCGTCCACCGGCCGGATGTCCTCGGTCGAGGCCAACGACGGGGCATCGACCGTGGACGTCTCGGTCAGGCCACCGGTGACCGCCCCCTGGTCGACCCGGCGCAGCACGAAGTCGCTGATCGCAACCAGTTCCCGGCCGTCCGGGTCGCGCAGTGACAGGTCGGCGGTGACCACCTCGTCGGTGTGACCGGGCCGGTGTCGCAGCTCGCTGGTGAACCGGGCCGGCAGCGGCCCGCGCACCACGATCCGGCCGTAGGACAGCGGCAGGTAGGCGCCGCTGCCCTGGCCCCGGCCGAACGCGGTCGCCACGTCCAGCAGCGCGGGGTGCAGGCCCCAGGCGGGCAGGTCACCGAGCGCGGCGGCCGGGGCCTCGATCACCGCCAGCTCGGTGTCGTCGGCCAGATGGTGCTCGGTCAGGGCGGCCCAGCGCGGCCCGAAGGTGAGCATGCTGGTGCGGCCCCGGCCGAAGGACGCGTCGTCGTCCACCCGCCGACCGGTGGGTTCGACGCGGTGGGCCGGCGGGGTGGGCTCGTCGGTCCAGCCGGCTCCACCCCGCACGTGGGTGCGCAGGAGACCGCTGGCCAGGCTCCGGACGGCGAAGTCGGTGCCGCCGTCGTCGGCCGGCGTCAGCTCCACCCGGTACTGGGCGATGGTGCCGTCGGGCACCGCGAACGGCTCCAGGAAGACCACGTCGCGCAGCTCCACCGCCGCGTCCCCGTCGGGCGCGGGCATCGCGGCGGCCACCGCGGCCCGCACCGACTCCAGGTGGGCGGTGCCCGGTACGACAGGTACGCCGGCGATCCGGTGCTCGTCGAGCAGCCAGTGGGTGCTGGCGGAGACCAGGCCGTGCAGCACGGTCTCCGTCGGCCCGCTGACCTTCGTGGTGAGCACCGGGTGGTCGACGGTGCTGGTCACCGTGTCGCGGCCGGCGGCCCGGAACCCGGCCGGCGCGGCGGTCTCCACCGCCATGCCCACCTCGGCCCAGCCGCCCCAGTTCTGCGACAGCACCGGAGCCCGCCAGCCGGCACCCGAGCGGGCGTGCGCGTCCAGGAACGCGTTCGCGGCGCAGTAGTCGACCTGCCCGAAGCCGCCGACCACCGCGGTGATGGACGAGCAGAGCACCACGAAGTCCAGCGGCAGGTCGCCGAAAACCTGGGCCAGGGCGAGCGTGCCGGCGAGCTTGGGAGCGAGCACCCGCTCGGCCTCGGCCCGCTCCTTGACCTCGACCATTCCACCGCCAGGCAGACCGGCCGCGTGCACGATGCCGTCGATGCCGCCGTACGCGGCCTGCGCGGCGTCGCGGACCCGGCGCAGGTCGGCGGGGTCGGTGACGTCGGCGGCGAGCACCAGCACCTCGGCGCCGGCGGCTTCCATCCGGCGGATCGCCGCGATGGCCCGACCGGCCCGGTCGTCGCCGTGCACGGCGAGGTGGTCCGCCCACCGCTCACGCTCCGGAAGCCCGGAGCGGGCCAGCAGCACCAGCTTGGCGCGGGCGCGGGTGGCGAAGTCCTCGGCCAGGGTGATGCCGATGCCGCCGAGCCCACCGGTGATCAGGTACCGGCCGCCGTCGCGCAGCGCGCCCGGCTCCCCCTCGGCGTCGAGCGTCACCTGCTCGACGTCGGCCACCCAACGCCGGCCCCCACGGAGGGCGACCTCCGGCTCCCGAGGACGGCGCAGCTCGGCGACCAGCGCGGTGACGTCGTCGTCGGCCGGGTCCGCGTCGACCAGCCGGACGGCCAACCCGGGTAGTTCGGCCGGGAGCACCCGGGCCAGCCCGGCGAGGGTGGCGTGCTCCGGGCGGCGCAGGTCGTCGCCGCGCACATCGCCGGTGCCGGCGGTGACCAGATCCAGGACGACGTCGCCGTCCTCGCCGGTCAGGCCGGCGCCGGCCAGCGCCTGCACCAGGTGCAGGGCGCTGAAGAAGCCCAGCTCCTGGGCCGCCCAGGTGGCCGCGATGTCGGTGCCGGTCGGCGCACCGTCCAGCGTGAAGGCGTGCACCAGCCGGGTCGGCAGTCCACCGTCGGCGGTGAGCGCGGCGACAAGCGCCTCGTGATCCGAGCGGACCCCGGGGCGCAGCCGGTAGCCGCCGTCGGCGGTGAAGGCGTCGCCGGGGCGTACCGGGACCGGGTCGGCGCCGGCGGCCCGCAGGCCGGCGACCAGGGCGTCGCCGCGCGCGCCCGCGGTCAGCACCAGGCAGCGGCCCAGCGCCCCGGTCGGCGGCAGCGGCGCGGCCTGCCGCCAGACCGGCACCGCGAACCACTCGGGCAGCGGTCGCGGCCCGGTCTCCACCGCAGCGGCGGCGACCTGCTGCTCCGGGTCCGGGTCGATCCAGTAGCGGCGGCGCTCGAACGGGTAGCTGGGCAGCGGCACCCGCCGCGCCGCCGGGTCCACGTCGAACCGTACGGGCAGCCCGGCGCACCAGAGCGCGCCGGCGGTACCGAGCAGAGCGGCCAGGTCGCCGGTGGTCTCCCCGGCGGCGGGCAGGCTGCCCAGCGGGATGAGCGGTCGCTGCTCCGGCGCCGCCTTGGCGACCTGCATCCGGGCCAGGCTGGCCAGTTGCCGGCCGGGACCGCACTCGACCAACTGCCAGGTGCCCGCCGCCAGCAGGGTGGCCACACAGTCGCCGAAGCGGACCGGCTGGCGCAGGTGCGCCGCCCAGTACGCCGGGTCGGTGGCCTGCTCGGCGGTGATCCAGGTGCCGGTCACGTTGGAGAGGAACGGCGCGGTCGGCGGGCGCAGCGACACCGTGCCCATCAGCGCGGTGAACTCGGCGAGGATCGGCTCCATCATCGGCGAGTGGAACGCGTGCGAGGTGCGCAGCATCTTGGACTTTGCCGTCAGCGTCGCCGCGAACGCCTCGACGGCGGCGGTCTCGCCGGCCACCACGCAGGTCCCCGGCCCGTTGACCGTGGCCACCGAGAGCCCCTCGGGCAGCACGTCGGCGACCGCCGACTCGTCCAGCGAGACGGCGAGCATCGACCCGGTGGGCAGCGACTGCATCAGCCGGCCCCGGGCGGCGACCACCCGCAGCGCGTCCGGCAGGCTCAGCACCCCGGCAACGGTGGCCGCGACGTACTCACCGATCGAGTGGCCGATCATCGCGGCCGGGCGTACGCCGGTGGCCTGCCAGAGCGCGGCCAGGGCGTACTCGACGGTGAACAGCGCCGGCTGGGTGTAGCGGGTCTCGGCGAGCTTCTCCCCCGCCGTCGGATCCCGACCGAGGATCAGGTCACGCAGGTCGATGCCCAGGTCGGGAAGGAGCAGTTCGGCGCACTCGTCGACGACGGCGGCGAAGCGGGGCTGCTCGGCGTGGAGCTGCGCGCCCATCCCGGCGTACTGGGAACCCTGACCGGAGAACAGGAGGGCGACTTTCGGGGCTGGGCGCCCGGTCGGTGGTTGCGCTCCGCGTTTCGGGGCGCGCAGGGCCGTGACGGCGCTGGGGAGATCCGACGCGACCACCGCGCGGCGGTGCGGGTGCGGGCGGCGCCCGGCACGCAGGGTGTGCGCGACGTCGGCGAGGTACGCGGGCCCGGCGTCCGCGGCACCGTCCAGGTGGGCGGCGAGGCGCTGCACCGCGGCGTCCAGGGCGCCCGGGGTGGCAGCGCTGACCTGGAGCAGATGCGCCGGGCGCACCCGGCGGTCGGTGCGGTACGCCGCCGGCGCCTCCTCGAGCACGACGTGCGCGTTGGTGCCGCCGATGCCGAACGAGCTGACCCCGGCCCGGCGCGGCCCGCCGTCGGTGTCCCACTTGGTGAGGATGTTCGCCACGTAGAACGGGGTGTCGGCGAACTCGACCGCCGGGTTCGGCGTCTCGTAGTTGATCGTCGGTGGGATCAGCCCGTGCTCCATGGCGAGCACCGTCTTGATCACGCTGACGATGCCCGAGGGTTGGCTGAGGTGGCCGATGTTGGACTTCACCGACCCGATGCCGCACCAGCCCCGCTCGTCGGTGTCCCGGCTGTAGACGGCGGAGAGCGCCGCGACCTCGATCGGGTCGCCCATCGCGGTGCCGGTGCCGTGCGCCTCGACGTAGCTGATGGTGCGCGGGTCGATGTCGGCCATGTCGACGGCCTGGGCGATCGCGGCCACCTGCCCGTCGACGCTGGGCGCCGTGAAGCCCACCTTGCCGGCGCCGTCGTTGTTGATGGCGTTGCCCCGAACCACGGCACGGATGTGGTCCCCGTCGGCGATCGCGTCGGAGAGCCGCTTGAGCAGTGTCACCCCGACGCCACTGCCCCACACGGTGCCGTTGGCGGCGGCGTCGAACGGGCGGCACCGGCCGTCGGGCGAGGTGAAGCCCTCCATGCCGAGGTAGCCGACGTGCGGCAGCTCGATGTTGACACCGCCGGCCAGCGCCATGTCGCACTCACCGTTGCGCAGTGACTCGCAGGCCAGGTGGAACGCGACAAGCGAGGTGGAGCAGGCGGTGTGCACGGTCAGGCTCGGCCCGCGCAGGTCCAGCCGGTACGACACGTTGGTGGCCACGTAGTTCGGCGAGTTGCCGGTGGCGATGGAGACCGCGCCGTGTGGGTTGCCGCCGACCCGCTGGTTACGCAGCACGTAGCGGTGCAGGTAGGTGTTGCCGCCGGTGCCCGCGTACACGCCGATCGCGCCGTCGTAGCGGGCCGGGTCGTAGCCGGCGTCCTCCAGCGCGGTGTGGCAGGACTCCAGGAACAGGCGGTGCTGCGGGTCGGTCAGCTCCGCCTCCCGGGCGGTCATCCCGAACAGCGTGGCGTCGAACTCGTCGTAGCCGTCGACAAGCGGGGCGCGGTTGACCCAGCCCGGGTCGTCGACCTCCGTGGGTGTCGCGCCCCGGGCGAGCTGCTCCTCCCGGGTCAGCTCGGTGGTGGACTCCACGCCGTCGACCAGGTTGCGCCAGAACTCGTGGACGTCGGCGGCGCCGGGCAGGCGCGCGGCCAGGCCGACGATCGCGATCGGTTCGATGCCGTGGTCGGGTGAGTCGGTGACGTCGTCGGACTGGTCGGCTGCGGTCGGGTTGCTCATCAGGCTGTCCTTCGTCACGCGGAGCCGCCGGGGCGGCGAGGTGGGGTACGACGGGTACGGCCGCGGCGTGCGGCGGCCCGCAGGGCGGCCCGGGCCAGCTCCGGCCGGTCGGCGGCACCGTCGAGGCTGGCGGCGAGCGCTCGGACGGTGGGGTGGCGGAACAGGTCGAGCATGCGGATGGACCGGCCGGTCGCGGCGGTCAGCCGGGCGTGCACGGCGGCGAGCGCCAGCGAGTGCCCGCCGATGTCGAAGAAGTTGTCGGTCACCCCGACCCGGTCGTGCTCGAGCACCTCCCGCCAGATCCCGGCGATCAGCTCCTCGGTCTCGGTGAGCCCGTCCGGGCCGACAGGCATCAGCGCGGGTGGGGGGCCGACCGGGTCACCGCCGGCGACCGTCATCGCGCCGAGCTGCGGCACCCGCACGGTGGGTCGGGGCAGCGCGGTGGCGACCTCGCGGGCCGGCGTGTGCGCCGCCGCGGCCAGCGCGCCCACCAGCTCGGCCAGGTCGGCGAGCAGGTCGTCGACGCGTCCGGCGTCGAACAGGTCCGGGTTGTAGACCACCTCGACGCCCGTACGACCGCCGTGCTGCACCACGTAGACGGTGATGTCGAACGGCGAGCCCGGCTTGGGCACCGACACCGGCTCGGCGGCCAACCCGGTCAACGTCAGCGCGGGCGGCGCGAAGTTGAGCACGTTGAACAGCACCTGCACCAGCGGTGCGCGGGCGGTGTCCCGGCCGACGCCGAGCGCCTCGACGATGCGTTCCAGTGGGGCCCCCGGGTGGGCGGTGACCTCGTGCAACTCCCCGGCACAGCGGTCGACCAGCTCGGCGAAGCTCACCCCGCCGGTGCGGACCCGCACCGGCACCGTGTCGATGAAGAAGCCGACGACGTCGTCGAAGGCGGCCAACCGCCGGTCGGCGACGATCGCCCCGAGCACGTGGTCGTCGCCACCGGTGAGCCGCGCGATCAGCTCACCGAAGGCGGCCAGCAGCACCGCGGCGACCGTGGTGCCGCGACGCTCGGCCAGCTCGCGGACCGCGCGGTCGGTGTCGGCGGGCAGCCGGACCGCCGCCTCCGCCCCGGCGTACGTCTGCACCGCCGGCCGCGGCCGGTCCCGGGGCAGGTCCAGCACGGTCGGCACGCCGTCCAGGTGCCCCGTCCACCAGGCCAGGTCGGGCCCGCCCCGCAGCCGGTCGCGCTCGGCCCGCCACACCGCGTAGTCGGCGTACCGGGCCGGCAGCGCCGGCAGTGTGGGCGCCGTGCCGGCCAACGCCTGGGCGTACCCGGCGGCGAGGTCGTCGTAGCAGATCCGCTCCGACCAGCCGTCGAAGACGGCGTGGTGCCAGGTGACGGCCAGCACGTGCTCGGCCGGGCCGAGCCGGTAGACGGTCACCTGCCAGGGTGGCCCGGTGGCCAGGTCGAACGGATGCGCGGCACCGGCCGCGAGCATCTGGGCCAGCTCCGCCTTCGGCTCGGCGCTGCCGGTCAGGTCGACCACCGGCACCGCCACGTCGGTCGGCTCGGCGCAGACCGCGTAGGGCACCCCGGCGGTCTGCGGGATGCGCCAGCGCAGCACGTCGTGCCGCTCGGCGACGGTCCGCAGTGCCGCGCCGAGGGCCGCGATGTCCAGCGGGCCGAGCAGCCGGTGCGCCACCGCGATGTTGTACGGCGCGCTGGACGGCGCGAGCTGGTCGACGAACCAGAGCCGGCGTTGCGGTGGGGAGAGGGTGGGCGGGTTGCCGGTGCTCAGCCGGTCGTCGCCGACGGGTGCGGCGGCCACCCGCTCGGCGAGCCGGCCGAAGGTGCGCTCGGTGAACACCTCACGGGCGTCGAGCTGCCGGCCCAGCTCGGCGCGCAGCGCGGCGACCAGGCGCATCGCCGCGATGGAGTTGCCACCGGCGGCGAGGAAGTCGGTCGCCGGCCCGGGTGCCGCGCCGAGCAGCCGGGTCCAGATGCCGGCCACGGCCGCCGCGAGGGGACCACCGGGCACCTCCGGAGCGACGGCGTCGGCGGAGGAGGCGGTGCGGGCCGCGGCCAGCGCGCGCAGCGCGAGGCGGTCCAGCTTGCCGCTGATCGGGCTGATCGGCAGGGCCGCGCTGCGCAGCACCCGGGCCGGCAGCATCGCCGTGGTCAACCGACTGCCGGCGTACGCGCGCAGCCGCGCGTCGTCGGGGGCATCCGCCGGAGTGAGGAACGCGACCAGCTCGGTGCCGGCCGGACCGGGCACCGCCTCGACGGCCACCCCGGTCACCCCGGGCAGGTCGGCGAGCACCGCCTCGACCTCGCCCAGCTCGATGCGCTGCCCACGGATCTTCACCTGCCGGTCGGCCCGGCCCAGGAAGACGATCCGTCCGTCCGGGTCCTGCCGCACCAGGTCGCCGGTGCGGTACAACCGCTCGCCGGGCAGCCCGGAGAACGGATCCGGAACGAACCGCTCGGCGGTCAGCGCCGGCCGGCCCAGGTAGCCGTCGGCCAGCCCGGGCCCGCCGATCAGCAGCTCACCGGTCTCGCCCGCAGGCACCGGGTCCAGCACCGCGTCCACCACGTACGCCCGGTGGTTGGGCATCGGCCGGCCGATCGGTACCGGGTCGACCTCGGTGGCGCTCAACGGGCCGCTGGCCGCCATCACCGTCGTCTCGGTGGGGCCGTACGCGTTGAGAAGGCGGCGGCCGGGCGCCCAGCGGGCGGCCAGCGCGGCCGGTACCGCCTCGGCGCCGCAGAGCATCGTACGCCAGCCGGTCAGCTCGGCCGGGTCCAACATGGCCAGCACGGTGGGCGTGATGAAACCCCAGTTGACCTCGTGCTCGACGATGAACCGGGTCAGCCGGACCGGGTCGGCGCGATCCGCCGTGCCGAGGAGCTGCACCGTCCCGCCGAGCAGCAGCGGCACGAACAGGTCGATGGTGGCCGCGTCGAACCCGAGCGACGCCAGGCCGAGACTGCGTACGCCGGCGTCGGCGCCGCTGAGCGCGGCCACGCCCGTCACGAACTCCACCACGTTGCGGTGGCTGGTGAGCACACCCTTGGGCCGACCCGTGGAGCCCGAGGTGAACAGCACGTACGCCGGGTCGCCGGGCCGGGCCGGGCAGGGCGCGAGTGGGGCCGGGCCGGGCAACCCGACCGCCTCGACGCCGGGCGCGTCACCGAACTCGGTCTCGGCGGCGTCGCCGACCACCAGGGAGATGCCCGCGTCGGCGGCGATCCCACGAAGCCGCCGACGCGGGCCGCCCGGCTCCAGCGGCACGTAGCAACCGCCGGCCAGCAACACCCCCAGCACGGTCGCCACCAGCTCCGGCCGGCGGCTGCCGCACACCCCCACCCGACTCTGCCGGCCGACGCCGCGGGCGCGCAGCGCGGCAGCCACCCCGGCGGCCTGGGACAGCAGCTCGGCATAGCTGAGCCGGACGTCCCACTGGCGCACCGCCGTCGCGTCCGGCGTACGGGCGGCCTGCGCGACCACCAGCTCGGCGATCGTCGCGTCCGGCCAGGGCAGGGCCTTGCCCCGTACGGCGTTGCTGGACAATAGGTCGGTCACCCGTTTCCCCCCGGGATAGCTGTTCGGATCGGTCATCTGCAGGCGCAGCTCACTGACGTAGCCGCGGCCCTGCGCGTCGGTCACCCAGTTGTCGCCGGGTGCCGGTAACAGGTGACCGCCTCGCGCAGCAGCGGGTCGGCGGCGATCCGGCCGGCGGTCGCGGAGGAGTCGGCGGTACGCGGCACCACGTCCCGCCACACCGACCAGCCCGTCCCGCCCAATGGCAGCACGTGACTCATCGGACCGGTTCCGGCTCGTCGGTGTCCACGATGTGCAGTCGCAGTTCACTGAAGTAGCGCCGACCGGCCCCGTCGGGCACCCAGGCGTCCTGTTCGGTGGGCAGCATCTCGCTGACCACCACCGTCGTGTCGTCGCCGCCGTCACGCCGGGCCGCCCGGACCAGCACGCAGAACATGTCCGCGAAGACGGGGCTGCTCAGGTCGACGAAGCAGGGCTTGGTCTCGGTGCCGAGCTTGACGTACACCTGTTCGGGCAGGCCCAACCGGCGGCGCCAGTCCCGTACGGCCAGGAAGCGGGCCCGCTCACCCTTCGCCTCGCCGAAGTCGCACGCGCCGACGGTGGTCCGCCAGGTCTGCCGGGCCACCACGAGCCGGTCCAGCGTGATCCTCGGGGTGTACGGGGCGGCCGCGACCAGCTTGAACCCGTCCACGGCGTGCAGGCTGAGCAGCCCGGCGCAGACCTCGGTCAGGAGCCAGCGCTGCCCGTCGGGGGCCACGACGGTCAGTCGGCCGTCCTCGTCCCGCACGGTCAGCGCCACCGTGGGCAGCACCCGGCCCGGGTCGGCGTTGGGCGCGGACGCGAAGGCCACCTGCTGGTCGGTGGGGCCGATCAGCGCCTCGGCGACCCGGCTGGTGCGGCGCGGCCAGTCGGTGGGATAGAGCAGCCGGATCCGGTTCGGGCCGAGGTCGGCCGCCAGCGCGTCGCGCAGCCGCTCCACGTCCGGATGTGCGGCCGCGAACACCGCACAGTCGAACGACGGCCAGGCGGCGTGCAGCTCGCCGAGCACCACGGTGTAGTCGCCGCGGGCCAGCGCGTCGGCGTCGGCCGCGCAGATCTGCAGGTCGGGGCTGTGCAGCCGGGAGTTCGACCAGCTTGGCCGGAGAACGGGGAAGACCTCGTCGACCCGGGCGGCCAGGTCCGCCACGTCCAGCCGCACATCGGTGCTGCCCGGCGGCAGGTCGGCCAGCCCGAACAGCCCCGCCCAGCGGGCCGCGAAGTCGCCCGCCACCGCGTCGACCGGGCGCGGCCCGCTGCCCCAGAACATGCCCTGGACCAGGAACCACAGGTCGGACAGGGCCACCGGGGCGTCGCCGGCCTCGGCGCGCAGCTCGTCGTACAGCTCCCGGAACACCACCGCGTACGCCTCCTCCAAGGCGCCGGTCAGCCAGCGGGCGGCCCGCAGCAGCACGGCGAGCGGGGCGGCGATCCCGTCCAGCAGCGGTGCGCCGAAGACCACGTCCAGGTCACGGCTGGTGTCCTCGTAGCAGAGCGTCCGACCGGCGTACATCTGCCCGGCCCGGCGCTGCGCCGGCTGCCCGGTCAGGTCGGTGAACGTCTCGTCGAGCGCGTTCAGCGCGGCGTGCAGCCGGTCCGGATCACCGGCCGCGGCGGCGACCGCGTCCCGGGCGGCGCACAGCCGATCGAAGCCGGCCTGGGCGACGGCCCGCGCGGGGGCGTCGCCGACCTGCGTGATCCGCTGCCGCAGCACGTCCTCGGCGGCCGGGCTCACCGGCAGCGCGGCGTCCCAGGTGGCCAGGTCCCGCTGCACCAGCCGGTCGAGCAGCGCGTACCCGTCCTCCGGCCGACGCAGACCGACGGCCGGGTCGGTGACCAGCTCGTGGGCGGGGCGGTGGCCGTCGGCGGCACCGAGCAGTGCCGCCTCGACCGGCGACAGGGGCACCGGGGGTCGACCCGGCCGGCGCACCTCCCGGCCGGCGAGGCTCAGGTGCGGGGCGAGCTGGGGTGCCCACCAGCGGCGGACGGCCAGGTCCTCGGCGATCCGCTGCGCGTACACGGTCAGCGCCCAGGACTCGAACCACACCCAGCGGTCACGGGTCAGCGCCGCGCCCGGCCGGACCTCGGCGGCGACCGGCAGCTCCGGGTCGAGGGTGACCCAGCAGCTCGGGCCGAAGAAGCCGACGGTCTCGTTCTTGCCGCAGTAGCGCTGCCAGTATCTGAGGACGGCCCGTTCGCGCTCGCGCCTACGGGTGTTGCGGGCAGCGTCGGGGCCACCACGGACCAGCCCGTCCAGGGTGGGCAGCACTCCCCGGTTCTGCCAGGTGACCGCCTCGCGGAGCAGCGGGTCGGCGGCCAGCTCGGTGATCCGCCGGGTGGCGGTGGACAGCGCCTCGGCGAACTCCTTGTCGAAGACGTCGGCGCCGGTGCCGGTGCCGGTGCTCAGCAGCTCGTCGGCCGCCGCGGCGGCGTGCGGCGCGGACAGCAGGGTCAGCCCGTCGGCCGGGAAGCCGGTGCTGCGCAGGATGGCGTCGCGCCACACCGACCAGCCGGTGTCGCCCAGTGGGACCCGGTGCGCGGCGGCGGCCGCCCTCGGCGCGGCGGCCGGCGGTTCGGCGGTGAGCGCCGCGGTCAGGTCGGCGCGGATCGCGTCGGCCAGCTCGGGCAACGCGTCGTGCAGGAAGAAGTGCCCGCCGTCCAGCTCGTGCAGGGTGAAGCCGCCGGTGGTGTGCTCCCGCCAGGCCGCGCTCTGCTCCCGGGTCACCGCCAGGTCGCGCCGGCCGGCGAACGCGATGATCGGCACCGGCAGCGGCTCCTCGGGCCGGTACCGGTAGCTGTCCACCCGCTCGAAGTCGGCGCGCAGCAGCGGCAGCAGCAGGTCGACCAGCTCGGGGTGCTCCAGCACACCGGCGGGCAGGCCGCCGCCGGTCCGCAGCCGGCGCAGCAGCTCGTCGTCGTCCACCTGGGACAGCCCGTCGAAGATGGTGGGCGCGGTGACGTGCGGTGCGCGGGCGCCGCCGACGTAGAGCCGCAGCGGCAGTGGACGCCCGGCGCGGCGCAGCTCGCGGACCACCTCGAAGCCGAGCCGACCGCCCATCGAGTGGCCGTAGATGGCGTAGGGCCCGGTGGCCCGCCCGGCGATGGCGCTCGCCACGTCGACCACCCGGAACCGGGGGTCCTCGCTGATCCGGTTTTCCCGGCCGGGGAGCTGCACCGGCAGCACCTCGACGTCCGGACCGAATCGGCCCGAAAAGGTGCGGAACGCGCCGGCTCCGGCGCCGGCATAGGGCAGGCAGAACAATTGCACCGGTGCCGGATCGCGGCTGCCGGCGGACGGGAACCAGTTCACCGAACACCTTTCTGAGGAGGTTCGATCCAGTACCGCTGCCGCTGAAAGGGGTAGGTGGGCAGCGAGGTTCGTCGGACGCCGTCGGCCGGGTGCAGGGCCGTCCAGTCCAGGGACCGGCCGGTCACCCAACCGGCGGCCAGGTCGCGCAGCGGGCCGGCCGGACCGACCAGTCGGGTGTCCGTGGCCAGTAACGCGTCGAGCGCGGCGACCGCGTCGGTCGGAGTGGTGGCGACCACCGCGGCCCGGCAGCCGAACTCCCGTCGGCCCAGCGCCAGCGTCGCGGCGACCTCGGCCAGCGTGGGCGCGGTGCCCGCCAGGTGCCGCCGCAGCCGGGTCAGGGCCGCCCGCAGAGCCGCGGGGGTACGCGCCGACACCGGCAGCAGGTGCGCGCCGGCCGACCCGGTGTCGACCGGCTCGACCGCGGGTGGTTGCTCCACCACGACGTGCGCGTTGGTGCCGCCCAGCCCGAACGAGCTGACCCCGGCCACCCGGCGCGGCACGTCGGGCCAGTCCCGCGCCTTCGTCGGTACGTAGAACGGACCGGCGGCCAGATCGATCTCCGGGTGCGGACGGGTGAAGTGCAGGTTCGGCGGGATGACCCCGTGCTGTACGGCCAGCACCGCCTTGATCAGCCCGGCGATGCCGGCCGCGGCGTCGAGGTGACCGATGGTGGTCTTCACCGAGCCGAGCGCGCAGGTCTCGGCGGGGGCGGCGCCCTCGTACACCTCGTGCAGCGCGGCCACCTCGATGGCGTCCCCGAGCGGCGTACCGCTGCCGTGTGCCTCGATGAAACGGACCTCGCCCGGAGCGACCTCGGCGGCGGCGAGCGCGCCGGCCACCGCGGCGGCCTGCCCGGCCGGCCCGGGGACGGCGTAGCCGGCCCGGTCGGCACCGTCGTTGGTGACGGCCCAGCCGGGCAGGATCGCCAGGACGCGGTCCCCGTCGGCCTGCGCGTCGGCGAGCCGACGCAGCGCCACCACCCCGACGCCGGAGCCGAAGCCGGCGCCCTGGGCGGCCTCGTCGAAGGCCCGGCAGCGACCGTCCGGTGAGGCCAGGCCACCGGGGGTGTGCCGGTGCCGGGGCCAGGTGACGCTCACGCCACCGGCCAGAGCGATGTCGCACTGGTAGTCGGCCAGGCTCTGCGCGGCCAGGCAGACCGCGACCAGCGAGCTGGAGCAGGCGCTCTGCACGGCCACCGCCGGCCCGGTCAACCCCAGCCGGTACGCCACCTGGCCGGGCAGGTGGTCGGTGAGCTGCCGGCCGATCAGGCGGGCCTCCCAGTCGTCCGGATCGACGTCACCGATCACGGCCGGGTTGTCCATCAGGTGGAAGAGGAAGTAACGGTTGACCGAGGTGGCGCCGTACACGCCGACGAGGCCGGGGAACCGGGTCGGGTCGTGGCCGGCGTCCTCCAGCGCCTCCCACGCGGTCTCCAGGAACAGCCGGTGCTGCGGGTCGGTACGGGCGGCCTCGTGGTCGCCGAAGGAGAAGAACTCCGCGTCGAAGTCGGCGATGTTGTCGAGCCGCCCGGTGGCCTTCACGTGCCGGGGGTCGGCGCGCAGCCCGGGGCCGACGCCCAGCGCCGCCAACTCCTCGTCGCTGTGGTCGTGGATGGCGTCCACGCCGGCGCACAGGTTCCACCAGAAGGTGGCCACGTCCGCCGCTCCCGGGAACCGGCCGGCGAGACCGACCACGGCGATCTCCTCGCCGGTGTACTCGCGGACACCGACCGACGAGGAGTACGGACCGCCGGTGGACGGCGACGCGGTGGACGCCGAGGCGGTCGCGACGGGCGGGGCCGGCAGGTCGGCGGACGGCGGCGGGTCGACCAGTCGAGCCTGGGCGGCGACCGTCGGATGGTCGAAGAGCCGCAGCAGCGGCAGCCGGCCCCCGAACCGTTCGGTCAGCCGCTGCTGCACCTGGCCGAGCAGCAGGGACTGCCCGCCGACGTCGAAGAAGCTGTCGGTGCGGCCGACAGCGTCCCGGCCGAGCACGGTGCACCAGATGTCGTGCACGATCCGCTCGGTCGGGTTGGCCGGCAGGTCCTCGGCCAGCACGGCCCGGGCCGGCGCCGGCAGCGCCCGTTCGTCGATCTTTCCGCTGACGGTCAGCGGAAACTCGGCGACCGGCACGACGGCGCGGGGCAGTGCGTACTCGGGTAGTTGCCGGGCCAGGGCGGCCCGCAGCGCGGCCGGGTCCACCGGTGTCCCGGTCGACCGGACGTACGCCAGCAGCTCGCCGTCGCGGGCGACGGCACGCACCTCGGCGACGCTCGGCTCGGCGGCGAGCACCGACTCGATCTCGGTCAGCTCGACCCGGAACCCGCGCACCTTGACCTGCCGGTCGAGGCGGCCGAGGCAGCGCAGCTCGCCGGTGGGCAGCAGCTCGCCGAGATCGCCGGTGCGGTACGCCGGCACCCCGTCGGGGTCCAGCGCGAACCGGTCGCTGACCTGGTCGAGGTAACCGGGGGCGAGGTGCCGGCCGCGCACCACGATCTCGCCGTCCGGTGTCAGCCGCAGCGCGTACCCGGGCAGGGCGGTGCCGATCGGCAGCGGCCCGGTGGCCGTACGGTCGACGTCGGCCAGCGGCAACGCGGACCGGGCCGCGAAGGTCATCTCGGTGGCACCGTAGCCGTTGACGAGCACGCACCCCGGGGCGAAGTGACCCTGGGCGCGGGCGGCGTCGGCGTAGCTGGCCTGTTCGCCACCGAGCAGCACCACCCGGACCCGGTCGAGCCGGTCGATGCCGGGAGTGTCCAGCAGGTACCGGAAGACCGTCGGGGTGGAGTGGTAGACGGTGACGCCGTGCCGGGCCAGTTGCTCGACGGCGTACGCCAGCCCGTGGCGGCGCAGGTCGACCGGGACGACGGCGGCGCCGGTGAGCAACGCCGGGTAGAGATCGGGGATGGCCGCGTCGAAGCTGAACGAGGCGAGCAGGCTGAGCCGGTCGTCCGGACGCAGGTCGAGGGTCGCGATCTGGTTGTCCACCACGTGCAGCAGGTTGCGGTGGGTCTGCCCGACCGCCTTGGGCCGGCCGGTGGAGCCGGAGGTGAACAGCACGTACGCGAGGGCGTCCGGGTCCACCGACACCGGCCGCAGCGGCGCCGGCCGCACGTCGACGGCGGGGACGACCCGTGTGCCGGGCCGGTCGGTGGCGAGCCGGCGGGCCAGCTCGGTGTGCTCGCCCCCGCTGAGCAGCACGGTGACGTCGGCGCCGTCGACGAGCTGGCGCAGTCGCTGCTCCGGGAAGCCCGGGTCGAGCGGCACGTAGGCGGCGCCTGCGGCGAGGGTGCCCAGCATCGCGGCGATGGTGCCGGCGCCGTGTGTGGTCAACAGTCCGACCCGGTCGCCGGGTTGAACGCCGGCCCCGGCCAGCAGCTCGGCGTGGCCGCCGGCCAGGCCGGCCAGGCCGGCGTAGTCGAGCGGGCCGGTGTCACCGAGCACGGCGGGATGGTTGGGCCGGGCGGTAGTGGCAGCGCCGAAGCGATGGATCAGCGTCGAATTTTCCATCTCAGGACGCGCACATCGCTCCACACAAGATGGACACGCCGCGATCGGCTAAATTGATCATGGTCCCCCCCAGGACTTCACAATGGAAGGAGCATAGGACTCAATGCCTGGCGCGGAAGATCATTGACTAGAGTCGACCCGAAGGGCTAGCGGGTGACCAGACGAGGGATGACGAAAATCGTCCGATCATCCCCCTGGCGCAGCGGCGGATTTTCGCCTAGAACGATCACCAGGGGCTCTTTTTGCGGCCACGCATTCATTGCGTAGAGGAATTTCCCGACCAGAGGCATCGGGTCGCTCGCCGCGGACCACGCCGTGGGTTCAGCGCGTGAACGGTTCCGGCGGGACGCCAAGGCTTGTTCCGCCAGCCCTGGACCAAGAGCGACGCCGGCTGGCGGATGATCGTCCTGCCCCGCTTCGCCGTCGGAATGATCATGGCCCGCAAGCTCGTCGCCGCCGGGTATCGCCCGTTCGTGGCACCGCATACTGGCACCTCGTTGGCAGGCGGCCAGGTGATTCGGGAACTGCCGTAGAGTCGGCCGCCATGGAGTCGGTGAGTTCAGCGATGGCTGTTTTGCTCCGGGGGCTGACCGAGGCGTCATGGGCGATCGAGCGCACCTTCACCGAGCTTTACCTCAACTACGACCTCTTCGTGCCAACCGCCGACGGCATGCGCGGCCGGTTCGATGGCACGGATGATGAGGTGATGATTTGGGGCAGTCGGCTCCTGTTCGACCCGCACGACGGGGTGGGCCAGCCATCGCCCGGCGGACATCTGGAGTTTGACGCCCTAACGATCAGGCTGCCGCACCTCCCGGCGGAGGTCACGGACTACCCTTCCGAGATCCGCCTCTACCTGCGGCTGACGCTCCGCGAGGACGGTTTCACGCTGACCGCTGGGATCGATGTCGACCTCCTTAAGCCAGTGTTCAAGTATCCAGCCGGCGAGCACACGGTCATGCGCACCACCGAGGAACTCACCACCGTGGACGAGACCGTAGCCGCCGCCCAGCGCGCCGTCGAAGCCTTCGCCGACCACTACTCACTCTTCGACGACATCGGCTTCCCCCGCCGGCCCTAGACATGGCACGCCCTCACCACCGGCGCCCGTGGACGTCCTGCCTCGGCCACGCCGGTCGTCACCCGGCCAGCCACCACGCGGCTATCGGTTGGCGTTCCGGACCCGTACGGCGGCGACGCGCGGGGACGCCACCGGGTCGGGTTGGGAGAACGTGGCGACGAAGTCGTGTGGTCCGGCGCTGGTCAGGCCGGCGTAGTCACCGAGGAAAAAACCCGGGGGGCCGACTTCATTCAGGAAGGGGGCACGCCGCATGTCGAATGGCTCTTTGGTGAGTCTTACCTCGGTGTCGAACCCAACCCCGGTCGCGCAATCAAGCTTGGGTGTCGGGCGACAGGTCACCAGCCAACGATCGGTCCATAGCGCCCCGGCGGGGTCGTCGTGACGAAAATCGGAGTAGTCGACCGCGACGGTATGGTCGGCGGCGACTGCAACGGATGCGGTGAATGCCTGTTGGTTGCCGATCGGGACGTACGTCGGGCTGCGGTTGACCTTTACCGGCGTGGACCAGTGGCGCCCGCCGTCGTCCGACACGGACAGTGCGATTGCGTCCGCCTGCCCGCCGCTGAAGCGGGCGTCCTGCCAGACCAGGTAGATCCGCCCGCTGGCCGGATCGACCGCCGCGTCGACGAGCGCGGCGCTGCCGCTGGAGACCTGGTCCCCCGGCGACTGCGGATCGCTGACGCCGGCCGACCGCATCTCGGCTACCAGGTGGGGAGGTGACCAGGTGGCGCCACGGTCCTGCGACCGCATCACGGCAACGTGCCGGGTGGGCCGCTCGCCGGCGAGGTCGAACAGGGTGAAGGAGTCGACAAGGGTCCCGTTGGGGAGCACCACGATCTGGTGTCCGGTGGTCAGCCGGTTCTCCCCCGGCTCATAGATCTGCCGCGCCCGCCAGGTGCGTCCGGCATCGCCGCTGGCGGCGAAGGCCACCGCTGCGCGGAACGGCTCGCCCTCCTGGTCGGGTTCCATGATCTTCGGTACGACCGTGTAGACGCGTGCGGGGTCCTTCGGATCAGCCACGATCGCCCCACCGACGTACGTCCCGCCGTCCGGATCGCGCTCCGCCACCACGAGGACCGGTTTACTCCAGGTGAGACCGCCGTCGAGGGATCGGGCCGTGATGAGTCCGCTGGGTGTGGTCTCGGGTGCGTCGAACACATGCGCCGACAGATGCAGCATGCCGGTTGGGCCGAATGACAGCCACACGTCATCGACGTAGTCGAAGGTCCCGCCCGTGCATCGGCTCGTCCCCGGAATCAGCACCCGCCGCCAACTGTGGCCGCCGTCGGCGCTCACCCCAGCGACCAGTCCTCTGAACCGGTCCTGTGTCCACACCGACACCAGCTGCTGACGTTTCCGGGGGTTGGCGGCGACCGTCGGTTCGAGCGCGCCGGCGGGTAGGAGATCGTCAAGAGCGGCCGAAGGGCAGGCGCCGAATGGGCTCGGCCCAGAGACCCACGCCGGACCCGTGGACACCTCCGATGGCGCCACCGACGCGCCCGCTGCGCTGCTGCCTGGCGTGAGAGCCATGGTCACCAACAGGGCCGTGACGAGCAGGGCGGTAGGAACTCGTCCGCTCATCGCGTGCGCGCCAGGTCGACCGGATCGGGTGCGAGTCGGCCGCGTCGTGCCAGCAGGACGCTGGCGGCGGCGAACCAGATGAAGCCGATGAACCTTCCGGCCGGGATGAAGACCGACGCCGCGGAGGCCAGCAGCGAGAAGATCGCGAGTACGCACAGCGTCGCGATGCCGAATCCCAGTCTTCCGAGCCAGCTCGGCAGCGCCCTGGTCCGCAGCATGGCGGCGGAGGCGGCGCCGACGAACAGGCCGAGCGTCACGATGTGCAAGGGACCGCCGGTCATGAAGGCGAGGTCCATGGCGAACCGGAAGACCCGCAGATCCGATCCGCTGCCGGGACGAGACATGATCCATTGAACGGCCGCCGACGACAGCAGCAGCGCGGAGGCGACCGCACCGGAGGCATGCGCCAGCCCAGCGGCTCGGCCGACGTCGCCCCGCCGGCGCATCGTGACGGCGACGTACGCGGTGAACACCAGCAGTGCGACCGCTGCCAGCGCCTGGAAGAACGCGCCAACCGGTGCGCTGGGTGAGCCGCTATTGAGGAACTGTTGGACATCGGCGTCGGACGAGTACGGCGTAACCAGCGGCTCGCCGGGTGAACTGATCAGCCCTGGGAGGAGCATCGCGGCGGCGAACGACAGGACGTACAGCAACCCACTCAGGGCGTGCAGCCGAGAGGCCACAAATGGTGTCTCACGCACGGTGGGGCCTCCCCACCGGATAGACGACGATGGCTGTCGGCTGTGTTGCGCTCCTCTGTTGATGCACGGAGCGAGCATGCCGCCGGAGTCATCAGTCCACGTCGCATCGGCGTCGTATCTCTGACTGCGCTCCACGGCGTATTGCCGTTGGGATCGGGCTGCATATTCCCGCTATGGTCGGTGTCGTGGAGACACTGGGCCGACTTGCCGGAGTCACGGTCGACTGCCGGGATCCGCAGCGACTGGCTGACTTCTGGTCCGTGGTGCTTGGAGGACGCGTGACGGAGTCTCTTCCGGGTTGGCGGCGCGTCACTGTCGCCGGGGGCGGCCCGGTGCTGACATTCCAGCCGGTCCCGGAGCCCAAGGCCGGCAAGACGCGACTACACCTCGACATCGCCGTTACCGACGTTGACGAAGCGGTCGATCGGATCGGGATGTTGGGCGGGCGGTGGACAGGTGAACGGCATGACTACCAAGAGGGCGCCGTCCTCGTCATGACCGACCCGGAGGACAACGAGTTCTGCATCGTGCAGTACTACCGGGTGTGATCTGGTTCGGCCTTCGACGAGCATCCGAGACCTGCTGATGGCGTCGTACGCACCGTCGTCGTTGCACACTGATCACAAGCGGTCGCGAGAGCGTGGAGCCGTCGACACACTCTTCTGCCGCTTGTCGCGCGCTTCCGACCATTACGACAGCCGGATGAAGCAGGTGCCAGTCCTGGTGACGTTCTCGTTCAGCAAGTTCTGGGGAAGCCTGTCGGTCGAGCTCGTCAAGCGGTACGAGTTCGTGGTCGGCCAGGAGGAACGTCACTCGGTGCTCATCGAGAAGCAGCGCAACCTGCTCTTCGCCGGCTTCCGGCCGCAGCAGTCGCCGACGGCGAGGACGGCGCCTGGCCGCACAACGCCGCGAACGCGCACCGCGTCCGCAGCGAACGCCAGCAACGCTGGGGCCGCGCCGCAGGAAAGCCGCCTGAACATCGGGCCCTGTGACAGCCTCGACTACAGGACTTTGGTCATATGCACGCTGTTCGGGTCCTCTGGGTAGTCGGCGAACGGCTCGCATCGGGTGAATCCGTACTTCGCGTAGAGCGCCCGCGCCGGCGCGAAATGGTCATCCGCGCCGGTCTCCAGGTATAGCCGGGTGAAGCCGCGCCGGCGGGCCTCTGCCAAGACGTGTTGGAGAAGCGCGGAGGCCACTCCCCGCCGCTTCGCGGTCCGGGCGGTCCGCATCGACTTGAGTTCAGCGCTCGTGTTGTCCAGCTTCCTGAGAGCTCCACAGCCCACGAGTTCGTCACCGTCGTAGACCGACCAGAAGGTCACTGCGGGCTGGCGCAGCCCGTCGAGGTCAAGGGCATGCTTGCTCTCGGGCGAGCTGACCGCTCGCATTTCATCGAGGTGCTCCTGCAAAAGCGCCTTGATCTTAGGCCCGGACAGGTCATCCACGACGATCTTCATGCCGCGATGGTAAGACGGCCTGCCCGGCAGCAGTGGCGACAAACTCACCGCGGGGCCACCAAGCCGGTAAACGTATGTGGTCACCGCACCAGCTCAGCGCCGGGGTCCCCGGACCTTGGTCATTCACGTACCGTGGTCCTACCTCGCCGTGGCGGGCGCATCACGGAAAGCGTTGACCGAGCAGGAAGCCGGGGGGCGAATGCAGCAGGGCAGCAGGCATGAACGCCTCAAACTGGCGAGTCTGGACTTCCTGGGCGACGATTCCGCCCTGCGCGAGCAGGCCGATCGTGCGCTGCGCGAGACGGGACGTGAAATGCGACCCGAGGGGTGCTCCGGGGGCGACCAGACCGGCTCCGTCCGCGTGGTCGTCGACACCCAGCGGGAGGTCTCAGCTGTCACGATCGCTCGTGACTGGCGCAGCCGGCTGGGCCCCAGCGGGTTCGCCGATGCTCTCTTCGAGGCGTACGTCGCCGCCGTGCAGGCTGCCCTCGAATTGGCGGCGCTCCTTCATCTGCAGGCGGAGGATCGGGAGAGTGGTCCTGCAGCCCCGGAACGGAAACCGCTGGACAGGAGCCCCGATCGGGACGTCGACGAGCACACCTGGCTGCGCGACACCTGGCGGACGCTGGACGACCTCGACGCGGAGTTGGACGCTGCGGCTCGCTTGCCCCGGCGGACGGACGAGTCCAGCATGTCCAGCCCCAACGGCTGTCTGACGTTGCGCCTCCGTGGAGGCGGTATCACCGGCATCACCGGCGACGTCGGGCGGATCGCACGGGCAGACGCAGGTCAGCTGCAGTTCGAAGCCCATTCCCTCTTCCGCGCGTTCGCCCTGGCCAGCGCCGAGCGGACCGGATCGTGAGGTAGTGAGATGGTTGCACTGAATGTCATCACGGACTCCCTACGTGATGAGGGAGGTAAGTGGCTGACACTGTCGGACCAGGTCGCCGCCATCAAGGTCGCCGCGGAGCAGCTGCGCCTCGACCCGTCAGCCTTCTTCATCGGCGACGCGAACGCCCAAATCCATTCGCTGGCGTACAACGACTTCCACACCTTCATGGTCGCCGTCCTGAACGGAGCCGTGACCGAATTCGAACAGGTGGGCAAGGCCCTGCGCCACATCGCCGACGAGTACGACCGGGCCGACGAGGTCGTCTCACTGGACCTCAACAAGATCTACACGGCCTAGCGATCCGCCGCGCGACGTTCGGAGAGGGCACGGAGCAACCGATGCAGCCAGGCAACAGTGATCTTGAGTACGGGGAACCGTACAACAAGGCGTTCGACCACATCCGCTCCGGCACCGACACGGCGATCGCGAAATTCAACGAGATCGTCGAGCAGGTACAGCAGTGGAAGTGGCTCCTCGGACCGGCAGCACTCTTGTGGATCAAACACAGCCTGGACACCACCCGAGCAGGGCTGGATGCCATTCTCGATCGCGTCGAGCATGCCTTGGAGCATCAACTGCCGGTGCTTTCGCTGATCGAGGCCAGCTTCCGCTGGGTCAACGACGTGAAGACACCGGTCTCCGAACTCTCCTCCACCACCACCGACCCGAAAAACGAGAACCTGCCCAAGTGGACCGGCGACGCCGCGAGCTCCTACCACGCCAAGGCACTCAAGCAGAAAGCCGCGGTCGACGAGTCCGTCGTCAAATCGGAGTTCATCAGCCAGTGGCTGTTCACGATCGCCAAAGCGAACGTCGACTACGCCGTCGAACTCGCGAAGATCGTCACAGGACTGGTCGGCAAACTGGCGCAGGCAGCATCTGAAGGGGCAACCGTCATCGACCTACCGTGGGCCATCTCCACCCTCGCCAAGTCGATCGGAGAGCTGGTCACCGCCGGCCTGGACGTTCTGCTCACCATCGGCCAGCGCTTCATCGACGCGCTGGGCAACATCCGGGACATCGCCACGCAGGTCGGCGACCACTCGAAGCTACCCGGTGGGCGCTGGCCGGAAGCCGTCCGGGGATGACCAACGAACACATCACACCGTGGGTACGGCCGCCTGCGTCGCCCTGAGCAACGTCAGCGCCTTCGGCGCGAGCGTTTCGGTGGCGACGTACGAGGCACCACCGACAGCCAACCAGACCTTCACCACCAGGTTGCCCGTCCGCGCGTTGACCATGTACTCGGCGTACTTGTAGCCGGGCTCGGAACGCCTGGTGAAGGCCTCGGCCTCGTCGCCCACACCGGTGATGCCGCCGGCCGGAGTCATCACCGTCACCCGCCCCGTGGACCGGTAGAGCAACCGCGCCTCCTCCGCGCTGGCCGGCGTGGACGCCTCCACCCGCAGGCTCGCCTCATGCCCGTCCTTCGTCCGCAAGTCGAACAGACACGCCACACCCGGGCGCCCCAGCGGCGGCGTCGGATCGGTGCGGGCCACCGTCAGTGACAACTCCGCCAACGGCCGAAGATCAGTACGCTTACACAGCTCCAGATCCTGAGCACGGTAGACGGGGCCGACCGAGGCGGCAGGTGCGGTGGAGGCAACGCCACTCGTGGCCGGCCCGGCGCTCGACGCACCCACCGGAGCCGAGGCACCGTCACAGGCGGCAGTGGCCAGCACCGCAACGAGCGCCACGACAGGACGAGAAACACCGGCCGACGCAGACACGTCCCGAACATACCGGCTGCGAAGCTGGCAGACTGCCCGAGCGACGAGCCACTATGGTGCCGGGTATGGCCGCCGCAGAGAGCCCGGAGCAAATCACCCGGACCCGCACAGTCACCGCCCGGGCGGTTCTGCAGGGCCGGGCCGATCTTCGGACGTACCCCTATCGCCTGCTGGCCGTGGTGTCTCATCACGGACTGGGCGGCGGCCAGGTCACTGAGGCGGTTGCTGCCGCCGAGTTCCTCGGCCAGTTCGGTTGGGACCTCGTCAACGTTTCGGAATTCGCCTCCAACAGGATCGTCTACGCCTTCCTGCGGAAGCGGTGACGATGGCTTTCGGCCCCTGTTGGACCTGACGCAGCTGCACACGCGGCCGCTGCCCCGAAGAGTGGTTGCGGTGGAGCAGGGAATTGACGACCCCTTGCCCCCCGGCAACCGACACAGCTTGCCGACCTGCATAGCCATCTGCGCGTACCCGCGGAGTCCGTCCATTTCGGCCCCTGGAAGTCCACTGTCGCTCGTACCGGTCGTCACCCAGTTAGTCACTCACCCACTCTCTGCGCCAGTCGGACGCGTCGCAGACCAGCGGGTCACGGTCGGAGTACAGCGCGACTGCAAAGCCGTTGACCTGGTTTGCTCCGTCAGTCGATGTCAGGCTGGCTCGGTAGACGAGAAATGCGCCTTCGAGGCTAGATCGTCGTTCCGGCCCTTCGAGGCGAAAGCTGGCAAGCGAGGGCTGCGTCCGTAGGAACTCCTCGTGCTGGGCCTCGGAATAGCCCTCCAACACGTCACTGCACAGCAGCAGGTAGGCCCCATGGAAGTCCTCGTTGCGGACCCGCTCCAGATAGGCCATCAGCACCGTCTTGGCCTTGACAGCCTCGGCTGCTTGTCGACGGTCCACGTACAGACCCCAGCCATAGCCGGCCGCCACCAGCGCCAGAGCGATCGCCGTCCCCGCCGCAGCTGTACGGCCAAGCCGTGACCGCCACCCCATCCCCGCCATGATCGTCAGCGTAGCCACCACCTGCTGGCCGGACGGGCGGAAGCTCCGGCAGGGGACGTGCGGTCACGGGCGGCGGTGCCCGAACGCGGTCACGGCGGCCGCACTGTCAGCCGACACCGCGGCCGACCCGAGCATGATCATCTCGAGCGTCAGGACGTCACCGCCGGCGTCACGCCGGGGCGTGACCATTGGGCGGTGGGGCGGCCGTTGAGCCGCCACGGGTGACCACCGACCCGCGGCCAACCCTGGGGTGAGTTCTCCCAGTTCTCCTGCCGGGTACACGGTGAGGTCCAGGCCTCGCCGCGCAGCTGCTCGACCTGGACCGCGAGATCAAGGACCTGGACAAGCAGATCACCGCCGTGTTCGGTGACCATCCGCACGCGGCGCGGATCACCAGCGTCAACGGGTTCGGGCCGATCCTCGGCGCCCAGCTGCTCGCCGACACCGGCGGGGATCTGACCGCCGCGTTCGGCAGCTCGGCCTGGCTGGCAGCCTACGCCGGACTTGCCCCGGTACCCCGCGACTCCGGACGCGTACGCGGCAACCTGCACCGACCCAAGCGTTACCACCGTGGCCTGCGGCGGGTGTTCTACCTCGCCGCGCTGTCCGCGATCAGACCCGACGGCCCATCCAGGACCTTCTACCAGCGCAAACGCGCGGAAGGCCGGAACTCCTCCGGGTACTTGCTCTGTCCAGCCACAGCGTTTCCTCCTCCTCGGCAGGATGCCGAATCAGGAGGTGTCCGGTCTCAGGGGGTCACTTCACCCGCACACGCCGGAAACCCCCAGCCGATCGGCTGGGGGTTTCCGGCCTCGGCAGCCGGCACGGCGCGCCGACCGATTCCCGACTCATCCCGGAGCCCGAGCCCGGACCCCGCGTCGCGCCGGCTTGCTAGCGTGGAAATGCCTCGATTCCCTCGGATGAGGAGGAGAACGTGGATCTCGGTTGGCTGGCGGGCTTGGGCGCGTCCGCGGCGGCGGTCCTGGTGCAGGCGGCCGCGACGGACGTGTGGCAGGGGGCACGCTCCGGGTTCGCCCGGCTCCTCGGCCGCGGTGACCCGCGACGGGAGACCGCCGCGATCCGGCGGCTGGACGCCCTGGCCGCGGAGGTGGAACAAGCCCCGCCCGCCCAGCGTGACCAGGTACGCGCGCGGCTGTTGCCGGCCTGGCAGACGCGGCTGTCAGACCTGGTCGAGGAAGACCCGGTCACCGCCGACGGCGTGCGTGACCTGCGTGACGAGTTGGTGACGCGGCTACCCACCGCGCAGCAGCAGTGGATCCAGCACATCACCGCGACCGCCTCCGGCGCGACCGCTCAGGGAGTGATGTTCGGCAGCATCGTCAACCACCCCACCTTGCCGGAAGCTGACCCGAGCGGCCCGGTGCCCGACCCGGGTCAGCACCGATGACCGTCGACCCCCTCCTCGTTCAGCAGCAGGTTTCCGCCGTCGCCGGCACCGCGTACGGGGTGATCGGCGCCGACCTGCACATCTTCGGCGACGGGACGCCGCTGTATCTGTTGGAGGAGCACCGCCGGCCCGACCCGCCGGACTGGAGCTGGCTGCGCGAGATGCCCTCCCGGATGCTCAACGCGCACGCCCGCGTGGTCCCGTTCACCGGCCGCGAGTCCGAACGGGACGAGCTGCGCACCTGGCGGGAGACCGGGCCGCGACTGGCGGTGCGCTGGCTGCACGCCCCGGGCGGTCGGGGCAAGACCCGGCTGGCCGGCCACCTCGCCGCCCAGGCCGCCGACGAGGGCTGGAAGGTCGTCACGGCGGTGCCCCACGTGGGCACGCCCAGCGCCCTGCTGGGCAGCCAGGACCTGCGGCCGGACCGCCACCGGGGAGTGCTGCTGATCGTCGACTACGCCGACCGGTACCCGCTGTCCAGCCTGCTCTGGCTGCTGCGCAACGCCCTGCTCCACCGGGCCGACAAACCGGCACGGGTGTTGATGGTGGCACGCGGCGCGTCCACGTGGCCGGCACTGCGCGCCAACCTGGACGATCCCCGCGTCCAGGCCGGCACGTCCGAGCAGTACCTGGCCCCGCTGCCCGACGACGAGGACGCTCGGCGGGCCATGTTCACCGCCGCCCACGACAGCTTCGCCGCCGTCTACGGTCTCTCCGGTCCGGACGCCGTCCCCCGACTCCCCAACCTGGGTCATCCGGAGTTCGGGCTCACCCTCACCGTGCACGTCGCCGCGCTGGTCGCCGTCGACACCCGCGCGACCGGCGCCCAGCCGCCCACCGAGGTCACGTTGCTGACCCGCTACCTGCTCGACCGCGAACGTCAACACTGGACCCGCCTGTACGAGGGCCGCGCCCGCGGGCTGAACCACGGCACGCCCGACGATGTCATGGCCCGTACCGTCTTCACCGCCGCCCTCGCCGGCCCGCTCCCGCACCCCGAGGCCGCCGGGCTCCTGCGCCGCGTCGAGCGGGAACTGCCCGCCGAACGGATCATCAGCGACCACAGCCACTGCTACCCGGCCGCCGACCCCAATCGGGCCACCGTGCTCGAACCGCTGTACCCGGACCGGCTGGCCGAGGACTTCATCGCTCACACTCTGCCCGGCTCCGATCACCCGGCCGACCCGTGGGCCCCCACCCGGCTGCACGACCTGCTGCACGAGCAACCGTCACCAGCCTCGGACCGCCCCCGGCCGCCGGCGACAGCCGCGACGTACACCGCGCGGGCGGTCACCTTCCTGACCGCCGCCGCGGCCCGCTGGCCCCACCTCGGGCCCGCCCACCTGTTCCCACTCCTGCGCGACCGGCCACAGCTCGCGATCATCGCCGGCAGCGCCACCCTCAGCATCCTGGCCGGCATGACCGACGTCGACGTCACCGCGCTGGAAGCGGTCGAGGCGCTGCTGCCCGGCGACCGACACGTCGACCTCGACGTCGGCGCCGCCGCGGTCGTCGACGTCCTGATCACGCGCCGGCTCGCCACGTCCGACGATCCGGCGGAACAGGCCCGCCTGCACGCCAGCCGCTCCTGGCGACTGGCCAACGCCGGCCGCTACGCCGACGCCCTGGCACCCATCTCCGAAGCCGTGGCGATCCGCCGGCGACTGGCCGACGCCGACCCCGCCACCCACCTGCCCGCCCTGGCGAGATCGCTGCACAACCTCGGGCAGGTGCTGTCCGAACTGGGCCGGCCGGAAGAGGCCCTCGCCCACAGCCAGGAGGCCGGGGACACATATCGCCGGCTGGCCCGGTCCGATCCCGCCACCTACCTGTCGCACCTGTCGAGAACCCTGCACAACCTCGGCACGGTGCAGGGCAGCCTGGGCCGGTGGGACGAGGCCCTGGACCACGCCCAGGAGGCGGTGACCATCGGCCGGCTGTTGGCCGACATCGACCCGACCGGCTACCTGCCCGACCTCCCTGGGCTGTTGAACAACGCCATCAAGCTCCTGGCGGAGCTAGGCCGCCACGCGGCGACACTCGCGCTCGCCGAGGAGGCCGTGACCATCGGCCGCCGTCTGACCGACACCGACCGCGCCGCCCACGGGCCCGAACTCGCCCGATCGTTGCAGAATCTCGGGAACAGCCTGGTCCACCTGCACCGGCCCGAGGAGGCCCTCGCCCACAGCCAGGAAGCCGCGGACACGTTCCGACAACTGGCCGACGCCAATCCGACCGCGTACCTGCCTGAACTCGCCAGGTCGTTGACCGCGCTCGGCAACACCCTGGTCAAACTGGGCCGGCCGACGGCGGCCCTCGCCCCCAGCCAGGAAGCCGCGGAGGTGTTCCGACAACTGGCCGACACCACACCGACCGCGTACCTGCCCGAACTCGCCAGGTCGCTGAACGCTCTCGGTCAGGTCCACGTCGCGCTGGGTCGGTGGACGGAGGTCCTCGCACTCTGCGGGGAAGCCGCGGCCATCGGCCGACGGCTGGTCGAGGCCGGGGCCGTCGCCTACCTGGGGCACTTCGCGAGTCAGGTGGGCAACCTCGGTCTGGCGCAGACGGAGCTGGGCCGGCAGGAACAGGCCCTCGTCCACCTTCAGGAAGCCGTGGACGCGCACCGACGGCTCGCCGCGGCCAACCCCACCGCGCAGCGGGGAGACCTCGGCAAGGCGCTGCACAACCTCGGCCTGGTGTGGGACAGGCTGGGCCAGCCGGAGCGGGCCCTGGCCTGCGCCGAGGAAGCCGTGTCCATCGCCCGGCAACTGGCCCGGGCCGAGCCCGCCAGCCACCTGCCCGACCTGGCCCAGTCGCTGAACAACCTCGCCGGCTTCCTGGCCCTGGTGGGGCGCGGCGAGGAGGCCATCGGGTTCGCCGAGGAAGCCGTGGCCGTGACCCGAAAGCTGGCTGGTGCACCTCCCACCGCGTACCTACCCGAACTGGCGCAGTCACTGAACAACGTGGGTGTCTACCTGTCGATGGTGGGCCGACACGAAGACGCTCTCGCCGCCTGCCGGGAAGCCGCGGACCTGTACCGGCACCTGACCGAAGCCGCCCCGGCCGTCTACCTGCCCGCCACCGCGCAGGCGCTGTGCAACCTCAGTCTCCGGCTGGCCGAGCTGGGACGGCGCACGGAGGCCCTGGCTCCGGCCGAGGAGTCGGTCGGCATCTACCGGGAGTTGGCCCGCACGAATCCGGCGATCCAGCGGGATCGCCGGTTCTCGATGGCGCTGATGGCGTACGCCCAGGCGAGGAGCGGAGCCCAACCCGGATGACCTCCCCGCACACCACCGTCCGCCGCGCAGACCTCCGTCATCCGCCGGCAACCGCGGCGGACGGCCCCCGGTCAGCTCGACGCCGGTGAGCGCGCCGCAACGGTCGAGCAACTCGTCCGCCAACCGCTCGATGCGCGAGCGCGTCGGCCGCCAGTCGGGTTCGCTGACGTAACGGCCACTGACCAGGGCGTCGGGGTCGGGGGTCCGTTCATCGCCAACGACGGCTTTGCCTCGGTGACCACCTGCCACGGCGCTCTACACCTCACGGCATGCGCACTGATCGAACCTGTGGCAGCCCTTCCCCGGTCAGCACAACCGTCACCAGACCTCACGCAACGGTGGCCTTTCGATGCTGTCCCGCAATGACCGGTGCACAGGGCACCCGCACGACGGCTGCAGCGGCCAGGGCTGGTGGAATCAATCATGATCGAAGTGCACGAGAAGGCCGGTCCAACCGCACAGGCGGAACGCGCCACGGTGGTCGCGGCATGACCTCGCTCGCGCAGCACGTCCACGACATGGGCACCGATCAGACCGCTGCCACCCACCACAAGAATTCGTACGCTGAATCGTCCACAGTGGAGACCCTCCGATTGTCAAGCGATCGACGCCCGTCGGAATCAGGCTGAGCCCGGAGACCTGGTTGGGCTGTCCTCGATCTGGGCGGGAGCGGCCTTGGATGGACCGGTCGTTGGGGCTTACAACTGCTGTGTCGCCCAGAGCGCGAGCAGGCGCAGGTCGTCGTGTGAGCTGCTGCCGGGATCCGTGGTGTAGATGAAGAGTGTCTGGTCGTCGTCGCCGGGTAGTGCCAGCGCCTCGTATCGGATGGTCATCGGTCCCACGGCGGGGTGGACCATGTGCTTGGTGCCGTGGGTCCGCTCGTGCACCCGGTGGTTGTGCCACCACGTACGCCAGGACGTAGGAGTCATGCGCCCGTTGTGGCCGGCGCGTCAATCGCAGGCCCGGCATTCGCCTCCCCTGAGTGCGCCGATACCTGGCGATCATCGCCGGTGCCGGCGCGCGCGTGGCGGCGAGGTGCATGGTGATCGACTTGTCGGTGTGGGCCCGGTCAGCGGGACGGCGGCGGGTAGAGGGTGTTTATGCGTACCGTCCACGGCTGGTATGGGCTGGGGCACGGGGTGGGGTCGTGGTTGCACGCCGTGTCGGTCTGCGTGTAAAGGTCGAACGAGGCGCCCCCGACCGCCCGGAACAGCACCCTGAGCGGCTGCCCGGTGGGGTAACCACCGGTGGTCCACACGAGGGCCAACGCAGGGTTCACGGACGTGAACGGCCGGTAGTTCGCGGGCAGCGATACGCCGAGTGTCTGCCCGACGACCAGATTGACCGTGGTCCGGTTCGCGGCCTGGGTCAGGTTGACGTCTCCGGCCGGCGACGCGGGGACGACGTTGACGTGAACCGTCCACTGCAGGACCGGTCTCGCACACGGTGGCGTCGTGTGGAAGCACGGGTCGTCGCTCACCGTGGATAGGTCGAGCGAACCGGTACCGACCGCCCGGAACAGCGCGGTCAGCGGCTGACCGGTGGGGTATCCGCCGCTGCTCGACACGAGGGTCAACGCCGGGCTGGTGGACGTCAACGGTAGGTAGCTCGACGGCAGGGACACACCGAGCGTCTGCCCGAGGACCAGGGTCACCGCGGTCCGGGTGTCGGCCTCGGTGACCCTGACGTCCTCAGTCCCCGGCGGCGAGCTGGAGACCGGCGGCGAGGAGGGCGGTGACACGGCATCGTTACTGCAGCTCAACGCCGGTGCCGAGCTCGAGCCGGCCAGCTGCATCCCGAACGTCGTGGAGGCACCCGGAGCCAGCCTGCCGTTCCATGCGAGGTTGACCGCGGTCACCGTCTGGCCCGACGTGCTGACCGTGGCGTTCCACGCGTTGACGACCCGTTGGCCGTCCGCCAGCGTCCACGTCACCGACCAGGTCGTCGCGGGCGTCGTCGCGGTGTTGGTGACCGTGACGACGACGACCGCGCCGCTCGTCGGACCATTGCCCCAATGCGAGTCGGTACGCGCCGTCGCCCGGCATCCACCTGCCACTGTGTCCGCCGAGGCGCTACCAGGCACCACAGAGATCATGGCGAGGGCGGTCAGCGCGCCCACTCCCGCTACCAGCCAGGATGCCGCAAGGGCCACCCGTCTTGATATCGCCATGTCGACGCCCCCTCTGCAATCGATACCTGACTATGCGTGCCCGTCACGATATACGCGCGGGTGGGCGCGCGGAGCGTCCACTATGACCGAATGTTCAGCAGTCGCACCAAGGAGCTCACCCGGCTGCTGACCTAGCCGGCGAGGATCCGGGCGACGGCGGTGCTCAGCACGCGTACGCCGCGGGTCGAGCCCGCCTCCAGTCCGGTCAGGTCGCGCACCCGGGTCAGCCGGTAGTCGAGCGTGCGCGGGTGGATGCACAGCGCGGCCGCGGTGTCGAGCCGGTTCATGTCGTGCTGGTAGTAGGCGTCCAGCGTGGCGACCAGGTCGGGGCCGGCGTCGAGTTGCGCCGCCACCACCTGGAGCCACTGCCCGACCTCCGCCAGCCGGGCGGCACCCAGCTCGGCGAAGACGTCGGTGACCGTGTACGCGTGGCGCGGCACGGCCCGCACCGGTGCGACCTCACTGACCTGCCGGGCCAGCGCCACGGCGTCGTCGAACGCGCGCACCCGCCCGGGCGCGGTGCCGGCCGCGCACGGCCGGCCGGTCATCGAGGCCACGTCGCGGGCCAGCGCGAGCCCGCGCTCGACCGCCGGCTGCCGGCCGCCCGGCGAGCTGGGGATCAGCGCGACCACCTCGTGCGGCTCCGGCCAGCTCAGCGGCATCCAGTGCGTCTTCAACAGCGCGCCGGCGAACTCGTCCCGCGCCGCCTGGTCCGGCCCGGGCGACCCGCCGGCCACCCGGACCACCGTCGCGACGACGTGGTCGGGGACCGGCATGTGCAGGCCGCGCGCCAGGTCCGTCGCGCTGTCGTCGCCGGCCAGCAGCATCACCGTCAGCAGCCGCACCTGGGCGACGGTCGCCAGCGTGCGCCGCTGCCCCTCGATCCAGCCCCGGGTGTACGCGCCCTGGGCGGCCAGTCCCGCGGGAGCCAGCCAGGCAAGCGTGTGCATCGTCGCAGCGATGTCGTTCGGGCCGGCTGCCTCGTACACCTCGCGCAGCGTCAGTCGGGTGTGCACGAGCAGCACCTGCCGCTGCGCGGTCAGGGTGAGGCCCTTCTCGCCGCGCTGGCGGCCCATCGCGGCCATCAGGTCCAGATCCTGCACGTGGAACGGCGCGCTGTCCGCCGCGAGGTCGACCGTGCGCTGACGGAGGAAGACCGCGAAATCGAGCATCTCCGACCGCACCCGCGGCACGGCCGCGAGGTTGCGGTATTCCAGCAGCTCCTCCTGGTAGGCGTCCACCGCCCGGCGGGCGTTGTCGGCCACTCGCTGCCGCCAGAGGCTGAACAGACCGCCCATGCCGGTCAACGGTAATCGATGCGTTCCGGCCACGCCGCCCGGTTGACGCGGACTGGACAGCCTTGCGGACATTCGCAAAAACCGGGGTACGCCGGCGACCCGATTCTCGCCCTGTCACGAAGACCCGGCCACCGGCACCCTGGGACGCTTCGCCATGGACGTCAGACGACGGCCCGGCCGGGTCGGGCGCGACCAGGTACGCGCCCCGGCATCCGCAGATCGCACAGCACTCGAGAGGTGGTTCTGGTTATGACATGGCGTAGTCGACCCCCCGCCGGAGCACGATCCGGCATTCTCCGCGCATCCAGTCTGCTGTTGGCCGCGACGGCGATACTCGCCGCGTTCATGGCCGCACCGTCCGCCGCGGTCGCGGCACCCGCGCCGAGCGGTGACGCGGCTGTCGCCGCCATCGGAGCCGAGCGGACATCGGCGAGCTCCGCCGGCACGTTGAGCGTCACGACGTCGACGGCGGCCGCCGCCTCACCGGCGAAGGGCGGCGGTTTCTCGGTGATGTCGGGCTCCTGCCCGTACGCCGGGCAGTACATCGACCCGTGGCTGATCGTGTTCCAGGGCTGCACCCTCACCGGCCAGCCGACGACCGCGGTCAGCGCCCGGTGCTCCAACGGAGCCACCCTGGGCCCCGTGCAGGTGCCGCCCGGCGTCTACGACATCTATGTCGACTGCTACCCGGCGTTCTTCAGCTCGCTCGCGTTCATCTGATCGGCCCACCCGGCAGGTCAGTGGATTCAGCGAGTCCCACAGGAACGGACGGCCGACCATCGTAACGTTCCGTTACCAGCGAGCCGGCACCGGCGGTATGGCGCATCCGCTTCTGTCGAATCGAGGGCGTGTCTGCGGGACACCCATCGACCACGTCATGCGCTGCTGCCCGGTGTCATTCCACGGGGGCTCGCGGCGTTGAGAACACGCTCCCACTCGCCTATCAGTGTGACCTCAAGCCCAGAGTCCATCTGACCAGACTCGACCATGCCTACAAGTTCGCCGGCGTACTCAGCCTGGAATGAGGCACCATACTCATCCGAGATACGACAGACTTCGCCGAGCAGCTCCTTGACCTCCTCAAGATGCGCCCTGTCCACCTGAGGATCGATCTGCTCTCCCCAAGGGGGCAGAGCTGTATAAAGCATCAGCCCGAACCCCACCCAGTGAGAGCCGTGCTCATCTGACTGGTCAAGGAAGACCGGCGGACCGAGGACCCAGGTCCGCCGGTCAGCAAGCCTTTCGATCGACGCTTGCATCGTGCTGACGATTGATGCGGATACCTGGTCTTCGAGCGCGACCACGAGTCGATCGATGGGATGGTTTTCTCGCATGAGGCACCTCCAGCTATGCCAGCTGACGTAGTCGATCCGAAGCGGCAGGAAGAGACCGACACGAAAAGCGCCGCAGCACAACTTGGACACTCCAGCGAGGAGGTCACCGCCACGTACTACATCGCCAAGCCCGCCCAAGCCCCGGACGTCTCAGACATCCTCCAGCGACTCGGCACCGACCGCGGGCCACGTCCCACACCCGCATTGCCCAACGATGCGCAGGGATGACGAACCTGGTTGCCGACCCCGGTAAATGGGGGTTTTCGGGGGGCGGTTCAAAACCCCATAGACAAACTTAAAGCCCTGACCAACGTTTCCGCTGGTCAGGGCTTTTTGTCTGTCGGGACGGCCGGATTCGAACCGACGACCCCTTGTTACCGAAAGTAACGGAATCAAGATTGTCATTGCTTGCCAAAAGTGGTCGCTGAGCTGCAGAGACACCGCCATGCGCTGATCGCCGCTTGTCACCGTTCGTCAACGATTGGCCATGGTTTTCGGGGGGTAAACGGGGGACCCACAACCCCGCCACGCCTGACCGCCCCACCGCAGCTGCCGTCACGCTCTGCGCGCCTCACGGCATGCGCACTGACCGAACCTGTCACAGCCCTTCCCCGGTCAGCACAACCGTCACCGGAACCCCACGCGGCGGTGACCTCTCGATGCTGTCTCGCAACGACCGGTGCACGGGGCATCCGCACGACGGATGCAGCGGATCCGGGCACCGGAGCAGGTCGACCTTGTTGGCGACTTCCGCGGACAACTCGGGTCGATTCTTCCGCTGGTCTCATTATTCAGCGTCGCGCTCATCACGGCACCTGCTTCACCAGGCACGACGGCCGACGGGTCAGGTCGGAAGCGCCGTTAGATCCACAGGCCTGAGGACGTTGGAGGACGTGTTCCTCGCGCTCACCGGCCGATTGAGCGGTGCCTGTGGCAATCCCCCGAGGCGTGATCGTCGCTGTCCGTCCGGCTGATGATGATCTCACGTCTCTGTAGTTTGCTGATCGACGTTCCGTATACATCTAGGAGGGTCAGTGAATCGAGGGAGATCCGTGTGGGGTCCGGTGTCTCGGATCCCGCGCCTGTCGCGTAGTCGCGGCGGGCGGATGGTAGCCGTCGGATTGTCGGTGGTGCTGGCAGCGACGATGGCGGATTGGGTGGCCGCGCCGCCGGCCGCTGCGGCTCCGCAGCCGGCCGAGCGTGCTCAGGCTGAGCCGCAGGTGTTGAAGCGGCCGGATGAGGCGGCGGCGCTGGTGACGGCGCGGTTGACCAAAAAGAAGGTTCAGATCACCGGGATGACGTCGGAGACGTCCGACTTCTGGGCGTTGCCGGACGGGCGGGTGGAGGCGGTGGTCCACCTCGCCCCGGTGCGGATGCGGCGAAGCGGCGACTGGATTCCGGTGGACCTTGCCATGGCCGCTCAGCCGGACGGTTCGGTGGCACCGAAGGCTCATCCGGGCGACCTGCGGCTGTCTGGAGCGCGGCCAGCGTCGTCCAATGGAGAACTGGCGTCGCTGGAGACCGGTGATGGTCGGATGGCTCTTGGTTGGAGCGGGCGGCTCCCGGCGCCGACTGTCGAGGGCGCGAAGGCTGTGTACGCCGAGGTGTTCCCTGGCGTGGACCTTGTAGTGGAGGCCACTCGGACCGGTGTCGAGACGTTCTTGGTGGTGAAGTCCCGCGAAGCGGCGGCTCATGTCGCTCAGGTGAGCATGCCCGTCACCGGTGAGGGACTGAGGTCGTTTGCGCGGGAGGCGAACGGCAACATCAAGTTCCGGGACGGGAAGGGTCGGCAGATCGCGTCATCCGCCGCGCCGGAGATGTGGGACGCCCACGTCGACGCGGCGGGGCAGCCGACCGAGCAGAAGGTGGTCTCTGCCCAGGTCGGTGCCTTGACTGAGGTCAAGAACCGGGGCCGTCGTGCCGACTTTAGCCTGCGCCCGGACATGGCGTGGCTGACTGCTCCCGAGCGGCAGTACCCGGTGGTCATTGACCCGCAGCTCAACCCGGTGTCGACGACGTTCGACACGTATGTGAAGCAGAACGATGGCGTCGACCGGGGTGGCGCCAAGGACCTGGAATTGGGCCGTTCCTCGGACGGCCTCATTGCTCGCGCCCTGGCCCGCTGGGACACCACGGCTCTGGTGGGCAAGAGGATCAACTCCGCGACCATGTACTTCTGGAATTTCTGGTCGGGGAGTTGCTCGGCGCGGTCGTGGGAACTCTGGTCGGTTGGGCCCGTCTCCGAAGGGGTGCTCTGGGGCACCCAGCCGGCGTGGAACTACCAGGAGGCTACCTCGACGGCCACCAAGGGGTTCGACACTTCCTGCAACGACGGCTGGTCATCCATCGCGGCTACGAGCTTCTTCCAACGCGCGGCGAATGTCGGTGACACGCGGGCCGATATGGGCATTCGGTCCACTTCGGAAACTGACGGCGCCGCCTTCAAGCAGTTCCGGTCCCGTAACGCGTCAGCGCCGGCCGAGGTGCCGTACGCGGTCGTCAACTACGACTCGTATACGACGGTCACGGCGCGGGCGACGGTGCCGTCGTTACCGTGCGCGACCGGGTCCAGCACCCCCTACGTGAACACGAGGACACCGCAGCTCCGGGCGCAGATCACCAACCCCGACGGGGCGCAGGTGAAGGCCGAATTCGAGTGGTTGACCGACGGCGGCACCAGGCTCGGTGGTGCGATCGTCGGGCCGGGCGCGTCGGGCTCCTGGCTGGCCACCTCGGTGCCGGCCGGCGTCTTCGGCGAGGGTGCAACATACTCGTGGCGGGTACGCGGGACCGACACCCTGGTCAACGGGCCGTGGAGCGGGTACTGCGCGATGATCGTGGACACCATCGCGCCGTTGGCGGCACCCTCAGTGGCGTCGACCGCCTACCCGCAGGGGCAGTGGGCCGGAGCGGCTGGGACGGCGGGTGACTTCACGTTCGGCGCCTCCGGCGTGAGCGACGTCTCCGCCTACGAGTACGGCCTGAACGTCAACCCGCCTAACCAGACCGTCAACGCGGCTAGCCTCGGCGGAAGCGGCACCGTCTCGATCACCCCGACCGCTGACGGGCCGCAGACGCTGTACGTGCGCTCGCGTGACCGGGCAGGCAACCAGTCGGCGATCCAGGCGTACACCTTCGACGTCGGCTCTGGCGCGGTGACCTCGCCCAAGGAGGGTGACATCACCGCGGCGAAGGTGGCCATCACTGGCGTGGGCCAAGCGGCCGCCGCCGGTGTCACGTACCAGTGGCGGCGCGGCGACGCCGATGCGTGGGTGGACATCCCGGCTGGGCACGCCAGCGTCGCTGCGGGCGGCGGCGCGGTGACGTGGCCGCTGCCGACCAGCGGTGGAGGCAACTTCCCCAAGCTCAACTGGAACGTCGAGGCCACCCTCGCGGCATCCGACGCGGAGTCCATCCCCCGCAGTGGCCCGCTCCAACTGCGAGGCACCTTCACCGGTGGCACTGAGGGCACCTCCAGTGCGGTGAAGATCAGTTTCGACCGGGACCAGGCGTCGGCGGCGGCGCAGGAGATCGGGCCCGGCTCGGTCAACCTCATCACCGGCAACTACACGGTGTCCGACACCGACGTCTCCGTCGACTCGTTCGGCAGTGACCTCACAGTCACCCGCGCGTACAACACCCGGCGAGCGGGCACGACGGATGCGGCGAACATGTTCGGGCCTGGCTGGGTGTCGGGCACTGTAGTTGACGAGGCCGAGTCGCCCTACACGTCGCTGAGCGTGTTCGGCTCGCTGGTGCAGGTCGGTCTGCCGGAGGGTGACACGATCGGCTTCACCAAACGCACTGCCACCGTCTTCGATCCCGAAGTCGGTATGGAGTTCCTCAAGCTGACGTACAACTCCACCGGCGACTCGTACGCGATGACGGACGAGGACGGCAACACGGTGCTGTTCACCCGGGTCACCGGGACTGCTGCGGGCAAGTACTTCCCGACCTCGGTGACCGTGCCGGGCAACAACCAGACCACGACGTTGGGCTGGGAGAAGGCCACCGTCGACGGCAAGGAGGTCGTCCGGCCGACCCGGATGCTGGCTCCGGTCCAAGATGGGGTCAACTGCACGACGCTGACCCGCGGATGCCGGGCGCTGACGTTCACCTACGCCACGACGACGACGGCGACCGGCACTGCCGAGTCGGCGTGGGGCGACCACACCGGCCGGGTGAAGGAGATCGCCTTCACCGCCTGGGATCCGGACCTGGCCACCCCAGCGATGCGTACCGTGCCGATGGCCAGGTACGCATACGACAACGCCGGGAAGCTCCGGGCCAGCTGGGACCCCCGCCTGGACTGGAACGACGCCGGCACCACCCGCCACCTCTGGGACACCTACGACTACACCGCGGGTGGAGTCCTCAGCATCATCAAGCCTGTCGCCCAGGAGCCGTGGCAGCTCAGCTACACCACCATCCCCACCGACCCGGGCGCCGGCCGGCTGCACAAGGTGACCCGCTCGGCGCTCACCGCCGGAACCGCCACCCAGACGGTGGTCTACAAGGTGCCGGTCTCCGGCAGTGGCGCACCGTACGACCTCTCACCAGGGCAAACCAGCCGGTGGGCCCAGACCGAAGCGCCGACCGACGCCACCGCGGTCTTCCCGGCCAACCAGGTCCCGAACGGAAACCCGGCAACGGGATCCCTGCCGTCGTCGTACGAACGCGCGACGGTCACCTACCTCGACGCCAACGCCCGTGTGGTCAACACCGCCACGCCGGGAGGGCACATCGGCGCCACCTGGTACGACCAATGGGGCAACACCGTCCGCACGCTGACCGCCGGCAACCGGGCGCGGGCCCTCAACGCCGGATCGTCGGACGACGCGGCGACGGAGAGCACGCTCGCCCGCCGCTACTCCACCCTCAACAACTACTCCTCCGACGGGCAGCGGCTCACCAGCACGCTGGAGCCGGAGCACGACGTGATGCTGGCGACCGGCACCACCGTGCGCGGGCGCAAGCACACCACGAACACCTACGACCAGGGCGCGCCGACTACAGGTGGCCCGTACAACCTGGTGACCACCCAGGTCGTCGCGGCTTGGGTCAAGGACAGCGACGGCGTCGAGAGCGACACCGACCAGAGGACAACCACCACCCTGTACGACTGGGCACTGCGCCAGCCGACGGTGGTGACGGTGGACCCGGCTGGGCTGGCCCAGACCACGCGCACGACGTACGACCCGATCACCGCCCTGGCCACCTCGACTACGGCTCCGGCAGGCGGTGCCACCACCAACACGCCCGCCACCCAGACAACCATCTACTACCGGGCGACCTCCGGTTCCGGCTACAGCGAGTGTGACCTCAAGCCAGAGTGGTCCAACCTGCCCTGCCGGGTGCAGCCCGGCGGCCAAGCCGCCAGCGGGCCAGAGCTGCCGGTTAAAGCCACCACCTACGACATGTTCAACCAGCCAAGGGTGGTCACCGAGAAGACCAGCGCCGGCATGCTACGGACCACTACCACGACCTACGACAACGCGGGCCGGGCGTACGAGACAAGCGTGGCCGCCGCCGCCGGCCTGGGCACGGCAGTGCCCATCAGCCGGAACGTCTACGAACCCGCGACCGGCCGCCTGCTGCGCAGTCAGCAGGTGGTCGGCGGACTGGCGACCGCGCAGGTGGAGAAGGGGTATGACAGCTTGGGCCGGCAGACGTCGTACACCGACGCCGACGGAGCCGCCTCGACCACCACGTACGACCTGCTCGGGCGGGTGGCGACCAGCAACGACGGCAAGGCCACCCGGACTTACACCTATGACGGTGGCGCCGAGCGGCGCGGCCTACTCACCTCGGTCAACGACACGCAGGCCGGCGTCTTTTCCGGCAGCTACGACGCCGACGGCACACTGACAGCGGAGACCTGGCCGAACGGCGTTCAGGTGACCACGCAGACCGACGAGACGAGCACCCAGGTCGGCATGACCTACGTCAAGCCCGGCTGCGCGGCCACCGACTGCACCCTCTATACCGAGTCGGTGGTGGAATCGACGCACGGCCAATGGCGAGACCGGTCGTCCAGCCTGTCCAAGCAGAACTACAGCTACGACCAGGCTGGCCGACTCACCTCGATCCAGGACACCATCGGCGGCCAGTGCACCACCCGGTCGTACGGGTTCAGCACCTCGTCGAACCGCAACACGCTCTCCGAGTACGCTCCGGCGGCGGAAGGTGCCTGCCAGACCGTCACGGCGACATCAACCCGGACCTGGACATACGACACCGCGGACCGGGTCATTGCCCCGGGATACGTCTACGACGCACTCGGCCGTACCACAACCGTCCCCGCAACCGACACCGGCAACCCAGCCGGCGGCAATGCCACCGCGGCGTACCACGTGACGGACCTGGTCGACACGATCACCCAAAACGGTCGCACCACCGATTACGCACTGGACGTCACCGGTGAGCGCATCCGATCCTGGACCGACACCACCATCAGCGGCGCCGCAAGTCAGTCGGTGCACCACTACGACGGAGACGACGACAGCCCATCCTGGACCCAGGAGGCGGTCGACCGGTTCACCCGGCCGGTCTCCGGGCTCGCCGGCATGGCCGGCATCTTCAATAGTCAGAGCGGTCAAGTCGACTGGCAGGTGGCCAACCTGCACGGCGACGTGGTCGCGACTGTTCAGGCCGACGACGAGGGCCTGTCCCGTACCAGCGAAGCTACCGAATACGGCAACCCGCGCAACACCGATGACCTCGGAACCCAGCGGTACGGGTGGCTCGGTACCAAGCAACGGGCCGCCGATGCCCCGTCCGGCATCGTCCTAATGGGCGTCCGCCTCTACAACCCGACCACCGGCCGGTTCCTGCAGACCGACCCGATCTACGGCGGCAACGCTAACCCGTACGACTACTGTTCGGGCGATCCGGTCAACTGCTCCGACCTCGACGGTAAACGGAGCTTCTCCAAGTGGAAGAAGAAGGCTTGGCAGAGCACCAAGCGCTGGTGGCGATCGAACGGTAAGTGGGTGGTCGGCGGAGCGCTCGCCGTTGGTGGTGCAGCCGCCTGCCTCGCCTCCGCTGGCATCGCATGTGCCATCATCGTCGGTGCTGTGGTCGGCGGCGCTGGCTACGGATACAACTGTTACCACGACAGCGGCTACCGGTGGAGCAGGCGGTGCAGCGGTCAGGCAGCCAAGGGGGCGGCCTATGGCGCGGTGACTGGCGGCGCCGGTAAGTATCTCAAGCTCCGTTACGCAGGCCGGAACGTCAAGGCATCGCACCGCGGCCATGGACGCGGAGGGTACGGCCGGTCCGGCTCGCACCGTGAGCGTGGAGGGCGCCAGTGGGCGAGCAGGTGGTGGTGATCGACGACAACTTTGCGGGAGGCATGATGAGCGGGCAGAGGCCAACCGTCGCCAGATGGGCCTTCTGGGTTGTCGGGATTTTGGCCCTGGCATTCGTTACCCAGGTGGTCGCGTCGAGGTCCGGGCAGGAATGGGTGCAATCGGCCGGTTTTGTTCTGCTGATTTTCTTCGCATTCTTTGCCGCTCCGTACCGGACGAAGTAATTCAGCACCTTCTCTGACTCATCTGGAGAGTGGCATCGCGCGAGTGCCGGCGGTCGAAACCGCCGGCACTCGTTGTCCGGGATGGCTCGTCCGAGGTCGGCCTACCTCGCCTGACAGCTGGGCCAGTATTGGGCAATCAACGGTACGGTTGGCTAGTACTCCAGCCGCATCTGGTGGAGATGGAGTCTTCGCTGGTAAGGGACGTCTCGTAACTGGGTGAAGGTGTTGCCCTGGGCCGGGGCGGTGGTCAGCCGGTGAGGATGATGTTGTGGAGGTTGGCGATGCCGGAAGCGGCGTCGGCCAATGTGTGGCCGGCGCGGCGGTAGTCGCGCAGGATCTTCCAGTTTTTCATCCTGGCCAGGGCGTGTTCTACCCCTGCTCGGACGGTGCGGTCCTCGACGTTGAGGGCTTCCTTCCAGGCGGGCAGATCCGTGCCGTCGGGGGGCTTGCGGTACGGCATGATCACCTCGGGGTTGCCGCGGTAGCCGCCGTCGGCCATCACCGGTCGCCCGTCCAACGTCTCGGCGATGCCCGAGGTGCGGTAGACGATCGTGTCGTTGCGGTTGCCGGGCTGCGGGCGCCGACGGCGATGACCAGGCGGGTGGAGGCGTCGATGGCGACCTGCAGGTTGGTGGAGTACCGGTAGTTCTTGCTCCGGGCGGCCAGTCGGTGATCGCGGGTCGGGACCAGCGTCCCGTCGACGATCGCGATCTGCTCGACCGGCCGTTTGCGCACCGGCGCCAGGGCCAGCAGCGGTGCGAGGGTGTCGATGACCCGGTGCGCCGCGGAGTGCGACACCCCGAACAGCGGACCGATCTGGCGCATGGTCAGGTTCGTGCGCCAGTACGCGGCGACCAGCAACACCCGATCGGCGAGGTCGAGAGCCCACTGCCGTCCCGGCCGGCCGTCGGCGATGCCGTCACCGCCACGCTCGGCGACCAGCCGGACCAGCCTGCGGAACTGGGCAGGCTGCAACCCGGTGAACGGAAAGATCCACTCCGGGCGCGCTGCCGTGATCACCTGCACCCAGGCATCCTCGGTGATCATCCTGAGCAGACAGACACCGGGGTTACGAGACGTCCCTTAAGCAGGCGCAGCATCGTCGCGCGAACTGCATCCGAACCCGCCGTCGGCGCGCTTCGTCATCCCGTCACCTCCACTGGTGGCAGCCCGTTGGCTGCCGCACCGGCGTCAGGTTTCAGACGAGGCGTTTCCCGGCCGCTGCCAATCGGCGTCACGCCGGCACCCGGCCCGTTGGCTGCTGTTTCCGAGGGACGCGCCCCAGTAGTTCCGACGACGGCCGCAGCGGTCTGACGCCTTCCGCGGCCCGTAGGCGGCGCCATTCGGAAGCGTCACCAGATTCACGAAGCAAGACGACTAAAGGCCAGGGACAGAACGGCCGAACCGGCGAGGAAACACGACCCGACCTTGGAGCGCAAGCCGTGTTACCGGCGCTCCCGGGAACGCCGCTACCAAGAACGGGTAGCGCCACAAGCAACACCGAAACCGGATGGTCGTGTCGAGGCATGCCAGACCGTGCCTCTCCAGCCAGACGCCCCTGGCGTCCGCTCCCCTCGACCACAGGACCAGGGTGATGACCACCAGCAGTTTCAACCAGGACGAGCTACTGCAACTTCCTGCGATGATCGACCTGGCGACCGCCGCCCGCGCTCTCGGAGTTGGCCGCACAAAGGCTTACGACCTGGCGAAGAGTGACGCCTTCCCCTGCCCGGTGCTTCGGATCGGAACCTCGTACCGCGTGCGCACGGCGGATTTGCTCCGCCTTGTCGGCGTCGATCGGCAACCGGCGACAAGCCGCGGCGACCGTCCGGACCGGACAGACGGACGCTACGGCGATCGTTGAGATCCATCCTCGTCGGGTGCAGTGGCAGCCCATGCCGGCCGATGCCGCCCGGCGAGAACATCGTCGACGAGCAAAGCGACGATTCCGGGCGGGGTCAGGTCGGGTCGCAACAGACCCAACCTCTCCATTTCCGACGGCGTCAGCCTGATCTTGACCTGCTGATCCCGCTTCTCCCGCGCCGGCAACGGCGGCAGGTTGTCAGCGACAGGGCGCTGTCGCGGCATACCTCAACTCCTCGGCAAGCAGATCGAACGGCCGCATGACAAGTCGAGGGTCCCACATCTCACATCGCCTATCGCCATCCGCCACCACGGGGAAGTCGGGGCCAAAGTTTGGTACCACAATTAGGTACCATTGGTTGGCAACCCTCTCCGTCGCAGGCCCCGGCGAAAACCCCCTCCACGAAAGGCGCAGAAGCAGAATGAGCACCTCGGACCCGATCAAGAAGATCACGCTTCGAAGCGGCAAGACCCGTTACCGGTTCGTCCTCGACGTCGGACGCAAGCCGGACGGGCGTCGGGACCAGCGGACGTACACCTTCGACACCAAGAAGGAAGCCAAGGCGGAGTACGCCCGCATCAAGCACGAGACCGACCGCGGCACATACGTCAAACCCGGCAAGATCACGGTCAACGACTTCCTCGACGAGTGGTTGGCGTCCGCCACCCGCGATGTAGAGAAGGCTACCGCCGCCAACTACCGCGATGCGCTGCTGCCGGTCCGCGCCCGCCTTGGCAGCAAGCCACTCCAGGACGTCACCGAGGCCGACATCGAGGCTCTGATCGACTGGATGCTGACGGAGGGCCGGAAACGTGGTGGCAAGCCGGGAACGGGGCTCGGCGTCCGGTCAGTGCGCCTGACGCTCGGCAGGCTCCGGACCGCGCTGAACGTGGCGGTTCGCCGCCAGCTCGTGGTGCGCAACGTCGCAGCGTTCGTGGCAATCCCCCGGGCTGCCGCGAAGGCCGCGGCCGAGGCGCAGGCTGAGCGCAAGCCCTGGACTCAGGAGGAGGTGAAGGCGTTCCTGACCGGCATCACGGGCGAACGCCTCTACGCCGCCTGCCTGCTGTCGCTTATGGGCCTCCGACCGGCCGAGGTGTGCGGGCTGCGCTGGTCCGATGTCGACCTCGAGGCCGGCACGATCGCGGCCGGGGACAACACCCGGACGCTCGTCGACGGTGAGATCGAAGAGAAGGAAGCCAAGTCGGCGGCTGGCAAACGCGGCCTGCCGATGCCCGCGACGGTAACGAAGGCGCTCAAAGCGTTCCACACCCTGCAGAAGAAGGAGCGCCTGAAAGCCGGTAACGCCTACGTCGACAGCGGCTACGTCCTGGTCAACGAACTCGGCCAGCCGCAGCGCACCGACTGGCTCCGCCGCCGGGTGTACGAGTTGATGGCCAAGGTCGGGATCCGGAAGGTCCGGCCGTACGACGCGCGGCACGCCTGCCTGACCTACCTCGCCGGCGCCGGAGTGCCCGATGTCGTGCTGGCGGCCTGGGCCGGCCACGCCGATGGCGGCACGCTCGCCAAACGGGTCTACGTCCATCCCGACAGCAGCCATCTGAAGGTGGCGGCGGAGCACCTCGAATCAGGGCTGTTCGGGTGACTCGAGCGCCCAGAATTCAGCAGTACGCGCGTACGTGAGAAATTGTGAGACGAAACGGCAAAAGGCCCCGACTCACCGAAGTGAATCAAGGCCTCTGACCTGCCGAAACTCTGTCGGGACGGCCGGATTCGAACCGACGACCCCTTGACCCCCAGTCAAGTGCGCTACCAAGCTGCGCTACGTCCCGCCCCCGCGTGGTTTCCCCCGCGGCAGCCGGTACAGCTTAGCGCAGCCGCCCCGGGTCCTCCGCACAGGCCCCACCCGTATCGCGGGGTGACCGAACCACCGCACACACCCTAAAGCGTCCTAGGAGGGTGGGGTGGAAGAAATGCCGGACGAGCGAGGATCGCCCATCCGGCATTTCGAGAGAACGCAGCAGGTCAGCCGTGCGCCTTGCCTCGGCCGCCGGGGCCGAGCTTCTTGCGGGGGCGGACCGAGATCTCGATGGGGCTGCCCTCGTACCCGAACTCCTCGCGGAGCTTGCGCTCGACGAAGCGCTGGTAGCCGGCGTCGAGCGGGCCGGTGGTGAAGAGCACGAACCGTGGCGGCGCCACACCAGCCTGCGTCGCGAACAGGATCCGCGGCGCCCGCCCACCGCGCACCGGGTGCGGGGTGGCCTGCACCAGCGCGGTCAGCCACTGGTTGAGGTGCGCGGTCGGCACCCGCGTTTCCCAACTGGCCAGCGCCTTGTTGAGGGCGGGGGCCAGCTTGTCCACGGCCCGGCCGGTCATCGCGGACAGGTTCAGGCGGATCGCCCAGGGGATGCGACGCAACTCCCGGTCGATCTCCTTGTCCAGGTAGTACCGACGGTCGGCGTCGACCAGGTCCCACTTGTTGAACGCGATGACCATCGCCCGGCCGGCCTCGGTCACCATCGACAGGATCCGCTGATCCTGCTCGCTGATCGGCTCGCTGGAGTCCAGCAACACCACGGCCACCTCGGCGGCCTCGATCGCGCCGGCGGTACGCAGGCTGGCGTAGTACTCGGTGCCGCTGGCCTTACCGACCCGCTTGCGCAGCCCGGCCGTGTCGACGAGTTGCCAGGTCTGACCGCCGATCTCGACCAGGCTGTCCACCGGGTCCACAGTGGTGCCCGCCACCGAGTCGACGACCGCCCGATCCTCGCCGGAGAACCGGTTGAGCAGGCTGGACTTGCCCACGTTCGGCCGCCCGACAAGCGCCACCCGGCGCGGTCCACGCGGCCGGTTCTCGACGATCGCCGGGGCTTCCGGCAACGCGGCGAGGATGGCGTCGAGCAGGTCGCCGGAGCCACGCCCGTGCAGTGCGGAGATCGGGAACGGCTCACCGAGACCGAGCGACCACAGCGAGGTCGCCTCCATCTCGATGGAGGTGTTGTCGGCCTTGTTCGCCACCAGGATCACCGGCTTGGCGCTGCGCCGCAGCATCTTCACCGCGGCCTCGTCCACGTCGGTCGAGCCCACCATCGCGTCGACCACGAAGAGGACCACGTCGGCGGTGACGACCGCCGTCTCGGCCTGCGCCGCGATGGCCGCGGCCCGGTCCTTCGCGTCCGGCTCCCAGCCGCCGGTGTCCACCACGGTGAACGCCCGGCCGTTCCACTGCGCGTCGTACGGCACCCGGTCCCGGGTCACCCCGGGGACGTCCTCGACGACCGCCTGGCGGCGGCCGATGATCCGGTTGACAAGCGTGGACTTACCCACGTTGGGGCGGCCGACCACGGCCACCACCGGCTGCGGGCCGCTCGGTTCCTCGACGGCGACGTCGGGCTCACGCAGCTCGACCCATCCCGCACCCTCGCTCACGCCGCTCCTCCGCTGCGCTCCGGACCGACCAGAGACACCAACGCGCTACTCATGCCACACCCCGCTCGTGGAGCATGTCGCGCAGCCGCGCCACCACCTCGTCGATGCCCAGCTCCGTGGTGTCCAGCACCACCGCGTCGGGTGCCTGCGCCAGCGGGTTGACCTTGCGGGTCGAGTCGAGCAGGTCCCGTCGGGCCAGGTCGGCGGCGGTGGCCGCCACGTCAGCGGCGTCCTCGGCGCTACGCCGGGCGGCACGGACCGCCTCGGAGGCGGTCAGGAAGACCTTCAGGTCCGCGTCCGGCGCGACGACCGAGCCGATGTCCCGACCCTCGACGACGATGCGCCCAACGTTGGCGATCATCTCGCGCTGCCGGGTGACGAGCAGCTCACGAACAGCCGGCACGGCGGCGACGGCGGAAACCGCCCCGGTCACCTCCGGGCCCCGGATGTCCGCGTCCACGCCCACGCCGTCGACGGTCGTGGCGTACCCCTGCGGGTGGGTGCCGATGTGCAGCTTGACCTCGCTGGCGACCTTGGCCACCGACGCGACGTCGGCGAGGTCCACGCCGGAGCGCAGCACGGCCAACGTGATCGCCCGGTACATCGCCCCGGTGTCCAGGTAGCGCGCACCGATCGCGACGGCGAGCCGCCGCGACACGGTGGACTTACCCGAACCGGACGGTCCATCCACAGCGACCACACATCGCCTGGCCCGTACGTTTTCCTCCACCGTGTCCTCCTCAGCCCGTACCTCACGGATCGCCCGGTGATCTGGCGCCGCAAGCGGATGGTCAATCGTCATCAATCATGCCCGCGGTCCGTGGCGGACCCGCGCGCGACGCCGCCGGAGGCGACCCACGCCACCCCGGCGGCCGCGTCTCGGCCGTTGTGGAGCCTACCGGCAGCCGTACCCCGAACTCGGGGGTCAGTCACCCACCGCGGTGAACAGGGCCGCGACCTCGGCGTTCGTCAACCGCCGGATCCGCCCGGTCCGCAGGTCACCGAGCCGGATGGGCCCGATCGAGGTACGCACCAGCCGCGTCACCGGGTGGCCGACCTCCTCCATCAGCCGCCGGACGATGTGCTTGCGCCCCTCGTGCAGACTCAGCTCCACCTGGGCGGATTTACCCAGCGTGTCCACCACCTTGAACGAGTCGACCTTGACCGGCCCGTCCTCCAGCTCGACCCCGGCCAGCAACCGCTTGCTCAGGTTGCGCGGGATCGGCCCGACCACCTCGGCGAGGTAGGTCTTCAGCACCTGGTACGAGGGGTGCATCAGCTTGTGCGCGAGCGTGCCGTCGTTGGTGAGCAGCAGCAGGCCCTCGCTGTCCGCGTCGAGCCGCCCGACGTGGTAGACCCGCTGCTCCAACCGGGCGCCGATGAAGTCGGACAGCTCGTTGCGTCCCTTTTCGTCCGCCATGGTGGTGACCACCCCGCGCGGCTTGTTCATCGCCACGTAGACCAGGCGGACGTCCACCTGGAGGCGCTCGCCGTCCACGTGGATCACGGCGATGGCCGGGTCGACCTTGTCGCCGAGCTTGGCGACCCGCCCGTCCACGGTGACCCGGCGGCGGAAGATCAGGTCCTCGCAGGCACGCCGGGAACCCACGCCAGCGGCGGCGAGCACCTTCTGCAGGCGCTCAGCCCCCTCGAAGACAGGGGCGTCGGGTTTGGGGGAACGGTTATCGGGTCGCATCAGCAAGCTCTTCTACGTCGTCGGGCAGGAAGGGTGCGAGGGGCGGCAGCTCGGCAACGGTGTTCAACCCGAGCTTCTCCAGGAACAACGTGGTGGTCCGGTAGAGGAACGCCCCGCTGTCCGTTTCGGTGCCGCACTCCTCGACGAGGCCGCGGGTGACCAGCGTACGGATGACCCCGTCGACGTTCACACCCCGGATGGCTGAGATTCGCGAACGGGTCACCGGCTGCTTGTAGGCGACCACGGCGAGCGTCTCCAACGCCGCCTGGGTCAGCCGCACGGACTGCCCGTCCAACACGAACCGTTCAACGTACGTAGCGTATTCCGGCCGGGTGTACAGCCGCCACCCGCCGGCCGCCCGGCGCAACTCGAACCCGTACCCGGCCGCGGTGTAGCCGGCGGCGATCTCGTCGAGCACCGGCCCGACCCGTTCGGCAGGCTGCTCCAGCACCTGCGCCAGGACCAGCTCACTGACCGGCTCGTCGACCACCAGCAGGATCGCCTCCAGGGCGCCGCGCAGCTCGGTGTCGGACATCTCGGGCGCAGGCTCCGGCGCGACGGTCACCCGCCGCCGCCCCGCCAGCTGCCGCCGGGGTACGTCCCCAGCGCCCCCCGACTCCCCCGCCGCCGAGCCCTCCCCCCGCGCCGAGCCCGTCCCCGATTCCGACTCCGATTCCGATTCCGGCCCCGACTCCGACCCCGGCCCCAGCTCCGGCCCCAGTTCCGGCTCCGGCCCCAGTTCCGGCTCCGGCCCCAGCCCCAGCCCCAGCCCCGGCTCCAGCCCTGGCTCCAGCTCCAGCTCCGGCTCCGGCTCCGGCTCCGGCTCCGGCTCCGGCTCCGGCTCCGGCTCCGAGCCTGAGCCTGAGCCCAACTCCGAGCCCGACGTGCTCGCGTCCGGCTCGGCGGAGATCTTGGAAGATTCCGGCCCCTGGAGGGGCACTTTCCCTCCAAGATCTTCCTGATCCGACGGTGACGCCATGGCCGACTCGACCGGTGACGGGGCCGACTCGACCGGTGACGGGGCGGACTCGGCCTGCGGGCCGTCGGTGTTGTCGGGGGTGTTCTCGGCGGCGGGCGGGCGAGGGCGGTCCCACGGAGGGACCCAGGCGGCGGCCTGGTCGGCCAGCGAGTCCCGGCGTTGCTCGTCACTCATCCCGCGCACCCTCCGTCGTTCCCGTCCCGCCCGGCTCAGCCCCGGCCAGCTCCGACTCAGCCCCCACCGACTCAGGCCTGGGACCGTGCGGCTCAGCTCCGGCCGGCTCAGGCTCAGCCCCCACCGACTCAGGCCCCGCCGACTCAGGGCCGGCGCCTGGCGGACCGGGGTCGGCCGGGGTGCCGGCGTACTCGTCGACGTGCAGCTCCGTGTCGCCGTCGGCCGGGCCGGTCCAGCGGACGGTCAGTTCCTCCAGGGCCTGTTCCTGGACGAAGGCGACAAGCCCCTCCCGGTACAGCTCCAGCAGCGCGAGGAACCGCGCCACCACCTCCAGGGTGGCCTCGCAGTCGGCGCAGAGCAGCGAGAACGTGGCCGTGCCGGCCCGCCGCAGCCGGGCGGCGAGGATCGCCGCGTGTTCCCGGACACTGACCCGGACCATGTGCACGTGGGCGATGGAGACCTCCGGCACCGGTTTCGGGGTCATCGCCTTCACGGCCAACTTCAGCAGCCGCTGCGGGCCGATGCCGAGGACCAGGTCGGGCAGCGCCTCGGCGTAGCGGGCCTCCAGGCTGACGGCCCGCGGGTACCGCCGGCCGCCGACGGCTTCCAGCTCGGCGATGTACGCCGCCGCCTCCTTGTACGCCTTGTACTGCAGCAGCCGGGCGAAGAGCAGGTCCCGGGCCTCCAGCAGGGCGAGGTCGGCCTCGTCCTCCACCTCGGCGGAGGGCAGCAGCCGGGCTGCCTTCAGATCGAGCAGGGTCGCGGCGATGAGCAGGAACTCGCTGGCCTCGTCGAGGTCCCAGTCGTCGCCCATGGCCCGGATGTAGGCGATGAACTCGTCGGTGACCGTGTGCAGGGCCACCTCGGTGACGTCGAGTTTGTGCTTGCCGATCAGTTGCAGGAGCAGGTCGAACGGGCCGGTGAAGTTGGCCAGTCGCACCGTGAAGCCGGTGGCGGCCGGGGCGGCGGGCAGGTCGGCAGCCGGATCGGCGAGCGGCACACCATCGACCTCGCCCGGAGCAGCGGTGTCGGGTGGGTCGAGGGGTGGCGCGGTCACCGCACGACCGTAGTCCACGAGGCGGGCACCGGGCGTTCCGGCTACCGCTCCGACTGGGCGGCGATCACCTCGCGGGCCAGCTGACGGTAGTTGCGGGCTCCGGAGGAGGCCGGGTCCATCGTCGTGATGGGGGCACCGGCCACGGTGGACTCCGGGAACTTCACCGTCTTGGTGATGACCGTCTGGTAGACCTTGTCGCCGAACGCCTCGACCACCCGCTGCAGGACCTGGCGGCAGTGCGTGGTGCGGCTGTCGTACATGGTGGCGAGGATGCCCTCGAGCTCCAGATCGAAGTTGAGCCGCTCGCGCACCTTGTCGATGGTGTCTAGCAGCAGCGCCACACCGCGCAGGCTGAAGAACTCGCACTCCAGCGGGATGAGCACGCCGTGCGCGACGGTCAACGCGTTGATCGCCAGCAGGCCCAGCGACGGCTGGCAGTCGATCAGGATGTAGTCGTATTCCTTGCGGACCGTGCGCAGGACCCGGGCCAGGGCCATCTCCCGGGCGACCTCGTTGACGAGCTGGATCTCGGCGGCGGAGAGGTCGATGTTGGCCGGCAGCAGGTGCAGGCCCGCCACGTCGGTCTTGATGACGACGTCTTCGGCGATGATGTCGTCCTGCATGAGCAGGTTGTAGATGGACAGGTCGAGGTTGTGCGGGTTGACGCCCAGGCCCACCGAGAGGGCGCCCTGCGGGTCGAAGTCGACGAGCAGCACCTTGCGGCCGTATTCCGCGAGCGCCGCGCCCAGGTTGATGGTGGTGGTGGTCTTCCCGACGCCACCCTTCTGGTTGGCCATCGCGATGATGCGCGCCGGCCCGTGCCGGTCGGTGGGCATGGGCTCGGGGATGGGCTTGCGCATCGTGTAGGCAGCCGGGTCCGCCGGACCCAGATCCGCGCCGAGCGTGGCCTGCTGCTCGCGGAGCTCCGACGTCCAGGTCTCGGCACGGTCACCGTTGCCAGCCATGTGTTCGTTGCCCCCTCCCGACGACCCCACCCGGCGTCGGAGCCGTCCGACGTCCTTCGCGGCGCCGCTGCGCACCCCGGTCGTGTCGCTCCAGGAGGTCCGCGCCGATGCCGACTGTACGCCACCGACCAGCAGGGGGTCGGGCACCGGCCCGGCGTGTCGGCGCCGACCGCGACCGGGTTCAGTCCCGGGCGCGCGGATGGGCGGTGGCGTACACCTCGCGCAGCCGCTCCACGGTGACGAGTGTGTAGACCTGTGTGGTGGTCACCGACGCGTGTCCGAGCAACTCCTGGACCACCCGGACGTCGGCGCCGCCGTCGAGCAGGTGGGTGGCGTACGAGTGGCGCAGGGTGTGCGGCGAGACCGCCGCGGGCCCGTCCACGGGCAGCCCGGCGCGGCCGGCGGCGGCGCGCAGGATGCCCCAGGCGCCCTGGCGGGTCAGCGCGCCGCCGCGGGCGTTGAGGAAGACCATCGGGGTGCCCCGACCGGTGGCGGCCAGGCCGGGGCGGGCCCGGACCAGATAGGCGCGCACCGCGTCGACGGCGTACCCGCCGATCGGCACCAGCCGCACCCGGCCGCCCTTGCCGCGCAACAGCACGGTGCCCTCGTCGGTGTCCAGGTCGTCCACCGCGGCGCCGACCGCTTCGGAGATGCGCGCGCCGGTGCCGTACAGGAACTCCAGCAGCGCCCGGTCGCGCAGCGCGAGGGGCGCGTCGTCGCCGGTCGCGGTGATCGGGCCGGCGGTCTCCAGGAGCCGGACCACGTCGTCGACGGGCAGCGCCCGGGGCAGCCGCCGGGGCGGGGTGGGCGGGCGCACGTCGCGGCTCGGGTCGGCGCCGGCCAGTCCCTCGCGCAGGGCGAAGCGGTGCAGGCCGCGGACCGCGCTCGCGGCGCGGGCGGCGGAGGATACCGCCAGCGGCGGGTGCGCGTCGTCGCCCGCGCGCAGCCGGGCCAGGTGCGACTCGACCAGGCCGGCGCCGACCGACGCGAGGTCGGCGACGCCGGCTTGGACCAGGGTCGCGAGATAACGGTCCAGATCCCGGCGGTACGAGGCCAGCGTGTTCGCCGACAGTCCACGCTCGACGGTGAGGTGGTCGAGGTAGCCCCGTACGGCACGGCGCAGCGCCGGCGTGGGCTCGTCGCCCACGCCGGCGCCGGTGTCCGTGCCGCCGGTCAGCCCGCCACCGCTCAGGCCAGCGCCTCGGTCAGCGGGAGCACGTCCATGCCGTGCGCCTCGGCGACCGGGCCGTAGGTGACCTGGCCGGCGTGCGTGTTCAGGCCCAGCCCCAGCGCCGGGTCGCGGCGCAGCGCCTCGCGCCAGCCGTGGTTGGCCAGCTCCAGGGCGTACGGCAGGGTGACGTTGGTCAGGGCGTACGTGCTGGTGTTCGGCACCGCGCCGGGCATGTTCGCGACGCAGTAGAAGATCGACTCGTGCACCTTGTAGACCGGGTCGGCGTGGGTCGTGGGACGCGAGTCCTCGAAGCAGCCGCCCTGGTCGATCGCGATGTCGACGAGCACGCTGCCCGGCTTCATCCGGGAAACCAGCTCGTTGGAGATCAGCGTCGGCGCCTTCGCGCCGGGCACCAGCACCGCGCCGATGACCAGGTCGGCGTCGAGCACGGCCCGCTCGACCTCGTAGGCGTTGGACGCGATGGTCTGCAGGTGACCGCGGTAGATGGCGTCGGCCGAGCGCAGCCGGGCGACGTTCTTGTCCAGCAGCAGCACCTCGGACTGCAGGCCCAGCGCGATCGCGGCGGCGTTCATGCCGGACACGCCGGCGCCGATGACGACGGTCTTGGCCGCGTACACGCCGGAGACACCGCCGGGCAGCACACCGCGCCCACCGCCGGTCCGCATCATGTAGAAGGCGCCCACCTGCGGGGCGAGCCGGCCGGCGACCTCGGACATCGGGGCGAGCAGCGGCAGCGACCGGTCGGGCAGCTCGACCGTCTCGTACGCGATGCCTGTCACCTTACGGTCGATCAGCGCGTCGGTGCACTCCTTGGAGGCGGCCAGGTGCAGGTAGGTGAAGAGCACCTGCCCCTCGCGCATCCGGTGGTACTCCTCGGCGATCGGCTCCTTGACCTTGAGCACCAGCTCGGCGGTCTCCCACACCTCGTCGGCGGTGGCGAGGATCGTCGCGCCGGCGGCGGTGAACTCCTCGTCGGTGATGCTGGAGCCGACCCCCGCACCGGCCTCGACGAAGACCTGGTGACCACTGCGGGTGAACTCGTTGACGCCCGCTGGCGTGATCGCCACGCGGTACTCGTGGTTCTTGACCTCGCGTGGGATTCCGACCTTCACGATGCAGACACCTCTCTTCGGGGCTGCTCTCCCCCGACTGCTCGGTGCCGCGGCGGCCCCTTCGCCACCACGGTCCACCGGTCCCGCCGGCGGCAGTCTAGGCGCGCCCGGTGCCGCCGCGAGCCAGCACAGTGGCATCCGGTGCCCGGGTGTCCTGACGATGTGTCACGGCACAGCCGGGATTCAAGCGGTCGAGCCTCACCTCAGCCGACAGGACAACGTTTCACCATTATCGTCCCGTCTGTCGGGCGGCGGTGCGGACAGTCGACGAGTGGATCACTACTGTGTCCGCTCATGACCACTCCTCCGTACCAGCCCGGCTACCCCCAGCCGGGGTACCCCCAGGGCGTCTCCGACAAGAGCAAGATCGTCGCGGGCATCCTCGGCATCCTGCTCGGCACCTTCGGTGCCGGTCGGTTCTACACCGGACACACCAAGATCGCCGTTCTCCAGCTCGTCGTGAGCCTGGTGACCTGCGGCCTCGGCGCTTTCTGGGGCCTCATCGACGGCATCCTCATCCTGGTCAACGGCGGCACGGACGCGCAGGGCCGTCCGCTGCGCGACTCCTAGACCAGACAGCGAAAGGGGCCCCGCGGCTGACCGCGGGGCCCCTTTGGCGCGTACTCCCTCGCCGGCTGGACCGGCGGTGGCTCAGCGGGGCAGCGGCGCGTCCGCCCGGCGCAGCGCCGACCAGCCGGCGTCGCGGGCGCGGGCCGCGGCCAGCAGCCCGGCCACCGCGGACGCGTTGGTGATCTCGCCGGCCAGGACCATGGCCACCGCCTCGTCCAGGCCGATCCGGACGACCTGGAGGTCGGCCTCCTCGTCGTGGCGCTCGTGCCGCTCGTCGGCCGGCACGTCGGCGAGGTCGCGGGCCAGGAACACCCGCACGACCTCGTTGGTGAACCCCGGCGAGCTGTGCAGGTCGACGAGCACGTCGACCCGCCCGGCGGTGAGGTCGGCCTCCTCGGCCAGCTCCCGCAGCGCGGCCGCCGGCAGCTCCTCGCCGGAGACGTCCATCAGACCGGCCGGCAGCTCCCACAGGTGCCGCCCGACCGCGTGCCGGTACTGCCGGATCAGCACCACCTGGCCGGCGTCGTCGAGCGCCACCACGGCCACCGCCCCGACGTGCCGGACCAGGTCACGCAGCCCGGTCCCACCGCCGGGCATGGTCACCTCCTCGGTGACCACGTCGAAGATCCGCCCCCGATAGCGCTCCTCGCGGGAGCGCACCTCGTAGCGGTGCTCCAACCCGCTCACGCCGCCGCCTCGCTGCGCTCGACGACGGCGTGCGGCACCCCACTGAGCCTGCTGGTTCGCTCGCTGCGCTCGCTCACGAGGTGGACGCGGCCTTCGTCGCGGCGCCGTTGCGGGCGGCCTTGCGCGTCGTCGGGGCCTCCGCCGCCGCGTCCAGGTCGACAGGCAACTGGTCGGCCTGCGAGTACGTCACCGCGGCCTTGACGAACGAGGCGAACAGCGGGTGCGGGCGCGTCGGGCGGCTCTTCAACTCGGGGTGCGCCTGGGTGGCCACGAAGAACGGGTGCAGGCTCCGGTCCAGTTCGATGAACTCGACGAGCCGGCCGTCCGGCGAGGTGCCGGAGATGTGCAGGCCCGCCTTGGTCAGCGCGTCCCGGTAGGCGTTGTTCACCTCGTACCGGTGCCGGTGCCGCTCACTGATCTCGGTGCTGCCGTACGCCTCGGCGACGATCGAACCCTCGGTCAACGTCGCCGGGTACGCGCCCAGCCGCATGGTGCCACCCAGGTCGCCCCGGCCGGCGACGATGTCCTCCTGGTCGGCCATCGTGGCGATGACCGGGTGGGCCGCCTGCTCGTCGAACTCCAACGAGTTGGCGCCGTCCAGGTCGGCCAGGTGCCGGGCCACCTCGATGGTCATGCACTGCAGGCCGAGGCAGAGCCCGAGCAGCGGGATACCGGCCTCGCGGGCGTACCGGGCGGTGCCGATCTTGCCCTCGATGCCCCGGACACCGAAGCCGCCGGGGATGAGGATGCCGTCCACGCCGGCCAACGCCGCGGCGGCGCCGGCCGGGGTGACGCACTCGTCGCTGGGCACCCAGCGCAGCTGCACCCGGGCCCGGTGCCCGAACCCGGCCGCGCGGATCGCCTCGCTCACCGACAGGTACGCGTCGGGCAGGTCGACGTACTTGCCGACCACGGCGACGGTGACCGTGTGCCGGGGCCGGTGCACCCGCTCCAACAGGTCGTCCCAGCTGGCCCAGTCCACGTCCCGGAACGACAGACCGAGCCGGCGCACCACGTACGCGTCGAGCCCTTCCCGGTGCAGCACCTTCGGGATGTCGTAGATGCTCGGGGCGTCCGGGGCGGCGACGACCGCCTCGGCGTCCACGTCGCAGTAGAGCGACAGCTTCTCCTTGAGCTTCACCGGGATCTCCCGGTCGCAGCGCAGCACGATCGCGTCCGGCTGGATACCGATGTTGCGCAGCTGCGCCACCGAGTGCTGGGTCGGCTTGGTCTTCAGCTCACCCGACGGCGCCAGGTACGGCACCAGCGAGACGTGCAGGTAGAAGCAGTTGTCCCGGCCCAGGTCGTGGCGGACCTGACGGATCGCCTCCAAAAACGGCAGCGACTCGATGTCGCCGACGGTGCCGCCGACCTCGGTGATCACCACGTCGGGGAGCTGGCCGTCCTCGTCCGGGTCGGCCATCGCCAGGATCCGCGACTTGATCTCGTTGGTGATGTGCGGGATGACCTGGACGGTGTCGCCCAGGTATTCGCCCCGCCGCTCCTTGGCGATCACGTCGGAGTAGATCTGGCCGGTGGTGACGTTCGCCTTGCCGGACAGGGCCCGGTCCAGGAAGCGCTCGTAGTGCCCGACGTCGAGGTCGGTCTCGGCGCCGTCCTCGGTGACGAAGACCTCACCGTGCTGGAACGGGTTCATCGTCCCGGGGTCGACGTTCAGGTAGGGGTCGAGCTTCTGCATCACCACCCGCAACCCGCGCGCGGTCAGCAGGTTGCCGAGGCTGGAGGCGGTGAGGCCCTTACCCAGCGAGGAGGCGACGCCCCCGGTGACGAAAATGTGCCTGGTCGTCCGTGCTGATGGGGCCAAGGCCTGCTCCCGTGTCGTCTGTCGCGGTCATGGCAGACCGCCGTGCTTGATCAACAAAAGTGATCACGCGATCCACGGGATTCGACGGTAACACCTCCCGGGCGGGTACCCGCAGGCCGCACCCCGGCTGCGACACCACCGGGTCGTCCGGGCGCGGGGCCGCCGCTCAGGAAGCGGCGACCCCGGTCGATGACCTGTCGACCTGTCGGGGCGGCGCGGGCGCCGTCGGGGCGGCGTCCGGCGTCGCCCCGCGCGCGGTCGGCCCGGCCGCCTCGTCGGCGTCGACCGAGCGGCCGTCAGCGTCGTCGGCGGCGTCGTCGTCGGCAGGAGGGCGGTCAGCGTCAGCCTCGGCTGAAGGGCCGTCGGCGTCGGCTGGAGGGGCGTCGGTCGAGCGGTTGGCAGGTGTCTCCGGGGGCGCGACAGCCGTCGACGCGCCCGAGGGCGGTCCGCTGATCGGGCGGGGGTGGACCGCGCCCAGCGGCCCCCCACCCCGGGTCGGGCCGTCGTCCCCACCGACTGGACCGACCCCGCCGGACCCCGAGTCGTCGACGCCGTCCGCGCGGGAGCGACCCGGCAGCGGGCGGGTCCGGTCGGCGGCGTGGCCGAGGACCCGCAGCGACGCCAGGGCGGCCATCGGCACCACCAGGGCGGCGGCAGCGCCCAGCACGTCGAGGGCCGCGCCGTCGAGCACACCACCGAGCACGGCGGCGACCACGGTGCCGGCCATCGCGGCCCGGATCGCCGGGTAGATGCCGAACAACCGCATCAGCCCACCCCACGGCTGCAACAGGGCGAACCACACCAGCAGCCCACCCACCAACGCCAGCACGGTCAGCGGGCTGTTGACCAACGTCTCGAAATTCTCCGTGCTGGACCGGTGCACGGTGAACCCGCCGGTGCCGTCGCCGAGCGCGGAGAGGAACCTGCCCAGGCTGCCCCGTTCGGCCGCCGACCGCCGCAGGTCCACCACGGCGAACCCGATGCCGACCGCCAGGGCGGCCATGGCGGCCCAGGCCAGCCGGCTGACCGTCAACCAGCCGCCGGCGCTGATCACGGCGGCGACGCTCACCCCGGCGGTGAGCGCGATCGCGCCGACCGGGTCGGCGCCCAGGTACGGGCTGCCCACCACCACCACGGCGAGGCCACCCACCGCCACCATCACCGCGGGCCGCCAGCCGCGGTGCAGCCGCTGGGCGAACCACCCCCCGGTCAGCAGCGCCCCGGCGAGGAGGACTCCCAGCCCCACGGTGCTCAGCCCGGCGTAGCGGCCGCCCTGCAAGGCCGAGTAGCCGACCACGCCGTTGAGCTGGAGGCTGGCCCCGGTGAGCACGTCCAGCCCGACCACGAGCGTGGTGAGGCCGGCCACCGCGCCGAGGGGGCCGAGGGTGCGCGCGTACCCGGGGACGAACCGGACCGCCGCGGTGCCGGCGGCCACCAGCAGCCCGGTGATCCCGGCGAAGAGCCAGCCGGGGTGCTCGCCCCGCCACCAGGGCACCGCGTCGGCCAGCAGCGCCGCCGGCACGGTCAACGCCACGGCGACCAGCAGCAACTCCGCCACCGCCACGATCCGCCCGGAGACGGCGGTCGGGCCGGTCGGCCCGGCGTGCGGGCGGGCCCGGCGCAGCAGCGGCAGGACCGCCAGCGCCAGCAGCACCTGCACACCGGCGAGCAGCGTGAAGAACCGGCCGGAGACGTTCCGCTGGGCGGCCGCCTCCCGATCGGCGTCGGCCGGGGCGCTTATGGCGTCGGCGAGGTCGGCCGGACGACCACCGGTGCTGACGGCCGGCCGGCCGAGGAAGAGACGTTCCGGCATCGGCCGGCCCAGCGCGGCGAGGGCGGTCGGCGCGAGGTCGACAAGTTGCAGGTACCCGTCGCGGCCGGTGCTGGCCGAGGTGAGCCACCCCCGCTCCCAGCCCGGACCGTCGGCGACCGCCACGTGCAGTCGCGACGGCGGGGCGGTGTCGGAGATCCCCGCGACAAGCACCAACGACCGCGGTGGCCGCGCGGCCAGCACCCGGGCCAACTGGGCGTCCGCCGCGCGGGCCTGCCCGGCGCGTGACGCGGGGTCGGTCCCCTCGACCGTGCCGAGGTCGACGATGCTCAGCACACACGAGCCGAGCAGCATCCGCGGGTCGGCCGGCAGCGCCGAGGCGTACCTGTCGACGCGGCCGAACGGTCGGGCGGCCGCCACCGCCGCGCCCGGGCCCACGGCCACGGAGCAGCGGACCGACTCCGACAGCGAACCGGGCATGGCACCCCAGGACAGGCGCTGCTGGTTGTGCTGCACCACGCTCTCCTGGTCGGGCAGGTTCGCGCCGATGCCGTCGGGTTGTTCCACGGCCACTCCGGCCGGCGGACAGCCCTCGGGCGGCCGGCTGCCGTTCCACGCGGCGAAGCTGCCCGCGCCCAGGGTCAGCCAGCCGTCCACCGGGCAGGTGGGTCGGTGCGCGGAACGCACCGACAGCGAGCCGATCGATCCGTCCTGGGCCATCCGCCACAGCGTCGGGGTGCTCTGCGGATCGACGTCCTCCCAGCGCAGCCCGGCGATCCCGGCGAGCACCACGAAGTCGGCGGAGCGTTGCGGGACGCTCTGCGGTGGGCGGGCGGCCAGCGCGGTGACGCCGAGCGCCACCACGAGCACGGTCAACAGGGCGGGGGCGATTCGGCGCAGCATCACCGGTGTCCCGTTCTCGGGGCGTCGGAGTCGGGGGTGGCCGCCGGAGGAGTGGGTTGCCCGGCCAACTCGGCGTAGAGATCGGCCAGCGCGGCCACGGTGTCCGCCTCGGTCGGCCACGTCGCCGCCCGTTCGGCGCCCCGCCGACCCAACTCGGCCCGCGCGGCCGGGTCGTCCAGCAGCGCGCGTACCGCCGCGTCGACCGCGTCCACGTCACCGGCGGGGACCAGCGCGGCGGCGTCGCCGACCAGCTCCGGCAGCCCACCGACAGCGGTGGCGACAAGGGGTACGCCCGCGCGCAACGCCTCCTGGGCAAACAGCTGCCGGGCCTCCCAGTCGCTCGTCACCACCGCGAGGTCGGCGCCGGCGAGCAGGTCGGCCACGTCGGTGCGGTGCCCCAGCAGGGTCACCGGCGCACGGGCCGCGGAGGTCCGGGCGGCCAGCGGCAGGTAGGCCGGGCCACTGCCCGCGATCACCACCACCGGCGGCGGGGTACGCGTACGCCAACGGGCCGCCGCGTCGATCAGCACGTCGTAGCGCTTCTGCGGGTGCAGCCGGCCGACCGAGACGATCAACGGCTGGTCCGGGCGTACGCCGAACTCGGCGCGTACCGCCGCCGGGCGTCGGCGCGGCGCGGGCAGGGTGGGCGCGGCGACCGGGGCGAGTCGGGCATCGGTGGCGCCCAGCGCCGTGGCCCGGGCCACCAGATCCGCGGAGGCGCCCAGGGCCACCCGGGCGCCGCGGGCCACCGCTCGTTCCGCGAGACGGGACATCGCGCCCCGCAGTCCGCCGGCGAGCACCGCGTTGTGCCAGGTGACGATCAGCGGGGCGGCGGGACGGGCCAGCACGGCGACCAACCCGGCACGCAGGCCGTGCGCGTGCACCGCGTCGACACCGGCGGCGGAGAGCACCCGCCGCAGGGTCAGCACCGCACGGGCGTCGGCCGGCGTCGGGCTGGCCGGGATCTCCACCGGCTCGAAACGCGCGCCCACACTCGTGAAGTCGAACTGCTCCTGGGTGGCGGCCGGCCCGCAGACCAGGACCGTCGCGCCGCCCGCGACGAGGCCCCGCGCCGCCGAGCGGACGTGCTGGCCGACCCCGCCGGTGCTGGACGCGAGCACCAACGCGACGCTGCCCGACCAGCCGATCGGCAGAGCTGCTTCAGTCATCGCGCTGCCGTCTCCTTCCCGTCGCCCCGCCGCGCGGAGGCCGACGTCGATCCGTCGCCCCCGCCCCGTGGCCCCCGCCGACCCAGACGCCGCAGCACCCCGGCGAGCAGCGGTTGCACATCCCGCCGGTCGACGAACCAGACCACAGCGAGGAACACCGCCCCGACCAGAACCCCGGACAGCATGCCCTGACCGAGTGCCGCCGCGATCGTCGGGGTGCCGCCGCCCGGTGTGTCGAGCCAGCGGGTGAGGCCCCACCCGGCGAGCGCGGCGAGCACACCGGCGAGGCCACCAGCCGCCCCGGCCCGGGCCGCGCCGGCCAACGCCAGACGGCCGGCGCTACGCGCCACCGCCAGGAGCAGCAACGCCCCGAGGACGAGCATCCCCACCGAGTTCGCGGAGGTCACCGCGAGCACCCGGTCCCGCAGCGGCAGCACCGCACCGAGCGGCAGCGCCACGGCCGGGACCACCAGCCAGCCGACGGTGATCGCCACCGTCGCCGACCGGGTGTCGCCGCGCGCGTAGAGCGCGCGGGACAGAACCGCGAACAACCCGTAGCCGAGCAGACCCGGCGCGAACCCGCTGATGGCCGCGGCCGTGGACGCCGGATTATCCGGATAGAAGAGGGCAGCGATGGGCTGCGCGGTGCCGATCAACGCCGCGACGCCCAGGCAACTGAAGAGCAACACGCCACGTACCGCACCGGAGAGGGTCCGCCGATAGCCGTCCTCGTCACCTTCGGCGCTGGCGGTGGCCAGCGTGGGATAGGACGCCACCGCCAACGGCACGGCGAGGACCGCCCACGGAAGCAGGTAGATCGCCTGGGCAAGGTTGAACACCTGGGGGGAACCGGTGGGGCCGCCGGAGACCCGGTTCAGGACCACCAGGAGCGCGACCTGCTGTGCGGCCACCGTCACCGCGCCGGCCGTGGCGAGCCCGCCGATCCGCGCCCGCGCGTCGGCGGTAAACGCGTACCCGAACCGGGGTCGCACCCGCAGCCGCCGCAACGGGATCAGCAGCGAGAGCGACAGCACGACCACGCCCAGGGTGGTGCCGCCGGAGAGGAGCAGTTCGCCGCTGCGGCCGACCTGGGCCACCGACACGCCCCGCCCCTGCGCGGCGCCGAAGGCCACGTAGACGACGACCACGGTGAGGCTGGACAACAGCGGCGCGATGACGGGCCAGGCGAAGCGTCGGTGTGCCTGCAGGACGCCGGTGAGCACGATGCCGATGCCGTAGAGCGGCAACTGCGGGGCGAACACGCGCAGCATCCGCGCGCCGGCGGCGAGTTCCGACGCCGATCGTCCCGCACTGATCAGCGAGATGATCGGGTCGGCGAACAGGACGACGAGCGCGGCGAGGGGAACCAGCAGGCTCACCGTCCAGGTGAGCAGGGCGCCGGTGGTCGCCGCCACCGTCCGCCGGTCCTCCGCCGCGACTGCCCCGGCCAGCAGCGGCACGACCAGGCTGGCCAACGCCCCGCCCGCGACGATCTCGAAGACGATGTTCGGCACCGTGTTGGCGATGACGTACATGCCGCCGAGGTCGCTCTGCTCGACCACCCAGGTGAACACGGCGGTGCGGCCGAAGCCGGCGAGCCGGCTGGCCACGGTGAGGACGGCGATGAGCGCGGCTGCCCCGGCCAACCGGCCGGCGCCGGCGAGGGGTGCAGGTCTGGTCACGTCAGTCGGCGCGCCGGCCCAGAGCGTCGAGCTCCCGCAGCACCGGGGTCCGCTGGATCACCGCGGTGAAGCTGACCTTCTCGCTGGTGGCGGTGAGACCGGCGAGCAGCGCGAGCAGGCCGGCGCGCCCGAGCGGGCCGCTGCGGGCGGCGAGCGCGACGCCGAGCAGCGCCCCGAGCGCGTTCGCGCCGCTGTCGCCGAGCATCACGTCCTCGGCCAGGTCGTCGCGGAGCAGGCCGGCGGCGGCGCCGGCCGCACCGGCGGCGATCCCGCCGTGCGGGCCGCCGGTCAGCGGCGCGGCGAGCAGCAGCCCGGACTTGAGGGCGCGGCCCGGCCGCAGGTCGAGCAGGTTGAGCAGGTTGGCCGTGCCGGCGATCACGCCGGCGCCGAGCAGCACGTCGACGCCGCGGCCGAACGCGCCGTGGCGCTGCCGGCGGGGGTGCGCGGCGACGCGGGGGTCGGCGGCGAGCAGCGCGGCGGCACCCAGCCCGGCGGCGCCCACTCCGGCGACCTTGACCAGGCCCGCGGTGATCCGTCCCGCGCGCAGCGCGGCGAGGTGACCGGTGAAGCCCTTGGCCGCCTTCTGCTCCGGCCGCGCGCCGACCACGTCGTCGTAGAGGCCGACGCCACCGGCGCCGAGGCCGGCGACCAGGGCGGCCGCACCGGAGGCGCCGCTGGTGGCGCCGAACGCGCCGACGGCGGTCGCCCCGGCGGCGAGCGCCGGGCCGGCGGCCAGGGTCACCGTGCGGCCCCGGAAGTTGGTGCGCTCCAGCGTCGGTCCGGCCGGGGAGACGCGTACCTCGCGCAGCGCGTAGCGGGCCGCGGCAGCGCCGGCACCGGCGATCAGCAGCCGGCCCAGCGTGCTCACGCTCCCGCCCCGCAGGGCCGCAGGCTCGCAGAAGCGTCGGTTACGGACACGGAGGTACGTCGTTCGCTCACTGGGGCAGTGTAGGCAACAGGCCGGAGGCGGCGTTGTCGCCGACGCCGTACTGGCCGGCCTTCTTCTCGGTGAGCTGCTGCACCAGGGCGAGGCTGGTGACCAGTTGGCCCTGCACGGTGTTGGCGTTGTCGACGGTGGAGATGGTCTGGGAGAGCACCGGGTCGCCGCGCACCACGGAGACCAGGTTGCCACCGACGGAGCCCTTGCCGGCCACCACGATCGAACCGGTCCGGTCGAACTGCTCGGCGATCTTGACGACCGACTCGTCCCGCTTGTCGGAGTCCTTGTCGACGTTCGGCTGGCCGCTGACCACGACGACCGCCTCCGCCGGGCCGGTGACCTTGTTGCTGTCGGTGGTCAGGTAGCTGGCGTTGTTGTACGCGGCGAGCACCGCCCGCCGGTCGGCGTCGCTGACCGGCGCGGTGCCCTGGGCCCGGTCCAGCAGGACGCTGGCCAGCAGCGCGCTGGAGGTCTCCACACCGTGCCCGTTGCCGGGCAGGCCGGTGGTCTGCGCGGTCGGGCGGGCCGCGGTGACGGCCAACTCCAGCAGGTTGGAGTTGTTGTCCGGGTTGATGAACTTGTCCTGCAGATCGACCCGGCCGGTGATGGTGGCCCCGGCGAGCTGGAGCTTCTTGAGCACGCCCTCGGCGTGGTCGCGCCCGTTGGGCAGGGTGAGCATCAGCACGCGACGCCCGGACAGGGTGCTCGGGAGCACGAACTCGGACATCTTGTCGGCGAACTCCTCCTCCCGCCCGAGCTGCGTCTCCATGTTGTTGACCTGCTGGCGCCAGTACTGGTTGTCCTTGCGCAGCCCGGTGACCTGCCCCTCGAGCGAATCGGCGACCGGGCCGTTGAGAGCGGCCGTGCCGACCACCAGGCCGATCGCCAGAGCCAGGAACACCGCGGTGAGAGACACCACGTGGTAGCGGAAGTTGATCACGCTTGCAGCCTCTTGATCGGTCGGGAACTAGAAGAGCCGGTACAGCTGGAACACGAAATTGTCCCACCACTCGGCGACCACGCCCAGGTACGCCTTCCCGACGGTCGAGACAGCCACCGCGGACGCCATCGCCGCGATCGCCGACAGCACCAGCAGCAGCAACGAGGATCCGGAGATGCTCTGCCGGTAGAGCCTGCTCACACCCTTGGCGTCGACCAGCTTGCCGCCGACCTTCAGCCGGGTCAGGAACGTCGAGGCCATCCCGCCGCGGCCCTTGTCGAGGAACTCGACGAGGGTGGCATGGGTGCCGACCGCGACCAGCAGCGAGGCGCCCTTCTCGTCGGCGAGCAGCATGGCCAGGTCCTCGCTTGTCGCCGCCGCCGGGAAGGTGATCGCCGGGACGCCGAGACCGTTGACCCGGGGCAGGCCGGGCGCCCGCCCGTCCGGGTACGCGTGCACGATCACCTCGGCGCCGCAGCGCAGCACGTCGTCGGTGACCGAATCCATGTCCCCGATGATCATATCGGGGGTGTAGCCGGCCTCGACCAGCGCGTCGGCCCCGCCGTCGACGCCGATGAGCACCGGCTTGAACTCCCGGATGTAGGGGCGCAGCACGTCCAGGTCGGCCTTGTAGTCGTAGCCGCGCACCACGATCAGGCAGTGCCGCCCCTGCATCTGCGTCTCGATGTCCGGCACACCCACACCGTCGAGCAGCAGATCGCGCTCCTGACGGAGGTAGTCCATCGTGTTGGCGGCGAACGCCTCCAACTGCACCGACAGGCCCTCCCGGGCATCGGCCATCGCCTTGGCGACCGACTCGGCGTCCTGCAGGCTGCCGTGGGCCACCGGCTCGTCGCCGGCGAAGACCGTGTTGCCCTCGAGGCGGACCTGGTCGCCCTCGCGGATCTGCTCGAAGACGCCCTCCCCGAGGTCGTCGAGGAGCGGGATGCCGGCGGCGACGAGCACCTCCGGACCGAGGTTCGGGTAGCGGCCGGAGACCGAGGGCTTGGCGTTGAGCACCGCGCCGACCCCGACCGCGACCAACGAGTCGGCCGCCACCCGATCCAGGTCGACGTGGTCGATGATCGCGATGTCACCAGGGCGCAGCCGACCGACCAGGCGTTTCGTCCGGCGATCAAGGCGCGCGGTGCCGAGGACTCTGCCCGGTTCGGAGTTCCGATTCCGGCGCAACGTGGGTAGACGCATCGTGACCATCCTGGCATGTGAGGCAGGCTTTTCTGTCGCGACATGCCTGAGCAGGGCCGCCTACCCAGGGAAGCACACGTCGGCACAAGCCGGTGTGCTTGCGCTCACAATACGCGGCGTCACAGCCGCCTTTCCTTGGCGGCCACGGCCAGCAGCTCCTCGGCGTGAGCGATACCCAGATCAGAATCGGGCAAACCCGCGAGCATCCGGGCCAACTCCCGAGCCCGCTCGGTGTCCTCCACGACCCGTACCCCGCTTGTCGTCACCGCGCCGCCGGTGTCCTTCGCCACCACCAGGTGCCGGTCGGCGAACGCGGCCACCTGCGGCAGGTGTGTGACGACGAGCACCTGGTGGCTGCGGGCCAGCCGGGCCAGCCGCCGGCCGATCTCCACCGCCGCCTGACCGCCGACACCCGCGTCGACCTCGTCGAAGACCAGGGTGGGCGGGCCACCCGAGCCGGCGAACACGACCTCGATGGCGAGCATCACCCGGGACAACTCACCGCCGGAGGCGCCCCGCTGCAACGGCAACGACGGCGCTCCCGGGTGAGCCAGCAACCGCAGCTCCACCTCGTCACCACCGTCCGACGCGACACCCACCTCGACGCCGTTGACCGACAGCGTCGGCTCGGCGCGACCAGCCGGGCGGGGCAGCACCGCCACCTCGATCCGCGCGTGCGGCATGGCCAACCCGGCCAGCTCGACGGTGACCTGCTCGGCGAACCGGATCGCCGCCTCCTGCCGGGACGCCGACACCCGCCCGGCCAGGTCGGCGACCTCCGCGGCGAGGCGCTGGCCGTCGCGCTCCAACTCGTCGAGCAGATCGTCGGAGGTGTCCAGGTCGGACAGTCGGGTGCGCGCCCGATCGGCCCAGGCGATCACCCCGTCGACGTCGTCGGCGTACTTACGGGTCAACGCCCGCAGCGCCGCCCGCCGCTCGTAGACGTGCTGCAACCGGGCCGGATCCGCGTCGAGCGTCGCCAGGTACGCCGACAGCTCCGCCGACACGTCGGTGACGAGCGTCGCCGCCTCCTCCAGGCGGGCCGCCAGCTCACCCAGCGCCGGGTCGGTGCCCGACTGCGCCTCCAACGTGCGCCGGGCGGTGCCGAGCAGCACCGTCGCGTCGGGTGCCTCCTCGGCGGCCTCCGCACCACCCGCCACGCACTGCTGGGCGATCTGCGCGGCCGTCCGCAACCCCTCGGCGTGCTCCAGCCGCTGCGCCTCGGTCTTCAGCTCGTCATCCTCACCCGCCTGCGGATCGACCCGGGTGATCTCGTCGAGGCCCAGCCGCAACAGGTCGGCCTCCTGGTTGCGCTCGCGGGCGTTGCGCCGCCGGTCGGCCAGGTCGTCGACCACCCGCCGCCACCCGGTGTACGCCTCGCGCAGCGCGTCGAGCAGCTTCTCGTGCGCGGGGCCGGCGAAGCGGTCCAGCGCGGCGCGCTGCTCGGCCGGGCGCAGCAGCCGCAGTTGGTCGGACTGGCCGTGCACGGCAACGGCCTGCTCGCCGACCTCGCCGAGCATCGACACCGGCATGCTCCGGCCGCCGACGTGGGCGCGGGAGCGCCCCTCCACCGTGACCGTGCGGCTCAGCAGCACCGAGCCGTCCTCGTCGGGCTCGCCACCGGCCTCGGTGATCCGGGCGTGCACGGCGTCGGCGACCCGCCCACGCAGGCGCAACCGCCCCTCGACCACCGCCCGGCCGGGCTGGGCGCGGACCCGCCCGGCGTCGGCCCGACCCCCGAAGAGCAGGCCGAGACCGGTCACCACCATCGTCTTGCCCGCACCGGTCTCGCCGGTGATGACGTTCATGCCGCCGGTCAACGGCAGCGTGGTGTCCTCGATGACGCCCAGTCCGGTGATGCGCAGCTCTTCCAGCACAGCCACCGACAGTAGACGCGAGGCACGACAGTTGACCAGCCGACGGGCCCGGGTGCGGCCGACACCCGGCCGCCGTACAGTTCTGCCCCGTGTTGGATGTGATCGGCCTGACCTCGGCTGAGGAGGAGCTCTACCGCTGCCTGCTCCAGCTCACCACGGCCCGCATCGACGAGTTGGTCCGCCGGCTCAACCGACCCCGCGACCAGGTCGTCGCCCAGGTCGAGGCGCTGCGCGCCAAGGGCCTGGTGCAGCCCACCGACAACGACCCGGACGCACCGCTGCGCCCGACCGCCCCGGACGTCGCCCTCGGCGCGACGCTCCTGCGCCGCCAGGAGGACCTGGAGGCGGCCCGCCGACGGGTCACCCAACTGGCCGAGGAATACCGCTCCGGGCTGCGACGGCACCACGTCGACCACCTCGTCGAGGTGATCGCCGGCGCCCGGGTGCTCCGGGACCGTCTGCGCGATCTGCAGAATGCGGCACGCACCGAGGTGCTCTGGTTCTGCCGCGCCAACCCCCTGGCCATGGCCGGCCCGGAGAACGTCGAGGAGTTCGACGCGCTGGCCCGCGGGGTGAGCTACCGGGCCATCTACGAACGTGACCTGCTGCTGGAACCGGGCGCGTTGGCCGACCTGGCCAAGGGCGTCGCCGCCGGAGAGCAGGCCCGGGTCCTGGACCGGCTGCCGGTCCGACTGGCCATCGTGGACGCCCGCATCGCCATCTGCCCGTTGGTGCCCGACCGCGACGGCGGCGAACCGAGCGCCGCCGTGATCGGCCGCAGCCAACTGCTCGACGCGCTGCTCGCCCTCTTCGAGAGCCACTGGCGGGTGGCCACCCGGTTACGGCTCGACGATCCCCTCGCCGAGGCGACGACCGACAACCGCCGCCCGGATCCGAGCGACCAACCCGGCGACGGCTATCAGCCCGACGCCGACGAGGCGCGGCTGCTGTCGCTGTTCGTGGCCGGCGTACCGGACAAGTCCATCGCCTCGCAGCTCGGGGTGAGCCGGCGGACCGTGCAGCGGCGCGTCGCCGACCTGATGGCCGCCGCCGGGGTGGACACCCGGCCCGGGCTGGCGTTCCAGGTCGCCCGACGCGGCTGGCTCTGACCCGGCAGGGCCCGCCGTCGCCGGACGGCGGACCCCACCCGGGCGGGACGGCCCCAGCCGCCCCGCCCGGCGCGGGTCAGCGCAGCCCGTACGCCGCGAACACCGTCTGCTCGACGGTGTTCCCGGCCCGGTCGGCGGCACGGACCCGCAGCGACACCGTTCCGCGCCCGGCCGGCACGGTCGCGGTGTAGCGGGTACCCGACCCCTTTGTCGCCGCGGCGCGCCAGGTGACGCCCCCGTCGAAGGAGACCTGCACGCGCACGCTGGCACCGGTCGGCGCGGGCACCCCGGCGGGTTGACGCAGGGTCAGCCCGAGCTGGTGCGGCCGGTCGCCGCGTACCGTGCCGAGCAGGTCGGCCGGCACCCGGTAGTCCACCTGCAACAGCGACAACGGCGTGGCGGCGGCGCCCGCCGGTCGGGCCGAGGTGAACTCCCAGGCCGTGTCGGTCCGGGTGGCGTAGCGCCACTCGTCCGAGGACCGCTTCGTGGTCAGGTCGAGCCGGTAGCGGGCCCGCCCCGCCGTGGTGGGCACCGGCGCCCACCCGCCGGACAGGTCGGCGATCTGCTGCCCGTCCCGGCTGACCCGCGCCTCCACGGTGTCCGACTCCTCACTCCCGCCGGCCACGCTGTAGTGCCCGTCGGCGTCGACGAACTCGGGCACCCGCAGGTCCAGGTTGTCACCGGTCCGCGTGGGAACCGGCGCGCCGCTGGCGGGTACGGCCGGCCGGACCACCGGGGCGTGCCAGGTCTCGGTCTCCCGGTCGTCGGCGGCGTACCGCCGGGGCGCCTGGTTCAGGCCACCGGCCAACTGCCCCCACTGCAGGTACATGAGCTTGTGCTGCACCCGGTGCTGCCACCAGTTGTCCCCGGCGCTGACGAACTCCTGCCGGGTGGTGCCGTTGCGGACCATGCGCTGGTCGTCGTTCCAGGAGTACTCCTGCCACGGACGCCAGCCAAAGCGCTGCTCACTGGCCCAACCCGCGCCCGTGTCGCCGTAGCTCGCGGTCACCTCGGCGGTGTTCTTCGCGGTCACGGTGTGCACGATCCGCTCCGGCACCCGCCCCTTCGACACCTGCCACACGTCGTACAGGTAGGGGCTGTCCACGGTCAGCGTCAGGTCCAGCACCGCCCGGCCCTTCCTGGCCGCCGCGATGAGCCGCTGCCCGTCGTCGTAGGCAACCGCCATCGACGGGATCGGCAGACGGTCTCCCATCGGGCGCCACACCGTCCACGCGGAGAAGTCCGCCGGCCGAACGATCAGCACCGTGGCGGCGCCGGCGGCCGCCGCAGCGGCGATCTGCTCGTCCTCGGAGCGGTTCGGGTCGGTGGCGAGCAGCGCGGCGGCGCCCCGCACCCGGGCCAGCTCAGCGGGAGTTCCGGTGCCGGCCCAGACCAGCGCCATCTTCCGCCGGCCGGTCGGCGCCGGCGACGTACCCATCAGGTTGATGTCCAGCGGACCGGACACCCCGCTGATCTTCGCATCCACCATCGGGGCGACGAGCTGCCAGCGCGAGGCGAACTCGAACTCCCCCCGGCGCACCTGGCTGGTCGGCGTCACGTTCACCTGCTGGACAGTGCTGTAGGACATCACCCCGTGGTCGACCTGCCGGCCGTTGCCCAACACCCGGTGCACGTAGTAGCTGAGCGTCGCCTGCTGCTCACTGGGCTTCGGCGTCTCGATCCGTACCGGCGTGCCCTTGCGGGCGTCGAGCACGACGGTCAGGTCCCGGTCGACGGTCAGCTCCGGCTCGACGACCTCGGTCAGTTGCTCGTCCAACGGGGCGCCGTGCTCGACCATCGCGGTCAGCAGGTACGAGCCCTCCTCGACCTGCAGGGTGCCCTCGCCCGGCCACCAGCCCCAGAAGTCCGACTCGGGCTGCTCACCGAAGAGAGTCAACCCCGGCGAGAGGGTCAGCCGACCCTCGCGGTCCAACACCTTCACGGTCACCTGGTGCATCGGAGCACTGACGGTGAGCCCGACCGGGGTCCGCACGGCGACGCCGTCCGTACCGGTTGCCACCAGCCAGCCGCCGTGCGGACCCCGGGCCAGCTTCGCCGGGTCGGCGCGCAGCGGCACGGCCACGCTGCCGCCCGCCGGCACGGTCACCTCGCCGGAGGTGACGGCGACCCCGTCGGTCTCGGCCGCGCCGCTGTCCAGGTTGCGCAGCTCCAAGGCCAGCCGCAGGGTCCGCGCCGCCTTCGTGCCATTGGTGTACGTCACGGTCCGCTCGACCGCCGCACCGCCGGTGGAGATCCGGCCGAAGTCCGCGGTGGCCGACGCGTACACCTGCTGCGTGAGCGCCCGGGCCACATCGACGCGACCGCCACCCTGCTCGAAGACGGTCAGCGCCGGGTTGGCCTTCGTGGTGCTCACCAGCGCGTCCTTGAGCTTGGCGGCGTTCCAGTCCGGGTGTTCCTGGGCGAGGATCGCGGCCGCTCCGGACACGTGCGGGGTGGCCATCGACGTGCCGTTCGCGGTCGTGTACGCGTCGCCCACCGGCGTACCCATTGTCGTGCCGGCGGCCCGCGCGGCGACGATGCCGACGCCCGGCGCGGTGATCTCGGGCTTGAGGCCGTTGTCACCGAGCCGCGGGCCGCGGCTGGAGAACTCCGCCAGGTTGTCGTCGCGGTCCACCGCGCCGACGGTGAGCGCCGCGGCGGCCGCGCCCGGCGAGCCGACGGTACGCGCCGCGCCCGAGTTGCCGGCGGCGACCACGAAGAGCGCGCCGGTCTCGGCGGTCAGGTCGTTGACGGCCTGGCTCATCGGGTCGGTGCCGTCGGTCGGGTCGCCGCCCAGGCTCATGCTGACGACCTTCGCGCCGGAGTGGGCGGCCCACTCCATGCCCGCGATGATGGACGAGTCGTAGCCGGAGCCACCGTCGTCGAGCACCTTGCCGATCAGCAACGACGCGCCGGGGGCCACGCCCTTGCGCAGCCCGGCCGAGGCCGCGCCGCTGCCGGCGATGGTGGACGCCACGTGGGTGCCGTGGCCGTGCCCGTCGCGGGCGCTGCCGCTGTTGGAGAAGTCGCGCGCCTCGGCGATCCGACCGGCCAGGTCGGGGTGGGTCGCGTCGACGCCGGTGTCGAGCACCGCCACCGTCACGCCGGCACCGTCCCGGCCCGCCGCCCAGGCGATCGGGGCGCCGATCTGCGGCACGCTGTGCTCCAGCGTCGGGCGGACCTTCCCGTCCAGCCAGATCCGCGCGATACCGGCGCCGAGCCTGGCCGGCGTCCCGGCGGCGGCACGCTGCCCGGGCGCGCCGGCCAGGGTGGTCCACAGGCCGCCGAGGTCCCCCTTGCCGACCCGCAGCGCCGCGCCGTTGATGCTCTCCAACGGCCGGGCGTCGGTGGCACCGGCGAGCGGCTTGACCCGCCCCCCGGCCTGCTCCTGGTAGCGCACGATCAGCGGCAACGCGCCCTGCTCGGCGTCGCCGTAACCGTCGGCCGCCAAATCCTGCACCTCGAAGAGGTTGGCGTCGAGGATCCCACTGGACACGTAGGGCAGGACGTCGCTGGGCAGGACCCGCAGCCGGCCGTCGACCTCCAGAGTCTGGAAGATGACCCGCTCACGCCCGGGTCCCGGGCGAACGGTGGCGGCGACCCGGCCCGGCGCCGCCGGCGCGAGCTCGACCTGGTCGCCGGTGATCAGGGTGACGCGGACGGGTGCCGCGCCCGAGGTGGGCGTGCCCGAGTTCGGGCCGGTGGGCCGGACGGGCGGGTCGGCGGACGCCGGTGCGGCGAGGCCGACCACCAACGCGCCGACCGCGCCGACGGCGAGCCAGCGGGGGGACCAGTGCATGCGATGTGCTCCTCTACTCCGTAAGGCCCACCATCCGTAGATGAGGGCCGATCGGAGTCTGCGACGGAGCCTGTCACCAGGTCACTAGTCGCCAGCCGCCGCAGCGGCGACATGTCGTCAGGTGGACAACCGCCGTCCACCGACCGTGTACGTCGCGCTCACCGGCGGCTGCCGCGCCAACCGTGCACGGGAAGGCCGAACTTGGCGACCAACCGGTCGGTGAACGGGCGGGCCCGCAACCGCACGATGCGCACCGGCAGGGCGCCCCGACGCACCGTCACCCGGGCGCCGGGTGGCAGGTCGTAGACGCGCCGCCCGTCGCAGGACAGCACGGCGAGGGTGGTGAACGGGTCGACGGTGATCACGAAGGTGGACGTCGGGGCGGTGACCAACGGCCGGCTGAACAACGCGTGCGCGCTGATCGGCACCAACAGCAGCGCCTCCACCTCCGGCCAGACCACCGGGCCGCCACCGGAGAACGCGTACGCGGTGGAGCCGGTCGGCGTGGCGCAGACGACACCGTCGCAGCCGTAGCGGGACAGGGGCCGCCCGTCCACGTCGACGAGCAGTTCGAGCATCTGCGCCCGCTCGCCCTTCTCGATGCTGATCTCGTTGAGCCCCCAGGACTCGATGGTCGGCCCACCGTCGAACTCGGCCGTCACGTCCAGGGTGAGCCGCTCATGGACCGTGTAGTTGCGACCCACGACGTCGCGCACCGCGCTGTCCAGGTCGTCGATCTCCGCCTCGGCCAGGAAACCCACCTTGCCCAGGTTGATACCGAGCAGCGGCGCCTTCGCCGGCCGGGCCAGCTCGGCGGCACGCAGGAAGGTGCCGTCCCCACCGAGCGCGAAGACGATCTCGGCGCCCTCGGCGGCCTGCGGGCCGGCAACCGGCACCACACCGGGCAGGTCGAGGTCCTCGGCCTCGTCCGCGACCACACGTACCTCGAAACCCGCGTCGATCAGGTCGGCGGCGACCGACCGGGCGTGCTCGGTGCTGCGCCGTCGGCCGGTGTGGGTCACCAGCAGCGCGGTCCGGCTCATCGGGCCACCCGCCCGACCCGGCCCGAGCGGCGTCGCGCCACCGTCGCCGTCGCCCCGGCCCGGCCGCGTGATCCCCCGCGGGCCGACGCGGTCTTCTCGCTGCGCGCGTTCACCCTGCGACCTCCTCCGCCGCCACGTCCGGCACGTCGCCGGACGTCGGGCCCTCCGGCCCGGCCGCCACCACGGCCCGCACCCGCTGCGGGTCGGCCGGTGGTGCGCCTCGGCGCAACCATACGAAGAACTCCACGTTGCCGCTCGGCCCGGGTAGCGGGCTGGCCGCCACGTCGGCCAGCCCGAGGCCGAGCCGCGCCGCCGCCGCCGCCACGTCCAGCACCGCTTCGGCGCGCAGCTCCGGATCGCGGACCACACCGCCGGCGCCGACCCGGTCCTTGCCGACCTCGAACTGCGGCTTCACCATCAACGCCAGGTCACCGTCGTCCCGGGTGCAGCCGGCCAACGCCGGCAGCACCAGCCGCAACGAGATGAACGACAGGTCGGCCACCGTGAGGTCGACCGGCCCGCCGATCGCATCCGGATCGAGGGTACGGACATTTGTGCGCTCCAGGACGCGGACCCGCTCATCCGTACGCAGTGACCAGGCGAGCTGCCCGTAGCCGACGTCCACGGCCACCACCTCGGCCGCGTCGGCGCGCAGCAGCACGTCGGTGAAGCCACCTGTCGACGCGCCCGCGTCCAGGCACCGCCGGCCGGCGACGCGCAGCCCACCGGCCCCGAACGCGGCCAGCGCGCCCGCGAGCTTGTGCCCGCCTCGGGAGACGTACTCCTCGCTCGGGTCCTCGCCGGTCACCAGCAGCGGATCGGCGGGGTCGACCATCGCGGCGGCCTTGCGCGCGACGACCCCCCGCAGTTGGACGCGGCCGGCCTCGACGAACGCGGCAGCCTGCTCCCGGGAGCGGGCCAGACCACGGCGGACGAGTTCGGCGTCCAGCCGGTTGCGACGTGCCATGGGTGGTTCTCCGGTCTGCTCAGGCCTGGTCGTCCCACTCAGGTCTGGTCGATGGTGGCGAGGGTTTCGCGCAACGTCTCGTAGGCCGCCTCGTACTGGGCGATCTGATCGGCCGGCGCCAGCGTCGCCGCGTTGGCCATGGCCCGCACCGCGGCGTCCACCGCCGGATGCCGCGCCTCGTCGTCCCCGACGTCGGGCAGCGGCCCGGGACGGGCGCCCACCGGCGGTGCGGGCCGGGCTGCTCCGCCGGCCGGCAAGCCGGGTCGGGCTGCTCCACCGGGTGGCGGGCCAGGTCGGGCTGCTCCACCGGGTGGCAAGCCGGGTCGGGCTGCTCCGCCGGCCGGCGGGCCGGGTCGGGCTGGGAACGCCGCGTTGGGTGCCGGGCCGGGCCGGGCCGGGAACGACCCGCCGGCCGGTGGACCGGGCTGGCTCATTCGGCGTCGTCCGGAGGCTGCTTGCGGACCGCCTTCTTGGCCGGCATGTCCGCGGGGGTGGGGGCCTCGTCGTCGGCGGTGCCGGTCGTCGCCGGCGGCTTCTTGGCGACGGCCTTCTTCGCGAGGGCCTTCTTCGCCACCGCCTTCTTGGCGACGGCCTTCTTGGCGACCGGGGCACCGGCCGAGGCGTCGGAGGGCACCAGACCGGTGCCGGGGCGCGCGGCAAGCGTGGGGTCGGCCTGCGCCGTGCCGCCGGCGGCGGTCGGCGCGGCGGCGGTCGACGCGGCGACGGTCGACGCGTTGGCCGGCGCGGCGGCAGCAGTCGGCGCGGTGACGGTCGGCGCGGCGGCCGTCGACGCGTTTGTCGGCTCCACGGCGCGCGCCTCGCGGAGCTGCCGTTCCAGGTCGTGCACCCGTCGGGTCAACTCGGCCACCTCGTCGGCGGTGGCCAGGCCGACCGCGCCGAGGGTCCGGTCGACCTCGAATCGGACCAGTTTGGTCAGCGCCTCTCGGTTGGCGGCGCCGGTGGTGACCAGCTCCTCGCCGAGGGCCTGGAGTTGGGCGGCGGTCGCGCCACCGGAGCCGACGAGGCGACGTACCACGTCCTGGGCCTTCTTCCGGGGCGCCTCCGCGAGGCCCATGGCCAGCTCGAGGTAGGCGCGCCACGCGTCCTGCATGCCTGAGTCCTTCCACGGGGCGGGGTGTGCAGGTGTCACGCTACCGGGCACCCCGGACTGTGCCGTGCGGTACGGTGCCGAGGACGGCGTGGCGATCAACGAGGGGGAGATGTGGCCAGCGTGGACGAGTGCCGGCAGGCTTTGCAGGAGCTGGCCGCCCGGCTGGATCGCAACGCCGAGACGGTGCGCGAACGGATCGACCTGGACCGGACACTTGCCTGCCGGATCACCGATCTGGACACCGCCTTCCACGGCCGGATCACCGGCGGTCGGCTTGTCGAGTTGACCGACGGCGACGACGCCAAGGCCAAGATCGCGCTGAGCACGTCCAGCGACGACCTGCTCGCCCTGGTCCGCGGCGACCTGGACGTCACGAGCGCGGTGACCTCCCGCCGGGTGTCGATCAAGGCCAACCCGTTCGATCTGCTGAAGCTGCGCAAACTGCTCTGACGCGCCGGGTCAGGCAGCGGCGACCAGGCCGAAGCTCTCCACCGCGTGCGTCGCGTCCGGACCGATCGGGCGGATCTTCGGCAGCGCCGGCTCCGGCGCCGACCACGCCATCGCGCAGAGCGCCGCCAGCGCGTCAAGCGGCCGGCCCGAGCCGGCCAGTTCCAGGGTGCCGTCGCGGTCGGTGACGGACCAACCGCCGGTGTCCGCCGAACCCGGGACCCGCACGGCGACCGCCGGGTCGAAGAGCCCCGCCAGGTCCCTCGCCACGTACGTGGGACGCCGCTGCGGAGCCGCGGCCAGCAGATCCGGTACGCCGTGGACGCCGGTGAGCACGAGCAGACTGTCCAGCCCGGCACGGCGGGCACCCTCGATGTCGGTGTCCAACCGGTCACCCACCACCAGGCTCCGGCCACCTCCCGCGCGCCGGGCGGCGGTCTCGAACAGTGCCGACTCCGGCTTGCCGACCACCACGTCCGGATCGCGCTCCAGCGCCGTCCGCAGCACCGCCACCAGTGACCCGTTGCCGGGCAACGGACCTCGCCCACTGGGCAGCGTGCGGTCGGTGTTGGTGGCGATCCAGAGCGCGCCGGAGCGCACCGCGATCGACGCCTCGGCCAGTTCGGCCCAGCCGACCTGCGGGCCGTACCCCTGCACCACAGCGGCCGGGTTCTCGTCGGCTTTGGTGACCGGCGTCAGGCCCACCGCGCGCAACTCCGCACGCAGGGCCTCGGCACCCACCACCAGCACCGGCGCACCGGCGGGCAGCCGATCCCGCAACAGCTCGGCCGAGGCCGCGGCGGAGGTGAGCACCTCCTCCGGCCGAGCCGGCACGCCCATCCCCGTCAGCAGGTCGGCGACCTCGCTGGATCGGCGGGACGCGTTGTTCGTGGCGTACGCCACCGCCCGTCCCTCGTCGTGCAGCCGGGCCACCGCCTCGACGGCACCGGGGATCGGCCGGTCGATCAGGTAGATCACGCCGTCCAGGTCGAAAACGACAAGGGTGTACCCGTCGACCAGCCGCTCCCCAGTGCCCCCGTTCACCGCTGCGTCGGCTCCGACTCGTCGCCCCGGGCGGGGGCGGTCTCGTCGGCGTTCACCGTGTCGCCGGACGTCGTATCGCCGTCGACGGCGGTGTCCGCGTCGTCGTTGCCGGCCTCGTCCGGGTGACGGTCCTCGTCCTCGTCGACGGAGTCCTCGTCGTCGCCAGGACGGCCGACAGCACCGTCCTGCTCGTCGTCGTCGAAGTCCTCGTCCTCGTCGTCATCCTCGACGTCGTCGTCCTCGTGGTCCTCGACGTCGTCGTCCTCGTCGTCGAAGTCCTCATCCTCGTCGTCGTCGCGGTCGTCGTCGTCGCGGTCGTCGTCGTCTTCGTCGTCGCGGTCGTCGTCGTTCCCGCCGGTCAGGTCGGCGTCCGGTTCGGCCGGAACCGCTCCGGGAGTACCCGGGCCCGCGGCGATCTCCTCGGCGGCCTCGTCCTCGTCGTCGCCCTCGATGACCACGCCGTCGAGTTCGAGCAGCCGCTCGGCGGCATCGGTCTCGCCCTCGGTGTCCACGTCAGCGGCACGGGAGAACCACTCGCGGGCCTCCTCACGTCGGCCCACGGCGAGCAGCGCGTCGGCGTAGGCGTACCGCAGCCGAGCCGTCCACGGCACCGTGGCCTCGCTGGTGAGGTCCGGTACCTGGAGCATCGCGACCGCGGCGTCCTTCTGCCCGAGGTCACCCCGGGCACCCGCGGCGACGATCAGCAGCTCGATGGCGACGGCCTGGTCCAACTTCTCCCGGTCAGCGCCGCGGAACAGGTCGATGGCACGCTCCGGCCGGCCGAGCGCCCGTTCGCAGTCGGCCAGCACGGCCAGGTGACTCTGCAGACCGCTCATCCGGTGGTACGTGCGCAGCTCGGCGATCGCCGACTGCCACTCCCCCGCGTGGTACGCGGCCAGGCCTACGGCCTCGCGGACCGCGGAGATGCGCGACGCGAGCCGCCGGGCGGCCAGCGCGTGCGCCAGCGCCTCGGCCGGGTTCTCGTCGATCAGCTGACCGGTCGCGACCAGGTGCCGGGCCACCGTCTCGGCGACCGGCTTGTTCAGCGAGAGCAGCTCAGCGCGGACGTCCTTGTCAAGGTCGGTCGCGAGGATGTCATCCGGCAGGGCCGGAGCAGAGCTACGCCCACCGTCGAACGAGTCGGAGCCGCCAGCACGGTCGTCGCGGCGGAACTCGCCCTCGCGACGCGGCCGGTCGTCGGCCCGGGAAGCACCCGCCCGGTCGCCGCCGCGGTAGCCGCCCTCACGGTCGCCGCCCCGGTAGCCGCCCTCGCGCGGTCCACTCGGACGGGAGCTGTCGCGGTCGCCACCACGGAAACCACCCTCACGGGGAGCACCGCGGTAACCGCCGTCGCGGGACGCGCCGCCTTCACGACGGTCGCCACCACGGAAGCCGCCCTCACGGTCACCGCCCCGGTAGCCGCCCTCACGGTCGCCACCACGGAAACCGCCCTCACGAGGCGCGCCGCCGTCACGCGGTCCGCTCGGCCGGGAACCGCCCCGGTCACCGCTCCGGAAGCCGCCTTCACGCGGGGCGCTGGAACGCGAACCATCGCGGTCGCCACCCCGGAAGCCGCCCTCGCGACGGTCGCCGCCGCGGAAGCCGCCCTCGCGGTCGCCACCACGGAAGCCACCCTCACGAGGCGCACCGCCGTCACGCGGTCCGCTCGGCCGGGAACCATCCCGGTCGCCGCCACGGAAACCACCCTCACGACGGTCGCCGCCGCGGAAACCACCCTCACGGTCGCCACCCCGGAAGCCACCCTCGCGGGGGCCGCTGGAACGGGCGCCGTCCCGGTCGCCACCGCGGAAACCACCTTCGCGACGGTCGCCACCACGGAAACCACCCTCACGGTCGCCACCCCGGAAGCCACCCTCGCGGGGGCCGCTGGAACGGGCGCCGTCCCGGTCGCCACCGCGGAAACCACCTTCGCGGTCGCCACCACGGAAGCCACCCTCACGCGGGGCACCCGAGCGGGAGCCATCCCGGTAACCACCCTCACGACGGTCACCGCCCCGGAAGCCGCCGCCCTCGCGGGGCGCGCCAGGTCGGGATCCCTCGCGGAAGCCACCCTCGCGACGCTCGCCGCCACGGAAGCCACCCTCGCGGTCCCCGCCCCGGAAGCCACCCTCACGGGAGGGGCCGGAACGGGTGCGATCGCCACCCTGATAGCCGCCCTCACGGCGGTCGCCGCCACGGAAGCCACCCTCACGGTCGCCACCCCGGAAGCCACCCTCGCGCGGGGCACCCGAGCGCGAACCGTCACGGTCGCCACCACGGAAGCCACCCTCGCGCGGGGCGCTGGAACGCGAACCATCGCGGTCGCCACCACGGAAACCACCTTCGCGACGGTCGCCGCCGCGGAAGCCGCCCTCGCGGTCACCGCCCCGGAAGCCACCCTCGCGCGGGGCGCTGGAACGCGAACCATCGCGGTCGCCACCACGGAAACCACCCTCACGCGGGGCACCCGAACGCGAACCGTCACGGTCGCCACCACGGAAACCACCCTCGCGCGGGGCACCCGAACGCGAACCGTCACGGTCGCCACCACGGTAGCCACCCTCACGCGGGGCGCTGGAACGCGAGCTGTCCCGGTCACCACCACGGGAACCAGAGTCGCGGCCGCCGGCGTAACCGCCGCGGGCGCCGCCACCGCTGTCGCGATCTCCCCGGTACGGGGGCCGGTCTCGGTCATCGCGGCGCGGGCCGCGGTCGCGTCCGCCCGCACCGTCAGTACGGTCTTCGTAGCGACGGGGACGGTCTCCGCCCTGCGGTCCTGAACTCACAGGTACATCCTTCCTGATTGCGCCACCAATGGCGCTACGCAGTCGAGGGCCGACCCGGATGGGGCGGCCCTCGACTGGAAGATTGTCCGGCGGCGTCCTACTCTCCCACACCCTCACGAGTGCAGTACCATCGGCGCTGGAGGGCTTAGCTTCCGGGTTCGGAATGTAACCGGGC